>NZ_QEYO01000018.1 GCF_023718305.1 Gramella sp. AN32
GCAAACAAACGATTGAGAATAGAATTACCTCTATTCAACAATCGCTTGTCTTTTAAATCCTCAAAATGTCTTGTCTGCATTTTTTTATCCTAAAGTAGAATAAAAAAAGATGTGTCCAGACGGTAGCTTTTAAAGAGGGCTTTTCTTATTAAGTAGTTTGTAATGGGGATTATTGTCTACTCATTATTTATAAGTTTAAATTGCATTTCCGGGGGAAAAAAATGATTTAAAAAGATGCTGGGGTCGAGGAGGATTTTTACTACTTTATTCTTTGCTGAATTTTTTTTCTTATATATGAATAACATAAATAATCCCGCCCTGTCTATTTCTTGAATATGGTTCAGATCAAGAACAAGACTCATTTTTCTGGCTATAATTTCATTTAGTTGAACCTGAACTTCACTAACATTTTCTGAAGTAATATGCCCATATATTATTACACAAGCCTTTTCTTCATCAACATCCAATCTGTGCATAGGCAATTATAGCTTTTTTGAAATCCTATGGGAAACCCAGATGTGTAGTAGGGATACTATCCGGGCCAATCCATAGGTTATCAATTCTCTTAAAGCGAGAATCGAAATGATTTCAACATACTTTGAAATTTGAATTTATCAATCTGATGATAAAGATATGGAGTAGGAGAGGGCCTCTGTTAGATAATTAGACCAATAGAAACATACCAAAGGTGAAATGCCTGTTTTGACCGGTATATGATATTACTGGAATTATAAGAGGTTTAATTTGTTAATGAGATTTGTTCTATGTGATCTACTAACAGGTATCAGGTCACTTTTTACAAGGACACTATTATCTTTGATGTCGATGATCTCATTAAAGTTTACAATGAAAGAGCGGTGAACCTGTATAAATTTATCTGAAGGTAATTTTTGGAAAATCTTTTTAAGCGTGCTATAAACAACATGATTTTCCTTATCTGTTTTTACAAGAATATAATCACCTTTTGCTTCAATGGCATAGATGGAATTTATATCAAGGTTTACCAGCCTCCGGTTCACATTTACACACAGTTTATTATTCTCCAGAGTTTCAGCATTGGTGCGAGAGCTATGTATTACTTTATCACGAATCCTATGATTTTTTTCAGCTCTTGAAATTGCAACTTTAAAGCGTTCCGGTTGAACCGGCTTATTTAAATAATCCACTACTTCTTCAAATTCAAATGCCTTGAAAGCAAAATTCTTATCAGATGAAATTAATATGATTTGAGGCTTTGATTTTATAGTTTTTATAAAATCGAAGCCTGAAAAGCCCGGCATTAAAATATCCAGAAAAATTAAATCGACTTCCTGATGTTCATTTAAAAACTTAATTGCTTCCATAGCCTCATGAAAAATTCCCAGAAGCTCAAGCTTTTTTTGATCCTTAATAAGAGTTTCAAGAATTTTTGCAGGAAGTTGCTCGTCATCAACAATGATACATTTCATATAGAGCTATAATTTAATTACTGAGGGTCTTCTTAAAAATACAGATTTTGTAGGGAATATTTTAGCCGTATTTAGGATAGTTTAAGGAAAATTCTAATGCTTAAGATAATAAAATTTTGATTCTTCTGAAAATGAATTTAAATCTATAAAATTCCCCGGTGGCTAAGCCTCAGGATAGTCGGTTTCAAAATTTTTTTTATCAATTTTATTTTTAAATGTTTCAGAGAGAAACTCCAAAATCAGGTGAGGATGAGTATTTGTTAATCTGTATTTTGAGAAAGGCCTTTCTTCGACATTTCTCCCCATTGATTTCTGCCAGTTATTATATCGATATTTCCTTTTATAGATGCCCACATAATAAACGGATGATAGAGTAGGGGCTCCAACAGTACGGTAGTTATTAATTTTAAGATGTATTTGGGCTTTTTATATTGCTGAAAAGAATACTCTTCAAAAAATAAGGCGGTTACCGAAAATAAAATGGCAAACGTATAGACGACAACCAAAAAAATACCGAGTACCCGGTAATCTACCGCGTCAAAAACAATAAGGAATATGAAGTATATTATCCCAATAAGTTCTATAATTGGCGCCATCCATTCAAAGAAAAGCCAATAAGGCATACTCAGGAGTCCGAGTATTTTGTATTTGGGATTGAATAACATTTTTCTATGTATCCATAAAGTTTCAACGGTACCACGCGTCCAGCGGTTTCTTTGTCTATGTAAAATTCTCCATTTATCAGGAACTTCTGTCCAGCAAAGTGGATCTGGTACAAATCCCACGGTATATTTTATTTTTTTCTCCCTCATGAACCTTCGCATACGCACTAAGAGCTCCATATCTTCTCCTACAGTTTTGGTATTATAACCTCCTGCTTCAATGGCGGTTTTTTTATCAAATATCCCAAAGGCACCGGAGATAAGTAATAAACCGTCCAATCTGGACCATGCCATTCTTCCCATTAAAAAGGCTCTGAAATATTCAACCACCTGGGCACGTGCCAAAAAACTATCGGGCAATTTTACTTCCACGATCCGCCCATCTTCTACCTTGCAGGAGTTTGCAACTCTTATAACGCCTCCAGATGCAATAACCTTTTCTTTGTTATGCAGAAATGGTTTGACCAACTTCAGCAGTGCATCAGTTTCTAAAATACAATCCACATCTATACAACAAATCAGCTCATTGTCGCAGTAATTAATTCCTGCATTTAGGGAATCGGCTTTTCCGCCATTTATTTTATCAATGACCTTTAAGTTTTTGAATGCCAGGTTTTTTGAATTATAGATACCCCTCACTTTTTTTGTTTCAAGAGCCGGATTTCCTAAAAACGCTGTAGGTTCTAAATCAAAATTTTCAATTAATTTCAACAAAGTATCATCTTTACTTCCATCATTAATGATAATAATATCGTAAACAGGGTAATTGAGCGTCAATAAGGATTTTAAATTGTTTACCACATTGTTTGCTTCATTATAGGCAGGCGCCAGAATGGAAATTTTTGGAAGGTTAGAAGATTGTAGTAATGGGAATTCGTCCTGGAAATTATACTTGCGCTTGTAATCCCTAATTTCCAGAAAGGAAAAGAAGGCGGTGGTCATATATCCTATAGAAATAATTAATCCGTAAGCTAAAAAAAGCCAACTGGCAATATCGGCAATTTTATCAATATTCAAATCATGTTCAATTTAAGCAGGTAACAGATATTTTTAATCTGTCCCAATCTATTAAATTTTATGGGAAAAATGGATTTATGAAAAACTAATAATTTCCGGAGTTAAAATTTTACTGTTTTTATAGTATTTCAAGCGATTTATCCAATCGCATTGGGAAATAAATTTTTGAATGTCTTCAAAATCTTCGCTGCTGCCTAATTTCGAAATATATTCGATTATAGTATATTGAACCGAAGAGGTTTCCAGGGCAAAATTCCCTTTCAATAAACCAAGTGCTGCAGGCTCCTGAAGTTCAATTAAGCATTCGATGGCATATTGCCTTAAATTTTCATTCTCATCTTCAATAAAGGGTAATATGTTCGGGGAATTTTCAAACTGATTGAATTCTGCTATAATTTTCATCGCGAAAATTTTCACACTATTCAATGTATGCTTCAGATAGGGGGAGAAATCAGGAATATCTCCCTTATAGTTATTCTGCAGCTCATACTGAATAAAAATTTGTTCCCATAAAGTGATATCGAATTCAATTTTATCCAAAAAGTTTAAAGGGTCTTCTGGTGACCGATGAATAAAATACAGCAAAGCCTGTTGTCTAACTTCGGTTTTAGAACTGTTCAAAAATGGCTCAATTAAATGGGATAATTCCCAAATTTGAAGGGAACAGCAGGTATGGATTGCTTTTGCCTTTCTATGCCATTTTGAAGAATTTAGTTCTGCACGAAGCTTTTCTAAAAGCTTCCATTCATAAAAAAGTGAAATGGCTTTTTCACGGGATTCACCTTTTAGATTTTCTGCGAAATTTAGAATTATTTTTATGGCAATTTCCTGTTCAAAATTGCCTTTAAGATAGTTAAGTCTGAAAGAATCTATTCTGGCTTTGAAATCTTCATCTTCTTCAAAGATATAAGTGCCCACAAAGTCATTAAGTAACTCCTGATAACGGGCTGTCTTTTTCTCTTCTATGATTTTATAAATTCTTGACCTTAAAATCAACACCACGGTAAATAAAATCATCAACAGGAAAACCACACTACAAATCATATTGAAGCGTAGTACCCAGTTTTTTTCGTTGAAAATATAATCGTAGAGTTCAGGCAATACTTTTTTATTTAAATTTTTAAGAGACGCTTTCTAACGATCTTTTCACTCGTAAGGATAATTCATTTGGACTGAAGGGTTTGGTGATAAAATCCTGTACGCCAAGGTTAAATGCTTCAAGAATAATATCTTCCTGTTTGGAGGTAGATAATACGATAATTGGAGTGTCCGCTCGATTTTTTTTGATATGTTCAATCAATTGCACTCCACTAATAAATGGTAACATAAGATCAGTAATAATGAGGTCATATTCCTGGTCTTCCAGCATTTTAACGCCTTCTCTTCCATCAGTAGCAGTTAGAACTGTATAACCGTCTTTAGTGAGTTTAAATTGCAGGGATTTCACTACCATGGGATTGTCTTCTATAATCAAAATTCTTTTCATGTAGGGTTCTTTTGGAGATAAAGGGCCATCTCGTGCTCAATTTTTGAATATTCTATTTTTAATTCTTTCAGAATTTGTGCGGGTTTATGCTTGTTTAACTCGTAGGTTAACTTATCACAAAGGTCTCTTCCCGAATCGTTCATCAGCATTTCGAAGGAGGGTTTAATATTATGGGCAACTCCTGAGATATCCTGGGGATTGTTGATTTTGATCGCTTCTTCTAAAATTTTAAGTTGTTTGGTAACCGATGATTTAAAAATTTCAAAGGTTTCAATTAAAAACTGCTCATTATCACCTCCAATAGATCTTAAGTATTGTAGGGAAAAGGTGGAAGGACCATATCCCTGGGAAGTGACCTCCACAAGTAGGTTTAGAACTTTCTTGAGGTCATGAGAATTTAATTCTTTTGAAAGCACTTCAGTCTTTCTAAAATCAAAGCTACTTTGTACATTAACCTCACTTTCGAGAATAATTAAAACCGGGACATTAAATTCCTGTTCAGTATTCAAATATTCCAGTGTTTTTTGTGCGTCCAGCGGACTGCAAAATTGCTTAATTAATACTACGTCAACTGTATTTTCTGAAATGTAATGGATAGCATCTATACTATTCTCTATGTGCTTAACTGAAATATTCTCTTCAATTAAATTTTGCAGGAATTGAGAGCAATCTTGGGAATTTTCTCCAACAAATAAAAGTTGAGGTGAATTTGTGTGGGTAATATCACTTATATTATTCATGTGATAATTAGCGGTATTATGTAGTACTATAATTTTATGATTTTAGAAACTTACGTAACAAAATGATATAAAGTTCAAAAATACCGATAAAAAGCATATAAAATAAGGTGAAAGGTTGATATTTTAATTTTTTAAACTATTTATCAATAATAAATTTCTTGATTACTTTTGCTATGTCATCAATTAAAACGGGCTTTGACAGATAATCGTCCATTCCTGCCTCTATGCATTCATCTGCTTCATTAGTGAGGGTTCGAGCAGTAAGCGCTACAATTGGAGTGTAAGAAAATTCTTCTAAGTTGCGTATTTCTTTTACAGCTTCAAGCCCGCCCATTAAAGGCATTTGAATATCCATGAATATTAAATCAAACTGATGTTGATTAAATTGATTGATTGCTTCTAACCCATTTCCTGCCTCAAATAAGGTCACATTTGGAAGTATTTCTTTAATGATGGTATTGGCCAGAAATTTATTTACAGGATTATCCTCCACCACCAATATATTAGCAGCGAGGGGATTATTAATTATCATCTCATTTTCTTCGGGTTTAATTAGGGTCCCTTCCATGGGATTTTCAACTTTAGCGATTAAATCTTTGAGATATTCTATTCGTATGGGTTTAGTTACCTTAAATTTGACCCCATATTTTTCACATCCCTTAGTAATTTTATCATCTTCAACCGCACTATGGAGTAAAATGATGGGCAAAATGTTTTTATCCAGCTTAATATTATCCCTAATTTGTGCTATTAGGTCGATACCATTGATATAAGGCATGTTATAATCTATAATTGCCAAATCAAATTTTTGTTTTTTCAGAATTTCGAGGGCCGTGATCCCATTAGATGCAGAGGCAGCTTCTATTTGAAATGAATTGAGCATTCCCGTTAAAATGCTTCGGTTATTTTCATTATCATCAACAATAAGCACTTTATTCACATTTTGAAATACTCGTGAGCTTTTATTAATAGGAGTTTCCGTAACCAGATCAACTTCAAAAGAAAAAGTACTTCCTTCGTGAAGTTTGCTTTCTACATGCAATTTGCTATGCATTAAGCCTAATAATCGATTGCTAATAGTAAGGCCTAAACCACTTCCTCCATATTTTCTGGTAGTACTCGCATCTTCCTGTCCAAAAGAAGTAAAGATCTTTTTAAGATTTTGTGGGGCAATCCCAATACCCGTGTCCCTAATGGAAAAATGGTAGGTCATTAAATTCTCCTTTTCTCCCTGGGTAGCGGTAAGACTTAGCTCAATTTCACCTTTTTCGGTGAATTTTGCGGCATTTCCCATTAAATTGATTAGGACCTGGCGCAATCTAACCGGATCTGCATAGACATAACCCTTAATATTTGGGGAGATATTAAGTAAAATTTCTATACCTTTTTTATGTACCTGATGCTTGATGATATCAATAGACTGGTTACAAAGTTCCAAAATGTCCACACGCTCACTGCTAAGTTCGAGCTTACCAGCTTCAATTTTAGAAAAATCGAGGATATCGTTAATGATATCCATAAGTGAAATTCCAGAGTTGTAAACTGTTTGTAAGTATTGTTGTTGCTGTTGTGGCAGTTCTGTCTTCATCAACAAATCTGTAAAGCCTATAATACCGTTTAGGGGAGTACGTATTTCGTGGCTCATATTCGCCAGAAATTCAGATTTTGCTTTATTGGCCGCTTCTGCTTTTTTAGTAGAATTCAGCAGGCGGGCCTCCATTTTTTTTCTTTGGGAAATATCTGTGGCAACTCCCAGGTATCCTGTGATTTTACCCGTTGTATTTCTGGTAGCTGTAACCACTAGCTGAACCGGGAATTTTGAGCCATCCTTTCTAATATACGTCCATTCGTTGGAGTCAAAATTACCTAAACGGGCTTTATAGATAAACACATCAAAACCTTCAATCGGTTCGTTGTACATTTCTGATAATTCCTTCGCGCGTTCCATGACTTCACTAGCTTCATGTATCACAGAGACACTTTTCTTTCCAATAAATTCTTCCGCAGTATAACCTAAAAGATTTTCAGCTCCTTTGTTGAATTTTCGGGGAAATCCCTCAAGATCTGTTTCAATTATGGAAACCTGGGTAGTGGCATCCATAAGGTTTTGAAGTTCCTGAAGACTTTTCTTTAAAGCCTTTTGGGATTTAACATTGGTAGTGACATCATTTACCTGACCAATTAAATACAGGATTTTTCCCGATTCATCTTTTAAAGCGGAAACATATAAACGGCCATAGACAATCTTACCATCTTTTTTAATATAGCGTTTGTCGATAGTATAGGTGTTTATTTTATTTTCCAGTAATTGCCCGATCAATTTAGCATCGCTCTTTCGATCCTCGGGATGGGTAACATCTTTTAACCGAAGTTTTAAAAATTCCTGCTTGTTATAACCAAGCATGGTATGGAGATTCCGGTTAACCATTTTCCATTTTCCATCCAAACCAATTACTCCATTTCCAACTGAGGAATATTCAAAGGTATTTTCAAAACGCTTGGCATTTTCCCAAGCCTCATTTTCCAATTGTTTTCGCGAAGTAATATCTTCAACCTGGGTAATAATTAATCTTTCTTCTTCAAATTGGCCATAAATAATGGATGTATTTAATCTACACCAGATGAGTTCCCCGGTTACTTTATAAAATTGAGCTTCAATTTGATAAGAAGTGAGTTCCCCTTGAAGTAATTCCTTTCGTTTTGCTGTAGCAACTTCCAGGAAATCTGGATGGATAAGGTCCCTGAAAGTCATTTCCATGACTTTTGAACTGTTTTGGTCATCAAATCCAAAAATCTTTAAACTTGCAGGATTTGCAAGCAAAATAGTACCTCCCGTATTTACCAGCAGAATTCCAATCGAGCTGTTGTCAAATATCATTTCGAATCGCTGCCTCGTCGCTTCATATTCCAGTTCATCTTTTTTCCTTTGGTCGATGTCCTGAAAAGCACCATATACCCGAACGCATGTGCCATCAACAAATTCTGGGGTACCAAAAGATCTTACCCATAATTCATTGCCTTTGGCGGTAATAACTTTAAATTCGGAATCAAAAGGTATATTTTCTGAAACGGCCTCACCAAATAGCTTGACTATCTTATCACGGCTCCAACCTTCTTTGTAGAAATTTATCCCTGTTTCCAGATTGGGCACGAAATCTTTAGCAACTTCATGAATTTCTTTAGTGAGTGAGCTCCAGTAAACGCTATTTTCAACCAGGTTTACTTCCCAGCCACCAACCCGGGCGACCTTATTAGTTTCATGAAACAGGTTGTTCAGCTTTGATAACTCGTTAATTTTTTCGAGAAGTTCAACTTCTTTATCAGATTCTGTCGAAGTTTGGACAAACTTGATAAAAAGACATTGTTCAGAACCTGACAGAAAGACTTTTCCGCAGCATTTTAAAGTTATGTGCAGGCCATCCTCATATTGAAGGGCGAAGTTTTGGTCAAATTCAGAAAGATTCCCTTCAATTCTTTCTATAAAATTCCTTAGTTTTTCTGAAATTTCTGGTATTAAATTCCCTGAAAAATTAGTTTTAAACGCCTGATTCATATAATAATTATCAGGTGCGTCGAGATTGCAGAACCAAAATCCACTAAAAGCAGTTGAGGTTAGCCAATTGAAAATTTCAGGATTTTGAGTGATCCAGGATTGAGCTTCCTTTGATAGATCTGAAGGTTTTTTAAACATTTGGGGATGTTAGAGACTGTAGTTCGTGAGGTAAGATAGTTTTTTATATTACATTTCAAAACTTCCAAAACACAGATTAAAGGATTAAGCGTGTACATATAAAAATTAAAAAGGAAATGATCAACTATCTATTTTGATAGTTATATAGGGATATAAAGCTATGTTTTAATGTTTCAAAATTTTTAATTTTTATAAAAAAAGCAACGAAAAATAAGAAAGATTTTTCTTACTAAAAATAATTCAAGTTAGTTTTGTAGGGCAGCTTTTAGCTTTTAATATCAATTCCTAGCTTATAATTACTATATTTCCGAGGTAAATCAATGGCAATGAAGAAAGTCTTGGTGATCCAGGAGGATATTATCATCTTAAAAATTCTGGAAAAATTAGTAGCCAAGAACCAATTTGAATGTAGGGCAATTGCATCGTTGGAAAGGCTGGATATTGAAGATCAGCAGCAGGATTACGATTTCATCATTACCGATATTTTATTTGAAGGGATTGCCCCCCTGGAATTTGTCGCTCAGGTACAGGAAGTAATCATACATAAAAATTTACTAATTGTCACCAATATGGGACAAGACAAAACAAAACAGGAAATTTTCGCCCTGAAAGGAGTTTCCGGATTTTTCGCGGTACCTCTGGATTTAGATGAAATAGAAGCTATCATTCAAACCTACTGATGACAGAAGTTTTATTACTAAATTTTATTTTAGTGCTCATTGTAGTACTCATTGGACTTTGGATTGCATTATTCTTCAGCATTTATTACCGAAAAAATAGAAAAGCCCATCTTAACCTTATAGAGTTCACTTTTGCCGACATTGTTAGCCGTTACCTTTACAACGATCCCAATAATCCATTAACATTAAGCGAGATTAAAAAATCTTTGAGGGCTGTTGGTATTTCGCAAGGAAAAAGGAAGAATATTCAATATTTGGTAAGGTTGATGATTCGCACCCAAAGGACGATCCTGGGTGAAAATTTCATCAAACTTAAAACCCTGTATGCCCAAATACCTCCGTACAGAGTTTCAATTAGAAAACTTAGTAGTGTTAGCTGGTATCGACGGGCCAGGGGTATTCGTGAGATTTATGAAATGAATCAAACACAGCATATAGATAAAATTTTAAAATATAGGAACGATAAAAACCTTTACGTTCGTCGTGAGGCCCAAATTGCCCTGGTAGTATTTCTTGGGTGGGAAAGTCTTAGGTTTATTCCTTATTTGAATTATAATATGACGCTATGGCAACAAATTAAAATTGTTGAAAAACTTTCTGATCTTTATCCAAGACCGGAATTAAAATGGCTGCACAACTCCTATAATACCAAAAAACCATTCGCTAAAAAACTTCTGATGCGGATTATTCGAAAATTCCAGCTACACGAAGAAGTAGATTATATCACTGATCATCTAAATGATCCTGATTATGGAATTAGGGAAACTGCCATCTATTGTATTCAGACCTTTGCGATTTCAAAA
The DNA here is from genome assembly GCF_023718305.1 of Gramella sp. AN32. Taxonomy (GTDB): domain Bacteria; phylum Bacteroidota; class Bacteroidia; order Flavobacteriales; family Flavobacteriaceae; genus Christiangramia; species Christiangramia antarctica. The sequence continues at coordinate 10,528 of NZ_QEYO01000018.1, forward strand.
TCAAAAATGCAATATGTAAAAGCATTATATGAAGAGATCCAACATCCTGCCCAGCAATCACTCTTACTGAATTATATCTTTGATAATTCTGAAATTGATCTTCAGTTCTATCTAAAACAATTATATGGCGATAATGAAGATCTTAAACTAGATATCGCTGAAATTCTTTGGAATAACGGTTATAAAGATAAAGTGCAGGAGTTCTATTTAAACCAATATACTAAAGAGCCGGCCCATGTTGAATAATTTGCAGGATTTTTTCAGCAGTGAAAATGTGTATCTGGCGACCACCTACTTATTTTTTGCCTACGGAATAATTTTGATGTTTTTTTATTTTGCCGGAATTGTCCTAGCCAATCGAGCGATCAACAAAGCAAAAAAGAAATCCCTTTTCTTACAGGTAAATGATATCGTTAGTGCTACAGATATTCCTTCGGTCACACTAATAGCGCCCGCTTACAATGAAGGACTTACCATTATTGAGAACGTGAAATCCCTACTTTCCATTCAATATCCATATTATAAACTTATCCTTGTTAATGATGGAAGTAAAGATGATTCTTTAGAACAATTAATTAAAGAATTTCAGCTGGAGAAAAAAGATGCTACCTTCATAACACAGCCTATTCCAACAGCTTCCGTAAAATATATTTATCAAAGCAAACTTTCGAAATACACCCATCTAACCGTACTGGATAAAAATAATGGAGGAAGGGCAGACGCTTTAAATGCAGGAATCAATTTTGCTACTTCAGAACTGGTGGTTTGTACAGATGCCGATTGTATTATAGAACAGGATGCACTATTGAAAATGGTGAGGCCCTATCTTGAAGAAAACGAAAGAGAGATCATAGCTTGTGGTGGAGGGATTGGAATTGCGAATGATTCGGTTATCAAAAATGGAGTTTTAAAAGAGCTTAGGTTACCGGAAAACTTGGTTCCGCTGGTTCAGGTGGTGGAATATATCCGGGCATTCCTCCTTGGTAGAATGGCCTGGGGTGAAATTAACGGGCTCATGCTTGTTTCAGGAGCATTTGGAATGTATCCCAGAAAACGGGTGATTGAAGTTGGAGGTTTCAATGCAAAAACAGTAGGAGAGGACCTCGAACTTTGTATCCGGCTCAGGACTTTGATGGAAGATTTAAAACTTCCATATAAAGTGGTGTATTTGCCAGAAACCTTGTGCTGGACAGAAGGCCCCCCAGACTATAATGTTTTAATACAACAAAGAGACCGTTGGGCGCGTGGGTTATGGGAAACTTTAAAAATTCACAAGAAACTTTTTTTGAACCCTAAGTATCGTCACATGGGGTTTCTATATTATCCATATTGGCTAATTTTTGAATTTGGGGCTCCAATCATTGAATTCCTTGGTATAATTTGCATCGTCGCCTTTGCTTTTTTCGGCATGATCAACTGGCCCATGGCAATTCTCATTTTTTTCTCAGCATATCTTGTTGGTTGTATTTTTTCAACGGCGGCCATCCTTATGTATGTGAAAAGTTTTAAGCATTATGACCAACCAAAACAGATCGTGCTGCTGTGCCTTGCCGCTTACCTGGAACCATTTTTATATCACCCTGTGTTAGTTTACGGACAAATGAAGGGATATTATAAAAAAATATTCAGTATTAAATCTGGATGGGGAACCATGACCAGAAAAGGTTTTAAAGTTTCAGATACCTAGAACCTAAATCTGTATCCAAGATTTCCTATTATTTGATTTCCATCCTGGTTAGAACTCAATTCTTCCACCAAAAAACCGCCGCCAACCTGGATTATATTTCTATTTCCTATCGTAAAATTGATGCCCAGATTGGAATAATAGGCGTTAAGCCCAGGATTTTCCTGAACCTGGGTGAATATGGTAGTTTCGTCTGGAGAGATTCCTGTTCCTAATTTCAGGAAGAGATAATTATCAGCATTTTTTAGGTAATAGCGAACATTAAACTGGTAGTTCTGGGTGAGTTTTTCCTTTCTTTTTGGACCGATAAAAGCACGCCCGTTTAAATAAAATTTTCCCTGATACATAGTTAAACCCACAATTCCTGAAAAATAATCCTGTTCAGAAAAATGCAATAATCTCCCCCCGGCTTCCAGTTCAAACTTTTGCAAGAAATTGATAAAAATGGAGGAACTTAACCGCAGGTCAGGAAATAAATTTCCATTAGAAAAACCCACATTAAAAAAACTATATACCTTATCACTGAATACAGGATAAGCCTCCAGTTCATATAAAATGCCATCATCGTAACCCCTATCAGTATAATTCACTCTGGCGATAACAGCCGTTCTGTTGAAATTATGCTGAAATTCAGGACTTATGGTCTGCCAATTTTCACGGGTATAATCCTCACTGAAATAAATGTACTGGTAATTGACCCCTATTTCATTACTAATGGTCCTTTTCAATATATTCTGAAGAAGATATCTGTTCTTTTCCTCCAGATTTGGATCATTGAATAATTCGAGAGCGATCTTTCTGGATTTATTTTTTTGATGATCTTCCAGTAAAAGCTGAGATTTTAGGATTTTCAAATTTGTATCCAGGCTTTCTTTAGCTTCAATTTTGTCTAAAAATACAAGGGCGGTTTGTGGATCTTTCAACAATCTTACATGCCTGATCGCTAAATTGGTCACATTGGGATAATTAGAAGCTTTGTTCAGTAAATATTGAATATCTGCGGTGGCAAGATCGTTCAATTTCAAGGCCCAATAATCCCGAATTCTCAAAATCCTGATATCATGATAATCAGGTGCAAGTTCAAGTCCTTTGTTCGTTAAATCCAAAGATTTTTGAAACTGCTGATTTTTATATAGATCAAGTGCTTTAAAATACAGGCTATCCGTATTCGTTTCAGTAATTTCCTGAGCGTAGGTACAGCTCACAAAAAAAGTAAGCAGAAAAATTAGCTTTTTGGTCATTTAAATGGGGATTTGGGATTACCCGCCGTGAATATAACAAATATCATGGAAACTCCTATGATTAATGACTTATAGCCAACTACTGAAAGGGACAAATTTAGTATGAACATTCAATGGCAAATCATGGAATAAAAAACGGATGAGATTTTTATTCATCTCGGCAATTGGTTACTTTAAAGGGATTAAAATTAAGAAATGGAAATTACAGATATATCCGGAACCGTAAGCTTAGTAAACAATATTCAGATGCCTTACCTGGGTTTAGGAGTTTATAAAGCTGATGATGGCCGGGAAGTGATTTCAGCTATTCATCACGCATTCGATGCGGGTTACCGGCTGGTTGATACAGCGGCATTTTATAAAAACGAGGAAGGGGTGGGCAAGGCAATTAAAACGTCCAATCTCCCTAGAGAAGAAATTTTTGTGACCACGAAATTGTGGGTGGACGACCAGGGGAAAGAGAATACCAGAAATGCTTTTGAAAAATCGCTTCAGAAAATGGACTTAGATTATTTAGATCTTTATCTTATACACTGGCCGGTACCCGATAAATATTTAGAGAGTTGGAAAATTTTACAGGAGCTTTATGATGAAGGAAGGGTGAAAGCGATTGGTGTTTGTAATTGTATGCCACATCATCTTGAAGCAATTAAGGATATAGGAGGAATACAGCCAATGGTTTTGCAAAATGAATTCCATCCCAGACTGGTGCAACAGGAGATTTTGGATTATTGTAAAGAAAATAATATTCAGTATCAGGCCTGGTCACCTTTAATGCGTGGGACCATTTTACAAAATGAAATTATAAAAACGATAGCCGAAAAATATAAGAAAAGTATCGCTCAGGTGGTGATTCGGTGGGATTTGCAAAAAGGTGTGACCACCATTCCAAAAAGTACGCATAGAGAGCGAATATTTGAAAATGCCAATGTTTTCGATTTTAATTTGAATGATGATGAATTAAAATTAATCGATGGTCTCAATGCCGGAGAGAGAACAGGAGCGCACCCTGATCATTTTATGGAGCATTTCAATAAGTAATATTATTCAAAAAGCTTTTGAAAATTGACTGAAAGCCCTTTAATTTGCAAACTTTAAACGGGATGTGGTGCAGTCCGGTAGCATGCACGGCTGGGGGCCGTGTGGTCGCAGGTTCAAATCCTGTCATCCCGACACATAGGGTATTAAAATTAGTTTTTTAATACGCAAATGAATGAAAACCAGTAAAATACATTTTTACTGGTTTTTTTTGTTTCCATTTGAGGGCAAATCTCTTAGTGTCCTATTTAGTGTCCTATTTTTTAGGAAATAAATTCCTAAATTTATAGTTCATAGCCCGTATTTGACTTTCGAGGCGATTTGGCTTTCGTTTAACTGATTTTATAATTAAAAACGAAAGTAATGACAATTTCACACACTTTTAACGTCCGTTTTTGGTTGAAAAAGACCTCAATCAAAAAGGATGGGACCTTTCCCATCTATGCCCGTATCTGGGTAGATAGCATTCCAGTAGATGTAAGTGCAAAGGAATCTATTTTGGAAAAGCATTGGTGCGCTATGTCCCGTCGAGCAAAGATCCGGACAAAAAATGCAAGGCACATTAATGAAACCCTGGATGACGTAAAATCCAGAATCAATAAAGCCTACAAAGAGCTAAAAGCTGAAGGGAGGCTTATTACGGCACAAGCTGTTAAACTTCGCTATTTGGGGAGGGATAAGGCGATCTTAACTTGCAAAGACCTCATACGTTACCATAGAGAGAACGAATTTGCAAAATTGGCTCCAGGCACCGTAAAGAACTATAGTGCCACAGAAAAGTACATTTATCGCTTCATAAAAAAGCAGTTCAAGTCAGATGATGTGTACTTGACCCAAATCGATTATTCATTTATCGTCAAGTTTGAAAATTACCTTCGTACTTGCCCACCCTTACGTAAATCCCAACCATTGAACAATAATGGCATAATGAAACATTTGGAGCGGCTACAGAAATTTACGACCCTTGCCTTTAAACATGGTTGGATCAAGTCACACCCTTTTGCCTTGTATGAACTGAAGTTTGAAGAATTTGACTGTCCTTTCTTAGAGCAATTCGAGCTTGAAATGATAAAAACAATTCCCTTACCTGACCAAAGCATGCGTTTGGTAAGGAATATATTCGTGTTCTCATGTTATACCGGGCTCTGTTATATTGAGGTGAAGAATTTGAAAAGGAAGGATGTTGTGCAAGGAATAGATGGCGAGCAATGGATAATGGTGAGACGCCAGAAATCGAACACTCCCGTAATGTTTCCTTTGCTGGATGAAGCAAAAGCAATTCTTGACGAATACGCTGATTATCCCTCTCCTGAAAATGATTATTCACTTCTACGGGTATTCAGTGACCAAAAAGTAAATCAATACCTCAAGAAAATAGCTAAGATGTGCAATTTCGATAAGAACCTGACCTTTCATGTAGCGCGACATACATTTGCGACCACCATTACACTTTTAAACGATGTCCCCATCGAAACAGTCTCAAAAATGTTGGGCCACACTAAGTTATCTACGACGCAAAGATATGCCAGAGTAGTTGAAAAGAAAATCAGTAAGGATATGATGCATTTAAAGGCAAAGTTGAAAGCCAATTCCAAAAAGGGGTTAGCATATAGGGATACGGATTACAGTCATTTGAAAATTGTATGTAGAAGTCCAAAACAGTAACTATCAGAAACGCCTTAAACAAAAAAATACAAGAATTTGATATCACAAATTGCGATACTATAGCCAAAAAACAAAGACAATGGATTTATCGATTATAAAAACCAAAATCCACCATATCCACGGCAACAAAGTAAAACTAGATTTTGACCTGGCGGAACTATATGAAGGAGATACCAGAGTACTCGAACAAACGATTTCCGAGACTTTATGTTTCAGTTATCCAAGAATGCCTGGAGAGAGCTTATCACAAATTGTGATAAGCTTCCTGAGAACATCAAATTTAGTCTGACTACTCCTTTTGCATTTACCGAACAAAGCGTGGCAAGTGTTTTCCAGCGTATTCAACAAGTTTTTTGCATAAAGATTTTTAATTTAATAAAATTCTTTAAAAGAGATCGGGACACGTGAATAGGCTATTTTTAAACCGCTAAAACCAGTGACGAACTTCTATTTCCCATTTGAAAACCTAAATTTTATAGATACATCCAGTATGCTATACAAACAACCTAAATAAGATTTCATCAGGCAATTATCTTTTTATCGATTAATTCAGTACTTTTATCGATACGCCTAATTCTATGCCTATGGGTAAAATTACTTTTTTACTCTTTTTAATCATTTCAATTCCCAATAGTTACAGTCAGTGTACAACTACTCCGACAGTAAATATCAATGCAAATACGGAAACTATTTGTGAAGGAGAGGAAGTGTTGTTTCAATCCAGCATTAGTGGTGGAAATGAATGGGCAGCTTCTTATCAGTGGCAAGTGAATAACTTAGACATAAACGGAGCGAATACTTCAAATTTCACAAGCTCCTCCTTTATTAATAATGACGAAGTTAGGTTGAAAGTAAACTTCACCTGCTCTGAGACAGTGAATGAATCGTTCAGTAATACTATTAGCATAGACGTTTACAATTATCCTGAAGTTACTAAACCTCAGGATATAGAAGCTTGTGTAGGGGAAACTATTGGTGCTATCAATTTTCAGGTGAATAATTCTTCGGCTACTTACGGATGGCAGAATAGTAACACTTCTATTGGCCTGGCTGCTTCAGGTACCGGCAATATTCAGCCTTTTATAGTCAATAATACGAGCAACCAAATACAAACTGCAACCATTACCGTAACTCCCACTTATAATGGTTGTGAAGGAAATTCAGAAGTCTTTGAAATCAAGGTTTTTCCGCAACCGGCTGTAAATCCAGTGGAAAATATCACTCTTTGTAATGCTGAAAATGTTCCCCAAATATCATTTTCAGGCAGTACCGTAAATGGAACCGCCTATGAATGGACAAACAATAATACAGCTATAGGCCTTCCCGGAAGCGGAAGTGGACCTATCAACCCATTCACCGCTACAAATACTACCAATAGTCCCATTACTGCGGTAATTACGGTAACGCCAATCGCCAATGGATGTGAAGGCGCACCGGAAACATTTAGCATTTTAGTAAATCCTACCCCAACGGTGAATTCCGTAGAAAATATAGTGATCTGCAATGGGACCGATACGGAAGTAATCACTTTTTCCGGGAGCAGCGTAAATGGAACTACCAACAAATGGACAAATGATAATCCGACCATAGGTCTTACAGGAAGCGGAACTGGACCTATCAACTCATTCACCGCTAGCAATGCTACCAACAATCCTATCACCGCTGAAATTACAGTAACCCCAACCGCCAATGGGTGCGAAGGGGAGCCGGAAACTTTCAGTATTCTGGTAAATCCGACCCCGGTGGTAAATTCCGTGGAAAATGTTGTCATTTGCGAAGGCGAAAGTGTAAGTGCCATTAATTTTACCACCGCCTTTTCGAATACGAGAATAAGCTGGAGTAACGACAATCCCGCAACCGGACTTCCAACAAGCGGAGAGGGAAATATTCCGGCATTCACAGCAACTAATAACACCAATGAAAGTCAAATTTCTACGATCACGATTACCCCGACTGCAAATGATTGCGAGGGTGGCGTAAAGACCTTTAGCATTGAAGTAAAACCAAAACCTGAAGCAGATCTAGTGGAAGATCAGTTATATTGTAATGGATTGCAAACCGAGGAAATCCCACTTACCGGCGTACCTCCGGGTGTTCAATTTGATATTTCAGGAGGTACTGCAATTGGCCTGAACGATAAAAATAACCTTACCAAAATTCCTTCTTTTACCCCTGTTAATAATACCGATCAACCCAAAACGGTCATTATTGAAATCCTTCCTAAAGCCAACGGCTGTGAAGGGGACATTAAGACTTTTGAAATAACGGTTAACCCCACGCCAAATGTGGCTATTTCTCCTTCCTCACAAGAAATTTGCACCGGAAGTGAAACCAATATTTCCTTTTCTGGTTCTGTTCAAGAAACGACTTTCAGCTGGACCATTGCTGAAATTTCACCGTCTGGAAGCATTCAGGGAGCAACTGCTGGTGAAGGTTCCCAAATTCAGCAAACATTACTCAATGAAACAGCAGGTGTAGCTACGGTGACTTACAGCGTAACACCAACTTCCCATGGATGTTCCGGAACCCCCATTCCGGTAAAGGTAAGTGTAAATACTACTCCAGACCTCCAAATCAATATTCCGGAATGTGCCACTTCAGTAGATTTAACGGCACCGGAAATTACCGCTGGTTCTACTTCCGGCTTAAGCTTCAATTACTGGACAGATGCAGAAGGTACTTCCGTAGTGGGCAACCCCGCTGAGGTAGGCACAGGTACCTATTATATTGAAGGCACCACTTCCTCAGGTTGCTCTGTTATAAAGGAGATTACTATTGATAAAATTCAACCGAAATTAATAAATAGCAATGCAGCGCCAGCCTTTATTTGCAGCAGCACAAATTTTGACTATACCCCAGAAAGTGATATTGAAGGAACCACGTTTAGTTGGAGTCGCACAGCAATAGCAGAAAATGCAGCAAGTGATTCATCTGAAAGAAATTCAGCCAACCCCAATGAAACGCTTATCAATACTTCGGGTAGCGCAATTACCGCTACCTATGTTTTTACTTTAACTGCACCTAATGGCTGCTCAAGCACTCAGGAGATTGAAGTGGTTATTGAACCAGAGCCAAAACTCATAGATAATCCAATTGCCGATAAATGTAATGGGGAATCTGTTTCCTATACTCCCCAAAGCAATATTAATAATTCTACCATACGTTGGAGAAGAAATGCCGTTGTGGGAAATCCTGCCGCTTCAGGAACTGGAAGTATCAACGAAACACTTTACAACGATACTGGGGTGGAAGTAGGTGTAACCTATTTTATAACGATAGAGACTCCCAGTGGATGTATTACAGAAGATAATATCAGTTTTTCCCTACTGTCTGGCCCTAAAGTAACAGCTTCAGCATCCAAAATTGAAATTTGTGAAGGTGAGGCCATTGATTTATTTTCTGAAATTGAGATTGCCGGCTCTCTAGAGCCTGTCTTATTTGAAGAAAACTTCAATAACGGACTAGCTAACTGGAGCACAACGAACAATTCTACCAGTGGCAATCCTTCTGCTGCTGCATGGACGTTAAGATCAAACGGGTATTCCCCAGGATATAACGTAAATATACAATCAGACGATAATTCACAATTTATCATGTCTAATAGCGACGCTCAGGGCCGGGGGGGCTATACCGAAACTATCTTAAAGTACAGCAATCCCATAAATACTGTGGGGTATTCTACCCTGGAACTTTCTTTCTGGCAATATTATCAACATTATAGTAGTCTGGGAGAAGTACAGGTTTCCACAAACAACCAGGACTGGCAAACCGTCTATGACATCAATATTTCTTCTAACAATCGAGACGTTGTTAATTTAAACGGTTATGTAGGCCAGGAAACCCTTTATATTCGGTTTAGGTATAGCGCAAACTGGGGGTACTGGTGGGCTCTTGATAATATTATTTTGACGGGAGAAGCGGCACAGGATCAAAATATTACCTGGGCTTCGAATACCAGTACCTGGACTTCTACAGAACAAAACCCCGAGAATATATCACTAACTGAAACCACCATTTTTACGGTAACCTATAGCGATCCTGACCTGGAATGTCCAGGGGTAGAGACGATTGAAGTTATTGTTAAAAAACCACCCCAACCCAAAATCCTGGCAGATTACTGTGCTTATCCCAATGAACCCAATAAAATTAAATTATACGTAGAAGGAAATTATGATGAATACGAATGGACTTCTTCAGGAGAGGTTTTGGGTACAGGATCTTCTATCGATGTTATTTCGGCACAGGGTTATACCCTGCGGGTTATGGATAACGGTTGCGAAGGTTCAGCAAACATCGATATTTCAGAGAATCTTGTAGTAAATGGAGATTTTGAACAGGGAAATACTGGCTTTAGAACTCAATATGGCTTTAGGACTGATAATCCTGGAGTGAGAAATGAGCTATATCCGGAAGGGCTTTATGCCGTAGACCAGAATTCTAACGATTACCATACAGATTTTAGTGACAATGGAGATCATACCAGCGGAACCGGAAACTTTATGATTGTTAACGGAGATCCCAATTTGGGAAATGTGGTTTGGGAGACTACTGGGTATCTGGAGGTAAAACCTAATACCGACTATTATTTTGGGGCATGGACCACCAATCTGGTTTCCCGGACTGAAGCAGATAAATATGCCCGCCTGAGGTTGGTTGTTCTTGTTCCTGGTAATAACGGACAGGATCAAATATCATCTGAATCTACCCTAGGGGATCTGACTTTTCAAAATGTGGGAGAATGGTTAGAATTTTTTAATGCACAGGTTTGGAATTCAGGTAATAACACCCAGGTAAAAATTCAAATAATTAATGAAAATACCATTCGTGATGGAAATGATTTTGGGATAGACGATATTTCTTTTGCTGAAATTAGCGCGGTGGAGTATGATTTTAACCCCTCCAACGATGGCCCCGCCTGCCAGGGCGGCACTATTCAGTTAAATGCCAATATGGAAGGTGGAAGGGAACCCATCATCTACAGCTGGACAGGGCCTGATAATTTTACCTCTTCCGAAGAAAACCCGGTCATAGAAAATGCCACTGTTGAAAATTCAGGAGTTTATGAACTCACTGTTACCGACTTCTATGGATGTGCTAACCCAACAAAAAGTACCGAAGTAATGGTGATCCCGGAAACGATCACAAATGCCGGAGAAGATTTTAGCATCTGTGCCGAAACTGCTGACATTCAGTTAAACGGTATGATTTCAGGTTCTGTTACATCAGGAATTTGGAGCGGAGGTTTGGGAACTTATAACCCGGACTCTTCTAAATTGGACGCAATATATACACCCAGTGAGTCTGAGATTGAAACCGGTTTTGTTGAATTGATCTTAACCTCAGATTCGCCAGATGCTCCCTGTGAGCCGGTAAGCGATACCCTTAATATTACGATACATCCAAGCCCGGTAATCGAAGTAGCCGTTAGTAATAACAATTGTTTCAACGGAAGTGCGGGAGAAGCTACGGTCACGTCGCTAAGTGGGAAAGCGCCTTTTACCTATTTATGGAGTGACGGGCAAACTACGGCCACTGCAACGGGTTTGGCGCAGGGAACCTATTTGGTCACGGTAACAGATGAAAATGGATGTTCCGCTTTTTCTGAAATTACAATTTTAGAGCCTGAACCCTTAGAAATTATTGCGACAGATTTTTCAGCACTAAGCTGTTATGAATCTGCAGATGGTTTTGCCAGTATTGAACTCGCCGGTGGTTTTATGCCGGAAGAAACCCCGGAATACCTCATTCAAATTCTGAATGAATCTGGAGAAGCTGTTGCGGAGATTGCCAGCGCTACCGGAATCGAAAGTTTGGATACTTTAAATGCAGGGAATTACCTTTTTTCAGTAAGTACCATTTATAACTGTGTGACTTTAACCAAAGCTTTCACTTTAACCCAGCCGGAAGAAATTCTCATCGATGCCGGGGAACCCCAGAATTTAACCACCTGTGGAATCACCACTGCCCAACTTTCTGCTGAACCTGTAGATCCAAACCTGGCTATGGGAAAATGGGAAATTGTTGCAGGCGATGGAGGAACTTTAAACGATCCCGATTTACCGAATGCTGTCTTAAAAGGATTGCCCAACACCACCTATTCCGTGCAATGGACGGTAACCCCGTTAAATGGATGTCCTGAATTAAGCCAAATTATAGAGATTAACTTTCCCGGAGGATGTAGTAAACTGGATTTTGATGGAGATAACGATTACGTATTTATGGGTGATGCCTATTCCCTGGGAAATAATTTTACCCTGGAAGCCTGGGTAAAACCTCACTCTCTAAATGGTATAAAAACTATTTTCTCTAAAAGGGATGCTGCCAACCTGAATTCTGGAGGATATGACCTTGTTATTGACAATGGGAAACCTTCTTTTAATTACAATAATCAATCGATAACCTCTAGTTTTAAAATTGATACAGATCGTTGGTATCATCTCGCGGTAATTGCCAGCTCTGCTGAAATTAAGTTGTATGTGGATGGCGTGGAAATAAGGGCCGGGGCAGGGGGCAGCCCAAATACGATCGCGAGTCCGTTTTTGGTTGGAGCAATGTACAATGCTTCGGCATCTGCGGTTCCTGAAAATCATTTTCACGGCTGGATCGAAGAAATGAGAATTTGGAAGACTAGTCTTTCCCAAGAACAACTAAGGTTTATGATGAACCAGCGAATTAAGAATAATAATACTGCTGTAAAAGGCGAAATTTTACCCATGAATGTACCCGGTAACCTTACATGGAACAATTTGGAAGGTTATTACAGATTGATAAGTGCTGAGGTTCAAGATGGATTCACCGCAGATCTTGCGGTGAACGCTATCCCAGGTGAATTGAGAAATATTCAAACCGAACAGGAAAATTCTGCGCCACTTCCCTATATTTTAGAATCTAATGCCAACGGGGAATGGTTTAATAAAGCTACCTGGACCTTGCCTACAGTTTATATGGGCAGGAATATAAATCAGCGCGATGTTTGGGATGCTCCAAATTCACTGAGTATTTCTCCTTCCGAAGACATCAACTGGAATATCGTAATTCTGCGAGGAGACGTTAAAAATTCAGGTACTCCAAATAATAAAAGTGATATCCAGCTTTTAGGTTTACTTTCAGAAAGTGGCACGTTGGACATGATGGGAGATAATAATTTTAGCGGGAATTCGCTGGAAATAAGCCATTACCTTAAATTGGATGGCGTGATCGATCTCAATGGGGAATCCCAGTTGATCCAATATGAAAATAGTATTCTGGCAGAAGAAAGTAGCGGTCATATCGAAAAAGACCAGCAGGGAACATTGAACAGTTTTAATTATAATTACTGGACCGTACCGGTAAGCCTGGTGGGAGAAGCTAATAATTCCGGGTTCAAAATTTCAGAAGTTTTAAAAGACGGAAGCAATGTTTCATCACCACAAAACATTTCCTTTAATGAACAATATTCATATGCTGATGGAAATTATAGCGGAGCCTTAAGAATAAGCGAATACTGGCTTTATAAATTTCACGGTCCGGCAGATGATTATTTATCATGGGAAGGTATTTATGCGAATTCACTTATAAAAGCGGGAGAAGGTTTTAGTATGAAAGGGACCAGGGGTTACGTGCCCATTCAAGATCTTCAAAACTATACTTTTGTGGGCAAACCGAACAATGGCCTCATTCAATTATCAATCTCAATCGGTGAAAACCGCCTTGTGGGAAATCCATATCCTTCAGCAATAGATGCGACCGAATTTTTAAGGGACAATCTAAAAGATATTACTGGAGGTAGAAATTCGAAAAATGTATTTAATGGAACACTTTATTTCTGGGACCACTTCGGGAAAGAGGATACCCATGTCCTTGAAGAATATATTGGGGGTTATGCTGCGATGAACCTATCAGGCGGGGTTTCCGGAGTATCAAATGACTCACGAATTAATTCCAATGGCAATGGAGGTTCAAAAATACCGGCTAAATATATTCCGGTAGGCCAGGGATTCTTTGTAAATACGGTGATAGATGGAAACACGAACAATAATTTTGCTATTCAGGGTGGGGAAGTAACTTTCAAAAACAGTCAGCGCATCTATGTAAGGGAAAATCCGGGTAATTCCCAATTCCTTCAGCAGGAAGAAATTACCAAACAAGTATCAAAAGCAGTGTTTTCAGAAGATTTAAGGCCTAAGATCAGGTTGAAATACGAATCGGCGGAAGGATATCACCGGCAAATTTTAGCAACTGGTGATGTACTTTCCTCTACGAACTTTGACCTAGGCTATGATGCGCCTATGATCGATAAAAATATAGAAGATATATACTGGATTATTGAAGAAAACCCATTTGTGATCCAGGCCATTCCCAATTTTTATAAAGACAAAGTGCTGCCATTAGGAATTCGCGTAAATCTTCAGGAAGAATTCACCATCAGGATTGATAGCCTTGAAAATTGGGATCAAAACATACCGGTTTATTTGAAGGATAAACAAAAAGATAGTATTCACGATCTTAAAAATTCAGCATATAAAACTGAAGCGGAGCCTGGAGAAATCAAGGATAGATTTGAAATTATTTTTTATAATGAACTTGTTCCAAAACCTGAAAAACCTGTTTTAGAGTCCGGACTGATGGAAGTGGAATATTATTCCGAAACCAATAATTTCATGTTGAAAAATCCTGAACTCTCACAGGTTTCCAGAATTATGATCTTTGATATTGGAGGTAAACTGCTTCAGGAATTCACGGAAATACCGGTCCAGGAATTTTTTGAATTCAAAATGAATACTTATCCCGCCGGAGTTTATATCATCAAGATTATTGATGATGAGGGAATTACAGATAAAAAGTTTATCGTTGAGAATTAGCTGGAAAAATTTCCTGTCTTCCCTTTCTGCTTATATGTCTGGTTTTTTTTGTTTTAAGCAATCAATATTAATGCTTAAAATAAAATTATTGAGAAATCTTCGTATTCTTTTAAAAACGAGACTTAAAAGGAAGTACTTGCTGAAAAAGCACTTCTAAATCTGTTACACCGGCTTTTCCTATATCGATGTAAAACTGCTTGGGAAAAGCATATCGTGTGGAATTGATGGGGATTACTGGATATTCACAAAAGGGGAATAGAATGATGAATCAGTAAAAATTCCCTTTTTGAATAAAGTGCTTAACATCTTGAAAAAATCTGATAACGGCATTGGAAATGCCCTAGAAGAATTGCTGTCGGTTTTCTCCAACAAAAAATTAATGAATATTTGAAGGAGATAGGGATATTTATGACATACCGATGAAACTTTCTTTCCACCCAGCTCGCCATACTTTTGCAACTACCGTAACACTTTCTGAAGGAGTTCCCATTGAAACGGTGTCAAAACTGTTGGTTCATAGTAAGCTTTCTACTACTCAAATTTATGCCAGGATACTCGAACAAATGGTATCCACAGATATGAGCTCATTGCGAAATAGATTAGAAACAAAAATAAAGATGAAACGAGGTTGCATTATCAATGATTTAGATTAAATCTATGACCATTTATTGCTAATGCTTGGTCCAGTCACGTAAAAATATAGTAATTACTTAAAATCATACATATTTTTTTACCATTCTAAAAAAATATTAGAAAATATTATGAGAATAATTAAAATGTTCATATGTTTGAACATACTTATTTTTTAGATCGCATGATTTCAATTTTTTCTAGGATCAATTTTTTTCTCATATTTCTATTCTTGACACTAGTTGTTAATGCTCAAAGGAATATTTCAACTGAGGCCAAAATCACTTCATCTTCAGAGCTAAATTCTAGCTATTCTTCAAATAAAATCGCAGATGGGATTATTGGTGTTAGGGATTTAGGGGAATGGGCTTGTAAAGGTGACACCACAGACTGGGGGTATATCAAGTTGCCCTGGGTTAAATTGAGTTGGAGTGAATCTCAAAGAATTAATCGCATAGTTATTTATGATAGGGCATCCCAAAAAGAGCATATTGCCGGTGGAAAGCTCAGTTTTAGTGATGGTTCTTCTATTTGGGTGAGGCAACTTCCTAATAACGGATTTGGGAAAGAAATTTCTTTTGATACGAAAACGATTGAGTGGGTTAAATTTGAAGCTACCGATGCACAGGGTAAAGATATTGGACTTTCTGAAGTAGAGGTTTATACTGCTCCAGAACAATCTAATGATCCAGTGGACTGGGTAGATCCATATATAGAAACAAATAGGGGGAGATACCTATATTTTATTACTGGTTCCAGGCCATTTGGTATGGTTGGGGCAGCTCCTCTTACTCGTAATAAAAATCAATATGGAGGTGGATATAATTATAATGAAAAATATATTCTTGGATTTGAACAGATTCATAGTTGGATGCTCGGGGGGCTCGAAATTATGCCTGCTCCACAGGAAATAGATCCCAGAGGAGGTCAGGATAGCTGGAAGTCTGAATTTAGTCATGAAGATGAGATCGTTAGACCGGGTTATCATAGGGTTTTTCTAAGAGATCATAATATCTGGACAGAATTTACAAGTACTGAACGGGTGAGCTTTTATAATTTCCGATTTACTACACCTATGGAAGCCCAAATAATAACCAATCTTGGGGGGTATGTGGGAAATAACGTAATGACTGATGCAAAGGTCAATAAAGTTAGTGCCACTGAAATCGAAGGTTCCTTTAGTACTGTAGATCGTTATTGGGGTGGTCCCAAGGATGTTAAGGTGTTTTTTGTTGCTCAATTTGATAAACCTTTTAAAAGGCTTAAGGGCTGGAGAGGTAACAGAATACTGGAAAATGTAAATGAACTTGTTGGTGATCAGGCTGGTGTTGCCCCTGTTTATGATGTGAAGGCAGGAGATGAATTGAAAATGAAAATTTCAATTTCTTATACTAGTGTAGAAAATGCGAGGAAAAATCTCAAAGATGAACTTTCAGACTGGAATTTTAATAAAGTTAAAAATGAATCTAGGGAAGTTTGGAACGATTGGCTAGGTAAAATAAAGATTGAAGGCGGAACTCATGATCAACGTACAAAATTTTATACTGACCTATGGCACGTTTTACTGGGAAGGCAAAAAATTAATGATGTTTCAGGTGATTATCCTGATCGTACCTCGGGAGTTAGAGAAGGAACATTTACAGATGCTGTCTTCAAAATAAAAACTCTTCCAAAAGACTCTAATGGAAATTTAAAATTTAATATGTATAATTCAGATGCATTATGGCTTACACAGTGGAATTTGAACATACTCTGGGGTCTTGCCTGGCCTGAAGTTATGGATGAACTTTCCTCATCCATGGTACAATACGCGATAAATGGAGGCCTGTTGCCCAGAGGACCTTCCGGTGGTGGTTATTCTTATATAATGACTAGCTCGCCTTCAACAAATTTAATTGCCAGTACTTATCAAAAAGATTTACTTACAAAGATCGATTCTGAGGTTGCTTATAAGATGGTGAAACAAAATCTTTTACCAGGAGGAATGCTTGGAGATCCAGCAGATATTAAGTTTTATACAGAAAATGGTTACTGGCCTGGAAATGCGGGTATTACTTTAGAAGCTGCTTTTCAGGATTATGCTTTATCTCAGATGGCCAGGAGTATGGGTAAGAAAAAAGATGCTAATTTTTTCTCTAACCGATCAAAAGGTTGGAAAAAACTCTTTAATAACGATCAAAATTTAATTTTTCCAAAAAATAGAGAACAGGAGTTTATGCATGCCGATCCTCTTTCTGGTGAAGGTTGGGTAGAAGCGAACGCATGGCAGGCAACCTGGTCTGTTTCACATGGGATTACAGAGCTTTCAAAATTGATGGGTGGAGATGATGTGCTTTGCCAGAAACTTAATCATGCCTTTGAAATGGCAAAAGATGATGATTTCGTTTTTGGATACAGCGAAGGTTATTTGAGTTATGCTAATCAACCGGGTTGTTCCAATGCCCATGTATTCAATTATGCAAACAAACCTTGGCTAACACAATATTGGGTAAGGAAAGTCAAGGAGCAGGCTTATGGTGGAGTAACTCCAGATTTAGGTTATGGAGGTCACGATGAAGATCAGGGCCAGATGGGTGGGGTAAGTGCTTTAATGGCGATAGGGATTTTTAACTTAAAAGGGAATGTAGATCAAAATCCTGTTTATGATATCACCAGTCCAATTTTCGACAAAATTATTATAGAGTTAGATCCTAAATACTATGAAGGAAAAGAATTTACCATAAAAACCCATAATAATTCAAAGAATAACATGTATATCCAAAAAGCTTTTTTAAACGGGAAAGAACATAACCAATTTTGGTTTTCTCATGATACTTTCCAAAAGGGGGGAGAATTGGATATATATCTTGGACCTGAACCAAATAAAGAATGGGGTGTGCATGAGTTACCCTAAAAGATGCTTCTCTATCTGAATCTATCTTGCTATAAATATAAAAGTGTGCTTAAACTGAATTATGAAAACAATAAATATTAATAACTAAAAATCTATAACATGGAAGTCCATAGTAAATATAAAGCCTGCATTTATTTTATTTTCCTGTTCTGCCTTTCCTTCAATGCTGGAGCATTTACAAACGATCTTTTTGAGCAGCAGGGTATACCAGTTTCTGGAACCGTAAGATCTACAGGTGGAGAGCCACTTTTAGGGGTTAATGTGATCCTTAAGGGAACAGATGTAGGCGCAATGACAGATTTTGATGGTCACTTTGAAATTACCATTCCTAATACAGATGCGGTTCTTGTCTTCTCTTATATTGGTTTTAAAACAAAAGAGGTAAGTGTTGGTTTAAATACAAGTTTTAATATTGAGCTTGAGGCCAATATGAGTGAATTATCTGAAGTGGTATTAATTGGCTACGGTTCTCAAAGAAAATCAGATCTTACGGGGGCTGTTTCATCGGTAAGTTCGGAAGAGTTGCAGGCAGTACCGGCTACAAGTTTTGAACAAGCCCTTCAAGGAAGAGCGGCCGGGGTTCAGGTTACACAAACTACCGGAGTGCCGGGGGGTGAGACAAATATTCGCATTAGAGGTACGAGTTCTGTAAACGCAAGTAGTGAACCATTATATGTTATTGATGGGATGCTGGTCAATAGTAATGGAAATGAAACTTCAGTTGGTGGTCGTGGGCCCCGAATTGGACCATTGGCTACCATTAACCCAAATGATATAGAATCTATTGAGATTTTAAAAGATGCATCGGCAACTGCAATTTATGGTTCCCGAGGTGCAAACGGAGTAATTTTAATTACCACTAAAAAGGGAAAAGAAGGTAAAGGGACCATCAGCTTTAATGCTTATTACGGAGTTCAGGAAGTTAGTAAAAAGCTGGATTTGCTGAACGCAGGGCAATATGCTGAACTTGTGAATGAAGCGGCAATCAATGCTGGTAGGACTCCTGTTTATGTAAATCCTTCAAGCCTTGGTAAAGGAACGGACTGGCAGGAAGAGCTTTTTAGGATGGCTCCAATTGCAGACTATCAAATTTCATTTGCCGGTGGTGACGAGAAAACCAGCTACTCTCTTTCAGGTGGATATTTTACCCAGGATGGGATTGTTATAGGTTCAGACTTTGAGCGTTATTCCTTTAGGGTAAACCTGGAAAGACAATTAAATGATAAATTAAGTATAGGCAATAACTTATCATATGCCAGAATTAACTCCAATGGGGTTCTTACGGGAGCAGGCCAGATAAACGCAGGGGTTATTTCAAATGCTTTGCAGATTAATCCAATTTTGCCGGTTTATAACCCAAATGATCCTGGTGGATATACTTTTGAACATGACCGTAAGGAAGGAATTGCCAATCCGGTGGCTGAAGCAAAAGAATACGAATCTAATACTACTACCTCCAGATTATTGGGGAATATTTTTGCGGACTACGAAATTATTTCAGGTCTAAAATTTCGGACTAGTTTTGGTATCGATGCTTTAACAACGAAATCCAATACATTTGGTCCAAACTTCCTCAAACAATCTGAAAATAGTAAAGGAGAAGCATCTGTTAGCAGTCTTAATGCATTGACCTGGTTAAATGAAAATACCTTAACCTATAACAAATCTTTCAATAATACTGATAATTTAACTGCCTTGCTTGGATTTACCATGCAGGAATTCAAAAATGAATCCTTAAGTGCAGTTGCTTTTGGATTTCCTGATGGCAGAACTGGTTATCATAATCTTGCAGCAGCAGAAAATCCTCAAAACCCCGTAAATAATGAATTAGGCTGGTCTTTGATATCCTATTTAGGAAGGGTTAATTATTCACTTGCCGATAAATATCTCTTTACCGTTTCGGGAAGGGTAGATGGTTCTTCAAAATTTGCTGAAGGCAATAAATATGGTTTCTTCCCTTCCGGTGCATTTGCCTGGAAAGTAATTAATGAGCCATTTATGAAGGATAACGAATTCTTCTATAATCTGAAATTAAGACTTAGTTACGGTGTTTTAGGAAATCAATCTATTGGTCCTTATAATTCCTTATCCCTTATTGCTCCTTTTGGAGAAGGGGTGTTTAATTTTGGATCTGGTGAACCTACTATATTCTATGGACAGGAACCTACAAGTTATCCAAATAAGGACCTGAAATGGGAAACTACAAGACAGGCAAATTTAGGGGTTGACCTTTCCATATTGGAAGGACGTTTATCCCTTACGGCAGATTTCTATGATAAAAAGACTTCAGATTTGCTGTTGGGGACTCCGATTCCATTTACATCCGGATTTCAAACTACCTTATTAAACGTTGGGAATGTAAAAAACAGAGGCTTTGGAATTGAATTAAGAGGAGATATTCTAACAGGTGAATTTGGATGGAATGCTTCAGGGAACCTTTCAGTTAACCGAAATGAAATTACCAACCTCGCCAGGGATGAAGATATCAATCTTTTGGTTGGAGGTAGTATTCTTAGAGAAGGTATGCCAATTGGCACTTTTGAAGGGTATGCTTTTGACGGAATATTCCAATCTGATGAAGAGGCGGCAAGTTCTGCTGCATTAAGAGGTCAGACTGCACAGGCAGGGGATAGAAAATATAAAGATTTAAGTGGTCCTGAGGGGGTTCCTGATGGCTTCATTGATGAGTTTGACCGAACCGTTATTGGTACAGCAGAAGCTGATTTTACCTGGGGGCTTAGTAATGAATTCACCTATAGGAACTTTAGTTTGAATGTGTTCTTTCAGGGATCTGAGGGTAATGATATGGTTAACTTGAATTTAGTGAACCTTGAAAATTTAAACGGTCAGCAAAATGTTTTGGCTGAAGCTGGCCTTAATAGATGGACCCCAGAAACCACGAATAATAGATATCCTCAGGCAAGGGCTAATGAATCATTTAATTCGGCATTTTCCTCCCGTTTTGTTGAGGACGCCTCATATGTAAGGCTGAAGAACCTAACTTTTGGTTATACAGTTCCAGATACCTTTATGAGTAAAGTTGGTATTGAACGGTTAAGAGTTTATGCCAGTGCCACCAATTTATTTACCATAACAGATTATAGCGGCTACGATCCGGAAGGGAATGCGTATGGAGGAACTACTAATATAGTAGGTATAGATAGTGGTAATTATCCACAGACTAAAACATACACCTTTGGGATTAACCTAGGATTTTAAAATAAAAAAACGAAAGCATGAATACTATTCAATTACATTCGTCTAAAGTACTTTTGGGTATATTATTATTACTATTAAGTACTTCATGTAGTGATTTTCTTGAAGAAGATCCTGAAAATTTGGTTGCGACCAGTAATTACTATACTACAGAACAGGATGCCATAGCAGCAGTAAATTCTATATATGCATATTTGGGATCTTATGATGCCTCCCGGGGAAATACTGCCGGAGTCTATCACAGCACTTTTTGGATTACCCAGGGATTAGCTTCTGATGAAATGCTTAATAATCAACTTGGAACACCACAATACGACCAGCTTGCAACTTTTAGTTACAATGCTGATAATGCTGCATTGTTGGAGATCTGGCAAATTCATTATAAGACCATTTACCTGGCGAATGTTGCTATAGATCGTATTCCGTCAATAGATATGGATCCAGCGGTTCAAAATAGACTTATAAATGAAGCTAAGTTCTTAAGAGGGCTTCTTTATTTTAACATGGTAAGGATGTTTGGAGAAATTCCTTTAGTTATTTCAGAGGATGCTCCATTAAATCCTGAAGCAGCTTCAGTATCTGCTATCTACGATCAAATAATTGCCGATCTAACAGCTGCTGAGTCTCTCCCAGCCGATGGTGAAATTCAGCAAGGCCGGGCAACTACCGGTGCTGCAAAAGGAATTTTAGCCAAAGTTTATTTAAGAATGGGTGAGTTTCAATTAGCGGCTGATAAAGCAAAAGAAGTTATTGATTCCGGCCAATATGACCTTTGGGATGACTTTTCAGAAGCCTTTGAAATTTCCAGTAGAGGTGGTAAAGAAGCTGTTTTCTCTGTTGGGTTTGGTGATGGTGGGGGAGCCATCTCATTTTGGGAAGTAGGACAATTTAATGTGAGATTATTACCCACTGAACTAAGCCGCGAGGTTGATGGAGTTAGTAATACGCAAGGCTGGCAAATTGCACTACCAGATCTCTATGATTCTTATGAAGATATCGATGAACGTAAGGAAGCTACTTTTATGACCAATTTTATGGCTTCGGATGGCACTACAGTTAACCTGGATAAAATATATATAGATAAATATTGGGACAGAGAAGCAGATCCCACTGCAGGCGGTTCGTTTAACGATTTTCCTGTATTAAGATACTCTGATGTTTTGCTCGTTTATGCAGAGGCTCAGGCCAGCCTGAACAATTTTTCAGAAGCTAATGAGTATTTGAATATGGTAAGAGAGAGAGCCGGTTTAGATGATGTTGATGTATCTGATATGGGTGGTTTTATCGATGTATTGTTAAACGAAAGAAGAAGGGAATTTGTTGCCGAGGGGATGCGTTGGTTCGATTTAACAAGGCTGGGAAGTTTGGAAGAAGCTGTTCAGGAAGCGAAAAATATTAATGTGGGAAGTGAGTATTATTTGTTCCCAATTCCACAAAGAGAAAGAGATGTCAATCCCAATTTACCGCAAAATCAAGGATTTTAATATTCCATTAATTAAAAGAAAAACGAGATGAATAATACAAGAATATTTCAGTTGTTTGGGTTAATATTATTTATCAGCGTCCTGATTGCAGGATGCGAGACCGATGATAGTCAAACCCCAGAAGATTTTTATGATCAGGGTAATTTTACCATAGTTCTGGATGCACAAAAGATCCCAGGACAGGGACAATATCGTACAGTTTTGGAATCTAATGAAACTATTGATATTAATGTTCATATTGAGGCACCAGCCAATTTAGAAAGCCTTTTAATTACAAAAACTGTAAACCTTGTGGTAGACGAAAGTTTTGGCAATCAGGGTTCGATAAATGTAGATGCTTCCGGTACCAGCTTCGACTATAATTTTATATATGAACCATCTATAGATGATGTAGATAAATTGATAGGATTTACTTTTGAAGCCAAAACTTCTGAAGGAACAAAACATATAAGCGATCTTACAGCTTCTATTACCCTTTCACCAAAAGATAACCTGGTTACAAAAAAATGGAACTGGACCTCTATTAAGCATGTAAATAGTTTGAATATGCCAAATGAGGAGGTTATAGCCGATTGTGAAAAGGATAATGCCTACCTGTTTAATGCAGACGGATCCATGAGTCTTCAATATGGTCAGGATACCGCGGCAGGTTCCTGTGCATTCGATGGTTTAAATGTTTACGATCGCTGGTATATCACGGCTAATGATGAATATTTCATTATGGAAAAACATAATGTATTTACACCAAATATTACCGCTGTAGATACTTTTAAGCTTAAAACCTTATCTATTGATAAATTGGAACTGGAGCAGACGATTGATCTTTCTGTTTTTGGATTGACCGATGAAGAAATTTTTCTATATAGCTTCATTCCAGTTCCGAGAGAAAATTAGTAGAAATCATTTAATTCGATTAATATATCCAGTATGTTGAAATATATAAAAAACCAGAAGACAATTCTCTTAGGAAGTTTATCTGCTATTGCATTACTCGCGATAGTGTCCTGTAAAAAAGAACCTAATGAAGAAAAAGTTTCTGATGTAGTTTCACTGAACGAAAAAATGGATTTTAAGGTAGAACCGGCACCGCAATGGACAGAAGTTTTTAAGAGGGATACAGGCTGGTTTGGTGGTGACGGTATCTTTGCTATTCCTTACTCAGGCATTGATGGCAAAGAATCTGATAGTATTCTTTTTCTGTTTAGTGACACTATGATCGGTGAAATTACGGAAGACTCACTTCAACCTGGATATACCATGGTAAATAATTCCTTAGCATTCTATACTAAAGGAAAGAAACCATCCACCACAGAATTTTATCTGGCTGAAAATGATAAAAATGAGCATACTGCCTTTTTTAAACCTGACTCCGAAAATAATGAATATTACTGGCTGGGGGATGGTTTTGTTAACCCGGAAATGAATGGTAATCTTTATGTATTTTCTTATCGCATTAGAAATACAAACACAGATGATCTTCTTCCCTTCGAAGAAGTGGGTAATGATCTTTTGGTGATCGAAAATAAGAATGATCTCCCTTTAAAAGCAGACAAACAACTTAAGATCCCTTTTTTTAATAGCGAAAATGATTCATTGAAGATTTCTTTTGGAGTCGGAATCTACACAGAACAGCAGGATGGCCAATCCTATGTTTATGTATATGGTGTTCGTGGCCCTAATAAAGAATTGGTTGTAGCTAGAACACCTGCCGATAAAATAGAGGACTTTGACTCATGGCGATTTAGAGCTGAAGATAAATGGACTAAAGATGATTTAGAGATGCAGACACTTACTGACAGTGTTTCAAATGAATTAAGTGTTTCCAGGTTATCAAACGGTCAGTATGCACTGGTTTATCAGGAAGGCGGGATTTACCCTAAAATCTATATGCGCCGATCAGAAACACCTTTCGGGCCCTTTGGCAAAAAACAATTGATTTGGGATACCACCACCGAAATGAACGATCCCGATTTGTTTACTTACAATGCAAAAGCACATCCTGCAATTTCTAAACCAGGAGAATTACTGGTTAGCTACAACGTAAATAGTTTTAAATTTTTCGATATCATCGAGAGTAAGCCTCATTTATATAGGCCAAGATTTGTTAGAATTTCCTTTAATACACCTAAATAAAAATTTCAAAGTTTAATTATTCAATTACATGGCAAAAGATCCGATTCCAACTATGGTTTCTAAATCCTATATTATAAAAATAACCACAGTAGCGGCACTGGGTGGATTGTTGTTTGGTTATGACACGGCCGTTATAGCAGGTGCAATTGGCTTTTTACAGCAGAAATTCGATCTAAGCCCCGCTCTTGTGGGATGGGCTGCAAGCAGTGCTATATGGGGATGTGTTTTTGGAGCTATGGTTGCAGGTTACGCAAGCGATAAATGGGGCCGTAAAAAAGTCTTGATCATCACCGCAGTTCTATTCTTTTTATCAGCTCTTGGTTCTGCAATTGCTAATGATCTTACACCGTTCATTTTAGCTCGATTTGTAGGAGGAGTAGGTGTTGGTGCTGCTTCTATGTTATCTCCCTTGTATATATCGGAAGTTGCCCCGGCCAAAATGAGGGGAACTTTGGTTAGTGTTTATCAGCTGGCTATTGTACTGGGGATAAATATTATTTATGTGGTTAATTTTTGGATTTCCAAAGCCGGAACCTCGGAATGGAATATAGAATATGGCTGGCGATATATGCTGGGTTCAGAGACCATTCCGGCAATTATATTTTTTGTGCTGTTATTTACTGTACCTGAAAGTCCTCGATGGCTTTTAAAAAAGGGTAAGGATAAAATAGCTAGAACTATATTGGTTAGGGTCAATGGTTCACAAGCTGATGAAATTGAAAAAGAGATCAAGTCTACTTTAAAAGAAGAAAAAGGTAGCCTAAAGGAGCTTTTTGGAAAGAGGTATCGTATGGCTTTAGTGATAGGTGTTGTATTGGCACTTTTTTCACAAATTACAGGTATTAATGCCGTAATATATTTTGCTCCGGAGATCTTTAAGAGCATTGGATTTGGGGTGGAGTCAGCTCTTTCTCAAACCATACTAATAGGAGTCATTAATACTATTTTTACTTTCGTGGCGCTTGGCCTAATAGATAAAGCAGGTCGAAGAAAATTACTGTTATGGGGTGTAAGCGGTATGATAATTTGTTTACTTGGTACAGCGTTATGCTTCCACTTTAGAATTTACGAGGGGCCATGGCTTCTCTTATTTATACTTGGTTTCATTGCAAGTTTTGCAACTTCTTTAGGGCCTATTCCATGGGTTATAATTTCAGAAATATTCCCTACCAAGACCCGTGGAATTGCAATGTCGTTTTGCATTTTAATCCTTTGGATAGGAGTGATACTAATTACTCAGTTAACTCCGGTTCTATTAGAAGAAATAGGAGGTTCGGGAACCTTCTTCATTTTTATGGTCAATGCGATATTCCTTTTAATATTTACCTGGAAATTTGTGCCTGAAACTAAGCAAAAGAGCCTAGAAGAAATTGAGAAAAGCTGGAAAAATGAAAATGCCGTGGAAATCGAATCAAAAATTTAGTTTGTGGAGGAGGTTTATTTAGGAATAGATATGGGAGGAACCCAAATTAAAATGGGTCTCGTAAATGGAATGGGAGAATTACTTGGGACAGAAATGCTTCCGGCAAAGTCTGATCTGAGTATGCCTGTTCGCTTAGAGGAATTAGTGGAAGATATAAATAGAATTCTCCATGATAAATTCAAATTGCTGGGAATAGGTATTGCATTTCCTGGAATCGTAGACTATATCAATAATAGGATTCTTTCGAAATATGTAAAATATACTGATGCTGAGAATACAGATCTAAATAGTTGGGCTAAAAAAAACTGGAATGTTCCTCTAGTGTTAGAGAATGATGCAAGAGCAGCCCTCATGGGAGAATGGCAGTATGGTGCAGGTAAGGGAAATGATAATCTTCTTATGGTGACTCTGGGAACTGGTATGGGATCAGCGGTACTTATCGAGGGTAAACTTTTACGAGGTAAAAATTTTATAGCCGGGAATCTTGGAGGGCATATGTCTATAGACTTTGAAGGAGATAAATGCAATTGCGGGAATATTGGATGTGTAGAAACTGCAGGTTCAACATGGGCTTTATCACACAATTTGAAGAAATTGCATAACTATAAAAACAGCAGTCTTTCAGCTTTAACAACAATTGGCTATAAAGATATATTTAGCCATGCCTCTAAAGGTGATGAAATAGCAAAAAAGTTAAAAAAAAGAAGTTTAGAAGCCTGGTCTGCCGGGATTATAAATCTGCTTCACGCTTATGATCCTGAAAAACTGATCATAGGTGGTGGGATAATGAAGAGCAAAAGTGAAATTATTCCATTCATCAGAAAAAGAGTAAATGAAAGATCCTGGCTTCCTGAAGATGGGGTGATGATAACAACCGCCAATCAAACAAAATACGCAGGAATTCTAGGGGTCTGCTTTTTATTGAAAAATTAAAAAACTATGAAATCAAACTACGATAAAAATCCCAGTATTCTTGTTAGCGATAACGAGAAGGAATGCCTGACTGGATGGGAATCAATTATAGGAGAACTAAATAGACAAATAAATAAAAATTCTTCAACGATAGTAGCCATTGAAACATATCAGGGGGTAAATGATGATGAAGTGGAAACGGCATTGAAAGAAATGTTTCCTTCACATAGTTTATACCATACTTCTGAGGCTTTTAAAAGCAAACAGGAAATAGAAAAAATGGTATATCCTTTTGTTACTGATGATCGCATTTTTGGGTTTATGACAGACCTGGAGATCAGGGATTTTCTAGATAGTGATAAAGCTGATCAACTAAAAAAACAAATCGATCATGATGATAATACCTTAAAGCTTATATATGGGCCCGGGGCTAGCCTTATTTCAGATACTGATCTATTAATTTATATAGACATGGCTCGTTGGGAAATCCAACAGCGTATGCGGCGTAATGAAGTAAATAATTTAGGTGTAGAAAATAAAGACTTAGAAGCTGCCTTACTTTATAAACAATCCTTTTTTGTGGACTGGAGAGTTTTAGATCGACATAAGACAGCCATATTTGATGATTGTGATTATTTTATTGACTCCAATCAAACGAACAGGCCTAAAATGATCACTGGTGATTCCTTGAAAAAAGGACTAAAACAATTAAATAAACAGCCTTTTAGAGTGGTGCCTTTTTTTGATCCCGGAGTCTGGGGAGGTCAATGGTTAAAAGAGGTGGTAGATCTGGATAGATCTGCAGTGAATTATGCCTGGGGATTTGACTGTGTCCCTGAAGAGAATAGTATTCTTTTAGCTTTTGGTTCTGAAACTTTTGAAACTCCTGCGATTAATTTAGTACTTAAAGAGGCACCAGATCTATTAGGTAATGAGGTTTACAAAAAATTTGGTGCAGAGTTTCCAATTAGATTTGACTTCCTGGACACTATGGAGGGCGGAAATCTTAGTCTGCAGGTTCATCCTAATAAAAAGTATATTAGGGAAAAGTTTGGAATGTCCTATACACAGGATGAAAGTTATTATTTTTTAGATGCAAAAGATGATGCATTTGTTTATTTGGGATTAAATGAGGATGTGGCTCCTGAAAAAATGATAGCCGATCTTAAGGAAGCACAAGAAACGGGAAATAATTTTGATGCAGACAGGCATGTTACCAAATGGTCGGTAAAAAAGCATGATCATATTCTTATTCCTGCAGGAACGGTACATTGTTCAGGAAAAGATAGTATGGTTTTAGAAATTAGTGCCACGCCTTATATTTTCACATTCAAACTTTGGGATTGGGGTAGACTTGGACTGGATAATAAACCAAGACCCATAAATATTGAACATGGTGAACAGGTTATTGAGTGGGATCGTACCACCGGTTGGACAGGTAAAAATCTTGTAAATAACATTGAAATCCTAGCTAAGGGTAATGGTTGGGTAGAAGAGAGAACCGGCCTTTATGAAACCAATTTTATTGAAACCAGAAGACATTGGTTTACAGATAAAGTTGAACATTCCACTAACGGAGGTGTAAACGTTATAAATCTAGTAGAAGGAAGGGAAGCAATAGTTGAAAGCCCTACTGGTAAATTCCCAGGATTTGTAGTTCATTATGCGGAGACATTTATAATCCCTGCTGCAGTTGGAGATTATACAATTCGACCTTACGGCAGTTCTGAAGGACAAAAATGCGGAACCATCAAAGCCTTTGTTAGAAAATAACTCTATGATCATAGCAAAAAGATAAATCATGAAATCCTATTCTAATAGCATACAAGAAAATTCAGCTAGCTCAGTTATCGTGAAATTTTCAATTTTGGTGATCCTCTTTTTTTTGCATTTTTCAGTTACTGCTCAGAAAGATGATTCCCTTCAGCTAGCTGGTTTCTTTCAGGAGCATATGGTAATTCAAAGAAATAAACCAATAAAAATCTGGGGTAGGGCTGAAGCACGGGAAAAAATTGAAGTTAATTTTGGCAGCCAAAATTCTATTACAAAAGCTGGAAAGGATGGAAAGTGGAAAGTAGAGTTTCCTGCTTTAAGTGAAAAGGGACCCTATATTCTGGAAGTTTCCGGCAAATCCAAAACTTTAGAGTTGGGAGATATACTAATTGGGGATGTTTGGATTGCTTCGGGACAATCTAATATGGAATGGCCTCTTAGAGATACACCATTCAAAGAAGCCGATAGTAGTTTTATAAAGAAAGGTGAGGTGCGACTTTTGAAGCTACAACCAGTGATGGATTACCTGCCAAAATCTGATATCACTTCCACAGGATGGCAATTATTAAGTCAGGAGAACATTGGTAATTTTTCCGCAGTAGCATACCATTTCAGTAAGTTTATTAATCAGGAAGCTGGCATACCTGTAGGGATTATATCTGCAAATCTTGGAGCTACCGCGGTAGAGACATGGATGAGCAACAATGCACTTGCTGAATTCCCGCAGTTTAAACGAGAAGTAGATCATTCAAAAAGTTTTAAAACCCTTGAAGCTGAATTTGATAATGATAAAAGCAAGTGGAGTAAGGATATATATTACGATGGGATTGGGATGAAGGAAAAATGGTATTCCCAGAAATTTGAAAATACAGAGGAATGGAAACCTGTTAAAGTTGCCGGAAATACCTGGATTGAAAATGAGGATTTGAAAAATTTTGATGGAGCCGTCTGGTTCCGTAAGAAATTTAATCTTCCTGAGAACTTTTCCGGAAATACCTTTAACCTACAATTGTTACAGATCGATGATTTCGATATTACCTGGGTTAATGGAAAAAAAATAGGAGAAACTTTTGGAAAGCACAATCATAGAAATTACAGTGTTCCTGTTTCAGATTTAAAGGAAACAGGTAATACTATAGTAGTTAGAGTTTTTGATGCCGGAGGAATTGGTGGATTTACGACTTCGGCCTTTTGGGGAAATAATATACTTTGGGGGGATTGGGAATACCGAAAAGGAATTGAAATAGACTCCTCCAGATTTGATTCACCGGAGTTGCCAAACGTGACCCCGTTTTCCTCTCCAGGAGTTTTATATAATGGAGTTATTGCACCACTTACACAACTTCAGATTAAGGGAGTGATCTGGTATCAGGGCGAATCTAATGAAGCTCGGGCATATGAGTACAGAAGTTTATTTCCAGCTCTTATAAAGGACTGGAGAAAGCAATTTTCACAGGATGATTTCCCATTTCTATTCGTGCAATTAGCGAATTATCGAGAAGAAGATAAAGAGCCTAAAGCTTCTAAGTGGGCAGAAATCAGAGAAGCTCAAAGTTTAGCTTTAAAAGAGCTAAATACTGAAATGGCGGTTATAATAGACATTGGGGAAGCCGGGGATATTCATCCTAAGAATAAAAAGGACGTAGGACAACGTTTAGGTATGTTGGCCATGAATATGAGTTATGATGGGACTTTTGATTCCCCTGGACCTCGTTTTTCTACAATGGAAATAAAAGATAATGGAATTTATATCAGTTTTAAAAATTTAAAAAATAGGCTAACCATAAAAAATAAATACGGATATATAAGAGGTTTTCAAATTGCCGGAAGTAATAAAGAATTTCATTGGGCACAAGCCAGTTTAAAGGGGAATGGTGTATTTGTACATTCAGATGAGGTGCCAGACCCGGTAGCAGTAAGATATGCCTGGAGTGACAATCCCGGAGAACTAGATTTGGTTAATTCAATTGGGCTGCCTTTGGAACCATTTCGTACCGATAATTGGGAATTGAGCACTCAAGGTGTTCAATTCGAGGAAGGCCCCAGGTTTTAAAGTAAACTTCAGGATTTTCTTTAATTCTAAAGTAGCAGCTTTAAATAACTAAAAAGAACACATAATGATTTTAGTTACATTTATTATCTAATTAATAGGATGCTTTAATGAATAAGCTAAAGGTGAAAAATAAGGAGATAGAATTCAAAATAGACCATAATAGTGGGATACCTCTTCATATGCAAGTGGAAAAGTTACTTAGAGGACTTATAAAAATTCCAGAATACCAGGATGGTAAGCTCCTGCCGAAAGAAGTGGAATTAGCCAAAAGATTAGGGATATCACGAAATACTGTAAGGCAGGCTACCAATAAACTGGAGAATGAAAATTTATTAATTCGAAAGAAAGGTGTAGGTACCAGGGTAGTAAAAGAAACGGTTAGTACTAAGTTAAGCAACTGGGCAAGTTTCAGTGAAGAAATGTTTAGCAAAGGAGTAAAGTTTTTGAACTACCAGATTAATGTTTCTTGGGAAAAAGCCAATAATGTAATCGCCGCTGAATTGCAAATAGAAGAAGGAAAAGAAGTTATGAAACTGGAACGATTAAGAGGACTGGATGACGGGCCCTTTGTGAACTTTGTCTCTTACTTTCATCCACGTATTGGTTTAACAGGAAAGGAAGATTTTTCAAGGCACTTGTATGAAATCCTGGAACAGGACTACGCTACTGTTCCGAGTATTTCCAAAGAAAAAATTAATGCTATAACAGCTAATAGGGATATAGCCAAAAAATTGAAAGTGGAAGCCGGGAGCCCACTTCTCTACAGGCGTCGTCTGGTCTGTGATCCCGGAGATCGCCCCATTGAATATAACATTGGGTATTATAGGGCCGATAGTTTTACGTATGAAATTGATATTAGGCGATAAATAGTTGAACTACATAGAGTTTAGTAAAAATTCTACTCTTATGTATGCATCTAATATAGATGCTGAAAAATGAAAATTTAAAACGTTCAAATAAATTAGGCTAGACTTCAATTAGAAATTCCTAACAGTATTTGTTATACCTGTTTTTAAAAAATGGAAAGATGAAATTAGGTTTTGGTTTATATAGTCATATGTTGAATAAAGAGCATTATGCCTTTGCTCGACAAGCGGGTGCAACTCACATTATTGCTCATCTCACAGATTATTTTTATAAAGGTGATAAAGATGGGGAAGCAGATCAGCCTTTGGGCAATATTGAAAGAGGTTGGGGTTTTACAGGGAAAAAGAATATATGGTCTTTTCAGCAATTGCTGTCTTTAAAGCAGGATATGGCTGAATACGATCTTAAGTTAGAGGCTCTGGAAAATTTGGATCCGGGTTTTTGGTATGATGTTTTATTAGACGGCCCGGAACGCGAAAAACAGATTGAAAACCTGAAACAATTAATTCGGAATATGGGAATGGCTGGCATTCCTATTCTTGGATATAATTTTTCTCTGGCTGGAGTTTCAGGTAGAATTAAAGGATCTTTTGCCCGGGGAAATGCTGTGGCAGTAGGTATGGAGGGGCCATCTAAAGCCTTGGATACACCAATTCCTAACGGGATGGTTTGGAATATGGTTTATGATCGTGAAGTAAAGAAAGGTGATTTAAAAACTATTAGTCATAAGGAACTAATTAAAAGATATAAATATTTTATTGCTGAAATGATCCCTGTTGCAGAAGAAGCAAATGTGCGCTTGGCATTACATCCGGATGATCCACCTATGAAAGAAATTCGGAAGCAACCTCGATTGGGTTATCAACCTGATCATTATAAAAATATAATGGGATACAATAAGAGCCCCCAACATGTAATGGAACTTTGTTTAGGAACTCTTGGAGAAATGGTAGACGGGGATATATATGAAGCTGTAGATTTTTTCTCGTTGAATAATAAAATTGGATATATCCATTGCAGAAATATTAGAGGTAAGGTCCCATATTATAAAGAAACTTTTGTTGATGAGGGGGACATTGATATGCACAGGATATTCAAAATACTCAAGAAAAATAATTTTAAAGGGGTTTTAATTCCAGATCATGCTCCTCAAATGAGTTGTGATGCCCCTTGGCATGCAGGAATGGCTTATGCCATGGGATATCTGAAAGCACTTCTTCAAATTGTACACGAATCAAACGAAAATTCTTAAACATACGATATGCCTGCTGAGAGATTTCAAATATTTTTTGTTGGAACATATAGCGAAAAGGGACCATATATTCCGTATGCAAACGGAGAAGGAATTCTTACTTGTAGTCTTAATTTAGAATCAGGAGAAATCCAGCAAATATGTATCAACAAGGATGTAATCAACGCAACATATTTAGCCAAGGATTCTAAGGGAAATTTATTTGCTGCCTGTGATTATTTCGAAAAAACCGGAGAAATTCAGGCTTTTAGAATTGAGGAAGGAAATAAACTTGAAAAACTTTCTGTTTCTAGTTCATATGGCCAGTCGACCTGTCATTTAAGGGTTGATCAAAAAGGGGAACGTATTTTTGGAGCTTCTTACGGAGATGGGAAAATTTCAATGCATTCATTTGAAAATGGACATTTACAAAGGGAACCTCAAATTCTGTCGTTTGAAGGAAATGGACCCAATAAAGAAAGGCAGGAAGCTGCTCATATCCACCAGGTTGAAATTTATCCAAATGGGCAATGGATTTACGCATGTGATTTAGGTAGCGATGCAATTTGGCAACTTCAACTGGCTGAAAATAACGAAGAGCTCCAGGTTGTATCTAAAATTTCAACTCCTTCAGGGAGTGGGCCTCGACATTTGGTGTTCTATCCAAATAAACCCTTCGCTTATGTTTTTTGTGAACTGGATGCAAAAATCCTGACCTATACTGTAGATGAGCATTCTGGGAATATGAATTTAAGTGGAAGTATTTCAAGTTTACCAAAAGATTTTACTGGTGTTCCTGCGGGAGCAGCAATTAAAATTCATCCTTCTTTAAAAACCTTATACGTTTCAAATAGAAATCATAATAGTTTTTCAGTTTTTACTATAAATAATGCCGGTGGAGAATTGAGTTTTAAATCTAACTTTTCCTCTGAAGGTCTGGAACCAAGAGATTTCAGTATAAATCCAACAGGAAACTGGCTCTTAGCTGCTAATCAGGATTCCGATACACTTATTCCTTTTCGTCTCGATACTAAAACTGGATTGCCTGATGGAACCAAGGGGACTTCCTTTGAGTGTGGAACTCCCGTATGCATCTTATTCAAATAGAGATTTAATAAACACTGATTAATTAAAAATTAAAAATGATAAGATTAGATAATAAAGTTGCTATTGTAACAGGTGGTGGGAGCGGGATTGGTAGAGCAATTGCCGAAACCCTTTCAGAAGTTGGAGCGATTGTTTATATAATAGATGTACAGAAAGATAAGGGAAGGGAAACTGTAAATTCTTTCCGCGAACAGGGATTTAAAGCCAACTTTTTACACTGCGATGTTTCAAAACAAAATCAGGTTTCAGAAGTTGTAAATAAGATATTCACGAAAGAAGGTAAAATTGATATTCTGGTCAATAATGCTGGAGTTTCTCATATTGGTACAGCTGAAAATACTAGTGAAGAGGATTTTGATAAGATCTTCCAAATAAACATTAAAGGGGTTTATAATTGTTTACACAAGGTTATTCCTTGTATGAAGTTAACCGGAGGAGGAGTGATTGTAAATCTATCTTCGGTCGCAGCAATTGTAGGATTGCCAGATCGCTTCGCATATTCGATGAGTAAGGGAGCAGTTTCAACTATGACCTATTCTGTTGCTCGAGATTATATCAATGATAACATTAGATGTAATGGAATTGCTCCCGGTAGGGTTCATACGCCATTTGTGGATGGATATCTAAAAAAGAACTATCCGGGGCAGGAAGAGGAAATGTTTGACAAGCTGGCAAAAACACAACCCATCGGAAGAATGGGGTCGCCCAGAGAAATAGCAAAATTAGTCCAGTATTTATGCAGTGATGATGCCTCATTTATTACGGGAAGCATTTATCCAATAGATGGAGGTTTCATTAGCCTAAATACATAATTCAGTCAATAATCTAAAAACTTAATTATGAAATTAATAAGATTAGGAGAGCAGGGAAAAGAAAAGCCCGGAGGTATTAATTGAAGGGAATAGAATAGATTGCTCTTCTCCTGTGTAGCACGTCCAAATATGATCTTTAAACCTTCATTTGTTATTTACTATATTTCACAATTTATGAAACTGGAAGCTGGAGATATTATAAACACAGGAACTCCTCCCGGAGTTGGACTTGGGATGAAGCCTCCAAGATATCTTTCAAAAAATGATGTTGTAGAATTAAACATTGATAATCTTGGAAGTCAGAAGCAACAATTTGTGTAATATTTTTTGAATCTGGTCATTAAATTTCTTTACAAATAATTGAAATAGCAGAAATGTCTCGTTTCAGTTTAATGCTAATAATATGAAAACAAAAAAGAATGTTATCATTACTGGTGGGGCAAAGGGAGTTGGAGCGGCTTGTGCAAGGTTATTTTTAAAGGAATCTTATAATGTTGTAATCCTTGATGTAGATCATTTTTCGGGTAAAAATCTGGAATCAGAATTAGGTGAAACTTGTTTTTTTATAGCCTGTGATGTTTCTGAAGAAAAAGAGGTTAAGGAGGCTTTCAAAAAAGCTATAGGTCATTTTGGAGAGATTTCAGTACTTATAAATAATGCAGGTATTCAGGTCTATGGTAATTTATTGGATACGTCTGAAGATGTTTGGGACCATGTAATGAATGTCAATTTAAAAAGCCATTATCTATGTGCTAAGGAATCTGTTTCTTCAATGTTAAAACTAGGAGGAGGAGTAATAATTAATGTTTCCAGTGTACAAGCCTTTATTTCTCAGCAAAACGTTGCGGCATATACGACTTCAAAATCTGCATTGTTAGGACTTACCAGAAGTATAGCGGTAGATTATGGCCCGAATATTAGATGCGTGGCAATTTGCCCTGGAAGTATAGATACTCCAATGTTCCGGGATGCTATATCAAAATCTAAAGATCCAGAAAAAGTTTTTAGGGAATGTGAGCAAATGCACTTGATGGAACGTATAGCCAAGCCGGAGGAAGTTGCAGAACTAATTGGGTTTGCAGCCAGCGATAAAGCTTCATTTATTACCGGACAGGCTCTAAGAATAGACGGAGGACTAGGTATCTCGATACCAGGAAGTAAGCAGTAATGCCCTGATAGAATAAAAGGTATATTTTATCAGTTAATTAAACATTTTATAAACCATCTAAATGATAAAGAATAATGATCTTGAAAATAGCTGTTCTGTTTCTGATGAATGGACTTATAAGGAAATGCAGGTTGTTTACTTAGAAAATAACTTTTTACGAATTGGGATTTTAGTAGGAAGGGGGAGTGACATTTTTGAATTTAGATATAAGCCCAAAGATATAGATCCGCTATTAAGGCTGCCAAAAGGGATTAGAAATCCTTTAAAAGAATATAGCCAGATGCAAAATCCTGCAGGGAAATTTGAAGAATATTATTATGGTGGTTGGCAAGAAGTTTTGCCTAATAGTCCTGTTTTTAATTATCGTGGAAAAATACTTGGGCAACATGGTGAGACTTCACTCAATCCATGGAAGTATTCAATTATAAAAGATACTAAAGAGGAGGTAGTCGTGAAGGTCTGGACAGAATTATTATGCATGCCATTATTATTAGAAAAAACACTCTGTCTTAAGCAGAATGATACCAGATTATATATTTCTGAAAAACTTACCAATAAAGGGAAAACAACGCTGGATATTATGTGGGGCCATCATATTGCATTCGGACTACCTTTTATAAAAGAAGGTGTTACCATTGAAACGAATGCTAAAACCTTTATTGCAGAATCTTTAATGCCTTCTAACAGACGTTTCAAACCCGACAAAAAATTCAAATGGCCAATTGGAGAAAATATAGATGGTGCTAAAGACGATGCGAGTTTGATTCCTGATGAAAATGGAGCTTCCTATAGTGAACTTTGTTACCTGGAAGGTTATGAAAAGGACGCTTATTATACCATAAAGAATAAAGAAAAGAATTTATCATTCAATGTAAAATGGAATGGTAATATGTTTAAATGTCTTTGGATTTGGGAAGAACGCTATGCTGCTAAAGATTTTCCATGGTGGGGTGATTGCTATACTGTTGCCCTGGAACCATGGACCTCGTCGGGTACTAATAATCCAGATAAAGCCATTGAGAATTCAGAATGGCTAAAAATTAAATCTGGAGAAACTATTGAAACTAATTTATGTGCAGGAATATTTGAAGATACTTAGATATATCCCGGGAAAAAGAAAGAAAACAACTCCTTTTTCTTATGCTTTAGGACAATTCCCAATAATAGAAAAATCAAGGCTCTCAAAAATTTGTAAGCTTTTTATTCACTTTAGTAAAGAATAAGATCAGAATTGTATGATTTTCAATACTAAATTTTATCTACTCTTATATTCTATTTTATTAAAAAGGATTAAGCAGTTCTATTTATAATAATTTTAAATGAGCATTAAATTTTGACCTGCAATAAGCACTCGGAACATTTTCGCTTACCCCGTTGATCTCGAGAAAGAGCTTCACTACAAAAATCTTGAACCTAACTCCAAAGCTTGCGGTTTCCATTTCACTTGCCCGCTCATTCCCGAGAAAATTCGGGAAACGACCAAACTCCATTTCAATCTCCATCTTTGAAGTTCAGTCCGCTTTAAACTCAACGGAAAAGAAAAATCCCTTTTCATTATCCGGTCAGCCCATTTCCCTGCATTTCGCGAAAAGCTACATTCGGGGAAAAGAGCTTATTTACATTGGTCTTGGACACAACCCCCAATTTAGGGAAGGAACACTTTATTCCTGAGCCAAAATTGTGAATTAAGTCCGCCAAATCGGAATTCCATTTAATTATTTGATGCCGCTTCCTATGTTTTTGTATTTCACAAAAGCCTTTAGAATATACTTCCGCACCCTCACTGTCCCTCCCATTTTTTGAAAGCAAAATACCAACATTTGGAAGTTGAACGGACTGCATAAGCCAGTCGTTCCTCCTTTTTATAAGTCCTTATCAATTCCAAATATTGAAAAATGTATCAGCAACAAAAAAAGGTAACAGCGAGGGCGCTATAGGAAGTAAATCTAAAATGAAACTTATGAAATCTTACAAAAACATAAAAAAGGAAGTGACACCAAAAAAAACAAAAAAGGAAAACGCTCAAGATATAATAAGTAAATCATTTCAAAAAAATATCAAAGTAAACTATCTGAAAGGTTCAGGTAGCATTTTAATTAATCCTGTCTGCCGAAAGGTAGATCTTTAAATCTTTAAGTTATGAGTACTTTAAAAAATCACGTACAGTTAATTGGAAACGTTGGCCAGGAGCCAAGTATTACCAACCTTGAAAGCGGTAAAAAAGTAGCCCGTTTTTCACTTGCCACCAACGAGTATTACAAAAACGAAAAAGGCGAGAAAGTGCAAAATACCGAATGGCACACCATAGTGACCTGGGGCAAAACTGCCGAAATTATCGAGCAATACGCTGGAAAAGGTAAAGAAATCGGAGTAAGCGGAAAACTCAAATCCCGAAGCTACGAGGATAAGGATGGCGTAAAACGCTATGTAACCGAAGTGGAAGCCAACGAAATTCTATTGCTGGGTAGTGGGAATGCTAACAACAATACCCATTAGCAGTTAAATAAAAGAGGGCGGATACTTGCTTAGGGTAGCGCCCTCTTTTTTCATTTCAACCCTTTAAAACAGATTAAAATGAAAACGAAAGTTAATGAAATATCGATAAAATATCAGGGAAATTTTAAAATCTCACAGGCGCCAAAAATAACTTCTTCCGTGAGTGCGGCAGAGCTATTATTTGTTACATGGAATAAAGACCAGATCGGACTGCAGGAATGTTTTAAAATCATGCTATTGAACAATGCCAATAGAGTGAAGGGCATTTTTGAAGTTTCTACCGGTGGGATTACCGGCACCCTTGTAGATCTGCGCATCCTGTTTGCGGTAGTATTAAAGTCATTAGCGGTGAATTTGATAATTTCCCATAATCACCCTTCCGGAACTTTGAAACCCAGCGAGGCAGATAAACGCCTGACCGAAAAAATTAAAAAGGCAGGGGAACTTTTAGACATTAAAATCCTTGATCATTTAATCCTGACCCCCGATGGTGATTATTTTAGTTTTGCAGATGAAGGCATACTTTAAATGCTATTATATGAAATTACAAAAATTAGCTAAAGAACATCTCTGAAATTCCGGGGATGTTTTTTTATGCTTTGAAAAGTGAAATTCGTAAAAAATCCTTATATTTAAAAAGCTGATCTTCAGCATTTATTTTTACGTATAGTGAGCCTATTATTTTGACTTTCGCTGCTCCCTATACCCATCAATTTATTTTACAAGGAATCTTGAATTCTAAGAAAAAAGCAATTGGCTATTAGCCAGATTGTATAATTTTTTTGTCCGCCTGGCAGGACAAAAAGGAATAGCAAGAGGGTAACGGGCAAAGCCACGTTACACATTCGACATGAATTTTAAATAACTGAATATCAGATATTTAAAAAGAGCATTATTTAATTTTTAGGTATTCGGAAGTCATTTTTTACTAAAAACCTTCCGCAGCCCCCGAAAAATGGTCAGTTTTTTACTAAAAAATGGATAGAGAGTATAAAAAAGAGCAATTTGAGACTTTAAAAATCAAGTCTTCCGTAGCTAAAAAATTTAGACGGTTTAGTCGTGCTATTTCAAAATCCCAGTCAGTCAGCTTGCTTTTGATGATTGAGTTTTTTGAAGAGCATGGTATTTCCCCGGCGGAATCTATGGGTCCCAAAATGCAAACCCTGGAGCACCTGATCAAAAAAAGGATCAATGGGGTCATTGCTATTTTAAAGGATATTGAGAAGGGCCAAACCAAACCTACCGTAGCCATGCTGCAATCCTTATTTGAGGAGACTGCACCTAAAAAACAACCCCTGATCTTAGAGAGAAAATTTGTGGAGAAAAAAAAGGAAGTACGCCTGCCTGCCGGCGAGGCAGGCTTTCAAGAAAAACGAAACCCCAATAACGAACTATAAAATTTTGATCCATGTATATCACCATCACATCACAGAAATTGGGCGGGAATTACTCCCAGGGTTCAGCGGACTTTGTGGACTACCTGGAAAAGGAAAACCAGGGATTGGATCCAGAGGACCTGTCTGCCGGCAAGGTAGGTAGGGAATACTTTTTTAATCAATATGGAAACCAGATTTCAGCTGAGGAAGTGAGCCGGGAAATTGACGCCAATACCGCTAAACTGGAAAAGACCGAACCCAGGTTTTATTCCATAACAGTGAGCCCTTCAAAATACGAATTGAATAGACTACAGGACAGCAGCAAAGATCTGAAAAAATACACCCGGGAATTGATGAAGGATTATGTGGCATCTTTTAACCGGGAGATCAATGGCAGACCGGTCAACATAGATGACATAAAATACTTTGCAAAAATCGAGCATCAACGAAGCTTTAAAGGAACAGATAAACAAGTCCGGGAAAACCAGCCTTTTGCCTCTACAATAATTCAACTAAAAAGCGATATACAAAAAGTGGGGCGTGGTGAACTCCCTGGTAATATCACAAAGATGGAACGTGAAATTCATAAACTTGAAAAGGCAGCCCCACATCAGCAGGATGGAAAACGGATCGTTCAGGGAATGCCCAAGCAGGGAAACCAAAGCCATATTCATATTATCGTGAGCCGCAAGGACGCTTCCAACAGGTTCAGCTTATCCCCCGGTAGCAAATACAAAGCTTCCCAGGTAGAATTAAATGGAAAAACAGTCAAACGAGGTTTTGACCGTGACAAATTTTTCGGAAAAGCTGAAAAGACATTTGACAAAAGCTTTGGATATCAACGGAATTTTGTAGAAACCTATACCGCCAGGAAAGAGTTCATTAAAAACCCCAAAAACTATTTTTCCGCTTTAATGAAGCTGCCCACCAATGAGAAAGCGGTTGCTATGAAAATGCTAAAAGAATCCGGGATGCCCCTGATGCCCAGTATTCCTACCAATAAGGCCCAGTTGGCATTAAAGGTATTCAACCGATTGAGGCGCGGTGTGGATATAGCGATCAAATCCAGTTCTATCGGAATTTAAATGAAAAGTTATGGAGTCATTCAGTGTAATAAACATCATATCAATGATCGCTTTGGGGAGTTTGCTTTTCTACGGGCTATACCGGGTTTCCAGATTTGCCTTTTTTATCAATACGATACTGCTATTGGGATTCATCGGTTATTTCTTTTATCCACACCAGATAATTGAAAGCCTATTGTATGTTGGTTGTCCTTTGTTGTTGATCAATACGGTTTTTTATGTTTTTCTCCATTCTACTTATATAGAAGATAAGGTTGCTAAGAAGTATCAGGTCAATTTTAAAACGAGGAGCAAAGATTTTAAAGTTGCAAATATAAAACGCGGGGCCTCCATTATTGGCTCTGCCGGGAGTGGCAAAACGGAAAGCGTGGTCTATGGTTTCCTAAAGCATTTTCAGAAATACAATTTTTGTGGGGTGATCCACGATTATAAAGATTTTGAAATTACGGAAATGGC
Organism: Gramella sp. AN32; assembly: GCF_023718305.1. Lineage (GTDB taxonomy): Bacteria > Bacteroidota > Bacteroidia > Flavobacteriales > Flavobacteriaceae > Christiangramia > Christiangramia antarctica. The sequence goes on from NZ_QEYO01000018.1 coordinate 52,111, forward strand.
CTATCCGCTTTTTAAGAATTCGGATATTCCTTTTAAAGTGATTTCTTTTGATAAAATCATCCATCGGGTCAATCCCATTGCCCCACGATATCTGGAAAATGAAGAAAGCGTCAATGAAATTTCCAGGGTGCTGATTGAAAATCTGTTGGAACAAAAGGAATCGGGCACGAGCGGAACAACGAAATTTTTTAATGATGCTGCGGAAGGATTGATAGGGGGGATGATCTGGAAATTGAAAACTTCCTACCCCGAATACTGCACCTTACCCCATTTAATAGCTATATATCAATTCCTGGACACAGACAGCCTTATAAACTTTTTGGATTCAAACAGGACTTCCAGAGCGATGGCAGATGCTTTTATTAGCGGTAAAGATTCCGATAGGCAAACCGCAGGGGTAAAAAGTACCCTGGCCAACGCCTTAAAACGCATCAGTACCCAAAACATCTTTATGGCCCTATCTGCAGATGAAGTACCACTGAATATTAATAGTCCTGAGAATCCGGTGGTAATTTCGGTAGTGAACAATCCAAAATTTGAAGCTTCTTATTCCCCGGTGATCGCTGCCATTATCCATACAATAACCAAGCAAATGAGTTTGCGAAATTCTAATCCCTCTTTTCTAATGATGGAAGAAGCACCAACCATACGCTTACTGAATATGCACCGCATTCCGGCTACTTTAAGAAGTTATGATATTGCCACGGTGTATGTGATGCAGGACAAGATCCAGAACGATATGATGTATGGAGATAAAGCTAGTAAGGCGATATTGAGCAATCTGTCCTATCAGTTCTTCGGAAAGGTAAACGATCCTGATACCGCCAAATATTACGAACGCTTTTTCGAGATCGTCAAAAATCCCACAACGAGCATTAGCAGAGGCCATAACCTGGATTTCGATACCCGGATAACAACCGGGGAAAAGGAGATGCCAAAAATTAGGGCCGATGTGTTTTTCAGGTTGAAGCAAGGCGAATTTATTACCTATGCCGATGGGAAGGACAAGAAGGTACAGTTTAAATTGTCTAAAATTCGGAGACAATTTCCTGAAATAACAAAGGAATATTTAAGTAAGGATTTGCAGTCTAATTTTGAGCGCATATATGATGAGGCCCGGTCTATATTTAAATGATTAAATTTTCTTTGGAAATACTTAAAAAATAATGGCTAAAAAGAAAATGACAAGATGGTTAAAATCTGCCGATATTATTTTAATTTTTATGGTATCACATTTTGCTTCCACCCGGTATGAAAGAAGATAAATGCCCTGAGAGTTTTAAATCCAAGGCCGAAGTAATAAGATTAAGAGGAATATTCATTTGGAATTTTCTTTAAAGCTTCCAACTCAATTCCCAAATTATTAAACATATTTAAAATACTGCTAATCTTCAGTTCTTCTTGATTGTATTCCTGAGTCTGAATAGCGCAGGAAAATTCCCAAAGTTCCAACACGTTATCTGCATTGATTTCGTAGGATTGGTATTCTTTGTTATCAGAAACTAAGAGAAGAGAACTCTTAGATTCCAATTGGTTAAAAACCCGTTTATAAACCATTCCATCATCTTTTGTCAACAGGACATAAGTAGTGCCATCTTTTATTTCTTTTATATCCTCAACATAGCGCCCAATGATAAATGAACCATCTTTCATAGGCAGCATAGAATCACCTTTTATAGGAAAGGCGCGATGCTTTCCGGTAGAAAGAAATGGCAATTTTATTTTTTCAAGTTGCTCAATATACTCAGGGTCATCATACCCCGCCAAATATCCAGCCGAAGTTTTTACCGGAACAATCTCTATTAAATCTTCATTTTCGGTATCAACCATGATGGGAAAAAGCACCCTTTGATTACCCAGTTCAATAAATGAGAAATCCTTGGTCTTGGTCAAGTCTTTTCTAATAAGGATATCTACGGGTATTTTGAAATAATCTGATATAGCAACCAATAGGTCAAGATTGGGCTGGGAACGTCCTTCTTCCTTAGACCCAAGGTTAGAACGTGTGATGCCAAGCTCATCTGCAAGTCTCTCTTGCGAAATGCCCTTTAAATCTCGAAGATGTCGAATATTTTTGGAAATATAATTCATAATGCTACAAAAATAAGCAATAGTAACTACATATTGTAGTTATTTTTGTTCGTCCAATGAATAGCAAAATTCTTCATCTCGATTTGGATACTTTTTTCGTGTCCTGTGAACGTCGATTAGATACCAGGTTACAGAAACGGCCTTTATTGGTGGGTGGGACTGGTAACCGTGGTGTTGTTTCTGCATGTAGCTACGAAACCCGAAAATTTGGGATTCGATCGGGCATGGCCATGAAATTGGCACAACAGCTTTGTCCGGAGGCCGTGGTCATAAAAGGTAATGCAGGTACTTATACCAAATTTTCGCAAGAGGTTACTGATATAATTAAAGAGCAAGTTCCCATTTTCGAAAAAGCCAGCGTGGATGAATTTTATGCTGACCTCACAGGAATGGATAAATTCTTCGGCTGTTATAAATATGCCACCGAATTGAGGCACAAAATTATAAAGGAAACAGGCTTACCTATTTCTTTTGGATTGTCTTCGAACAAAATCACTTCAAAAGTGGCCACCAATGAAGCAAAGCCGAACAATCAAATGAAGATTGATTTTGGCTTAGAGAAATCATTCTTAGCCCCTCTTTCTGTACACAAGATACCCTCTGTTGGAGGAAAGACGTTTCAGTCCCTAAAAAATATGGGGGTTTTTAAAGTAAGAACGATTCAGGAAATGCCGGAAGAAATGATGCTCAGTGCTTTTGGGAAAAATGGTCAAATCATTTGGCGACGTGCCAATGGGATTGATAGGCCACCACTGATACAGTACCACGAACGTAAATCCATTTCAACAGAGCGTACATTTTGGAATACTACCGATATGGTAAAGTTGCGAACCACTCTTACAGCAATGGCAGAGAATTTAGCATTTGCATTACGCAAGGGCAACAAGCTCACATCCTGTATTTCAATTAAAATCAGGTACGCTGATTTCAATACCTGTACCAAACAGATAAAAATTCCATATACAAGTGCCGACCATATTTTGATTCCCAAAGTACTCGAACTCTTTGAGCAATTGTACCAAAGAAGATTGTTGTTGCGATTGGTGGGTGTGCGTATGGGCGACCTGGTTTCGGGAAATTATCAAATCGATCTTTTCGATGACACTGAAGAAATGCTAAGCCTTTATAGTGCAATGGACCACATACGCATGCGGTTCGGGGAAAAGAAAATTATGCGTGCCTCGTCTATGGGCGCCAAGTCCATTGGCAGATTTTACAATGCGTTTAACGGCGAACCGCCTATGGTTCTTGCTCATAGAACCCAATAGCCCGTGTATTTGAATTGCCATACATATTATTCGTTGAGATTCGGAACATTTTCTGAGTTGGACCTGTTGCAGCTTGCAAAAGATTGTGGTGTCAGCAAACTAGTTTTAACAGATATCAATAACACTTCTGCCTGTCTAAACTTTATCAGAAAAGCTCCTGATTATGGAATTACACCTTTAGTGGGCATCGATTTCAGGAATGGTGCAAAACAGTTGTATGTAGGTATCGCAAAGAATAACGATGGGTTCCACGAATTGAATACTTTTTTGTCCCATCATTCGCATAACAGTATGGAACTTCCTGAAATAGCACCACCACTAGAAAATACTTTCATTGTATATCCATTTGAACAACTTCTCCAGTTACGAAAAAAGGATTTTTCTGAGAATGAATATGTGGGTATTTCACTTGAGAACCTTAGAAGGCTTCCATTTTCAGCCTATAGAAACTATAAATCTAAATTGGTCATACAGCAGCCAGTTACTTTTAGAAATAAACAGGATTTTAATGCGCATAGACTACTTCGTGCTATTGCCAACAATACCTTATTGAGCAAATTGCAAAAAAGCGAAGAGGGTAGTTATACAGATCAAATGCTACCGCTTAATGATTTATTGAAGCATTATGAGGATTTTCCCTATATCATGGAGAACACCAAAAAACTCTTATCAAATTGCAGTATTAAGTTCAATTTTGGTGCAAGCAGGGTTTCCCAGAATCAACGCGTATTCAGCACTTCCAAAGAAGAAGATTTCAAGGTACTAAATGAGCTCTGTAAAGATAAATTGGCCAAACGATATCCTAATCCAAACGATGTAGTATTAGCTCGATTAAACAGGGAATTGGAAGTGATTAAGAAGATGGATTTTGTTTCCTATTTCCTTATCAACCACGACATCGTTGCCTATGCCAAAAATGAAGGCTATTTTCACGTGGGCAGAGGCAGTGGCGCAAACAGCATAGTTGCTTATATTATCGGGATAACGGACGTTGACCCTATTGAATTAGACTTGTATTTCGAGCGGTTCATCAATCCTTTCCGTGCATCGCCACCGGATTTCGATATTGACTTTAGCTGGCGGGACCGGGATGACGTTACAGCTTATATTTTTAAACGCTTTCCACATACAGCGTTACTTGCCACCTACAACACTTTCAAATATCGCGCAACGATACGGGAACTGGGTAAAGTCTTTGGCCTGCCAAAAAGCGATATTGACCAACTTAGTGATGGCCACTTTCTAAAATCCAAAATGAACGAAATTCATAAGCTGGTTTTGAAGTATAGTTCGCTTATAAAAGGAATGCCCAATCATTTAAGCGTTCATTCTGCGGGAATCTTGATATTGGACAAACCCATTCATTATTATTCTGCAACGGACCTTCCGCCCAAAGGTTTCCCGACCGTGCAATTTGATATGATAATAGCCGAAGATGCCGGAATATTCAAATTTGACATCTTGGGGCAAAGGGGATTGGCCAAAATAAAGGACGCCATAGAAATCGTAAAGGAAAACCGTCCGGAACTACCTGAAATTGATATTACCCAAATTGAAAAATTCAAAAAAGACGACAAACTTAATAGATTGCTTTCTAAAGGAAAGGCTATCGGTGTTTACTATGTAGAATCACCAGCGATGCGCGGTTTAATGAAAAAACTTCGTGTGCAGGATTATCTGAGCTTAGTGGCGGCCAGTTCAGTTATTCGTCCTGGTGTATCATCATCGGGTATGAAAACCGAGTTCATCCGCAGACATCGAGAGCCTGAAAGAAGGAAAGATGCGCATCCGGTTCTTGCCAAAATTATGCCCGAGACTTACGGCGTGATGGTTTACCAGGAAGATGTTTTGAAAGTTGCCCACGAGTTTGCCGGGTTGGATTTGGGCGAGGCAGATGTATTGCGTCGGGGAATGAGCGGTAAGTTTCGTTCCCGCGAAGAATTCAAGGCCGTAGAGCTGAAGTTTAGAAGCAATTGTAAAGAGAAAGGGTATTCTGATACGGTGATTAACGAGGTATGGGAACAGATATCCAGTTTTGCCGGCTATGCTTTCGCGAAAGGTCATTCGGCCAGTTATGCCGTAGAGAGCTATCAGAGTCTTTATTTGAAATGCTATTTCCCTCTTGAATTTATGGTAGCGGTCCTCAATAACGGTGGTGGTTTCTATAGTAGTGAACATTATATTCAGGAAGCCCGAATGTGCGGTGGAACCATCCACGCACCCTGTATCAATAACAGTGACCTCGCCAATTGTATTAAGGGCAGGAACATCTATTTGGGCTTTGGGTATTTAAAAAATCTCGAAAAGTTATTGGTTCAACGCCTGCTTACTGAAAGGCAGCTCTATGGAAGTTTTAAATCTCTGGATGACTTTATTGACCGTGTAGCTGTTAGCATTGAGCAGTTGACCATTTTGATAAGGATTGGGGCATTCCGCTTTACCCAAAGGTCAAAACCTGAACTGCTATGGCAATCAAAGTTTAAGTTGAATGCGTTGGGAAGACGCAGTGTGCATCCGCAGCTATTCAAACCAAAGCACAGAAATTTTAGGTTACCAGTTTTCGATCAAGGATGGGTTGAAGATGCCTATGATGAAATGGAACTATTGGGATTCCCTCTGTGCAATTATTTCGATTTGATAGGTGTAGAATTAAATTATGAATATCGAGCCAGGGATATGTGCAGGTTTAAAAACAAGGATCTCTTACTTTATGGTATCCTGGTAAACACCCGGTTCAATACTACCAAGCACGGAAAAAATATGCGTCTTAGCACTTTCATTGATTACGATGGCGAGTATTTCGATGTCGTTCACTTTACGGATGCTGTAGATAAATACCCAATTCACGGTCGAGGCGTTTATTATTGCTACGGGTTAATCACAGAAGAATTTGGCCATTACAGTATGAAAGTCATCCGAACAGAAAAAATGCCGCTGAAACCAGATCCACGAAGTCGGGAAGAACCTACATACGACGATGTTTTCAACCTGAAATCAGCAAAAAGAAAGGAAATTAAGAGCTAATCCCTATATTGTAAAATACTAGACTATAATATAAGACAATGTGCTACCGAACCAGATTAAATGCCCAATTAGAAGAAATTGAAAAATCATTTGATGCCTACTTTGAGGAAAAGGAACGCTATATGCCACGAGAAGAGATCAATGGATTTTCTCACTCGCCATATCCGGTAATCGTGGATGAAAGTCCTGGACACATCCAATTTTATAATTGGGGACTTATACCGTTCTGGGCAAAGGATAATAAAATTCAGAAAGCAACCTTGAATGCAAAAGTGGAAACCTTGAATGAAAAACCGTCGTTTCGCAATGCGATAAAAAATAGATGTCTGGTAATCGTTGACGGATTTTACGAATGGCAATGGTTAGACCCAAAAGGTAAGGAAAAACAAAAGTATATTATCAAACCCAAAGATCAGGATATTTTTGCCCTGGCGGGCATCTACTCTCAATGGAAGAACCCAGAGACCGGCAGCGAGATGGGAACTTACAGCATTGTAACTACCGAGGCCAATGAGTTAATGGGTGAGATACATAACAATAAAAAAAGAATGCCCATCGTACTACATAAGCAGGATAGAAAGAAATGGCTTACCAGTGAAGATTATAGTGCTTTCGCATTTCCGTATGAAACGGATTTAGTGGCCGACAAATGTTAGCATTTTTCAAGTTAGTTAAAGTAGTATTACACACTATAAATATTAGTATTTATTTTAGTTTTATACCTTTTATAGGTATATTTATCGAATAAATACTAATATGTCAGTATCCGATTATATTAAGAAACTATTAAGCATAGAGGAATATTCCTTTTCGCTGGCTGAGCTTTTCAAAGAAACCGGTAAAGGCAAAACTGCAATTATAAGAGAACTGGACCGTTTAATTGAAAAAAAAGAGGTCATTAATCTTAGACAGGGCTTTTATCTAATACTCACTCCAAGATACTCCGGCTTTGGCAAATTACCCATTAGCCTTTATATCCATAAACTGTTTGATTATTTAGGGCGCAAATATTACCTGGGGTTTTATAGCGCGGCTAAAGTTTATGGAGCTAGCCATCAACAGACACAGAGAGATTACGTAATGTCCCAGACACCTAAACTTTTAGACATTCAGAAGTCAGCCATCGATATTCGGTTTTTAACGACCTCAGTTTGGCCTAAAAGGAATATTAGTTCTAAAAAATCAGATGCCGGGATCTATCAAGTTTCGAGCCCGGCGCTTACTCTGGCAGATCTGGTTCGTTATCAGAACAAGATGGGCGGTATCAACCGGATGCTTTCTACGATAGAAGAGTTAATGGAGGAAGTTTCTCAAGATGATCTGGAAGATTTACTCGAATGGTTTGACCATAAAGCAACTTTACAGCGTTTAGGCTTTTTAGTTTCAGAAATAGATGGAAATAATAGCCTGGATGATCTTATTTTTGCACATCTAAGCAAACAAAAATTTTATCCTGTTTTATTGCAACCCAATACTGAGCAAAGACCCGGCGCAGTAGACAATAAGTGGAAAGTGGATGTTAACCTGCAATTAGAAAGTGATTTATGATCCCAAGACCTTATTTGGCTCAATGGCAGGAACATGCCCCATGGAAAGAATTTTCCCAGGTTGAACAGGATTTGATTATTAGCCGGGCACTGGTAGAAATTTTTTCCGATGATTTTCTGCGCGAGAATTTAGCTTTTAGAGGTGGCACAGCCTTACATAAGTTATATCTGGATCCTGCTCCCAGATATTCTGAAGATATTGATCTTGTACAAATCAAAGAAGGTCCTATAAAACCTATTATGAAGCGGATAGGGGAGGTGATCACCTTTTTTGAAGAAGATAGGCGTACACAGGTAAAGGGACACGGTGCAAAGGCTTTGTATCGGTTTACTACAGAATATGAAGAAGAACGTCGCCGGCTTAAACTGGAGATCAACTGTAAAGAACATTTTAATGTACTGGATTGGGTTGAATTTCCATTTGAGATCAATAATCCCTGGTTTAAAGGAAAAGCCGCCATTACCACCTATAGCATCAATGAACTTCTGGGTACAAAACTAAGGGCATTATATCAGCGTAGTAAAGGAAGGGATCTCTTCGATTTAGATTATTCGAGGCGAAATATGGAACTTGATTTAGATGAAATAATTCAATGTTTTAATGTTTATATGGAATTTTCGGTAGGAAAAGCTCCTTCACAAAAAGAGTTCCTGCAAAATATAGAAGCCAAAGAAAATGATCCGGGATTCACCGGCGATATGGAAGGCTTACTAAGACCGGAAATAGCTTATGACCAAAAATCAGCTTTCCAGTGGCTAAAGGAAAACATCATTTTAAGAATGTGATCTACTAAAAAGGACTGCGTTCCCTTAAACCGGTTTCAGTTACTTTCCAATGGCCGTCTTGTTTTATCATTTTAAAGGTCTCCGGTTTTTGTTCATGTGAGGTCGTAAATTTCACCCAGGCCATATCATTACACACGGTATCCCGAACGACTTTAAAATTTGTATTGCCAGAATAGGCAGACGTAACCATCTCCTGAACCGAGACCAAAGACCGATAAGGTTGTGGAGTTGTATATTTTTCCAAACTACTATTGTCCTTATTTATAAAGCTCTCCGCAACCAACTTTGCTGTTTCCGTATGGGACATTTGGTCATTTTCCGAACATGAAATTGTAGATATAAGGATAAAAAAACAAATTAACTTTTTCATAATTATGGTTAATTAGGGTTATTAATAAACCTATGCGATATTTTCAATTTTAAATTGCGTCCCCCATCTTTCTCATTGAGTTCCAAAACAGCTCTACGGTCGCCGCTCAAAGAGAATTTGGGAAAGACGTAAACCAATCTGGCTGTATCGCCTTCCTTGATTCTCGAAGGCAGGTTGTATTTTAACACGGGTTCCTTAAATAGCTTCTGCAAGGATTTCTTTTTACCCTTTTGTCTCGTGACCAGTGAAAGGTTCAAAAAATTCAAATCGTAATCCAGCGTAGATTTGTTTTCAATCTGGATAACGAAGTAGAGTGCTGACTTATCAAAAACAATGTTCTCAACACTTAATACAATGTCTTGGCCACGCTTTTTTATTCGACCTATTTTCTGCCTTCGGTTAACTAAATAACTACAGAATTCCTTGTAATAATGCCTTTTAAGATCAATGCTTTCTTCAAGAGAATCTTCGTTAGTAGCTATAGATACCAAAGGCTTTTCATTACCAATACTACTGGAATTCGGGATAAAATAATTTAGTCTCGAAAGTTGCTGTTTATAACTTATAATATACGAAAAAACTGAACCATTTCTGTTGATTACAAGCAAGTTGCTTTCCTTTCCGGGCTTGGCCTGTAGCAGCCCAAAATATTGTTCTTTTTCCCGATTATAAGTAAACACGAAATTATCAGACCCGGTTATGCCTTGACGAATAGGTTCCGGGAAAAATAATGCCACATTCTTTTGGTCGTTGGCGTAAATAGTATCGAGTACTAGTGGTTGTTTTTCTGTAATCTGTGCAAAGCACGGTCGGGGCGCAAAAGCGGAAACCATTACAAAGCAAAAAAGAATTAAATGATTTTTCATTGGAGTGAGTTTTTAAATGTCCACCAACCTGCCAGAGGGCAGGTTATGGGCATCATAATTTTGGTTTTAAAATGAGTTTATAGTTGTTTAAGACACTTACTTTTACGTTCCTATTCTGGCGTCGAAGCACTTTAGTTACACCGCCCACCTGGGGAACACTTGGGATATTGATATCCTGGATGAGATCATCAAGTACTTTGCTTATAGCTTCTTCCCGAAAACTGTTCTCCACATAAATCCCTTCGCTGCCGTCTTGCAGGTCAAAGGCTTTTAACCTGACGGGATGCTGGTCAATATTCTCAATTTCTATAAGCGCACGATTGGGCTGAAAACTGATAAAACCGAAAATGGGTGTATTCTTAAGAATTACCTTACCGTTGATAGTCGCTGTTTTATTCAATCGCATCCGTAACCGGGAATTGACTTTGACCACCTGGTCGCCATCGACCACAGCATTTATTACTGCATCTGTATTTGAGCTAATCAAACTTTTATTTTTTGCGGGCACCGAAGCGAAAAACAACTGATGTTCCAGGCCCAGTTCTTTAGCTGCTACTTTTTGCTCGGCTTTTATTTCAGTGGAATCTATTTTTCGGGTTACGGTCTCAGCCCCCTTTTTAACACCGATATTTTGATACGATTTTTCGGAATACTGTATTCTTCCAGCTTTATATATACTATCCACGATACGTTCTTTCTCCTTTTCAGGTAAATCAGGATCGTAGAAGCCTAGGGAATCAATCAATTTTTCATCATAGATACTGGGGGCATTGGTTTCCCGGACCTCTTTTAGGTCATTAATGGCATCCAGTTTGGAATCATATTCTTTTTGGCCTTCTTCAAGATCCGGTACCAAGGTTTGTTCAAGGTTTTCATTTTCGTTTTCATCATCACCCATTACCATAAAGGAATAGGAAATTAGAAATATGAGCACCATAACCAATACTGATGCAAACACTATTTTATTTTTTTCAACTTTCATAATCGTGGTTTTTAAATGCCGATTACCTGCCCGACGGCAGGCGGGTAGGCTCAATTTTCATTGTTCAGTTTTTTTAAGGTCTTTTCAAAATAATCGGTAATGAGCAATCCGTGTGGGTTATTGGGAAAATTACGGTTGACAGTAATTAGTTTTCCTGTGGAAACCAGCTCATAGGTATCGATAATAGAACCACGATTTATTTCAAATATGGTTACGGTCCTAAAGGCATAAGAACCATCTTTTTCCTGGATTTGTGAATCGATGCTCAAAACTTTCTGTACCAATGAATATTGGAGCAACCGGTTGTAAACACCATCAGCTTTTTTTTGTCGATAAAGGTTATCTACCGAACTATTACCCAGCCAAAGCGCTTTCTCTAAATTGCTTTCATAGTTACTCGCATCAATATTATAGAAATAGGAATGGAACAGTTCCAGGTGTGCCAGAGCCTCGACCCTAAAATTTTCCTTTTGCGCAATGAGCTTTAAGGGGATTACCGAACCATCTGTATTAATAGCAAATGCGTTGTTCATTGCCTGGTTATTGATAGTGAACACCATCCAGATCGAAAAAAAGCTTGAGAGCGTGGCACAAATGACCACAGCAAGCACGATAAAACGGTTGATCCTAAGCACGGCATATATGTTTTTATAAGGTGTTTTCATTGTGTAAAGAGTCTTAGTGTAAATGAAGTAGCACGCCGGTAAAGTTTGAATTTCAGAAATACAATGAAACCTATGGAGCCTAATTCCACGACAGGTGCAAACAAGGTATTTCCCACATCCGTTCCGAAAAGGTTGACCCAGAAATTGGTATTAATTTCGGTATAAATGGCGTTGATAAACACGTTTGCCAAAAAGAAGGCAGGGACAAGCATATAAACAGCAGCATACAACCTAAAAAAATTATAACCCATTGAACGGAATTTTTCAAACACAGCCAGACTAAGCACTAAAGGAAAAAAGGCTTGCATTATTCCCAATAGAAAATATCGTTCAGCAAGAAATAATGGGTAGATAAATAAATCTAAAATCCAAAGGAAGAGGCTTATGATAAAAGCAAAAATTTTGAACCCGTATAAAGGGGTTATCAAGGCTTCGTACAGCAATGCCATTGCTGCTTGTGCCGCTTCAATAAAGTTGACGTCTTCTTCAAGAGGAATATCCTGCATTTGCAAAGGCAACAACGCAGGTGCGGTATTGCGGTATTGACTTTCAATGGCCACTAAAATACCATCGAAAAAACCGAGTATTTGAGTTGAGAAGATGACCAGGAGGACCACTGCAAAATTCTTGGCCAGTTCCCCTGGACTCAAGCCCCAGGTGTAACCATCCTTATCTGCAACCCCTTCATTATATTTTTTGAGGATATTGACCAGAAAGAAAAGCACAGCAAGTGTTTTCATTCCAGCAATAGTGTACTGGGAGAATTCACTGCTTTTTATCGTCTGAAAAACAGTATCGATATATTCTACCCCGATCCCTAAAATAATAATTGAAGCCATTTTCTAATATTCGGTTTTTCGATTATTTATTTTATCCTGCATTTTTCGGAAGGAAATGATATCACGATAGCGTTTGGTCCTAATCGCTATGCTCGAAACCATTTCTTTGGACTCCAGTTCCTTCTGCTTGAGTATTTCAGCACGGTCTGCATCACTCATTTTGAGATTGTCGCTGGACAATATTTCATCAATAAAGTCCATCGTCTCTAATGAGTTTTCTACTATTGTAGTAAAGGATTCGGAGACTTTTTCGACTTCATCAGGTTTGATATAAGGAGAGCTCAGAATGTCCTGAAGGTCATTTTGCATTACATTTATGAGACGTTGATTGTTCTGCACTATTTCGCGGACGGCTTTTAACTGTTTGACCACATTATTGACCTTTTCAAGGTTTTCTTTTTGGGTTTTTAGAAATTTCACGGTCTTGACAAGGTTCGATGTCTGTTTCGCCGATTCCACGAGAGATTTGACCAGGCTTACAAAATTGGTGTTGTCATAAACCGGCATTCCCTGGCACGCAGCGCGTGCAGGCAGTAAAAAGATGAATGCCGTTGCGATAATTAAGATTTTTGTATTACTCATTGCTAAAATATTTGTTTTGGTATTCGTGAATCTTCGATTTCATAATATTATATTTTAGATGTGAATTCTTTTATGGCTTGTTCCATATCGTTTGTCCTTTCATAAATCCGCATTATGCGGTCGTTTTCCTGTCCATCGGTTAGGTAAGCTGCATAAACTTCTTTGGGTACTTCCAGCCGAAAAACATTGCTTTGTTTCCCGATCTTTATAAAAATCTCGGTGTACTTTCTGGGCCCGGTAAGGTTGTTCTTAATGGATTTTAACTGGTTGAGATCATGTTTGGAGAGGTTTAATCGCCTGACCAGCTCTTCATATCCTTTTTCATTATGAAGGCTGTAAATCACCTGTGTGTTCTCCAGAATACTTGCTGAAGTGGAATTGTTCGGAAGCTGGTTGATAGATTGTAAAATGATCCCGATAGCACCATTCTGTTTACGGATGGCCTGGTAATAAAATTCCACGCTTTCGAGTACGTTTTCAAATTTCAGTTGCTTGGCGAATTCATCGAATAGGATAATTCCTTTTTCCGAACGGTTTTTCCATATCGTTCTTTGAATAGCCGACTTGATCAGCTTTAACATTACCGAAAGGATTTCCTTGTTATCCTTTACTTCATCCAGTTCAAAAACAATCAGGCGTTTGTCTTCAATTTTATAGGTCTGGTCTTCGCTCACCTCAAAGAGGAAGCTGTATAGGCCAGCACCAACATACTCCGACATGATGTGCAGGAAGTTCGTAATATTGAAGTAGTCGGGATGGATTTTAAGTTTACGAAGCAGGTCTTTTTGATTGCTTTCGATGAAATGATAGAAACCATCCAAAGAATGATCTCCAGGAGTGCATTGAAAATAGTGGCGTAATATCTTTTTGATAGATACCGATTGAGCCTTGGTAACTTTTAAGTCGGATGCGAAGAGTTCAAATAAAAACAGCGATAAATCTTCCAGACGTTCCGGGGTCAGGTCGTTTGTATGGCTAATGTAAAACGGGTTGATGCCCAAATTTTTTCCGCTCTCGTAGCGAAGCACGGTATATTGTTCAGGATATAGTTTAGCGAATTTGGTGTAGGAACCTCCCAAATCGATAATGACCAGGCGTACACCACTTTCAAAATATTGTCGCAGGATATTGTTGGCCAAAAAAGACTTGCCTTCGCCTGTAGGGGCAAAAATGGCAAAATTCCGTGCCTTGATCCGTTTCTTTTTCTCGTCCCAGACATCTTTGAGCACGGGAATATTATGTTCGCGGTCATTAAAGATGATACCGGTAGGATCAGACTTATAATTCGTGTTATTAATAAACAGGCATAAGGCATGTTTTAAATCAGTTACATAGAGATCTTCATTGGAAAAATTTGACGAAAAGCAGCAATAACTGTTTAGTATATAATTTTTACGTTCTTCACCTCTGGGGTAGTAGGGGAGGATATCCAGTTCTTTGAATTCGGTTTTTATTCTGGAAGCAATTCTATCTAGGCTCCGGGCCTCCCGATCCCAATAGATAATGTTTAAATGACCACGGATAATCCGGGCGTTGTCATCAGCATTTATCTTTTCTAAGATATGCTGGATTTTACCCAGTACCACTTTGTTCTGCGAACCGAAATTGGAACTCTTTTTTAACTCTTCGACCTTTTTATCCAGCAGCTTACGCCACTTATGTTTATCATCCAGGTATAAAATCTGGTTGACGATATGGTTTTCATTAAGAGTTAGCCCTAAACCATCAATAAAGCCCTGGTGAAATACAAAATCGTCTGAAGTGAACTTCTCATTGGTCTTACTGCTTTGCACATTCTCGCCAAAGCAGAGTTCACTGTTAATGGCCAGCGCGTCAAAATAGTTTTCTCCTATATTGACGTTCTTCTTGTCCAGTAAAATATCGGTATCAAAGCCTTCATTGAAGCCATTGAAATAGCCGTTGGTCAGGTTCTCTATTTCTTTCCCTTCAAGCGGAACAAGTTCTATTTTACGACTGTTATTGATAAAGGAAACAGAATCGCTGACCGCCCCGATAAAACTCTTTACACTATCATCCAGTTCCCTAACAATCGCTTTTGAGATATTACGAAATGGATTGACATATTTAGGATTATTAAGCGCTTTATTTTTGGTTAGGATAAAGAACAGGTAACATTTGTGCTGCATATATTCCCTTCCTTTAAAATGATCATGGGTCGCCTTTCCTAAAAAAGTTTGATTCGGCAGTTTATCGGACGAATAAGCCGTCTTTAAGTAGATGTCCTGCTTATGCACCACAGTGCCAACGGGCAACGACTTCAACGCCTGGAACCAGGCCCCATGGAGATCTTCAAAATCTTTTTCAGATAGGGAATATATTTCAGGCAGTATCACTTCATAACATAAGACCACATTACCATTGTTGGCAAAAATGATATTATCCTGAATATCTGTGATAGGCCAGTATGTCGATAGGTTAATCCTCTTCATAATATAAGCCTGAATTTTTTCGGTTACTGATGATGTTAGGGAAGGAAACTCCAAATTGAAAAAGTTGGGGATTATTCGTTATCCTCGTTAAAGCGATATAAAGGGCAGAGTTAAAGCTTAAGACTCCTATAATAATTCCAAAGCTGAAGGAGAAGATAATGACCAGGAGCGAAGCCACTATGGAAATCATCATCATGGCAAACAGGGACAAGGGCAATCCAAAAATGATCGCCTTTTTTCTAATATTCCTATAGACCCCAAACTTTTTCATACAGTATAGTTTTTAAAATGCCTCTTAGAGGCTTAGACTACAATGGTGATTAGATAGGTGAAGATGCCCACTACCGCTCCGGCAATTAATACAAAGACCAAAACCCGGGTGATCCCTTTTTTGAGATCGGAATTTTCTCCAAAGAAATGTCCGGCATTAAACAGGAAGCCGATGAGGAAAATTACCCCAAGAATGATGGGAAAAATGGTCCGGATGGTATCGGACACATCATCAACAGAATCTTCAATCCCCCCAATTTGGGCAAAAATCGATGTTGAGAACAATGAAAGAAAAGTTGCCAAATAAATTGATTTTTTCATAACGTAACGGTTTAAGTTTTTGATTCGTTTTCGTTATGGGAAATTTACATATATTTGGTTTTAAATAACTGATAATCAGTAATTTGTGAATAAAATATTATTTGATATCATTTGAATTTTGTTGCTATTATTTGACATCAAATTCTATGAATTTCAATAGGTAAGTTGTTGATAACCCAAAATTTGAAAATGAAAAAAGTGCTCAAAAACGTCAGTTTTGTGATTTTGCTCCTAAAAATGTGCATCATTTTTGGGCAGGAAACTCTAACTCAAAAACGAATTGTAATTGATGTTGGACACGGTGGAAAAGATTCCGGTGCTATCGGAATAAATGGCATTCAAGAAAAGGATGTTGTTTTAAATATTGCGAAGGAAATTTTGCAGTTAAATAATGACTTGGATAGGCCGTTAGATATTTATTTAACACGTTATAATGATACTTTGATTCCATTGTCAGATAGAACGAAATTGGCAAGAACCCTACAGGCTGATCTATTTATTTCGCTGCATTGTAATCATTCATATAACCCGAAGGCGAGAGGTATTGAAGTTTATGGGGCTGATGCTACTTCAAAATATTCAGAGGAGTCTACTTGGTTTGCTTTTCAACTTCAAGATGCATTTAATGAGAAATTGGGATTTGAGAGTAGGGGGGTGAAGTTTTCTAATTTTCAGGTGTTGCGTGAAACATTTGCCTATTGCTCTTCAGTACTATTGGAATTGGGGTTTCTTACCAATGTTGATGAAGGAGGTTATTTTTCGCAACCTTCAAACGTTGAGGCGATGGCGTTGGCAATTTTAAAAGGAATTGAGAACTACTTAAAAATACAATTGTGAAAGATTCTAAGAAACATCTATGCTCTAAAAAACAGGAAATGAGTATTTTTATGGAACAAACCCACTACCAGCTATAAAGTAAAATGAAAATTCTAATGTACGGAACAAAAAAAAATCAAGAAAAAGCTATTCGTTATTACAACAAGCTTTCCGTAATTTATGATTATATCTCAAACTGGTATTATAAAAAAGCAAGAAACTATGCCATCAAGGAGCTTGAACTCAAAAATGGACAAACAGTATTAAACGTGCCCTGCGGAACAGGGGTCAACTTCAAATATTTTAATGAATATTTGAACAATTCTGGACATATTATCGGCATTGACCTTTCAAGCGGAATGCTCGGTAAAGCAAGGCAAAAAATAGAAAAAAACGGATGGAAAAATATCGAAACAGAATTAAACAACGCTACTAAAATTAATCAAAAGTGGCTTGAGGGTTATAGAAATGAAAAAATTGCCGTTGACGCTATTTTTTGCGATCTTGGTTTGTCTGGGCTACCCGAATGGCGGAACATAATTGACAATATGATTTCAATCTTAAAACCGAAGGGAAGGATTGTGATTTTGGACTGGTATCTTGAAAAACCGAGTTTCAGGGGCGATTTTGTGAAATGGATTGGGAAAGGCGAAGTGGACAGGCCAATTTGGCAATATTTACAGAACAAAGTATCCGATTTTAAAGTGGATTACAGTTTCAATTATGGGGGTGTATTTGTTGCCTCCGGAAGTAAGCCCAGCTGAAGCCATCCATTAAAGCAGTAATCTTACGAGAATACTATTTGATTTACTTCCTCTTATCCCCCCAGCCTTCTCGTCAAAAGCAATCAAATTAAACAGTTTCCGTATACGGCTGCGCACCCGATTCCCGTAGCAATGCTTCAGTTATCTTATCTAGACATTCAAAAACCTTAATTTAAATTATCGTCTTATACCAATAAAAGAAAGCCTCTGGATTACTTTTCTTAAGTTTATTCAGTTTATTGTATTGAGGATTCTCAATCAGCCAGTCTTTAACTTCTAATGGGTTGTCAAACCTTTCAATCTTATCATCAGGAGATTTTATTAATTCGGACAAATATGCCACTTTTGAAGCTGCTGTAATTGCCTCTTCTATATTAAATTTCTCAATTGTAAAATTTGTAAAGTTGCTAACTCCAAGCTGGAGGTGCTTAAACTCGTCAGATTGAGTGTCCCGGGTTGAAAGAGTATAACAGGCCTCTTGTGTATCGTTTAGAACCTGTTCTGCAGTTAGGACTAAACTTCTGAATTTCAACCCTTCTTTAACCACTTTTGCGTAGCTGTTTCGAACTATAGTCAAATCGGAAATATTGTCCATTAAGAAAGCTACATCAAATAACTGTTTGATAATCTCTACTGGTCTTCCTTTGCTATATAATATTCCTGTAGTTTTTGGGGCGAAGGCAGTGAGTTTATCTCCCAAGATGGCATCAAAAGTCGGCATCTTTACGGTTGTGATTTCGTCCTGTGTTTGAATCCAATCGTGGACAATCGGGATTTCTGTAAGCTCAGGATATGGATTTGGGGTGTATAGAACATCCAATAGTATCGGCTCAACGCTACCGTCAACGTTACTTTTATAATACAATTTGAAATGACCAACAGGCGCATCAGGTGTATGTTTTCGGTTGTTGTCATCTTCCCAATGGGTGAATATCGTCTTACCACATATCGTATCTAATACGGGTGCTATATCGCTTTGCGTTTGTTCGGTTATAATATCGATGTCAATTGAAAATCTTTTTGGCTTTTTTGTTGCTAACAATAAAGCGGTACCACCTTTAAAGATAAAGTCTAATCCATTTATTTTTAGCTGTTCTAATAACACCATAGCATAGATGACCTTCTCTATCAATTTTGGGTCATACTTTCTGCCAAGTCTCTGTTTGACCTCATAAATCCAGTCGAGATGATATGTACTTTCTTCAATCATTTATATTAAGTTTTGGCAAAATATCAACTATTTGCCAAAGTTAAATTCGTTCTTTGTTCAACTTCTTTTTCTCTGTTACGCCTTTGAGCGTAACGTTTCATTTTGCCTTGGTTAACTTCAAATTTGTCAAAAGCCGATTGATATATAAAATCTAATTCCCCTTGTTGAGCAGCGTAAAGGTTGGTATCGACAATCATATCTACTAAAAGTTTTTCTAAGGAGGGGATTACGACATTTTCGGTTTCTAGCAACGGTGCTTCGGAAACTAACTGCTTAATGATTATTACATTATCACTATTATGAATGTACAGTTCAAAAGTTTCAGCATCAGGTTCTAAAAAAACCTGTTTACCCTGGTCTTTCAATTTGTAAAAGACGGACTGCGTTGCATCTTTATCAAGTTCTAAAATGGTATAAAACTTAAAGGGCTGGTGGCGCATTAGGTCATTTAACCATATAGTATTCCATGCGCAAAAGTCTATGAAAGGATAGTCCTTTTTTACCTTATTGAACAGTCGCTTCAATTTAGCATTGATGACAGGATAAAATTCTTGCTTTCCCTTCAAAGCATATATACCTCTGGTCGGATTTTTCAATATCCCCTGCTTTTTTAATTTGGATAAATAGACATTGATAGAGCTTTCCTTTAGGTTCGGGAAATCCTCTAGGATACGTTCAACCAAATCATTTTTTGAAATAGGTTTATGCCCTTCAAAATAGGATGGTATTTTATTTTGCATTGTTCTATCCAAGGTATTGCCTTTAATTAAACTTTGGCAAAATACATTTAATTTGCCAAAGTTTAATTAAAATTTATTGATTATTTCCTCTTATCCCCAGCCCGCTTATCAAAAGCAATCAAGTTAAACAGTTCTCGCATTCGGCTGCGCACCCGGTGGCCATAGCGATCTTCCAGCTCTTCAGCATTTAGGTTTGTGGTAGCGTGTGTTTTAATTTTGTGCTTGGTTTGTAGATACAGCTCATATCTAGATAAGAGCACTTCGCCCATCACGTTCAAATCTTTTCCGTAGAATCTACCAGACGGTTCAACGCCTAAATCGTCAAAACAGTAAAACTTGGTATTACCATATTCTTCAACGGTTTTAAAACCTAGATGATTAAAACTGAAAGTTACATTCCGGCAAGGAATCATCTCATAAGGTCGTTGCATTGGAACGATATGGCGCAGTAGTTTCATCAAAGAGGTCTTTCCACATCCCACGGGTCCGGAAAGAAGAATGCCCTTGTCAGGATCGATATCATCTTTCAGGCAATTTTCTTTGTCCTTGATGAAATAGTAGCATAGTTTTCGAATGATAACCGTGTCCTCATCATAGATTCTGAATTGTTTGCCAAAAAGTAACTTTCCCTTTGCATTTAAGTAAATCAAGATTTTGTCAAAATCGTAGAGTACGCTCTTTCCATCAAATTTTCCGAGCCAGTATTCCACGCCACCTTCGATAATTTTAGAGGGGTTGTCCATAATCCTTGAGTTTAGTGGTTTGTAGGTTGTCCCGATTATGGGACGCTTCCTTTTTAATTTCTTTGTGTTCCTTGTTAAATAATTCGGTTCTTTCCATCCAGTGGATCGCTAAAGCCTGCCAGTCCCTTACCTGGTTTCCGTCACTGGTTTTCCAATCATTAGCCTGGTAATGCTTAAAGAATTTTTTTCCTTCATCAGCATCAAATCCTTTTTCTTCAAAAAAAATTAAAACGGCCTGCCTGCCCTTTGGCTGTTTATTACTATTTATTTGTTTAGTATTGTTTATATAAGGTACCAATGCTTGTCCACTCACGGGACGGTGCGGGTCCACAGCTTGTCCATTTACGGGATGGTGCTGGTACATCACCGGTTCACGTACGGGATGGTACTGTTCCGCAACCTGTTCCAATATGGGATCGTAGTCTCCCGTATCCGGTTCATCAGTTGTCCCGATAATGGCCATCTTGATTTTACTTCCTTTATACGGATTATTGGAAGGGAAATAGGAGAGGTAATTCCATGAATCAAGATCGGTGATACAACGATGATAGGTAGATTTTGAACCTATCTTGGCCACGCGCATGAGTTCTCTGCGGTTCACAAAAAAACCATCGGCAAAACGGCTGCTGTTCCATTCCTGGAACAAAGCCATATACAGGCTGATATGTGTTGGGTTTAGGCGGTCATCAAAAAAGAAGGTTGAAAAAGCCGCGTTAAGTAGCTTTATATAATTCATCCTTTATAAATCAAAATTGTGTTGTACCCTGTTTTCATCCATCACCCGATGGATCTCCTGGATATCATAGTAAATGATCCCACCTACCTTGTTATAGGGGAGTGTACCATTAATGCGAAGATTTTGCAAAGTGCCCGGGCTTATTTGAAGCAGGTCCATAACTTCGCCAGATTTCAGATAGCGCTTGAGTGTTCCGGAAGATTGTTTAGAAAGAAGGCTTTTGATATCTTCGAGTAATTCCAATTTGAACTCGCGAAGGTCGTCTGTGGTAATAATACTTGTTGGCATAATAGAACGATTTTAATAGAAAGGGACTATCAAAAGGTTAAAGCTTTTTAATTGATAGCCCCTATCAGGATTTGACTTTCGTTCTACTAAATTGGCGCTCTTTGAAGGTTATTTTTCCCTATACGTTTCGTAGTTACGAGAAAATTTAACGTTTAATATTTATTGTTGGAATTTGGAGAGTTTTGGTAGCGGTAGGGCATATAATAAGTGTTTCACTGCCGAAAAAAATGGGTTATAAAGAGGGATTTCTACTTTTCGTAGTTACGGGTTACTACGAAAAATTCAGTTTTCATCATCCTGGTTCATTTTAGCTTCCAGCCGAATGATAAGATTTTGCAGATATTTTGCCCGGGGGCCTTTTCGGGACTTCATTTCAGAGTAAGTTTTGTAAATATTCTCCAGCTTGATATTGAAGAAGTCTTCGAATGAAGAAGTAACGGTGCTTATGTCCACTGCTCCATGATTGAGGTCTCCATTGGCATATAAAGCATAGATAAGTTCTACCAGAGCGGTCTTTGAGCCAGACCACAACATGATTTTATGCTTTTTGTCCAGAAAGGATTCCTGTTTTCCTGGTTTTAAAGTTTCCATGGCTTCCCGAATGTAATGAATGAGCCGGTACATCGCCTGGATTTTTGCCCATAACATATCATGCGAACTTGAGAACTCCGGGTACTGGTAGTAATTGATCATGGGAGTGAAAGGATAGTTCTTACGGTGATTTCGGGTAAAAAGCTGATGATCCAGGTATGCATGTCCCTGTTCCATATACTGGACAAAATCATTATTCTTATAAAAGAATTTATTGATTTTTCGCAGTTCCTTTTCAAAGAAACGGAACTGAAAATTTTTACCCGCTTTTGGCTTGCGGGTCTCACAGGATCTCACCTCCGAAAAGTAGATGAGATAGCTCATCGGGCAGGGCTTGATTTTTTTAAAAAACTCAATCTCATCCGGGGTATTTTCAAAGTCCTCTTTTTCTACTATTTCTTTTAATTTTGAGAGGCTGTGATTTGAAACATCAATTCCCTTATCCGCTTTTTTTAGGGGATGGGGGATGGGTACCACCTTTGTGTTTAAATTATTGTGAAATTCATGTATTACATCATCAAACATCTTATTCTTACCTTGAATCATTAAAAAATAGTGTGGTAACGGGATCTTCAATTTGCCTGGTTTAATAAAAAAACGGAGTAGGGTTCAATCAGTTATTAATTACGAAAACTCATTTCTCATCATCTCTAATTGTTCCAACAGAAAATTGTCCCCAGCCTGTATAAAAGCCTGTTTGGTCCTTATTTTAGCACCGAATTTTCGTTTTTCAAAGGAAGCGCTAAATCCTAGATCTATCCTCTCAAAATTTAAGTCCCTTGCCCTTTTGATGGTTTGATATAGCAATTGACGATAAACCTGGAATTCTCGGGCATAGGTATAATCCATACCGATTAAATTCGGAACGTATATACCTTCTTTATTTTTGTAACAGAACATAACACCGACAATCTGGTTTTTTGGCTTAAGCTGTAATTCAATAAACTCCCAGCATGGATGGGATGCCATATTTTGAAATACTTCCCTGGGATAAGTAAAAGTATTCAATCCGAAATTCTGTGATTTCACATTTTTATAGAGTTCATAATACTTCTCAATCTTTTCTGAAGCAGGGGAGTTTATAATTGAAGTATTGAATTTCTCTTCAAATGGTTTTACCTCTTTTCTGAAATGTTTTCGGGACCTGGAACTTAAGGTTTCAAGAAATTCTTCTTCATTGCTCCAGTTCAAATCATCGATCACGCAGGAATCAGGCATTGCTATGGGGATGTAACCTTCCTTTTGAAACAGTTCTGCTAAAGGGGTTGCCTTTCTAAAATCACGCAGGACGGACATTCCGGTTCCTAATCGCTCAGCCAATTCTTCTGTTTTCAGCAATAATTCTTTTAAAGCTTTATCAGATTTTGAGTGCTTGCGGTCTATATACAAATGTGTCCCTTCAGTAAATAGACATCCCATGGATAGTACTTTGGTGGTCATCGCATAAGGATCTGCTTCCCTGTCTTTCTCTATGGCTTTCGATACCGAATCCGGGGCAAGCATATCATTCTTCCATAAACCGGCAGTGAAGAATGTAGCTAAAATCGGATGGCCATCATGATCCTTAATTATATAATAATGGAATGTCCAGTTATGCTCTTTCTGGTCGTTATTGGAAAAGCATTTCTCCAGAAATTGGAGTCCTTCCACATTGAGCATATTATTTATTCCAAGTAGTTTATTCCATAGGTCTGTATCGATGTCTTCAATACTTTCCGCATAAATCACCGAAAAATCTGAACCTGATTTTTCTTTTATAATATTTTGGTGTACTTCAATATTAAAAGCTTTCCCAACCCTTTTCAAGGTATTATTTGTTGCCTTTAGCGCTTTTTCGTAATGATGCTCCAGGGCATCCACCAGGGCTTTAATATCTTCTAATTCATTGTGGCAGGAAATCGTAATTCTTACTCCTGTATTTTTCACCGGAACCGCCGGGAATAATCCCAGGTTTACAAAGAACCCTTCATCCAGTATTCGTTTGACAAAATTATAGCCGGTTGCAGGTAACCCGGTACCGATATAAAAAACAGGTGAACCGTTCTTTGATATTAAAGGCAGGTTGGTTCGTGCAAGAAGTTCATTAAAGTAATTAATTCGTAACTGCAATGCATTTTGTAAAGAATAAATCTCCGTAGATAGATGGATATCTGCGGAGGCAATTGCCGCCGCCACCGCGCTGGGTTCCAGTTGGGCTGAAAAGGTGAGGGGGCCACCAAAGTTTTTAATTTTTTGAAAGAGTTTACGATCCGGACATACCAGCACCGCACCGGAGGCCCCAAATGTTTTGCTTAAAGTGCCAAATAATAAAATATTATCGGGTAATTCCTTTAAAACATCCATTATATAGCCACTACCGTTATGTCCCTTCCAGCTCATTCCATGTACATCGTCAAAATATAAATGCAGTTGGGGATATTTATTACTTAGGGCAATGAGATCTTGAACCGGGGCATAATCCCCGAACATGGAATATACCCCATCTGCCATATACCATATTTTTCGAACTTTTCCAGAGAGGCGCTTTATACGATCTTCCAACATATCAAGATTATTATGGCGGATAAGACTTACCGGGATACCCCTTATTTTAAGGAATTGGGCTGCATTTTGAACACTCCAGTGAACCTGGTGATCTAAGATTACCGCATCATCGTCCCTTACCGCTGTGGGGATTACAGCGATATGGCCTAGCGTACTATTCTTAGTTATAAGGATCGGGTTGTTGTAGATAGATCCTATTTTTTCCTCTAATTCCGCATACAAGGGGTGAGAGATATAAGTTTTAGAAAGTGGAAACTGGGTGCCGTATTTTTGAATAGCTTCTATGGCGGCGTTCTTAAGGCGCTGGTCTTGTTCGAGCCCCAGATAACCGGTAGTTCCGAAATGGAAGGATTCTATTCCATTAACAGTGATCTTCCTTCCGTTTAACCCGGTTCCTTCTGCATGTAAATGTAGGACACCAGCCCTGGTGGCGTTGGTAATTACTTCATCTACGGTATCTAAAAAGTTGTTGTGCTTAATTTTTGCCATAGCTATTGTAAATTAAAATTTAAGGACTTACAAGCTATGAAATAGGGTGGATAATTTTAAGCGCTAAGCCTAACGGTTTACCATAAAAGGCTTTTTAGAACAGTTTTTAGTCTTTTCATTCAAATTCAATCAAATTCTATGGGGAAGCTATTAAAATAAGAGAGTTTGATAGTAAACAGTGTTTTTTGTTTTCATTCCCTCCAAAATTAAAATTTTTATATTAGGGGTATCCAAATCTTTAGCGGAATGGTGGTGGATGATAAATATGCGAAAATATGGATTAGTGATGGCATTTTATTTTTTGTCTATAAAGAGATCTACGAAATAGACCGACAGATGGCAAAATATATTGTAAGCCAAAGACTGAGGGTACAAAATGAAAAGTCATTTCCTATTTTCTGTGATTTTCGAGCAGTTACAAATGCCCATAAAGAAGCACGGGATTACCTGGCCCTGGAAGGTTCCTATATGACTAAAGCACTCGCTTTGCTTGTAAAAGATGAACATTCCATGGCAATTACCCAATTGTATGTAAAAACAAGTAAGCCGGATTATCCTACCAAAGTATTTATAGATAAAGAAGAAGCCCTTAGCTTTTTAAAAGATTTTAAATAACGCAACTAAAAAAGGATGGTTATGAAACGAGAATTGGACTCCCTCGATAAAGCACGCATTCATATGCTGTATCAGCAAATTATTGAAATTGCCTGTGGAAATTTTATGTACCGGCTTGAACCTTCAGGTAAAAGGGATTATATTGATACTATAGCGGTATTGCTTAATATGATGTCTGAGGAAATTTATCATTTCTGTTTTGAAGCTGAACACAAACAGGAAGAACAACATTTTCAAATGGCTTTGATATTGGATAATGATCTAAATGTGGTCTCTTATACTTCAGGACTTTTAAACATTCTTAAATGGGATGAAAATGTTTTGAACATCCATATTTCAAATCTACTTTCAAAAAACTCAAAAGCCATCTTCGATGAACATTTTCGGTCTTTTAAAGAAGATCTGGAAAATAACTTTTTCGTTATCGATTTTCTAACCGCAGAGAACAGTTATTATAGATCACATTGCAGGCTTGAGAGAATGGTTGGGAATACCCAGAATGAACTATTTTTGATGACAGCTTTTAAAAACCTTTATAAGTATGCTCAAAAGGAAAATCAGGACGATTTTAAAAATGACGCTACAAATGACCGGGCTAGGTCAACTAATAATGGTAGTGCCACCACAAAACTTCTTTTAAGGAACGTCCGTTTATATATACTAAGAAATTTACACACCTCCCTGCCTTCACTTCGGGAATTAGGACTCATCCATCAAACCAATAAAACCAAGCTCAAAGAGGAATTTAAAAAAATGTATGGAACTACCATCCATCGTTTTCATATGGAGAAGCGTATAGAAAAAGCAGGGCTTTTAATACGGAACACGGAATTACCTATTTCTGAGATCACACAGAAATGCGGATTTAAAGATCACTCACATTTTTCAAAAAATTTCAAACTTCAGTTTGGACAAACTCCCACTCAACACAGAAGGCTTCATTTAGGATCTGTTTCCTAACAGAACAGTCAAACTGCCTTAGCGACCATTTTATTTAAAGGTAATTGGTGACATTTACTAGTGTAAAATTACAAAGGAATTTACATTTAAACCTTATTGCGCAATAAGTAGGAGAAGCCGAAAATCCTTTAAAGAGTAGGTGTATTTTAAATTTTAATATTATGAAAAAGCTATTTTTAATTCCATTTATGGCGCTTCTGGTTGTATTAGGCATGTCCTTTACAAATTTTGGAAGTGAAACAGACAAAGAACCGGTAAACCTGGCTAGCGATTATATTTTGGTCAATGGGAACTGGCAACCTATAGCTGAACAGGATTGTACAGGAGAAAAATACCATTGCCAGGTAAAATTCAGTGAGAATGGACAAAAGTACAATGTTTACGATGAAATGAATGTAAATACTTTAAGACTTAGTCCCACTCCCGAAGCGCGATTGATTACGCCCTAATAATCATTAACATTCATAAAATTCATCCCGGAAAATTTTCCGGGATGAATTGTTTTCTAAAGTTCTTCTGATTCTGTTGGTATAATTATTATCTCCTGCCGCTTTTCCTCAGACAGGTATTTTTTTGCGGCAAGATTGACGTCATCTATATCTATAAAATGGTTCAATATTGACTCGTATTTCAAAAGATTCTCAATACCTTCTTCTTCATAATTTTCATATCGCTTTAAATATTCCGGCCATATATTCACAAGCCAGAAGGTTTCTAACTGCCGGCCATATTGATTAAGCAAATGTACATTGGTAGTTTGCAGCCAATCACTTGTAACTCCACTTGCTTTTAACTTATTGAATTCTTCCAGCGCATTTTCGATCATGTGATCCTGAAATCCATAATCACTGTCAAAACTTATATTAAAGGCATAAATTCCCCTGGTGTAATCCATCCATATTCCCCGGGCCCGGGGAGTGTAGGTACCCACTCGTAATCGATCAAAAACAACCTGGTTTAGCCTAAATGCAACTAAATCCAAAAGAGCCTGGGTCTTTACATCTTTTTTAACCTTGATTGGAAAATACAATTCGACAACAGCCTGGCTTGTATTTTCGTATGGGACTTTTTCTGAAAATTTTTCAAACCTATAGGCAAATTTACTTTCACAAATTTCTCCGATATCATTTGTCGAAAACTCAGAAAAATAGTGCCCTACCTGCGACATCAATTTTTCCGGATCAAAGTCCCCGGTGATTATAAAGGTATAACCCTTTAGGTTGCTAAACCTCTTATAAGCCCGATGGTATTCCTGATAACGTATTGTATTAATATCATTGCCGGTAAGTTCAGGTAATGTGGTATATAGTTTCTTATCGGTAATTTCCCGGATCATGCTATTATAATCCTTGGTAGTGCTTAAATTAAGTATTTCGTCTTTTTTCCAGCTTTTAAAAGCTATTTCATTGTATTTAGGCTCAATTAAATACAGGTAAAGAATATTAAAGAAGTCCTGGATATGCTCACTTTTAAATTTGCCATCGATAATAAACTGGTTATTGATGTTATGATAGTTCAGGTTGATTCTATGCTCAAGCATATAATCTTTTATTTGAAATTTAGAGTATTCTCCAACATCACCATAAAACATTACTTTGGGCGCCGTGACAACCTTTAAATATTCCTCCCTATCCTGAAAGGATACAGGAACATTTTTATAACCATATATGGAAACTTCATTTTTATAAAAATTTGAAGCTGGTTTCGAGGGCTTGAATATTAGATTAATTCCATTGCGTAAGGTTAGTTTACTTATCCCGATCTCATTGGCTTCCGGTAAATCCGCTTTAATAGATTTTGATGACGAAAACCGGTTTGGCATAGTCTTGATTTTTTGGAATTGAAATCCGCTTTTAACCGCTGCCTGCTTTTTGGCTTCGCGGTACCATTTCATTACGGTTTGATGATCAGGTAGTTTATCCTGCGGGACATTAAAAAAAATAAAATCGGAATTTTTTGTAAAATCCCATTCATAATCTATATGATTTTTAAGCGCATCTAAATCGATGCTCTCGAGAGTTTGCGTTAGTTCCTCTTGCCATTGGTCCGCAGTCCAGGCGACCGTTCCTGAAATAAAATGATTATGCAATTTCAAGGCAATTTTATCGGATTTGTGATCCGTTGCGACCAATTCAGCCAATACTTCTTTTTTGGCTTCGTTTAGGAGTTGATGGTTCAGACTTTTTTTAAGAAGTTGATCGGCCTTAAATAGGCGGGTCATTTTGGCTTTTATATCCAGATCATCATCCAGATCTACCGACCAGGCACTAGTTTGTATCTGACCACCGCCCAAAGAATTACTCATAAAACTGTTCGTATAATTGTGGAAAGGCGGATCGTATTGGTTTTTGAAATCTGTTCCCATTTCCGAGAGCATCCTTCTGCTTAAATTTTGTAATACCATCCTTTTGAAATCAGCTCTTGATCGAACGTAAGTTTCGTCATTCAGCTTCTTCTTTATGACAACCAACCTGGATGATCTATCAATCGAATCATTGATAAATTTATACTGGTTGTCCCCTTTTAATTTAACCTTATGTCGTTCGTTGTAAGGCTCAGGATTTTTGGTGTCACTGCTTAGCTTCAAATCTTTAAAACGATTACGAAGAACATTTTCCAGACTGTCGATATTAATATCTCCTACTATTATTGCGGCCTCAAGATCGGTTCTGTACCATTTGTCACGATAATCCTTTAGAGCTTGCAGGTCAACATTTTTCATACTGGCCTTTCTTCCCTTTTTATCTTTTAATTCAAAATTGGTATTCGAAAGAATTATATTAGAAAGAGTATCGACAACCCAGTCCTGATGATAGGTTTTAGATCTTCCTTCGGCTATAATTGCACCACTTTGAACAGCCACATCTTCCTTTCTAAGTAAAATATTTTGTGACCATTCATGTACTATATCCAGGGCTGCATTTAATTTATTTTTATCTCCTGAAGGCAGGGTAATAGTGTACATCGTATTATCATACCCGGTTCGGGCGTGATTATAAATGCCTACAGAATCTGTATATTCTCGTAGAGCAGGGAACTTCTTTGTATGAAAGGTGCCCATATGCTCCATTAAATGCGCATATTCCATTTGCTTTTCATTTTGCTGGTAGTAACCCGCTCTCACAGAGAATATTATTTCAATTTTATCTTCGGGTTCCTGGTTATGTTTTAAATAATAGGTAAAACCATTATCCAGGCGGCCATATCTCACGGATGCGTCAAGATTTGTTTCCGCTATGTCCGGTTCTCCCTGAGCAACCAGACCAGATCCAAGCCCGAAAATTATAATTATACAGCTTATAAATATCCTCATTTTAGTAACCTTCATTTTGTGTTAGGTTTGGATTTTTCTTTCTTTCATCTTCCGGTATGGGATAAAATATATCGGTATCCTCCCAGAGCGGGTCATTTCCACCCAGAACCTGATTTGCCAGGCCAAGGCGCTTCAAATCAAACCAACGATGGCCCCATTCAGCGAAAAGTTCTTTCCTACGTTGAGATAAGATTTCAGTGAGAAGCTCTTCCTGGGAGAGATCGGGGTTAATATCTGCAAGCAATTCCAGGCCGGCCCTGGTACGAATCTTGTCTATATCCTCGATCGCACCTGTTAAATCACCCTGCCTGGCCCTTGCTTCCGCACGTATCAGGTATTGTTCAGAAAGACGTAGAACCATAGAGTATTCGAGAATGGGAAACACATTACTTAATCGTATTTTATATTTATGGACATAATGGGCGTCCAGGGATTCATTGTATCCTACCCAGTTTTGTAATCTTTTGTCAATGGTATCGAATTCAGATACAAATGTTTCCTCTAACTTGACTGCTGCAAAAAATGAAAATATGGGGTCAATAATCAAAAAGTTCCCTTCATTTGTTTGCGTTGCCAGGCCACCTGCTCCGATAGGAGAAATCTGCCAAATTGCTTCGAGGCTGTTAGCCAAAAATACCTGATTGAGATCTTCCATCAACTGGTAATTACCGGTATCATTTATAACCTGGGTGCTATATTTTTCAGCCTCCTGCCAATTTTCCATGTATAAATAAACACGGGATAAAAAAGCCCTGACCACCTGCCTGTTAACACTTATCCTTTCTCCATTTATATACTCCTGGGGAGCCTGTTCCAGCGCAAGGACCAGGTCTGCAAGAATCTGATCGTAGACTGCATTTTGAGAAGATCTTGAAGCAAGTTGATTCGCTCTATAATCAGTGGACAAGACAAGGGGAACATCACCATACAGGTTGACCAGAAAGAAATAGGTGAAGGCACGGACAAATAAAACCTGCCCGGCCATTTGCTGTTTAAATTCCTGATCCAGATTTTCAGTATTTTCCAGTCCTTCCAGAAATGAATTTGTAGCGTAGACCATATTATAAGCGCTGGACCAGGTATTCAGATTGTCCACATTATCAGGATCGATTTCATGTTCCTGGAATTGCATCCGGGATATATTGCCGGAACTGATATTTTGAATGTTATCTGCGGAGATTCCTGCCAGAGTGGCAATACTGCTTCGTCCGCCGCCGGAATAGTCCAACTGAAATAATTGATGGTAAATCCCGATAAGGGCACTCTCCACTGTAGCCTGATTTTTAAATACCTCTTCTCCAATAAGCTGGTCTGAAGGTGGGTCCAGATCTACAAAGTCCTCGCAGGAGTAAATAAAAAGGCTCAGGATTAGAATTATATAAGGATATGTATGTTTTAAACTTTTCATGATCTTATTTTAAAAATTAAACTGTAGGCCTGTAGTTATAGATCTCAGGTTTCCCAGTGATAGGGGAGATGTAGGCGATTCAGGATCAAGACCTTCGTACGGTGTCCATGTTAAGAGATTCTGCCCGTGTAGGAATATGCGAATTTGCTTAGCGTGCAGTCTTTTCACCCAATTTTGAGGAAAATCATACCCGAGAGACAGGGTTTTAAGTCTTAAGAATTTCGCATCTGTATAGGCAAAATCACTGTTAAGTACATTCTGATAAGCTATTGAACCCTGGTATGATGCAGAGTATCGCTGGAGATCACTTTTTCCAAGTATCGAACTAAGTATATTACTATTTGTCCCTGCCTGAAAATTTGAAAGTATCCCTTCCTGTTTCACGAATTGTAAAAGAAAGTCAAGGCTGAAATTTCCATAACGCAAAGAATTATTTAAACCTCCAAAAAATTCCCTATTCAGGTTTTTGATTAGAATACGATCTTCAAAGTCCAGTTTTTCATCCCCATTAGCATCACTTACGCTATATAAGCCGGTTTCCGGATCCAGCCCGTCAAATTTGAATAATAAGGCAATATTCAAAGGCTGTCCTACACGGTAAGTATTGGCATAGGATGATTGATCGATATCCGGATAACTTAGCAGTTCATTTTTCGGGAAACTGAGGTTCAAATTAGTTCTCCATTGAAACCTTTCCTTATCGACATTAATGGTCGCTAATTCGATTTCTATACCTTTATTCTGAACCGTGGCCGGCAGATTTGCCTGCACCGAACTGAAGCCGGTTAGGTATGGTAAGGAATAGCCTACCAGCTGGTTTGAAGATTTATTACGATACCAGCTAACTCCCAAATTCACCCGGTCCCGAAAAAATCCAAGCGCTACCGCCGCTTCCAGTTTTTTATTTACTTCCCAGCTATAGTCAGGATTGGCCAGTGCCGTAGGGTAGAGACCTCCGGGACCGGTAGTTGCCTGGTAGGCATCCAGGTAGCCATAATCCCCTATCTGATCGTTACCGGTGCTACCGTAACTACCGCGAAGCTTTGCAAAAGATAAAAAATCGGTGCTATTTCCAAAAAAGGATTCCTTTGATATGATCCAGGCAGCACCTATGGCACCGAAGCTTGCAAACCTGTTATTCGGCCCGAATCGTGAAGAACCGTCCCTACGCCCGGTAAGATTCAGAAAATATTTCTCATCCCAATTCAACCCAATCCTGGAAAATATGGCTGCGTATTTGTATTCGGTTTCTCCACTGCTGGCATTTATAATACTTACCGCAGAACCTAAATTTCCGATCAGGGATTCGGAGGCGTAACCACTTCCCTGGAAAGAGCTTCGGGCAGATTGATTTTTTTGCCAGGTACCCCCTAGTAAAATATTGGTTTCGAGCCTTTCAAATGAATGGTCATAAGTTAACTGCGGTTCAACTATCCACGAACTTCTATTCGTAGACAGGTGGGAAGAATTATTGACAGGACTAAAAGCCGGATTATAAGACTGTGCCGGCAACTTCCATAATTCGTCACTGGTAAAATCGGCATAACCAAAACTGGATTTTAAACGTAAGCCCGTTACTATTTCATAGGATAGCAGTAGGTTAGCATTCAGGTTCTTTGTTTGGGTTGATGTAGTATTGAAATATCCCTCTAACGGATTAGTTAGCCCCGCTTCGCTCCAATCTTCCCAGTTTAAAGCACCATCAGGATTAAAAACCGACGGCGCATTAGGTGGTAATAATATGGTAGTGATATTCAGACCGCTATTCCCGGTGAGGTTATTCCGGTCAATGCCGTAATTAGCGTTCAGGTTGATCTCGAACCGGTTGTCTTCTGAGGTATGATTCAGGGCAACATTTCCGGTTCCTTTATGGTAGTCATAATCGCCCGGATAAATTGTTCCCTGGGAAAACCAGGAGCCTCCTATCCTGTAACTGGTATTTTTCTCTCCACCGGAAAACGCCAGGCTGGCATTGGTTACTTCGGCTTTGCCACCAAAAAAGAATTCCTGCCAGTCTGTATTCCTGTTCTGGTCCCACAGCACAAGATCATAGGCATTAAAATTATTCGGTTCCACCCCGTCATTCTGAAAGGCCTCTCGCCGTACCCGCAAATACTCCTGGGTACTTAACAGGTCAAGTTTTTTGCTTAAGGAGGAGGTACCTGTGTAAATGCTGGCTTCCAGTCCCTTTCGATTTCCTTGCTTTGTCGATATAAGTACCACTCCGTTAGCCCCCCGGGAACCATATATAGCCGTAGCATCTGCATCTTTAAGCACTTCTATACTCTTTATATTTGCCGGATTTAGATTATTAAGCGGATCGATCCCGGGGCCTGATAAAGCCGAATTACTTTCCACGGGAACGGAACTTATGGGGACACCATCAATAATATAGAGCGGGTAGTTACCTTCCCTGCGCAAACTATTGGTTCCCCGAATCCGGATAGTTGGAGCGCCTCCGGGATTTGCTCCACCGGAGGTGATTTCTACCCCGGCCATCCTGCCCTGTAGTGCCTGTAGAGGGCTAATCACCGGCTGGTATTTAATTTCTTCTGCGGTCACTCTCGAAATGTTCCCAGTACTTTCCCTGGCTGTGGTACTGTAATACCCGGCATTAATTTCAATATTCTTGAGCGCGGCAATATCTTCTTCAAGAAATACATCCAGGACAGTTCTTCCATGTAAAGCGATCTCCTGTGTTTTATAACCTATAGAAGAGAATACCAGCGTATCCTGCAAATTGGCCCTGATGCTGTATTGGCCTGAACTGCCGGTCGTAGTACCGTATTGTTTATTTTTCACTAAGATGCTAACCCCTAAAAGATGTTCCCCATTGGTGGTGGTCACCGTACCGCTTATTTCCTGCTGGTAAAAGGGGGAGGGTGTTGCCGCCTGGGCTTCGTTCAGGGCCAGAAGGACCAAAAAGGCCATGGCCAGCAGGAACATGATAAGGAGCATGCCCCGCCTGTAAAATTTTTTCATAATTTTGTGTAGTTTGTAATGAAACATTGTTTTATTAAAGCTTAGGCCTTCCCTGTACGACGCCAATCTTAGGGGAAGGCTCTGTTGCTTTTACCCGTAAAAACGAGTGTTCACTTTTTTCTTTTTACATGCCCTTTAGGGGCTCTCATAAGCAATTTTTTTTGGCTAAAACAAAAATTAAAATTTGGTGTAATAAAAGATCACCGTGCCCAACCCAACCCAACTTGCCGTGATATATAGGGATGCCACGGCAACCCACGGGATTATTAGCGGAATTATCTTGTTCCCGTAAAACAAGCTTAATAAATACACTCCACAGGGAATGCCGGCCGCTTTGGCCTGTAAATTTGATGTAGGCTTTAGTTTAAATACGAACTCTTATAGTGAAGAAACAAATGCTTTAAAAATAGTTGAGAAATAGTACCGCCAGAATACAAAAAAGGCGTGAAAGCTCAACTTATCGAACAAGGTACTTCAAGTGATTTTGTTTCTAATATTTTAAGAATCGCATATATTATTAAGAAACTAAATTACAATTAAGGTACTTTACATCTAATTCATCTTTAGGGTATTTTTACCCTTTTATCGGATTATCATAAGATATTTATTAAATTTGAAATCAAATATCAATTTCATGAATGCAATTATTGGAGAGAAATTAAGGAGGTATCGTAAACAAAAAGGATATACTCAAGAACAGGCTGCGGATTATTTAAAAATTTCTCAATCTGCCTATGCGCGAATGGAATCAGGCGAAAGTAATTCTTGGGCTGTGCATATAGAAGGAATTTGTGAAGTATTTGAAATATCTCCTGAAGAATTATTAAGAAGTGATGCTGTTATAATAAATAATAATCAACAAGGTGGAAATTCTGCTTATTTTATAAATCAAGTTCTATCCGAAAAATTAATAGAACAGTATGAAGCCAGATTAAAAGAAAAAGATGAAATTATTAAATTACTTAAGAATAAGTAACTTTTCACTCTTTATATTACAGTACTAATTCAATTTTTTTATCATCAAAAGCCACCTTTACGTCCGAGAAAAATTATTAATACTTACAGAACAAATCTGCTGCCTCTCTCTCTCTCTCTCTCTCTCTCTCTCTCTCTCTCTCTCTCTCTCTCTCTCTCTCTTCTCTGCTGATAAGAAATTCTTTTTTGGTAAATAGCTTCCCTCACTAAAACACTATTAAATACGTTTATCCCTATCCTGTGAGCCTAATTGGCTATCTTAGTATATAAGGAGTTGGGCACAATATTAGAACTAAATGGAACTAAAAAAGGACAGAGTTATTATCGCAAGTGAAGTGAATGAAAGAGACGGAATCGGAATTGAAGTATACCGAAATGATAAATTAGTTGTAGAAATTTTTAGAGATGATACTGACAAAACACTAACGATTACAGTTTTTAAGGAAAATGTGTCATTAGAGTTAATGGAAGAATGCATCTCAACATTTAAAAAGGAAATTCCTTGGGACTTTATTGATTACTCTGAAATCGAAAATGAAAAAAAATAATTCAGAAACAGAATCGGTTGAATTGTTTAATTAAATTAGACCATGAAAAAATTAATGATAATCGTATTCTTAATTTTAAGTGGATATTCATATTCTCAAATAGATTCTACTTTTATTTCATTGCTTACAGAGTATTCTCAAGGACCACATAAAGTAGCCTCTCCCTACGAATGGATTACCCGGGAAATCTCCATCTCTACAGATACCATTTCTATTTTTAGTAAAGGTAAATTGGATAATCATTTTCAGCAATGGAAGGTTAATAATTACGAGAATAATCATGATACCTATGGAACTAATCAAACTTACTATACTCATTTAATTCGGGATGGTGAAGACCCTCCCTCTCCAGCGATCTTTAGAGTACTTAAAAATACAGATGAGAGAATTGAAATTATTGAGTGGGAGGTGCCGACTGCAAATGAGTTTTCAAAGCCATTAATAACTCGGTTTCATATAGATTAATATGCTATCCTTTTTGGAATCTTTTTTAGTTATTTTTTTATAATGCCAAGACAATAAAGAATTGGATTTTTATAGGAAACAGTAAGGTTGTTTATTTGTCTTTATCCCGATACCAGTGCGCCTAATTGTCTATCTTAGTAATTATATAACGAGTTGTGCACAATCAGAAAAATTGAGAAATGAATAATATTGACTTTTTAGAATTAATAAAATTTGAATCACAGGAAATTGATCATTTATTCAAAAAAGCAAGTATCGAAGGAAAAGGTACTTCCCAAGAAGTTTCAGACCGAAGGGAAGATGCTTTTCATACATTTCTTCAAAAATTTTTTCCCTTTCCCTATAGAATAGCAAAAGGGAATATTATCGATAGTTTTCAAAGAAGAAGTCAGTCAATTGATGGACTCATTTTAAATCCTTGTCATCCACATACAGTTTCTGCTAAAAAAAAACATTCAATTATTTTCGCTGATGGAGTTGATGCCGCAATAGAATTAAAACCAACTTTAAATCAAAAGAAAGAGATTCATCGTAGTTTACAACAAATTCAATCAGTTAAGAAGCTAAGAAGACAAAAATTTGGATTATTGGAGTGGACCAAAAAGTATGATCCGGAATACATTGAGACTGCAAAACAAATACCAAGCATCATTTTTTGCAATAATTCATACTCTGATTTAAATAAACTGTTCACTACAATTGTTCAATATTATGTAGATAATAACATAAAATGGAGAGAACAGTTTGATATGATTGTGATCAACAATAGAGGTATTTTATATAATTGCAGAAAGAATATGTACGTAAACTTTAAAAAGGAACATGAAGGTTTGTTTTTCAAAAAATATGATTCACAAACTTTAGCCGTCTTTCTAATGTGGCTCAACAAATTTCCTCAATGTGATCCAAGAATTGGAGAACCCGTATTACAATTTTATTATAAAGAAGAAATAGAAAATGCTAGTACTGATCTGGAACTAAATAAAAAATTAATAGATATTGGTTAGACTGTGCACAACATCGGTTAAGCGCAAATAGCGGGCATTCTAGTGAAAAGTGCTATTTTAGACATCAAGTAAAAATCAACAAAGCCGACAAGGACGCGTCCTACTCCGCGCCACTTGCGTTAAACAAGACCGTTGTAGCCAATTTGAACAAAATCTTGAAACTATTGACACACTACATATTTTTACTCGTCTTTAAGTAAAAACCAAACAATGAAATTAGAACTATCCGCTGCAACACTAATAATTTTTACAATTCTCGTATTCACAAGCTGTCAAAGTCAAGACAATTTAGAGGGATTAATTAACAAAGAATGTGATTCTTTAATAGCAAGCGGAGATATAAAGTCGCTTTCAATTGGAGTAATAAAGAATGGCAAAGTCTACAAATATCATAAAGGCAAGTTAACCAATGGTATCAGTCCCAATGACCAAACTCTTTACGAAATTGCGTCTTTGACAAAAACGTTTACTGGTACCTTGTTAGCAAAAGCAATTTCAGATAGCAAAGTTGGACTGGATGACGATATAAGGAAATATCTACCAGAGAGCTACCCAAATTTAGAATTTAACGAACAGCCAATTACTTTCAGGAACTTGGTAACTCACACAAGCGGATTACCTAATATGTTCCCAAACCAACCTGAAATGTTCCAAAACCCAAATTGGGACGAATTACCTTTTAAAATCAACAAATTACAAGCTGGATTTACAAAAAAGCAATTTTTGACCGAACTACATCAAGTAAAATTGGATACTGTTCCGGGACATAAATTTAGTTATTCAAACGCAGGAGCGAATTTATTGGCTTATTGCCTTGAACGAATATATGAAAGGCCGTACGAGGACTTAATGAAAACTTATATTCTTACACCACTAAAAATGGACAACACCTATGTTGGAATTTCAAAAGAAAACAGACCATTTCTTGCCAAAGGTTTAAATGCCAACGGAATTGAGATGCCTGCAAGAGTTGAGAAAGAATTACAAGCCGAGGGCGGAATGATTTCTACCCTTGATGATATGATAAAGTATCTACGTTTTCAATTAGAATCGGATAATCCGCTGGTTAAAATCTCACATCAGGAATTATTAAATGGCAAATATGGAGATTTTGAAAACGGACTGTTTTGGCAAATTTTTAAAAATGGAGATAAGCCAACAAAAATATTTCAAAATGGCGGAGCATTTGGAACTTCAAGTTGGTTGACAACAATACCAGAAACGAAGACAGGAGTATTCATAATAACAAATGTATCTGGACCAGAAATACATCAAAAATTAAGTGGTTTAGCAGATAAGATAATTGAACAAAATAAATAAAAACTGGCTACAATAACTAAGCGTTCGTGTGGCCGGTACGGCCCAACATGAACGCAGTGTTGACTGAACCGGTTGTTTACCGATTGTCTACTATGGGGATTGGTCTAAATTGTGGGGTTGCTATTCAGCGATTTGG
>NZ_QEYO01000019.1 GCF_023718305.1 Gramella sp. AN32
CTTTTCCAAAACCTTTCCACAACAACCCAATGAACATCGCCTTACTCGCTTAGCGGGGGCAAATATAACACCCCCCTTCCCCTCCAACCAAATTATTCCTCCCCTTTTTTAATGTTTTTTTGAGGAATAAATTCAAGTGATTGATTCACAAACCAATCACCCGAAAATATTCTAAAAATATATCGTCAAGCCATCACACAAATGGTACTCTTTACCTATTATATAATGTATATCTTATTGTACAACCAAAATCAACCTCTTATCTTTGCGACTTCAATTAAATTCCAGTTATGATCAAGATTACCCTGCCCGATGGCAGTATTAAAGAATTTGAAAAAGGAACTACTCCCATGGAGGTAGCCAAAAGTATTAGTGAAGGGCTGGCGAGAAATGTAATTTCAGCTAAATTCAATGATTCCACAGTAGAAACCACCACCCCATTAAATGTTGATGGTAATCTTGTTCTCTTTACCTGGAATGATGACGAAGGCAAAAAAGCGTTCTGGCACTCTTCTTCACATGTGATGGCGCAGGCCATTCAGGAATTGTACCCGGGAGTGAAATTAACGATAGGACCTGCCATCGAACGTGGTTTTTATTATGATATAGATTTCGGCGAACAGAAAATTTCAGAAAATGACTTCAAACAAATTGAAGATAAGATACTGGAAATATCCCGCGGAAAACATAATTTTCAGTTACGAGAGGTTTCCAAGCAAGATGCTTTGGATTTTTATAAAAAAGAAAACAATGATTTTAAAGTTGAATTGATCGAAAACCTGAGGGATGGCGAAATTACATTTTGTGATCATTCAACTTTTACAGATTTATGTCGCGGGGGGCATATCCCCAATACCGGCATTATTAAAGCTGTGAAGCTTACCAGTGTTGCAGGTGCTTACTGGAGGGGTGATGAAAAAAATCCGCAGCTTACCAGGGTTTATGGAATTTCATTTCCGAAGCAAAAAGATTTAAAAGAATATCTCGAATTACTGGAAGAAGCAAAACGCAGGGACCATAGAAAACTAGGTAAGGAACTGGAATTATTCACTTTCTCTCAAAAGGTTGGCCAGGGTTTACCTTTATGGTTACCGAAAGGAGCTGCGTTAAGGGAGAGGCTTGAAAACTTTCTAAAAAAAGCACAAAAGCAGGCAGGTTATGAAATGGTGGTGAGCCCACATATCGCTTTGAAAGAACTTTATGTGACTTCAGGTCATTTTGCCAAATATGGCGAGGATAGCTTTCAGCCTATTAAAACTCCCAATGAAGGAGAAGAATTTATGCTGAAACCAATGAACTGCCCGCATCACTGTGAAATGTTCAATGCATCTTCATGGAGTTATCGCGATCTTCCGAAGCGGTTTGCTGAATTCGGAACAGTGTATAGATACGAGCAAAGTGGGGAATTACATGGATTGACCAGGGTTCGTGGATTTACACAGGATGATGCGCATATTTTCTGTACACCAGATCAATTGGATCAGGAATTTAAAAACGTAATCGATCTTACTTTATATGTATTCCAATCTTTAGGATTTGAAGATTTTATTACACAGGTTTCCCTAAGAGATCCGGATAATAAGGATAAATATATAGGATCTGATGATGTATGGGAGAAGGCTGAAAATGCAATTATTTCCGCAGCTGAAGAAAAGGGCCTGAATTATAAAGTTGAAACAGGTGAAGCCGCTTTTTACGGCCCCAAATTGGACTTTATGGTAAAGGATGCTTTAGGAAGACAATGGCAACTTGGAACCATACAGGTAGATTATAATTTACCCCAGCGATTTGAGCTTAGTTATAAAGGTAGTGACAATGAGTCACACACTCCTGTCATGATTCACCGTGCTCCTTTTGGAAGTATGGAGCGATTTGTAGCGATCCTGTTAGAACATACCGGAGGAAACTTTCCTTTGTGGCTAATGCCTGAACAGGCTATCATCTTATCGCTCAGTGAGAAATATGAAAAATACTCACAAAAAGTTTTAAGTTTGCTTGAAAAATACGAAATTCGCGCCCTTGTGGATCATCGCAACGAAACGATTGGCAAGAAAATAAGGGAGGCTGAAATGAACAAATACCCTTTTATGTTGATCGTTGGAGAGCAAGAGGCACAAGATGGTACGGTTTCTGTTCGTAGACACAGCGAAGGTGATCTGGGAACTATGCAGGTTGAAGAATTTGCTAATTTGATAAATACAGAAATCAACAGTACCTTAAAGCCTTTTAAAACAGAAGTTTAATTAAAATTATTAGTCATAGCAATAAGAAGAAAAAAACCGAATAGATTCGGCAGACAACAGGAAGACCAGCACCGAATCAATGAAAAGATTAAAGCGGACGAAGTACGTCTTGTTGGTGAGAATGTAGAAATGGATGTTTATCCAATCAAAGAAGCTCTGGCCATGGCAAAAGAACAGGAGCTTGATCTTGTGGAGATTTCTCCCAACGCAAAACCGCCGGTAGTTAAGGTAATGGATTATAAGAAGTTTCTTTACGAACAAAAGAAACGGGAAAAAGCCATGAAAGCCAAAGCCAGTAAGGTGGTTGTAAAGGAAATTCGGTTTGGCCCCAATACAGATGATCATGATTACGAATTCAAAAAACGTAATGCTGAGAAATTTTTAAAGGATGGTGCAAAACTTAAAGCTTTTGTATTCTTTAAAGGAAGATCTATTGTATTCAAGGATAAAGGTGAAATTTTGCTTTTAAGACTTGCTCAGGATCTTGAAGAATGTGGAAAAGTTGAGCAAATGCCTAAATTGGAGGGTAAACGTATGACCATGTTTTTATCCCCAACCAAGAAATCTAAATAAGGCCTTTCCTCTAATAAGGAGTAGGATCCATTATTACAGATACAAAGAGAATAAGAGAGTTAATTTATAAAAAAGGATAGTAATGCCTAAAATGAAAACAAAGTCCAGTGCTAAAAAGCGATTTAAGCTAACAGGTACTGGAAAGATTAAAAGAAAGCACGCTTACAAAAGTCATATCTTAACAAAGAAGTCTAAAAAACGTAAGTTAGCTTTAACTCACAGCACTTTAGTACATGAAGCTGATGTGAAGAATGTCAAACTTCAATTACGTTTAAAGTAATTTGAAGCACTTGAGGTTTTAACTAATTATTTAACCATGGAGTCGGGCCAATAAAAGAATTCAAATTAATTGGATCGCCTGCTACAAAAAAAAACAAATTTATGCCAAGATCAGTAAACAGCGTTGCGAAAAGAGCACGTAGAAAAAAAGTTTTAAAACAAGCAAAAGGATATTTTGGACGTCGTAAAAACGTTTGGACAGTTGCAAAAAATGCGGTTGATAAAGCTATGCTTTATGCATACAGAGACCGTAAAGCTAAAAAGCGTAACTTCCGCTCACTATGGATCGTACGTATTAATGCGGCAGCCAGAATGAATGGAATGTCTTACTCACAATTTATGGGAAAACTAAAAACCGGAGGAATTGGACTTAACAGAAAAGTTCTTGCAGATTTGGCGATGAATCACCCGGAAGCTTTTCAAGCTATTGTTGAAAAAGTAAAATAAATAATAATTACACTCTCTTATCAAAACCGGGTCTTTACAGATCCGGTTTTTTTATTTTTAATGATCAGATCTTTTAAAACGTGCAATTATTTGCCGTAAGACCTCATCAAACTTCTGAACCGGTTCAATAAGTGACGCATTCATAAGATTATTTCCATTAAAACCGACTGAGTCATCACTATATAAATAGGAAAGGATAAAACTATTCTGTTTTAAAGCATTAAAGGTTTTTGAGAACATTTCTGTTTTTCGAAAAGCTGCTCCATTTTTTTTACTCTTTTGGACGAAAATAAGATTATCATCTTTTCTTAATTCTAAAATAACATTTTCAATTTTTTCAAATTGTTTCGTTGATTGAAATTCTATTTTAACGGGAAATTCAGAATTTACCTGTTTCAAAATGTCCAAACATTTATCACTAGCATAAAACATTAAACTTGCTCCCGAATTACGACCGAGTTGCCAGATTCTGTTTATCAAAGAAGGAAAACCGGTTTCATTCTCCACGGTCTCCGGTAGGAAAACTAAATGTCTTTTAATGGTACTTAAAGGCTGAAATGATTTATACACAAAGGTGTTAGCTCTTATTTTACTGAGTACACCTTCAGTTAAATCCCCAAGAAAGGAATCAGATAATTTTTGCTTAACATGTAAGCCCAGAAAAACATCGGTAATTTGGTTTTCCCTGATTGCACCTAGTATTCCATTGGTGAAATTTGAATCATATCTTAGAATTTCATTCAGGTGATTATCGCTGGAAATTGCCACTTCAGAAGCATGACTTAATAGCCGCCTGGAGTACTTTTCCTCCTCTTCACCTGCCATTTTACTATTAAGCACACTAAGCCCGTAAAGATCTGTTGTGATGTTGGATTTGAGCAAAATTGCCAGATTCACTAATTCTTCAACATTATTGATATTTTTGAAAGCAATTAATATGCGCTCTACCAATTTGAAATTTTCTGTAGAAATAGAATTGCTTCCAGCGATGAGAATTGCTTTTGCACCTTTTGATGCTGAAAAAGTAGCTATCGTACAGGTTACGAGTATCATTAATATCGTCCCGTTAAGCACATTCTCATTTAACAATCTTACGGGTTCTCCATCTGAAGTTTCCCCAAGTATAATATTATAACCAATCAATACTGCAGCAAGGGTTGCCGCAGCTTGTGCGTTGCTCAAACCAAATATCACCTGTGCCTCAGATTTTGAGAAATTGAATGTTTTTTGCGTAAGTAGTGCTGCGATATATTTTGAAATGGTGGCCACAACGATCATAATACCCCCAACTTTAAGGGTATCAAAATCTTCAAAGAACAATTGATAATCAATGAGCATTCCTATTCCTATCAGGAAAAAAGGAATAAAAATAGCATTCCCCACAAATTCTACCCTATTCATTAAAATGGAACTTCTGGGAATTAATCCATTAAGGGAAAGTCCTGCCAGGAAAGCTCCAATTATTCCTTCAATGCCCGCAACTTCAGCCAGGAATGAGGCCAAAAAAACCATGACCAAAACAAAGATAAACTGAGCAACGTTATCCTCTAGCCTTTTAAAAAACCATCGTGCGATGACCGGGAAAATAAACAGTACGGTGAAACCAAAAAGCAGCACCTGCACCCCTAATCTTAGCCAAAACCCGGAATCTATTTCTCCCCTGGTCATTCCCACAATAACTGCCAACACCAGCAAGGCCAGCGTATCTGTTATGATCGTGCCGCCAACTGTAATAGTAACTGCAAGATTTCTAGTGATCCCTAATTTT
The DNA here is from genome assembly GCF_023718305.1 of Gramella sp. AN32. Classification (GTDB taxonomy): domain Bacteria; phylum Bacteroidota; class Bacteroidia; order Flavobacteriales; family Flavobacteriaceae; genus Christiangramia; species Christiangramia antarctica. The sequence goes on from NZ_QEYO01000019.1 coordinate 5,311, forward strand.
CTAATTATGGGGTAGGCGATCAAGGTATGCGACGCGAACATACTTGCCAGTAATGTGGAAGTTATTAGGGAAAACTTCAAAATGTACAATCCCACCAAAACTCCAAAAATCATTGGAATCGTAAAAGTGTATAGACCAAAGACAATACTCTTCAATCTATTCTTTTTAAAGTCGCCCATATCAACCTCCAGGCCCGCCAGGAACATAATATACAATAGTCCTGCAGTACCCGATAGAATTATTCCACTGTCCCGTTGTAATAAATTTAAAGCATGCGGCCCAATGATAGCTCCGGCTAAGATAAGACCCAAAATGGATGGCACCTTTATACGATTAAACAGGATCGGAATAAAGAGGATAATTAAAAGAATGATAAGAAACTTTAAAACCGGATTTTCCAGCGGCAGCGTAAAATCAACATTCAGAAAGTATCCCATCATCGTGATAATTTTAAATCCCATTAGTTTGAAACTTCGCCAAAAGCTGTAATGACTAAACTTCTCGAACCTCCACGATTTCTGAATTCACACAAATAAATTCCCTGCCAGGTTCCTAAATTCAATTTCCCGTTTGTAATTGGGATGGAAACCGATGAACCACAGAGTACCGATTTAATATGTGCCGGCATATCATCTGAACCTTCTAAGGTGTGTTTATAGTAAGATTGATTTTCAGGTACCATTTTATTAAAATGACTTTCAAAATCATCCCTTACCGTAGGATCTGCATTTTCATTAAGTGCCAGCCCAGCCGATGTATGTTTGATGAATACCTGAAGGAAACCTGTCTTTAATTGGCTAAAATCGGGGAATTGAGAAGTAATTTCTCCAGTTACCAAGTGAAAGCCTCTATTTCTTGGTTTAAGCTGAATTTCCTTTTGAAAAATTTTCACAGCTTAGGTTTTTTGCTCTTTTTTCCTGGCAGCTGGGAATAATACATTATTCAGGATCAATCGATATCCGGGAGAATTCGGGTGCAATTCAAGTTCCGTTTTAGGATCGCCAACCCGGTGCGTATAATCTTCGGGATCATGACCGCCATAAAAAGTAAAAAAACCCTTGCCCTTAATACCGTGAATATAACGAGCTTCAGCATTTAGTTTACTTTCCCCCATAATTAAAGTCCCGGGTTTGATCAATTCCGGATCGTAACTTGTGGTTTGCCCCATAAATCCCTTGACCAGTCTTGTATGATTTTGAGTAAGCATGGTTGGCACCACATCCCATTTCGCGGAATAATCCATCAAAGTAAAATAATCACTTTCCTTATCGATATTCCTTTTCGAGGTCATATCTATATTTGAAAATTCATACACCATGGGATTTCTTTCCAGTTCAAAATTGGTAAAAGCAAAGGTGGCGTTGTAGTCAATTTTTGCCTGATAGCCGGGTTCACTTGGATCGCCATCGAACATAGGCTCAGCAATATCAACACCTTCAGCGGCAAGGGCAATATCAAAACTATCGGTAGCGCTGCACATGGCAAACATAAAACCTCCCCCAATTACATAATTTCGAATCTTGATGGCGACATCCAGCTTCTCTTCAGAAACTTTGCTATATCCCAATTTCGAAGCCAATGCTTCAGCATCTTTTTTATCCTGAATATACCAGGGATAGGTTCTAAAAGCCGCGTAAAATTTACCATACTGCCCGGTAAAATCTTCGTGATGCAAATGCAACCAGTCATAAAGTAATAAAGCATCATTCAACACTTCCTCATCGTAAATAGTAGTATAAGGAATTTCAGCATAGGTGAGCGCCATGGTTACGGCATCATCCCAGGGTTTATTTCCGCGAGGACTATAAACGGCAATTTTCGGGGCTTTTTCTAAGGCTACAGCTTCCATATTTTGCGAGGGACTGCTAATATCTTCCAATATCGAGAATGACATTTGATCGCTGATCACTTCAAAATCGACTCCGCGAATCTGACATTCCTTTTTTAAAGCTTCCACATCTGAAATTAAAAATGCGCCACCCCTGTAATTCAAAAGCCATTTCACTTCCAACTGGTTTTCCAATGCATAATAAACAATTCCGTATGCCTTAAGGTGGTTGCTCTGGCCTTCAGCATCCATTGGAATTAGAATATTGGAGGCAATAGATTTAAGTGGTAAGATAAAAACCAAAAAAAACAGCACAACCATTTTGGATTTGGATATGCTGCACGTAAATATCTTGAAATAAATTTCTCTTAAAAATATTGGATTAAAATGGGACATCGTTATCATCATCGTCGAGATCGTTGTTCAAAGAACTTCCAAAAGCCTGATCTGCCGATGGATTTGGTAAATTAAAATTACCAAAATCATTATCATCGCTGCGACTGTTCATGCTTGATGGAATTTCTGATGGAAAACTAAAGTCCTGTAAATTATCAAATTTACCGAGTTCTCCAATAAATTTTAACCTGATATTCTCTAAACCACCATTTCTGTGTTTCGCAACTATCAGTTCGGCTTGGCCTTGGGTGGGTGTCCTTTCTTCATCATCCCATTCTTCAATTTTATAATATTCAGGACGGTAGATAAAAGAAACAATATCGGCATCCTGCTCGATCGCTCCAGATTCCCTAAGGTCGGAAAGTAATGGCCTTTTACTTCCACCCCGGGTTTCAACAGCACGAGAAAGCTGGGAAAGTGCAATTACGGGCACTCCAAGTTCCTTGGCCAGGGCTTTAAGGTTACGAGAAATTGTGGAAATTTCCTGTTCACGATTCCCTCCTTTCTGACTTCCCCCGGCGGTCATTAATTGTAAATAATCAATAACGATCAAACGAATACCATGTTGAGATGCGAGTCGTCTTGCCTTTGCCCGAAGGTCAAAAATAGAAAGGGAAGGCGTATCATCAATAAAAAGTGGCGCTTTTTCAAGATCTTTTACTTTCACATTCAATTGTTCCCATTCGTGTTGTTCTAATTTTCCCGTTCTAAGCTTTTCTGAAGACAATCCGGTTTCAGAAGAAATTAAACGAGTGATCAACTGCACTGAAGACATCTCTAAAGAGAAAAAAGCCACCGGGATTCCCTGATCTACGGCAATATTTCTCGCCATGGAAAGGGTTAAGGCGGTTTTACCCATACCTGGACGCGCTGCCACAATAATTAAATCTGAAGGTTGCCAACCGGAAGTAAGGGCATCAACTTTCTCAAATCCTGAAGGGACTCCGCTAAGCCCTTCTTTATTCGAAATCTCCTGAATTTTTTTCTTCGCCTGAATCACTAAACTCTGCGCAGTTTCCGTAGATCGTTTAATATTTCCCTGAGTTACTTCATATAGCTTTGCTTCCGCGTTATCCAGAAGATCGAAAACATCCACACCTTCATCGTAAGCTTCCTCGATGATTTCATTTGAAATTCTTATAAGACTTCGCTGGATATACTTCTGAAGAATAATTCGCGCATGGAATTCAATATGGGCAGAACTGGAAACTTTTTGGGTTAACTGGATGAGCGTATAGTCCCCCCCTACTTTATCAAAATTCCCGTCTTTCTTTAATTGGTTAGAAACAGTTAATAAGTCAATCGCCTCAGAGCTATCGAACAGTTTTTTAATAGCGTCATAGATAAGGTTATGGGAGTTTTTATAAAACGCTTCAGGCTGCAAAATATCAATAATTTCATCCACACCTTTTTTATCAATCATCATTGCCCCAAGAACAACTTCTTCTAAATCAACTGCTTGTGGTGGAATTTTTCCTTTTTCCAGGCTAACGACATTGGATTTTCTGTAGGTCACGTTCTGAGGGGCTGTCATTTTTTCCATAGTTACGAAAGTAAAAAAATTGTTAAGACATTCTTAAGAAAACGAGTGCTAGTTCATCCACAGGTAATGAACAATCGCATTGTTAACAAGTTCATTTCTCTGTTAATAAACAAAAAAAAACCGAGATTATTTTCCCGGAATTTCGCTCAACTTGTATAGCTATTGGAATTAACTTTTAAACACTCCCATGTCTAAATATTTATTCATCCTTTTTTCTACACGTTCTGATGCTGATAAGTTTTTAAGTTCTTCGAAGGCTTGTGTAATTGCCTTTTTTACTGTATCAAAAGTCTCATTCCGGTTACTATGCGCGCCTCCAACGGGTTCTTTAATGATTTCATCAATCAATTTTTGTTTCTTCATATCTGGTGCGGTAAGCTTTAATGCTTCCGCAGCAATTTCTTTATACTCCCAGCTTCTCCAAAGAATAGAAGAGCAGCTTTCCGGGGATATTACAGAATACCAGGTATTTTCCAACATCATTACTTTATCCCCCACACCTATACCTAAAGCTCCACCGCTTGCGCCTTCTCCAATAATGACCACGATAATCGGCACTTTTAAGCGGGTCATTTCCATAATGTTTCTAGCAATCGCCTCACCCTGCCCTCGTTCTTCAGCTTCAAGGCCTGGATAAGCCCCGGGAGTGTCTACAAGACATACTACAGGAATATTAAATTTTTCAGCAGATTTCATTAGGCGCAAAGCCTTACGGTAACCTTCTGGATTTGCCATTCCAAAATTTCGGAATTGACGGGTTTTGGTATTATAACCTTTTTGCTGACCAACAAACATAAAACTCTGGTCATCGATCTTTCCCAAACCTCCAATCATCGCCTTATCATCCTTTACATTCCTGTCCCCGTGAAGCTCAAGAAAAGTATCGCCACATAAAGCATTTATGTAATCTAACGTATATGGCCTGTTGGGATGCCTTGAAATTTGAACCCGTTGCCACGGAGTTAAATTTTGGTAAATCTCTTTCTTTTTTGCAATAAGCTTCTTTTCGATTTGCTTACAGGTTGCGGTAACATCTACGTCACTTTCCTCTCCAATATTGCAGGCTTTGGTAAATTGATCTTCAAGTTCTTTTATGGGTTGTTCAAAATCTAAATACTCCATACAGGTTTTACATATTTAATAGCTTACAAATATAAGAACTTAAATAGGATGAGTTCGGTTGAGGATTTTAATTTTTAGGAAAGCAGAAAATTTTATCTTTTCGCCCTGATAAGCAGCACAACAGCCAAGACTCCAAAAACTATATTGGGAAACCAAACCGCGATTAAGGGTGAGAATGTAGATTGCTCGGCCATGGTTCCAAAGACTTTATCGAAGAAGATAAATATGAACGCCAGGGTAATCCCTACCGCAAGATTTAGCCCCATTCCACCCCTTCTCTTGAACGATGCAACGGCTACGGCAATAATGGTAAGGATAAATGCTGAAATTGGTATACTGAAACGTTTATATGCAACCACTAAATATCTATTAATATTACCACTTCCCCTTCTCTTCTCTTTCTCTATAAATTCATTGAGATCTGTAAAGTTCAAGGTTTCCGCGATATAAGATTCCGGGGTCAATTCATCAAATTCGAAAGGTAAAATAGTATCTAGTTTTTGAACAGATGGGATGTCGTCATTATCCGCGCCTACTATCCTCTTATCCACCCTGGTCAAAGTATATGTAGAATCCTGCTCATTAAACTTCAACGTGGATGCACTAATCTTAAACTTCAATTGATTTCCCTCGAAATGCTCTAGGGTAAAATTCCTGGCGGTTTTGGATTTGGGCTGAAAATGACTGGCATAAATGTATTCGTTATCATTGATCTGCCTGTAAACATCATTGGTTTCCTGTACCTCCTGACCTTTCTTTAAATACTGATATTTAAACTCATTAAAACCACGACTCGCGCTTGGCGCCAAATACATGGCTAAAATCAAGGCCAGGACACAAACAATACTCGCGCCTATCAAATAAGGCCTTAAAAACCTGTAAAATGATACGCCACTACTTAAAATAGCGATGATCTCGGTATTCATGGCCAGTTTGGAAGTAAACCAAATAACTGATAGAAAAAGGAAAATAGGAAATAAGAGATTGGCGAAATAAATGGTAAAATCGAGGTAATAATTCGCAACCTCTATAAATGGAACCTGATTTTCTAATATCTTATCGATCTTCTCGGCCAAATTCACGGTAATTCCAATAGGAATAAACAGGAGGAGCATCATGAAAAAAGTGCCCAGGTATCGTTTAAGTATGTACCAGTCTAATATTTTCAATTTCCGAAATTATAATCGCTTATCCATTTGTTTGACCATCTTGCTTTTCCAGTCGGCAAAATCCCCGGCTAAGATATGTTTTCTGGCTTCCCTTACCAACCAGAGATAAAATCCAAGGTTATGGATGGTTGCAATTTGCCTGCCAAGCATTTCGTTCACCGTGAACAAATGTCGAACATAGGCCTTGGAATATTCAGAATCCACAAAGGTGAGACCAGCTTCATCAATCGGGGAAAAATCATCCTCCCATTTCTTGTTTTTAATATTGATGGTGCCATGAGAAGTAAACAACATCCCATTTCTACCGTTTCTTGTCGGCATCACACAATCGAACATATCAATTCCCAGGGCGATATTTTCCAAAATATTGATGGGAGTTCCCACGCCCATTAGATAACGTGGCTTCTCCTTGGGAAGTATTGCCGTAACCACTTCAGTCATGGCATACATTTCTTCCGCAGGTTCCCCAACAGAAAGTCCACCAATCGCATTCCCTTCAGCTCCGGCGTTCGCAATATATTCTGCAGATTGTTTCCGCAGATCTTTGTAAGTGCTCCCCTGAACTATTGGAAATAAGGTTTGCTCATAACCATACAAAGCAGGGGTTTTTTCAAAATGACTAATGCACCGGTCCAGCCAACGGTGCGTCATGTGCATGGAACGTTTAGCGTATTTATAGTCACAGGGATAAGGCGTGCATTCGTCGAATGCCATGATGATATCTGCCCCGATGTCCCGCTGAATTTCCATAACATTTTCAGGAGTAAAAGTATGATACGAGCCATCTATATGGGATTTGAACTTTACACCCTCTTCTTTTATCTTTCTACGGTCTGAAAGTGAATACACCTGATAACCACCACTATCTGTAAGAATATTACGGTCCCAATTCATAAATTTATGAAGGCCGCCGGCTTTTTTTAAAATTTCGGTTTGGGGCCTTAAATACAGATGATAGGTATTTCCTAAAATAATATCAGGATTTATATCTTCCTTTAGTTCTCTTTGGTGAACACCTTTTACCGAAGCTACGGTCCCCACAGGCATAAAAATAGGTGTTTCTATGGTTCCGTGATCTGTAGTAATACTTCCTGCTCTGGCACTGCTACCGGGATCGGTAGCTAAAAGTTCAAATTTCATATCTCTTTTAAATCGGCGCAAAGATACAGAAGTATATTTCAAATGATGAATTAGATCTTAGTTGATATTGTTAGTTAAAACCACGAAAAAGTTAATAACTGCAAGGCTCTGCTTTTGAGAAACCTTTTGAAAAAAGTATTTTTGTGCAAAACAATAAAATCAAAATGGCAAACATTGAAGAATTAAAAGATTTCGCCACCCAGGTTCGCCGGGATATTTTAAGGCAGGTCCATAAGGTTAATTCCGGGCATCCCGGGGGATCTCTAGGCTGTACAGAATTTTTTACAGCACTGTATAAAGAGATCATGGATCATAATCCTGAATTTAATATGGATGGTGAAAATGAAGATATTTTCTTCCTTTCTAATGGACATATTTCTCCGGTTTTCTACAGTGTACTGGCCAGAACTGGTTATTTCCCCGTAGAGGAATTAAGCACATTTCGACTTATTAATTCACGTTTACAGGGACATCCAACTACCCATGAAGGGCTTCCCGGAATTCGTGTGGCTTCAGGATCATTAGGCCAGGGAATGAGTGTCGCCTTAGGTGCCGCCCAGGCAAAAAAACTGAATGGCGATTCCAAACTTGTTTACACACTTCATGGTGATGGCGAATTACAGGAAGGCCAGAATTGGGAAGCGATCATGTATGCTGCAGGAAATAATGTAGATAATATCATCTCCACCATAGATCTTAATGGGCAGCAGATTGACGGGAGTACGGAAACTGTTCTCCCGCTGGGAAATTTAAGGGCCAAATTTGAAGCTTTTGGATGGGAAGTGATGGAAGTTGAAGAAGGAAATGATCTGCAAAAGGTTATAGACGGATTGAAACATGCCAAAACACTTACCGGCAAAGGAAAACCTGTAGTGATACTTTTGCATACCATTATGGGCCACGGGGTAGATTTTATGATGCATACGCACGCATGGCATGGTAAAGCTCCAAATGATGAACAATTGGAAACCGCACTTTCACAAAATCCCGAAACTCTGGGTGATTACTAAAACCGAAATTATATTATGAAAAAATATACAGATACAGGTAAAAAAGATACACGTTCAGGTTTTGGCGACGGATTAACTGAATTGGGACGAAGCAATCCTAATGTGGTCGCTTTATGTGCAGATTTAATTGGCTCCCTAAAAATGCAGGATTTTATAGATGAGAATCCTGAACGATTTTTCCAGGTGGGTATTGCTGAAGCCAATATGATTGGTATGTCTGCCGGGTTAACGATTGGAGGTAAAATTCCATTTGCGGGAACTTTCGCAAATTTCGCAACAGGAAGGGTTTATGACCAAATTCGTCAAAGTGTTGCGTATTCAAATAAAAATGTGAAAATATGTGCTTCCCATTCCGGGGTGACTTTAGGAGAAGATGGCGCCACCCATCAAATTCTTGAAGATATCGGTTTGATGAAGATGTTGCCGGGAATGACCGTGATCAATACGTGTGATTACAACCAAACCAAAGCAGCGACCATTGCTATCGCTGAGCATGAAGGCCCCGTTTACTTACGATTCGGGAGGCCTAAAGTGGCTAATTTCACTGCGGAAGATCAAAAATTCGAAATTGGTAAGGCGGTACAATTATACGAGGGAACAGATGTGACCATTATCGCAACCGGCCATTTGGTTTGGGAGGCGATCCAGGCAGCAGTTCAGTTGAATGATGAAGGAATTAGCGCTGAAGTAATAAACATCCATACCATCAAACCCCTGGACGAAAAGGCGATTATAGATTCAGTAAAAAAGACCGGTTGTGTGGTAACCTGTGAAGAACATAATTATTTAGGCGGTTTAGGTGAAAGTGTTGCGCGGACTTTATCACTGAGCCATCCTGCGCCACAGGAGTTTGTTGCCACTCAGGATACTTTTGGAGAAAGCGGCACTCCGGAGCAGCTTATGGAGAAATACGGTTTAAATGCTGATGCCATTATAAAAGCTGCTAAAAAAGTGGTCAAAAGAAAATAGTTTTTAAAAAATAATACTTTCCCAACCCTCTCAATACCAATATTTGAGAGGGTTTTTCAATTTTCCTCAGAATATTTGGCACGTTAGCTGCGTTATAGTTTTCTCAACTTAAACGAACATTATGAAAAAAATTCTAATTATTACGATGTTTTTCACAGCCATCGGGATGACGGCTCAGGAAACAAAATTCGGTCTTAAAGGCGGGCTCAATTATGGAGCTACCGGTGATTATGAAACATTTAGCGATGCTTCAGGCGATTTTTTAAGTTCTTTCAGCGGAAAAGAAAAAGCAGGTTACCATGCCGGTCTTTTCGCTCAGTTCCAGGTTTTGGGAATTTTTCTTCAGCCGGAATTGGTTTATACTAAATTAAATACTGAATATTCAGATTTTGAATATTCACTTCAGAAATTAGATGCGCCAATCTTATTAGGGATTAATGTTTTGGGACCTTTAAATATTAAGGCCGGGCCTTCTTTTCAATATATTCTAAAAAATGAACTGGAGAAGTCTAATTTAAGTATTGGCGAAGTTGAAAATGATATTAGTGTAGGTTACCAGTTAGGTGCGGGTTTAAATCTAGGCAAACTGGGATTTGACGTTCGATATGAAGGCGCCTTTACAGAAAACACTGCCTTTGGCTTGAATGAAATTGCTCAGGAAAGGTTCTCTGTAGATTCGAGACCCTCACAATGGATATTTAGTGTTGCCTATGATTTCTAAGATAGTAGAATTTAAGCATAAAAAAGCCGCGAATTTCGCGGCTTTTTTTCTTCCTTATCCTTTAAAAACATCGGGGTCCAGATAGTCCGGAATACCATCGGAATTGGAATCAATAAAATTGATCGTTCCATCTGCATTTATTTCAATTTCATCACGGGTTAAAGTTCCATCACCATCATCATCACTATCTGAGTGATTGCTTAAACCATCTCCGTCGGTATCATCATCGAAAACATCTCCGTCGCCATTAATATCTTCCAAATACGAAGGGATGCCGTCGCGATCATGATCGGCCTCATTGACCCTATATAAACTAACGGAAAAAATAATAGGTGAATATGCCGGAATATTGGTTCTGGTTGCTGAAAAATACCCCAATCCTGAAGGCATGAATATAGCGCCAACACCAAAATCATTATTCCATTTTATGGTATTATCAGGGAGAACTTCAAAGCCTGTTCCGGCGTTGAATTCTTCCAAACCTTCGGAAAAACCTTTAATAACCGTTCCTGTCAGGCCTACGGTTCCATTCTGATTATAAGCCTGGTAACCTGAAAGATTGAACCAGATAGGCGTTTGGGTATTACTATCAAAAGTTACATCTTTCAACGTAACTCCTTCATAACCTACAAAAACCGAATCTGTATATTTTGGTGAAGGCCCGTCACCTTCACTAACTTTTAAAACATATAATTGCTGATCTACCCCCTCATAATTAACGGTTTTCGTTATAAGATCTTCTGAATCGATAATGGGCGTTTTATCTGAATTGTCCCCAGCAATCGTATCAAATCTTACCAGGTAATCAAAATCCTCTGCAGGACTGGCAAATTCTTCATAATTATAAAAATGTGTGGAAAGGTAAGCGATCAAAGCCTGATCATCTTCGATGGCCTGTTCCCCTCTATCTCGAGGAGGAATAATTTCTACTCCGGCATCATCATCCTTATTACATGAAAAAACAAGCATCGCCAAAAGGAAAATGCTCAATATTTTGTTTAATCTCATTAGAAATTTATTTTGGAGGCGCAAGATACAATAATCTTGTATTTTTGCTGAATTATGAACGTGGATTTACGACTGAAATTATGAGAGTCGACAAATTTTTATGGTGTGTGCGCTATTTTAAAACCAGAAGTCTCGCCACAACTGCCTGCAAGCAGGGAAAAGTGAGGATTGGCAATGATATAGTGAAGCCTTCAAAAGAAGTTTTTCCCAAGGAGGAATTAACGGTTAGAAAGAATCAAATAAATTATCAAATTGGAATTCTGGATATCCCGCCAAGTCGTGTAGGGGCGAAACTGGTGAATATCTATATCATCGATAAGACGCCGAAGGAGGCTTTTGAAAAACTTGATTTGCTGAAGTATTCAAAAGATTATTACCGAAAAAAAGGTGTGGGGCGACCTACCAAAAAAGACCGCCGCGATATCGATGACTGGTTTGATACTCCTAAGGATCCAGAGAATGAAAAATAAAAGTTTCTGGGAAAAACGATACAAATCTGGTGATACCGGCTGGGATATTGGGCAGGTAAGCCCGCCCATTCAAGAGTATATCTATCAATTGAAGAATAAGGAAATTAAGATCCTCATTCCCGGCGGCGGGAACTCCTACGAAACTGAATATTTATTCCGCAATGGATTTGAAAATGTTTTTCTAATTGATATCGCTGAAAAACCTTTACAGAATTTAAAAAGCAGACTTCCTGAATTTCCAGATGACCAATTGATCCCTGGAGATTTTTTTGATTTAGATGATGATTTTGACCTCATCCTGGAACAAACTTTTTTCTGTGCAATCGATCCAGCCTTACGCCCTGACTATGCCCGAAAATCTTCAGAATTATTAAAGCAACAGGGCAAACTTGCCGGAGTCTTATTTAACACCGAATTTGGTAAGCATGGGCCGCCATTTGGGGGAAATAAAGAGGAATATTTGATGTATTTTAGCCCCTATTATGAAATTTTAAAATTTGAAGAATGCTATAATTCAATCGCCCCAAGAGCGGGTAGGGAATTATTCTTCATCTTTGGTAAAAAATAAGCTATGGATAAAACGCCCATTCTTGATTCAGAACAAATTCAGCATAAAATTAAACGAATCGCTTACCAGATTTATGAAAGCAATCTATCAGAATCTGAAATTATCATTGCCGGGATCGTTGAAAACGGCTACGAACTTGCCAGGAAATTAGAAGAGGAAATTAAAAAAATCTCTCCGCTAAAAACGCAACTTTGTAAAGTGGAAATCAATAAAAAGAATCCTCTCAATAATATTAGTACTTCACTAAAGGCAGATGAGTATACCAATAAATCCTTAATACTGGTAGATGACGTTTTAAATAGCGGCACAACCCTAATTTATGGGGTTAGACATTTCCTGGAAGTTCCCCTAAAACAATTTAAAACTGCTGTCCTGGTAGATCGCAACCATAAAAAATATCCTGTAAAGGCCGATTTTAAAGGCTTGTCGCTTTCAACTTCATTAAGCGAAACCGTAAATGTAATTTTTGAAAAGGGAAAAGATCGTGTAGAGTTATCCTAATTTCTGAAGGATCAAATCCACAATTTCTTCAGGTGATTTATGGTTACAATCAATCACATTTTTGCTTTGATTGTAATAAAAGGAACGTTCAAATAAATGTTTACGAACGAATTCATCTAGTTCCTTCTGGGAATTTAAATGGCTGATCATGGGCCGGTGGTCCTTTTCCTTCAAAAGTCTTCGAGTAAGATTTTCCACACTCAATTTTAAATAAAAACTGGAGCTATTAGTAAAGGCATTGATCAATTCCATATTATCGTAGTAACAGGGAGTACCGCCACCAAGTGCAATAATTTGATCGGCTTCTGAATTTAAAACTCCCTTTAGTATTTCTCTTTCCAGTTTTCTAAAATAGATCTCCCCACTTTCAGCAAAAATCTGGGAAATAGTTTTTTTTGCCTCCTTCTCGATCAAAAAATCTAAATCCTGAAAGGGTATTTTAAGCTTTTCGGAAAGTTTTTTTCCAATGAGAGATTTGCCAGATCCCATATATCCTGTTAAAAATAATTTCATAAAGTAATTATGAATGAGGAGTTTAAATTAATTTTTAAAATTTGAATTCTAATATTAAGAATACTTCAATTTTTTCATAGACAAAACTATGGCAAAAATATAGCACTTTAGCCTTGAAAAATAAATTAATGCATGTATATTTGCACCCGCATTCGCAAAAGTCGGATGCTTTTTTTGATCTGGTAGCTCAGTTGGTAGAGCATCTCCCTTTTAAGGAGAGGGTCCTGGGTTCGAGCCCCAGCCAGATCACTTTATTGATCTGAATTTTAAGGGGCGAGAACCCCGAAGTTTCGGGGCTGAGCGAAACGAATGTGAAGTCGAAGGAAGCCCCAGCCAGATCACTCTTTTGTTCATATACGTATTGTTTAAGATCTGGTAGCTCAGTTGGTAGAGCATCTCCCTTTTAAGGAGAGGGTCCTGGGTTCGAGCCCCAGCCAGATCACTTTTTTGATCTAAATTTTAATGGGCGAGAAGTTTATCCTGAGCGGAACGAAGGTGAAGTCGAAGGAAGGCCCCAGCCAGATCACTTTTTTGATCTTTTCTTTTTAGATCACTGTCGGGAAATACTCTCGATTCCTCTGGACCAGCTTGTGAAAGATCACAACAACCATTCACCCGGGTGCTGGAATTGGTAGACAGGCATGGTTGAGGGCCATGTGTCCATTAGGGCGTGTGGGTTCAAGTCCCATTCCGGGTACTATTCTTATCTAACATGTTTATAGTTTATGCGATCTCCAGTGTAAATAGAAATTATATCTATGTAGGTCTTACCAGTAATTTGAAGGCTCGAATCGAGCGGCACAATAAAGGATTGGAAAAGACTACAAAACCATATGCCCCGTTTAAACTCATTTTTACAGAAAAATGCGATAATCGCATAATCGCCAGGAATAGGGAGAAATACTGGAAATCTGGAATAGGCAAGGATATTTTAAGGAAAATGAAATAAGCGTGTGGGCCTGCCTGCCGCAGGCAGGTTCAAGTCCCATTCCGGGTACTATTCTTATCTAACATGTTTATAGTTTATGCGATCTCCAGTGTAAATAGAAATTATATCTATGTAGGTCTTACCAGTAATTTGAAGGCTCGAATCGAGCGGCACAATAAAGGATTGGAAAAGACTACAAAACCATATGCCCCGTTTAAACTTATTTTTACAGAAAAATGCGATAATCGCATAATCGCCAGGAATAGGGAGAAATACTGGAAATCTGGAATAGCTAAGGATATTTTAAGGAAAATGAAATAAGCGTGTGGGCCTGCCTGCCGCTGGCAGGTTCAAGTCCCATTCCGGGTACTAATGCAATTGTTTGCTAAAGGCACATTTCATTGGTTTTAAAATTCTTTTTTTTACTCAAACACAACAATTATTAAGATCAGTGAGGATTATATGAAGTCGAAAGTTATTTACTTAATGACAAATTCGGCAAACATGGGAAAATGATCTGAATTGAAATCTTCCATTCTTTTAAATTTTACTACAGAAATCTTATCAGAAACATAATAATGATCTAAGGGCCAACGCATGATCCAGGATTTCGCATTAAAAGTATTATGAAGTCCGCGACCAATCCTAACATCTTTTAAATTACCATTTTCACCAAATAACCTGGAAGTTTGTGACCAGGCAACATCATTAAAATCTCCTGCAACAATGGTAGGCTTCTCGTCTTTTGCAACCATATCGCCAACTTTCAATAGCGCCACTTCCTCCTGAGTCCCATCTCCGTTTGCATCCCCAATATTCTCAGGATATTTGTCGCTGGGAAATGGCGCCACGGGATGCACCCCATAAAAGTTAAAGTTTTTGCCTGATTCTAAAAGCACCTTCGCTTTAAAGGCAGGCACTTCAGAATGGTTGAGAAAAAGAATTTCAGAATTTTCTAATTTCAATTTCGAGTAAAGCGCCATTCCATAGGCATTGTTGGTGGGATATTTTATTGAGTGTGGATATTTTTTTTCTAGAAAGCCAAGCTGTTCGATCCACCAGGCATCAACTTCCATGGCAAGGATCATATCAGGATTGCTTTTGTTTATGATCTCTCTTAGCTCCTTAGAAGTACGATTTTTAATCAGAATGTTCGCGATCATTATGCTCACCTTATCAACAGAGTCTTTTTCCGCGTAATTGGCTTGTGGCACCACTACGCTCCCAAATATATAAGGAAATAAAAATCTGGTTTGGATGGCGATAACTGAAAGTAACCCAACTAACAAAAAAATAAAAGGCTTATTCCATTTCCTCCGGAAGATGAGAAGCAATACTATAAAAAGGATACCCACGATTAAATATTGTAACCTGGGAAAATCCAGAATTTTCAGATACCATTTGGGAATATCATAAAGGAGTGATAGCAAGCTCATCACAATTAAAATACTGCTTAAAGCATATAAAATATAATGACCTACAGATGATAAAGAGGTGTTCTTATTTACCATGAGTGGCTGAAAATTAATTGGGGTGGGATCATACTGTCTAATACTAATTTTTAGTTGTTATGTTTAATTTGGAGAATTTAAGGATAGGAATTTTTACCCTATTTTTCTAAACGAGGCTTTTCAATATTTTCAGAAATTTTCCAGCCGGTTGCATACATCCATTTCGTCATTTTGGTAAGTTTATCCAGATCAATGTCTTCAGCTTCATCATCTGGAGTGTGGTAATCGGGATGTAGCAGGGTGGTAAAGAAAATAGATGGAATGTTGGTCCTGGCATAAGGTAAATGATCGCTTCTAAAATACCAGAATTCCGGATGACTTTCCTCGTCCCACGATGTATCCACCTCGAAATGGGTAATTTCCTCATTCGCCTTCATGGCCATTTCCACAAGGTCTACAGAGTTACGATGTGGGGCGATAGAACCCAGCAAGGCCGCTTTACCGTTTTCATTCCTTCCTATCATATCGCCATTCAACACTGCAATAATATTATTTTTTTCTACAGTAGCATTTTCAGCAAAATGGCGTGAACCCATAAGCCCTCTTTCCTCGGCTCCATGCCATACGAACAAGGCGCTTCTCTTTCCCGGTTTTTTCACCCATGCCCTACCAATAGCAAGAATGGCAACACTTACTGAAGCATTATCATCGGCGCCGTTCCAAATAGAATCATTATCAACAGATTCACCTATCCCATCGTGATCGTGATGTGCGCTAAACAATACATATTCATTTTTTAATTGAGCAGCGGTGCCCGGCGCCTTGGCTATTACATTTGCTGAAGGATAGGTGAATTCATTTACCTGAACATCAGCTTTAAAATTTACATTTTCCTCCTGTAAAATTTTTTCAAATTTTTCAGCCAGGAGAAATACACCAATACTATCATTTTCTATTTCCGAAATCAAACTATACTTTCCTTCTTCGAGCCCATGTCCAAAAAATCCAATCTGGGATGAAGCAGTAGAATCGGCCACCAGAAGAACAGCTTTGGCACCTTTCTCCTTAAGAATGGTACTTTGCTCTCTTAAAGCAGATAAGGCATAACGATAGACCCAAAGGCTCATTCCTTCTTCCGGGATCTTTGAAGGTGGCATCAATTTCATCGCTACTATCTTGTTGCTAATATTTTCAATGGTATCCTTATAACTGTTAAGCCATACTATTTCATCGTCGATTCTGGTGGGTAAAGGAGTAACCTGCCATACATCCTTCCATAATTCCAATTTTTTCCCAGATAAGCTAAGTTCACTTTTAGGATCCACTACTTTTCTATGTAGATCAAAAAACTGAAAATAAGTTCCATCATCCCCTGCGGGTTCCAGACCTGCCTCATTCGCACGCTTTGCCATCCAGACTGCTGCCTTTAATTCATCCAAAGTGCCTGCCCTCCTACCTCGCATTTCGTCACTGGCAAGGTAAAAAAGGTCTTCTTTTAATTCCTCTTTTTTAATGTGATCTAAGGCTGGAGCTTGTTGTGCGTGTAGGCTTAACGAATGGAACGCAAATAAAAATGCAACGAGAAGGTGTAGGTTTTTCATAAGTATTATTTGAAACGAAAAATTACAATAATTTGATATAATTAATATGGAAAAGACTATTTCTTATTTTGTTTATCATTTATGAAAAAATATTAAACAATTTAACACAACCTAAAGAAATAGTACTTTATTTTTATTTAGTTTTGTTTAACCCTTATGAGATTACATGGAACACATTAAACAAAATTTCAGCATTAAAGATCTTGAAAATCTAAGCGGGATAAAAGCACACACTATTCGCATTTGGGAAAAACGGTATAATGTCCTTGAACCGGAAAGGACCGATACGAACATTCGTACCTATGACGGGGAAAACCTCCAGAAACTGTTAAACATAGCTTTTTTAAATTCACACGGTTATAAAATTTCCAGGATCTCTAAAATGGAGAATATGGAAATTCAGAATATGGTGGGAAGAATTTCTGCTTCTTCCAGCGTTGAAAGCCGGGCCAAGAATGACTTTAAACTGGCCATGATGAATTTTGACGAGAAGTTATTTCATACTACCTACAATAAGCTGGAAAAAGCCAAAACCTTTCGGGAGATCTTCCACGATATTTTCATCCCATTATTAAACGAGGTGGGAATACTTTGGCAAACCGATACCATCAAACCTATACATGAGCATTATATAGTTGAATTGATCAAAGAGAAAGTCTATCTGAATATCGAAAAGGTCAAATCTAATACTGAAAAATTTGTAGCAGATCCTTTGTACGTCCTTTTCCTGCCTAACAATGAAATTCATGATATAGGAATACTCTACTTAAACTATGAAATTCTTGCTTCGGGAAAAAAGGCCATTTATCTTGGTCCCAGTTTACCTTTAAATAATATTCATTATTTGACTAAAACCCACAATAATATTGTTTTCATGAGTTATTTAACGATTTCGCCAAATGGTAATAAAGTTGAAGATTTCATAGAAGATTTTCAAAAGGAAGTATGTGCGGTGGAACCCTATAAACTCTACTTGTTTGGTCAAAAAACTAAGGATCTGGATGTTCAGAAACAACCAAGAAATATCAAGGTCTTCGATTCTCCAAAGTTATTCTTAAACTCACTTTAAAATTGCATGTCTAAACAAAAAATTCTAATAATAGGCTCTGGATTTTCTGCTTTGGCAGCTTCTTGCTATTTGGCAAAAGCCGGTTATGAGGTAGGGGTTTATGAAAAAAACAGCACGGTTGGGGGACGAGCGAGGCAACTAAAAAAACAAGGTTTCACTTTTGATATTGGTCCTACCTGGTATTGGATGCCCGATGTTTTTGAGCGATTTTTCGCCGACTTCGACAAAAAAACTTCAGATTATTATCAACTTGAAAAATTAGATCCGGCTTATTGGGTTTATTTCCAAAATGGGGAAGTTGTGGAAATTCCGGGAAAGCTTGATGATATCTATAAGAACTTTGAAAAGGTGGAAAAAGGAAGTTCTCAAAAACTTCAGAAGTTTATCAAAAAAGCACAGGATAATTATAAGATCGCCATTTTAGATCTGGTATATAGACCCGGGGTTTCACCATTAGAATTAATAACCCCAGATACTGCTATTAGAATAGGTAGATTTTTCACAAATATTAGTGCAGACGTTCGCAAAGAATTTAAAAATGAGAAACTTCGAAGTATTCTGGAATTTCCGGTTTTATTTCTGGGCGCGAAACCCAGTGATACCCCGGCATTTTATAGTTTTATGAATTATGCAGATTTTGGCTTAGGGACCTGGCACCCAAAAGGTGGAATGTATGAAGTGATTCGGGGAATGCAATCATTAGCCGAATCACTTGGGGTCCAATTTCATTTAAATTGTGAAGTTGAAAAAATTATCACTGAAAATGGTAAAGCCAAAGGAATTCGATTTAACGGAAAGGAAGAATTTGCAGATCTTGTCTTAAGCGGTGCAGACTATCACCATTCCGAACAGCTTTTAGAGGAAAAAGAACGCCAGTATTCAGAAAGTTTCTGGAAAAAGAAAATTTTCGCACCCTCTTCCCTGCTTTTTTACGTAGGTTTTAATAAACGAATAAAGAATGTAGCACATCATACGTTATTTTTTGACAGTAGTTTTCAAAAGCATGCGAAAGAAATTTACGATGATCCAAAATGGCCGGAAGATCCTTTGTTTTACGCAAGTTTTCCTTCAATTACTGATAAAACCTGTGCTCCTGAAGGTTTCGAGGCCGGAATATTTTTAATTCCGCTAGCACCAGATCTTGAGGATACGAATGAATTACGGGAAAAATATTTTGAAATGATCATACATAGATTCGAAAAACTTACCGGCAACCAAGTAAAAAATAATATTATATTTAAAGAGTCCTTTTGTGTAAAAGACTTTAAAAAGGAATATAACTCCTATAAGGGCAATGCCTATGGCCTGGCAAATACACTCTTTCAAACCGCTTTCCTGAGACCAAAACTAAAAAGCAGGAAAGTGGAAAATCTGTTTTTTACCGGTCAGTTAACCGTACCCGGCCCGGGAGTACCACCTTCCTTAATTTCAGGAAAACTGGTAGCGGGATTGATTGAAAAGGACAACATAATTAAAATAAAAACAATCACTTCTACATAGTAAGATGAATCTCATAAGTGATGGATAATTAAAGAAAAATGAAAAGTATTTTTGATGCAGTTTCCCATGATTGCAGTAAAATTGTAACCAACTCCTACAGCACGTCGTTTTCATTAGCGACGAAAATGCTGGCGCCTTCCATTAGGCAGGATATTTATAATATTTACGGCTTCGTACGTTTTGCTGATGAGATTGTGGATTCTTTTCATGATTACGATAAAGAAAGCCTTTTCAATGATTTTGAAATAGATCTTTACAAAGCGCTAAAGAAAAAGATAAGCTTAAATCCAATTCTTAACGCTTATCAGGAAACTGTTCATAAATATAGGATCGAGAAAGAACAATACCAGGCTTTTATGGATAGCATGCGCCTGGATATTCATAAATCTGACTATTTAACGACGGAAGAGTTTAGAAAATATATTTATGGAAGCGCTGATGTTGTTGGCCTTATGTGTTTAAAAGTTTTTGTGAAAGGCGATCAAAAACGATATGAGGAATTGAAGGAATCGGCGATGAGCCTTGGTTCCGCTTTTCAAAAAGTAAATTTTTTACGTGATCTAAAAGCCGATTATGAAGATCTTAGCAGAAGTTATTTCCCAAATGTAAATCTGGCGAAACTTGATGAGATCAATAAGGCTAAAATAATAGATGAAATAGAAGAAGATTTTAAAAAAGGGCTTCATGGTATTGCAAACTTACCTGTAGAAGCTAAATTTGGTGTTTATACTGCGTATATTTACTATAAAAAATTACTACAAAAATTAAAAGCAGTTCCATCTATTGAAATTAAGAATAAAAGGATTCGGGTTCCAAATTATCAAAAGGCAGGTTTACTTGCAAAGTCCTATGTTTCTTATAGATTGAACCTTATTTAAAAACTCAGAAAAATGAATATTGTCTTATGGATCGTGGTATTTCTGGGAACTTTCCTTTTTATGGAAGGAATGGCTTGGTTTACCCATAAATATATTATGCACGGATTTTTATGGAAACTCCATAAAGATCATCACAAAAAAGACCATAGTAGCTGGTGGGAAAGAAACGATCTTTTTTTCGTTTTTTATGCCCTGGTAAGTATAGCATGTTTTCTTTTATGGCGTTATGAAGATGTTTGGATAGGTTTGCCCATTGGGTTAGGAATTCTCGCGTACGGAATTACCTATTTCACCGTTCACGACATTTTTATCCATCAGCGTTTTAAGATTTTTAGGAACGCAGAGAATCGCTACGCCAAAGGTATTAGAAGAGCCCATAAAATGCACCACAAGCATTTAGGAAAAGAGCATGGAGAATGTTTCGGAATGCTGTGGGTACCTTATAAGTATTTCAGAAAATAGAAAAGAACAGGCTTATGATTGTCCCGGATTATTACTACGTGATTGTTGGTGGTGGTTTGGCAGGCCTGCAATTGGCTTTAAGACTTCAGGAAGACCTATTCTTTAAAGGGAAAAAGATCGCCATTATAGATCCTTCAGATAAAGCTGAAAATGATAAAACCTGGTGTTTCTGGGAGAAAGGATCGGGAGATTGGGATGCCCTTATTCACCAAAAATGGTCTAAGGCTAGATTTATTTCTGAAAATGTTCAGAAAAAACTAGACTTACAGCCCTACAATTACAAAATGCTGCGTAGCCTGGATTTTTATAAGGATGCATCTGAAAAATTAGAGAAAACTTCGGAAATATATTTTATAACAGATGAAATCCTCAAAATAGACCCTGTTACCCGAACGGCAATTGGAAAAAATAACACGTATACTGCTACACATTTTTTCGATTCAAGACCACCCCAAAATTTAAAAATATCAAACAAAATAAATTTAATCTTTCAGCATTTTAAGGGCTGGAGCATTAAAACAGAAGATGCTTTTTTTGAGCCTTCGGAATTTACCATGATGGATTACAGAATTAGACATGAAGATTCCACATCATTTATCTACGTTTTACCCATAACTGCAACTAAGGCATTGGTAGAATTTACCTTTTTTACACCATTCATTTCTGAAAAAGATATTTATGATGAATATCTGGAAAAATATATTTCTGAAATTTTAAAAATAAAGAAATACCAGGTTGAAGAAACAGAATACGGGGTTATTCCCATGACCGACTATCCTTTTCAAAAAGATCATTCAAAGCACGTTACAAAAATTGGAACGGCGGGCGGTTGGGTTAAGGCATCTTCAGGATATTCTTTTAAAAACACAGAGAAAAAAACCAAACAGATCATTGAAAACATCAAAAAAGGAGTAAATCTTACAACAGATCTTTATGATAAAAAATTTCAATTTTACGACAAAATATTCTTAGACGTCCTCTCTAAACGCAATGATCTTGGGGCACAGCTATTTGAAAAATTCTATACAAAAAATTCAATCCAGGAGATTTTTAGATTTCTGGATGAAGAGACTGGTTTATCTGAAGATATTAAGATCATGTTTAGTTTATATCATCCCCAGTTTGTGAAATCGTTTTTTAATAAACTTTAATCCTCGGCAATAAGCTTATCCAGAGTCTTTCTAAAGCTTTCACTATTCCAATTCGCCGATCCTACTTTTTGCACAATTATATACCCATTTCTATCTATCACAAACGTGGTAGGCAGTGTATTTCCCTGCATAGGATTTGGAGCTTGCGTTAGCATTTTATAATTGGGGAGATGATAATTATTTTTCTCAAAGAATTCTGCTACTGTTTGATGCCTTTCATTTGAAACAAAGAAAAAGTTTATTTTATCTTTATAATCTGTATGTAATTTTTCAAAGTCGGGCATTTCTGCAATACATGGTGGGCACCAGGTTGCCCAAAAATTTACGATAATAATTTTATCCTGATAATCTTTAAATTCTATCCTATTCTTTTCTGAATCTTCTAAAACCCAGTTATAGTTTTCAATTTTATCGCGATCGTCTTCTGAAGTAATTCCTGGGGCGAAAGCTACGATACGGTTAAAAAAAATTTGTACCGGTTTGCGGGTTTGGGGTATCACCATGATCACCAGCAACCCAATGAGGAGGATATTGGTCCATTCTTTCTTTAAAAAGTCCATTTTGCTTAATTTTCAATCCAAAGAAAGTAAATGTATGATTATCTTTTTGAAGTTAGGGCGGTAAGTTTCTTGTTCATTTGGTAAACCTCTTTTTTAAGCATTTCCAAATTTTCTTCCAGGCTAGTGATTTTTCCCTTCGAGGCCATTTCATGAAAAGGTACCAAACCGCTGCTAAGTTTACCACGAATAATCCAAATTTTACCAATGGCAGCCTTTTTTACCAGCATGGGTTTATGATGTTCGTGATTATCATTGTCAGATTCCAACACTAGGTATTGCCCATCACTATGCTTCCGAATCCTCTTGACCATTATTTTTCCTTCCACAATAGCAACAACGGCAGAGCCATCAAGAATATTCTCCAGGTTTTTATGAAGCTGGCAAATTAATATATCCTTTTCCAATACGGTTGGGGCCATACTATCCCCGTCTACTTCAAAAAGGCTTTGATCTTTAGAAGGATCGAAGCCCGGGATACGGTACCAATCTTCGATATTGGAAAAATATTCATCAGAAATATTTTTAACAAAACCTGCATGGGCATGTACATTCACCAATGGAATGAATCCATTCTTCCGGTTCATAGTGATCAAATTTTTATGGCCCTTAAGGATATAATCGGTGGTAACCTGATAAAGATTGCTCAATTTAATAATATGCTCCACGCTAATACCATTTTGGGCATTTTCTATGAGGGAATATGCGGCCTGGGAGATAAACAATGTTTCGGCAATTCGACTTTGTGACAAATTTTTTTTACGCCTTAATTCTTTAATTCGTTTACCAATTTCTTCCTGGCTGTACATGATTTTCATTTATTCGGTGCAAATTAAACGCTTAGTTTATTAATACTTCATAGTTATAATTAGAAATGATATTAAGCTATTAATATAGGGTGTAGCGAGTTAAGCTGGTGTTAAAGCCTATTTATTAAACCCTCAGTCATTTTTTCCAATACCAATACCATGTTCTTGAAGGTGTACAATGTAGTTTTGAAGCTATGCTTCCCTGAACCCTTGTGTGGCCCGATAAATTTTTTTGAGCATAAAAAAAATTCTTGAAATCGACTATACCCGGGGCAAGCCGCAGGGGTATTACTCCGGTTCCATTTTGGCCTCTGGGCCAAAAAGCGGAATTTTTGTATTTTACCTCACCCCGAACTGCCGAAAAAAGGGCAGTTCTGACATCTCCCAAGGAGAGGTGAAGCGGAAGCCCCGATGCAAAAAGCATACGGGGAATTTATCAGATTAAATCTACAAATGCGATGCAAAATCGTTCCTATTAATTTTGCTCCACCAACCCATTTGTGCATTTCATCTTTGTTTACACCTCTAATTTCAACTATCTATATATTAGTAGTTTAATGGCAGGTAGAAAAAAGTAACTTTTGTTAAAGTACGCCTACAAATTGGAATTCCTCCTATTAACTTCAATAGATTCACAAGTATTTTATTTGAATGTCCGTAAAGTTTCCTAATCTAACGTCACCTTAACTTGTTTCAGGGTTCCATCAGGTAATCAGGATGTGATGCTGAAATCCCGATGCTTCGGGGTCAGCATGACAAAAGCTAATTTTAGGACTGTTTAAGGATATACCATATTTTTATTATTCTTGGTTATAAAGGCGCATGAGAGTCCGTTAATTACGTGTTAATCGTTCCTTCGTATGCAGCCTTGAGCGATAGATGCTTTTAAATTAGCATTAGATTTAAGAAAGGGTTATTTAAAATAGGGATTAAATAACCAATGAAGCCCGGCGAAAGTCGGGTTTTATTATAATATATAGCATTATAAGTATTTCTAATATTTATTGGGTATTAACACCGAATAGTGGTTAAAATTTGGTTAAACAATAATTGGTCTATGTATAACTTTTTTTTGATTAGTTAGGTTTAGTTTTCAACCAAAAACAATACTAATGAAACTGTACATGAGACTACTACAGCTTCACGTTTCTAATCAAAACCTTTTGAAAATTTATTATGCCCTACTAAATAATAGATTTAAAAACGTTGAGTATGACTTAAAAAAAACTGACTTAGATTCACGCATATCCATAAGAGAAGAAATAAAAATCCAGCTAATCGCCCTCATAAATAATTTAGAAAAAGGTACCTACTACAAAAACGGCCATGATATCTTAAATTTCCTTTTTCAAGGGGAATTTGTTTTATTCAACATGTTAAGAAAAGATCGCGAAGATTTATTTAAGAAAATGGAACTGGACAATGTAAATAAATATTATAAAACGATTTATATACGGGGTGTCTCCAGTCGGGTAATCGACGTATTGCTTTTACAAAAGAATAAGGTTGAAAAATATTTATTGGCCAATATATAAAATATATACATTAACTTATTTTTGTTGTTAACCTTAAAGTGGGGATTAGGGTTAACAAAAAAACCCTGGATTAATTTCCAGGGTTTAATTTTTAAAATAAGTCTTTAAAGAATTATGCTGCGTTCTGTTCTTTTATAAGATTTAAAGCGGAACCTTTTCTATACCATTCAATCTGCGGAAGGTTATAAGTATGATTCGCTTTAATAGTATCCTTTGAACCATCTGCATGAACGATTTCAATGGTTAAAGGCTTATCTGGTGCAAAATCCTTAAGATCGATAAAGTTGAAAGTATCGTCTTCCTGGATGAGATCATAATCATCTTCATTCGCAAAAGTGATACCTAACATTCCCTGTTTTTTCAGGTTCGTTTCATGAATCCTGGCGAAAGATTTTACCAGAACAACCTTAACCCCAAGAAATCTTGGTTCCATCGCGGCATGTTCTCGGGAAGACCCTTCACCATAGTTATGGTCGCCTACAACTACTGTAGGTATATTCTCGGCTTTATAAGCCCTTTGAACTTTGGGAACACCATCATATTCCCCGGTCAATTGATTTTTTACAAAATTCGTTTTTTTATTGAAAGCATTGATAGCCCCAATAAGACAGTTATTCGAAATATTATCTAAATGTCCTCTATATCGCAACCATGGTCCTGCCATAGAAATATGATCTGTAGTACATTTACCCCAGGCCTTTATTAAGAGTTTTGCACCCATTATGTTTTCACCATCCCAGGGTTTAAATGGAGTAAGTAATTCCAAACGTTCGCTATCTTCTGCAACTTTAACCTCAACACTGCTGCCATCTTCCGTTGGAGCAAGATAACCTGCATCTTCCACGTCAAAACCTTTTGGTGGCAATTCAATTCCTTTTGGTTCCTCCAGCATCACTTCTTCCCCATCTTCATTGATGAGTTTATCGCGGGTTGGATCAAAATCCAGCCTTCCAGAAATCGCGATCGCAGCCACCATTTCCGGAGAACCTACAAACGCGTGGGTATTGGGATTACCATCAGCTCGCTTACTAAAGTTCCTATTAAAGGAATGCACAATGGTATTTTTCTCTTCACCTTTTCTGTCACTTCGATCCCATTGGCCAATACAGGGCCCACAGGCATTGGTGAAAATAGTCGCATCCAAATCTTCAAAAATCTGAAGTAAACCGTCCCTTTGCGCGGTAAAGCGAATAGTTTCAGACCCGGGATTGATCCCAAAATCTGATTTTGCTTTAATTTTTTTATCCACAGCCTGCTTGGCTATAGACGCAGCCCTGGTTAAATCTTCATAAGAGGAATTGGTACAACTCCCAATTAAACCCCAGTCTACATTGATGGGCCAGTCATTTTCTTTGGCCTTTACTCCCATTTCAGAAATTGGTGTAGCAAGATCTGGCGTAAAAGGACCGTTTAAGTGAGGCTTTAATTCAGATAAATTGATCTCGATCACTTCATCAAAATATTGTTCCGGGTTTGCATATACTTCATCATCTCCGGTTAAATGTTCCCTTACTGCATTGGCAGCTTCAGCAACATCAGCACGATTTGTGGCCTTGAGGTAACGTTCCATAGAATCGTCATACCCAAAAGTGGAGGTTGTCGCCCCCACTTCAGCACCCATATTACAAATCGTCCCTTTCCCGGTACAGGACATAGAAGTCGCACCTTCACCAAAATATTCAATAATAGCACCGGTTCCACCTTTAACGGTAAGAATTCCGGCCACTTTTAAGATCACATCTTTAGAGGAAGTCCACCCGGAAAGTTTTCCGGTTAATTTAACTCCAATCAATTTAGGAAATTTTAGTTCCCAGGCCATTCCGGCCATTACATCCACAGCATCTGCCCCACCAACTCCAATAGCGACCATTCCCAGACCACCGGCATTTACCGTATGGGAATCGGTTCCTATCATCATTCCTCCGGGAAAAGCATAATTTTCCAGCACTACCTGGTGAATAATTCCCGCGCCGGGCTTCCAAAAACCTATTCCGTATTTATTAGATACTGATTCCAGAAAATCGAAAACCTCGCTACTCGATTTATTGGCCGACTGTAAATCGATCGCAGCGCCCATTTTTGCCTGAATAAGGTGATCACAATGAACCGTAGTAGGCACAGCAACTTTTTTCTTCCCAGCCTGCATAAATTGTAGTAAAGCCATTTGTGCCGTTGCATCCTGGCAGGCAATCCTGTCTGGAGCAAACTCTACATAGTCTTTTCCACGTCGATAAGCAGAAGTTGCTTCGCCATCCCAAAGATGAGAATAAAGAATTTTTTCTGAAAGGGTTAGAGGTTTTCCAACAACTTCACGGGCTTTATTTACCCGATTTGCCATTTGGTCATAAACCTTCTTGATCATATCTATATCGTACGCCATATAAGTTGAAATTTTGTTTCTAAAAAGTCTTGCAAAAATAAGAATTTTAGGCCGATTTTAAAAATTATAGGTAATACTCAAAAATTAATAGAAATAATTTCTAAAAAGTAAATTAATTATAGCAATAATTATCTTTTTTTCAATATTTACTATCAGGAATAAGAATTTGATAATTTTAGGAAATAAAATTATGAATTCCGGAACTGGTTTTTTTGAAGATGAAGAAGATTATTTCTTCGAAAGAGGTATACAACAGGTGAAAAGAACGGAATTAAAGCGACAGCAAACCGATATTTTACCAAAAATCAATTATTAAAATAATTCCCTAATAATCTGCTCCTCGGTAACACCTTCAGCTTCTGCCTTATAGTTTTTGATAATCCGATGCCTTAAAATTCCAATCGCAACGGCTCGAACATTTTCAATATCCGGTGAAAATTTGCCATGAACGGCGGCATGTGTTTTTGCAGCGAGAATAAGGTTTTGCGAAGCTCGTGGGCCTGCTCCCCAGTCCACATAATTTTTAACAAGATCGCCTGCCTTCTCTCCAGGTCTGGTTTTACTTACCAAAGTAACCGCATACTCCACCACATTGTCTGGTACAGGAATTCGTCTAATTACATGCTGGATATCAGAAATTTCTGTAGCAGTAAATAAAGGCTGAATAGTTTCTACTTTATCTGAAGTAGTGGTTTTTACCACATTCACTTCCTCTTTGAAACTTGGGTAATCTAAGTGAATGGCGAACATAAAACGGTCTAACTGCGCCTCGGGTAAAGGATAGGTTCCCTCCTGTTCAATGGGGTTTTGTGTGGCCAGTACGAAATAAGGTAGATCTAGATTATAGTGATGTCCCGCAACGGTCACAGCTCGTTCCTGCATGGCTTCAAGCAAAGCAGCCTGAGTTTTTGGCGGCGTTCTGTTAATCTCATCTGCCAATAAGATATTAGTAAAAATGGGACCTTTGATGAATTTGAATTTTCGGTTCTCATCAAGAATTTCAGAACCAAGGATATCGCTGGGCATCAAATCTGGGGTGAACTGAATTCTTTTAAAATCCAATCCCAAAGCCTGGGCGATCGTGTTCACCATTAAGGTTTTTGCCAGCCCGGGAACTCCTATCAGTAAAGAATGCCCACCGGAAAAAATTGAAAGCAGGATTTGATCTACCACAGCATCCTGACCAACAATCACCTTCGCGATCTCTCTTTTAAGTTCAGCATGTTTTTTTACCAATTTTTCAACCAGTGCAACGTCCCCCATAAATCTTAATCTTTAAGCCAGTTGCTGGTATATTCGCAATCACGATATTTTCCGTTCACTTTTACATACGTATCAGCGATCTTCTCTTTTTGCCATTTTTCGATAGCGGTTAATTGTTTGTCGCGTAAAGCAAGTTGCTTAATTTTCAAATAATCCACCGCATAATCAGCTTTATGTTCTTCGATCTTTTTGGTCAATTTAATGATCTTAAACTGAGGTCTTCCATTTCGGCTTTGCTGGGTTAGGATTTGTGAAACTTCGCCTTCTTTTAATCCTTCTACCTGGCGGAAAAGTGCCGGATCCATTTTGGTCAGTTCAAACCTGGTATCCCCGGTTCGCGGATTTATGAGTTTTCCTCCTTCACTTCGGGTTTCTTCTTCATCTGAAGCTTCCCGTGCCGCAGCGGCAAATTCCAGTTCGTTTTTGATTATTTTACTTCTCAGTGTATCAATTTCAGCTTTTGCTTCAGCCAACGAACTATTGGTAACATCTGGAATGATCAATATATGTCGAACTAAAACGGTTTGCCCACGAATCTCATCAATCTGCATTAAGTGATATCCAAATTCAGTTTCAAATGGCGCACTTATTTCACCTTCCTGTAAGCTAAAAGCCATATCCTTAAATTCTTTTACAAAAGGATCTTTTCGGGTCAGTGTAATTCTGCCGCCATCTTTCCCGGTTACCTCATCATCTGAATACAACACCGCTTTTGTCGCAAAGCTTGCCCCATTTTCCTGAATATCTGCCTTGAATTCATTTAAACGATCGATCGCTTTTTTCTTTTCAGACTCAGGAATTTCAGGTTCTACCACGATTTGGGATAATTCCACTTCAGTTCCAAAAACCGGCTTTTCTTCAAGTTGGTCAAAATATTGTTTTACTTCTTCCGGAGTAACTTCAATAGCTTCGATCACTTTTTGCTGCATTTGCTGGGAAAGGATTCTCTCTTTGTTTATTTTAAAAAGTTCATCCCGCAAATCAGCTTCACTTTCCTTATTATAAAATTTCAGAAGATTTTCCATTCCACCAGCTTCACGAATAAATCCCTGTATTTGCTGATCTATCTGCCCGTTTACCTGGGCGTCTTTTACAATAATGCTATCCTGAATCGCCTGGTGGGCATATAGTTTGTTTTCCATTAAACTTCCCGCCAGATTGCAATCGCTCACATTTTCCGTAGAAATTCCCTGACTTTGCATATCCTTGTACACCATATCGATATCACTTTCCAATATGATATATTCGCCAACTACCGCAGCGATCCCATCTACCTTTCTTCTTTGAGTTCCCTGGGTCGTATTTTCAACTAATAATTCTTCATCAGGCTGGATCGAAGTACTATCGGTCACAATCACTTCCTGTGAAAAACCAATACCTGTACTTAAGACAGCCAGGCTAAGAATGAAAGTTTTAATTAAAGATTTCAAATTCATTATTTTTAATTGCATCTTTTGTAATATCTGTTTCTAAATCTTTTATAAGATTCTGCTTTCTTTTATTCAGCAGAATTTCCCTTATGGTTGCCGAAGCATAATTAAGCGGAGCCTGATCATTTCGACTTAAAATATCGTTTATATACACCATATAAGTGTTCAATGAATCTTTCAATTCAAGGTAATTCGATTTTTTAAGTAATCTCGACCTGTCTTCAACAGAAAGTGGGCCAATCTTATCATACACTGTTTTGGTTTTCACCCAAACAGTATCATTCATGGAATAGTTTGTAAACTGAATCGCCATATTCTGCAATTCCTGCTGATCTTTTTCATTGAACCGGACAAATTTACGTTTTATTTCGTCCAGATTGTTGTTATTCTGGGCCAGGTTGATGTACCTCAGTTTGACCAGATCTTCATTCAGAATAAAGTTTTCCTTATTGGCTTCATAATATTCTTCAATTTCCTGGGAATTTAAAGAAGTATCGATCTTGCGGGAAACGATCGCATCTGTATAGGCGTTGGTATATAATTCGTTTCGATAATTATTTACCAGTGCGTCGAACTCCTTCTGCTTTTCATCAGGAAGGTTTAATTCTGCCCGGTCTATGAATAATTGCTGCGTGGCCCAACGAGTAATGTAATTGGAAACGATAATGGCGCTATCTTCTGGGGAAGTTCCTTCACTAACTAAAGCCTGAATATCCTCTTCATATAAATAAGAATCGTTCACGCGAACTATTGCCTTTCTATCTTCTTCCTGCCGAAAATAACCACAAGCGGTAAACAACAAACCGAAAAGAATGCAGAAAATCCCAAAAAATGATACTTTAATCTTCACACAGCTATTTTGAACAACAATTTTAAAGCTTCAGAATTTCCGAAGGTTCAAATTGAATATCGGGCAAAAATAACAATTCTCTCAGGTTCTGCAAGCTAAAGGGATAACGAAAAGCATCGTGGTAAATTATAGTATGGCTAAGAAAATCTCTGTATCTTTAAGTATCTTCAATTCAATAGATTATGAAATACCAGGAGAGCATCACTATAAATTTGCCCAGAGAGGAAGTGATAGAAAAATTTAGTGAGCCGAAAAATCTCAAGCACTGGCAAAAAGGTTTTATTTTCATGAAACCTTTAAATGGGACCTTAGGAGAAGTAGGCTCCCAAAATCTGTTGAAATTCAAAATAAATAAAAGGGAGATTGAGATGACTGAAACTATTTTGAAAAATACCCTTCCTGAAGAATTCAACGCTTCCTATAAAGCCGCCGGTGTTTACAACATTCAGCAAAACCATTTTGAAAAAGTTGATGAAAAAACGACTCAATGGACCTCCCACAGCCAATTTCAGTTTAGCGGATTTATGAAACTAATTGGCACACTCATGCCAGGTGCTTTTAAAAAACAATCGCGGGAATTTATGACCGATTTTAAAGCATTTGCTGAAGATGGAAAAAGTGTATTAGACAAAAAGGACTAAATTTTTAAAATTTAAGCTGTCATTATTCTATTGAGGCACTTATATTTGCGAAAAATTTATCCAAATGAAAAAATTAGGTACTAGCCTTTTCGTATTGTTTATTTCTTTAAGTGCATTCGCGCAAAGTAAGATTGGAACTATTGACGCAGAATATATTCTTGCTCAAATGCCGGAAACTGAAGAAATTAATACAAGTATGGAAACGTATAACAAGGAACTGCAAACCCAGCTTGAAACATCAATAAACGAATATGAAACTCTGGTAAAGGAGTATCAAAGCACGTTGGAAACTATGGAAGAGCAAGCTAAAAAAGAAAAAGAAACCAAACTTATAGGACTGGAAAACGACATTAAAAATTTCAGACAAAAAGCGACGGTTATGATGCAGATGAAAAAAAATGAACTGACTTCCCCGCTATATTTGAGGATTGATGAAGCAATGAATAAGGTAATCGCTGCTGAAGGTTATACACAAATATTCCACGCTGGTGGAAATGCCCTGGCTTTCTCCAGAACGGAAGATGATATTACCGATAAAGTAATGAAAGAATTAGGTGTCACAGCAAAACCAATGCCTGCGCAATCCACAGAGAATTAATATTTTTACTAAAAAATTGGAAAGTCTTGGCTGAAAAGTCACTTTTTCGTCAAACTGAACTTGTTTCAGTTTCTTATTAGATATTTTAAAAAATACGTCAATTCACTATACTAGATAATTTTTTTCAGGGGTCTCGCAATGAGGAATTCCTTGTCACATTGAGCGGAGTCGAAATGTGCAAGCAGGATTTCGGTAAATTGGGGATTGCTAATTGATCATGAGATTCCTCTCTTCGTTCGGAATGACTATTTAAGTTAGGCTTTAGTTTTATTCGTCATCGCGAGCGCAGCGTGGCGATCTCTTCCTTGTTTGTCTTTACATGGGATTGCTTCGGTCACTTCGTTTCCTCGCAATGACGTTTTTTTAATTTGGGTACGTATTAGAGACCCTGAAACCAGGGTGGCGATACTGCTTTTTAGACAACCCCCTTTTATCTGCTATAATTTGGTGATTCGTTGGTAATGGTCACATCGTGAGGATGACTTTCATGAATCCCCGAAGAGGTGATCTTTACAAATTTCCCACTTTCCTGTAAAGTCGCAATGTCTTTGGCGCCACAATAACCCATTCCGGCTTTTAATCCCCCAACAAACTGATGGATACTTTCATCAAGCTCTCCCTTATAAGGGACACGGCCTACAATTCCTTCCGGAACCAGTTTCTTAATATCATCTTCCACATCCTGAAAATACCTGTCTTTACTACCTTTTTGCATAGCTTCCACAGAACCCATCCCACGGTAAGACTTGAATTTTCTTCCTTCGTAAATAATGGTTTCTCCCGGAGATTCTTTTGTTCCTGCCAGCAAAGATCCCAACATCACCGTATCAGCTCCCGCAGCGATCGCTTTTGGAATATCTCCCGTATAACGAATTCCTCCATCGGCAATAACCGGAACTCCGCTGCCTTTTATGGCTGCAGCTACTTCCAAAACCGCTGAAAATTGAGGAAAACCAACTCCTGCCACAACTCGTGTGGTACAAATAGATCCTGGACCAATTCCAACCTTTACGGCATCTGCGCCCGCTTCTACTAAATATTTTGCTGCTTCGCCGGTAGCGATATTCCCAACAACTACATCCAGATCGCTAAATTTGTTTTTTACTTCTTTAAGAATTTCCACGACACCTTTAGTGTGCCCATGCGCGGTATCGATGATTACGGCATCAACACCAGCATTTACCAAAGCTTCCACGCGCAAAACTGCATCTGCAGTAACCCCAACGGCTGCAGCTACACGAAGTCTTCCGTAGCTGTCTTTATTTGCATTTGGTTTTTGAGTAAGCTTTGTGATATCCCGAAAAGTGATCAATCCAACCAGCTTTTCTTCGGAATTGATCACCGGTAATTTCTCGATCTTATTTTCCTGAAGGATACCTTCCGCCTCTTCCAGACTGGTCCCTTCAGAAACGGTAACCAGATTTTCTGAAGTCATTACTTCGGCAATGGGCCTTTCATTATTTTTTTCGAACCTTAGATCCCTGTTCGTAACAATTCCAAGAAGCTTTCCTTCTTCATCAACAATTGGAATTCCGCCAATGCTGTGCTCCTTCATATTGGCCTTGGCATCTTTCACTTTCGCGGTAATGGGCAAAGTTACCGGATCTATGATCATCCCACTTTCAGCACGTTTTACTTTCCTAACTTTTAGCGCCTGTTCCTCAATGCTCATATTTTTATGAAGCACACCAATACCACCTTCCCGCGCCATGGCGATAGCCATACGGGATTCGGTCACCGTATCCATCGCTGCAGAAACGATAGGCACATTTATAGTAATATTTCGGGTAAATTTTGACTGGATATTAACTTCTCGGGGTAGAACATCAGAGTAAGCAGGCACAAGAAGTACGTCGTCATAAGTGAGCCCTTCTCCAAGAATTTTAGAATCGTGTGCGGTCATAGCAATTAAAGATTTAATTGCATGCAAAAGTAAGCTTAATAAATGAGAATTTCCACGGAAACAAGTTTAAGGTAAACTGAAGATTTAAATCTTTTCCCGGAAATATTTTAAGTAGACAAACACAAAAATACTGATCCAGAATATCAGGATCAAAACTGCTGCCCAGATATTCTTCTTCTTATTCCAGGTAAATGTTCTAGCAGTTTCCCTGCATTCAGCAATGATTTGGGGCGGTATCAATTTAAAAGCCAGATAAATCCCTAAAGGAATGATCAATAAATCATCTAATAATCCCAATACCGGGATAAAATCTGGAATAAGGTCTATAGGACTCAAAGCATAAGCCAGCGTACCAAACAAAATAATTTTTGCTGAAAATGGTGTTCCCGGATGTTTGCTTAATAAATGGGCAACCACCAGTTCTTTCTTTAATCCTGCCGCCCATTCTCTGATCTTTCCCATGTTGACCGTGCTAGATTTTTATCTGTAAAGTTGTGTACCAGGTGATGGGCTGTGCCGGAATGATACCCGGTCCCGGGTATCCTGTAGCCCTTCTGGTGAAGTAGGAATTATTTAAAAGGTTATTAATTCCCGCTTCCAGCCTGAATTTCCCTAAAGAATAAGAAGCCGATACATCCATAATTCCATAGGCCGGAATACTCCCTTCAATCCCGCGTTGATTATCAGTTATATCTTGTGGCGCATTGGTAGCATCTGTAAATTGTTCCGAGAGATAAGAATATTGCAATGCTACCAGCAAATTTTTATAGCCGGCATTTAAACCAGCTTTTAAATTAACTGCCGGAATAAATTCAACCTCGTTTCCCTCTACGTTCGTTTCTTCAGAGCGGGTATATTCAGATTTGGTAAATGCCGCGTTGATAAAAGTATTCAGTTTGTAATCTTCAGCCTGCTCGAAAAAGGTATTTTTAAGGTTCCAGTCGGCAAAAGTTTCCAGGCCATATATAAAAGCATCTCCAATATTTCCGCGGAAACGTACAATTCTTCCTGTTTCCTGTAGATCACCACTGGTATTTTCACGAACTTCAGGTTTTAAAACCTCCCCTATCCTGTCATTATATTTTAAAGCGAAAATACTCGCGTCATAGGAAAATATTCTTTTATACCTTCCACGAATCCCCAGATCTGAAGTAAAACCCTCTTCATCATTTATATTTGGGTCTACCTGGAAAACCGGGTTGATCACCCGAATATCATTAAAGGTGACCGAACGGTAATTTTGGGAAAAATTGGCATAGATTTCATTGGAGGCATTAAGGTCATAACTACTTCCAATCCCCAGCAATAAGAAGTTTCGATCAAACTTGCGATCATCTTCAATGGTTTCATTGGAAAGAACATTTCCCGCCAGATCCTGAATAATAAACTCATAAGCCCCATCTGCTTCCGTTTTGATAAACTCATATCGAAAGCCGGGAGTAACTGAAAACCTTTCGGTTAAATTGAAAATATTCTCCCCAAAGAAAGCCAGGTTTTTATTCGGGAAATCAAAAGCTGCCTGCCTGGAATAATTAGGAAATTGTTTATCTGCAAAATTAAAATCGGGGCCGGAATTAGCACTTCCTGCTCCCTGTCTTTGCGAATTATGGGCATTATAAAATTTTGAACCCAGCAATAAAACCGATTCCCCTTTAAATAAATCATAGCGTGTAAGAATCCTTGCTTCTGCGCCCCAGTTCGAAAAATCGTCTACCAGGAGTTCCCGGGGAGCAGTTGGATCATCTGCCTGGGAAACCCTATTTTCCCTAAACCCCACAGCCGATCTGGATGCATCCAGTCCAAAAATATTTAAGCTGAAATCTGTCTTTTCGGAAAACTCGTGTTCCATTTTCAGGGCAAATAAATTCCAGTTCACATCAAACCAGTTCCTTTTACGGTTACTAAAATCTGGTTCTTCATAAAACTGGGCATCGGTTAAACCACCGGGTTGCTGCGCGAGATAATCTAAAAAAGTATATTCAAAAGCTAATTTTGTTTTATCTGAAATTTGCCAGCCTAAATGGACAAAAGCATTATGAGAATTGTATTCAGAATTGGGCCTGAAGCCTTTTCCTCCTTTATAATTATAGTAAGTGTAATAACTGAAATCGCCCACAGTCCCGCTTAGACTATTGAAACTGGTAAAAAGATCATAGGACCCTACAGATTGCCGACTGACCAATTCTATCTTTTTATCCCTTACCGGCTTTTTGAATTTAAAGTTGATGAGCCCGCCAAACTGTGTCCCGTATTGCAGAGAAGCGGCACCACGAATTACTTGGATTTCCTCCAAAGCTTCCGGTGGAGGGGTATAATAACTTTCAGGATAACCTAAAACATCTGCGGAAATATCGTAACCGTTCTGGCGCGTATTGAAATTCTGGGTTCGATTGGGATCCAATCCCCGCCCGCCTATATTCAGCTGCAATCCGGCGTCTCCATTATCATAAATATTCAAACCTACTACCTGGCTATAAATTTGACGTGCATTATTGGCAGCGAGGTTGCCCGTCACTTTATCCATTAATACCACTTCCGTTTTTTTCCCTGCGTAAATGGCAGTTCCTTCTACTTTTCTCAGACTCCGCAGAGCAAAAATTTGTTCCCTTCGATTATTTAAAACTACTTCATTTAAGCTTTCTGCCAGGGGTTGTAATGTAATCTCCTGAACATAGTCTTCATCTAACTGAACTTCCAATTCTAAAATTTCATATGCATAACCAAAAATGGCAAAAACATAAGTGCCTTCTGATAATTCAGAAGTTTGAAAATTCCCATTTTCATCGGCCATAGTAAGTTTACCCGTGGTTTTATTCCATATCTCCGCCCTGGAAATGGGATTTCCATTTACTGCCGAAATCACTTTTCCGCTGAAAGTAAATTGGGCATTGGCAAAAAAACTTATTAAAAAAAACAGACTAAAGGCCTTTAATTTCATCGTTGAAGGGTAAAATGAATGTTTTGTGTTTAAAAGAATTGGTGTATTCCAAAAGGTTTTTTTCGGGATCAATATAAGGGGTGCTTTTTCTCCCGTTTAGGGCAACGTAGCTGTCTACGTAAATTTCAATATTCTTGTGTCCGTCTTTTCTAAAATATTCCGCAAGATAATGCGCATACTGAATAATAAAATCTGGTTGGAAACTCATCTGCTTTTCCTGAAAAGGCGTAAGAAAATCGGCATTATCAACATAAAATCTATTGCCGGTTTTTGCATCGATCACTTTAAACTGGGCATAACCCGATTTTTCCATTAACATCACCCTCCAGCTAAATCGATATCCTTCCTCTGTCCAGAAGAGTTCCCCAGGATATAGCAAATATCGCCAGGGCATTAATAATTGGATCACGAAAAAAGCTGAAACCGCCAGGTGAAGGATTTTTCTTTTTTTCGGTTTATAAAAAAGCAAACGCTGATTATCAAATTGGGCTTTTTTAATCTTAAACCATACGGAAATTTTTTCCAAAATTTGATGATGCACCTGCGGACTAAAGAAAATTAACGCGCTTACAATCATCACATAAGGAAACATCCCAATAGGGAAAAGCACCCGGGTTAAAACATGAAATATGATCACCAGGATAAATGCAAAAAATCGGGTCTTTCTCCATAGTAATAAAAAAGGAATACAAAGATCGTAAAGCATGCCGCTCCAACTGAAAAAATAATGCATCCAGTCCTGTTGCATCAAATCCCCTAAAAAAGGCAGATCGTATTTAGAAGGCAGCCATATTTTTAAGGGCATCGCCCGCAAAAGCCAGTCGGAATTTATTTTGGCCAGGCCGGCATAAATATATACAATACTGAGCAAAAGTTTGATGGAATCGATAGTCCACTTCGGAACCTTCTGAAAAGCTTTTTTTGTATCTTTTTTCGCATCAAAAGAGAAGTAGACCGCAGCAGGTAAAAAGATCATTAAAAAACTAAGGATGCTAATGAAATAGTAATGATTGAGGTAGGTGGTCTTATCCATGAGTTCGATATACGTAAAACTCAGGAAAAATGTAATGATCGCCAGGCGATATTTAAATCCTACTGCTACCAGTAGTGCTGAGATCGCACAAATTATAAAAATAAGATAAGTGAAATTCCCTAAAGGCTTTACCCATTCAAAGCCTGCATAAGAAAAGTGAAATTTAGGTAAAATATAGAGTTTTTCGATCCAGCCTTTAGACCAAAATCGCAGAATACTCCCGAACATCATTAAACCAAAAAACAAACGAAAAACCGCCAATGGGGCGGCTTCTTCGTAAGTATTTAAATATTTGTTCAGGCTTAGATGCATCTAATCTCCATCTGAATCTACATAATCTACTGAAATAGACAAAGCCTGCATCATATCTACCTTTAGCAATACAACCAACCTTTGCAATTCATCAAAATTTGACAACATCAAAGAATTATCATTTTCGACCTGTGCTTTTAAACTGGATTTAAGGGTCTCACTTTTAGAAAAAACAACAGCAAACTGATCTTTAATCAATTTATCCAGGTCTGCGTCATCTTTCATACTATCCAGATATTGCAAATAATCGCTAAAACTGGATCCGTTTCCCGTATCAACAATCGAATTCCCCAGATAAAAATCGTAAAAACTGTTTAATGCCGTCTCATATAATTCTTTGGAAAGATCTTCGGCATAAAAAGCTTCCACATTTTGAGGTGAAGGCGTGCCGGTAAATGCGCCTGCAGGATAGCCTATTTTCCCCGATCTTAGTATCTTTTCGAAATACATCACATATTCATTGGTGAAACGATCTACAGAACCGGTGCTGGACGAACTCGTATTGTTAACAAATGTATCACGATAATTTCCCTGCCAGGAAGCATTCACCTGGGAAGTAAGGTTATTGATCCTGGAAGCTACATCAACCAAATATTTTTTATAAGCTTCTGAATTTGTGTCGCTGATATAAAACTCCAAAATATCTTCATTTGTAGAGCCCAAACCAAAAAGCAAATAATCCAGTGCGGGAAAACCCTGCTCGGTATAGGAAGAGGGCAAATCTAAATTATAACTCCCCGTTTCAATTTTACTATCTACAGACGAAGTATTTACCGGATACGTATTCAAATAATTGCGATAATTCAATTCATCAGCTTTACCAATTTCAAACATGGAAACTGTCTCGAAGCCGTTATAGGCTTCGCGGAAAGATTGCTGCAGAGAAATTAAACTTTCTGAAGTTGGATTTGCCGAGAAATTTTCAGAAGCCAGTTGCAGTTCATTTGTTTGCTCAGTAAATGCAGCATATGCCGGGACGATAATAACATCTGCCCAATTGGCCAACATTGCTCCACGGTCAAAAGAATTTGGGGTTTCACCGCCATCATCTCCGCCAGGACTATCATCCCCTTTAGAACAGGCGGCGAAAAGTATCGTGACTAGTAGTAATATTCTTGAAAATTTGATCATATATAAAGAGTTAAAAGCCAGAGTTATAAATAACCACCCTGGCGAATGATATTATTCTGCAGCTTCTGCTACGGTAAATCCAAATTCAGATGCAATTTCCTGAGCCGAACTATCCAATGTTTCCGGCGTTACATCCCAAAAACCATTTCCGGCAAGCAGCGCAGATTTAATGGCATTGATGCTTTCAGTTTCTAAGTAAGGCATATCGTTATCAGGATTATTTGTAAACCTTAAACTGTAAATAAATCCGTAGCCTTCAGAAAGTTCATGAAATGCTGAACCAAATTCACCTTCCGCCAGAGACGTTTTTCCGCCCATTAAATAATGTACCGCCCTTACAGCGATCACTGTAGAAAGATTTTCTCGAATTATGGCAACCTGCTCATCGCGTAACTCATAATCCC
The DNA here is from genome assembly GCF_023718305.1 of Gramella sp. AN32. Taxonomy (GTDB): domain Bacteria; phylum Bacteroidota; class Bacteroidia; order Flavobacteriales; family Flavobacteriaceae; genus Christiangramia; species Christiangramia antarctica. The sequence goes on from NZ_QEYO01000019.1 coordinate 45,093, forward strand.
CGGCAACAATTGCAGCCCGACCTACTTTAAAAGCTTCTAAAGTTTCGGCGGCTATACCCGCGAAATCCTCATCGGCATCTACCTGCCCTAAATAACTAAACAACAGTCGATCGTTACTCTGGTTTAACATAGAAAACGGATCGTTTCCGGGAATGGATGGATCACCAACCAGGTAACCGTAAGCCTCATCCCATTTGTGCTCCATAGTCGTATAAACCTGGCCGTCTTCTGTAATTGTATCATCATTATTGGAACGGTTATCCCCTTCATCCAATACTGCCGTAGAGAGATAATTATTTAAAATTTGATCTGCCAGCAAACCGCCAATTAAACCCTTGGCAAAAGCCTGGTTTAATTCCAACCCTTTTTCATTTACATAACGAACGCTGGAACCGGAAGCAATTTGCCCGGCAACTCCCGCTTCAGCAACCTCTTCCTTATTCTGCAGCACAGTCGTCATTTGTTCTGAAATAAAACCTTCGAAATCGGCCTTAATTTCATTGCTTTCAACCGTATTTGTTGAAAAATACAAATTTGAAGAGGCAATTTTCGATTTTATGCTTTTATCTGAAGCATTTAACTCTTCATTTGAAAATGCATTATTCGTGTTTGAAAACATATCCAGCAGTAATTGTTCCGAAGAATTGTCAAAATCTGTAAATGCTGCATTTAATTCAGCAGCCATTTGTAGCCTGGTAGTTTGTCCGTTATAATCTACGGTAGACTGCCCATCCCTTTCGAAAGTATAATTTGCGGGAATTATAATTTCATTTTCTTCGATCTCATTTATATCATCATCAGATGAACAAGATGTAAAAAATGTGGCGGTGACCGCTGCTACATATAGTAAATTTCTCATGTTCCTTATTTAGACTTATTAAAAATAATGTTCGCCGGCAAATATAAAACGACAATTAAAACTTCACAACATTATTTAGAATAAATTTAAATAACTTTTTACGATGGCTTTTTTAAGAGCTATAGAAGAATTTAATGATAAGCTTTAAACATTTTTGAAGCCTCGTTATAAGCCGATTCAAAACTGGTCATTTTGATATTACAATCGGCATTAGCTGTATTGAAATAGGAAAGCATTTTTTCTGAAGGCATATTCCCTGTAAGTTCATCTTTTGCCATGGGGCAACCACCAAAACCCTGGATAGCTCCATCGAAGCGAAAGCAGCCGGCCTTAAAAGCAGCATTTATTTTCTCATGCCATTTGGTTGGGGTGGTATGAAGATGGGCTCCAAATTCAATATTTGGATATTGGGGAATTAAATTCTCAAATAAATATTCAATAATATCCGGGGTAGAAGATCCTACGGTGTCTGATAATGATAAAATTTTTACACCCATAGCCGAAAGTTTTTCCGTCCACTCCCCTACGATCTCAACATTCCAGGGATCTCCATAAGGATTTCCAAATCCCATAGATAAGTATGCCACGACCTCTTTGTTCGAACTATCGGCAATATTTAAAATCTCCTGCAAAACCTCAACCGATTCGGCAATGGTTTTATGGGTATTCCGCATCTGGAAATTTTCTGAAATCGAAAAAGGATAACCTAAATAATCAATTTCCGGATGCTGGCTGGCATCTTCAGCGCCACGTGTATTGGCAACAATAGCCAGTAATTTACTTTGGGTAGTGGAAAGATCCAGGCCCGCAAGCACTTCCGAGGTATCCTGCATTTGGGGAATTGCTTTTGGCGAAACAAAACTTCCAAAATCTATCGTATCAAAGCCACATCTTAAAAGCGACTGTATGTACTGCGTTTTTTCCTTAGTTGGAATAAAATCTTTGATCCCCTGCATCGCATCCCTGGGACACTCTATAAGTTTTACTTTCGCCATACGCCCAAAGATAATATTTTTTGATTGTCCTTAAAGTTTCAAATAGTGATAAATAACGCCATTCCAGCGCAATTGAGTATGGACTTGTTTCAAAATTTTGAATCCTATAAATCCTTATAATAAATCGATATCCTGAAAATAAATATACAGTGGATCATAGAAATCTATAAATAATTGAAACTTCCTAATAAAAAATTTCTTAAACCGACTATCCCTGCCTGCGGCTGGCAGGCCCGGGGCAAGCCGTAGGGGTACCAGCCTGCCGGCTGGCAGGTTTCACCGGTTTTATTTTGGCCTCTGGGCAAAAACCGGAATTTTATATTTCCCCTCACCCAGAACTGCGAAAAAGCAGTTCCGATCTCTCCCAAAGGAGAGGTGAAGAGGAAAACCCCGACGCAAAAGCATCGGGAAATTATTGAGATTAAAGAAGTATAAGAATGGCAATTAGTACAAAAACGCACACCTGCATCCATTTTAACCAGATTCCCGCATTCTGATTCGATTTTATATAGGCAGAAATTTTATGCGCCAGTATAGCCACAAGGCTAAAAATTATTAGGGCCTGGAACATAAATAAAAACCCAAGAATATAGAATTGCAATATAGTATTGGCCTCAGGATCCCAGAGAAATCCGGGGAAAAAGGCCAGAAAAAATATCCCGACTTTAGGATTTAAAACATTCATGATAAATCCCTGTTTATAAAGCTGGACTAAACTCCTATCTCCTACTTTTTCAGAAGAAAATACAATTTTTGGGTTGCTTTTATAAACCTGATACGCGAGGTAGAGCAAATAGGAAGCTCCCAAAATTTTAATAATTAGAAAGATCGAACCTGATTGCTGGATGATCACCGAAACTCCAAAAGCCACCAAACTCGTGTGAATTAAAATTCCGGAGACTAAACCTAATGCTGTAATTATTCCCTGTTTTGATCCGTAAGCGATCGAGCGTACCAAAACATAGATAATGTCTGGCCCAGGTGATAATGTGAGTACTATTGATGCGGTTAGAAACGGAATGATTTGATCCAGCATTCACTTTAATTAATTTATAAACCTTTTTCCAGGATCTTTTTATTGATCGCTTTGATCAATGCCGGGCCTTCATAAATAAAACCGGTGTACAACTGGACCAGACTTGCCCCGGCTTCCAATTTTTCAATAGCATCTTCGGCCGTGTGTATTCCGCCCACGCCAATAATGGGGAAAGATTTGTTGCTTTTTTCAGATAAAAACCGAATCACTTCCGTAGATCTTTTTGTGAGTGGCTTTCCGCTGAGTCCGCCCATTTCATTTTTGGCTTCAGATTTTAATCCTTCTCTGGAAATGGTGGTATTTGTAGCAATGACCCCAGCTATCTTAGTCTCCTGAACAATCTCAATAATATCCAATAGTTGATCTTCAGTTAAGTCTGGAGCGATTTTTAATAATATTGGTTTGGGAGCTGTATGCTCCCTATTTCTATTTTGAAGTGTATTCAAAAGATTTTTTAAAGGTTCTTTATCCTGAAGTTCCCTTAGATTGGGTGTGTTTGGTGAACTTACATTCACCACGAAATAATCTACATACTCAAAAAGTTTGTCAAAACTGAAAACATAATCCTTAACCGCTTCAGCATTTGGAGTGAGCTTATTTTTGCCAATATTACCGCCAATTAAAACATTCGTATTTTTCTTTAATCTGGACACCATGGCTTCAACACCTTCGTTATTAAAGCCCATTCGGTTGATAATAGCGGCATCAGCTTTTAACCTGAACAATCTTTTCTTTTCATTTCCTGCCTGGGGTTTGGGAGTGACCGTGCCCACTTCAATAAACCCAAATCCTAAAGCCGAAAGTTCTTTAAATAATTTGGCATCCTTATCAAAACCAGCGGCAAGACCAACCGGGTTTTTAAATTTTAACCCGAAAACTTCCCGCTCAAGCCTTTTATCATTTACTGAAAATCTCGATCTCAAAACTGATGGCATACCAGGAATTTGACAAAATTTTCTTAAAAAATCGAAAGTGAAATAATGCACTTTTTCTGGATCAAATTTAAAAAGAACTGGCCGTATAAGAGATTTGTACATAAACTTGCAGATTTCTGCAAAAATAGTTAATTATATATTCAGAAAATTTCTGAAGTAGCTATAACAAAAAACTAACCCATCCCGAAAGAATCGGGATGGGTTAGTTGTAAAGTCTTTTTTTAATTATTCAGTTTAAAGTGAAAGACTTACTCTTGCAAAAAGAAAGCGTCCTCCAATTCCAAACTGTTGCGCACGGCGAGACCAGTCAAATCTCCCGCTACTGCGGTTTTCAAACTGCTCCTCTGCCCTATCGGGATACACATCGAAAATATTATTAGAACCTATGGTAAGTCGTACTGCGTCTGTCGCCTGATATCCCAACGAAAGATCGGTTACCAGTTTGGAACCAAAAACCTGCTGACCCTCCAAACGTGTTACTGCTTCAGTTACTTCGCCGAAATATACATTTCTCAGGAAGACATTAAGTTTATTAAGCGTAAGATTGTTGGTAAGGTTCACTTTTGTTCTTGGCACCGCTTCTTCAAGATAAATGCGGCTGTCTTCTGGAAAATACGTTCCTACCAGTCCTGCACGTTCTAACTGTGGAGAAGCATTAATGCCTCCTACCTGCTTAGTTTTTGAAAGCGTAGCGGCAAGATCAGATTTTAGCTGCACATTTTCAGAGAAATAAGCATTGTGTGTAAGCACCATATCCAGACCCTTAGATTCGGTATCTATCGCGTTGGCAAAAAATGACGCCGCGGTAGCATTAGCCTGAGCTAGTAAATTGTCCAGCTCGGTTCCGGTTCCGGGGCCCTGAAACTGCCCCGTATACACAATCCTATCATCAATGGCAACAAAATATCCGTCTACAGTTAAGCTCATATTAGCTTCAGGAAGCTTCGCCGCAAAACCTAAGCTTATACTTTTGGATGTTTCCTCCTTAAGCTGCGGAATGCCCAGTAATTGTGCCGGCCTGCTATCATTTGAAAAAGTTCCAACTTCCTGTGGATTTCCGGCATTATCGAAAATGGTGGAAGTAGAATTAAAATACAACTGATGAAGCGAAGGCGCACGGAAGCCAGTATTGGCCGCCCCTCTAATATTTATATTATCTGTTAGTTTATATCTTGAGGAAACTTTAAAATTTATGGTTGAACCAAAATCTGAATAATCTTCAAAACGTGTGGCGAAGGTGAGCAGAAAAGCTTCGGTAAGATCGGCTTCTACATCAAAATATCCTGCGATACTACTTCGCTGCCTGGAAAGTTCATTCTTAGGACTAAATCCAGGAAAAACCTGGGAGCCTCCAGGTCTTGCGCTTCCGAAGAAATCTGTAGAAGGCATTTGATCTGCACGAAGCACCACATCTCCATTCTGGGTATATTGTTCATACGACGCTTTTTCACCGGCTACAATTTCATAAGTTTCTAGTCGATATTCTGCTCCAAATGCTATGTTTAACCCTTCAAAAATATCTTCATATAATTGCGATATATCCAGGTTGGCAGTATTCTGGGCAAAGGAAAATCCTCCCGCATCAAAGCTTGTAGGACTCGCCTTTAACAGGGAAGCATTAGAAGTATTCGAGATAAGATAAAGGAATTCATTCTTTCCCCAGGTATTGCTAAAATCGACATCCCATTCAGAAACTTTACCCCGTATTCCTACGGCAATGGATTTATCGTTAATCTTGGAATTTATTTCAGGCAAGAAACCATTATTATAAATAGGAGTGAATGTTCTACTTTGGTTGGGTAACCTATAGAAACCGGCAGAATTTCCTTTTCTTGAACTCATTCCAGCAAAGGAATATAACTCGGTTCCAGCATCGCCCAAAGGCAGGGACATATTTGCAAAGAGCCTACCCCCACGAAGTGCAGACTGCCCTACCCTCATATTAAAATCGCTACGCACAAGGCCGCGTGCATCGAGTTCATTTTCAGTCACGTCCGCGCCCAGGAGGGATTGCAGCGCCGTTCTGTCCTCAGCATTAGCAATATCACTCTGTAAACCGGAGTCAAAATAAGATACATTCTGCGCATACTGCTTTATCTGTTCATCGGTAAGATTAGCAATATCTGCACCTGCATTAGAAGCAATTCTTTCGATGGCATTATAGGCATTAAAAATGCTGCCTTCCCATTCTTTCATTCGATTATAATCTTCACGGTAATCAAAATCCCCTGCAAAGCTTACAAAACCTCCATTATCACCCAGTTCAATCCCATAGCTGGCTGCGACATTTACAGTCTCACCATCTACGCCCCCGGTTTGTTCATTTGCATTTTCGCTAAAATTTGCCCCAGTTGTTACATCAAAATTTAGTTTATTCACATCATCCTTTAAAACGATATTGATAACTCCCGCAATAGCATCTGAACCGTACTGTGCCGCAGCACCATCCCGAAGCACCTCTATCCTTCCAATTGCTGCAGCAGGAATAGCATTTAAGTCGGTTCCCACACTACCGCGGCCAAAAGTACCGTTCACATTTATTAAAGAAGAGTTATGCCTTCTTTTACCATTAATTAGCACCAGTACCTGATCTGGCCCTAAACCTCTAAGAGATGCAGGATCAATGTGATCTGTCCCATCTGAAATTGTTTGTGTATTTGAGGAAAATGAAGGTGCTACATAATTAAGCATCTGGTTGAGGTTTACCTGCGGAACGGCGATCGATATTTCCTGCATATCCAGTACATCTACCGGCACCGAAGAATTGGTTACGGTTCTTGCCCGACTTCTAGAGCCTACTAGCACCACTTCGTCTAAAGCCATACCAGAGGTCAAGGTTACATTTATGACCGAGCGGTCTATTTCAATTTCACGGGCGTCAAAACCTACAAAAGTGAATACCAGCGTTTGTCCCAAAGCTGCTTCAATAGTATAATTACCATCAAAATCGGTAATAGTTCCCTGGTTTGTCCCTTTAATTGAGACAGTAACTCCCGGCAGGGGCTGGGACTGCTCATCTACAATAGTTCCGGTAACTTCCTGGACTTGTGCCTGCATTAGCCACCCGGTGAGCATAAAGAGGAACATTAAGTACTTGTTTTTCATAATTCTTTGGTTTGGTTCATTTCCAATATACCTTAATGTTTTAATAAAGACCAAAAATTATACAGGTCATTTTGAAAAAACCATATAATTTAACTTGATTAAGTTTTTAATCAGATTAAAATCCCAAAGCAGTATCGTCCCCTCTTTTATCTGCTCCACCTTCCAGTTTGCCACTTGGCAGAACCCTGATCGCATCTACTTTTCCTATGATCATGGATTCCCCCTCATTCACCTTATACCCTTTGAGCTTTAACGAATCGAGCAGATTTTCATCAAAACTATCAGTTTCAAAAAGAACAACATCGGGCAACCACTGGTGATGAAAACGAGGGGCGTTGACCGCTTCCTGCATGGTCATCCCAAATTCTGAAACATTCAGGATGGTTTGAAGCACCGAGGTAATTATTGTAGATCCTCCGGGAGAGCCCAAAGTAAGCCAGAGCTCACCATTCTTTTCCACAATGGTAGGAGTCATGGAACTAAGCATTCTCTTACCTGGAGCTATAGAATTTGCCTCTGCCCCTATTAGACCAAACATATTAGGAGACCCGGGTTTTGCGCTAAAATCATCCATCTCATTATTCAGGAAAAAACCCAGTTCATCTACATAAAGTTTAGAACCATAAGCACCATTAAGCGTAGTCGTGGCAGCGATCGCATTTCCAAATTGATCTATGATAGAATAATGTGTTGTTTCCATGCTTTCATAACCAGCAATCTCTCCATGCTCAATTTCTTTAGAAGAAGTAGCTTTTGAAAAACTGAAATTATCCATGCGTCCTTTTAAATAAGAATCACTCAGTAAAGTATCAGATGGAATTTTAACAAAATCAGGATCCCCAAGATAAAAACTCCTATCAGCATAAGCCCTGCGTTCCGCTTCGGTAAGAACCTGGATAGTTTTTATTGAATTATGCCCATACTTTTCTAAAGGATATGGCTCTGCCATTTTCAGGATTTGCCCCATGACAATACCCCCGCTGGAAGGTGGCGGCATAGAGATAATCCCGAGATCTTTATAATTAAAGGTTACCGGATCCCTCCACACGGCCTGATATAGCTTAAGGTCCTGCATAGTCATGATACCACCATGAACTTTAAGGTATTCAATCATAAGCTTGGCGGTTTCACCTTCATAAAATTCCTTTTTTCCATTTTTCACGATCCTCTCCAGCGTATTGGCCAGGGCAGGATTTTTTAGGGTATCACCCGCCGCGTAAGATTTGGCAAACAGAATGGTATCGTTATTCTCACTAATAAAATTTTCACTGTATTTTTTTAGAGTTTCAGCCTGGTGCGCTGTAACCACATAGCCATTACGGGCCAAATCAATTACGGGCGCCAATATTTCCTCCATAGGTAACGAACCAAATTTCTTGTGAACTGCAAAAATTCCAGAAACCGTACCGGGAACACCTACAGCCAAACCTCCCAGCTTGGTTTTTTCAGGGGTTACATTTCCCTGCTCATCCTGATACATTTTCTTGGAAGAGGCAAGGGGAGCTTTTTCTCGATAATCTAAACTTCCTTTTTCTCCATTTTCCATACGGTAGACCATAAAGCCACCACCACCAAGGTTCCCGGCAAAAGGATAGGCAACCGCCAGGGACATTTCTGTAGCCACCATCGCATCAAAGGCATTTCCACCCTTTTGTAGGATAGATAATCCAATTTTAGAAGCTTCTTCCCTGGCAGAAACAACTATTGCTTTATTGGCGACTAGTCCAAACCTTTCAGTATCTCTTGTATGATCAATTTGTTCAGGCTTATCGCACGAGTGTATGAATACCAGCAGAAGGAGGAGAAATAGTTTTTTCATAAGTTTAAGAGAAAGAATTAGGGGTTAATTTATATTTGCCTGAAGGCAATTATTATTCGTAAAATAGCTTATATTTTTCTTCTAAAAAAATCTAACCAGAATGACCAATAAACAACATATTATAGATCGATTTTTACGCTACGTGAAAATTGATACACAAAGTGATCCTAAAAGCACAACTACTCCCAGCACAGAGAAACAATGGGATCTTGCCAACCTTTTGGTTGAAGAACTGAAGCAAATAGGCCTGGCAGATGTGATTATAGATGAAAATGCCTATATAATGGCCACACTTCCTTCAACAGTTGGCCATCAGGTACCCGTTATTGGTTTTGTTTCTCACTTTGATACTACTCCGGATTTTTCAGGAACCCATGTGAATCCTCAAATCATTGAAAATTATGATGGAAAAGATATTATCCTGAATAAAGAAAAAGATATAATCCTTTCTCCAGAATATTTTGATGACCTTGAACAATACAAAGGGCAAACTCTTATCACGACAGATGGCAATACCCTCCTGGGAGCTGATGATAAAGCAGGAATTACTGAAATTATTACTGCCATGGAATATTTGGTCAATAACCCGGATATTCCTCATGGAAAAATTAGAATCTGTTTTACTCCCGATGAAGAAATTGGGCGTGGGGCCCACAAATTTGATGTTGATAAATTTGGGGCTGAATGGGCTTATACCATGGATGGAAGCCAGATTGGAGAACTGGAATACGAAAATTTTAATGCCGCAGGCGCAGTAGTGCGCGTTCAGGGAAAAAGCGTGCATCCCGGATACGCCAAGGATAAAATGATCAATAGCATATATATCGCCCAGGATTTTATCAATTCACTACCAAGGCTAGAAACTCCTGAACATACCGAAGAGAGGCAGGGGTTTTTTCACCTAAGTAGTATCAAAGGCGATGTTGAAGAAACTGTTTTGGAGTATATTATTCGGGATCACGATAAAAAGCATTTTGAAGCCCGCAAGCAAGTGATGATCGACCTTGTTGAGGAAATTTGTAAACAATATGAGCGGGATTGTGTTCAAATTGAAATTAAAGATCAGTATTTCAATATGAAAGAAAAGGTACAACCGGTCATGCACATTGTAGAACTGGCTAAAAATGCCATGGAGGCAGTTCACGTGGAACCTATTATTAAAGCTATTCGTGGTGGAACTGATGGGGCACAGCTTAGCTATAAGGGACTTCCCTGCCCGAATATTTTTGCCGGCGGACATAATTTTCACGGGAAGTATGAATATGTGCCGGTGGAAAGCATGCAAAAAGCTTCAGAAGTTATCGTTAAATTAGTTGAACTTACTGCGAAGAAATATGAATAATTAAAAACCTGGATCATGGCCATTAAAACACCCGAAGAATATTTATCCAAACATACATACTGGGAAAACGAATTAAGAGGTCTTCATGAAATGATCCTTAGTACGGGATTAAAAGCATCGATTAAATGGAGTACTTTGGTCTATACCTTAAACGGAAAAAATGTGGTGGGTTTAGGTGCACATAAGAACCACGGAGGGATCATGTTCTTTAACGGAGCTTTATTAAAGGAAAATACCACTCTTTTGGTCAATGCCCAGGAAGGTAAAACAAAAGCAATGAGGCAAATTAAATTCACCAAAGATGAGCCCATCGATCCGGAAAAAGTTAGGCCTTATATTTTGGAAGCAACACAAAATCAACGGGAGGGTAAAGTGATAAAATCAACCATCAAAGTAATTATCCCCAAAGAATTGAATTCAGAATTAAAAAAGGATACCGACTTACAAAAGTCTTTTGAGGGTTTAAGCCCGGGAAAGCAGCGTGACTATGCAGATTATATCTCACATGCAAAGCGGGAAGAAACCAAACAAAAAAGACTGGAAAAGATTCTCCCCATGATAAGAGCAGGAATGGGCCTCAATGATAAATACAAAAATTGCTAAAAATTCTTATTCAGAATATTTCGTGATAAGGCGCACCATTAATTCATTTAACAATTCAACTTCATAATCACCTACAGTGGCTTCTAAATGATCATTTCCTATACCACTGTCATTCGTAATAAAGACATAAGTCCCATTGGTCGCAATAGCGAAATTTCTCATTAAAAATTCAGTTTCTTTATTGATGCCACTTGCCGTCACCGGGATAAGTTTTATACCTTTTCCCGCAGCCACGCGGATATCTCGATGAAGCTGATCAATAATTTGCCCATCATCATGCGGTGGTGCATCCAATAATAAGAAAACGATCCTTGATTTTGCATTCTGTGACCACTGGAAATCGTTTATCGCAATATCTAAAGCTGAATGCACTGCTTCCGGAAAATCCCCACCGCCATTTGCGCTTTGTGCGTTGATAAAATTTACCGTTGTATTGATATCACTGGTGAAATTTGAAAATTTCGTCACATATTCATCATCAACATCGCGATAAAAAACAGTTGAAGTATATATTTTTAAAGAATTATCAACTTCTTTTACTTTGCTAATAACACTTTTAAGGTCTTCCTTTAGAAATTCCAATTCGTCGCTCATCGAACCTGTGGCGTCCACTACAAAGCTAATTTCTATTTTATTAGCAGGTTCCTGGTTTGTCGCTATTGTTAACTTGTTGATCCCTTCACTAAAGCCGATCACAGATTGGTTCAATTTTTCACCGTTTACTATGAAACTTAATTCTGAAATTTCAGCAGCATCCTGAGCGAAAATTGCAGGCCATAATTCAGCTGTACCAAAATTATCTGTTATCGCAGTCCATACAGTCGTATTATTTTTATTCTGAAGTTCAACCTTTACATTATTCAAAGGATTGCCAGATTCATCGTTAACCGCTACAGAAATTCGTTTTTGAGTATAAAAATCCCAACTGCTCGTGATTTCAGAAAATTCCTGGTTATTGGTAATATCGCCCCAAAATTCCCAGTTATTTAAATCATTCCATTCCCCCGCTGTAATTTTTCCAGGTTCGAATCCATCGTCCTGGCCGGAACCGGAAGGCTCTCCAGAATCACCGCTGACATAATCTCCAGATTCACCTTCGGAACTATCAGGCGATGGTTCAAATGAATTTTCCGGGGTAGTACCAGACTCTGAAATCGAGTCTGATTCGCACGAAATAAGAAATACTGTGATTAAAAAACAAAAAAGGTAGCATAATTTTCTCATGTCGAATACGTGTTATAAGGTTAGCTGTATCAAAAAGATGCAATAATTCTAAAATGGTTGCGTAGCATTAAAGTTCAATTTATTATAATAGAAAAACCCCTCGTAAAAACGAAGGGTTTGTAATTTGAAATTTTGAAATTCTATTTCTTTTCCTTTACAGGCTCATTTAACTTTCTGGACATATCCATCGAAATGGAAGACCTGTCAAAAGTAATTTTTCCTGCTCCGGTTTCAATAATCACCGAATTATTTTTTTCGCTGAAATCAATAACCTTACCGTGCATCCCACTTTTAGTGATCACGCGATCTCCCTTTTTAAGAGACTCGGCAAAAGATTTTTCCTGTTTCGCTTTTTTCATCTGTGGACGTATCATAAAAAAATACACTACCACAAACATTAAAATAATTGGTGCAAACTGTGTTAATTGATCCATAAATGCTTTCTAGCTTGCGTTTTCGGTTTCACCAGCTTCGATAAAAGCTTTTATTTTAATCTGATCTTTTCCGTTTTCAGTATTTGAACTAACCGTAACTGTTTTTGTAACCTGTCCATTCCCAGAGCCATTAAACTTCACTAACATCTCACCTTTTTCACCAGGGGCGATAGTTTCATTCTTAGGATATGTTGGCACAGTACATCCACAGGTGCTGGTTGCATTTGTAATTACTAAAGGAGCGCGTCCAGTGTTTTCGAATTTAAAAACATGCTCTACATTGGTTCCTTTAGCGATACTTCCAAAATCAAATTCACTTTCTTCAAATTTAATTTCAGGATAAACAGTATCTTTAGAATCACGCTCTGCGGCAACTTCTACGTTCTCCGCTTTCACCTTATCAGAGGCATTATCTTTACATCCTGTAAACAGCATCGCCCCTACCGCTGCAAACATTAAAATTGCTTTTTTCATAGTATGCTTATTTTGTTGATTTTAAAAGGGTAAAATTAATAAATTTTCACGACTACATTAAGCCTCTACCAGTTTTATTTAACTTTTTACTTTCTTTATATTCTTTTGAAAGTTTATCTAATACACCATTTATAAAAATACTGCTCTTTGGAGTACTGTATTCCTTCGCGATTTCGAGATATTCATTGATGGTTACCTTAACCGGAATGCTTGAAAAATGAAGGAATTCACAAATAGCCATTTTAATAAGTACCATATCCACTTCAGCAATCCTGTCTTTATCCCAATTAGGTGTTTTTCCCAGCATTTCTTCGGAAAGATCCTCGTCGTTTATATGGGTTTTTCTGAATAATTGAAGCGCAAACTCTTTGTCTTCATCATTTTTAAAAAGCGAGGCCACCTTTTTTTGTTTTCCGGAAGTTTCTTTTAACTTCTGAAACATCTTCAGAATAGCCGTATTTACCAGGGGAAGATCATCCAGCCAGGTAAGCTTTTTATCTTCTAAATATTCATACAACTTTTCATTGGGTGCAATGATCTCTTTAAAAATGAGGATAAAAAAAGCCTTATCTTCTTTAAAGCTGCTTTCGCGGGTAGACATATATTCTTCGTAGGCCAGGCTGTTCTTTATTTCATTCCATATAATCTGCACATATTCATCGTCCTTTTTCCATTGGTTGATTTTATGCTTTTCCAGGGTGTTTTGTAAACTCTCATTTTCTTCGAGAATTTCAAAGACCTTATTGTCCAGAAATTTGCGACTGGGGTCTTTTTCTTCGCTGGTGGCGAGATGTTTCTTTTGGGAAATTTCTAAAAAGTTTTCCGCATGCACTTTAATTTCAATGATCAGGCTTAACTGAAGTAAAAACAGATCATACATTTCGCGCATACTCTTCTGAAGAAATTTTTCTTCCACGCTAAGATTGTCATTTTGGCTTTGGTTAAATGCATAAAGCGATTGCATTACCTTCACACGAATATGTCTTCTCGTCAACATAATTTTAAAGAACTTTTTAGAATGAATAGGGCGAAAGTAAACTTTCGCCCTGCAAAAATATCAATAAATTAGAACTGACTAATTTAAATGTTGTTTTTTTCTATCCTCAATACGCTGTTTGGCTATTTTTAAAGCGGCAAAATGCGTGGTAATATCTTCCTTCTCTGCTTTTTCCAGAATTCTCAAGGTCGTGTTATAGATATTTTCAGTTTTCCGCATGGTTTCCTGCCGATCATAATTCTCAAGCTCTGCGTATACATTAATTATTCCACCTGCATTGATCAAAAAGTCTGGCGCATAAACGATTCCCCGCTTCTGAAGGATCTCTCCATGAGCCACTTCATCTGCTAACTGATTATTGGCCGCACCGGCAATAATATCAACTTTCAATCGATCGATGGTATCATCATTAATGGTTGCACCCAAGGCACAAGGCGCATAAATATCAACAGCTGCGGAATAGATATCCCTTTCCGTATAAATATGTGCGCCATATTGTTTTTTCACCTGCTGCAACCGTTCTTCATTGATATCTGCGATAAAAACTTCAGCGCCATCCCCCGTAAGATATTCCACCAGGGCTTCCCCAACATGACCAATTCCCTGAACCAGCACTTTTTTACCTTCGAGGTCATCACTGCCATATTTATATTTAGCAGCAGCTTTCATTCCCATAAAAACACCATAAGCGGTAATTGGAGAGGGATTTCCTGCCCCACCTTTGCTTTCAGAAATACCGGTTACATAGGGTGTGACTTCTCTTACTATATCCATATCTGAAGTTTCCATGCCCACATCTTCCGCAGTAATATATTTCCCCCCTAATGAGTGCACAAATTCTCCAAATCTTCGCATCAGTTGTGGAGTTTTATCTTTCTTGGCATCTCCCATGATCACGGCTTTTCCTCCGCCAAGATTAAGGCCGGTAATGGCACTTTTAAAACTCATCCCCCGGGAAAGCCTTAAAACATCGTTTACCGCTTCCCATTCGCTGGTATAATTCCACATTCTGGTTCCTCCCAAAGCAGGGCCTAAAACCGTATTGTGAATACCAATAATTGCCTTTAAACCTGTATCTTTGTCGTTGCAAAAAACGATTTGCTCGTGTTCATCAAAGGACACCTGGCCAAATACCGGAGCGGCTTTTTTAAGTTCTTTTGCATTTAGAACGTCAACTTGCATATTTTGTTGATTTTAATTAAAATCGGATTATGAGATTATCAGAAATCCGCTGCAAAAATAATAATATTTTAAAACAGAGGGATTTAAATGCTGTTAAATTAAATTATCCTCAATTTTCCCTGCTTTCTGAATGAAAAATTTGAAACATCTTAATAAGTACTTCTATAAATACAAATGGAAACTGCTTATAGGACTTGTCATTACTATTGCCGCCAGAATTTTTGGTATTTATTATGTCCCGCTAATTGGTAAGAGTACTGTGGTTATTGAAAAATATATGAATGGCCAAATAACCGATGTGGCCACAGTAAAAGATGAGCTATTGTTCAATATCCTGCTAATTGTTGGTACCACTTTAATTTCAGCATTTTTAACCTTTATCATGCGCCAGACATTTATTGTGGTTTCAAGGCATATGGAATATGACCTTAAAAATGAGGTTTTTCAGCATTATGAAAATTTATCTCTCAATTTTTATAAAAAAAACCGTACCGGGGATTTAATGAACCGGATTAGCGAAGACGTCTCCAAAGTTCGTTCTTACCTGGGGCCAGCCATTATGTATAGTGTAATGACGATAACCTCAACGGTAGTGGTACTTATTTTCATGGTACGATCTGCACCCATGCTTACGCTATATACCGTTATCCCTTTACCTATACTTTCATTTGCCATCTATAAACTTAGTGTGGCCATACACAAAAGAAGTACGGTAGTACAGCAATATTTATCCAGGCTAAACACTTTTACCCAGGAAAGTTTTAGCGGGATTGCCGTGATCAAGTCTTATGGGATTGAACCTCAAACAAACGCAAATTTTACCACGCTTTCCAATGGAAGCCGTGATAAAAACCTGGACCTGGTAAAAGTGCAGGCCTTCTTTTTTCCATTAATGGTCTTATTGATTGGAATTAGTAACCTAATCGTTATCTATTTCGGCGGAAGTAGGGTTATATCTGGGGAGATTGCCAATATCGATGTTCTGGTGGAATTCATTCTCTATGTAAATATGCTTACCTGGCCGGTGGCCTCTATTGGTTGGGTGACTTCTCTGGTACAGCAGGCGGAAGCTTCCCAGGAAAGGATCAACGAATTCCTTTCTGTTGAATCTGAAATTACCAATCCAAAATCTGAAATTGACGAGATCAACGGGAAGATTGAATTCAAAAATGTTAGCTTCACCTATGATGATACCAATATTACCGCACTTAAAAATGTTTCCTTCCAAATAAATAAAGGAGAAACCCTGGCCATTATTGGTAAAACCGGATCGGGAAAATCTACGATTTTGGAACTTATTGGCAGGCTTTACGATATTGAAAGCGGTTCTATTTTAATCGACGACCGCGAAATTAATACCCTGAATCTAGAAAGCCTTCGGAAAAGTATTGGATATGTACCCCAGGATGCATTTTTATTTAGTGATAGTATTCGGAACAATATCAAATTTGGAAAAGCAGACGCTTCCGAAGAGGAAATTATTCAGGCGGCGAAAAACGCTTCCGTACATAAAAATATAAAAGGCTTCAGCCAGGGCTATGATACGGTCCTGGGTGAGCGCGGTATTACCCTTTCCGGCGGACAAAAACAGCGTGTTTCTATCGCACGGGCCATTATCCATGAACCGGAAATTTTACTTTTCGATGACTGCCTTTCCGCGGTAGATACGGAAACCGAAGAGGAGATCCTGAGCAACCTTTTCAAGATAAGTAAGAATAAAACCACCATTATCGTAAGCCATCGAATTTCTTCAGCAAAAAACGCAGATAAAATAATCATCCTTGAAGATGGTCAAATTGTACAGGAAGGCACTCATAACAAGCTTTTACATACAGATGGCTACTACAAGGAACTTTATGCAAAACAGTTAAAAGAAAAAGAAATGTGAAAATTTTTTGTTATATGTTAAAAATTTTTGGATTTTTGACGTTGACAAATTAATCAATCAAAGACTTTATTTTATGAGCGACAAGGGAATGATGGAGAAAGAAGAAATATTCTCTAAAGTTTTACGAGCTGGAAGAAGAACTTACTTTTTTGACGTAAGAGCTACTCGTGCAGACGACTATTATTTAACGATTACAGAGAGTAAAAAATTTACTAACGACGACGGCTCTTTCTATTATAAAAAGCACAAGATCTATCTTTACAAGGAAGATTTTGATGGTTTTAAAGAAATCCTTGCGGAAATGACCGATTATATTGTGAACGAAAAAGGTGAGGAAGTTATCAGTGAACGTCATCAAAAAGATTTCAAGAAGGAATATGAAGATGATGAAATTGATGGCGCCGAAACCGTTTCAGCGGATAGTCCAAAGAAATTTACCGATGTAAGTTTCGACGATATTTAGAAAAAAGAACATCAATACTACCAAACCGTCCTAAATCAGGACGGTTTTTTTATACTAAAGAAATTATTAGGTTTCTGATTTAAGAAAATAAATATTTTATTATATTCGTTTTACTCTTCCCTACAAGTTATTTTAATTTTAACATTTTACATAAATTTATTAATTAATCCCCGACTGGGTTTATATTCTATAATAAACTCATTAAGTCATATAAATAAGGGATTAACACTTTATTATTTTATTCACAAATAAATTATTTTATTAATTTTATGTTAATTTTTACATCTAACCGTTTTAGTTTCATTTTTTGATTTTATTTTACTCTAATCAAATTAATCACTAAAATCATGAAAAAACATATATTATTACTTGTTTTCACCTTCTCAGCCTTTTTCAACTGTTATTCTCAAAATGAATGGAGATTAGAACTAAATGCTGGTGCAAATGTCGGAGATTATTTAAATGATACAGGTATTTCAGCTGGAGCTGATGTGAGTTATCTAATACCGATAACTACCAAAATTTCAATTGGACCCACTACTGGATTTTCAAGACTTTTCCTCAACAGTTCTGATGATTTCAATTTTCTTCCAATTGCCGCTTCTGGGAGAATTTCTTTAAACAATAATATTTTTATAGGTACAGATTTAGGGTATTCAATAATATGGATTGACGGTTGGGATGGAGGATTCTATTATAGGCCAAAAATTGGATATAAATTCAATAAGTTTAATCTAATTGGTTCTTATAGTACTATAGATCAAAATCCAGAAACTTTTTCTTTTGCGAAATTAGGTGTAGAATTTAGACTTTAACGTGTTTTAAACGCAGTAAGGCAAACCTAATAACGATTAGCGTAAATCCAGAACCAGTCTTTATTTTTTAAAAGTTTAATTTACCTACGATTGTATTTTATAGACTAATTGAAAAAACCGTCCTAAATCAGGACGGTTTTTTTATATTATAGCTTTAAATTATTTTACATGAGATCAATATTCGGAATTCTGTTAGTGTTCAGTTTTTTAAACCTGCAAGCCCAAAAGGATAGTCTTCAAATGCACTATTATCTGCCCCAGGATATTTCTTATAATCTTACAATCCCCACTCCCGAAGAAATCATTGGGTTTGTGCCCGGTGAATGGCATGTAAGCCACGACAGGTTGATCACATATATGACGAAACTTGCTGAAGTTTCCCCGAGAATAAATTTACAGGAAAGGGGTTTTACTTATGAAGGCAGGTCTTTAGCATTGCTGATTATTTCTTCAGAAGAAAACCTGAAAAATATTGATAAAATTAGAGAAGAACATGTAAAGCTCATTTCGAAAAATTCCGAAGTTTTGAATACTTCTACAATGCCTGCAGTTATTAACCAGGGATTTTCCATTCATGGAAATGAACCCAGCGGCTCCAATGCCGCTTTGATTTATGCCTATTATCTGGCTGCAGCTGAAGGAGCAGCAATTGAAAAAACCCTGAAAGATGTGATCATTCTGCTCGATCCCTCGTTTAATCCAGACGGGTTACAAAGGTTTGCCTATTGGGCAAATACCAATAGAAGTATCAATTTAAATACAGATCCCCAGGACAGGGAATTTGATGAAGTTTGGCCCGGTGGGAGAACCAATCATTACTGGTTCGATATGAACCGGGACTGGTTGCCGGTACAGTTGCCTGAATCACAGGTTCGCATAAAAACATTTCATGAGTGGTATCCCAATATCCTGACAGATCATCACGAGATGGGATCAAATTCTTCTTTTTTCTTCCAACCGGGAATACCGTCGAGAACACATCCGCTAACGCCACCAATAAACCAGGATCTCACCAAAGAAATTGGCACTTATCATGCGACAGCTCTGGATGAAATTGGATCCATGTATTATACCGAGGAGGATTACGATGATTTTTACTACGGCAAAGGTTCAACATTCCCAGATGTGAATGGAAGCATAGGAATCCTTTTTGAACAGGGAAGCAGTCGCGGCCATGCTAAAGAGACTGAAAATGGAATACTCACCTTTCCCTTCACCATTCGTAATCAATTTACCGCAGCACTTTCCACCTTGAAAGCAGCTGAAAATATGCGGGAGAAATTGTTGAATTATCAACGTGATTTTTATAAGAACGCCAGGAATTCAGCAAAAAGTGGTGCTTATGTTTTTGGCAATTCTAAAGATGCATTAAGTACTTATCATTTAGCTAAAATCCTAAAAAAACATCAGATAGAAATTCATGAAGTAGCGCAGGATTTTATTGAAGATGATAAGGTCTATAGAAAAGGTTACGCCTATGTCGTGCCAAAAGACCAAAGGCAACATCGACTGCTGGAAGCGATGTTCGAAACAAGGACCACTTTTGAGGACAGTCTGTTCTATGATATTTCTGCATGGACATTTCCCCTGGCTTTTGATTTAGATTACTCTGAAGATGTTTCTATGAACAGGGCAGGAAGTGAAATTGAAGTATTACAAATGCCCGGTTTTTCTGCACCGGAAAAAAGTAATTATGCCTACCTGCTAGATTGGAATAATTACTACGCTCCAAAAGCACTTAATCAAATTCTGCAAAAAGATATTCGTGCACGCGTTGCCATGAAAGAATTTAGTTTAGGAAGTAAAAATTTCGATTATGGAACGATCATGATCCCAGCAAAAAATCAGGAAATGAATTCAGATGAAATCCATCAATTCTTAACTGAAGTCTCAAAAAATAGCCATGTAGAGATTGTGGGAATAAAAACCGGAATGACCCACGGAATTAATCTGGGGAGCAGGCAGTTCAAAAATATCGATAAGCCAAAAGTGGCTGTACTTGTGGGTGGCTCTATAACGTCCTATGATGCCGGCGAGATTTGGCATTTATTCGATCAGCGTTATCAAATGAACATCACCAAACTGGATGTAAACAATTTTTCAAAATTTGATCTTTCTAAATACACTGATATTATTATCCCAAATACCTGGAAAGGCCTGGAAGATGCTGATGCTAAAAAACTGGAAGACTGGGTGAAGAATGGCGGGACTTTAATTGCTTATAGAAATACCGTGAACTGGCTTAATGAAAATAAATTTATAACATTTGAAACCAAAGAAAATAAATTAGAAGCAAAGGAAATTTCTTTTGAAGAAGCCGGTGATTTTCGCGGGGCGCAGGGAATTGGCGGGGCGATTTTCGAAGCACATATAGACCGAAGTCATCCTATTGCTTTTGGATATAAGGATGACAAAATTGCCTTATTTAGAAACACAACTATTTTTATCAAGCCAGATAAGCAGAGTTATAACAATCCTATCCAATACACTAAAAATCCATTATTAAGCGGCTATATAAGCAAGCCAAACCTGGATTCTATTGCAGAAACCGTTCCCTTCAAAGTAGAGGGCCTGGGGCACGGGAAAGTGATCCTATTTACCGACAATACAAATTTTAGGGCTTTCTGGTTTGGAACAAACAAGCTATTGATGAATGCTATTTTCTTCGGAAAAGAGATGTAGGTTATCCAATTCTTAAACCATTTTCCACTCTTTGATCTGTAGATAATAAAACCACATCATTATTATCGCCAACCGCGCCGAGTACCAGGCACTGGCTCATAAAATTTGCGATCTGTTTTTCAGGGAAATTTAGCACCGCCACGATTTGTCTTCCGGCAAGTTCTTCTGAAGTGTACCTTCTGGTAATTTGAGCAGAAGATTTTCTTTGCCCGATTTCTTTCCCAAAATCAATGGTAAGTTTATAAGCCGGATGTTTAGCTTCGGGAAAATTTTCCGCTTTAACAATTGTCCCTACCCTAATTTCAACTTTTTCAAAATCTTCCCAGTTAATTTCAGCCATTTCTTTTTTGTTTTCAAATTAGGCAATCCCAATTTATAATTTCGGTAAGAATTAGTTAATTTTAAAGAAAAAACCATGGCTCGCACTCCTTCCAATATGATGGCCCTAAATACCCCCGCCCCAGATTTTAATCTAATGGATGTTCGAACCACACATCTCACTACACTTCAAGATGTAAAAGGAGAACGAGGCACCCTGATTATGTTTATTTGCAACCACTGCCCTTTTGTAAAACTGGTTAATGAGGAAATTGTAAAACTCGCCAATGATTACCGGCCTTTAGGTTTTGGTTTTGCGGCAATTATGAGCAATGATGTGGAGAATTATCCTGATGATAGCCCCGAGAAAATGCGTGAAAATGCGAATAAAAATCAATTTTCTTTTCCCTATTTATTTGACGGAACCCAGAAAATTGCCAAGGCTTACGATGCCGCCTGTACTCCGGATTTTTTCCTATTTGATTCAGAATTAAAACTGGTGTATCGTGGCCAATTAGATGATAGCAGGCCCGGGAA
The DNA here is from genome assembly GCF_023718305.1 of Gramella sp. AN32. Taxonomy (GTDB): domain Bacteria; phylum Bacteroidota; class Bacteroidia; order Flavobacteriales; family Flavobacteriaceae; genus Christiangramia; species Christiangramia antarctica. Next base: position 66,801 of record NZ_QEYO01000019.1, read on the forward strand.
TGGCATCCATCCATCGGGCAGGGATCTTAGGGAAGCTATGGATGCATTATTAAATAACCGGCCAGTTTCTGCAAAACAAAAGCCAAGTATAGGTTGCAATATTAAGTGGAAGGAATAAAATTTCATAAAATTTTATTCCTTCCCCCTCTCCACGACCCTCTCCTAACAGGAGAGGGAGAAATCAAAATATCGCTGAGTGTAGTATCCTAACTTCGCGCCCGCTGCAATTACGATTTACAACGAAGTAATTTGAAATCTGCTTACTTCGTAGTCAATGCTTGTTTTCTACTCTTCTGCCAAACAATTTTAATTTATTAACCTAACCTTATAACTTTTCAAACTAATATTTTTTAATTTTAATGTCCTATAGAATTAATAGGATTATAAATTGAAAATATAAAGTTATGAGTGAATTAAAATTAGGAGATAAAGCACCAAATTTTGATGCAGAAACTTCAGAAGGGAAAATTAATTTTTATGATTATTTAGGTGAGAGCTGGGGGATCCTATTTTCGCACCCGGCAGATTACACCCCGGTTTGTACTACAGAATTGGGTACGGTTGCAAAATATAAAGACAAGTTTGCGGAAAGAAACGTAAAGGTAATGGCCTTAAGTGTTGATGGTGTTGAGTCCCATAAAGGCTGGATTAATGATATTAATGAAACTCAGGATACCGAGGTGAATTTTCCAATTATAGCAGATGAAGACCGTAAAATCTCCAATCTTTATGGAATGATCCACCCAAAAGCCGATGATACCTTAACCGTAAGATCTGTATATGTGATTGGACCAGACAAAACTATTAAGTTAATGATCACCTATCCTGCTTCTACCGGAAGGAATTTTGAAGAATTGATTCGGGTGATAGATTCCTTACAATTAACGGCATATCAAAAAGTAGCTACCCCGGCGAACTGGAAACAGGGCGATGATGTGGTGATTAGCCCCAGTGTATCGAATGAAGATGCAGATAAAATGTTCCCAAAAGGCTATAAAACGGTAAAACCGTATTTACGAATGACTCCGCAACCGGATAAAAAATAGAAATGTTGCCCTACTATATTCTTTTTTACGAAACAGTTAATGATTATTTAGAAAAGCGTGGCCAATATCGTGAGGAACATTTAAAACTTGCCAATACAGCCAGAAAAAATGGCAATTTGATCATGGCAGGAGCTTTTGCAAATCCTGCAGATGGAGCGGCTTTGATCTTTAAAGCTGAAAATGCTGAGATTCCAAAGGAATTTGCCAAAAACGACCCATATGTAAAAAATGGATTGGTCAAAAACTGGGAGCTTAGGGATTGGACAGTGGTGATAGGAAACGAAAACCCCGAGGCTGAGCCCTCGGGGAATTTTATAAATTAAATTTAATAAATGAAAGACTGGTTTTTACCAGTCTTTTCTTTTTCCAAGATGTTCGATATGCGCACAATGGTGCCGCCCGTGCCAGCTATACAAACCGCACATTTTTAAAACACTAACATTTGCCCCGGAGTCCGGATGAAGAAAGGATCTACTAAAATCAGCTTCTTCGAGATGATTGAGTAAAAAAATTAATCTTTCGTGCAGGCCATCCAGTTGTTTTAAGGAGGGTTCAATAGGTGAGAAATTACTATCCGGCAATTCCGCATAAAGTTTTTCATTATAAGTTTTAATAGTGGGATGATCTTCAGTTAAAGCCCATTTGAACCTCATCACAGCATGTGTATGGCTATCGGCAATATGATGCACCAGTTGTCTCACCGTCCAGCCTTCTGGACGATATTTTGTATCCAGCTGTCCATCTGAAAGATCCTCAGTTAAACTTCTTAAAGTTGCCGGTAATTCTTTTAAATTCTGAATCCATTCCAGCCGGGTCTCTGCTGATATTCGTTCAGGTAAGCTAAATTTTCCGATAGGATATTTTAAAAGTTCTAATTGCGCTGCAGTCATATTTAAAGATAAAAAAAACCCACTGATTGTTCAACGGGTTTTTCAAGAAAATACACTTAAAATTTTATCCTACTTTCATCAATTCTACATCAAAAATAAGCACAGCGTCTGGTGGAATCACACCCCCAGCGCCCTGAGAACCATATCCAAGATGGGAAGGGATCACGAAACGGGCTTTATCGCCTTCGCTCAAATATTGGATTCCTTCATCCCAACCTGCAATCACATGACCGGCGCCAAGAGGAAAATCAATTGGTTTACTTCTTTTATATGAAGAATCGAAAACGGTACCATCAGCCAACTGTCCTTTATAATGTACGGAAACGTTCTTCCCTTTTTCAGCAGGTTTACCCGTCCCTTTTTGAATGATCTTATATCGAAGTCCGCTTTCAGTTTTGTCAAATCCGGCAGCAAGTTCTTCAATGGCAGAGTCTGCTTCATTTTTAGATTGCTTTTCTCTCTTCAATTTTTCTTCTTTGAAATTTCTAAAAGCAGCGGGTGCATCAAAATTTTCAGCTAAAGTACCCTGACGGATAATTTCCAGCTTTTCAATTTTATCACCCTGTTCAATACTATCCACAACATCCTGTCCTTCCACAACATGACCAAAAACAGTATGTTTCCCGTCTAACCATGGAGTCGCCACGTGGGTAATAAAAAACTGGCTTCCATTTGTACCAGGTCCCGCATTCGCCATAGAAAGTTTTCCCGGAGCATCATGTTTCAATTCTGAATGAATCTCGTCATCAAATTTATAACCCGGTCCACCGGCGCCCGTTCCCTGAGGATCTCCACCCTGCACCATAAAATCTGGAATTACCCGGTGAAATTTTAAATTATCGTAATAAGGTTCTCCAGGTTTTTTAGCTTCATTTTCAATTTCACCTTCAGCGAGGCCTACAAAATTTCCTACTGTTCCGGGTGTTTTTTCAAATTCCAATTGTACCAGGATCGCTCCTTTAGAAGTATGGAATTTGGCATATAATCCGTCGTTCATTTCTTTATTTTTTTTGAAGTCCAAAGATACCCAAGTTAATTCTCATAAACCAATTCACCATTTATAAAAGTGGAGATAACTTTGGTTTCAGGAATGCTTTTTAGATCTGTTTCCATTAAATCCCGATCCAGAATAATAAAATCGGCAAATTTTCCCGGCTCAATACTTCCTTTCTCCTTTTCTTCAAAATTGGCATAAGCCGCCCAGATAGTCATTCCTTTTAAAGTTTCTTCCCTATTTAATTTTTGTTCCGGTAAAAAACCACCTTCAGGATAATTCTCGGTATCCTGTCTTGCCACGGCAGCGTAAAAGGTCAAAAACGGATTTACCTGCTCCACGGGAAAATCGGTTCCCAAAGCAACAATTCCGGCCTGATCCAATAATGTTTTGAAAGCATAGGCACCCTTCACGCGCTCTGCTCCCAACCTGTCTTCGGCCCAATACATATCACTGGTTGCATGGGTTGGTTGCACGGACGGAATAATATTTTTGCTGAAAAAATGAAAGTCGGCGGAATCGATCACCTGTGAGTGTTCAACCCTCCATCTCCGGTTATTAGTACCTGCAAGAAGTGAATCGTAGGTCTTTAAAACCACATAATTCGCGGAATCACCAATCGCATGGGTATTCATCTGAAAATCGGTTTTTGCGATTCTTGCTGCTGTTTGCTTTAATTCTGAAATTGGAGAAAGCATTGCACCAAAATGATGAGCACGATCTGAATATGATTCCTTTAAAGCAGCTCCTCGTGAGCCTAAAGCCCCATCACCATAAAATTTAACTGATCTGATATTGAGTTTATCAGTTTTATAAGCACCTTTTTCCAGATAATAATCGAGATTATCTTTAGTATTACTTATCATTCCGTAAATCCGTATTTTCAAACTATCACTTTTCTGAAGCTCATCGATCAATTCTAAAACCTCCCTGTCTAATCCTGCATCGTCTACGGTGGTTAAACCATAACTCACGCAAATCGCTTCCGCAGTGCGCAAAGCTTCTGTTTGGGTTTGCTTCCCGGGTTTTCCCGCAACATTCCCAATCAGTTCCATGGGGTTATCTATTAAAATACCTGTAAGCCTGCCCTCTTTTTGTTCAATATCACCACCTTCAAAAGAAGTTTCCGTAGTAATTTTTGCTATATCCAATGCCGCCTGATTGGCTAATAAAGCGTGGCCATCGATGCGGGTAATGGCCACCGGCGTATCTGGAAATAAATGATCCAGGGTATCTTTAGTTGGAAATTCCTTTACTTCCCAATCATTTTGATCCCAGCCGCGACCCAGGATAAAATCTACATTTTTCTCCTGCTGAAATTCTACAATTTTCGCAACTACCTCAGCAAAACTTTTTGTTCCCGTAAGATCTACACGTTGTTGCTGCATTCCCAGGGTATAAAAGTGCGCATGCGCATCGATTAAACCGGGGAAAACCGGTTTCCCTTTAGCATCAACTTCCTTTGCGAAATCATATTTGTTCCTTAGATCTTCAACATTTGAAATTTTCAAAAATTTTCCGTCTTTTACCGCAAAAGCTTCAGCAGTGTCAAAAGAATCGTTCACGGTATACACTTTTGCATTAAAGACTAAAAGATCAGCTTTTTCCTTATTGGAACCACAGGAAAGGATCATTAGAAAAAGCAAACTAAGACTTAGAATTTTACGCATGTGTTTTATATTTTGCCTAAAAATAAAGAAAGCTGGGAATTAATGGGCAATGCCTGAAGATTTCAGCTTAAATTGAAACACTATTTTCTTTTTAAATTCCTGAACACTTCATGAAAAAATATATTTTAATCTTTCTTATTCCTTTTATGGGCAAATCTCTGTTAAGTCAGGAAAAGGTGAGACATTTTCACGATTCCATAGGTTTTGCCAAACACGACTGGCAAATGGATAGCATTTTTGCCCGAATTGATTCCATCGATAAAATTGAAAATGAAAGAATTTCTAAGGCGGTAATCAATCCGCATGATGACTATAAATACGCGGGCGGACTTTATGCTAAAACCCTATCCGGAATTAAGGCAGATAAGATTATTTTAGTTGGAGTGGCGCACCGGGCAAGAAATTTTGAGCTGGCAGATAAAATTATTTTTGGTTCGTTTGATAGCTGGGAAGGGCCGTATGGCAAGTTAAAAGTTTCAGCCTTAAGAAACGAGATCATTTCAAAATTGAAAAAGGAAAGTTATGTGGTTCATGACAGCATGATGCAACTGGAACATTCATTGGAAGCGATCCTTCCTTTTCTTCAGCATCAAAATCCAGAGACTGAAATTGTGCCCTTGCTTATTCCCTATATGAAATTTGAAGATATGAAAGCTTTAGCGGCGGAACTTGCCGAGGAATTTTCAGAAATAATAAAAGAACAGCATCTGAAATATGGAGAAGATATAGCGGTGGTGATTTCCAATGATGCTATACACTACGGCAGTGAAGATTGGGGAGGTTCAAATCTCGCTCCTTTTGGAACCGATTCTATAGGGAATGAAAAAGCACATCAAAAAGATTTACAGATAATCGATGAAAGCCTGAGAGGAAAATTATCGAATGATAAGATTAAAATTTTCAATGAATATACTGTTGAAGCCGATGATTATAAAGCGTATAAATGGACCTGGTGCGGCAGATATTCAGTTCCTTTTGGATTGCTACTCGCCAATGACCTTAATAAAATCCTGAATGGAAAGGACCTTACCGGAGAATTTATCGATTATCGTTCCAGCATAAAAAACAAGCATATCCAGGTGGAAGATCTTGGAATGGGCGTTACCGCCCCCGCAAAACAAACACATTGGGTGGCCTATTTAGGGATGGGTTACCAATAAAAATTACTTTTGAAATAAACATAACGAGAATCCGATACAAACACCGATGAAGATATGCGGATTGCTCCCGAGCTATAAGAATTCCATTAAAAAACAATAATTTTCTACATATGAAAAAAATACTTCTGTTAATTTCAATCGCGCTTCTTATGTCGTGTAACGAAACGGAAATTGAGAATTTTGATGTTTTAATAATCAATGCGAAAATTGTTGATGTGGAGAATAATCAAATTATAGAAAATCAGTTTATCGGGATAAATTCTGATACCATTCGAATGGTTGGTAAAATGGAAAGTAAAGATGAGTATTCCGCTACCGAACTCATTGATGCGGAAAATAAATTCCTGATGCCGGGACTATGGGACAATCACGTTCATTTTCGGGGCGGTGATTCCCTGGTCGCTGAAAACAAGGATTTTCTGGCCATGTTTCTTTCTTATGGAATTACCAGCGTGCGTGACGCCGGAGGCGATATAACCCCGAGCCTCATGGAATGGAAAGAGCAGATTGCAAATAAAAGACTTGCGGGACCCACGATCTTTACTTCAGGACCAAAACTGGATGGTAAACGTCCTGCGTGGCCTGGCTCCATAAAAGTGACCAACAAGCAGGAAATAAATAATGCTTTGGATTCCCTGGAAAAGCTGCATGTGGATTATGTAAAAATGTATGACGGCAGCCTTACTCCTGAAAATTACTATGGAATTATTCAGGAAGCTCAAAAAAGAAAACTAAAAACTACCGGGCATATGCCTATCACGGCAAATTTTTTAAAGGCAATAGATTTTGGATTGGACGGCGCGGAGCATATGTATTATCCTATAAAAGCCTGTTCACCTTTAGCTGATAGTTTGGGAAATTTAGATCGGGGATACGGGATCATGGATGAGTTGGTAGATAGTTATGATGAGAATTTGGCAGACAGTGTCTTCAATATCATGAGTGATCAAAAAGTAAGCATTACCCCCACATTACATATCATGAAAACGCTTGCAAATATTCTGGATACAGATCATTCACAAGATGTAGCGCTGAAGCATATTGGAAAGGGAATTCAGGAGACTTATAAAGGCAGAATTGAAGGTGCCAAACGCGCCAGGGAATCTGGAAGCGAGATGCGGGAAAAAGTTGAAGGTTTAGGCGTTAAAATGATTAAGCCCATGCAGGAAGCCGGAGTAAATATTTTAGCAGGATCAGATTGTGGGGCATTTAACTCCTTTATTTATCCGGGAGAATCCCTGCATGCTGAACTGGAAGAACTGGTAAATGCCGGGCTCACTCCGCAACAGGCATTGAAAACCTCCATGATTAACGGACCGAAATTTTTTGACCTGGAAAATTTCTACGGAAGTATCGAAAAGGGCAAGGTTGCAGATTTGATTTTTTTAGAGGCTAATCCGTTGGAGAACATTAGAAATACGAGAACGGTCTTGAAAACATTAAAGAACGAAAGGTTATTTTAACAATCTTATTTTGAATAGAGGGAATGGGTGAAGCGTTAACAATGAGCATGTTTTAAAATTGAAAAGTATAGATTTTTTCCAGGGCGTAGAGACTGATCAAAAATTTAAACCTAGGTTAAAAATTTACTTTTCCTTTTTACGCAACCTTCGAAAAATTTTACATCTGTAAATAGTATAAAATTTATGTTGAACCCTTTATTTAAAATTTTATGAAACCGCTTTTTATATACCCTGCTTATATGATTAATTTTTTAGTACTAATTGGTCTTTTTTCCTGTAACTCTAACGATGATCAAAATTTAGAATCAGTGGAATTAATATATAATTTTGATGTGGATGCAGAAGGTTGGACAGGTGGTTTTGCAGATTATCCTATTGGGGAGGAGGATTTTTATGAATTGGAATTCGCATATTCCAGTTTGCCATCTCCACTGGATGAAACTGATGGCGCTATAATTTTATCGGGAAATAACCATAGCGACGATCTTTTCATGTTTATAAAGAAAAAGGTAACCGGCCTAAATCCTAATACAATTTATAATATAAAATTTGAAATTGAATTTGCCAGCAACGTACCCCAAGGTTTTTCCGGTATAGGTGGAAGTCCGGGCGAAAGCGTATATATTAAGGCAGGTGCTGCGGGAGTAGAACCGGTAGTAAGTGCTGGGAATGAAAATTTGTATCACCTGAATATAGATAAGGGAAACCAGTCCCAAGGCGGTTCGAACATGATCGTTGTTGGAAATTTTTCTAACGATAGCGATGATGAAGTATATAGATTAAAGATTGTTGGTAATTCTGAAAGTTTTTTAGCAAAAACCAATGCCAATGGTGAGCTATGGCTCATTACGGGTACCGATTCTGGCTTTGAAGGTACGACCACTATTTATTTTAACAGTATAAAAGTACTCTTAGAAAAATGAATAGGCCTTAAAAATTTTTATGTGGAAACTACTAAAAGCAGTCTTTAAAAGATCGCCACGCTGCGCTCGCGACGACGATAATAATAAGGCAAGTGTCAAAAGACAGTTTTCTGGGAAATTATTTTCGACTGTGCTCAGAATGACCAAAATAAGAACGTCACTGCGAGACACCTGAAAAAATTTTCTAGCGTAGGAAATTGACGTATTTTTTAGTATAAGATGCTGAAACAAGCATGACGGCAATTCTAAACACCAGCATCGTCACCCTGAACTGGTTTCAGGGTCCCTGATACGTAACCAAATAAAAGTACATCAATAATATGTCAACAAAGTGACCGAAGCAATCTCATGTAAGAACAAACAAGGAAGAGATCGCCACGCTGCGCTCGCGATGACAATAAGAAATATGGTTGGTACAAAAAAGGCAGTTTTCTGAAAAAATTATTCTCGACTACGCAGGATGACCAAAATAAGAACGTCACTGCGAGTGAACGAAGCAGTTTCTACCAGAGACGCCGCGCTGCGCTCACGATGACGACACCATAATTGAGTTCTAAAAATCAAATTTATAAGTCGCGCCGGCCAGGAATTGAATTCCCTGAACATCAAAATCGGTCCATTTCTGGTAATTATTGCTAAATAAATTACTTCCCTTCACAAATGCCGAAAGTTGATTGTTGAAACGATAACCTACATGTGCATTCGCATCTAAATAACTATCTAAAGTAATAATTTCAGGTTGGGCATCGCTCAGGCTAACTGCACGATATTCATCCTTTCTTTCCCCTACATAAAAAAGGTTTGCTCCGGTATACCATTTTTCATTGATCTGATAATCGGCATTTAAGCTTGCTTTTGCCGTGGGTAAATTCCAGGCCTCCTGCTCCACATCGGTATTATAACTAAATACTTCTCCGTTAATGCCAAGTCTAAAATTTCGGTTTACATCAATATTCAATTCGGCAAAAAAGGAAAGTGTTTTTAGATCATCATAAACTACTTCAAAACTATTTCCAAAGGTGTAAGGCTCATCTTCTAAAGTGCTCGCATCGTAATTCTTGTGGAATAAGGCGCGGTTAAACTGAGAGGCATATTTTCCGCGGAAATTATAAGAGACCGCGTTGCTCAATTTTCCTTTTGCACCAAGATATCCTTCATATTCATTATCTGTGGGAGTGATCATAAGAGTTGGTGAAACATAAGGATTCTGCTGATAAAAGCTGTAATAAGAGTTTTGTTGCAGTGATCCCTCCAAGCCGGCATAAGCGGTAAAGTAATCGCCAAATAAGCTATAGCTTGCGGTTACCGCAGGATAAATATAGAAACTATTGTCATCTCCTTCCACATCAAGGCCATAGGTAAAATTCACACCCAGATTTACACTAAGATCATCACGTAAAATCAACAGACTTGGGGTAATGCTGAAATTCATAAAGGTATAATCATAGCCCATATTCGATAAATAGGCTTTATCAAAACTACCATTTACGATATCTGCTTTAATCGTGGTTGAAATCAATTCATCTGCAATATCCAGTTCGATTAGACTTTCCGCATTAAAATGATTTTCTGAAGAGCTGTAACTATCTCCGGAATGACGGAATTTTGCTTTAGCGTTATCAAAGAAAGAATCATACAACTCGATTTCACTGCCCACATACACCGAAAAATAGTTCTGCTGTGGATCTATTCGTGATAATTCCAAATCTGTAAACCTATTCTCTTCCGGCAAACCATACCAGTTAAAAAGCTGATGCTCACCTCCTACTTCCGCAATCCAGGACAGGTCACGATTTCTGGTGGTATAGTTCAGGTTCAATTCAGTATCATAAAATTTATCGTCCAGTTTTACCCCGTCAATTCCTCCCTGGGAAGAATTATGGTTCAGATACACTCCAAAATTGCTGCTACGGTCTATTTCAATATTCGAATAAAATTCAGCTAAGACATTGGAATAATTTCCGAAGCCAAGCGTCGCATAATTATTATAAACCTTTGGCGGCCTAACCCGCTCTACAGTGGTCGCATTTCCCTTAGTTGGGGTGAAAGTTGACGCCACCGGAACCGAAAATATGGAATATTTGACCGGTTTCTTCTGAAGCATAACCGAATCGTTCTCACTTGGAACTTCCTTGATCTTATTTGCGTCCCTAACCGAAGGTGTATAGGGTTTAATCACGGTCACGGTCTCACTTCCCAGTGGATCCTGTGCATACAAAACACCGCTAAAAATAAAGAGACTAAAAATCAGGCTTTTCTTGATTGCTTTAAATCGCATATGATGAGGGATCTTTGTTAGGTTAAGTTTAATTATTTGTCTCAACTGATGAATTTGTTTTTGCTTCCTGGGTTTTGATTCGGGCAAGTTCCGCTTTCGCTTCGCTCACCACTTCTGGAAATTGTGGGAAGTTCTTAATCACATTTTCAAGGATATAATTGGCCTGGTAAGCATCTTTAAGTCCGTAGAAGTTTTTGGCCATCAAAACCAAACCTTTGGCACCCCATATTTTATATCCTGAATAATCCTTCGCAAGAATTTGCACTGCAGCGTTGGAAGCTTCAAAGTTTCTATCCTTATTCTTAAAAAATGCATCATAATAAAGTGCTTCCGCAGCCAATTCTCCGGTCGCTTTTTTCTGAACTTCTTTATATGCAGACCTCGCTTTGTTATCATTCCCAGATTTTATGGCGGCCCTGGCTACCATGATCCTCGCATCTGTTTTAGCTGCTTCTTCAGAAGCTGAATTATTCAATACTTTTTCAGCATAGGCATTTGCCTGAGCGAAATTCCCGGTTTCATAATAGGATTTCATGAGGTTGGACTGGGCGAATACGATATTTTGAGGATTATCTGCTTCTGTTTCCAATTTTTGCAATAACGGAAGGGCTTCGGCATAATTTTTCTTTTCCAGATAGATCTGTGCTAATCTCGCCAAAGCCTGCTCGGTAAATTCATTTCTTGGCTTAGAGGTCACATATCTAAAATTCGGAATAGATTTATCTACTTTTCCATCCCGGTAATAAAGTTGCGCTAAATAGAAATTTGCGTTAATGGAATGAATTCCATTCGGAAAACTCCTGATATAACTTTCGAAATTGGCGATTGCCTTTTGAGTATTATTTGCCTGATATTGATTTTCCGCAGCTTCGTAGGTGGTATTATCAAGATCGGCATCGCTTACTTCAACGAAATCTATATTACGCACCCAGCTGGCATATTCATCGGTTCTTCCCAAATCTACATATACATTACGGGCAGTAGATACCGCCTGTTTAGCTTCCGGAGTATTTGGATAATCTGAAACCACTTTTCTAAGTCTTTCCAGGGCTTTATTACCTTCATTCTGGTTATAATAAATAAGACCCTGTCTAAGCATGGCTTTTGGAACCAGTGCACTTTCCGGTACATCACGGATCAATCGATTATAAGACTGAATTGCCTGCGCGGTATTGTTGGCAGCAACATAGGTATTCCCCAGTTCAAACATCGCATCATCACGATATGGTGAACGCGGATATTTGCCCATAAAACTATTAAGATCTTCAATTTTGGTGTCATTTCTATTTACAAATCCGTAGCTGATCGCTTTCTGAAAAGCAGCATAATCTGCATTGCTTACGCCATTATTTATTGCATTCTGATAAGCTTCCATGGCCGGCCAGTACTGGCTGGTCACATAATAAGTATCGCCAAGCCTTAAAAGCGCATCATTCTTTTTAGCACCTTCAGCATTGGAACTGGATGAATACGATTTGAAATAATTTACGGCCTGTGTATAGTCATTCTTTTTAAAATAGGCATAGCCAATATTATAGTCAAGATCGGCATATTCTTCCATCGATCGTGCGCTGCTTAAATTCTTGAATTCACGATATCCATTAATGGCATCATCAATTCGGTTTACGTTGTATTCGCTCTCTGCCTTCCAGAAGGTGGCTTTTGCGTTAATGGTTGCATCTACATTTTGTTTTAAGGCTTTATCAAAATTTTTGATCGCCTCATAATAATCACCCGCCTCAAAAAGTCCAAGGCCGTAGTAATATGCTACTTTTTGGTATGCAGCTTTATCGCTGAAGTTCTTATTGTTCTCCAATAATCGCATCGCTTCCTCATAATTTTTGGAAGTGATAAAAGAATCAATCAGCAAAGTTTCCATTTCAGCTTTATTGGCCGTATTGGGATATTTATTTAAATAGTTGATTAAAACCTGCGACGGACTTTCAAATGAATTCCCGATCTCATAGCTTAATTTGGCATAATTCAGCAATGCATCTTCCTGAATTTTTGCATCAAATTCCATCTCACTGGCATTTTTAAAAGCATTCAATGCCTGCTGCTTTTGATCAGATTCTAAATAAGCCTGCGCCAGGTGATAATAGGCATTTTGGGCGATGGCATTTTTGCCATCGATAATTTTATTGAATTCAGCTATAGCTTCTTCATAAGCTCCCTGTTTATAATAGGCGTAACCTAACTGGTAATAATCTGTATTGTTCCATTTCCCGCGCATTCCTTTGTATTCTTTCAAATAAGGAATGGCTTTATCATATTGTTGAAGGTTGAAATAACTTTCCCCAATGATCTTATTAAGCTGGGACTTTTCCTGCGCATTCGATTTATTCATCTGTGACTCTGCCTGCTCAATCGCTTTTTCGAAATTCCCCAGTTTAAAGTTCATATCTGCCTGGAAATATGAAAGATCTTCAGAATAACGATCGTTCTCCTTTACTTCTTCAAAATATTCATTCGCTTCTTCATAATCGTCGCCCTCATACGCGATATATCCTAGATAATATTTTGCCTGAGCGCCATATTCCTGGGAATCCCGAACCCTATTGAAATAATCCTGCGCCTGTTCTAATTGGTTTGATTTGAAATAGGCGTAGCCATTATTGAAATAGTAACGTTCTTTATCCTTTCGGCTCATTGCTTTTTCATCAACTTTGTCATACCATCTTCTGGCCAGGGGATATTTTCCTGTTTGAAAATAATAATCGGCTACGTCCAGATAAGCAGAATTGGTTTTGGTGCTCGTGGGATACCGGGTCACAAAATCCTCCATTAATTTATCGGCTCCGGGCTGGTTAAGTCGTACCGCGGCATTGGCGATGTAATAGGCAGCATCACCTTTTATTTTTTCGTCGTGGTTCTCATCCTTTACCTTATCGAAAAGCGTTTGCGCGGCCAGATATTGCTCGTTATTGTACAATTCTAAAGCGCGATTAAAATCAACTAATTCGTGGGTATATGCAGCAGATTGCTGGCAAAAGGCAGAAAATGAGAAAGATAGTAATGCAACTAGCAAAAAAGCTCTCTTTATAGTCATTTAGCGTATTTTATTATGTGTTTCAAAGATAATTTAAAGCTTGATGGTATAACGCAGATAAGTTTTTATAATTATGTTAATGCGAAAAAAAGTATTCGCTCCACTTTTGAAAAATGTATATTTGAAAACCCATAATGGGCTATTTTAAAAAAACATTGATCTGTCGTAGTTCACAATAAATAGTAAAACTTGTCGATTAAATTTTTGGGAGAATTTCATTCAATATAAAAAATCAAACGAAAAATTTCATGTCTCAAATCGTTCTGGAACTCAAAAATGCTGCCATTTATCAACGCGAAAGCCTTATCCTATCGGAAGTAGACGTTAGGGTTTACAAAGGTGACTTTGTTTATCTTATTGGAAAAACCGGAACCGGGAAAAGCAGTTTTATGAAAACGTTGTATGGCGATTTGCCTTTAACAGAAGGTGAAGGGCATATTGTTGATTATAATCTGCGCATGTTAAAAGAAAAAGACATCCCTTTTCTTCGGAGGAAACTAGGAGTTGTATTCCAGGATTTTAAATTATTGATGGACAGGAATATAAAAGATAATTTGCTTTTCGTTCTTAGAGCAACGGGTTGGACAGATAAAAGTAAAATGGATAGCAAGATCGATGAAGTTTTGGATAAAGTGGGCATGAAAACAAAAGGTTTCAAATATCCTTACCAACTGTCGGGGGGCGAACAGCAACGTGTAGCCATCGCGCGGGCATTGCTAAATAATCCGGAACTGATCCTGGCCGATGAACCTACCGGAAATTTAGATCCGCAAACTTCCGTAGAAGTAATGGAAGTCTTACAGGAAATCAGCAAAAATGGGAACACGATTTTAATGGCTACCCATGATTATGCTTTACTGCTGAAATATCCTTCCAAAACTTTAAAATGTGACGGGCAGCGCGTATTTGAAGTGGTGCAGAAGACGGTGTGAGATAGTTCGGAGTTCATAGTTCTTAATTGAAAGTTTAAAATTTCTGCTTTTTGATTTCACCGTTCTTCGTTGTGGTCGGTTATTGTTTGTTGTGGGATTTTCTTTAACATTCCAGTATTACTTTCTACATTTCACTTACCTTTTTTCAACTTTCAACTTTCAACTTTCAACTTTCAAACTCATTACAAAAAAAGGTAAAAATTCCTTTTATAAAGAGTAAAAATACCTTACCTTAGAGTAAATTCATAGTAATAATGAAGACAAAGGGAACAAAATATCGGCTTGAAGATGTTAAAAACCGGGTTTCTGAAAGTGATGTACTCTCTTATATCGAGACCAAAGAAATTAATTGGAAAGAGGTAAACAAATTTAAAAAAGTTACCGGTTTTACTGATGAAGTCATTTCAGGTTGGTTCAATATGAACGTTAAAACTTTCCGAAGCTATAAAAAGCCAGGGGTAGATTTAAACATCAATTTTAAGGAAAAATTTTTTGTGCTTTCTTCCATTTTTGAACAGGGAAAAAAAGTTTTTGGTAATTATGAAGCCTTTACAGAGTGGCTGGATAAAGAAAACTTTTATTTCAATGGCAAATCTCCGTTGTATTTTTTAAATACCATCACGGGAGCACGTTTTGTTGAAGATAGGCTTATCGCCATGGAATACGGGGATAATGTTTAATTAATGGAGGTTTTTAGAATAGCTAGAAAGGAACATTCCACCAAATTAACCAGTTCCGGAGCGCCAAACCGTTGGAACAAAATTGGCCAACATGTTATTTATGCCGGCACCTCGCGATCGCTTTCGAGTCTGGAGCTTTGTGTGCACCTTAATTCCATCCATTTACATAGGGATTATCGCATGATGATCATTTCAATTGCAGATGAGGATCAGTTAATTGATGAAGTCAGGCTTAAGGACCTTCCTGAAAACTGGAAAAAAATAGAAGCTTATTCTTATTTGCAAAATATTGGTTCCAATTGGTATGAAAAACAGGGATCATTAATTTTAAAAGTACCTTCAGTAATTATCCAACAAGAAAATAATTACCTTATCAACTTGAGACACCCACACTTTAACCGAAATGTGAGATTGGTAAGAAGTGAGCCCTACTTTTGGGACGAACGTTTGTTTTAAAGAGCAAATTATAATGAATAGAAAAATAAGAGACATAAAATTTAGGACTAACTATTCCAAAGTTTGGAACTTTGCAAAAGCTGAGCATCAAGCCAGGTAGCATCCAAACGAATTGAAAATTAAGTATGGATATTCAAAAAACAGGTTTTATTGTGATTGCCGCCGCCCTGGTGATATTATTTGGAGTTCTTCTTAAGTTTTATCCGGATAATTTCAACTGGATTTTCTATCTCATTTGTTTTCTCATTGTTGCGCTCATCGTTGCTACGATTATAGTTATTTATAAGAATCAGGATTCTGAATTATGAACCTGCTTGCGATTGAAAGAATTATCCATCATTGAGATCGCCGCGCTTCGCTCGCGATGACAATTTAAATGAGAAGTTTGAAGGTTTGAAGGTTTGAAGGTTTGAAGGTTTGAAGGTTTGAAGGTTTGAAGGTTAATAAAGTATTTTCTTCTACCTGATCAAGTTTTCTTCCGAAAATCTTGCGAGATCGCCACGCTTCGCTACCATTGACATTTTTTTATTTGGTTATGTATTAGAGACCCTGAAACCAGTTCAGAATGACGATGCAGGTTTTTTAGAATTGCCGTCATGCTGAACTTGTTTCAGCATCTTATTGGATATACTAAAAAATACGTCAATTTCCTACTCTAGAAAATTTTTTCAGGTGCCTTGCGATGACGTTTTATTAAACCTTTTCCGGAGATTTTTTATTCAGGAATAAATAGTAAAAATTTACACATACTATGGCCACATTGGTGATGATCACTGGCCAGGAGTCGAGTAAAATTCCGTAGGCGACAAAGAATAAACAACCTACGCTGTTCACATACCGCAGGGTGATGATATTCCGCATAAGAAAAGAAAGCAATACAAAGAAAGAGGCCAGATAACCTGTCCATTCGGTTATTGAGATTCCTAGAAATTCAGTCATAATCTGGTGAAATTGCAAAAAAAAGCCCGCCCGAAGGCAGGCTATTTTCCGGTGTTATATATTTAAATTGCTTTACTTCTTTTTCTTTCGTTTTCAGTAAGCAATACTTTTCTAAGTCTAATAAAAGCGGGAGTAACTTCAACATATTCGTCTTTCTGAATATATTCCAGTGCTTCTTCCAGTGAAAATTTGATCGCAGGAACAATTTTCGCTTTATCGTCAGCTCCTGAAGAACGTACGTTAGAAAGCTTTTTGGTTTTGGTAATATTCACCGCCATATCATCCTGACGTGAATTTTCACCAATAACCTGTCCTTCATAAATATCTTCACCCGGAGCTACAAAGAATCGTCCTCTATCCTGAAGCTTATCAATGGAATAAGGAATTGCTTTTCCTTTTTCCATCGAAACCAAAGAACCGTTTTGTCTTTCAGGAATTCCCCCTTTAAGCGGCTGGTATTCTTTAAAGCGATGCGCCATAATGGCCTCACCCGCAGTTGCAGTCAATAATTGATTTCTTAAACCAATAATTCCTCTGGAAGGGATCATAAATTCAATATGCATACGGTTTCCTCTAGATTCCATGCTAAGCATTTCACCTTTTCTCAGAGAAACCATTTCTACGGCTTTTCCTGAAACATCTTCCGGAAGATCAATAGTTAACTCTTCAATCGGCTCGCATTTCACGCCATCAATTTCTCTAATGATTACCTGCGGCTGACCAATTTGAAGCTCATAACCTTCTCTTCTCATTGTTTCTATCAATACAGATAAATGCAGTACACCACGACCAAAAACCATGAATTTATCAGCACTATCCGTTTCTTCAACTCGAAGGGCTAGGTTTTTCTCAAGCTCCTTCATCAGGCGATCCTTGATATGCCTTGAAGTCACAAATTTTCCATCTTTTCCGAAGAAAGGGGAATCGTTAATCGTGAAAAGCATACTCATCGTTGGCTCATCAATGGCGATGGTTTTTAAACCTTCAGGATTTTCAAGATCGGCAACTGTATCGCCAATTTCAAAGCCTTCTAATCCAACGATCGCACAAATATCTCCTGCCTGAACTTCATCAATTTTTCTTCGGCCTAAACCTTCAAACGTATGAAGTTCTTTAATTCTGGTTTTTTTGATAGAACCATCACGTTTCACCAAAGAAACCTGTTGATTTTCTTTCAAAGTTCCTCTTTGTAGACGACCAATCGCGATCCTCCCGGTAAATGAAGAGAAATCCAATGAAGTGATGAGCATTTGAGGAGATCCTACCAAATCTACTTTAGGAGCAGGGATATGTTCTATTACCATGTCCAATAAAGGTTCGATATTAGTAGTCTCATTTCTCCAGTCGTCGTTCATCCAGTTGTTTTTCGCCGAACCATATACGGTTGGGAAATCCAGCTGCCATTCTTCTGCCCCAAGTTCGAACATAAGGTCAAAGACCTTTTCATGAACTTCATCTGGAGTACAGTTTTCCTTATCTACTTTATTTATAACCACGCATGGTTTTAATCCAAGATCAATCGCTTTTTGAAGTACAAAACGCGTTTGCGGCATAGGTCCTTCAAAGGCATCTACCAAAAGTAGAACCCCATCAGCCATATTCAATACCCGCTCTACTTCACCACCAAAATCGGCGTGACCAGGAGTATCAATAATATTGATCTTTGTGTCCCTATAAACAACAGAAACGTTTTTAGAGGTAATAGTGATCCCTCTTTCCCTCTCTAAATCATTATTGTCCAGGATCAGTTCACCAGTAGCTTCGTTCTCACGAAACAGTGAACAGTGGTGCATAATTTTGTCTACCAGGGTAGTTTTCCCGTGGTCTACGTGTGCGATAATCGCAATATTTCTAATAGCAGTCATGTAGCCCTATTTTTAAGGCTGCAAATGTACGTCTATTTTTCGCTAATTCAGCGTTGTTTTAAAAGTTATTTAAAGTGCTGTTAATCAGCTCTTTTTCGTATTTATATGAACTTTAAAGAAAATTAGAAAGAGGTAGAATGGCACAGGTAATTACCAGTTTTCAGTTTGGCTTTTAATTTCAGAAAAAACATATCGCTAATGCCTGAATTGTCCAAAGCTCATATTTCATTTATCTTTGTTGAAAATTGACTGAAATGAACCTTGATACAATTCCGAAGCTAAAACATACTCGCAGCAACAATTTCTTTTTACTTTCCGGCCCATGTGCTATTGAAGGAGAAGAAATGGCGCTGAGGATTGCCGAAAAAGTGTTGGAAATCACCAGTAAACTGGAAATACCTTATGTTTTTAAAGGCTCATTTAAAAAAGCGAATCGCAGTAGGATTGATAGTTTTACCGGAATTGGCGATGAGAAAGCTTTGAAAATCTTACGCAAGGTTTCTGAAACCTTTGATATACCCACGGTTACAGATATTCACGAAATCAACGATGCAAAAATGGCGGCGGAATATGTGGATATTCTTCAGATTCCCGCATTTTTAGTACGCCAGACAGACCTCGTTGTGGCTGCTGCAGAAACCGGAAAAGTAGTTAACCTTAAAAAAGGTCAGTTTATGAGTCCGGAAAGCATGAAACATGCCGTGACCAAAGTAACCGATTGCAAAAACGAAAAAGTAATGGTCACCGATCGTGGCAGCATGTTCGGGTATCAGGACCTTATTGTAGATTTTCGAGGAATTCCCGTAATGAGCAAATTTGCCACTACAGTTCTGGATGTCACCCATTCGCTTCAGCAACCTAACCAATCCAGTGGTGTTACCGGAGGAAGGCCAGATATGATCGAAACGATTGCACGTGCGGGAATCGTGAATAATGTGGACGGACTTTTTATTGAAACTCATTTCGATCCTGCCCACGCGAAAAGTGATGGCGCGAATATGCTGGACCTTCAGTATCTCGAAAAACTATTGACCAATCTTACCGCAATTCGCAAGACAATTCAAACATTTTAAAAAATACCGCTAACCAAAATCATAAATAAAATATGCTTATCCGTTTAGACAGCTAGACATAAGTTTTTGTCACTTTGCGCAGTCGAAAGGTCAAATAAAAACGTCTCGACTTTAGCCTGTATTGAGCGCAGTCGAAATGCTCGACGTGACAATTTAGTCATGATTTGCCTATTAGGTACTTTAACGGACAAGTATAATAAAATTAGTTTCAGATTTGTTGCTGGTTAAAATCAGGAAATTTCCAACTGAAATATTCAGAATGAAAAATTTAAAGAAAATAATGTCAAATGAGTTGAAAAACTGTGTAATAAAATTGGAATGATTTTTTCGATATAAGGATGAAAGATCCTCAAGGATAAGATTTATTTATTAATTCTCTCAAGCCATCTACAAAGGGCTTTTCTTATAACATTTCCTTAAAAAACTATCCGTAAACCCTTACAATATTTAAACTATTGTTAATGTGGAAAGTATCGAGTTGTCAAAAACGTATATTCCATTAAACTAACTAAATCAAATAATAATTATGAGAGACGAATTAGAAAATATTGCTGACAGGATCAGCGATTTCCTTCCAGATTTATTAGGGGCGCTTTTAGTGCTTTTAATAGGTTGGTTAATCGCTAAAGGCATTAAAGCCTTAATCGTGAGACTGCTTAAAAAAACCCGCTGGGATGAAAGGGTTTTTGGCAGGTCAGACGTTAAAGATACCAATGTATTTTTAGCCAATATCGTGTACTACATCATCATGATCATTGTGATCCTGATTGTACTGGAAATTTTAGGTGTAGACCAGGTACTTACCCCACTGGAAAATATGGTAAGTGAGTTCTTAGGCTTTATACCAAATTTAATTGGAGCTGTACTAATCGCTTTTGTTGGGTATGTTCTGGCTAAATTCGTTGCTAATTTAGTGAATATTGGAGGTGCATTCTTAGATAGAATGGTAGATAAAACAGGGTTTAAAGACACTGATAAGATTATTAATATCCTTAAAAAAGTTGTTTTTATCATCATTTTTGTACCGTTTTTAATTCAGGCTTTTAATGCGTTGGAACTTGATGCAATTTCAGGCCCTGCAAATGATATACTTGCAGACTTTACCGCACTTATTGGAGAAATAATCATCGCCGGCCTTATCCTGGCCATTTTTATTTGGGGCGGTAGATATTTGGCAGATTTCCTTGAAGATCTTTTCAAAAGTATGGGATTAGACCGGGCAGCTGAAAAAATCCAGATCCATAATATGATTGGTGCCAACCAGTCTTTGTCTAAGATCATCGCGAATCTTGTCTATTTCTTCCTTGTATTCTTTGGAGTTATCACTGCAGTTGAAATTATTGGTTTAACGCAATTAACCGAAACACTCGACCAGATTTTAGAATTAACGGGACAAATCTTATTCGGTCTCATTATTCTGGCCATTGGTAATTATATAAGTCTGCTTATTTACAACAGCATGAGCAAGACCGGAGATAATAATTTTATCGCCAAGGTTATCAGGTGGGCTTCTTTAGCTTTATTCCTGGCAATCGCCTTGGAAACAATGGGAATTGCCAATGAAATTGTACAGTTAGCCTTCGGATTAACTTTAGGAGCTATTGCCGTAGCGGTAGCCTTAAGTTATGGTCTTGGCGGTAGAGAAGCTGCAGGAGAACATTTCAAGGAAATCATTCAGAAGATTAAGAGTGATGATTCTAACATCAAACATGGTGCAGATAATTTAAAAAAGCCGGGGGATTCAAATTCCGGAAGTACCATTAAGATGAAACCAACTTCAGATTATAAGGATATAAAAGATCCCACAAATCCCAGAAGGGACGTGAATGATCCTGCAAATCCCAATAGACCGGATAGGGATTTACGTGATCCTAACAATCCTAGAGATCCAAATGATCCCAGACTAGATCTATAATATCGTAGTCCTAAAAATAAAAGCCCGCAAAATATTGCTACCGTCTGGACACATCTTTTTTTATTCTACTTTAGGATAAAAAAATGCAGACAAGACATTTTGAGGATTTAAAAGACAAGCGATTGTTGAATAGAGGTAATTCTATTCTCAATCGTTTGTTTGCT
>NZ_QEYO01000001.1 GCF_023718305.1 Gramella sp. AN32
ATTGGGCGGCTGGAAAGGCTATCTCTCTGAGAGAAAACCCGGAATCACAACCTTTTGGAAAGGCTTACAAAAATTCTCCTCTATTATGCAAGGTTGGATCCTCTTTAGAAATATGTCCAGACGGTAGGTATTTATTATCGGCTTTTTTAGTTGTTATAAGTTAATCGGGGCGGCAGAACGCACCTTTTATTTGTTATCTCTTGTTAATAAGTGACTTTGCAAAATTTGTGTTTTTGAAAGGTCACCGATCGGACTCAAATTATCATTTTAATTTATTTGCTTAAATTCAAATCACGCCTTTCTAAGATAATAATTTTCATCTACATTTATGTACAATTTGATTCATGAATAGTTCACATTTCAGAAGTTGATGAAAATTTCAATTTCAGAAATTCATCAAGTTTTCAGGTTATTTCTAATTTATTCTTTACCTCTGTTTAAAATACTAAAAAGATAATTTCTTAATCTATTCAGAGCCTTTTTCAATTTTTATATATCTAAAGTCCTGATAATACTAAGAGTTATTACGTCGGGTGCGATGAAGAAAAAGAGTTTCCGAAGAACATGTCTTTGTTCAAATTTATTATCCTTCAAAATAGGGAGAAGTAAGTTTGATATTATTGGATTTCTGAAAATATTCTATAATTATGGTTGTTATGGTCCATTTTTTTCTTTTTCCTCTGCATAAGTAAAAGAAAGTACCATCAATAGCATTGGAGCTAAACTTGTTCTTAATTTTCTTCTTTAAAACGTTATAAACTATTTTTAAGCTGAGACATATATTTTATGATTTCAGTTTTTTCATTTTCAGATAACTTGGCATCCCTGTGGATCAAGGTATAGGAATCCATCGGCATTTCATTATCTTCAATCTGACTGATGATTGATCGAAGTTTACTGTTCTTTCTTCTATTCGAAAGTTCACCCCATTCATTAAAATTTAATTCTTCCTTTCCTTTTGTGATATGATCCTCCATTAACCAGGCTATCGGTTGAAGTTTGTTGTACCAGGGATATTGGGTGTTATTACTATGGCAGTCATAGCAAGATACCTGCAACTTATTTTGAACAGCCCCGGGCACATTATTGACCAACATAAAATCGGTTTTTGGCACAGTGTTACTTTGGTTGCGCTTGGTGGGCACAAACTGGATACCCACCAAAGCAACTAATAAAATCAGTGCACTGATTTTGACAAATTTCACTTAATTGATCTCTTTTTGCACTTTTCCACAATCCATCATTTTACTTCCCATATATGGGTTTTTGATTTCTTGGGTTGCGCTCAACCACTGTGCGCCTTTGCTATTATTATACATTGGACAAAAATCCTGATATAGCTTTTGATTAGTTCCGGTAATAGCTATCATATCTATAACATCCTTGCTTAGAATATCAAAATGCTCCCTCTGATGTTCCATAGGGCTTTCTGAAATGTGTTCTGCATGCTCTCTGGCATCTTCTATTATATCAGTTAATTCTTGTTGCTCTTCAGAAGAATAGTTGCTACTATCAAATTCTTCAAAATTTGCAACTAAAAGTCCGCCAGCATTCGCAGCTTCTGCCTGGTTATCGGCGACTAGTGCATTTTTGATTTTTAGATAGTTATCCAAAATGGCATCTGGGCTTCCTTTTCCAGATTTTCCTGCCCTTATTTTATCTGAATCCTTGTTATTATTCACTTCCTCCTGGTGCATTTCACTGGACATAGGTTCAGCTGGATCTTCCTTATTTTCATCTTTACAGGACATTGCCGTTAGCGCAATTATTGTCATTATTAAAATTTCCATTCTTACTCTTACTTTTTTCATTTTATCTATTTTTAATTATAATTGAAAAATTATTTTTGTGTTATTTTACTTCGTTAGTACTATTGCGAATTGTGGGGTTATTCAGAAACATTCACTTTCGTTTGTTCGTTATATTTTCCTTTGGTATATGGTTCTTATGATATTTAAAGGTTGTCTTTTTCCAAGCTTTTTTTTATGCTGAAATTTTCTCAGAAATTATAAGTTTTTGAGTTATCCCAATGAAGAAAGCCTGGAGTGGCAATCAATGAACAACGAAATCAGCCCAAGAATAGCAATCGCTATTGGGCTAGATTATAAAAAGGCTAGAAATTAAATAAGAAAAACCTGATCTAAAATTTGAATGTCCCGCTCCAAAAATGGAGGGGAATAATCTTTAAATCGAATTACGTTATTATCAAGCTCATCAAATAGATTGATATACGTAGAGAAAAATGTAGCCACAAAGGCATAATGCCCGTACGCTAACTTATCCAGTGAAGTTTTAAAATCATGCTGACCCTCAATAACTAGTTGTTTATCAGAACAACAAGGCTTTTTAGAAAAACCTTTTTCACAAGTATTGGTAGGCTGTTCATTTTCCATTCCACAGGTTTGTACATTATGGAATAATGAAAAATCTACCAGGTTATTTCCACAGAAGTGCATATCAACTTTAAATGACGTAGTGGTGAATAAAACCACAACGGTCAAACTAACAGTCAATATTCTGCGAAAAATATTTTTCATAAATGTAAAATTAGAAAAAACCAAACTTCCAACTCGGTTTTTAGTAAATTTTAACGCGAAATGTAAAAAATATTTCATAATAATACGGTGTTCACTATGAGTTATGATACACTTGAAATAGCAGTAAAACCTTTAAAATTGGACTAATTTGAATTTTAATAATTTACGTTCAATCCCACCCCAAATCCCATATCGCTGTCGTAATGCGAAGTAATTCCTAAGTTTCGGGTTACAATATACCGTAATCCCCCCATATACTCCTTGTCGGTATTCCACATTAAATTCATTCGTAGCCTTGCGGTAAGAGGCATATCATTACGTTCAAATTGCAGCCTTACATTTCCATCTGTAAATATTTCAGCTTGTGCCATCACTAATAGTGGTAAGGTATAATTAACCCCCACACTTAATACAGAACGCTTGTCCTTGGTATTTTTTTGGCCAAAAAGGTTTTCCTCCACCTCATTATGGGCCAATTTTCTATAGCGCCAGTCAAAACCTACAAATGGCATCAACCATTGCATTTTTCCTATATATCTCCCTATATGGGTTTCTGTTTCGTATCCGTGCATATCATTATATCCCAAACGCCATTCGGTGCCAAAACTCCAACGCGTGCTCTGTGCCATTAACTCCCCATCATTTCCATTAGTTGCAAAATCATTTTCTGCCATTAAATGAAATTCCCTGTCATCTCCTTTTAGTTTTTTCAATGCGAGTTGTGGATTTGGAATCAATGGATTGGGCTCCTGGTTTTCATAGCTAAACACTCTGCCCATTCCACTCATCATATGGTACAAAATATGGCAGTGAAAAAACCAATCGCCTTCAGAATTTGCTTCAAACTCGAAGACATCGGTTTCCATAGGCATAATATCCACCACATTTTTTAGCGGTGCGTAATCCCCCTGACCGTTGAGCAGTCTAAAATCGTGACCATGCAAGTGCATTGGGTGACGCATCATAGAATTGTTGTACAGGGTAACCTTCACTTTTTCACCTTTTTTTATCAGGATTTTATCACTTTCGGAAATTACCTTGTTGTCCAAGCTCCAAACGTAACGGTTCATATTGCCCGTAAGCGTAAAATGCAATTCCTTTAGAGGTGCTTCCTCGGGGAGTGTAGTTACAAATGGCGACTTTAGCATAGCGTAGTTAAGTGTCGTGATATCTGAAAGTTCATTGCTATTGTACATTTCCTCGTTCATCTGCATTCCGTCCATTTGATCCATATTATGGCCTGAAGGTGCTTCGCCCCCCATTTCCATTATCATATCTTTTCCGTTTTCTGCAGCACCGGTTATTTCAGGATACATCACCACGTTCATATCCATTTGCTGCATACTCATATTCATCCCCATTTGGTCCAGATCACCATTCATTTTCATCATTCCGTTCATCATTTCCATTCCTTCAAAGTATTTCAGTTTTGGGAGTGGCGAAGTGAGCTGTTTAATTCCTTCGCCCAAATAGATAGAAGCTGATTTTGTGCGGTCTTCCGGGGTTACCAAAAATTCAAAGGCTGTATTATCTGCAGGAATGGTAACCACTGCATCGTAAGTTTCGGATACTGCAATAAGTATTCTATCCACATCTACGGGTTCCACATCATTACCGTCATTGGCAACCACAGTTATTTTTCCGCCGGCGTAGGTAAGCCAAAAATAGCTGGAAGCACCTCCGTTTGAAATTCGCAGGCGCACCTTATCCCCGGCTTTAAGTCCTTTCAAGGATGTGTCCTCATTTTCACTTTTTCCATTGATAAGAAATTTATCATAATAAACGTCGCTTACGTCCATAGCCAGCATTCGCTTCCACTCGTTGTGAAGTTTTGTTTTGAGATGTCCGGTTTGTATGGCCTCGGCATAACTTTGGGTAGTGCCTTTTTTTATGGCAAACCAGTCCGAAGCATTGTGCAACATCCTATGCAAGTTTTCGGGTTTTAAATCTGTCCATTCACTCAAAACTATGGGGATGGTGGGCAAATCGTCTATGCCTTTTCTGAAGGTTTTATCATCCGCTCTTTTATTCAGAATCATAGAGCCATACATCCCTATCTGTTCCTGAAGTCCAAAATGGCTGTGATACCAATGGGTTCCGTGCTGTATAATGGGGAAGGTATATTTATGGACGGTGTGTGGCTTAATTGGCATTTGAGTAAGGTAAGGTACGCCATCTTCCTTATTGGGCAAAAACAGACCGTGCCAGTGCAGGGAAGTTTCTTCTTCCAATTCATTGTGCACATAAATTTCGGCAATATCGCCTTCTGTAAATGTGAGCGTGGGCATTGGTATTTGTCCGTTTACGGCGATGGCGCGCTTTTCTTTACCGGTAAAATTAACAATGGTATCGCGCACGTAAAGGTCATAGCGCACGATATTCTGTGCCTGTAGGGAAAGAGATCCGAGTAACAAAAGCACAGTGATTATTTTTTTCATTCTGGTGTCAAAAATTAGATTTTTATTGATCCTTATTTTTTATTGTCAATAGTTTCCACGGTAGAGCCACAGCTTAACATTTGTGACCCGTAATAGGGATTTTTAACGGTTTTATCCTTGCTCAACCAATTGGCATCCTGCATTGGGCAGTATTGGTAATAAAGGGTTTCGTTGGCATTGTAAAAAGAAATGAGTTCGTGCATACTTTTTGACAGTACTTTGAATATTTCCCGTTGCTTGCCAATATCCTTTGTTTCTGAGATATTTTTTGAAGCCTCCAACAGTGACGGTATTACCTTAGTGGCAGTGGTCTGCTCTTCTGCTTTTAGCGATCCTATTTTCAGGGCTTTTAATGCGGTCAATAATTCCGATGATTTGGCGGCAGCAGTTGTAGGATTGGTGTTTACCAAGGCATCTTTTACCGCGAAATAACTGTTGAACAATGCGTCCAGATTACTAATTTCCTTTATTTCGGACATAGTCATATCTGTGTGGTTTTCAGTAGATGGCATAGTCATTTCCATCTCCATCTCCATTTTGGTGTGGTCCACGGCCATTGCGGGTTCTTTGTCCTGTCTTTCGTATTTACAACATTCTGCAAGTTGTGCATAGGCATTATCAGGCGCTAAATATTCGTCGCTGTCATAACCCGCTAAAGCAATACGTTTTAGTATTTCGCTCCGATTTGTTTTTTTGGAATCGAAGGTTATTTCTGCCATTTTGCTGTCTTTGTTCCAGATAACACTGGACACATTTTTAAGATTTCCTGCATTTTCGATAGAAGTTTTACACATATCGCAGTTACCGAGAACTTTTACGGTTTCGGTTTTTTGGTTTTTTATTTGGGCGTAGCCCGAAGTAGCTGATAGCACTACCAATAGCACTATCAATATGTTGAATATTGATTTCATTTTTAAAAGGAATTAAAATTGTTTAATAAGTTTGAATGTTGAAAACGAAGGATTTGTTTTCAATTTAATTTGACGTAGCCGTGGCTGTCAAAATAACAAAATAAGCCGTATCAGCTTAATTTTGGAGGGGTCCAAATCTGGAAATAAAAAGGTTTGGGTTGCTGTTTGGTGTAGTTCCAATGGTCGTTGTAAAAAGAAATAACCCCAGCAATTGTTTCTTCCGAGGTTGTAGAATAATTTACAGGTAAGTTTATTGTAGAAGGACAGTGGCAGGCAAGGTTCCCACAAGTTCCATTGCAATCATTTTCTTCATTGTCGGGGGTTTTATGATTTTTACAACAATCGTCTTGAGCATGTTCCACGTTACCTGAACAACAATTTTTTTCAGATTTATGGGAAAGGTCGATATGTGCTAATACACTGGTAGGCACTAAAAAAATGCCAAGGGTAATTACCAAAATCACTATTTGAAATACTTTTCCCATTCTTAAATAAGTAAGCTAATGTAACGTAAAAAACAATCCATTTTTAGGTTGGTTTTGTGGAGTGGTTAAATTTATGAATTTTTTAATATAAGATTCGTAGTCCCTTAAAAAACAGCTATTCACTACCAGAAGGGCTTAAGCACTATTTAAGACCGAGAGAATGCATTTTATCATAGGGAAAAATCTGGAAAAAAGGTTGCCCTTGTACCAAAAAATCCTCAATTTTTTACCCTACATATTATTTCGATCCACAACTACGGAAAACAATTTTAGACGGGAAATACCTTTATTAGTACTACACGAGTGATATTGAATTAAAAAAATATCAAATATGACGAATGTCATTTTTTAGGTAATCCTTACAGTATACATTTGACCTTATTACAAACCAATTATAAAAAGTGAAACGCTTTCATAAAATAATAGCCATCTCTTTAATATTCGCAGTAATGTTCGCCACCTCGTCCTTTACTGTGAATATGCATTTCTGCTGTAATAAGCTTGTGGATATAGCTGTTTTAACCAAAGCCAAGGTTTGTGATTCTTCTATTATGTCCCAAACCAATCTTACCAAAAAGTCTTCAGTAGAAAAAGGTTGTTGTGATAATAAGTCTATTATAAAAAAAGGTGAGGATAACCTTCAAAAAACTTCATTTAAAATGGAAAATCAAAACCTGGTTTTCCTGCACACATTAGTGTACACTTATGCAAATTTATTTGAAGGACTGGATAAGAATACCGTTCCATTTTTAAATTACGACCCACCCCTCATACCAAAAGATATACAGGTCCTCCACGAGGTTTATTTAATTTAACTGATATCTAGGAAGGCTTATTTTCAGTTGACCTGTTCTTCCGTTTTATCCAGTAGTACCTATAAGTTTATTATTGGTGAACTCATTCCTTTAAACATTACACTTTCAATAATTCAAGCAAGACATTTCACCAATTTTGTTGGTTAAAATATTCCTGTACCAAATACATAATGCTATGGATTTACAGAAAGAATTCTGGATCAAGAATATGGTATGTGGCCGCTGCCTAAAAGTTATAAAACAAGAACTTGAAGGGTTTGGCGTGATCGTGCTCTCGTTGGAACTAGGAAAATTGGTGGTAGAAGCTTCAAATAAAACAGAACACGAGATAATTGATAATGTGACTAAAGTTCTTCATTCAAATGGTTTTGAAATAGTACAAAGTGAAGAAGAAATGCTGGTAGAAAAAATAAAGATCATCCTTATAGAACTTCTTACCGAATTGCCCCTTCATCTAAAAATGAACACTTCAGAACATTTGGCTTCAAGCCTGTACAAAGACTATAAAATATTGAGCAGGCTATTTTCCAAAAATGAAAATACGACCATTGAAAAATATTTTATAAAACTGAAAATAGAAAAGGTAAAGGAACTCATCCAGTTAAAGCAATATTCCTTTTCCGATGTGGCATTTATGCTTGATTACAGTAGCATTAACCATTTGTCGGGGCAATTTAAAGAAATGGAGGGAATGAGTATGACCGATTATAAAAATTCAAAAGACTGGAAGCGGAACTTCTATGATGAAATCATATAAATAAGAAAGAAAATTATGAAAATGAAGCATTTTAAAAGCCTGTAATTTTAAAAAGGTGTAGTAAAGATGAAGTATTAAAAAATTAGCATAAACTAAAATTTAAAAACAATGAAAAAATTAATGATCACAATAATGTTGTTCCCGTTACTGGGATTCACTCAAATTATTGAAAATGTAGATTATATATCACCCTTCAACAATGAGGTTGCAGCGGTTAAAAAAGGGGATAAATGGGCATTTATTGATAAAGAAGGGCAAATTGTAGTGGAGTTTAGGGACGATCTGGTTCCTTCAGATAATGACAATTCCACTTATCCAGTCTTTAACAATGAGAGAAGCCTCATTACCGCTGAAAAGAATGGCATACCCTACTTCGGCTATATAGACAAATCCGGAAAAACGGTCATAAAACCAGAATTCTTAAACGCTACCAATTTTAAGGATGGTGTGGCACTGGCAATCGTGGTGGAAAAAGAAATTGTGGGCTACAACGATATTTTCAACAAGCCGGTGGCCTACTACCACTATTTTGAAGTTGTTATTGACACCGCAGGAAAAGCAACGCAATATTTGACCCAACTAGCCATACACGTTGCCCCTTCAAATAAAAAAAACCAGCAGGTACCACCTATCATAACCTCAAAACTGCTGTCTAATAATACAGTAGCTGTGAAAGAAAACAACAAGTGGACGATAAAAAAGATTAATTGAACCGCAAAAATTTAAATATAAAAGCATCGATGAGAAAAGACTGTGCAGAGTCCTGTAAAAATATAAGGGACAAAAAAAGGAATGGATATGAATAAAATGGGAATGGTAGCTAATGATAAGATTAGCGAAAACGACCATTCCGGGGATCATTAAAAATAAAGTTTAACTAAAGAACAGAAATTATGAAAAATCACTGGTTATGGATGGTAGTGGGATGTGCAATCCCCTTATTCCTTATTTTCCTGGCCCCCAGTTTGGGAATTACAGGATATAATACACTTTTTGCCTTTATCCTCTTAATGTTTGCCATCCATTTATTAATGCCCATGCATCACTCAAGGCATGGTCATGGAAATCATTCAGAGGAAAATAAAGGAAATTCACCTGACAAAGGAAAAAAAGAACATCAACATCACTGAACTTAATAATATGAAACGAAAATATTACATAAGTGGGATAGGTTGTGGCGGTTGTATTGCCAGGATCAAGAAAACTTTGGAAGCACATCCGGCTATTGAAGAGACAAAGGTTTATCTAAACCCAAAGGGAGCTACGGTCATCAGGATGAAAGAAAAACTTTCCATTGATGAATTACAAAAACAACTCAATTCTATTGAGGGTTTTACCATTGAAAAAATGAATTAAAAATAACTAAAATTTAAAATTATGGATTTCTATAACGGACACTTTGGAGGCATGCACCTAATATGGTGGTTTATTTGGTTAGTCTTTTTAGGCTGGATATTTTTTATTCCATCGGACATTCCTTATCAAAAATCAAAAAAAGAAGATCCTTTGGACCTTCTTAGAAGGCGTTTTGCCAATGGTGAAATTACCAAAGAAGAATTTGAAGAATCTAAAAAGATTTTAAAGTCAGAAAACTAACTTAAAACCATAAAACTATGTATCGATTAAACATAAAAAAACTCGGTTTTGCTTTTGGACTTACAGGAGCATTGGTCTATTTGGGATGCATGATCGTAATGGCCACAGCAGGACAGGAAGGAACCATAAAATTCTTTAACAGCCTGATACATGGCCTGGATACTACCAATATTATTAGGATGGATGTCCCCCTATTGGAGGCATTATTAGGCATTGTTCAAACATTCATTATAAGCTGGTTGGTTGGTGCGTGCATTGCAGCATTTTATAATGCCCAAATAAATGTAGAAAATTAAAAAACTCTGAAGGATTCTGCAACACCGTCTGGTTCATAAGGTCGCTTATCATTTTGGCTCTTTAGCTAGTTATCTACTTGATCCAAAATGAAAATAGAAAAGTAATGCTTCAAATGAGCTTCATTCCACTTTGTTTATTTCGGAAGTATCCTCCAGTTCCTCAATATGTGGAGCTGTATTGGAACCTCGATAACCTGCCAAAAAGTGGTAAGACCAGCCAAAATCCTAATCTGGACTCGCAGGTGTTAAAGGACAACTTCCAAAGGGTATTTATAAAAAAACATGTGGTTGAGGGCAACCGATTAAAAACCGACTCCTTTTAATAGTAGAAGGTTACGAAAACATTTTTTCCATAGGCGAGATACCAGTTGTAATTACAGAAAAATGCCAAAAGGCTATCCGCAAGTAGCACAAATAGCTATTCAGCAAGGTAAATATTTGGATTATATGCTATTGAAAATAATTAAGGATGAGGGCCCAAATCCTTTCGAATATAAAGAAAAAGCCTCATTGGTCACTGTAGGTAAGCGTAGAGCCGTAGCTGATTTGGGCAAATTTAAATTTGCAGTTTATTTCGTCTGGTTGCTATAGTCAATTGTACACTTATTATCAATAAGCATTAGTTAGTAAAACAAAAGAATAAATAATTAAAAACTCAGTTTATATGAAAAATATAGCAGTAATAGGATACGGGGTCATTGGCAAAAGAGTCGCCGATGCCATTAACGTACAAGATGATATGGACCTTGTTGGGGTTTGCGATGTCATCAGTGATTGGCGCATACAGAACGCCGTGAGAAAAGAGTACGATATCTATGCGGCAACCACTGAAGCCGAAAAACAAATGAAGGCTTACGGTATTTCGGTAAAGGGCAATATGCAGGACCTATTGGATAAAGTGGACCTCGTGGTCGATTGTACCCCGAAGAACATTGCAGCAAAAAATGTGGAACTCTATAAAAAACAAGGCCTCAAGTTTATTGTCCAGGGAGGTGAAAAACACCAGACCACTGGTCATTCCTTTAGTGCAGAAAACAATTACAAATCGGCTATAAATCTGGATGCCACCAGGGTTGTTTCCTGCAACACCACCTCTATTTTAAGAACCCTAACCGCTTTAAAAAGAGCCGGTTTACTGGATCATGCACGGGGAACATTGTTAAGAAGGGCCACAGATCCCTGGGAAAGCCATCTTGGTGGTATTATGAACACCATGGTGCCCGAAAAAGACATCCCGAGCCATCAGGGTCCCGACGCACAAAGCGTGGATCCCGATTTGGACGTGATCACTGCTGCAGTGAAAGTGCCAGAAACCTTAAGCCATATGCACTACTGGAATGTGAAGTTAAAAAAACAAGCCACGAAAGAAGAAGTGCTGAATGCCTTTAAAACGTCCACGCGGATAAAAATGATCCATTATGACCAGGGACTGGTTTCCAACAATACCATAAAGGAAATGTTCCTGGATATGGGCAGGCCCTGGGGGGATATGTATGAAGTTGCCCTTTGGGAAGATATGCTAAAGGTACAGGGAGACGAACTTTTTTATGCCTATGTAGTCGATAACCAAGCGATTGTTATACCTGAAACCATCGATGCCATTCGTGCCCTTACCGGAATTGAAACCGATGGGGCAAAATCCATTGCCAAAACCAATGAAAGTTTAGGAATTCATTAACTCTTATTAAAATGAAAACAGAAAAAAATATCACAGAAATTTTAGGAGAAAAAGCATCTTTCTATTTGGATCACGTTAGTGAAAAAATCACAAAAGATGAATTGGAGCTCCCTGGCAGGAACTTTATAGATAAAGTATTTGTGAACAGCAACCGCGATCCACAGGTACTACGAAGCCTCTCCCAATTGTATAATCATGGAAACCTTGGTGGGACAGGATACCTGAGTATTCTGCCCGTGGACCAGGGGATTGAGCATAGCGCAGCCTTCTCCTTCTATAAAAACCCTGATTATTTTGACCCGGCGAATATTATAAAACTTGCCATTGAGGCCGGTTGCAACGGGGTTGCTTCCACCTTTGGGGTTTTGGGGCTAAACGCCCGCAAATATGCCCACAAAATCCCCTTTATCGTGAAGATCAACCATAACGAACTGCTCACCTATCCTAACAAATATGACCAAACTTTATTCGGAAAAGTAAAAAGTGCTTGGGATATGGGCGCCGTTGCCGTGGGGGCCACCATCTATTTTGGTTCCGAAGAAAGTAATAGACAGCTAAGGGAAATTTCAGAAGCTTTTGAGGAAGCACACAATTTAGGTATGGCTACCATTTTATGGTGCTATACCCGAAATGAAGCTTTTAAAACCGATAAAGAAGATTATCACGCATCGGCTGATCTTACAGGCCAGGCCAACCATATAGGGGTTACGATTCAGGCAGATATCATCAAACAGAAACTGCCCACAAATAATTTCGGGTTTAAAGAAATTGGGTTTGGCAAATATGACGATGCAATGTATGAAACGTTGACCACAGACCATCCCATTGATCTATGTAGGTTACAGGTAGCCAACTGCTATATGGGTAAGATAGGATTGATTAATTCCGGTGGTGGCTCCAAAGGTGAGTCAGACTTGGCTCAGGCAGTTACCACTGCCGTCATCAATAAAAGGGCTGGGGGTTCTGGGCTGATAATGGGCAGAAAAGCGTTCCAGAGACCTTTTAGTAAAGGAATTAAATTATTACAGGCCGTGCAACAGGTGTATCTGGAAAATAGTATCACGGTGGCTTGATTATAAGCTAATAATTTAAAATTCAGGAATAGGCTTAAACCTCCTAACCTTTATAATTTAAACGGTTTTGACAAAGAGAAATCTGACAATACCATTGCAACTAAAATTCAATAAATTATGAAAAACATACTCGTACCTACAGACTTTTCCAAAAACTGCGATAAAGCAGCGGAACTAGGAATTAAAATGGCGAAACTTTATAATTCCGAAATCCATTTTTTCCATCTAATGAACACCCCCGTGGATTGGGTAAAGTTGGATAAACGAAAGGAAAAGCGGTATCCCGAGACCGTAAAACAAATAGGAAGTGCAAAAGCCGATCTAAGGGAACTGGAGAAAAAAGCGGAACGACAGGGACTTGAATGCAGGGTCTTTTTAGAATATAATGGAGGCCAAACCAATATTTTGGAGCATTCCGGCCATTTTCACCACGATTTTATAGTTACAGGAAGCAGCGGCACCAAAGGTGGGGTACGTGAGTTATTGGGCAGCAACGTGGAAAAAATTGTGAGAAAAGCTGATGTGCCGGTAATTGTGGTCAAGGAGGAAGAAGTATCCTTTCCTTTTAAGGATATTGTTTTTGTTTCAGATTTTAGAGAAGATGTAAGCGAAGCATTTAAGCACATTATTTCTATTGCTGAAAAATGTGCCGCGCAAATCCACTTATTGCGGATCAACACACAAACCGATTTTAATAGTATTGAACAAGGTTTAAACCCCATCAAAGAATTCCTGAAAAAATTTCCAAATTTGGATAATTATTCAATGAACGTATATAACGAGCCTGCCGTGGAAACCGGCATAAACAATTTCTTAAAGTACGGGAATGCCGACTTGATCGCTATGTGTACCCATGGCCACACAGGTTTTTTAAGCTTGTTTTCTAAGAGTATCGCCGAGGGCGTAACCAATCATTCCGAATTGCCGGTGATGACCATTAAAGTATAACGATGAATAAATCAGTTCTAGTAAAAAAATATTCCGGTGAGTACCAAGCTTTTGATATAAACAAACTCATCAACTCCCTACGGCGTTCACGGGCAGATGAGAATATTGTTCAGGAGATAGCCCGGAAGGTGCAAGGGCAAATTGAAGAAGGGATGACTACCAAAAAAATTTATCAAATGGCGTTTAAAATGCTGAAAAGCAGGTCACGGATAAGTGCTTCAAAATACAAACTCAAAAAAGCCCTGATGGAATTGGGACCCTCTGGTTTTCCTTTTGAAAAGCTGGTGGGAAAACTATTTGCGTACGAAGGATATACAATAAAAGTTGGTGTGATTGTACAGGGTAATTGTGTGCAGCACGAAATAGATGTGATAGCACAAAAAGAGGAGAAACATTATATGATTGAATGTAAATACCATAGTGATCAAGGTAGGTTTTGTAATGTAAAGATTCCCTTATATATCCACTCAAGATTTTTGGATGTGGAGAAACAATGGGAACATCAAAAAGGTCACGAAACTAAATCTCATCAGGGAGGGGTTTATACCAATACCCGTTTTACCACAGATGCCATTCAATATGGTAAATGTGTAGGATTATTATTGACAAGCTGGGATTACCCTATAGGAAACGGTTTAAAAGATAGAATAGATAAATCTGGTTTACACCCACTAACTGCTTTAACAACTATAACCAAAGCCGAAAAAACAAAACTATTGGATAAAGGTATTGTGCTCTGCAAAGAACTTCACGAAAACCCTGCGTTATTGGAGCAGATAGGAATTGATAAAAAAAGACATAAAAAGATTTTAGAAGACTCAGAAGCACTATGTAAAAGCACTTAATGAATAATAAAAAGTTTAACAATCTTAAAAACAAAACTTATGAAAACTGAAGAATTGAAACCACAGGACAGCATTGATCTCGAACCATTTTACCAGGCCTTGGAAGATGACCCAAAACTACTTGAAGAAGCCCTAGAAATATTATTGGGAATGGTAAATTTTGAGCCTAAATCCATAAAGAGACTGGCACTTATTATCAAAGAGGATTCCCGAAATCTATATAATGAAATAGCGGAATTGTGCAAACCTAATCAAGACAAAGGAAACACCTCTTCTTGTTGTAGTGGACACTAAATAAATACTATAAAAATGAAAAAAAATAAAATAAGCATCCACTTTTTGGGCGCTGCAGGTACAGTAACCGGCTCAAAATATTTAGTGGACACAGGAAATAGAAAAATATTGATAGACTGTGGTCTTTTTCAAGGGTTAAAGGAATTACGCCTTAAAAATTGGGAATATCCACCCGTAGAGGTTTCAGAAATTGATATGGTTTTGCTAACACACGGACATTTGGACCATACTGGATATCTGCCAAGATTGGTAAAACAAGGATTTAACGGTCCTATCTATGGTACCAATCCAACGTTGGACATTGCAAAAATTATACTTAATGATAGTGGTAAAATACAGGAACAGGAAGCTGAGCGCGCCAATAAGGAAGGTTATTCCAAGCATAGCCCAGCAGAACCACTATACGATTTAAAAGATGTAGAAAAAACCATTCCCCATTTTAAGGGTATTCCGCAAGCACAATGGATTCCACTGTTTGATAGTATTAGGGCTCGATTTCAATACAACGGGCACATTCTTGGTGCTACCTACATCGAGTTAGATGTATACGGAAAACGTTTTGTTTTTTCAGGAGATATTGGAAGAACAAATGATTTATTGCTCTATCCACCCCTGAAACCAAAAAAAGCCGATGTGCTTTTCATAGAATCGACCTATGGCGGAAGGTTTCATCCTGACGAGGTAGAGGCTATCTCGGAAATTGAAAAATTGGTTAACGACACCATCAATAGAGGTGGCAGTCTGTTTATCCCCAGTTTTTCGGTAGAACGTGCCCAACTGATGATGCTTATTTTTTGGAAATTACTGAAAGAAAAGAAAATTCCAAAAGTACCTATGATAATGGACAGTCCAATGGGCGCTAGTGTCTTGGAACTCTTCCATCGTACGCGGGATTGGCACAGATTGGAAGATAATGAATGTGATGAAATGTGTTCGCATTTTACAGTAGTAAGCAGTTATCGGGAAACTATGGAATTACGAACTGATAATAAACCAAAAATTGTAATTGCCGGAAGCGGAATGCTTACTGGTGGAAGAATGCTCAACTATCTTGAAACACAAGCGCAAAACCCGAATAACACCTTACTTTTTGTTGGGTATCAAGCTGAAGGAACCCGTGGAAGAAAATTGCTAGAAGGTGATAAAGAACTAAAAGTGTATGGAAAATGGGTGCCATTTAATATGGAGGTTGCTGAAATTGAAGGGCTGTCGGCACACGCAGACCATGCTGAACTTATGGATTGGATGAGCAAAATAAAAAATAAGCCAGAGAGAATCTTTATTGTGCACGGCGAGAAAGAAGGTGCGGAAGCCGTACAAATAGGAATAAAGGAAACCTATGCTTGGGATTCGGAAATCCCGCAGCTTTACAGTATTGAAACAATTATCAATTCGGTGCAATGAAGATGATATCCTATATATCAATCCTGCTCTTGTTGTGCTTTTCCGATATGAATGGCCAGAAAGAAATGCTCATAGGGCAGATTTCGGGTAGATCTGTTGTTCGGGAGAATTTCTATGAAGAAGGTGCTTTTTTAAATAAACAAACTTTTGAAGCAGAAAATGTTATAGAGAAGAATGGATATTATGAAATTGAAGTAATCACAGAATTATTTGACAA
Organism: Gramella sp. AN32; assembly: GCF_023718305.1. Classification (GTDB taxonomy): domain Bacteria; phylum Bacteroidota; class Bacteroidia; order Flavobacteriales; family Flavobacteriaceae; genus Christiangramia; species Christiangramia antarctica. The sequence continues at coordinate 16,295 of NZ_QEYO01000001.1, forward strand.
AGACAAAAAACCTACCGATAAATACACTACCACCTATCGCTGTAAACCCGATGAAGCAAGTATCATGCTAATGGCATTTCCGTTTTCCAACCCAAAATCAAAGGAAACCGAAATCAATACTACTTCTAAAAACTTTAAAAAATTGTATGATTTGGATAACTTGTATGATATTGAGCTTGAAATGAGTTTTGATTCGGGTCTGTTGAATTTTTTTGGTTCCAAAAGCAACATAAAAATTTATGACAGAAAATTGGAAGTGGACAAAGGCTTTAAAATTATAAGGTCAAAAATAAACATCAAAGCCTATGCCTTTGGGATCCGCATCAAGCAACTCAACTATACCGTCAACGAAAAATTAAATGAAAAAGGTCTATTGACCTTTCAAAAGTTTACCGAAGAAGATGGCAGTTATTTCACAATGAACTATAAATAAAATCAAATGAAAAATTACGATACCCTTTCCGAAGCAATAAATGATCTACAGGCAAATGATTACCCCTATGACTTTAATTTAAAACCCGAATGCCTGGAATGTGCTTCGCTTAAAATCGAAATCCATCCTGAAGATTTTAAAGTAGATGAATTATACCGTTTTGAAGGAATGAGCAGCACTGACGATAATAGCGTTCTCTATGCCATTTCGTCCAAAAACGGGATTAAGGGCCTTTTGGTGGATGCCTATGGTATGTATGCAGAAAACATTTCAGAAGCAATGCGAAAAAAATTGAGATAAAAACCAACAAAAGTCAAAATTATGGAAAATCACGAACATCACCAACACAAGAAAAACGGAAAAGGAAAGAGTCTCACAAAGAAAGAAGCTAAAAAAAAGGTAAACGAAATAAAAGACAGCCTGGCCGAAAAAATAAAACACGGCCATAGTGAAGCTATGGATCATAGTAAGATGGATCACGGAAGTAACGATCATTCAGGACATAGTCCTGGCCATGGGCAGATGGGGCATGACCATCATGCCATGATGATTGCCGATTTCAGGAAGCGGTTTTGGGTAACGCTGGTACTTACTATCCCAATTCTGTTCTTTTCTCCAATGATCCAGGATTTTTTGGGTTATGAATTTTTGCTTCCCGGGAACCAGTATATTCTTTTTGCACTATCCTCTGTGGTTTATTTTTACGGAGGTTGGCCTTTTCTGAAAGGTTTTATTTCCGAAGTAAAAAAAGGGGCACCCGGGATGATGACCTTGATCGCCATGGCGATAAGTGTGGCCTATTTTTATAGTTCGGCGACCGTTTTTGGGTTGGACGGAGTCGATTTTTTCTGGGAACTGGCTACCCTTATTGCTATTATGCTGGTAGGTCACTGGATAGAGATGAAAAGCGTTTTGGGGGCATCAAAAGCTTTACAATTATTGGTGAGTATGATGCCAGCCGAAGCACATCGGGTGAAAGGTGATAACGTTGAAGATATAAAATTGGAAGATTTATTAAAGGATGACATCATTTTGGTCAAACCCGGAGAGAAAGTCCCTGCCGATGGGATTATCACTGAAGGCACAAGCTATTTGAATGAATCTATGCTTACCGGGGAATCCAAACCGGTTAAAAAGGAGTTGGATGATAAAGTCATTGGAGGTTCGATAAACGGAAATAGTACCCTAAAAGTTAAAGTGGAACATACCGGAAAAGACAGTTATCTCAATAAGGTAATCACCATGGTGGAGGAAGCACAGAAAACCAAATCCAAAATGCAAAACCTTTCAGACAGGGCCGCGAAGTGGCTAACCTATATTGCCCTGGCCATTGGATTTGGCACATTGGCAGTTTGGCTGATATTGGGCTTTCCTTTTGTTTATGCTTTGGAAAGAATGGTTACCGTTATGGTCATCGCCTGTCCACATGCACTTGGCCTTGCCATCCCATTGGTCGTTGCCATCTCAACAGCGGTTTCGGCTCAAAATGGCTTGCTGATCCGAAACAGGACTGCCTTTGAAGAATCCCGTAAAATTTCGGCATTGCTTTTTGATAAAACAGGAACTTTAACCAAAGGTGATTTTGGGGTAACCCGAATTAAATCAGTAAATGGGTCTTATTCTTCTGAAGAAATTTTACGGCTTTCAAGCGCCCTGGAACAAAGCTCGGAGCACCCTATTGCCGTAGGTATTATTAAAAAAGTAAAAGAAGGTAAGGTTAGCATCCCAAAACCTGAAAATTTCAACGCCATTACCGGGAAAGGGGTTGAAGCGAATGTTGAAGGGAAACAAATAAAAGTAGTAAGCCCTGGTTATTTAAGGGATGAAAAAATAAACATTCCTGAAGATGCCTATAGCGATGCCGCCGAAACCGTTGTCTTCGTTTTAATCGATAATGAATTGGCAGGTTACATAGCACTTGCCGATGAGATCAGGCCAGAATCTGCTGAAGCTATTAAAGTATTCAAAAAGAACAATATTAAAGTGCTGATGGCTACGGGTGATAATGAAAAAACCGCCAAAGCTGTAAGTGAAAAACTCGGTCTGGATGGGTATTATGCAGAAGTACTCCCACATCAAAAAGTGGAAATCGTTCAGGAACTGCAAGGTAAAGGCGAATTTGTCGCGATGACTGGAGACGGGGTAAACGATGCACCTGCTTTGGCACAGGCCAATGTGGGTATTGCGGTAGGCTCTGGTACCGATGTTGCCGCCGAAACCGCAGATATTATTTTGGTAAACAGCAACCCACAGGATATTGCCAACCTGATTTTATTCGGGAAAGCAACCTACAATAAAATGATCCAGAACCTAATATGGGCAACCGGGTATAATGTTGTGGCCATACCATTGGCTGCCGGGGTTTTATATTCCTCTGGCTTTGTGCTGGGACCTGCAGTAGGAGCAGTATTTATGAGTTTGAGTACCATTATTGTTGCTATTAATGCACAATTGTTGAAAAAGAAAATCGGTAAAAAATAATGCAAATGAATAGGAAGCTTGGCAGGATTTTTTTAGTCCTGCTAAGTTTATTTGTGGTAATGCTCGGATATGGTATTTTATTACCTACCCTTCCTTACTATACCGAAAGATTAGCATTAAAAGACAATCTCGACGGCGACCCTATCAATTTCCATATTGGATTGCTCACGAGCATTTATCCGTTATTTCAGTTACTATTTGTAGTGGTTTGGGGAAAGCTTTCAGATAAATATGGTCGTAAACCTATTATCATTATTGGATTGATAGGGTTTATAGTAATGCAACTGCTTACTGGATTGGCAACCTCTCTTACAATGCTTTATATAGCACGAATCCTGGGAGGGATATTTACATCGGCTGTTATTCCTGTTAGTAACGCATACCTTAGTGATATTACTTCTATAAAACATAGGACCAAGATTATGGCCTGGTCTGGGGTAGCTATTAGTTCAGGGGTTATTTTTGGACCTGTTTTGGGCAGCTTTCTATCCCAGACCAATTTGCATTTTGAGTATTCTATGGGTGTTCTACATCTGGATCGTTTTTCAATTCCTTTTTTTCTGGTGGCCTTTTTAGGATTCCTGGTTTTAGCACTAATTATCAAAAAACTAACAAACACTAAACCAGTCGCTAAAATGCTCTCAAAAAAACCGAAAATAAATTTCTCTTTTAATAGATTTTTTATAATTCTGTTACTGCTTTCTTTTGTAATGCAGTTTGTAGTTACCCTCTTTGAAACAGTTTCTTCAATTTATGGAAAAGATAAGTTGTTGTTTACCAGTAATCAGATAGGTCTTGGTTTTATGCTTTGTGGAGCGGTAATGGCGGTATTACAACCTGTGTTCGCAACCTATGGTGAAAAAATATTAACTACAAAGCAACAAATTGGTACTGGATTATTGATTTCAGGAATTTCAATGATCGCTTTTCCCTTTTTTAATAACGAATTTTATGTCTATGGCCTTATTATCACATTTGCCGCAGGGGGTGCAATGGTGACGCCAAACCTGCTTTCAGCCGTTTCCCTACTTTCAAAAGAAAATGCAGGTAGCAATATTTCTATCCAGACATCGGCCAATAGTGTGGGGCAAATTCTGGGACCGATTACAGGCACATGGATGATCGTTGGTAGTTTTTATTATCCCTTTGTTATAGCCGGTATCATTAGCTTGACCTCCATAGGATTACTGTTTTATTTAAAACTCCAAATGAGAATAAATGAAGATTTTCAACCTATTAATTGAATTCTAAAAAAACTTTATACTCTAAATCTATTATATTACAATACATGTTTTATGAAGAATAGCCATTTATGGACTTTATGAACCATGTAAGACAAATCTCTGGCCTTTAGTTGCAGAGTTTTTGTTTAAAAGGTTTAGAGGCATTTTATCAGATGTCTTCCTATAATTTCAACATTTTATATTTTTATTAAACCAAAATTTAATGGATAATTATTCTTTTCAAGGTAAAATATTATCAATGTCTCCCCCCTAAAGCCTAAAATAATAAAACCAGCATATCTTCTAGCGTAAGTATCTAACATCCTAAATTCATTAAGGATTTTAGGTATTAGCTTTTTATTCTCCTTCCAGTTTGTTTTTCATTTTCTCGTTCTCCATTTACTTCTCAGCCGTTACTGTTTTTTTCTTTTTATAAATGCAAAATACCAGCATATAGAATTTAGCCGGACTGCATAACCCAGTTGACTTCGTCTGCCCTTTTATAAGTCCTCCCTAATTCTATATGCTGAAAATGTATCAGCATCAAAAAGGAAACAGCATCCCTCTAAGACGACTTTTCCGGTCATCCCAGAGATTTAGGGTGATTCTACGTTGCAGGCTCAATTCAATTCGCTCTCCGTTAAGGGTAATTCTGGCATAAAGGGGAACCTTACCATTTTTGGCTTTACTGGATTTTGGGATAAAGACAATCCCAAAGGTCACCGAATTTCTCATAATAATCGTTTTCAGGTTAAACAAAATGCGTGAAAACGAAAGTCAAATCAACTGTTCGGGCAAATAGCCCTAAATAATAAGAGGTCACCGAATCGGACTCATTTTATATGATTTCCCATCAAATTCTATGAGTGACCTAAAACTACAAAACCTTGTTAATCATATGATTAACAAGGTTTTGATACCATTTGATAATGGTCTTGGTCGGGGTGGCAGGAAACTCCCAGCTTGTCGAAAGTCTCATCACCAGCCACTTTATATTTTATCGAGCGGATATATTCACTGAATCATTCACTAAACATAAAAGAACAACAGCGTTAATTTCAATTAATCGCCTTTGATAGTATAAAAATACAAAAAATATTAATTTCAATATATGGGCTTGAAAACCCATATTAAATAAGCCTTTCCTCCAAAGCACTTTTCCACACTATAAAACCTTTACGCTGATCAGAATAATCATGGATGATTCGGCTAAAATTTTCTACAGAAGTTTCTAAAAAAACCTGTCTGCCCTTGTTTCTAATTAGGTTTAAATCTTTATCAACTGCATTTATATTATCTTTTAAGGCCTCTAATTTTTTGTCCAAATGCCATATGTACGTTGCCTCTTCAGTATCCAAGGTTTCCAAAATTAAATGATAAGCTTCGCTTCCCGCAATTAAAAAGACAAACGAAAAGGGGTGTAATACAAAGCGAAGTTTCATAATTTCACTTTCATGCCTGGAGGCCAAAAACCTTAATTGGTAGAAGTGTTTTACATCCCTATTCTTTAAAATATCATTTAATAGATTCTCTTCTGAACCATAAATTGATTGATCGGTTTGATTCTCCTGTAATTGCTTTAAATCCAATAATTTTTCTTCAGCCTCAGAGGAATAAGTTTTACCAAGAATACCTTTTTCAATAAAACGAAATTTTACACTTTCAATAATCTCCTGGTTGATTTTCTCTATATCATTAGATTTAGCAGATTGAGCTACCAACATCTCATCTTCATACTCGGCAAATATTTCAACTTCTATCAACTTTGATTTCAATACTTTTGAAAAGTATGGCTTTAACACATCAAACTCTGGTCGCAAATCATCATTTTCAACTTCGAATTCAAGGTTTGTTTTGATTTTCGGAACCTCATATTTAAATGCAACAGCTCCATACCGAAAGTCCAAATCAGCTATGGCCACTTTAATTTTTCTATCGATCGTTACGTTTCGGGTGGAATCCTTTAAGCTTATTTCTTCATCAAATAAGGTGGCTTGTTTATCAAAGTGCCTATAATGTTTATTCCTTTTTAGAAAAAGGCGGTCCAGATAAGCAATTTGATGATCCCTATAATCATAAATAATTGGAGTGATTTCAGAGCGTTGTACCCGCCCGATATACTGAATAAGCTTGCCTTTGAAAGAAAAAGGATAGGCCAGGAAAAGGCAGGAAGCATTTTGAAGATCGGTACCCTCACCGAAAAACTGTCCTGTAGTAATCAATACCTGATAATTACCTTCGTTCAGTAATTTCCATTTGGATTTGCGGCTAATTTCTGAATCTTCCCCGCTCAATGTAACAGATTCAAAAGACTGTTTAAGCAATTGATTTAAAGCATCTATATGTTCCTTTCGCTCCGTAATAATAACGGCTCTTTTTCCAAGCTTCAATTCTACAACTACATCTTTTAAAATCAACTCATTTCTGGCAGAATCGTGTACCAGTATTTTTGACAAGGTTTCAAAAATATCTGTTTTTGGGTTATAGGGGACATTCAGGGAGGTGTTCCTTATTACAATCCGTGGGCGCTTATATTTCTTTATATCACTTGGTTTGATTTCGGCAATTGTTTCACCCAAATAAATAAACAGCAGTTTTTCATCATTCCCTTTTCGGAAAGGAGTGGCAGTCAACCCATATTGATAATATGGGGAAAGTTTTGAAATAGTATTTCTATAGGTTTCCGCAGGTATATGGTGACACTCATCAATAATTAGAGTACCAAAAGACTGGATGAATTCTTTTGACTCCTGTTTTTCAATATACTTTCCCAGGCTTTGGATCATGGCAACGGTAAGGCTTTTACCCAATTTTGCTTTTCCTTGTCCTATTTTCCCAATTTCATTTTTAGGAATCCCCAGGAAGCTTTGTATGCGCTCGATCCATTGTTCCAACAGTTGTTTTCTGTGAACAATGATGAGGGCTGGTTGCTCTTTATTGGCAATAATTTTCAAGCCTATTACCGTTTTGCCCGAACCGGGCGGAGCCGAAATAATCCCAAAATCTTTATTTGATGCTGCTTTGATCCCTAACGTTTGGTGGGAACGCAGGTTTAAATCACAAGAAAATTTTACTGAGGCTTGTTTCTTCCTGTTGTCCAAAAATTCAAAATCCACCTTTTGTTTTTTACAATATCTGAGTAGTTTTCCAATAAACCCCCTAGGCATAATTACCTCGTCTTGAGTACCTTCTATACAACTGAAATAAGGTTGTGTCCCCCAGGTGTTTTTTCCAGATTTCTTTTTGATGAAGTATTCAGAATTGGCAAAATTCAGTTCTTCTTTTAGGAAATTTATTAAATCGGTATCAATTTCTGCCCTGTTTAACCGAATAGTATTGCTTAAACTTATTTGAAGTCTTCCTGAAGTATCTCGACTGGGGTTACTTTCAGAAATGGGCATTAGCGCCTGATATAATTTATCAAGACGATTTACAGATACTTTCTGTATAGTGGATAAAAATTTCTCCTGATCATGATAGGGTTTCAGCTCATCTGTATACAGATCAACAAAACAGCTATTGCCTTGTTCAAGGGCAGGTTTATGGAATGGTAACGCAATGAGGTTACCCAGGCCTTTACCTGAGAGAAAATCCTGATTGGGAAATAAGCGGTCAAAACTGGAGCTTTTATCAAAGATGGAAAACAAACCAACCTGTTCCAACAAATTGGTTATAATTCTTCTACTTTTAATAGCCGGGTAAGGTTGTTCAAAGAATATCCAAACGTGGCCTCCTTTACCTGAACGGGATCGTTCCAGGTATGCGGGAATATTATTTTCAGTACAAATTTCAATGAATTTCCTGCATTCTCCTATCCAGTTCTTTTTGTCGAAATCAGCTGCAATAAACCAGGAAGCATTATTCTTAAGCAATGGATAAATGCCTAATAATTGTTCACCTCTCAGGTGTTTTTGAATCTGATTATCAGTTAATGGCAGGTAGGTTTTATCTTTATAGTTTTTAAATGAGCCTCCTTTCATTTTATGTAATCTGTACATATAGGGATCATAACTATAGGCGGGCATGTATCCGCTCTTTTTACCTTTCTGCCAGTGAATGGCAAAAGCGTCTTGTCGGGCTTTAAATAGAGAATTTAATAAGCTAATTTTCATTATCTAAATATTGCTTTACAAGCTTTGTTTAAGTAGATTATATTACAAATTTATCTTCCAATATCCTCCCTTGTTAGGGCCAACCCTCTTAATTACATCTTTTTCTTTTAATTTGGCGATTTGTTTTTCAACGGCTCTTTCTGTGATGCCAATAACTTCAGCCATTGCAGAAGCTGATATATATTGATCATTAAAAATTAATTCTAATATTTTCTCCGAACTTTCTCCGAACCTTTCTCCGAACTTCTTCCGAACTTCTTCCCAATTATTTGGCGTTACAACTTTTTCATCTTCCTTTGCTTGCAATGGTATAACCGCTTTGAAAATATCATCTTCAACAAATTCAGGATTCGTACCGGGAGTATAAATACTACAATATTTAAAGGTGTTCCGTACCCCCGAGCCCAATTCATCTACACGGCCTATTTCTTTAAAGAACTTTGCTATTACAGGATTTTTAGGATAGGGAGAAAAGTTAGCGGGATCAATTAAACCCCCATCATGTGGTCGATTCCAGTTTTCTGTAATTACTTTTTCCTTTTCAATAACAAGTTTAGCGGGAAATGCATTGGCATATTCCCTATGAATTAGAAGGTTCCCAACAATCTCCCGAAAAATGTGGTCACGTAAACTTATACGCTGTTCACCCTCTTGATAAAACTTGTCAGGCAGATGTTTTCTTATAAAATCCATAAGCCTATCATAACTTTCAACCAGGTTAGTTCGTATATCATCACGATCGTCATAACGATCTATGTTTTCTACTCGTAAAATAGCATCCGTTTTATGATGCGGCAAGACACTTTGAATAACCTCGTCTTTTCCAAACAATAGTACAGCTGCTAAAGTATATCCATTTTTACCGGTCTGGTGATCGTGTTTAAATAATCCAGCTGAACGCATCATTTCTTCATTATCCATATCCAGCCAAGGGTGATTTGCCCTCTGGTTTCTTGCAAGGGTACGCACACGAGTAAAAAGATCTTGTTTGAAATCAGATAAATTTAAATAGGGGTAAATTTTGTTCTCGGAATAAATACTTTGTTTTCGGAGATAGAGTTGCGTTACCCGTTCCGTTTGTCCTGTAATATTAAAATCCCCATCCTCATTTCGGTCAAAAATTTTCCCGTTGCTACTATGTACCTGGGAGCTTTCGGGTACAAACACATAGATTATTTTTTTATTTCCATAATCGATGACCTGGGGTGATAAGTAGAAGGGTGGATTAAGCTTTTGGGGATTGTTAGCCATCGTTACAATATTATTATTGATATCCTGCACACAATCCTCAATTATTCCCTGTACCGTGCCATCATCCTTAACTCCCAACAATAAATGGCCTCCTTTTCTATTAAGAAAAGCACAAATAGATTCAAAAACATCCTTGTTCAACTCAAATTCTGCCGTTTTGAATTCTACGTCAGTACTCTCACCTTTTTGTAATATTTCCTTTATTCTTTCCGAAGTCATTATATGGTTGTTTCTTATACGGTAAAGATAAAAGCCTCATCGAAAAATATCGACAAGGCTTTTCAATTATGAAAATCTAAAATTATTTTTTCTTCAAAAGCTCTTCGAGATATAAAACTTTATCCTTTTCAGCCTGAACAAGACGCTCATAAAGCTTTTTATTTTCCTCATAAGATTCAAGAAGTTTTTCTAATGGATTAATTGTACACCCATAATTCACGGCTGAGGAATTATCAACAGTATATGTATTACCAATAATGTTTAAAATTGCTTCCTCTGAGAAATTCCCAATAGCTTCCTTAGAAACACCTAGAACCTTTGCTATTTTTTCAATTCTCTCGTCATCTAAAGTTTCGCTTTGCTCCAAATGGGAAACGCTTTGTTGGCTAATGCCTAATTCTTCGGCGAGGGTTTCCTGTTTCATTCCCCGAAGTTCACGAATGCGGGCAATCTTTCTGCCTATATGGTTGGGTTTGGTAGCTGTTGTCATAATATCAAATATAATCAATCTTTTTATTTCACTCCCGGCTTTGTAAAAAACAATCCATTTTTGGTAGGATACAATTCATATTGGTTCGCTAAAAGGATTTCCGGTTATTTATTTACATAGTAAATCAAAATACCCTGATTATGAAAATAGGGGATAACATACAGGAAATACGGGAAAGAGAAAGAAATTATAAAAGAAGCTATATGGCAAGTTGCTTAGAAATATCTACACGCGCGTACTGTAATATAGAGAACAACATTACTGATATTACCTTAAAGCGACTGGTGGAAATAGCTGAAATAATGGAATGCGACCCCTTAATTATTTTGCAGTACAAGGAATTAAATAATAAGTTATCCAATCCAACCGAACCCATCGATGTTGTCCAGAGCAATCCCGAGAAAAAAGATACCATATTGCAAAAAGAACTGTTAGAAACCCAGAAACACATTCTTGAACTATTGAAAAATTTATTGGAAAGGAATAAAATAAAGCTATAGCAATTCAAAGATGTCAAAAATGAAAATCATATAATGAGTATTGGAAATAACATTGCGATAATCAGAATACTAAAGGGCTTTAAGCAAGATGCTCTAGCTAGGACTTTGGGTTTAAATCAAACGTCAATATCCGCACTTGAAAAACGCAATGAAATAAACGAGAACCTTTTAATCAATATTGCCGAAGCCTTGGAGGTCACAGCATCTTTCATCAAGAATTTTGATAGGGCAAAAATGTTCAAGGTAATCAATAATCCAGATAAACAGGTTTTTCCCCTTTCCGAACAAGAAGATATTGCGATGAATTTAGAAGCGAAAATCATTGAGCTTTACAAGCGATTGTTAGCCTGTGAAAAAGAAAAATTTAGGAAAGCCATTAATTAAAAATTTTTGAAAGAAGGACTATGCGTATTGGGCACAAGATTGAAAGGATTAGAAAATTGCGGGGGCTGTCCCAGGCTGTATTAGGTAAATCATTAGGTGGAATTAGCAAACAAGCCGTAAGTAAAATTGAGCAACGCACCTGTATTGATGAAACTACCATACGGAAGATTGCCATTATATTGGACATCACTCCTGAAGGATTAAAAAGTTTTGATCCAGAAATAGTACTATTAAATATGATGACACCTATTAGCAAAATAGAGGTAGAAACTGACAATGAAAATAACCATATGAGTAAAGAAACCAAAGACTTATGTTTGTTCTATGAAAAAATGTTAAGGTCAGAAAAGAAGGTCCAACCATAAAGGATTTGTTCCAATTTCAATATTGGTGCTTCAGAATTGAAAGTAATGCAAGATGTGTGCCTGTGGGCACAATCTTGATTACTCCCGATGGTCGCAATGAAAAAAGAGATGTTTATGGCGAAAACAGAATCTTGAATAGTAGCAGGCTTATAGCCCCATATCTACCGAACTAATACTATGAAGTGTTTGGATAGTTTAAATTACAACCGTAGAATAGAGTAAATAGAGGGAATTACGCTGTTACCTGTTCTTCCCTCATTATCATTTTCCGGTAGGGATTTGAAAATGAATATTCTAACTTACAAAAAAATACTTGACACATCTTGCTTCCCTTCCTTTTTTTAGCGTTTTGAGAAATGATATACTCGTCAATCTTTAAACTTAATTTTCGCAAAGAGTCTTAAAAGAGGGGTCTTATGAACCAACTGAAAATCAACCTCCCTACCTACTATAAAAATTTACTTTTTTTACCTGGTGTATTTTCCTTTTGTTTTGAATTTCACGTGGCATTCCGTTCAGATTGAAAATAATTCGTCCCGATTCCATTTACTTCTTTCAGAGCTGTTTACATTACCTTTTGTTGCAATTTCACTTTCAGGGTTTGAAATTAGATAGGCCTTATAAAAAGCAGGGCGGCTTTATGCAGGCCGTTAATTTCAAATCCTGTTTCTTCTGCATCAAAAGGTAAGGCTATAAAAGATGAAGAAAAATATTGAATGAATGATCGTTCTTTTATAGCCAAAGGTTAGTTATGGAAATGGAACAAGCGGACTTAAGTCAATAAAGTTAATTACTTAGATTTTATAGAATGGATCATGTACTGTTTTGACTTGTGTCCAAGACCTTTTAAGTGAACCTCTTTTTCTTGAACGAAGCAAATGCGAAGAGAAAGGAAATGTGGTGAATGAGTTATACCGGGAAATTAGTGATAGATATCTAGTAAATTATGGAAAAATTGAAAAGTCTTTAGCGCAAGAAACTACGCTCAAAATTAGTGTTTTTTACTAAATAAGTTACGGATTTTACTGGGCTGGGGAGTTTTTTTAGTAAAAGTATCAGAGTGGATATTTTTATTTCATATAGTTCTTTAATATTTCCTCCCAAATAAAAGTAAAATGTAGGGAATATAGTTTGTAACGTGGCTTTGCCCGTTATCCTCTTGCTATTCCCTTTTTCACCTAAACATTACATGGAAATGGTATTTGTAAAACTTTCCTTTTATCATTTACTTCCTACTGGGAATAGCCAGAGAACATATTTTTATAATTAAATTAATTGCTGATCTCTTTGTATAGTAAATAGTTAATTCAAAAAATAACAGGCGGACTTAAATTTAAAAGTTTTGCAGCCGTATTATCCCTGATGTTTCTTATTCAAAACAGAAAATATTTAAGAGATGAACCATTGTAAGATTTCACTTTCAAAAAGGACATTTTTCCGTGAAAAATTCACCAGTTAATACGGCTTGTGAAGCTTTTTCCGTGAAAAGGTTTAGACGGCTATTGTAAAATTATATTTCTTGAAACCAAACGAAATCAAATGAATAAAAAACTAAGGGGAAATAAACCGTAACATCGCGCAGCGTGTTACCCTCTTGCTCTTCCCCTTAAATTAACCTTAACATTTTGAGGAAATAAATGCGGACATGCAATGCCGGAAAAAAAGATGAATAAGGTTGAAGTATTATAAATTCTTTCAGCGAAATTAAAATACTATATCAAAAAAATAACATGGAAATGAAGGATCTAACAAAATTTTTTGACTAAGACTTTAGATATGCCGCTCCGTAGATTCGGTAACGTAAGAAAAATAAGGTACTGTTTAACATAAAACAAGTTTCTCAATATTCAAAAACTTCAGTTATATTTAGAAAAGAAAGGTTCAAGGTTATTTCCAAACAACGTTGAACAAAAAGAGACCGATTAATGGTGTTATATTTAATTCCATTAGGGAATTTGATATTTAAATGTAATTAATAAGAAAAGAACCTCTAAAATGAAAAGGGAAACATATAATTCAACATATTTCCCAATTCATTATACTTTTAACTCATTGTACATGTGCTACAACCATCGCAATGATAAGCACATTGTCCGAGGAAGCAATCTTTTTGTAGTTCGCAACCAGTTTGTCCTTCAGTATCACAGGAGCATTGGGTAGGTGCTTCGGGATTTTTTGTATACGAAATATTACTGAAGCTTTGGTCTAAACTACCGTCATCAGGTAATGGTATACCAAAATGAAAACCATACAATTGAACATCTGCCAGCACTAATTTATGTTTATCAAAATCACCTAAATCTATCAATGAAAAATCTGGTTGACCGGAACTTTCAAAAGCCATTTTCATATTTCTAGCTATTTCATTTTGAATGGATGCTACTTGAAAAAAACCGCTCTTTCCGTTTGGTGAGAGATATGCTTTTTCAAATTTGGATTTTGTTCCTTGAAGATTAGCGTACTTTTCAATCAACACACCTTCTATTATTTCATTATTGTTTGTTGTAGGAGTACCTGTACAAGACCCTGTGCAAGTACTCTGTAAGCAACCATATCCAACATCCTTATTGTAAAATGTCTTACAACTATTTTCACCAGAGCAACTACAGGAATAACCACCTTCTGGATTTTGAGATAAGGAATATTTACCTGATTCTGAATTTTGCACTAAAAAGCTATAACCTTTAGGCAATTTAAATTCCACAGCCGAATGTTCTTTATCCACGTAATACCATTCGGTGCCTTGAGGTAGAAATATTCCATCACCAAGTGAAGTTTTACTTTCCAGTACAAATATTTCCTCCTCAGATGAGGAAGTACTAGATTTTTTTTCTCCATCTACAGAACAAGAGCTAATTAACAGCATAGTAAGTAAATAAAACAAATAAAATTTAAAATTTCTCATGACATTTAATTTTAGTTTACCCTAAATTTAAAGTATATAGCGTAAAGTGGATTACGGAAAAGCATAAAAATTGTAAATATTTACATAATCACTAGTAGTAAAAAAAATCTGAACTTAATAAAGGACAATTGAAATTTTTTTATATTTTTAAAAAGGAAGACGAATTAATTAAATTTAGTTTAGGTTACTATTCGGACCTTCTGGAATAGAAATTTTGAAACCTCACTATTAACAAGGTATACGGGAAAAAGGGTGCGTTCTGCTACCATTTCCTAAAAACTGATTTAATTATTATTAATTTTTCTTTTTGCTCCTATTATTTGATCTAATTTGCTGACATCTGAGCTTAACTTATTTTCTAATACTCTAGCATAAATTAGTGTAGTGGATAGTTTGGTGTGGCCTAATAGTTTTGAAACAGTTTCTATGGGAACACCGTTAGAAAGAGTTACTACCGTAGCAAAAGTATGTCTGGCAGAGTGAAAGGTGATTTTCTTTCTGATCCCAATCGATTGCATAACTTCTTTCAGGTATTTATTGGTCTTCTGGTTAGAGATTACCGGAAAAACTTTTCTGGTTTCATTTAATCGCTGCTCTTTATATTTTTCAATAACTTCCTTCGCAGGATTGAGTAGTGGAATTTTTACGGACTGTTGTGTTTTTTCTCGTTTGGTATAAATCCAGTCCTTTCCATCCATACCTTTTACAAGGTTATCTGTGGTAAGTTCTTTAAGCTCTATATAAGTTAAGCCGGAATAGCAGGAGAATAAAAACATATCCTTTATTCGTTCAAGGGAAGTACTGGTAAATACCGTGCCTTCTAAAATATGCAGTTCTCTCTCGGTTAAAAATTGCCGATCATTCTTTTCAAACTTAAAACTATAGCTCTTAAAGGGATTTTTCTCCAGCCATTCTAATTTTATGGCCAGATTTAGTAATTTCTTTAGCCGCTCCAGGTGTTTCATGGTGCCGTTAGTTCCACAGGTCTTTCGAGCTTTCTTCGGACGGTAGCCCCTGAGAAACATTTCAAACTCCGTGATGAACTGGTAATTAATATGTTTCAGATAAATGTTATCAGTTTTCTTTTTCTTCTTTAAAAACTCTTCTATATAGTTTGCAGTGGTACGGTAGTTTTTAAGCGTTCCCCATTTAAGAACATCTGTCATTTTATCATTATGATAGGTTACGATGTCTTTAATGGTCTTATGATCTTCATCCAAGCCCGAATAAGAGGCTTTAATTTTTGCAGCGGTAATAAGATTATCTTTATCCAAAAGCTTCTTCTGGGTATCCAATAATTGAGAATACACTTGGTCCAGATAGCTGTTCAGTTTTTTAATTCGGGGGGTAGTTCCTTTAAGTCTTCCTTTGGAATTATCCCATTCATTCACTGAAGTCTTTCTTTTAAGACTCATTTCAGAGCATTTTCCATTTACGGTAATCCTGGCGTAAATGGATAATTCATTTGAATTCCGGTTCAGTTTTCTGGTAAAGAAAAGCACGGAGAATGTAGTAAAATCAGGCATATTAAGCGTCTTTAAATGATACAATAGTTTTGTAAAGACGAAAGTCAAATCAACCGTAATGTTCTTCTAAGGTAATGAATTAGTGGGAAGAATGTATTCACCGAATCATTCACTGAAATGGATGAATTCATATGATATCAGATGATATTGTTAAAAACAAAAAACACTGAAAATCAATAGATTAACAGTGTTTTAGTCCTTATTTCGATAAGGTTCGTCGGGGTGGCAGGATTCGAACCTGCGACCTCCTGCTCCCAAAGCAGGCGCGATGACCGGGCTACGCTACACCCCGAAATTCAGGTTTCATTTACTAAATGTATGCTGAACGGGCGGCAAATATAATAATTATTGACAGGTTACCATCTAAACTTTGATTTTTTTATATCTTAGATTTCTTAATGCTGTAAGAAAAAATGAAAAAAATAGTAGTAATAGGAATTTTTGGATTTTTAATAGCCTGTGGTGAAGAGTCTAAGGAGAATAATAAGGCAATTGTTGAAGTTAATCCTGAAACTGAACAGGAAATTGATAATGAAATTAATCAGCAATCTCCAGACCCTATTGAAGCAGTAGCTTCAGATAAATATGGATACCAAATAGTTGTAGATGGATTGGATATTCCCTGGGGCTTCGATTTTTTACCAGATGGCAGTATAATCATTACTGAAAAGAAAGGAGATATCATTCTTTTTAAAAATGGATCGAAATTAAAAATTTCCGGAGGCCCGGAAGTTTATAACCGAGGTCAGGGAGGTTTATTAGACGTTAAAATTCATCCAGATTATACAAACAATGGCTGGATCTACTTTTCTTATTCTTCGGAAGAAGGTGAAGGTGATGGAGGGAATACCGCAATTATGAGAGCCAAACTGGAAGATAACAAACTTATAAATAAGGAAGTACTTTATAAAGCCTCCCCAAACACTACTAAAGGTCAACATTTTGGATCCCGAATTGTTTTTGATAAAGATGGATATTTATATTTTACGGCCGGAGAAAGGGGAAACAGAGATGAAAACCCCCAGGATATTACCAGAGATAACGGAAAAGTATATAGGTTGAATGCAGATGGAACTATTCCTGACGATAATCCTTTTATAAATGATCCTAATGCTAAAACAGCAATTTATTCCTATGGCCATAGGAATCCACAGGGAATGATTGTGAATCCTGGAACCGGTCAAATTTGGGTGCACGAGCATGGGCCTCAAGGTGGTGATGAAATTAATATCGTGAAACCAGGTGCAAATTATGGCTGGCCGGTAGTGACTTATGGCAAGAACTATGACGGCACTACTATTACTGAAGACAGGGTCGAACCGGGAATGGAAAATCCAATCTTTTATTGGCTTCCCTCCATAGCTCCTAGCGGATTTGAATACGTCACATCTGAAAAATTTCCTGAACTTAAGGGTCATCTATTGGTTGGCTCTTTAAAATTTCAGTATTTAGAAAGTCTAACACTCGAAAGTAAAGTAATCACAAAACGCGAAAAATTAATTGAAAAGGTTGGCAGAGTAAGGGATGTGCAACAAGGACCGGATGGTGAGATTTATATCGCCGTAGAAGGCAAAGGAATAGTAAAATTAACAAATAAATAAAATGAAAAAAATAGTATTCGTATTAGGTTTATTGGCGATTTGCGCCTGTAAGGATAATAAAAAAGATTCCACAGATGAGGAAGAAGATTCTTATGTAATCCCGTCATCGGAAAAGTCTAGTGAGGCATCTCCATTAACTGCAAGTATTCAAAGAGGAAAAGCTATTTATTCTGATTTATGTGTAACTTGTCACTTACCAACTGGAAAGGGCATTGCAGGAACTTACCCACCACTGGACGGATCTAACTGGCTCACTGAAAAAAGAGAGGAAAGCATACGCGGGGTTAAATATGGAATGCAGGGAGAGATTGAAGTGAATGGAGAGACCTATAACAATGTGATGACCCCGATGGGATTGAACGACCAGGAAGTTGCAGATGCTTTAAATTATGTAATGAACTCCTGGAGCAATAAGATAGATGATATAGTAACCGCTGAAGAGGTCGCTAAAGTCGATGAAAAGCGTTAAAGTTTCTAGTAATTAACGTATTAGCTTTATCTTTTGCTAATTTCACGTTAATCCGGTATTTTTTAGAAAATTTTAATAGTCTGTACTGTCATAAAGTTTACTTTAGCATAAAATTATTAAAACGATAATTTACGAAAATCAATTAATACTAACGTTAGTGTGTAAATAATTGTATTATATTGCACTGATTTTAGTAAAACAACTTAATCTTTTACCTATGAAAAAATTATTTACTCTATTATTTTGCAGTGCAGTCTTATTTTCCTGCTCTACAGAAAACGACAGTATGGATTTAGCTTCTGACCAAGAAGTTAATTTCGAAGAACAATTAGCCAAAGGGGCTTATGATAATTCCAACCTTGGTATTTATAAAGGTTTATTTACTACTCTTGATGGACAAAACAGAGCAACGATTTATATTACTTTAAATGGTAAGAGTGATCCCTCTGTAGAA
Source organism: Gramella sp. AN32 (assembly GCF_023718305.1). Classification (GTDB taxonomy): domain Bacteria; phylum Bacteroidota; class Bacteroidia; order Flavobacteriales; family Flavobacteriaceae; genus Christiangramia; species Christiangramia antarctica. The sequence goes on from NZ_QEYO01000001.1 coordinate 34,708, forward strand.
TTTTCTTTTCCTGATGCCTCTAAATCTGTAGTGAGGTCTTCTGCGAATGTGTCTAAAGGACAATCAGTAGATGCTATTTCTTTTGACGAATCAGGTTTTAAATTCGATTTTACAGTTGAGAAGGACGGATCTAATCCTGCAATAAGCAATATTACCTATATGGGGGACAAAGGTGACGCTATAATTTTAAAAGAAACTTCAAAAGCTGCTGTAACTACTAAAACTGGTACTTATACTTGTGAAACTGGATGTGCTCTTTCTGATGATGATGCAGTACCACACCCAGAATTAGGTGCACCTGGAGCTATCCAAACATTTAATTTTATGTTACAAGGTGGAAACGAGGGTCCTATCACTATGCAATATGTGTTGAATAGTAGAGTGTATGAAGGAACAGCGTTGCAAGGTAGTTGTGATCCAGGTATTTTTGGAAATCTTATAACTTGCGAAATTTTTGCTCAACCAGATTTAAATGGTAATTCTGGTCCTATCAGGTTTCGTAGTTTAGATAATCCTAATACCAGTTTATTATTCCATGAATATGCCGCAGATGCAACTGGTGTAACTTGTTCATCATATTACGGTACAGGAATTTACAGATCTACTTTATTTGGACGATCTACTATTTCTATTATTACTGATGATGCCGTTGGTGAGGGAGGAGATTGTAATAAGAGAAAATAATTCTACCACATTATAATTTTTAAAACCCGGGAAATTTCCCGGGTTTTTTTATTTTTGAATTCACATCTAAACTTCTATTAGTTGCTCTTTAATTCCTACGAATTCGCGATTTTTTTGCCCATTGTTTTCGTTTGCTATTGGTTAATAGGTAGTCGCCAAAGAAAGTTGCAAAATATCTTTTTGCTGGCTGCCAGTTACTTCTTTTACGGGTTATGGGATTATAGATTTTTAATACTAATATTTCTTAGTTCTATAATTGATTATTTAGCTGGAATTGCAATTTTCAAAAGTAAAATACCTGAGAGAAAAAAACTCATTTTATGGATGAGCATCACTTGGAATCTCGGTATACTTTTTTCTTTTAAATATTTCAACTTCTTTACAGATAATTTTATAACTCTGTTCAATTTACAGCACAACGCATTTGCAGTAAGGTCCTTCAATATAATTTTACCTGTAGGTTTAAGCTTTTATACTTTTCAAACTATTAGTTATACCATAGATGTTTATAAAAATAAACTCCAGCCAACCAAAAAACTGCTAGAATTTCTTTGCTTTGTAAGTTTCTTCCCCCAGTTAGTGGCGGGACCCATTGAACGAGCATCTTTTCTACTTCCGCAATTTTTTAAAAATCGACAATTCAAATATTGCGACGCCAAAGAAGGTTTACGCCAAATATTATGGGGTTTATTTAAAAAAATGGTCGTTGCTGACAATCTCGCGCTTGCTGTTAATGCTTTTTTTGATGATCCCATAGAGTACCAAAGTATGGAATTAACCTATGGACTGATCTTGTTTTATTTCCAGATTTATTGTGATTTTTCAGGTTATGCTGATATTGCCCTGGGATCTGCCAAATTATTTGGATTCAAGTTGCATATGAATTTTAAACTTCCGCATTTTGCCACAAGCATTCCAGATTTTTGGAGACGTTGGAATATAACTCTTAGTCAATGGTTTCGTGATTATGTGCACATTCCTTTTCTACAAAACAGGAAAAAATCAATTTTAAACAGGAGACTTGCCTTAATTGTAACGTTTGGATTAATAGGACTATGGCATGGGGCCGCCTGGACTTTTATCATATTTGGTTTCATACATGCCGTTTATATGATTGGTTACCAATTTTACGAAAAGAATTTATCAAATAAAAATTCTAAAAAATTCACCCGTGGAATATTAAGACTAAGATATTTTAGTTCTATAATTTTATCGTTTTCATTCTTAATTATTTCCATAGTATTTTTTAGAGCTCAAAATACTTCTACCGCCTTAATAATATTACAGAGAATTTTTTCTTTAATTCCAGATGGAAACTTCGAATCTATTATTGGTCTAAAAATATTATTTCTCCCCTTACTTATTTTTATGGAAATTTATACTAGAGAAAAGGATTATCCTTTTTTCCAATTAGAAGAACGGATACCAAAATGGACGCGATGGATTATATATTACTTATTTATTTATTTTATAATCCAATTTGGTGGACCCCAGGAATCTTTTATATATTTCCAGTTTTAATATGAAAAAGATTCTTTTGACATGTTTGATCTTTTCCACACCCATAATTATGGTTTTGGTGGGACTAGAAATAACATTAAGAAATATCGATCTGGAAACGAAAGTTAAAGCCGAATTTATAGATAATAATAAGTCGAATATAAAAATTGCCGTTTTAGGATCTAGTCAAACTGAGAGGGCTATTAATCCAGAATTTTTAGATTATTACACTATTAACTTTTCCAATTCCAGCCAGAGAATTCCCGAAAATTACCTTCTGTTAAAAAAATTTTATAAGGAGTTGCGAGCACTACAATTAATTGTTCTGGAATTACCTTATGATATGATTTACAGAGATAAAGAGTATACCTCTAAAATTGTCGATCAGCAAAATTTGATTTTTTATGATGTAAATACTTTTCAAAGAGATATTAAACCTTGGGATTACCAACTCTATCCTTCAAATCCCCAATATTTGTGGAGCAGGATCAAGAATTTTTATTTGGATAAACAAGAAATAACCCCAAATGCTTATGGATTTGATACCAACCATTTTTTTGGTTCTTATCAGGCAATAAACCATAATGATAGCTTAATTTTTGATAAAGATATATTTATTGAAAATGCTAATAACAAGGAAGCATTGCAACCCAATCTAAAAGTCTTAAACAAATTTTTAAAATTATGTGCAGAAGAAAATTTCCAAGTGTTATTATATAGTCCGCCCAATCATTATAGATACAATAATCTAAAAGATGTTCATATAACAAGTGTTAGAGACAGCCTCGTTCAAAATATTCAGGATGAATACCCCACCATTTTATTTTTTAATGAAGAACTAAACCCATCATATACCTCAAAATATTTCTTTAACGCCAACCATTTAAATCCTGATGGCGCAAAAAAAGCCACTAAAGAATTAAATGATTTTATATTGGATCATTATTCTTTGAAATAATGCTACCTATTCGCTGATAAACTTTTCTTGACATTTCTTCTCTTGAAAATCGACCTGCTGCATATTTTTTACTAGATAAAGATATGGCTTTATAGTCCCTATCTTTCATTTTAGCTAATTCCAATATTTTTATTCTAAGCTCAGAAAGATTATCATAAATCCAGCCATTAACGCACTCTTCTACAATTTCTGGAAATGCTCCACTATTTAAAGCGAGAACAGGAATTCCTGATAAGTTTGCTTCAAGTAAGGTTCGCCCGAAGGCTTCGTGCCTTGCATTGGCAATTAGAATATCTAAATTTTGATATATATCTTGCGCAGATTTAAATCCATGAAAAACAATTTTCGAGTTCGTAGGATCAACTAAAGTGTCCTCAACTTCTTCAAAGCCACCTCCAAATAAATGTAATTCAATAATGCACTGGTCATCTTTACAGAGGGATTGAAATAATTCTATAATCTCAACCTGATTCTTTTGTTTATTGAGCCTTCCTACAATTCCAAATCTCAAAATGGTAAAATTATCCCTGATTATAACACTATTTTCACATTTCTGCCCATTATATACCACTAAGGATTTTTGAGTTTCACTGAACTTTGAATAGTAATTCTCTAAAAATCTGGATATATATATATTAGTTTCTACCCGATTCAGATAATATTTTAAACTGTCCATATTTTCTAATTGAAAATTAGTAATAGTATCATTCACCGTTTCCCTATGATGCCAAATTACTGGTAGCTCTAAAGCTCCGGCAACATAAAGTCCCATGGGCAATAACGAAGAATTTACATAGATAAGATCCGGCTGAAACTGCTTGGCGAAGATTATATGTTTCTTCTTCTGAAATTTATTCCCCAGCTGTTTCTTAATTTTATTTTTTGCAATCCAGATTTGTTTCAACAAGGTATTATTCCATATTTTTGAGATGAATTCATCATAATAGAACCAGTTGTAACTTCTAATTATTAGATATTCAATATTATAATCTTTCAATATAGTTTCAATAGGTCCGGCGGAAGGTAATATCAATAATGCCTTAAAATTCTCCTCAATTTCCCTCAACCCTACAATCAAATCGATCAAAGACCTGTTCGCCCCATATAAAGTGGAAGAATGTGCATAAAATAAAATTTTCACCTTTTAAATATTGTTTCAATTCAAAATTATCGATTTAATCCAGTTTTTTTCCAGATATCCTTAATTTCTTCTCCTTCAATTTTAAAAACTAATAATTAACTTTGCACAAATTTCTGTTTATGCTCATTATTGGTATCGCTGGAGGTACAGGTAGCGGTAAAACCACCGTGGTAAATCAAATAACCGAGGAACTTAAAAATGAAGAAGTAGATATTATTTCCCAGGATTCTTATTACAAGGATACTTCCCATCTTGACTTTGAAGAACGAAAAAAGATAAATTTTGACCATCCAAAATCAATTGATTTTGAATTGATGGCCAGTCACCTTAGGTCTTTAAAAAACGGCGATACCATCCAGCAACCCGTGTATTCTTTCATTGAACACAATAGAACCCATGAAACTATAGAAATTCATCCAAGGAAAGTGGTGATTGTAGAAGGGATTTTAATCCTCACCCATCCCGAAATTCGGGAATTGTTCGATATTAAAATCTATGTGCATGCCGATAGTGATGAAAGACTCATTCGAAGGCTAAAAAGGGATATTGCGGAACGCGGCCGGGATCTGGATGAGGTTTTATGGAGATACCAAACTACCTTAAAGCCTATGCACCAACAGTTCATTGAGCCAACCAAAGAATTTGCCGATATTATTATTCCCACCAACAGGCACAATACGGTTGCTGTTGATATCGTTCAAACAATCATTAAGGACCGCTTGTCCTAATTTTGTATATTTAAAACCATGAAGTACAAAGACCTAAAGGAAAAAGGCTGGTTTAAGGTGATAAGCAATAAATATGTGCTGATAAGCCTTGTATTTGCAGGTTGGATGTTTTTTTTAGATACCAATTCCTGGTTTATTCATCACGAACTTAACCAGGAGATTGATGAACTTCAGGATAACAAAAATTACTATCAGGGAGAGATTAATAAAGACAAGGCAACCATAGAAAACCTTCACGATTCCGTAGAATTAGAAAAATTTGCCCGTCAGAAATATTATATGAAAAGGGATAATGAAGATATCTACATTATCGAATATGATTCTGTAAACTAACCTGTTTATAGAAATTTCAAAATTTATTAGCATGAAAGAATTGTTATTTCAGGAATTTCAGGAAGTTTCTGCAAAGCAATGGAAACAAAAAATACAGGTCGATCTCAAGGGAGAAGATTATAATAAAAAACTGGTCACTCCTACCCTTCATGGTATTTCTATCAAACCATTTTATAACGAAGACGATTTAAATAAGACCTATTCCAATTCAGCAAATTCCGGCTGGAATATTTGTGAACAGGTGTATGTAAATGCTGTTAAACCGGCTATCAGGAAATGTTCTGAAAAATTGCAAAAAGGAGCAGAATCGCTCTGGCTAATTATTCCTGATGAATCCATAAACGTTCCCAAATTAATTTCTGAAATTCCTGAGGGCACCAAAATCTTTCTTCAGCTTAATTTTATGAATGCGGATTACTGTCAAAAATTGAATGAATTTCTTCAGAATAAAAATTACGAAGTATTTCTTCAAACTGATATTATTGGTCATCTTTCCCGGGATGGAAATTGGTTTAATAATCTTAAAAGCGATCATTCAGAATTTGAAAAAATTATTTTCAATTCTTCAAATTTTGAATCGGTGATGAGTATCGATACCAGGTTATATCAAAATGCGGGCGCCAATATTCCGCAACAGCTCGCCTATGCTATGGCGCACCTAACGGAATATTTAAACCACTTTTCAGAAATTTCCGAAAAAGTGAACATCAAAAAAGTTCAATTTTTGGTAGCTATAGGTTCTGACTATTTCTTTGAAATTGCAAAATTAAGAGCTTTGCGCTGGTTATTTTCGACTATAATTTCAGAATTTAAAATCGCTGCGGAAATTTCTATTCTGGCAGAACCTTCCCAAAGAAATAAAACGCTTTACGATTATAATGTAAATATGCTTCGCACCACGACTGAAAGTATGAGCGCGATTTTGGGCGGTGCTGATGAAGTTAGAAATTCACCATACGATTCAATTTTCCATAAAAACAATGAATTTGGTGACAGGATTGCGCGAAATCAATTATTGATTTTAAAGCATGAAAGTTATTTAGACAAAGTTGAAAATCCTGCAGAAGGGACCTTTTATATTGAAGTTTTAACAGAGCAAATTGCACAAAAAGCATTAGAGATTTTTAAGGATATTGAAAAAGGTGGTGGATTTTTGAAGCAATTAAAATTAGGTACGGTTCAGAAAAAAATAAGGGAAAGCGCTGAGTTGGAGCAGGAACGTTTCGACGATGGTGAAATTATTCTGATTGGCACCAACAAGTTTGCGAACAAAGAGGACGAGATGTCTAACGATATTGAACTCTTTCCATTTCTAAAACAGAATCCCAGGAAAACTTTAATTGAGTCGATTCTACCAAAACGACTTGGTGAAAAAATAGAAAAGGAACGTTTAGAATCTGAAAAATCAATTTAGTTAGTTTGTTTTGAAAATATCAAATTATGGGCCGCAAGGATCTACAACATATTCAGCTAAATAATTTTCACAATCCATCAAAAATAGATGGGCAGGTTTTTGAAACACCTGAAAAGATCGATCTTAAGAGAGCCTATCAAAAAGAAGACATTGAGAGTATAGAACATCTCAATTTTGCCGCCGGGATCCCACCTTATCTTCGTGGACCTTACAGCACGATGTATGTAAGCCGGCCCTGGACGATTCGCCAGTATGCAGGATTTTCCACTGCGGAAGAAAGCAATGCTTTTTATAGAAGGAATTTAGCTGCGGGCCAAAAGGGCCTTTCCGTAGCCTTTGATCTCCCTACGCACCGTGGTTACGATAGTGATCATGAACGGGTTGTAGGTGATGTGGGAAAAGCTGGAGTTGCCATAGATTCTGTGGAAGACATGAAAATATTGTTTGATCAGATTCCGCTGGAGAAGATGTCGGTTTCCATGACCATGAATGGTGCGGTATTGCCCATTCTGGCATTTTATATCGTTGCTGCGGAAGAACAGGGGATTGCTCCGGAAAAGCTTTCAGGAACTATTCAAAATGATATTTTGAAGGAGTTTATGGTAAGGAATACCTACATCTACCCTCCTACTCCATCCATGAAGATCATTTCTGATATTTTCGAATATTCGTCTAAAAACATGCCGAAATTCAATAGCATTAGTATTTCGGGCTATCATATGCAGGAAGCCGGGGCAACCTGTGATATTGAATTGGCTTATACGTTGGCCGATGGTTTAGAATACATAAGAAAAGGACTGGACGCCGGAATGGATATCGACAGTTTTGCGCCCAGATTATCTTTTTTTTGGGCTATTGGAATGAACCATTTTATGGAAATAGCTAAAATGCGGGCTGCCAGGATGCTGTGGGCAAAACTGGTCAAGCAGTTCAACCCGAAGAATCCGAAATCTTTAAGTCTAAGAACGCATTCCCAAACCAGTGGATGGAGTTTAACGGAACAGGATCCTTTTAACAATGTCGCCAGGACCTGTATTGAAGCTGCTGCTGCAGTTTTCGGAGGAACGCAAAGCTTGCATACGAATGCTTTAGACGAAGCGATTGCTTTACCAACTGACTTCTCAGCAAGAATTGCCAGAAATACGCAATTATATCTTCAAAAGGAAACAAATATCACCAAAACTGTTGATCCCTGGGCAGGAAGCTATTATGTGGAAAGTTTGACCGATGAAATCGCCCAAAAAGCCTGGAAATTAATCGAAGAAGTTGAAGAACTGGGCGGAATGACCAAGGCCATTGAGGCCGGCATCCCCAAAATGCGCATTGAGGAAGCTTCTGCCAGAAAACAAGCCAGAATTGATAGTGGAACTGATATTATTGTTGGGGTAAATAAATACAGGCTGGAACGTGAAGATGAATTGGTTACTTTGGAAGTAGACAATCAAAGCGTTCGAAAACAACAAATAAACAGGCTTGAAAATATAAAATCTTCCCGTGATTCTAAAAAGGTAGAGGCTGCATTAATAAATCTTACAAATTCAGCAAAAACCGGAAAAGGCAATTTATTGGAATTAGCCGTAATTGCAGCTCGGGAAAGGGCGACATTAGGTGAAATAAGTATTGCGTTGGAAAAAGAATTCGGAAGATATAAGGCAAAAATTCAATCTTTTAGCGGAGTATATTCAAAAGAAATGAAAGACGATACATCATTTAATAAAGCCCGGGAAATGGCTGATCAATTTGCGGAGCAGGATGGGAGAAGACCACGAATTATGGTCGCAAAAATGGGTCAGGATGGTCATGATCGCGGAGCAAAAGTTGTAGCTACGGCTTATGCAGATCTTGGATTTGATGTGGATATTGGTCCGCTTTTTCAAACTCCCGCGGAAGCTGCACAGCAGGCCGTAGAAAATGATGTACATATTCTGGGAGTATCCTCGCTGGCCGCAGGACATAAAACCCTGGTCCCACAGGTAATTGAAGAATTGAAAAAACACGGTCGGGAAGATATTATGGTGATCGTAGGAGGGGTTATTCCTTCGCAGGATTATCAGTATCTTTTTGATGCCGGTGCGGTTGCCGTATTTGGACCGGGAACTAAAATAAGTGAGGCAGCGATACAGTTGCTCGAGATCCTGCTCGACTAAATCCGGGGTTTTAAATTATAGGATTTTCTTGGGCTGAAATTTTCATAGGGCAATAAAAACCCTAAGCAAGCCCTTGCGGGTTATCAGAATTTTGCAGGTGCAATATTCCTCCCTTTTATGGCGGCTACAATTGGTTGCCCTGCTTTTTTTCCGAAGAAAAAAGCGTGGGTTTGATCGTTAGCATTACCCAGGCCCAGTTATTGGTATTTTCGGCATTGCCTTGTTTTAGAATTTCCATACTGCTGGCAGCAAACATGTGGGAATAGCCCGCGCTTAAGCCTATCTCCTTTATAAGTTGGTACCCCAGGGAGAAATCCACTTCGGCGCCCAGGTATTTATCTTCCACATCACCTGTTGTATTTATAATATTGGCGGCAGACCAGAATAAATGGGGTTTCAGGGTGGCATTAAATTTTTCCTTTTTATAGGAAAGCTGGGCAAAAACATCAATCAATCCCACTGAATTTGAATGATTTCCTACGTAGAAATAATCCATCCACCCGTTAAATTTATGGTTCGTGCCAAACCAGAGTGTAAAGGAATTCAAATCGGTATCGAGACTGTCCATATCGGTCCCGGAAAGGTATTCTGCCCCAATACCAGCGGCAACTTCTTCACTAAGGCCAATATTTAGTTCGGCCGCAGCATACCAGGCAGAAAGGTCCCTGCTGGCGATTTTACCTGTTTGGTAATAAAGGGCCGCGGTAGCCTTTACACGGTTTTCAGTAAAAGCCAGGTAGCTTCCAAGGGTTTGGTTATAAGCGATTTCCTGTTCCAATCCATTATCGTAAGCCATCCCCAGCTTAAGCAGGAGCAGGCTCAGGCGAAATTTGCCAAAATCGCCATGATACCAGGCATACTGGAAATTTTTATAATTGTTCACCTCATAAGGAACTTCCACCAGGCTTTCATCTTCAGCATTCAATGCCAGCCCTACACATCCAGCCTATGCACTCCCCGCTGGTAAAGCTGGCAAGCAACGCGTCGTGTCTTCTGGCGGTCTGGGCCCAGTTCAACTCCAAACATACGTTCGTCATCATAGGTAATTTCCTGCCTTCCTATTTTAAAGGAAAACTGCGGGGAAAGATAATACTTCCCCCAGGCTTCATGTAAGCTGATGCCGTTAATATCGGCTGCTGCCAGGGTGGCTACGTTCCCCCATACCCTAATATTCTGCAAAGAAGTATAAAATTCGAAATTTTCAGTATTATATGCCACATTCAGGCGACTGCGCTGGGAGACAAAGGCGGCGGCATCGGCCTCATCAGGGAACAGGCTTTTATACCCGTGCCGGTATTCAAAACGCGGCCTCAGTTCAGCTGAAATAGTGAATTCCTGAGCGCTCAACAGACCACCAAGAAAGAAAAACAAAACAGGATAAATATTTTTCATAAATTAAATTCTTATGAATTAAGCACCAGAAGGCCTATCCGGGAACGGCAACCTCAAGAGGGTTAAACCCCGGTTTATTTTTCCAGTTCTTTTATTATTGACGCCACGGTCTCGCTGTCATCAACGCCAAGGCCTTGTTTTTGGTGCACCAGCACACCTTGTTTATCGAACACGCTAATAATATTGGAATGCGAAAAGTCCATTGGGGAAATACGTTTATAACTTACCGCAAGCACGGCGGCAAATTCCCTGGTCGCCTCCGGCGTACCCCTTAAAAAAAGCCATTTTTCATCGTCCATTTGATTTTCTTTGGCGAAATCCTTAAGGCGTTGCGGGGTATCTGTTTCCGGATCTATACTTACGAATACATATTTTAAACTCTTATTTTCGGGTACATCGGCGGCGATATTGCGCATATCGGCGACCAGGCGCGGACATGCCGATTTGCAGGAAGTATAGATCATCACCATAACCAGGACGTTCCCCTTAAGGTCTTCCAGTTCTATTTGTTTATTGTCCTGGGTAGTCCAGACCGCGGGCAAATTATATACCGAAAGCTCCGGTATCTCTTCCTCCTCTATTTTCTCGAGCCTGGCTTGCTCTGGAGCAGGCTTACCCGGATTATCTTTACACGAAAAACCAAGTACTAGTACTGCAAACAATATTAATTTAGAAATTTTCATTAGCGAGCTTGTTTTTTCTGAATGGTTCAATATCCTGCGCACACCTAAAACCAAGGTTGCGTATAGCGAAATTTCCTTTTATGCTACCTCGGAAGGCATAGCGCATAAATGCGGCATAATTCATAAGGTCTGAAGAGCCTATAGCCGCACTGCCACAAAATAGGTTAGTATCTTTATCTACATCCCGGCGGGATTCGCCCGTAATTAACACCGAATTGAAATCCAGCGTCCATTCCCATACCATTCCATGCATATCATACACCCCCCAATAATTCCTGAAAGTACTTCCTACTTCCTGGTTAAACGACTGGGGTTTCTCGTACCAGCCCAGGATAAATTCATTATACGTATCTTTTATTCGGGCATCTGGCAGGGTTTCATCGGCCATGGCTACATATTCCCACTCGTCCAGCGTAGGAAGTCGCTTGCCCTGGCATTCACAATATTTTTTTGCCGCGAACCAGGAGACATTGGTTACAGGCCCTTCTACCAACTCCTTTTTCCCTAATTCCAAATCGTTTTTCCAATGGCGAAGATAATTGCCATCAGCGAAAAGCGCTTTTATCTTTGATCTCTGCCATTCGGGGTTCTTTTTAATGAATTTCAGGTATTCCCCATTGGTAACCGGATAAATATCCATGGCGAATTCATCAACTTTAATCCTGGCAGAATCCCTTCCGTATAAAGGGATATACTCCCCCCCTTCTATAACAGCCATTTTTTCTACCTGTGCGTTGGACAGTAAGGAACCGAATAAAATCGTACAGCCGATGATCAGTTTAAAAAACATGATGGTATATGTTTTGGTTTAAAGCTTAAATACTACTCGGCAGATTTTGATCTCCGTTGTTTTTTAACCATTTCCTCGGTAACTTCCGTTCCGTTATTTTCGAAATTATTATATACATAAGTTAAAACACTGGCTATTTCTTTATCGGTTAGGTTTTGCGCGGTCATCACACTATTATATTTTTTACCGTTCACAGTGATTTCCCCTGTTTTCCCATGCATTACAATATCTACCGCGCGCATCGCATCGGCGTTGAGATAATCTGATTTTGCCAGGGGAGGGAAAGCATTGGGCACCCCCTGACCATTGGCCTGGTGGCAGGCAAGACAGGTCTGGCTGTACACATTTTTACCCAAATCTATTTTCTCTTCTAAAGAAAGCTGCTTTTCGGGTTGTTGGGAAGCTTCAAAATCTTCGTCTGAAATGGGCATTTCCTGGATAGCGCCACCTTCAGGCAGATATACCCCTTCCTGGATCTTCCCGCGGTAAACCCGGTGATTTTCCTCTCCTTTTACTACAATTTGGCCTAATGCGCCTTTGTTAAAGGCACGGAAGATAGAGTGGTCTACCAAAATATATTCCCCGGGCACTTCTACCCTGAATTCTACGATGGCTGCACCCCCCGCCGGGATTAGCGTGGTTTGCACATTTTCATTGATCAGGTTACCACCTTCCACATGCACTTTATCAAAAATTTCCCCGATAACATGGAAAGAAGAAACCAAATTTGGCCCTCCGTTTCCTACGTAAAGCCTGATAGTTTCTCCCACGTTTGCGGTAAGGACATTATCGCCGGTTAGGGCTCCAACTTTTCCATTAAATACCACATAATCGGCATCTTCTTCTATGGCCTTTTTCATGTCGAAAGGCTGAAGTCCAGGATTACCAAAATCACCTTTTGTATAGAAATCCCCCTGCATAATATAAAATTCCTTGTCAACCGGCGATAATCCCTCTTCGGGTTCCACGAGAATAAGGCCGTACATCCCATTAGCTATATGCATCCCTACCGGGGCGGTAGCGCAATGGTATACATACAAACCCGGGTTAAGTACCTTAAAGGAAAAAACCGTTTCGTGCCCGGGGGCCACAAAAGAAGATACTGCCCCGCCGCCAGGCCCGTTCACCGCATGTAGGTCTATATTATGCGGCAACTTATTATCCGGGTGGTTCTTAAGATGGAATTCTACCTCATCGCCTACTTTGGTCCTTATAAAACTGCCTGGGACTGTACCGTTAAAGGTCCAGTATACATAGCTTACGCCATCGGTCATTTCGCCTTCTTCTTCCAGAATTTCCATATCCACTATCAGCTGTTTTGCTTTACGTCTTGCCGTAGGTTTTGGAACATGGGGCGGCGCGGTTAATTCTGCTTTCATTTTTAGGCTAACCTTGATCTCTTCCGGATTTTTTGATGCATCGTCATCCCGGTTATTACAGGATGCCAGGAATAAGGCCAGAAAGAACACAAAGGCAAAGTGCCAGTTCTTTTTAATTTTATTCAATTTTAAGAAGAAGTAGTCCATAGTATTACAGGTGTGATTGTTAATAAATTAATCCTGAGCAAACTTATTCCCGATAATAAAATTAGGATATGACCAAGGTCATAAATAGTTAAGTTTTTCAGGAAATCCTTGGTGTGGCGTCAAAAATCACGGGCAGAAAACCTTATATTTACAACTAAAAGTATGGACTTTACAAAACCTATGCTCCGCGATGGAGCTTTAAAAGGGAAAAATATCGTGGTTACCGGGGGCGGTAGCGGACTTGGTAGAGCCATGACCAAATATTTTCTGGAATTAGGCGCTAAAGTGGCCATTACCTCAAGAAATTTAGAAAAACTTCAGAACACGGTTAAGGACCTGGAAGAAGAAACCGGCGGAACCTGTGTAGCAATTCAATGTGATGTTCGGCATTATGATCAGGTAGAAAATATGCGGGACGAAGTAATCGCAAAATTTGGAAGTATTGATGTCCTTTTAAATAATGCTGCAGGAAATTTTATATCCCCTACCGAACGGCTTAGCGCCAATGCTTTTGATACCATTATAGACATCGTTTTAAAGGGAAGTAAAAACTGTACCCTGGCATTTGGAAAGCAATGGATCGATCAAAAAAAACAAAACAATACCATCCTAAATATCGTTACCACCTATGCCTGGACAGGTTCCGCTTACGTAGTACCCAGCGCTACGGCAAAAGCAGGGGTGCTTGCTATGACCCGTTCCCTTGCGGTGGAATGGGCCAAATATGGAATACGTTCCAATGCTATTGCTCCCGGGCCATTCCCTACTAAAGGTGCCTGGGATCGCTTGCTCCCAGGAGATCTAAAAGAAAAATTCGATCTTTCTAAAAAGGTGCCCCTCAAGCGGGTGGGCGAACATCAGGAACTGGCAAATCTCGCTGCCTATCTGGTTTCAGACTTTTCAGCCTATGTAAATGGAGAGGTGATTACCATAGACGGGGGCGAATGGTTAAAAGGCGCCGGACAGTTCAATTTACTGGAAGATATTCCTGAAGAAATGTGGGATCAACTGGAAGCGATGATAAAAAGCAAAAAAAGTAGGAAAACCCAATAGGAAATGGGTTAGATGAGAAGTTAGTAAATTTCTGATTTTTAGTGAATTTACCGGCTCTAGATTACATGGACATATAAATTTACTAAAGAAGACCTTTCTGAAATTCAGCTTAAAGATGCAAAATGCTGAAGAAGAAGATGAAGATGTGGCCACCATTCTTGAGTTTGAAGATAAGGTAGACGATCTTGAGGCTGATGATATTCAGAAAATGGCTGAAAAATACCTGGATGAAAATTATATTTTGGGAATTTTAATGCCGGAAACAGACGAAATAAAAGAATAAAAAACTTGGTAATAAATTTCAAAAACCGATTATTTGGCGAAAACCGTCTGAATAATCGGTTTTTTCTTTATAAGCTGTTAACAAATTCATTTTCTAAACCTATAATAAATTGTATTTTTACCTCTTAAAATTGAATGCACTTAATGGGTAAAATCATTGCTATTGCCAACCAAAAAGGAGGCGTTGGGAAAACCACAACCTCGATTAATCTCGCAGCGTCTTTGGGGGTCCTTGAAAAGAAAATTTTACTTATAGATGCCGATCCTCAAGCGAATGCCACTTCCGGGCTCGGGATCGATGTGGAAGGTGTGGAATTTGGGACTTATCAACTGTTGGAACATTCCGTCACAGCGGAAAAGGCCATCATGAAGACCAGTTCCCCCAATCTTGATATTATTCCTTCCCATATCGATCTTGTAGCTATTGAGATTGAACTGGTAGACCAGGAAGAGCGTGAGTATATGCTGAAGAAGGCCATCGGACATTTAAAAGAAACGTACGACTTTATACTTATTGATTGCGCTCCATCTCTGGGTTTATTAACATTGAATGCCTTGACCGCTGCAGATTCAGTGATCATTCCAATTCAATGTGAATATTTTGCACTTGAAGGTTTAGGAAAATTGCTGAATACCATTAAAAGCGTTCAGAAAATTCATAATAAAAAACTGGATATCGAAGGTTTGCTTTTAACTATGTACGATTCCCGGCTCAGGCTGTCCAACCAGGTTGTTGAGGAAGTAAAGAAACATTTTGATGAAATGGTTTTTAAAACAATCATTCAGCGAAATGTGCGTTTAAGTGAAGCCCCCAGTTATGGGGAAAGTATTATAAATTATGATGCTTCCAGTAAAGGAGCCAGTAATTATTTGAGCCTGGCACATGAAATTATTAAGAAAAACGAAATAAATGGCTAAGGCAACAAAAAAGCAGGCTTTAGGAAGAGGACTTTCCGCTTTATTAAAAGATCCGGATAACGACATAAAATCTGCTGAAGATAAGAATGCTGATAAGCTGGTTGGACATATTGTTGAACTGGAATTATCTTCTATTGAAGTAAATCCTTTCCAGCCAAGGACCAGTTTTAATGAAGAATCACTTAGGGAATTGGCGTCCTCCATACGTGAATTAGGGGTTATTCAGCCCATAACGGTTAGAAAACTAGATTTCGACAAGTACCAGCTTGTATCTGGGGAAAGACGATATAGAGCTTCCAAATTGGTTGGACTCAATACCATTCCCGCTTACATTCGCATCGCGAACGATCAGGAATCTTTAGAAATGGCTTTGGTTGAAAATATCCAACGACAAGATCTCGATCCCATTGAGATTTCGCTTTCGTATCAAAGGCTTCTTGATGAAATTCAGCTTACCCAGGAACAATTAAGTGATCGCATTGGAAAGAACCGCTCTACTATTGCTAATTATTTACGGTTATTAAAACTGGATCCCATTGTTCAAACGGGAATGAGGGATGGCTTTTTGAGTATGGGTCACGGCCGGGCCTTGATCAATATTGAAGATCCACAAACTCAACTCGATATTTACGAAAATATTTTAGAAAAATCACTTTCAGTTCGGGATACGGAGCAATTAGTAAGAAGTTTAAATCAGGAAAAATCAAAGGATCCTTCTCCAAAACCTTCAGTTTCAAAAACCTATAAAAAAGGGATCAAGGAATTTTCAGAATATCTGGATACAAAGGTTTCTATAAGCGTTTCTAAAAATGGAAAGGGGAAACTCACCATCCCTTTTACTTCTGAAAAGGACTTTGAGCGTCTCAAAAAATTGATCAAAGGTGCAGAATAAAACGTTCTTGTTTTTTTCATTTTTGATCCTCATCGGGTTTTCAGGATGGGCTCAAAAGGATTCACTCCTCGTGGAACCTGGTGTTATTGTGCAGGAACCCATTCAGAAAGAAAAAAAATATGAGCCTTATAACGCTCTGGCACCTTCGAAAGCTGCATTTTATTCCGCAATTTTACCGGGATTAGGGCAGGCTTATAACGGGAGTTGGTGGAAAATCCCCATCGCCTACGGTGGATTAGGTACGGGAATTTATTTTTATCTGGATAATGATAAGCAGTACGATCGCTATAGGGACGCTTATAAAAATAGAATATCAGACAGGCCTGATGAATTCCAGGGCAGGATTAGTACTGATGCTTTGATTCGTGCTCAGCAATTCTATCAAAAAAATAAAGAAATTTCCATCCTGGTGACCGTGGGGATTTATGTTCTGAATATCGTAGATGCCAATGTTGAAGCGCATCTTAGACAATTTAATGTAAATGATGACCTTACGTTTAAACCGAATCTCGATCAGGATTTTATAGGAAATACTAACTACGGACTATCGCTAAACTTTAATTTTTAAATGAATATCGCTTTACTAGGTTACGGAAAAATGGGTAAAACCATTGAAGAAATCGCTATAAATCGCGGTCACGAAATTGTTCTGAAAGTTGAGCAGGATATCTCAAATTATAAAGTTGAGGAGAACAAAATAGATGTAGCTATAGATTTTAGTATTCCTGGCGCCGCTTTTAATAATATAACCACATGTTTCAGGAAATCAATTCCCGTAGTTTGTGGTACCACTGGCTGGTTAGATCATCTGGATGAAGCCAAAGAGATTTGTCTTAAAAATGATTCAGCTTTTCTCTATGCCTCAAATTTTAGTGTTGGGGTTAATATTTTCTTCGAGTTGAATAAAAAATTAGCTTCTATGATGCAGGGAATGGAAGATTATTCCGTGAATATTGAAGAAATTCACCATACACAGAAGTTGGATGCGCCAAGTGGGACAGCGATCACCCTGGCAAATCAAATCAAAGAGATCGGGACTCATTTCAAAGGTTGGAAACTGGATAAAAAAGAAGATCATTTTATTCCAATTTTCGCCAAACGTGAAGAAAATGTCCCAGGAACACATACAGTTTCTTATGTTTCAGAAATTGATAGCATTGAGATAAAACATACCGCAAACTCCAGACTGGGTTTTGCTTTAGGCGCTGTCCTTGCGGCCGAATTTCTACATAATAAGAAAGGAATCTTTTCGATGAAAGATGTCCTTAGCGGACTTTTGCAGGATAATGTGTAACAAATCGAGGCTACTGCCACCTAATAAATAAAATAGATACAATGACTTTTACTGAATGGTTTATTTTTTTCCTGGTTTTACAGGTTGTTCATTTTCTTGGTACCTGGAAATTATATGTAAGAGCCGGAAGAAAAGCCTGGGAAGCCGCCGTGCCTGTGTATAACGCTGTGGTATTAATGCAAATTATCAATCGGCCAAAATGGTGGGTGGTTTTAATGTTTATTCCCATTGTAAATCTCATTATTATCCCGGTAATATGGGTGGAAACCATTAGAAGTTTTGGGCATAATAAGACCTGGGAAACTGTTTTGGTCATCCTTACGTTGGGGCTCTACATCTACTATATCAATTACGCCACGAATGATCCTTATATCGTAGATCGGGATCTAAAACCAAGGTCAGAAGCTGGGGAATGGATTAGTTCAATTTTGTTCGCTGTAATTGCTGCCACGATAGTGCATACTTATTTTATGCAGCCCTTTACCATTCCAACTTCATCTTTGGAAAAGACGTTGTTAGTGGGTGATTTTCTGTTTGTGAGTAAATTCCATTACGGAGCCCGGGCACCTAAAACTGCGGTGGCATTTCCAATGGTTCATGATACGATTCCTATTTTGGGGATTAAATCTTATTTAAATAAACCACAAATTCCCTATTTCCGCTTTCCGGGTTTTGAAAAAATTGAACGGAATGATATTGTAGTTTTTAACTGGCCCGTAGATACGGTTAAAAAGTTCTTTGACCGCTCTGCAGAACATTATGAAAAACCCGTTGATAAGAAGTCGAATTATGTAAAAAGGGCCGTAGGAGTCCCGGGAGATTCACTTTCAGTGGTAGACGGCTATGTTTATATAAATGGAAAACAAACCGTATTGCCGGATAGGGCAAAACCACAGTTTTCTTATGTGGGTAGAACAAAAGGACAGCCCCTAAATCCGCAGCTGCTTTATAAAAGATATAATGTGACCGATGGGTATTCCTATAATCCCAATACGAACGTATTCTATATTCAGTCGCTTACAGACGAAAGTTTTGAAATGCTGAAAAACAATCCCGAGGTGTCAACCATAACCCGATATGTAGATTCCGTTGGGGTAAAAAATTCCAGTCTTTTTCCCAATGATGGTATTAGAAATTGGAACAATGACAATATGGGGCCTATCTATATCCCCGAAGAAGGGAAAACGGTTAAAATCACCCCCGAAAGTATGGGCTTTTATAAGGAGATTATTGAAACTTATGAAGGTACGGAGATGGGGAATAATAATAAGCTGACTATGAATGGCACACAGGTTCTACTTAACGGCCAGCCCATAGAGAGCTACACCTTCAAACAGAATTATTACTGGATGATGGGCGATAACCGAAATAATTCGGAAGACAGCCGCGCCTGGGGTTATGTTCCCGAAAATCATGTGGTGGGAAAACCGGTCTTTATCTGGTTGAGCTGGGATTCGAATGCCAGTGGATTTGACAAGATTAGATGGGAACGCGTTTTCACTACAGTTAAAGGCGATGGGGAACCAACTTCCTTTTTGCCTTATTTACTGTTGCTTCTGGTAATTTATTTTGCCTGGAGTTTCTTTAAAAAACGCCGTGACGCTTAACTAATGAAACCTTTAATTATACATCCAACCTATTTTGGACCAATAGTGCAATGGGTTGCCATGATAAATGCTAACAAAGTCATCTTTGAAAATGAAGATAATTATCAAAAGCAAAGTTATCGCAACAGAATGTATATTTATGATTCCAATGGAAAGCTAAGTCTTAATATTCCTATAAAACATAGTTCTTCTTTGGGTCGTGAGATCACAGGAAAACAAAAATATAAAGATGTACAGGTCGAAAATAAATTCAACTGGCAATTACAACATTGGCGCGGTTTAAAAGCTTCTTACCAAACCTCCCCATTTTTTGAATTTTTTGAAGATGAATTGCATCCGCTTTATCATACAGAATTTAAGTTCTTAATGGACTTTAATTATTCGTGTATGGAATTTGTAGCTGAAAGTCTTCAGCTGGAATGGGAATTTCAGAAAACTGATGCATTCGAAAAAGAACAGTTTCAAAATAAAGATTTTCGACATTTGGTAAAAGCCAAAAAAGGAATTGATTATCAGAATTCTAAATACCCACAGGTTTTTGCACCTAAACTGGGTTTTATAGAAAATCTAAGCATCCTGGACCTTTTATTCAACGAAGGCAATGCTGCATTACAATATCTGGAAAACCAGGAAAAATTATAATTGGATTCCAGTTGAAATCGGGTAGTGATCGGAAAAATCGACCTTGTATTTCTTATATTCCATTACTTCCATAGACTTCTCTACGAGCATAAAATCGATCCTAAGCGGAAAATAATTCAATTTAAAGGTTTGACCAAAGCCGTTGCCGGCCTGTAAAAACGCGTCTTTATATTTTCCGTCAAATTTTAATAAATTGTAGATATAGGAAAAACTGGTATTATTAAAATCCCCAACAATCATATTTTTATACGGAGATTCCCTCAGGTTTTTTAACATACTCTCTGCCTGTTCCTGCTGCAGGGAGAAACCGGAACCAATCCTTCCTAATAGTTTTTTGGAATCTTCTTTCTGAAGATCACCTATTCCAGGCTTAATATTTAGAGACTGAAAATGGACATTATAAACCCTTACCGTATCCTCCTTGATTAATAAGTCTGTATAAATCGCATTATTATTTCCATCGTGGGGAAAATCAAAAGAATAGGATTTTAAAATGGGGTACTTTGAAAAAATAGCAGAACCAAATTCAGAATTTTTATCTTTTAGTTGTATAAATTGATAAGGGTAAAGATTCGATATTTTAGACTCACCCACATAATATTCCTGAAGACACAAGACGTCAGGCCTTTTTTCTGAAACAAAATCATAGATATTCCCGGGAATGTTCTTATCCTGAGACCAGTTATAAACATTGAACATACGCACGTTGTAACTCATCACTGTAAAATCAGCTTTTTCACCTTCTTCTTTATCCGGGGAAAATTCAAAGAAATTACTCACGTAATTATAGCCGATTACAAGAATGAGTAGGGAAAGTATTAACTGCTTCTTCAGCCGAAATAACCAGTAAATAATAAATAAAACGTTCAGGACAATTAAAACCGGTACCCCCAAACTTAAAACCGATAACAAGGGAAAAGACTTCGGCGGAACCAGCGGCAGTAAGTAAGATAATAGCAAGGCTGTTGCCGCAAGCGAATTCAAAATAAAAATCAGCTTATCAAAAATGCCGAGATTCTTCATTCAATTTTCTTTACCCGCTTGAAATAAAAAGTCTTTTTCAGCTTTGGTAAGACTATCGTAACCGCTTTTACTAATTTTATCCAGGATAAAATCTATACGCTGTTGCTTTTCAGTTTTATCCATTTTTCGGGCTGGCCCGGCTTTTTGGGCAGTTCGGTTTTCATTCCGGTATACCGTTTTCATTTTCGCCTGTTTAGGTTTGGACTTAAACATGCCCGAAATTCCATCTAAAATGTTCTCAAACCATTTTCCAATATCATTCCCTTTTTGAAGTTGTGTGGTATAAATATAACCCAGGGCTGCACCCCCTAAATGTGCAAAATGACCCCCGGCATTGCCAAAAGGGATCTGAATAAGATCGATGACCACAAGTACCGCCGCGATCCACCAGAATTTCACACTACCAATAAGGAGCAACCGGACCCTCATATTAGGAACATGCGTGGCAATTCCAATAAGTACCGCCATCACCCCGGCAGAAGCTCCCATTAAATAAGATTTTCCCGTTTCCTGAAAAACCGGAAATAAATTATAACTCAACATATATACCAGGCCTCCGATAATGATGCCGAGAAAATAGTAGTTAAGAAGTCTCTTGGGAGAAAAATAATTCAGAAAATAAACTCCGGCGAAGTAGAGGATCAGCATATTAAAAAGGATATGCATAAACCCACCGTGCATAAATCCGTAGGTAATGATCGACCAGGGTTTCCAGAGAAAATCTACCGGTTCCTTTGAGAAAACAAGCCATTCCAAAATAGAATTGGCAGGGGCATTAAATAAATAAGCTATAGTTTGAACAAGATAAAAGAGCACAAAAACTGCCACATTTACCGCGATAATCTTTTCGGTAACCGTAGCTGTTTTTATTTTATATTTTATTCTTTCTGAAGTAGACATTAGTCCCAGCGTTTATCATTAAACTGATTTTTCTTCCAGTAATACATCATTATAAACCCAAAAAGTGCACCCCCAATATGGGCAAAATGCGCGATAGATTCCCCGAATAATGAGTGTCCCGTAAATCCTGAAAACAAATCGATGGCTATTAGTCCCGGAATGAAATATTTCGCCTTTATAGGAACCGGAACGAAAAGTAAAAATAGCTCAACATTTGGAAACAACATACCAAACGCAACCAATACTCCATAAATTGCCCCGGAGGCACCAACTGCCGGGTTTCCAAAAGCACTCAACATTGAGCGAAGCGTGTCCTCGTCGGTTCCCGCAGGTACAGGGAATTTATTATTTGAATAAGCCTGTGATATAAATTCTGTAATTTCTGCCGGGGTCCATCCAATCGCGATCAGGTCATTATATCCATTTTGATAGGCTAAAAGATTGACCAACGTATGCAAAAGGGCAGCTCCTAAACCCGCAGAAAAATAGAAAAATATGAATCTTTTTTGTCCCAGGTATTGTTCAATGGGGCTACCAAAAGCCCAAAGCGCATACATATTGAACAAAATATGCATAAAACCACCATGCATGAACATATGGGTTACCGGCTGCCAAAATTCAAAATTCGGGTGTTTAAAAAACCAGAGTGCCAGGTACTCATAAGCAGTGTCGCCAATCATCTGGCTGCCTATAAAAAAGATTACATTTATAATTAATAAAACCTTTACGGTATCTGTGATTCTTCCCATTAGGCAAATTTTTTATCCAGTTCATCCACGGTTAAGGTGGTGAAAATCGTTTTATTAAAAGGGGTTAAGGCCGGCTCTTTGCAGGCAAAAAGTCGGTTTAAAATATGTTGTTGTTCTGCATAATTTAAAAGTGTACCCGGTCTTACCGCCATACTATTGGAAAGGGATTTGGCTAAAAGATCGGTTTGGGTAAAACCATTATCCGGTACTTCCTTTTCAAAATCTGCCAATAAATGCTCCAGTAAAATTTCTACTTCACTTTCAGAAATTAGGGTAGGAATTCCAGAAATTTCTACCTCATCTTTACCAATTTCAGAAAAAATAAAACCGGTTTGTTCCAGTGATTCCTTGATATCTTTGAGCATCACAATCTCATGATGACTGAATTGTAATTTAAGCGGAAATAATAATTGCTGACTAACCGCTGCTGAAGCGGTTATATTTTTGAGAAATTCCTCATACAAAATACGCATATGGGCCCGATGCTGATCTATCACCAGCAACCCACTTTTTAAAGTAGATACTAAATATTTCTTATGAAGCTGAAAAGTACTTTTCTCATTTTGTTCCTCCTTCGTTCCGAATAATTTCCCGGTGACTTCTTCGCTTTCGAATTCAATTTGTTTGATATCTATATCCCCTGAAGTTTCCTGTTGTAATCCTGAATAAATACTTTCCCACTGTGTAGCATTCTCTTTTCTATATCCCCCACTTGAAAATCCCGAATTTCTGGAGCCCTCATTTTGAAAGGGATTAAAGTTTCGATCTACTTCCACTTTTGGAGCTTCAGCCGACTTATTTTTAAAATCATAAGGAGTATCCAGTTCAGAATCTCTTTCAAAATCCAGCAAGGGCGCAACATTAAACTGACCTAAACTATGTTTTATCGCACTTTTCAGAATAGCATATAAAGAATGTTCATCATCAAATTTAATCTCTGTTTTGGTAGGATGGATATTAATATCAATAGACTTTGGATCCACATTCAAATACAAAAAGTAACTGGGATAGCTCCTGTCCTTCAAAAGTCCTTCAAAAGATGCCTGCACCGCATGGTTGAGATACGGGCTTTTTATAAATCGATCATTCACAAAAAAGAACTGTTCCCCCCTACTCTTTTTAGCAAATTCAGGCTTCCCCACAAATCCTGAAATTTTTACAATTTCAGTCTCTTCTTCTACCGGAACCAGCTTTTCATTGGTTTTTCCTCCAAATATATTGGTGATCCTCTGCCTGTAATTTGAGGCAGGTAATTGAAACAACTCGCTGGAATTATGGATTAGGGAAAAGCTAATATCGGGATGGGCCAGGGCGACTCGTTGAAATTCATCAATAATATGCCTGCTTTCGACATTATCAGACTTTAAAAAGTTTCTTCTCGCCGGAATATTATAAAATAAATTTTTTACGCTGATACATGTACCCTTTGGGGTCACGCATGGATCTTGAGCAACCACTTTGCTCCCTTCCACTTTAATGCAGCTCCCAATTTCATCATCTTCATGCTTTGTTTTTAATTCAACATGAGCGATGGCGGCGATGGAAGCTAATGCTTCACCTCTAAAACCTTTAGTTTTTAAGCTAAAAAGATCATCAGCGATCTTGATTTTGGAAGTAGCATGACGTTCGAAACTCATTCGGGAGTCTGTATTAGACATCCCCACACCATTGTCAATAATTTGGATAAGCGTTTTCCCGGCATCTTTTATAATCACCTGGATCTTACCTGCTTTTGCATCTATGGAGTTTTCAAGGAGTTCCTTTATTACCGAAGCAGGTCTTTGTACCACCTCGCCGGCAGCGATTTGGTTGGCGACATGATCTGGTAACAGCTGAATTACATCACTCATTTAACGGGCCTCGAGAATATGGATAAATCGAAATCTATGATCCACAAAAAAATAAAAATCAGAATGATAGCAATATATACCACCGTTTTGTTGATACTACGATTGCCCCTATGCCTACTGCTTTCTCTGGCTTCAGCCCATTGGGATCCAAAATCATTAGAATTCGTGGTGTTCCTGAACTTTTGAAATTTAGATTCGAAATCGTAGATATTACCATTATCCTTCCCTTTATAATAACGGGGAGTATAATTGTAACGGGTATTCTTTCTTATTGTGTTTAAACCAAGTTTCAAAATGCAGATTATTAAAGTGATCCAAATTTACTCAAAATGACTCGAAATTCCGAAGGCTTCTGAAGTTAAATAGAATCTCAAGAATAATACCATTTAAAACCTAACCTTTGTAGAAATGAGCGTCCTTTCGCAATTGCGCCATTTTTATAGCGGCAATAGCCGCTTCAGTTCCCTTATTTCCATGCTTGCCGCCACTTCTATCTAAGGATTGCTGATAGGTATTATCTGTAAGAACACAAAAGATCACCGGAATGTCTGACTGGATATTAAGGTCTTTAATTCCCTGGGTCACACCTTCACAAACAAAGTCAAAATGTTTTGTTTCTCCCTGGATCACACTACCTACAGCAATTACCGCATCAAGCATTTCAAAAGTTTGTTGCATTTTCTTGCAGGCGTAGATAAGTTCAAAACTCCCGGGAACACTCCAGCGTACGATATTTTCCTTCTGAACGTGATTCTCTGTAAAAGCATCAAATGCCCCCTGGAACAAACCCTGGGTGATTTCTTCATTCCATTCAGAAACAACAATCCCAAACCGAAAATCTTTCGCATTTGGGATTGTATTTTTGTCGTATTGGGAAAGGTTTTTACCTTCTGTAGCCATAATTAATTTGTCATTGCACGGGCCTGTCCTAAATAAACAGGAACTTTTTCAGCTTCAGGGGTTTCAGAATAATCATTCTGGATTTTGGTAAGATATTCTTCCGCAGCTTCACCATCTCCTAATTGCAAAGCAGTGATTGCTGCTTTCAACAAAAATCTTGGAGTAGTGAATTCGTTGGTCCTCATCTTGGCCGCTTTTTCGTAATATCCCAAAGCTTCATCTGGCTGGTCCAGTTGCATAAACGCATCTCCTATTCCACCAGTCGCTAATGCCGAAAATATTTCGTCATCACTATTAAAATCTTCTAATTGCTCAATCGCTTCCTGATATTTGCCAATTCTCAAATAAGCAAAACCGGCGTTGTAATGCGCAAGGTTTGCCGCATCGGTGCCTCCATAGTTATCGATAATATCAAGAAAACCAAATTTTCCTTCCCCGCCGTTTAAAGCAAGGTTGTATAAAGAATCACTTTCGGTTGCGCCCGCAGTTAAGGCTGCGGCCATATAATTCTGAGCCTGGGCCATTTCATTGGCAGCCTCAACTTGTTTTGGTTCATGTACAAATCTGGTATATCCAAGGTAGCCTAAAACCGCTACAATAGCCACTCCCACAATAATATAGATATACTTTTGATTGTCTGCCACCCAGGTTTCTGTCCTGCTGGCTCCTTCATCTAACGAATTAAAAACTTCAGCTGTTGTTGATTCTTCTTCAACTGCTTTATTTCGTTCTTCCTTATTTGACGGCTTATATCCTCTTTTTTTGTACGTTGACATATCATCTTTTTAATGCGTGGCAAAAATATAATATTTTGTGAAAATTAAAAGGGAAAATATTTGTATTTTTTGAATAATTTCGTATCCTTTTGGAACTTACCATTCCATTCCAATTTATATATTTTATATGCTGAAAAACAGCAATTTATGCATTTAAAACATCTTAACTTAATTAATTACAAAAACCTCAACGCAGAGGAATTCGATTTTGATGAAAAAATAAACTGCATTGTTGGCAATAATGGGATTGGAAAGACGAATGTTTTAGACAGTATTTATCACATTTCCTTCGGAAAAAGTTATTTCAACCCAATCACTTCGCAAAATATTAATCATAACGCCGATTTTTTTGTCGTGGAAGGTGAATTTGAGAAAAATGATAAAACGGAAAAAATCCTGGTAAGTGCCAAGAAAGGTCAGAAAAAGATTATAAAAAGAAATAATAAAGCATACGAAAAAGTAAGTGATCATATTGGTTTTATTCCCACCGTCATCATTTCCCCGGCAGATCGCGATCTCATAATCGAAGGTTCTGAAACGCGCAGGAAATTTATGGACGGCGTGATTTCACAAAGCGACCAGCAGTATTTAAATAATTTACTGAAGTACACCAAAATCGTTTCCCAAAGAAATTCTTTGCTGAAATATTTTGCAGCGAATAATACTTTTGATCGTGATACGCTGGAAGTTTATAATTTCCAGATGACCAGTTTAGGTCAGGATCTTTTTGAAAAAAGAAAGCATTTTTTAGAAGAATTTATTCCCATTTTCAACAAGCGTTATTCTGAAATAACCAATAATAAAGAAAATGTGGAAATTCAATATAAGAGTCAGTTATTTGATAGGGATCTGGCAAATTTACTTGAAGAAAACCTGCAGAAAGATATGGCTTTACAGTACACTTCTGTAGGAATTCACAAAGATGATCTAAGTTTTGAAATTACGGGGCATCCCATTAAAAAATTTGGTTCCCAGGGCCAGCAAAAATCATTTTTAATTGCCCTGAAGCTTGCTCAATTCGATTTTATAAAGAGGATTAGCAAAGTAAATCCTATTTTATTACTGGATGATATTTTTGATAAACTCGATGAACACCGGGTGGCGCATATTGTCGCTTTGGTCGCCACCAATCAATTGGGACAAATTTTCCTAAGTGACACGCATGCCGACAGAACCGAGAAAGTGGTAAAAACCAGCAATCAGTCTTATAAAATCTTTAAATTGTGAAAAGAATTTCGTTACTTCTACTGTTCCTCTTTATTTCCTGCGGAAAAAATTCCCCGGAAGAAATGCTTCAGTATATAGACGGCTACTGGCAAATTGAAAAAGTAGAAGTTGAAAAAGATTCCGTGGTAGAATTTGGATTAAGCCAGTATGTCGATTTTATTGAAATTAAGGACTCTCTTGGATTCAGAAAAAAACTACAACCCAAACTGGATGGAGGTTTCCTGAAGACAAATTCCGAAGAAAATATAAAAATTGACATAAGAGGTGAGCAATTATTTTTTCAATATTCCACTCCATTTAATACATGGGAAGAAGAAATTCTGGAAACCTCGCCTGATGTGTTGGTCACAAAAAACAAAGAAGGAAAAATTTATTATTATAAACGTTTTGAACCCCTATTAAACCTTGGTGATGAGAAAAAGAAAGAATGAAGAAATGAAACTTGGCGATCTCCTGAAGAGTTTCGTAGATGAAAATAAGCTCGATAAAGGACTCGATCAGGTAAAGGTAAAGGATGTTTGGGAACAACAAATGGGACCTGCTATTAAAAAATATACCACGTCCCTCAAATTGAAAAATGGTATTTTGTATGTAGAACTTTCTTCCTCGGTGTTAAGGGAAGAACTAAGCTACGGTAAGGAAAAGATCATCAAAATCCTGAATGAGGAAATGGGAAAACAACTGATAAATAAATTAATTCTAAGATAAAAAAAAAGGGTGACCGAATATTCGATCACCCTTTTTTTAATATTATCGATCAGGTTAGAATTGTTCTCTTCCCGCAAAATGAAAATCTCCTTCAATTTTCGCATTTTCGTTACTGTCACTTCCATGTACAGCATTCTCCCCAACATTTTTGGCGTATTTCTTTCTAATCGTTCCATCAGCTGCATCTGTAGGATTTGTTGCTCCTATCAATGTCCTAAAATCTTCCACTGCATTTTCTTTTTCAAGAATAGCCGCAACGATTGGTCCGCGAGTCATAAATTCTACTAATTCCCCAAAAAACGGACGTTCTTTATGTACTGCATAAAAAGTTTCAGCGTCATGCTGGGTCATTTGTGTAAGTTTCATCGCCACGATTTTAAATCCAGAAGCTGATATTTGCTCTAAGATTGCTCCAATATGCCCGCTTTCAACTGCATCTGGCTTAATCATGGTAAAAGTTCTATTTTCTGCCATCGTATGGTTTTTAAATTTCGTGCAAAAATAAATAATTCTTATGCATATACAAGACATATAATAAATAATGTAGCTAATCTGTAAATCAACAAAATAGGGTTTAAGATTTTAGGTGGATTTATTCATAAAACCAGGAAAATTTCAGCCTCCATAATTTTGCAGGTTTTAAATAATCGTATATTTATCGACTGATATGATTGATACAAGAATACTCGAGATCACCTCTGAACTTGCTAAGGCAGAAAATATCGTGATCGTACCACATAAAGGACCCGATGGTGACGCCATTGGCTCAAGTTTAGGTCTCATGCATTTTCTTAAAGATAAAGGTCATAATGCGCATGTGATCGTTCCCAATGATTATCCGGAATTTTTAAAATGGTTGCCGGGAAATGGTGAAGTGATTATTTATGAAAATGAGAAAGAAAAGTCGCATGAGTTAATTGCTGAAGCAGAGATCATCTTTACCCTCGATTTCAACAATTTATCCAGATGTGGAGATTTGCAACAACCCTTGATAAATTCTAAGGCAGTTTTTGTCATGATAGATCATCATCAGGAACCTTCAGATTATGCACATTATGTATATAGCAATGCAGAAATGAGTTCTACCTGTGAAATGGTTTATAATTTCATCGTAAAACTTAGGGCGGCCAAAAAAATCACACCCGCAATTGCTACCTGTCTTTATACAGGGATCATGACCGATACCGGTTCTTTTAGATTTAGTTCAACTTCTGCAGATACACACCGTGTCGTAGCTGATCTTATCGACAAAGGCGCTTTAAATAGCACGATCCACAATAATGTCTTTGATACCTTTTCAGAAAATCAATTACAATTATTGGGAACTGCCCTTAAAAATCTTCGAGTGAATTATGAGCTTAAAACAGCCTATATCAGTCTCACCCAGGAGGAACTTCAAAATCATCATTTTAGAAAAGGCGATACTGAAGGTTTTGTGAATTATGGACTTTCTTTAAAAGACATCATTTTCGCAGTGATCTTTATTGAAAAAGAAAATGAGGACCTCGTGAAAATGTCTTTTAGATCAAAAGGTGATTTTAATGTAAATAAATTTGCGCGTGCTCATTTTGAAGGTGGCGGCCATATAAACGCTGCGGGTGGGAAAAGTGACCTTTCCTTAAAAGAAACCATTCAAAAGTTCAATGAGATCTTACCACAGTATCGTGAAGAATTAACATCATGAAAATAAGAGTTTTACTTCTTCTATTTTTAGCAATTCAGGCCTGTAAATCACCTGAAGCGCGTTATCCTGTCTCCCAAAAAACCGGATCTTATATAGATGAGTCCGTTGCTTTGAATAAAAAAATGATCGCGGAAGAAGAGGAAGAAATCCAGGAAATTATTCAGGCCGATTCCAGCAATGAATATCTAAATTCTGAAGATGGATTTTGGTACTATTATAACAACAAAAATACCGATAGTTTAAATACGGAAACACCCGAATTTGGTGATGTGGTCGTATTCGATTATTCCATCGCTTCTATTGAAGGTGATCCCATATATGCTGAAGGAGAAATTCCTACCCGGGAATATGCTATAGACAAAGAGAAACTATTCACCGGTTTGCGCCAGGGTTTAAAATTAATGAAGGAAGGAGAAACCCTAACATTTTTGTTCCCGTCTCATAAAGCTTATGGTTATTATGGTGATAAGAAAAAAATTGGCACCAATCTGCCGCTCAATGTAAAAGTAACCCTACTCGATATAAAAAAAGAAAACGATAACCAAATCACTAATTAACAATGAAAACACAGAATATTTTTTTATTTATAGCAATCATATCCGGGTTGTTCTCCTCATGCAAAGAAGATTATCCCGATTTAGAGGATGGGCTTTATGCTGAGATCAACACCTCTATGGGACCAATGATTGCCGAACTTTATTTTGAAGAAACGCCATTAACCGTAGGAAACTTTGTATCCCTTGCTGAAGGAAATAATAAAATGGCCGATAGTTCCTATGGAGGAAAACCATACTATAACGGCTTGATCTTTCACCGTATTATAGACGGATTTATGATCCAGGGCGGGGATCCTACCGGGACGGGGAGCGGTGGGCCCGGTTATAAATTTCCGGATGAGTTTCAGGATTCTTTAAGTCATGACTCTAAAGGGATTCTATCTATGGCCAATGCAGGTCCGGGAACAAATGGAAGTCAGTTTTTTATCACCCTTGCCCCGGTGAAACAACTCGATAATAAACATACGGTTTTTGGGAAATTAGTAAAGGGTATGGATGTTCTTGAAGCTATTGGGAAGGTAGAGACCGGCCCTCGCGATAAACCAACAAAAGATGTTACGATTAACGAGATCAATATTATCCGGAAAGGTAAAGCTGCCAAAAATTTTGATGCTCCTGCCAAAATGGAATCCAGTTTAAAAAAGATAGAGGATGACCAAAAAGCAGAGCAGGAAAAAATCGCTGCCATGGCTTCGGGAACTAAGACAAAATTTGAAGAAATCAAGTTGAAGGCAGATTCACTAGATAGTGGCCTAAAAATCTATTACGAACAAAAAGGTGAAGGCGAACAACCTAAAATAGGGCAACAGGTTTTAATCAACTATGCCGGCTATTTTGAAGATGGAACTTTGTTTGACTCCAACATGATAGATGTCGCCAAAGAAAATAATATGTATGACCACAGGCGTGAGCAGGGAATGGGATATCAACCAATTTCTGTGGCTTATGGCCCGGATGCTCCCATGATCCAGGGTTTTAGGGATGCTATTCAACAAATGAAAGTTGGAGACAAGGTTGTTGTTTTCATTCCAAGCGAATTAGCTTACGGCACCAATGGTTATGGCAGTATTCCGCCAAACACCAACCTGATCTTTAGAATGGAACTTGTAGATATCGCTGAATAATCATCTGTATCCGCAAAATAAAAAAAACCCGGTCATGGCCGGGTTTCTTGTTTAATTCAATCAGTTAAAAATTTAATTCTTCGGAATATTTTTTAGGACTTCGATCACAAATTTCCAGTATTTCTGGACTGAAGAAATCGACGCTCTTTCATCTGGAGAATGAGCTCCTTTGATGGTGGGTCCAAAAGAAATCATATCCATTTCTGGATAGTGACTACCAATAATCCCACACTCCAGGCCGGCATGACAGGCAGCGATATGTGCCTTTTCACCATTTATTTCCTGGTATAATTTGTCCAGTACTTTCAATATATCTGAATCTTTGTCTGGAGCCCATCCCGGATATTCCCCAGATAGTTCCACCTTAAAACCAGCCAGATTAAAAACCGCTTTTAAAGAATTTGAAAGGTTATTTCTGGAAGATTCTACTGAACTCCTGGTAAGACAATTAATAACCGCTTTTCCGTTTTTCACTCTTACATTAGCTACATTATTTGAGGTTTCTACCAAACCTTCAATTTGCGGGCTCATTCGAAATACACCATTATGGGCAGCCTCTATGGCGCTCAATAATTGCTGCTGAAAATCTATTGGGAACACTTTTTCCGGAAGCTGCGTAGTTTCAATTTCAACATGTAAGTTTGGCTCCAAAGAAGAATATTCTCCAGCAATCGCTGAAGTCCTCTTTTGAATTTCACTTTTAAACGCATCTACTTCAGAATTCTTCATAGCCAGGACCACCTGGCTTTCCCTGGGAATGGCATTTCGTAATCCGCCACCATTTATTTCTGAGATTTTCATTTCAAAACTTTCCGGCAGGTCAAAAAGCAAACGGTTCATCAGCTTATTGGCATTCCCCAAGCCTTTGATAATCTCCATCCCTGAATGTCCTCCCTGTAAACCTTTCAGTTTTAATTGAAATGCAGTATATCCTTCCCGTAAATTCTCTTCTTTATAATCCTGGGTGGCCGTAACATCTACCCCGCCGGCACAACCAATTCCTATTTCATCATCTTCTTCGGTGTCCAGGTTTAATAAGATTTTACCTTCAAGGATACCGGGATCCAAATTTTTCGCGCCGGTCATCCCGGTTTCCTCGTCTATCGTAAACAAACATTCCAAAGCGGGATGCTCCAAAGTATCGCTTTCCAGAATTGCCATCATCGTGGCCACCCCAAGGCCATTATCGGCTCCCAGAGTGGTTCCTTTCGCTTTTACCCAGTCCCCCTCAATTTTCATCTCTATGCCCTGGGACTCAAAATCAAATTGAGTATCGTTATTCTTTTGATGAACCATGTCCAGATGCGCTTGTAAAACCACGGTTTTACGATCTTCCAGTCCCCTGGTTGCAGGCTTTTTGATCACCACATTTCCCACAGCATCAACTTTAGTCTTCAGGTTAAGATTTTTCCCGAATTCTTTTATAAAATTGATCACCCTTTCCTCCTTTTTTGAAGGTCTGGGTACTGCGTTAAGATCGGCGAATTTATTCCATAATTCTCTAGGCTCTAATGCCCTGATAGCTTCATTCATCTAACTTTTCATTTTTTAATTCCCACAAAGGTATTGGATTTGCACGATTCCCTTAAATTTGAAAAGCTTTAATTCATTCTAAACCAATTTTGTGCTAAAAAAGTCCACCCTCTTTCTCGCTATCCTGCTTCCGTTACAGATCATTTTTATCAAAATACTGTCTGGTTTCCCGCAGTTTGTGGAGATTTATTATTCCCTGGGAATTTACCCTTATATTTCCAGGGCGATGCGTTTTACCTTAGGTTTTCTGCCTTTTTCCCTGGGTGATTTTTTATACGCTGCTTTAATTATTTCATTGATATTTTGGGTGGTGCGCCGCATTAAACAGCGATTTAGAAATCCAAAAATATGGCTGGTAGACGCGCTTGCCTCGCTTTCTATTATTTATTTCTGTTTTAATCTTTTTTGGGGTTTTAATTATTATCGCCTCCCGCTGCACCAAAGTCTGGAGATTGAAAATGATTATACTATGGAGCAACTTATTTCACTTACGCAAAGACTTATTGAAAAGTCCAATACATTACATGATGAATTAGCTGAAAATGATTCAGTTAAAGTAGCATTTGAATTTTCTAAAAATGACCTTTTCAACAAAACCATTGACGGTTACTTAGCTTTGAAAAATGATTTCCCCGAACTTGAATATCGAAGTGAGGCCCTAAAAAGATCCCTTTACAGTATACCTTTAAGCTATATGGGTTTCAATGGCTATTTGAACCCTTTAACCAACGAAGCTCAGGTAAACTCCATTATCGTTCCTTATAAAATCCCTACGACGGCATCTCATGAAATTGGGCATCAGTTAGGTTTTGCCAAAGAGAATGAGGCCAATTTCATCGCCTGCCTGGCTACCTTAAATCATCCCGACCCTTATTTCCGGTATTCCGGATTTACGTTTGCGTTGAATTATTGTTTAAGTGAATTGTATTTGCGCGACCAGGAAAAATTTCAGGAAGTAAAAAAAACCATAAATCCCGGGATTTTAGAGAATTATCGGGAAGTGCATGAATTCTGGCTCAAACATCAAAATCCTTTTGAACCACTGTTTCAGCTTACGTATCATCAATATCTGAAAGCAAATAATCAGGCCGATGGTTTGAAAAGTTACAGTTACGTAGTGGCGCTTCTGGTAAATTATTACGGTGAGGATGGGAATAACCTCTAAGTTTGCCTTAGATCCTCCAATTTTTATTACTTTAAAGCTCTTAAAAATTTCAAGCCTATTTATTATTCAAAATCATCAGAATTTATGAGATTAAAATTGTTGATTTTGGGGATTTTCTGCTGCCTTTTTCAGTTAAATGCACAGGAATATTTCCCGAAAAACGATGGTGTTACCAATCCTAATACCAATTTTACCGTTTTCAAAAATGCCCGGATCCATGTAGATCCCCAAACGGTGATTGAAAGCGGGATGTTTTCTATTCAGAATGGTAAAATTAAAGCCGTAGGAAAAAATATCAATGTTCCAGAAAATAGTATTGTGATCGATCTGGAAGGAAAGGAAGTGTATCCTTCATTTATCGATCTATATTCAGATTTTGGAATTGAAAAATTAAAACGTGCTGAAGGCGGAAGTTCTCCTCAATATGATGCCAGTAGAGAAGGTTTTTATTGGAACGATCATATTCGTCCTGATATCGACGCGATTTCCAATTTCAATTTTGATGATAAAGAAGCTGAAAAATTGCAAAAAGCTGGTTTTGGAGTGGTAAACACCCATGTTCCGGATGGTATTATTCGTGGCTCCGGGATGCTGGTAGCACTAACTCCGGATGCTATGGAAGGCGACCGGATCTTAAATGAACGATCTGGCCAATATTTGTCTTTTGATAAAAGTGTGCTTTCGAGACAGTCCTACCCTACTTCTATTATGGGTGCGATGGCCTTGCTTCGCCAAACCTATATGGATGCGCAATGGTATGCCAATGGAAATGCCGATAATAAAGATCTCGCCCTGGAAGCATTGAATAAAAATAAAAATCTGCTTCAAATTTTTGCCACAGACAATCTTCTGGACGAGTTTAGAGCCGATAAGGTTGGGGATGAATTTGGCATCCAGTATGTAATTCTTGGAAGCGGAAATGAATATCAGCGGCTGGATAAAGTAAAAAGCTCCGGCGCAACCTATATCGTCCCCCTAAAATTTCCAGATGCTTATGATGTAGAAAACCCGTATATGGCTGAATATATCAGTCTTGCGGAAATGAAACAATGGAACCAGGCACCGGCAAACTTAAAGATGCTTGCGGAAAAGGCTATTCCTTTTACCTTAACCACCCATTCTCTTGATGCTGAAAAAGATTTTAAAACCAACCTTTTAAAAGCAATCGAATATGGTTTAAGCAAAGAAGATGCCCTTGCCGCGTTAACGACGGTCCCGGCGAAAACTATAGGAAAATCTGCTGAACTGGGAGCGATAAAGACCGGTGCCTGGGCGAACTTTATTATCACTTCCGGGGATTATTTCGAAAAAGAAACCACACTTTATGAAAATTGGGTGCAGGGGAAAAAGAAAGTGTTGAGTAACATGGATGTGACCAATATTACCGGTGAATATGATTTGAATCTTAAAGGTGAATCTTATGAACTTAGCATTACCGGAGAACCTTCTTCTCCAAAAGCTGAAGTGAAGACAGATGATAAAAAATTAGGTACAAAGATCAGTTTTTCTGATAACTGGATGAACCTTTTAATATCTTCTCCAGATAGCACTAAAACTGAATTTATTCGATTGGTGGCACACGTCCCGGATCTTTCAGAAAATATTTCCGGAAAAGCATTCATGCCTGATGGTTCTGAAACCAGCTTTACCGCGACCAAAAAAGCAAAATCTGATACCGCAGAGAAAAAGGATAAAGAAGAGGAAGAAAAAAAGGATAAGGAAAAACCTGAAATATTGCCTGTCACCTTTCCAAATTCTGCTTACGGATTTAAACAACTGCCCAAACAGGAAAATGTGTTATTCAAAAATGCGACCGTATGGACCAGTGAAGATGATGGTGTATTGGAAAATACCGATGTGTTGGTCAAAAATGGCATGATATCGAAAGTGGGAAAAGATCTTAATGCCGGTGGGGCAAAAGTGATCGATGCAACCGGGAAACATTTGACCGCAGGGATTATTGATGAACATTCACACCTTGCCGCATCTGCAATCAATGAAGCCGGACAGAATTCTTCCGCGGAAGTGCAAATGGAAGATGTGATCGATCCTTCAGATATGGGTATTTACAGGGATCTTGCCGGCGGGGTGACTACGATTCAGTTATTGCATGGATCAGCAAATCCAATCGGTGGTCGTTCAGCCATTTTAAAATTAAAGTGGGGTGAAACTCCTGAAAATATGATCTTCGAACAGGCTCCTCCTTTTATTAAGTTCGCCTTAGGTGAGAATGTAAAGCAGGCGAATTGGGGCGGCGGGGTAAGATTTCCGCAAACACGAATGGGGGTCGAGCAGGTTTTCACCGATTATTTCAGCAGGGCTAAAACCTATGAAAAAAAGAAAAATAACGGAGATAAGGACTTCAGAAAAGATCTTGAAATGGAAACATTGGTAGAGATCATGAATGGAGATCGTTTTGTAAGTTCACATTCTTACATTCAGAGTGAGATAAATATGCTGATGAAAGTGGCCGAAAAATTCGGGTTTAATATCAACACTTTTACGCATATTCTGGAAGGGTATAAAGTTGCAGATATCATGAAAGAACATGGTGTGGGTGCTTCTACATTTTCAGACTGGTGGGCTTATAAATATGAAGTGAATGATGCCATTCCTTATAACGCCTCGATCATGAACGAAGTGGGCATCACGGTAGCAATTAATAGTGATGATGGGGAAATGAGTAGAAGGCTCAATCAGGAAGCCGCGAAAAGCATTAAATATGGTGGAATGAGCGAAGAAGATGCGTGGAAAATGGTGACTATCAATCCCGCGAAACTTTTGCATGTTGATGATCTGGTAGGAAGTATAAAAACCGGAAAACAGGCTGATCTTGTCCTTTGGAACAACCATCCTCTTTCTATTTACGCGATTCCGGAAAAGACGATGATTGAAGGGGTGGTTTATTTTGATATTGAAAAAGATAAAGCAATGCGTGAAGAAATTAAGAAAGAACGCAACGAGCTAATTAGTGATATGCTGAAAGCGAAGAACAGCGGCGTAAAAACCCAGCCGGTTAAGAAGAAGGAAGAGCAAAAGGTTCACTGTAACCTATTAGAAGAGGTACACTAAAATTTAGATAAGATGAAATTTAAAAATATAACGAGTCTCATAATTATTTTATTCGGAATAAAAAGCGGGGTTGCCCAGCAAACTCCGGCACCAGCTCAAACTGAAGCGATCACGATCGTTGGGGCAACAGCTCACCTTGGAAATGGGGAAGTTATGGAAAACAGCCTGATCATTCTTGAGGACGGAAAAATTTCACGAATACAACCGGTGACCAGCACTAAAATGCAATACCCCGGAAAAATTATCCAGGCAAAAGGCAAACATGTGTATCCCGGAATCATTGCTCCAAATTCTACTCTTGGTTTGGTAGAAATCGATGCAGTAAAACCTACTGATGATGAAGATGAAATTGGTGAAATTTTGCCTAATATCCGTAGTTTGATTGCCTACAATGCTGAAAGCAAAATTGTAGAATCTATGCGGCCCAATGGAGTACTTTTAGGTCAGATTGTCCCTCGTGGAGGTTTGATTTCCGGTACCTCTTCCGTGGTGCAATTTGATGCCTGGAATTGGGAAGATGCGGTGGTGAAAGAAGACGATGCCTTGCATATTAACTGGCCAAATTCTTATAGAAGGGGAAGATGGTGGGCCGGTGAAGAACGCGGGTTAAAAGCTAATGATGATTATACTTCAGATATTCAAAAATTATCAGATTTCTTTGCGTCTTCCAAAGCTTATTTATCTGGCAGTGATTACACCAACCTTGCCTATGATGCGATGCGACCTGTTTTTGAGGGGAAAAAGAAAGTCTTTGTACATGTAGATGGTGAAAAAGAAATTCTGGATGCTATTCAGTTTAAAAAAGAACAAAATATCAATCATTTTGTGATCGTGGGCGGGTATCATGCGCTTGGCGCGGCCCGTCAATTAAAGGAAAATAATATTCCGGTGCTGGTGAACAGGCCGCATTCTTTGCCAAATCAGGATGACGAAGATTATGATTATCCCTATAAATTAGCAAAACTTCTGGATGATGCCGGAGTGATGGTTTCCCTGGAAAGCAGCGGACAAATGGAAAGAATGAACACCAGAAATTTACCCTTTTACGCCGGTACAGTGGCCGCATTAGGAATGGATAAAGAACATGCTTTGGAATTGATCACCCTGAATGCCGCAAAAATCCTTGGAATTGATGAAAATTATGGAAGTTTAGAGGCGGGTAAGTCGGCTACTTTATTTATTTCAGAAGGGGATGCTTTAGACATGAGAACTAACATTTTATCGCATGCTTTTATTGATGGGCGTGAATTAAGCCTGGAAACCCATCAAACAGAATTATGGAAACGTTATTCCAATAAATATAAAAATCAGGATAATTCAGATAAAAAGGAATAAATACTGATTGAAAATCATTAAAACTCCTGCTCTGGCGGGAGTTTTTCTTTTTCAAAAAAAGCTAAATTTACCCATGCTTAAAAAAATTACCAGCTTGCAGAATAATGAAGTGAAATGGGTGCTTCAACTTCAGGAAAAATCCCGGAATCGCCGGAAAGAAAATGCTTTTGTAGTGGAGGGTAGGCGGGAAATTGAACTTGCCTTTAAAGGCGGGTATGAGCCAATCAATATCTATTATGTGCCGGAAATGATCGCATTTGAAACGGTGATGGAACTGTCTAAATTAAACCCGGAGCATGGAGCTGAAATCACCGAATTAAGCGATGCAGTTTACCAAAAATTAGCTTACAGGAGTAGTACCGAAGGTTTGCTGGCCATTTTCAAAATTCATGAATTTAAACTTGAAGATTTA
This sequence comes from Gramella sp. AN32, assembly GCF_023718305.1. Classification (GTDB taxonomy): domain Bacteria; phylum Bacteroidota; class Bacteroidia; order Flavobacteriales; family Flavobacteriaceae; genus Christiangramia; species Christiangramia antarctica. The sequence continues at coordinate 73,707 of NZ_QEYO01000001.1, forward strand.
AAATTCGAAAATAAAAATCCGTTGATTTTAGTAGCCGAAGCACCCGAAAAACCGGGAAATATTGGGGCCATCTTAAGAACGGCAGATGCTGCCAACCTGGACGCGGTGATTATTGCAAATCCTAAAACCGATCTTTATAATCCAAATATTATCCGTAGCAGTGTGGGTTGCGTTTTTACCAACAAGGTGTGTACAGGTTCAACCCTGGAAATTATTGATTTTTTAAACTCAAAAAATATTAAAATCTATTCAGCTTCGCTGCAAGCTTCGCAAAATTATCTGAAAACCGATTTTACCGGGGCAACTGCAATTATAGTAGGCACAGAATCTACCGGACTGAGTAATGAATGGATCGAAAATTCGACTCAGAATATCCATATTCCCATGGAAGGAGAAATAGATTCCATGAATGTTTCGGTCGCGGCAGGGATCCTGATTTTTGAAGCAAAAAGACAACGAAATATTTGAAATCTATAGATTATTTTTGGCACATTTGGACTACGCTCTATGTGACAAAATAGACCTGAAACTTTAAACTTTTGAACTCTGAACTTTTAAACATTTAAACTTTTAAAAAATCTTGAACTCCCAAATCCTTTTTAACCTCATCATTGGCATCATCATTATTAGTTTTGTATTGGATAAAATCCTGGACGCTATCAATGCCCGGCATTTTAATGATCCCATTCCGGCAGAGCTGGACGATGTATATGACCAGACAGAATATGAAAAATCCCAGAACTATAAAAAAGAGCGGTTTAAATTCGGCTTGATTTCATCCACTTTTTCCATTCTGCTAACCCTGGGTTTTATATTTCTGGATGGTTTTGAGTTCGTAGATGATATTGCCAGAAGTTATTCAGAAAATAATATTGTGATCGCGCTTATTTTCTTCGGAATTATTATGCTTGTGAGTGATTTGATCATGTTGCCCTTTTCCTATTACAGCACTTTTGTTATTGAGGAAAAATACGGTTTTAATAAAACCACTATGAAAACTTTCATTTTTGATAAGCTGAAAGGTTTATTAATGATGGCATTTATTGGAGGTGGGATTTTAGCTTTGATCGTTTGGTTTTATGAACTTGCCGGGGAGAACTTCTGGTGGTATGCCTGGATCCTGGTTTCAGTATTTTCCATATTCATGAATATGTTCTATGCTAAACTCATCGTTCCCCTTTTTAATAAACAAACGCCTTTGGAAGATGGTTCTTTAAGGAACAAAATTGAAGCTTATGCGAGGAAAGTTGGGTTTAAACTGGATAATATATTTGTGATCGATGGTTCGAAAAGGAGTACGAAGGCAAATGCTTATTTTTCAGGTTTTGGCAAAGAGAAAAGAATTACGCTTTATGATACCTTAATCAATGATTTGGAAGAAGAGGAAATTGTCGCAGTCCTGGCGCACGAAGTTGGACATTATAAGAAAAACCACATCATTATAAACCTAATCGTCTCCATTCTAACCACTGGTTTTACCCTGTGGCTATTATCCTTGTTTGTTGGAAATCCTATCCTTTCCAAAGCTTTAGGTGTAGAAACGCCCAGTTTTCATATTGGTTTGGTTGCCTTCGGAATTTTATACGGACCTATTTCAGAAATTACCAGTTTAATCATGAATTATCTATCCCGAAAATTTGAGTATCAGGCAGATGATTTTGCGTCTTCAACTTATAACGGAAATGCTTTAATTTCAAGTTTAAAAAAGCTTTCAAAAAATAGTTTAAGCAATCTTACTCCGCATAAAGCTTATGTTTTTTGGCATTATTCACATCCCAGTTTATTACAACGAACCCGAAATTTGAAATCTGGTTTATAGTTGCTTCATTTTAATCTTAATTGTATTTTTAGAGGATGACAGAGGCTGCAATAGCAAAAGAAAACAAACAAATTGCCAGGCAATACAAGGAATTGCTGCGTATAAGTTATCAAACACTTTCCGAAGATGATAAAAAACTTATTCGTAAAGCTTTTGATGTTGCGGTAGACGCACATAAAGACCAGCGCCGTAAATCTGGGGAAGCCTATATCTTCCACCCTATCGCTGTTGCTAAAATTGTGGCTTCAGAAATTGGTCTTGACGCAACTTCTATTTCTGCCGCTTTATTACATGATGTTGTTGAAGATACCTCTTACACTTTTGAGGATATCCGGAAAATGTTTGGTGATGCCGTTGCCCGAATTGTGGAAGGCCTTACAAAAATTTCCAGTTTAAAAAAGGATAAGGATGTTTCCCTGCAGGCTGAGAATTTCAGAAAAATGCTGCTCACGCTGAATGATGACGTAAGGGTGATCATCATAAAAATAGCCGATCGCCTTCACAACATGCAAACCATGGATGCGATGCGACCTGATAAACAGGTTAAGATCGCTTCAGAAACTTTGTATATCTATGCTCCTTTAGCGCATAGAATTGGGCTTTACAACATTAAAACCGAACTGGAAGATCTTGGCTTAAAATACACCGAACCGGAAATTTACCACGAGCTTCTCACTAAAATTAAAGAAAGTAAAGAACAGCAGGACACCTACATCAAGGAATTCAGTAAAGTAATTCAGGATTCTTTAGATAAGGAGGAGTTGCAGTATGAAATAAAAGGCAGGCCAAAATCGATCTATTCTATTAATCGAAAAATAATTAGTCAGAATATTTCATTTGAAGAGGTTTATGACAAATTTGCGATTCGAATTATTTATAAAAGTGAGCCTTCAAACGAAAAATTTCTCGCCTGGAAAATTTATTCCATTGTTACAGATCATTTCCGGCCTAACCCCACCCGATTAAGGGATTGGATCTCTTCTCCCAAATCTACAGGCTATGAAGCCTTGCACATTACCGTGATGGGGCCAAAAGGTCGTTGGGTGGAAGTGCAAATTCGCAGCATGCGTATGAATGAAATTGCTGAAAAAGGTTATGCCGCACATTATAAGTACAAACAGGGAAGTGATAATGAAGAAAGAGGTTTTGAAGAATGGGTAACTAAACTTCAGGAAGCTTTGGAAAATGCTGAAATAAATGCGGTTGATTTTGTTGAACAGTTCAAACTGAACCTCTATTCCAAAGAAATCTTTGTATTTACCCCGCAGGGAGATTTAAAATCATTACCAAAAGGTTCTACTCCGCTGGATTTTGCTTTCAGTATCCATACAGAAATTGGTTTACATACCAGGGGAGCGCGTGTGAATAACAAACTGGTCCCCTTAAGCCATGAATTACACAGCGGTGACCAGGTGGAAATTATCACTTCGGAAAATGCCAAACCAAATGTGAACTGGCTGGATTATGCCAATACTGCAAGAGCCCGGGCAAAAATCAAATCATCTTTAAAAGATGAGAAAAAGGAAATTGCGGAAGATGGGAAAGCGGTGCTGGCCAGAAAACTAAAATCGCAAAAAATTCAGTTTAATGAAAATACCATTAACGAGCTGGTAAACCACTTTCATTTAAAGACAAGTCTTGACCTGTTTTACCGTGTTGGAGTTGGCAAAATAGATAATAAAATGCTGAAGGAATTCGCCTCTTCCCGCAGCAACGCTTTTGTAAGCTATTTTAAAAATAAGATTCGAAAACCTGCAATTTCAGCAGATCTTAATAAAGAAGAAATTACGCTGAAATACGATCAGCTGGTTTTTGGGAAAGAAGAGGAAAAACTTGAATATAAACTGGCGAATTGCTGTAACCCCATTCCCGGTGATAATGTTTTTGGGTTTATCTCTGTGAGCGATGGGATTAAGGTGCATAAAAAAGATTGTCCTAATGCGCTACAATTACAAAGTAACTATGCTTACCGCATTATTCAGGCAAAATGGATTGATAGCTCTCAACAGGAATTTGTTGCGGTTATCAGCTTAAAAGGAATTGATAATTTAGGACTGGTGAGTGAAATTACACAAGAAATTTCCAGTAATATGAATGTAAACATGAAAAACCTGAATTTCGACAGTTCAGATGGAGTGTTTAGCGGGAGGATTACCCTTGTGGTTAAAAACAACAATATCCTTAATACCATAATTCAACGCCTGAAAAAAATTAACGGCATAGACAAGGTCAGCCGTGAATAATCTTCTACATTTGCAATTCTATTATGAGTAAAAAAGTAGTAAATAAGAACGATCAGGCGGTCGTTAAAAATGTTTTTACCAAGTATCTTGAGGATAAAGGGCACCGGAAAACACCGGAACGCTTTGCCATACTCCAGGAAATTTATAATTCAGATGATCACTTTGATATTGAATCCCTTTATATCAAAATGAAAAATAAAAAGTACCGCGTAAGTCGTGCTACCTTATATAATACTATTGAATTGCTTTTAGAATGCGGTCTGGTAAGAAAGCATCAATTTGGTCAAAATCAGTCACAATATGAAAAATCTTATTTTGACAGGCAGCACGATCATATCATTTTAACAGATACCGGAGAAGTAATTGAATTTTGTGATCCACGAATTCAAAGTATTAAACAAACGATTGAAGAGGTTTTCGATATAGAGATCACAAAACACTCTTTATACTTTTACGGAAATAAAAAATCAACCAATTAAGACATAATTCATGGCAGTAGATTTACTACTAGGCCTCCAGTGGGGCGATGAAGGAAAAGGTAAAATTGTAGATGTCCTTACCTCGAAATATGACATTATTGCGCGCTTCCAGGGCGGTCCAAATGCAGGCCATACCTTAGAATTCGATGGTCAAAAACATGTTTTACATACAATCCCCTCTGGTATTTTTCATGAAAATAGCGTGAATTTAGTGGGTAATGGCGTGGTAATCGATCCGGTAATTTTCAAAAAGGAGCTGGATAATCTTGCCAGGCATAATATTGATTATACTCCCAAACTTTTAATTTCCAGAAAAGCCCACCTAATTCTACCTACGCATAGGTTATTGGATGCAGCTTCTGAAGCTTCCAAAGGGAAAGCTAAAATCGGCTCTACTTTAAAGGGAATTGGTCCTACTTATATGGATAAGACCGGAAGGAATGGTTTACGTGTAGGAGATCTTGAAATGGCCGATTGGAAAGAAAAATATCGTTCCCTGGCTGATAAGCATGAAAAAATGATTGCTTTTTATGAAGCAGATGTTCAATATGATCTGGAGGATCTTGAAAAGGAATTTTGGATAGCGGTACAAACTTTAAAAAAATTGACTTTTATTGATAGTGAAGAATATCTTCAACAGGCCATAAAAGCTGGGAAAACTATTTTAGCGGAAGGTGCCCAGGGTTCCCTTCTCGATATCGATTTTGGTACCTATCCGTTTGTAACCTCCTCCAATACTACGGCTGCAGGAGCGTGTACAGGACTAGGTGTGGCTCCGAATAAAATTGGGGAGGCTTTTGGAATATTTAAAGCCTATACCACCCGAGTTGGAAGCGGACCTTTCCCTACAGAATTATTTGACGAGGTAGGAGAAAGAATGGGTAAAGTAGGCAACGAATTTGGCGCGACCACAGGAAGAAAAAGAAGGTGTGGCTGGCTGGATCTTGTGGCCTTAAAATACGCTGTGCAGGTAAATGGTATTACTCAATTAATTATGATGAAAGGTGATGTACTAAGTGGTTTTAAAACACTGAAAATTTGTACGGCCTATAAATATAAAGGCGAAACCATTAAACATTTCCCTTTTAATATTGAGGAAGAAAATGTTACTCCAATCTATTCTGAAATGAAAGGCTGGAAAGAAGATTTAACCAGATTGAAAGATTCTTCAGAATTACCTAAGGAGTTTAATGACTACGTGGACTTTCTTGAAAAAGAACTGGAAACACCTATAAAAATAGTTTCCGTAGGACCCGATAGGACTCAAACCATCCAACGATAATATTTTTGAATTTTTCTAAAAACAAAGAAGGCTGCCAATTGGCAGCCTTCTTAATAATATATAATTAGGATAGATTAACTATCGCTATCTGCAACAATAAAGAAACCACCTATTGCCAGTACTTCTTCCATTGTTAAAGGTTCGTCAAATGCTTCTTGAACTGCCTGGTCTCCGCCAAAGTCAGCGAACATTCCAGAAAGATCTACTCCACCCTGTACCAAATTAGATTCAGGTGTAGCTCCGGCATAAATTGGATTAAAGGCATCTGGAAGTCCATTACTTGCGGCATCTCCACCAGTTACCCAGCCTTTTTGTCCTCTTAATCTTCTTACTTTAGAAGCATGTCTTGCTTCAACCGAATGAATTTGCAAGGCGTATTCTAAAAGTGCATTATCATTTGCCAAGGCTCCTGCCTGTCCTTTATATGCACGCACTCCGGTATCCTCAAAACCTTGAGATAAGGCTAAAAACGTATCATAGTTTTCAAAAGGGTCTAAAGCCAATCCACCTGGTGCACCTGTAAAATCAAATGTTGGTTTTGGTACAGCGGCATCTCCTAGAGCTGCCAGAAGAAAAGCTACGTGATCATCTTCGTGCTTAGAAATTTGTGCAAAAATATCCTTTGTTTCAGATGGTATTAAACCATCAGTATCTATAGCGATATTATAGTATTCTTTTTCAAGGTACTCTAAAGTCAATGCAAAATTCAATACATCTGTTGGCGATGCCTGCATAGCTGTTGTTACAAAAGCAGCGTTGGCAGCTTTTGTATTTTTGCTGGTTGCAGCCAAACCAAATGGAATTGAAGCCATGGTGACATCTTTTCCAAAAGATTTAAATTGCTTAAAGACATCCCTACGAGATGCACTCGCATCCAGAGAGGTTTTGTCAGATATTTTATCTAATATTTTTATAAAACTCATTTTCTTTGTTTTTTAATGTTGGTTAATTACTCAGTGGGTAATTGTGTAGCTGTAAATTCTGTTTGAACAAAGCCAGTATCAATAACCGCGGCTAATACATCTCCAGGAGGTGTAGCTTTATCGAAGGCCGGGCCTACTCCACTAATGGATACTAAAACTTCATCCCTTGCGAAAGCTGTGGTATTTGGTTCAAGAAGATCTGCATAAGCTGAAGCATGTCTTGCCTCCACAGATACAATTTTTCCTGCCAATAATAGATAAGTTCCACCATTTTCAGCATCAACATCAATTAACTTTCCAGCTCCATTATAAGCAGATACACCAGTATCTTCTAAAACTAAAGCTGTTCCTAAAACAGAAGCTCTATCAGTAAAATCAACTGAAGAGAAATCAAATTCTAAATCTGGAAGCATTGCTTCAGGAGTGGCTGCAGTGGCAGCACCAATTGCTGTTTTAAAAAATTCTCTGTGAATTACTTCATGGTACCAGGTATCTTCAAGGATTTGCTTTTCTTCAGAATCAGCAGCAAGACCAGTATAATAAGAACCGGCTACGGCTTCAGTATAAAAAGCAGCTTCTAATTGCTCTAAAGCAAACGCATAATTTAAAATTCCTAAATTTCCGCTACCTAAATCAAATACTGCATCAACTGGTGGTTCTGGTTCTGGCTCCGGTTCTGGATTAGGAGTCATTCCCTCAACGGGCTGTTCTGGATTAAACATATCATCCGCGCTACATCCATAAAGCAAAAAGCTGGAACCGGCAATACCGAGCCCACTTAACTTGATGAATTTTCTACGAGAACCTTTTTTCGATTTGTCAGTAGAATCTTCGACAATATCTACCTTAACTAAGGGTTTTTTCATAATTAAATAAATTTTAGTTTCACTGAAACATACGAAGGATACCCTGCTACGGTTTGATTCGAAGAGTTAAGGTTGTCTTAAAAGCATTTATTTTGAGAAATCTTTGGCAATTTATACCTCTTTTTCTCTTTTCCTTAAGGAATGTCTAACCATGACCTTTCGCTAATATGTGTAAAAGCATAGCAAGATGATCAAGTTGAGTCTTCATTTTTAATTACTTTTGAAAAAATTTTCCATTGAAACAAAAAGCTTTATTTATATTCTTTTTTACAATTTTAAATTTCCCCCAGGTTTTTGCTCAAAGTAAGCAGGCAATTTCTTTTCAGGCAGATAGGCAATTAAAAAATGAAGAAAGATATCCTGGTACCATTAGATTAAGTAAAGTTGAAAATCAGGTCTTCTTTGAACATGACGGAATAGAAGTCTGGTGTGATAATGCCGTATTTTATCAAACTGCTAATTTTTTTAAAGCCTATGGGAATATAAGGATGCAACAGGGGGATACGGTAACTATGACCAGTAATTATGCGGAATATAATGGAAATACTGAATTTGCCTTTGCCAGTGGAAGGGTTAAAATGATCCGGCCACAAACCACCCTGGAAACTGATAGCCTGTTTTTCGACCGGCTAAAGCAGCAGGCCTATTACAGAAGCGGTGGAAAAGTGACAGATACCTCAAGTGTTCTTACCAGTAAAATAGGACGCTATTTTATGAAGGAAGACAAATACAGCTTTATTAGGGAAGTGGTAGTGACAAATCCTGAATATATCATTAATAGTGAACAAATCGATTTTTATTCAGTATCTGGCCACGCTTATCTCTATGGACCTTCAACAATAGAAAGTGAGACCAGCACGGTTTATTGTGAGCGGGGTTTTTATGATACGCGAAACGATGAAGGCCATTTTGTAAAGAACAGCCGTATAGATTATAACAACAGGATCCTTGAAGGGGATAGTTTATATTTTAATCGGGAGAATAGCTTCGCTTCAGCAACAAATAATATTAGGGTAACGGATACCGTGAATAAAAGTCTTGTAACAGGCCATTATGCGGAGGTTTTTCGGGATAAAGACTCGGTTTTTATCACTAAGAGGGCACTCGCCGCGAGTTTACAGGATAAGGATTCCTTGTTTATTCATAGTGATACCATTATGATCACAGGAAAGCCAGAAAAACGTATCCTACGAGGATTCTATGATGTAAGAATTTTTAAGACCGATATGAGCGGGCGAAGTGATTCTCTTTATTCCGATCAAAGTTCGGGATTAACAAAATTGATTAATTTAAATGCCGGTGACGCAACCCGAAAACCAATTCTCTGGTCTGGCCTTAATCAAATGACTGGTGATAGTATCCATCTGCAAAGCAATCCCGAAACGGAACAATTAGACAGCCTTCGGGTATTTCAGAATGCATTTTTGATACAAAAAGATAGCATCGAAGGCTATAACCAGGTGAAAGGACTGGAGTTAATAGGTTATTTTAATGAAAATGAATTGCACCGGGTATATATCAATAAAAATACGGAAACCCTTAATTACATGCGGAATGATTCCGATGATCTTATTGGGATTAATAAAGCCCTGGCCAGTTCAATTGAAATATTTTTTGTCGACCAAAAAATTGAGGATATTTATTATCATAATCAGGTTGACGGAAAAATATATCCTGAAGCTGATCTTCCTAAAAATGGCAGATTACTTAGCGGATTCAATTGGCGGGGCGGGGAAAGGATCCTTACCAAAGAAGGTTTATTTGAAGGGGAATCTACACCCATACTTACTAAAATAAAAGGTATTCCCCTTCCTGAAGAGCCGGAAGAGTTTTTTGAGGAAAGAGAAGATAATGACTTATTACTAAATGAAAACTCACGTTTAAAACCCGATATTCTTAAGAACAGGGATGAAGACACTCTTCAATTTAAAACAGATTCCTTAAAAATTGAAAAGCCTAAAATTCAGGAAAGTTTGAAGCCAAAAGATTCTACACAGGTCATTAAAGATTCAATTCGTTGATAGAAGATTTTTTAAAATATCAGGCACAAACAACTCCTCACCCCCTGGGTTTGGAAGTTGAAAAAGCTTTGGGTTCTTTTGTATTTACAACAGACGGGAAGAAACATCTGGATTTTGTTGCCGGTGTTTCCGCTTGCAGTTTAGGACATTGTCACCCCAAAATTGTTTCAGCTATCAAAGGACAGGCAGAAAAATATCTGCATGTAATGGTATATGGCGAGTATGCCCAGGCCCCGGCTATAGATTTCGTAAAATTGCTCCATGCAAATTTACCCCCTACTTTAAACAAGACTTATTTGGTAAATTCTGGTACCGAAGCAATTGAAGGGGCTTTAAAACTTGCTCGTCGGGCGACAGGAAGATCAGAAATTATCGCGGCTAAAAATGCGTATCACGGTAATACCATGGGCTCTTTAAGTCTTATGGATTTTGAAGAACGCACCGAACCATTCAAACCTTTAGTTGGGGATATTTCCTTTGTGGAATTTAATAATGAGGAGCACCTTTCTCTTATTACTACTAAAACCGCTGCTATTATCCTGGAAACCATTCAGGGCGGGGCTGGTTTTATAATGCCCGTCAATAATTATTTGAAAAAGGTGAAATCCCGCTGTGAGGAGGTTGGGGCTTTAATGATCCTTGATGAGATCCAACCCGGATTCGGAAGAACCGGAAAACTATTTGGTTTCCAGAACTACGATGTTGTTCCAGATATAATTGCCCTCGGCAAAGGGATGGGTGGTGGATTGCCCGTTGGCGCCTTTACGGCGTCATCAGCATTAATGGACCTTTTAATGGATCATCCTAAATTAAGTCATATCACCACTTTCGGTGGAAATCCTTTAATTGCTGCCTCCTGCCTGGCGAACCTTAAAGAAATTACTGAAACATCTTTGGTTCAGCAAATCTTGGAAAAGGAAGAATTGATTCGAAAAACCTTAAAACATCCACTGATTTTAGAAATTAGAGGAAAAGGTCTAATGTTGGCTCTAATAATGACAACTGCCAAAATTGCCGATTCTTTGATCCTCCTCGCAAAAGACAGGGAACTTATCTTATTCTGGTTACTGTTTGAAAAGAGGGCAGTTCGCATCACCCCGCCTTTAACTATTTCTTCTGAAGAATTACGTAAGGGTTGTGGCATTATTGTTGACTTACTTGATGAACTTGAGAAAGGAATGCATGAATGTTAATTAATTTGTTAACAACAATATAACATTTAACAAAGTATAGCTTCAATCATTTTTAACTTTAGTTCAGAAGAAATCCCATAAACCTACGCTTATGCAATTGAGCCATAACGAAGAAGACAATTTCTCCCTTTCCAAATTTGAATCCATGCTTAAAACAAATGATGTTTTATTCTTTGATTCTAATGAATTCGAGAATATTACCCATCACTATTTAGAGAATGGAAAATTTTCGCTTGCGAAAAAGGCTGTGAAATTAGGACTGGCTCAGCATCCCGCATCGGTGAATTTGAGGCTGCTTAAAGTTGAAATCCTTGTTTTTGAGGATAAATTAGATCTAGCAGATGGCATTCTAAATGAATTAAAAGAACTGGAAGCTTCAAATGAAGAGATTTACATTCAAAAAGCACAAATTTATTCCAAACGTGATCAGCATAAAGACGCGATAAAAATGCTCGAAGCAGCATTGGAAATTACTTTGGAAGATGCTGAAATTTTTTCTTTAATTGGTATGGAATATCTTTTCCTGGAAGATTTCGAAAATGCCAAGTATAGTTTTATGAAGTGTTTGGAAGAAGATGATGAAGATTACTCGGCCCTCTATAATGTTATGTATTGTTTCGATTTCCTGGAGCAAAAGGAAGAAGCCATTGAATATTTGAATCTTTATTTAAACAAAAATCCATATTGTGAGGTCGCCTGGCATCAGGTAGGCAAGCAGTATTTTGATCTAAAAGAATATCAAAAAGCCTTGGCTGCTTTTGATTTTGCCATTATCAGTGATGACAGGTTTGTAGGCGCTTACCTTGAAAAAGGAAAGGTTTTAGAGAAATTGAAGCGCTACAATGAAGCTATTGAAAATTACAATATTACCCTTGAACTGGACGATCCAACTTCTTTTGCTTATTTAAGAATTGGAAAATGTTTCGAAAAGTTAAGTTGCGATGATCTGGCGCTAAAAAATTATGAGCAAACGGTTCATGAAGATCCGCTTTTGGATAAAGGCTGGATTGCTATTACCGATTTCTACATTAAAAAACTGGATTTCCAAAAAGCACTTTATTATATCAACAAGGCAATTAATATCGACGAGGAAAATGTACTTTACTGGAAACGTTATGCGAAGATCAATAATCGTCTAAAATTTTACGAGGAAGCCGAACATGGCTATCGAAAAAGTCTTGAACTGGGAAATTACGAATTAGAGACCTGGATACGACGATGCGATATTTTAATTGGTCTAGGGGAATTTGACACTGCTATTAATTGTATGCTTCAGGCATTGGAATTTTATCCCGATAGCGCTGAAGTTGAATACAGGCTGGCCGGATTATTCTTCAAAAGCAATCAAGGGGAAAAAGGCTATTTTCATTTAAACAATGCTTTACAGATCGATTCTGAATACTATATCATTATTGAAGAATTATTTCCGAAGATTTTCAATAGAAAAAGTGTAAAACAAATTATAAATTCCTTCGTAAAGCTCTCTTAGTAATTTTGCTACCTTTGGGCAAATTCATAAAATTTTAGCATGGAGCGAAGCTTAAAGGATTACCTTTCCATAAGCCTTAAAGGTATGGCTATGGGAGCCGCAGATGTTGTTCCCGGTGTTTCCGGAGGTACAATCGCCTTTATTTCAGGAATTTACGAGGAACTAATTTCTACAATAAGCGGTGTAAAACTAAGCCTTTTTAAAACTTTTAAAGAAGAGGGTTTTGCGGCCATGTGGAAAGAACTAAATGGTAATTTTATCATCGCACTTTTCGCCGGAATTCTAATTAGTGTCTTTACCGTAATGCGCCTGGCAAATTACCTGTTGGAAAATCATCCTATCTTAATTTGGTCTTTTTTCTTCGGGCTAGTAATTGCCAGTATATGGTATGTTGGAAAACAAATCCCAAAATGGAATTTTAAAGTTGTTGTTGCCCTGTTTTTGGGAGCTGCCCTCGCCTATTTTATCGTGAGTCTTCCAGGTCTTTCTGAAAATACCAGTATCCCATTTTTATTTTTAGCTGGAGCGATTGCGATATGTGCCATGATACTTCCGGGAATTTCCGGAGCATTTATCCTGGTTTTGCTTGGCGCCTATAAGACGATTACTGAAGCTGCCCATGATTTTGATTTTAAAACCCTGGCAATTTTTGCTGCTGGCGCCGTATTTGGCTTACTTTCCTTTTCCAAAATATTAAAATGGCTTTTTGTGCATTATAGCACCATAACCCTGGCGGTATTGACCGGGTTTATCGCAGGTTCCCTTAAAAAGATTTGGCCCTGGAAAGAGGCGCTGGAAACTGAAATTTTTGGGGACAAAGAAGTGGTCGTTAAAGAAGCGGTGGTAATGCCCTGGAATTATGATGGGAACCCTCAAACTATTACCGCCCTTGCATTGATGCTTACCGGTTTTCTTCTAATACTTATCCTGGAATGGGTAGCCACTAAAAAACCTGTAGAGGTAGATGGAACAAACTAGAACGGCAAAAGACAAATTTTTACTCGTTCTCAAAGGTTTGGTCATGGGGGCAGCAAACAAAGTACCTGGCGTATCTGGTGGTGTTGTTGCGTTTGTTGCCGGTTTTTATGAAGAATTTATCTACTCCCTTCAAAAAGTAAATTTAAAAGCATTCAAATTATTAATATCGGGAAGGTTTAAAAGCTTCTATCAATATATCAATGGGAAGTTTCTAAGTTTGCTGATTCTGGGAATGCTTATCAGTTATTTTAGTGTTTCAAAATTGCTCGATTATCTCATTGTTCATTATGAATTGTATGTATGGTCGGCATTCTTTGGGATGATCATTGGCTCGATTTATTACATCAGTAAAGATTTTGAGGAATGGAGCCGGAATTCAATTTTATTCGCGGTGTTGGGAATATGCGGCGGAGTTGCCATTAGCTTTTTAGAGCCGGCAAAGGAAAATGATAATTTATTCTTTGTCTTTTTCTGCGGGATGATAAGCGTTTCTGGAATGACCTTACCCGGACTTTCCGGTTCTTTTATTCTTATTCTCCTTGGAAATTATGTACTGCTTCTGGTAGATTCAGTTAATGCTCTTTATGATACTCTTGCTGAAATAATCGCACTCGATTTTGGGTTTCTGCAAAATGAAGAAAGAATGCGCATGCTTAAAGTCTTATTGGTTTTTGCCACTGGTTCTTTAGCGGGACTGGTTTCCCTTTCCCATGTATTGGGATATGTCCTAAAACGCTATAAAAAGGAAACCTTTGCGGTAATAATTGGCTTTATTGCGGGTTCCCTGGGGGTGGTTTGGCCATGGAAAGAAAAAATATATAAAATAGCTGAAAATGGTGAATTTCTCCACGACCGCCAGGGACATTTGATCATCGATAATTATGATCGATATTGGCCAGATTTTGGGATCATCAATACCTATCTGGCAATTTTCTATATGATAATAGGAGCTTTTATCGTCCTGGGATTAGCCTGGTACGAAAACCGAAATAAGGCCTTATGAGAACATTCGGGTTACTTGGTAAAAATATCGACTATTCTTTTTCACGAACTTATTTTAATGAAAAATTCGAAAAAGAGGAAATAGCCGCAGTTTATAAAAATTTCGACATTCAGAATATAGAAAAATTACCTGAGCTTTTAAAAAGAAATGATATATCAGGATTAAACGTTACCATTCCCTACAAACAGGAAGTAATTAAATTTTTGGATCATTTAGATACGCATGCACGGGAGATCAATGCCGTGAATGTTGTAAAATTTAAAGACGGGAAGCTTATTGGCTTCAATACCGATTTTATAGGTTTTACTGAAGCTATCAAACCCCACCTGAAAAAGTATCATCAAAAAGCATTGATCCTGGGAACCGGGGGCGCATCAAAAGCGGTTGCCTATGGTTTGAAACTACTCAAAATTAAATCTACTTTTGTCTCCAGAAATCCGGAAAGCGATCAGATTTCTTATGAACAATTGGATAAAAATTTAATGCTGGAGCATCAGCTTATCATCAATACGACTCCTCTGGGTACTTTCCCGGAGATCCAGCTTCATCCAAATATTCCCTTTGATCTTATCACTCAAAACCATTTAATTTTTGATCTTATCTATAACCCTGAAAAGACTGCCCTGCTCAAAAATGCTGAAAACAGGAACGCCACAATTCTAAACGGTCTTAAAATGTTAGAAATTCAGGCAGATGAGGCCTGGAAAATATGGAATCAATAAATCATTCCAACCATATACCTTCACCCATAAATAGATTCATTCCCTTGCCCAATTTTCGAGGTATTGTTATCTTTCAAGAATTAATTACGAACCTTAACATTGAAAGATATGTCTCAACAAAAAGATGATAACAAGAAAGAGGACACTTCAGCAGAGGAACCCAAAAAATCTGTAACTAATTCAGGAACAGATAATTCAGCTGAAAAAAATCCAAAAATGGAGGCTGAACCTGTTGATGACCAACCAGATACAAAAATTGAAGATTCTAAGGAAACTGAAACAGATCCAAATCATCTGGAAGATGCGATGGTAGATGAAGCGGCTTCCGGTGAAGCTACGTCAAACAGAAAATCTAAAGAACATAACAATCCTGAGGAAGATCCTTATAAAGACCTGGAAGATGATGCAGGAAATCCTGAAAATCCATTTTTTAAAGAACCGGAAGTTTTAAAAGAAGAAGCTAAAACTGAAGAAAAAAAAGAACCTCAGGAAGATTCAACCGATCATGAAGACGCGATGCTTTCAGAAGCAGATTCAAAAAAAGATAAGACTAAAAAGGATGAAGATGATGAAGATTTAGACAGCGAAATAGGCCATGCGGTAGTGCAGGAAAATAAAAAATCCAATAAATCCCACCAGGATGATATGGATAATGCCGTAGCTGAAGACAGTGAAGACGAAACGGCTACCGCACGTCATGATATTGAGAAAAAAGATTATCATTCCATGACCAAGGAGCAATTGACCGAGGAATTGGAGAAATTGCTGAAAAACGAGAAAATTCAGGCTATTAAAGAGCATGTGGCAGAAATACGAACTGAATTTAATGCCAAGTTTGACGAAGAACTGGAAGAGAAAAAAGAAGATTTTTTAGCTGAAGGCGGAAATATTATTGACTTCCACTACTCTACGCCACTTCAGAAAAGATTTAATACGGCATATTTCAATTATCGTGAACAACGCAATAATTATTACCGCCGACTAAAAAAAGACCTCAACGAAAACCTGAACCGTCGTTTGGAGCTTATTGAAGAATTGAAAGGTTTATTGGGGGTAGAAGAAAATATCAATACTACCTACAATCATTTTAAGGATATTCAGGACAAATGGAAAACTGCAGGTCCTATCCCCCGTGATAAGTATAACACGGTGTGGAATACTTACCACCACCATGTAGAAAATTTCTATGATTTCCTGCATTTGAACAGGGAGTTTCGGGATATGGATTTCAAATACAATCTCGAGCAAAAGCTAAAAGTAATTAATCGCGCAGAAGAACTTTCCCAGGAAAATGATGTGAACCGGGCTTTTCGTGAGTTGCAGATGCTGCATAAAATGTGGAAAGAAGAGTTAGGTCCTGTTGAAAAACAATATCGGGATGATATTTGGGAGCGCTTCAGCAAAGCCACCAAAGATCTTCATGATAAAAGGCAGGATTATTATAATAATCTTGAAGAGCATTACGAAAAGAACTGGGAGAATAAAATGCGCATTGTTGAGCAGATCAAAGAAATTGCTGAAAACGAGTATGATTCCCATAGCAAATGGCAACAACAAATCAAAAAAGTTGAAGCCTTACGTGATGAATTCTTTAAAGCAGGGAAAGTACCCAGGGCTAAAAATCAGGATACCTGGGATGCCTTTAAAGGAAATGTTCGCAAATTTAACCGCAATAAAAATGCGTACTATAAAAATCTGAAAAAGGACCAGTATGACAACCTTGAAAAGAAAAAAGAACTCATCAAAATCGCCCAGGAAAACAAAGACAGTGACGATTTTAAAACAGTAACTCCTTTGATGAAAAAGGTGCAAACCGATTGGAAAAAGATTGGCCACGTACCCAGAAAGGATAGTGATAAAATCTGGAAAGAATTTAAAGCAGCCTGTAACTTCTATTTTGACCGTATGCACAGTCAAAAAGATGAAGAGAATAAAGAGGAAATGGATGCTTTTGATGCTAAAAAAGAGATCCTGGACAGCCTTAAGGGAATGGAACTTTCCGGGAAAAAGAAAGAAGATTTGGCAAAAATTAAAGAAAAGATCAATGCCTGGAAAGAGGTTGGACGAGTGCCTTACAATAAGCGATTTATTGAAGGAAAGTTCAATAAAACACTTGATCAGCTTTTCAATAAACTGGATGTTGATAATACCAAAGCTGAAATGATGAAATACGAAAACAAGATCCAGGCTTTGGATGATGCTGATGATGATAAAAAAATTAGGAATGAGCATTATTTCCTAACTAAAAAGATCGAGGAAACAAAAGCTGAAATTAGACAGTTAGAAAACAACCTGCAGTTTTTTTCTAATGTAGATGATGCAAATCCTTTAGTACAGGACGTTCATAAAAATATTGCTAATCACAAGGCAGATCTTGAAGTATGGCAGGAAAAGCTGAGACAGGTAAAAACCCTTTACTAGAAGCCTAGATATCTTAAAAAAAAGCCTGAATTATTTCAGGCTTTTTTTGCTTCATCCCAAAACACATCCATTTCGGCAAGTGTCATGTCTTTTAAAGCTTTGTTGTTTTCAGCAGCTTTATTTTCTAAATACTGAAAACGCTTTATAAACTTCTTATTGGTTCGTTCTAAAGCATTTTCCGGATCTACTTTTAGAAACCGGGCATAATTGATCATGGAAAACAAAACGTCACCAAATTCAGCTTCAATTTCCTGCTGATTGTTTTCATTTACTTCATGCTGAAGTTCTTCCAGTTCTTCCTTTAGTTTCTCAAAAACCTGTCGTGGCTCTTCCCAATCAAAACCTACCCCGGCAACTTTATCCTGAATTCTATTCGCTTTGACCAATGCCGGCAGGGATTTCGGAACTCCTTCGAGTACACTCTTTTTACCTTCCTTCAGCTTTAAATTTTCCCAGTTTCGCTTAACATCTTCTTCATTTTCAACCTCTACATCTCCGTAGATATGCGGGTGGCGACTTATTAATTTGTCAGAGATTGAATTCGCCACATCGGCAATGTCAAAATCATTGGTTTCACTTCCAATCTTCGCATAAAAAACAAGATGAAGCAATACATCGCCAAGTTCCTTTTTAATTTCTTCCATATCCCCGTCCAGAATGGCATCACCTAATTCATAAGTTTCCTCAATGGTGAGGTGCCTTAGCGATTCCATGGTTTGTTTACGATCCCATGGGCATTGTTCGCGTAACTCATCCATGATCGTAAGTAGGCGGTCTAAGGCTTTTAATTGCTCTTTTCTGAAGTTCATACAGGAAAATTTAGAGCAAAAATAAGATTTTGAAACTGGGGAAATATATTCTTGTGTATTAATCTATACGGGAATATTTATAAAGACAATCTTCAATACAACCGGGTAAACTTAGGATCATTTGTCTATTGTAGAAAGAAATCATATTAAAGGCAACCGTCTTTTCTGTAATTTCTTCATTCTGGGATAATTCACAATCGTAATGAAGAATAAGCAGATCATCTTCCAGTAAGAAATTTTCTCCTGTACAGTCCTGTATGGAATTAGTGGTAAAAGTACCATCAGCCTGAAAAGTAAAACTTGCACCATTAGAAATAGTCTCCCAGTTAGCTTCCCCTCCAGAACTAATAGAGGTTTCCGTTAGTTTCCAGGAACCGGCAAGATTTGAGGAGGTGAAATCTACTACCTGTAAGGCTTCTTCTGCTTTCTCATCTTTTTCACAGGAAATCAACGTAATAGTGAGAAGAATTGCGATGGATGTCAAAATTTTATTCATAATTAATAGTTAGTTTTTTGATAGATGGGAGAATGATGGATTAGTTGCGTTAATAATTATTTTTATTTCTGAACTAGTAAATTTCAAAAAAAAAGCTCCTTATTTCTAAGGAGCTTCGAAAAAGGGTGAAAGACCGGGTTCGAACCGGCGACCTCCTGAACCACAATCAGGCGCTCTAACCAACTGAGCTACAATCACCATTTATTAGCGGTGGCAAATGTAAGTTATTTCTATAATTTCCCAAAGAAAAAAATTCAATTAAATAAGGTCGAAGATTGAATCTACGGCAACATTCCTATCTGTTATAAAACCTTCGGCGTGTTCCGTATTTATCAATCTTCCAAGATCTCTTGCCCGATAAGTAATGCTATCCAGAAAGTTACTGCTGGAAATGGGCGTATTTGGCTCTTTATTATCTTTATCGAAGAACTGCGATTTATAAGCCAAAACAGATTCCACTTTTTTATCCATGTATCCGGAAATATCCACTACAAAATCAGGTTCCATATTTTTCCACTGGATATAATGGAAAACGTGCTTAGGTCTCCATGCCTGCTGTTTATTTCCCTTCAGGATCGTTTCTATTTTACGAAGTCCGCTCAAAAAACAGGCTTCACTTACCAGCCTCGCTCCTTTCCCGTGATCTATATGGCGATCATGAACGGCATTGCATAACACAATTTCCGGTTTATACCTTCTAATAATCTTGATCACTTCAAGTTTATGCGCCGTATTATTTTCAAAGAAAGCATCACTAAATTCCAGATTATGGCGCATGGAAACGCCTAGAATTTCAGCAGCATTTTTAGCTTCCTGATCTCTTATTTCCGCAGTTCCCCGGGTACCTAATTCCCCTCGGGTTAGGTCGAGAATCCCAACTTTCTTCCCCCGGTCAACTTCTTTTGCAATAGTGCCTGAGCAGCTTAGCTCCACATCATCAGGATGCGAACCCACTGCCAGTATATCTAATTTCATATTATGATTGGTTGGTTATGGTTTTTAAACTTTGGTTGATATCATCCATTAGATCTTCCGTATCTTCAATACCTACTGAAAACCTAAGTAAACCATCCTTAATATTTTGCTTGGCCCTGTCTTCTTCAGTCAATAAAGCATGAGAAGTTTTAGTGGGCAGTAAAATAGTACTTTCCACGCCGGCAAGGCTCATCGAAGGTTTAATGAGATTCAAGTTTTTCATAAATGCCGAAGCGTCTAAACCCTCTTTCAATTCAAATGAAAGCATTCCGCCGAAACCATGCATTTGTTCTTTGGCAATATCGTAACCTGGGTGCGATTCCAAACCCGGATAATATACTTTTTCAATTTGATGATGGCCCATGAGAAATTCTGCAAGCCTCATGGCATTTTCATTTTGGGCTTTCACCCGGATGCCCATCGTTTTCAAACTTCTTTCCAAGAGCCAAACCGTATAATCGCTCAGGCTACCCCCAAAATTTTTAGCCAATTGAAAAATTTGATTTATTTGACCTTCAGAAGCAACCACTGCACCGGCAAGAATATCACTATGACCACCCATATATTTTGTTGCGGAATGAATCACAATATCGATCCCCAGATCTATGGGGTTCTGATTTACCGGCGAGGCAAATGTATTATCGATCATACTCACCAATCCATGCTTTTGAGCAATTTCGGCTACAGCTTTAAGATTGGTAATTTGGAGCAAAGGATTTGAAGGTGTTTCTACGTAAATTACCTTTGTATTCGATTTGATTTCAGCTTCAAGATCGTCTGGCTGACAGGTTTTCGCAAAAGAATATTCGATGCCGAATTTTGTAAATTCTTCATTCACCAAATTACTGGTTCCCCCATAAAGGGCATCCTGAAAAACCACATGATCTCCTTTTTGCAAAAAGGCCATAAGTGAAGTACTTACCGCAGCCATTCCGCTACCAAATATCAATGCAGCTTCTCCGTGTTCCAAAGCAGCGATTTTCTTGGCAAGCGCAACCTGGTTAGGCGTATTGAAATATCGTGGGTATCTTTTAACCTCCACATCTTCGAAAGCATAAGAAGTAGACATATAGAGCGGTGAAACAGCTCCTTTATATTCAGAATCTTTTAATTCACCAACATGTGTACATATAGTGTTGATGCCTTTATATTTACTCATAATTAGATTTTTGAAAAATAGAGCCGTAAGGTACTAAGAAATCTGTTAAAGTCCTTTCCTGAAAACAGCTTTAGCATTCAAGGCACACAGACGTTAATTAAAGTTAAACCTGTCTCAATCTCAAGGTAATGCCTGCTATTTTGGGTAACTTTCGAGTTGAATCAAAATTTGAATAAATGAAGAATGTAAATGCATATGCGGCAAAATCTAACGATGCCGATTTAGAACCGTTTAATATTGAGAGAAGAGAAATTTTAGCAGATGATGTAAAGATCGAAATTGATTACTGCGGAGTTTGTCATAGTGATATACACCAGGTTAGAAACGACTGGGGAAACAGCCAATACCCCGTAGTCCCCGGGCATGAGATCATTGGCCGGGTTACTGAAGTTGGAAAAAATGTAAAAAATTATAAAAAGGGGGACCTTGTTGGCGTTGGCTGTATGGTAGATTCGTGCCAGGAATGTGCTTCATGTAAAGATGACCTGGAACAATATTGCGAAAAGGGGATGGTCGCTACATATAATGGAGAGGATAAACATCTTGGCGGACATACTTATGGCGGTTACTCCGAAGCTATCGTGGTAAAAGAAAATTTCGTTTTAAAAATACCAGAAAATCTAGATGCTAAGGCGGTTGCTCCTTTGCTTTGTGCAGGTATTACTACCTGGTCGCCTCTGAGACAGTGGAATGTTAAGAAAGGGGACAAAGTAGGAGTCGTAGGCCTTGGAGGCCTTGGCCATATGGGCGTAAAATTTGCCAGTGCCCTTGGCGCTCACACGGTAATGATCACAACGTCGCCTGGAAAAGCTGAGGATGCTAAAAGGCTGGGCGCAGATGAAGTCCTAATTTCTAAAAATGAGGAGGAAATGAAAAAACATCAGGGGAGCTTTGACTTTATCCTGAATACTGTTCCTGTAGGTCACGACACCAACCCTTATATCAGTTTATTAAAACGCGATGCCACCATGACCCTTGTGGGAGCTATTGACGAAGTTGACATTCATGGAGGCGGCCTGGTTATGGGAAGAAAGAGACTTGCCGGTTCCTTGATTGGTGGAATTAAGGAAACCCAGGAAATGCTTGATTTTTGCGGGGAGCATGATATTGTTTCAGATATTGAAATGATCGATATTCAGAATATTAATGAGGCCTATGAGCGGGTAGTAAATTCAGACGTAAAATATCGATTTGTGATCGATATGAAATCTTTAAAGAACTAGTATGAGTATACTGTCTTCGCTTTTAGGAAACGCCGGAGCTATAGAAAAAGGAACGCTTCAGAAGGAATATGGAAAATTATTGATCCCTTCTGAAGAGATAGAAGCCGGATTTAAAATTATCAGGGATACCTTTATTTTCACGAATAAACGCCTCATTTTAGTAGATGTTCAGGGCTTAACCGGAAGTAAAGTTGAATACTTTTCAGTTTTGTATAAAAGTATTACCCGCTTCAGCGTAGAAACTGCAGGTAGTTTTGATCTGGATGCTGAGTTAAAGATCTGGATCTCGGGAGAGCAAACACCTTCTATATCTAAGCGTTTTAACAAGAAAGTAGACATTTATGAAGTTCAGAAATTATTGGCGGAACACACGCTTTAGCTTTTAATGAACGTCATCCTGAAATTTTTAAGAATCTTATTTTATATGATTAAGAAATTTATGAAAATAGTAAAGCAGACCCTGAAACAAGTTCAGGGTGATGTTGTGCGATTATGAATTTTCCCATGATTTTTAATCAGGATTTAAAGTGAGGAATTTAAAGCCACTTATCTAATTATAAATAGATGAGTGGCTTTTTTATTTTAAAGAAGAATAGAAAATGTATTATTTTAAGTTGAGTTTATATCTTTGAATTGTTGCATTCATTGAACGATCAATCCCAATAAAATATGACTTTACTGCTAACCAATATCAAAGAACTACTGCAGGTAAGGGATCAGGACGTCCTTAAAGTTTCAGGAAGCGGGATGAAAATACTTCCTACCATCAAAAATGCATGGTTATTAATTGAAAATGATACCATTGCTGATTTTGGCTCGATGGATAACTTACCGGAATTACACCCTGATAAAACTATAGATGCTGCAGGCAAGATCGTATTACCAACCTGGTGTGATTCCCATACACACCTGGTGTATGCAGGAAACCGCGAACAGGAGTTTGCTGACCGTATTAACGGACTTAGTTATGAAGAGATCGCCAGGCGTGGCGGGGGGATTTTAAATAGTGCCAAAACTTTACAAAATACTTCTGAGAATGACCTGTATACCCAATCTGCTCAAAGATTGGAAGAGATCATGAAAATGGGCACCGGGGCAGTTGAAATTAAATCCGGGTATGGTTTAACGGAAGATGCGGAATTAAAAATGCTACGGGTTATAAAAAAACTCAAACAGAATTATGATCTCCCTATTAAATCTACTTTTCTAGGCGCACATGCTATTCCGCAGGAATTTAAAGCAGAACCAAAATTATATCTGGACCTGGTGATTGAAGAAATCCTGCCGGAAGTGGCGAGACAAAACTTAGCTGAATATATTGATATTTTTTGTGAAGAAGGATACTTTACTGTACAGGACACCAATCGTTTATTAAAAGCCGCAGCAAAATTCGGTTTAAAACCAAAGATTCACGTAAATCAATTTAATGCTATTGGAGGAATAAAGGCGGGAGTTGAGAATAATGCTTTAAGTGTAGATCATCTGGAGGTTTTGACAGAGGAAGATATTAAAGTTTTGCAAGGATCTGAAACGATGCCGGTGGCACTTCCCTCCTGCTCCCTATTTTTAAGCATACCTTATACCCCGGCAAGGGATCTTCTTGATGCCGGACTGCCTTTGGCCCTCGCGACCGATTATAATCCGGGCAGTACTCCCAGTGGAAATATGAACCTGGTTGTTTCCCTTGCTTGTATAAAAATGAAAATGCTGCCGGAAGAAGCTATTAACGCTGCTACCATAAATGCTGCTTACGCAATGGAATTAAGTAAAACCCATGGAAGTATTACCAGGGGAAAAAAAGCAAATTTCATGGTCACCAAACCAATTCCATCTTATACCTATTTGCCTTATTCCTTTGGTTCCAATAATATAGAACAGGTTTATATAAACGGGAAAAGCATCATATAATGGAAGGACTAAAAATTTATACCAAACGGAATATCGACCACCTGATAAGCGATCGTAAAGGCGAAACGAAATTTGGAGAAAAACTCTCTTTTGTTGAATCCATCGAAGACTTAAAAAAAGAACCTGCAGCATATGTCCTTCTCGGAATTCCTGAAGATATCGGCATTCGCGCAAATTATGGAAATGCAGGCGCTGCCAATACCTGGAAAATTGCCCTGCAATCTTTAGTAAACCTTCAGCAGAACAGATTTAATTCCGGAGAAAATTTAATATTACTTGGAGAGATTGATTGTGCAGAGTTTAATAATAAAGCCGGTAATCTAGATAAAAAAGATCCTAATTATTATCAGAAATTGGGTGATCTGGTGAAACAAATTGATCAAATCCTTACTGAAGTAATTGAAAAGATCAATGAAGTCGGAAAAATACCTATTATCATTGGGGGCGGTCACAATAATGCTTACGGTAATATTAAAGGCGCATCCAAAGCCTTAGAAAACCCCATCAATGTGCTCAATATCGATGCACATTCAGATTTGCGAACTTTGGAACACAGGCATAGCGGAAATGCTTTTAGCTACGCCATTGCAGGTGGATTTCTAAACAAATATTACGTTTTTGGTTTGCAGAAAAACTACACCCCGGAGTATATTTTTGAAGAAATGGACTTCTCGGAAAATTTGAATTATATGTTATTTGAAGGTTTAAATAAAAGCTCTAATAAGATCACCCGGGCTTTTAGGGAATTTCTGAAACCTTTGTCATCTGGCAATTTTGGTTTCGAATTAGATTGTGATGTCATTGCAAATTTTAATAGCAGCGCTATGTCTCCTTCAGGTTTTAGTGTAGATCAAATTCGGGGTTTTATTTCAGAAGTAAAAAAGGAAAAGAATTGCTGTTATTTTCATATTTGTGAAGCGATTCCAGATAAGAAGAATTCAGTCTTAACTGGAAAAGCAATTTCTTATTTCATCTCAGATTTTATCAGAAAATAGCCTATACCTTTACCTTTTCGTTACGCTGCTCCATAGATCTTACGCCCTGCCAGGGAAACTTTCCTTCAATCTCTAATTCTATAGATAAGCTTAAAAAGGTTCGAATAATAACAATTACCCCTAACGTAAGCACGCGATCCATCGTAGGCTCTGTAACCACAGTAGCAATAATATCTGCAGCCACGAGAATTTCAAGTCCCAGGAGAATTCCCTTTCCCAGTTCCTTACGCAAAAGTTTATAAGATCTGCCTTCAATTCCCTGTTTAGACAAAAGGAATTTTATTACTGCTAAAATAATACCTATTAAAATAGTCAAAACACCGCCTATCTCTATAATTCTCGCGATATATTCTATATAAATTTTTATGTTTTCCATAGTTATTATTGTTTCGATGAGAGTATTTGAAAGACTCCATTTGTCCATCCAAATCCATCCTGAGTTGGATATTCCCCTCCGCCACTTTCTTTACTCAAATCTTCCACATTATATTTTTCCAACATTTTGTAAGTACTCTTGTAAATTTTCCTGTTTAAAGCTAACCAGTTATTTTTAATGGTATTGGCCAATTCTATTTTTTCATAATTTTCCAGTCCTTTAATGCTTACATATTGTAAAGGCGCCCAGCCATTGGGAGCATCCCATTGCTGGCCTGTATTATAAGGAGTTGTTACAACTCCTCCTGGTTTTAAGAAAATCTCTTTAATTTTCTGAGCTATCGCATCTGCCTGCCCTTCTGTAGCTATTTCGAAAAATAAGGGATAAACCCCGGCTAAAGATAACTTACGGGTGTTTTCCTGTTGCTGAAAATCATAGTCCATAAAAAACTGTTCTTGCTCATTCCAAAAATATTTCAGAATTGCCTGCTTTCTCTGTGCAGCTTTATCCTGAAATAATTGAGATTTTTCAGCATTTCCAGCTTGTTTCGCGGCAATTGAAATAGTTCTCTCCAGATTATAAATCAGGGAATTTAGATCTACAGGTACAATATGGGTAGTATGGATGGTGGACAAATCAAATTCCCCGGCAGCATTCCTGGAAAGCCACCTGCTGGAAAAATCCCAGCCCGACTCTGCTCCTGCCCTTAAATTTCTATATACGGCTTCTTCGGTAAGTGTGGGATTTTTGGCCACGGCGATTTGAGCAGTTTTTACATCTTCACGATAACTTTCAGGTCTGGGCGTATCTAAATCATCCCAATACCGGTTAAGTATTTCGCCTCCGTTCATTTTAACCACCCTACGATAACAATTATCGGAACCAATAGCATTACTGCCATTCATCCAGAAATTATATTCTTTTTCAAGTTCAGGTAAATACCTTGCATAGACCCGCTCTCCCTTAATTTCAGCCAGAACCTGGATCATCATGGCAAAAAATGGAGGTTGGGATCTTCCTAAATAATAAGTTCGGTTTCCATTGGGTATAAAACCATATTCATCAATAAGGTAGGCAAAATTATCAACCATATTCTGGATCGTTTCAGTTTCGCCATCTTCTTGTAAACCCAGCATGGTAAAATAGCTATCCCAATAGTAAATTTCACGAAACCTCCCCCCGGGAACAATATATGGTTTTGGTAGCGGAATTAATGTACCCGAAATTTTATCATCTGCCGGCCTTTTTAAAACCTTCCATAATTTTTGAATATGGGATTTAACCGAAGAAGAATCGGTTTTGAAATCTTCAGAAAAAACCGGAACCTCAAAATGCTGATCTACGAAATCTTCTATAGCTAAAGCAGAGGTATCATCCAGCATCATATAACGTTGCCTTATCAATCCTACATTCTCCTGGGGAATTGCGTCTACAAAAGTTTTACTATCCTCGTAAATAGATTTATTTTGAACATCATAAAATAAATTTCCGTAAAGCTCATCTGGAGGGAGAATCTCAATCTTACTCTCTACTTTTTCCAATTCCAGCTCACTCTCCGTACCAATTTTACAAGAAAATATAAAGGAGAGAATAAAGAAATAGACAAAGGTTCTGGAAAGAGATTTCATACTGGCTGGTTTTGTATAACGAATATATAAAGATAGAAGATTTTAAAAAGAGAAACCTTCATCCTAAAACTTCAATTTTATAGTTTTGTTTTCTAAGATTAATTTGATGGAAATTATTACCTGGAATAATAAATACGCTAAAGATTTTAAAATTTTGAACCTTCAATGGCTGGAAGAATTTTTCTGGGTGGAATCCTATGATGAAGAAGTTTTAGGCCATCCTGAAAAAATTATTATTCGTCCTGGTGGAAATATCTTATTTCTAAAAGAAGGGGATGAAATTTTGGGCTGTCTTGCATTTTTGAAAATTTCAGAAGGGGTATTTGAATTAACCAAAATGGCCATTTTAAAGGAGCAAAGAGGAAAACAATGGGGGAATTATCTATTAAAAGAAGGAATTGATTTTGCGCGATCACATTCCTGGAGAAAGCTGATTTTATATTCCAACCGAAAACTTGAAAATGCCATTCACCTTTATAGAAAATATGGGTTTATTGAAATCGCTATAGAAGAAAGTAATCCATATACCCGGGGCGATATTAAAATGGAATTAAACCTGTCTTAAAGCTTTATTAATTCTAAAGCTCTAAACCTTAGCTTCTATACATTTGTATAAAATTAAGTCCCCATGAAAAGAACAATTTTACTTTTAAGCATTTTGGCAATTTTTCAGTCCTGCAAAAATGATGAGAAATCGAATGGAGAAAAGGCGAAAAAAGGTATGGTTGAAAACAAATCGCCGGAAGTTAATGAACAGGAAGATTCTTACGACCTGGATATTAAACCAATTTCACACGCTACAGCTGTCTTTAATTGGGGTAAAGAAACCTTTTATACAGATCCTGTAGGGGGAGCTGAAGCTTTCGCCAATGCAGAAAAACCAGATTTTGTATTGATCACAGATATTCACGGTGACCATATGAATGCTGAAACCCTTCAGGGTTTAGAATTAGATAGTATTAAAATCATTGTCCCGCAAGCTGTAAAAGAAGATCTACCGCAAGATCTACAGGCAAATCTTATAGTATTGGCCAATGGCGAAAACTACGAGATTGATGGATTTCATATTAAGGCCATTCCTATGTATAATTTACCCCAAACTAAAGATGCCATGCATGTTAAAGGTCGGGGAAATGGCTACTTGGTAGAAAAAGACGGCTTTACTCTTTATATCTCAGGTGATACAGAAGATATTCCCGAAATGAGAAATCTTGAAAATATAGATGTGGCATTAGTTTCTATGAACTTACCATACACCATGACTGTAGAAGACGCCGCAGCTGGGGTACTGGCTTTTCAACCTAAAAAAGTAATCCCCTACCATTATCGTGGAAAAAATGGACTTGCAGATATTGAAAAGTTCAAAAAGATAGTGAATGAAGGAAATTCAAAAATACAAGTCGAGCTTCTAGATTGGTATCCAGAAATGTAAAACCTAAACATATATCATTTAAAAAGCCCGGAGAAATTTTCCCGGGCTTTTTTTAGTGGCTAAACTAAACAAACTTTAAAATTATGTATGAATGCATGAACAGCACGAAGTAACATTTTGTTTACGCTGATTATCTTCCGCATCAATTTGATAAAAACGATATTTAAAATACATATCAACCGCCTCCTCTTTAATATTTGCCGAAACTGTTAATCGATCTTTTTTTGTGCTGAAGAGGACATCTATTGCGATGACATTCAGGCATAAAAAAACTAATAATAAACTGATAATCTTCATATTAAACTTCTTAGTCTCTATTAAAAGACGACTGTAAAATTGAATTGTTACATATTATATAAACATTTTTATTTATTTTTTAGTATAAAAAAAGCCCGGCTAGTTGCCGGGCTTCAAATTCTATGTTGATATAAGATTAGGCCAAAACCTCCTGAACCTTATCAGCAGCCTCTTGAAATTGTATTACACTATACACTTTAAGTCCGCTATTGTCAATTATTTCTTTGGCCTGATCGGCATTGGTTCCCTGTAATCTTACAATAATTGGAACTTTTATAGCATCACCCATATTTTTATAAGCGTCAACAATTCCCTGGGCTACACGGTCGCATCGAACAATACCACCGAAGATATTTACCAGGATCGCTTCCACATTATCGTCTTTCAGGATCAACCTGAATGCCTCCTCTACCCTTTTTGCATCTGCTGTACCACCAACATCTAAAAAGTTAGCAGGTTCGCCCCCGGCCATTTTAATCAAATCCATTGTGGCCATTGCAAGACCGGCACCATTTACCATACATCCAACATTTCCGTCAAGATCCACATAATTTAAACCAACTTCACGTGCTTCAACCTCTGTTGCATTCTCTTCTCTAATATCACGCATTTCAGCATAATCTGAATGTCTAAAAAGGGCATTATCATCCAAAGTAACCTTGGCATCTACAGCCATGATCTTATCATCACTCGTTTTCAAAACCGGATTGATCTCAAATAAAGATGAATCAGACTTTTCAAAAGCTTCGTACAGGGACATTACGAATTTTGTCATTTCTTTAAATGATTTTCCGCTAAGTCCTAAATTAAAAGCAATTCTTCTTGCCTGGAAACCTAATAATCCTGTAGCAGGGTCAATCTCTTCTTTAAAGATAAGATGAGGAGTTTCTTCTGCTACGGTTTCGATATCCATTCCACCTTCTGTAGAATACATGATCATATTTTTTCCAGTCGCTCTGTTTAACAGCACAGACATATAATATTCTTCCGGCTCGCTATCGCCGGGATAGTAAACATCTTCAGCAACTAAGACCTGGTGAACTTTTTTACCTTCAGCAGAAGTTTGGGGGGTTACCAGGTTCATCCCTATAATTTCACCGGCTATTTCCTCAACTTCCTTCAAATTCTTGGCTAGTTTCACACCGCCACCTTTTCCACGACCACCCGCATGAACCTGGGCTTTAATAACATGCCATCCGGTTCCTGTTTTTTCGGTTAGTTCCTTAGCAGCTGCCACAGCCTCTTCCGGACTTTTGGCAACAGTACCTCGTTGCACACGTACGCCGAAACTGCTTAAAATGTCTTTTCCTTGATATTCGTGTATATTCATAATCAGGTTTCTTCTGTATTATTAAGTGGATGGCAAAAGTAATAAATACATCCTAGTGTACCAATATTTTTTGATGTTCTTAGGACCGCTCTAATTCCTTTAGATTCTTCTAAATTATATTGAAATCTTACTTCAATTTACGAAAACCTTCTCGTAGAAAATATAGATTTTATAAGGTTTGCTGAACATTCCATTGTAATTTTGAGTTTACTTTTTAGCTATGAAAAAAGCACTTTTAGCACTTGCCATTGGAGGGTTTGGAATAGGAATGACGGAGTTTGTGATTATGGGAATTTTGCCTGAAGTCGCTGAAGCTTTAAATATAAGTATCCCGGAAGCCGGTCATTTTATTTCAGCTTATGCCATTGGGGTTGTGGTTGGCGCACCTTTACTTACCATCTTCGGGAGCAAATATCCCGCACAAAAAGTCTTATTCTTTTTAATGATCTGGTTTACGGTGTTCAATACGCTGTCGGCTTTTTCAAATTCTTATACCCTGTTAATGATTACCAGATTTTTATCTGGTTTGCCCCATGGCGCATTCTTTGGGATTGGTGCTGTGGTTGCAGGAAAATTATCCAAACCCGGCAAGGAAGCCCAGGCTATTGCGATCATGTTTACTGGATTAACAGTTGCTAATGTTATAGGTGTCCCTCTGGGAACCTGGCTGGGGCAGAACTTCAGCTGGAATATTTCCTTTCTAGCCGTTGGAATTGTAGGGATCATGGCCATTTTAAGTATAAAATTCTGGATGCCAAATTTTCCTGCTGACCCTTCCAAAGGAATTAAAAAGGATTTTGCTGTCTTGAAAAAAACAGAAGTTTGGATGGTCATATTATTAACGACTATTGGAACCGGAGGATTTTTTGCGTGGTATAGCTATATCGCACCATTAATCACAGACGTGGCCGGCCTTTCTGAAAATGTGGTGAATTATGCTATGATACTCGCCGGACTTGGGATGGTTGCCGGTAATTTTATTGGAGCAAAACTTGCTGAAATGTTCACTCCTATCAAAGCCGT
This sequence comes from Gramella sp. AN32, assembly GCF_023718305.1. Lineage (GTDB taxonomy): Bacteria > Bacteroidota > Bacteroidia > Flavobacteriales > Flavobacteriaceae > Christiangramia > Christiangramia antarctica. Next base: position 104,797 of record NZ_QEYO01000001.1, read on the forward strand.
TTTAATCGCCTTGATTTTTATGGTGCTCGCACTTCTCGTAAATACTCATTTAGCCTACGATCAGGTTGGGGTTTTAATCATGACATTTATCATTCCGGTGATCGCCTTTTGTATTGCCGCTCCGGTACAAATGGCGGTGATCAATTCCTCCAAAGGTTCAGAAATGCTGGGCTCATCGCTTAACCAAAGTGCTTTTAATATGGGAAATGCCAGTGGGGCTTATCTAGCGGGACTTCCCATTGCAGCGGGTTACGGAATAGTTTCTGCTCAATATGTGGGTGCAGCGATGGCCGGAACAGGAATTTTTATTGCCATTGGCGTAATTCTAATAAGAAGAAAGCACGCCAAAGAACTGGCTTTAAGTAGTTGCTGATTTTATTAATATAACATTTTGTACAAATCAGTTATATTTATAATATTACTTGCTTAACATGAATTTGCTGACATATTTTTACCGAAAATTAGAATTGGAATGACCCATAAAAATTTACTTTCCGTAGCTGAAGAATTTGGAAGTCCTGTATATATTTATAATGCTGAAAAAATTATCTCACAGTATCAAAGATTAACCAATGCTTTTAAGGTTGATGAATTAAGAATTCATTACGCTGTAAAGGCCCTATCCAATATTTCAATTTTAAAACTTTTGAATTCGCTTGGTTGCGGTCTCGATACGGTATCTATTCAGGAAGTGAAATTAGGTTTAAAAGCCGGGGTAGACCCTTCTAAAATTATTTATACACCCAACGGAGTTGCTTTAGAAGAGATAGAACAGGCTGTGGAATTGGGCGTGCAGATTAATATTGATAATCTTTCGGTTTTAGAACAATTTGGAAGCAAACACCCAAAAACACCTGTTTGTATTCGAATTAACCCGCATGTAATGGCAGGTGGAAATTCCAAAATTTCAGTGGGTCATATCGATTCAAAATTTGGGATAAGTATTCACCAGATGCCCCATTTACTCAGAATTGTGGAGAATACCGGGATGCACATTAACGGAATTCATATGCATACCGGAAGTGATATTCTCGATATTGGTGTTTTTCTCTATGCTTCTGAAATCTTATTTGAGGCTGCTTTAAATTTCAAAGAACTTGAATTTATCGATTTTGGCAGTGGGTTTAAAGTACCTTATCGCCCTGGAGATATAGAAACCGATATTGAAGAACTTGGCCTTCAGCTCACTGAAAAATTTGAAAATTTCTGTAAAGAATATGGGAGGGAACTGGCTTTAGCTTTTGAACCCGGTAAATATCTGGTAAGCGATGCGGGAAAATTTCTAGCGAAGGTAAATGTGATCAAACAAACCACCTCCACGGTTTTTGCCGGAATCGATTCCGGGTTTAATCACTTGATACGACCTATGTTTTACGGTTCTCACCATGAAATTACAAACATTTCGAACCCAAAGGCAAAAGATCGTTTCTATAGCGTTGTGGGCTATATATGTGAAACAGATACTTTCGGAAATAATCGCAGAATTTCAGAAATACGAGAAGGGGATATTTTGAGTTTTAGCAATGCCGGGGCCTATTGTTTTTCAATGGCCAGTAATTTTAATTCACGATATCGCCCGGCGGAAGTTTTATGGTATGAGGGAAAAGCTCATTTGATTCGTGAGCGCGAGACTTTTGACGATCTTACCAGGCATCAGATTGAAGTGGATCTTACATCTTCCCTGGGGAAGCTTGTGGAAAAAAATTAATTATTCCGGATTCAATGCAACTTTCTTTACTAATTTTCCCACGGTAAGTCCCTGAACCAGGATCGAGAAAATCACTATAAAATAAGTCACAACCAGGAAGAGTTCCCGGTGCATTTCCTGGGTTAAACTCAAAGCTAAGGCTATTGAAATTCCACCTCTTAACCCACCCCAGGTCATAATAAGATTGGTTTTAGGCACAAAATTCAATTTTTTCTCAAAGAACTGCACAGGAATTATCAGGGAAATATATCTGCATACAAGAACTACCGGAATGGCTATTAATCCTGCTATCATATAATTAACCTCTAAGGTAAGCACCAACATTTCCATTCCTATCAAAACAAAGAGGATTGTGTTTAAAAGAATATCTACCAGCTCCCAGAATTTATCTACGTAAGTTTCGGTGATTTCAGACATGGATGTTGCCCGCACGGTATCATTACCTACCATCAACCCGGCAGTAACCATGGCCAGTGGCGCTGAAAAATGGAAATAATGGGCAATCGCTGTACCTCCCATGACCGCGGCAAGTGTAATAATTACCTCGATATCATAATCATCGATCGATTTCATGAGTTTATAGGTAATTAGCCCCAAAAGCAAACCAATGGCAATACCTCCTAAAACTTCAGTTCCAAAAAGCTCTAAAATAGTATCTACGTGCATCTCATCAGGGCCTTTTGTAGCAATGTTATAGATCGTTAAAAAGACTACCACTCCTACTCCATCGTTAAATAAGGATTCCCCAACAATTTTAGCTTCAAGATTTTTAGGTGCCCCGGCCTGTTTTAAAATTCCCAGCACGGCAATAGGATCGGTTGGGGAAATTAAAGCTCCAAATAACAGGCAATAAATATAATCCACGGGAAGGGGGCCAAATTTCAGGATATAGAACATGGCTGTTCCCACTAAAAATGTGGAAACCAAAACCCCAATGGTGGAAAATACCAAAATTGGCCAACGCTGAATTTTGAGCTGTTCGAAATTGGTATGCAGGGCTCCGGCAAATAATAGAAAACTAAGCATTACATCAAGCAGGACAGTTTCAAAATCGATACTGGTAATGATATATTTTTCCAGATTCAAAAGAGTTGAATCAAAAACACTAATTCCCAGAATAAGTAAACTGAAAATAATAGTAACCAGCATTAAACCAATACTATTCGGCAATTTTAAAAACTTCACATTTATAAATCCAAAAAGGGCAGCAAGACTTACTAAAATTGTGGTAATGAGCAAATAATCCATTTAAAAATTTCGGTTTAAATTTCTTCCTAAGTTATTGGAAATTTTTCAATCGAAAACGGGAATATTAAAAGTTCTAAAATTGATATATTGGCTTATTGAAATTTATTGCGAAATGAAAAAAATACTTCTCGCCATCCTGGTAATTGTAATCGCTTTTATCGCCCTTACTTATTTTTCAGCGAGGAGTACTGATAAAAATTTTGAAACCTGTACTATCAAAAATCTGGATGATCTGGATAAATTAGATCTTAAAAAACATGATTCTGTTTTGGTTGCGCTAAGTACACTCTATGAGGGCAATTTTTTAAAAAATATGATGCAAGGGGAAAATTATAGAAAAACCTGGGCCGTTCCGGTAAAACTTCCCGTAGCCAATTTAGATACTTTAAAAGGAGGTTTGGAGGTAATAAAAAAGGGAGGGGGAAAACAAACCCACTCTTTAAAATTATTGTCCAAAGATGGGATCATGTATACATTGAGGAGCGTAAACAAGGATCCAAAAAAATTGATCCCGGATGTAGCAAAAGACCTCTACCTTGAAAATATTATTGTGGATGGAATTTCGGGTCAACATCCCTATGGGGCAATATTGGCAGCTTCTTTGGCCAATATTGCAGAAGTTCCCCACACCTCTCCTAAAATGTATTTTGTTCCCAAACAAAATGCTTTAAAGAAATATAATGACAAATTTGGAGATCGAATTTACCTGTTAGAATTTGAGACTGAAAGCAAAAAAAACTGGACTCCATTGCCCAATATCTCAGGTATAGTTGAAACTGATAAACTGCAGGAATTAAAATCAACCTTAAAGAATCGGCTACATATTGATAAAGCTGCGCTAATCCGGGCCAGATTGTTCGATCTTCTTATTGGAGACTGGGACCGGCATGCTGAGCAGTGGGGATGGGCAATTCAGAAAAATGGAGAGAAAACAATTGCTATTCCCATACCCGGAGATCGCGACAATGCATTTTTTAAACTGGACGGCATTATTCCTGAAATTGTTACTAATAAAAATATAGAACCTTTAGTGCGGCCTTTTGAAATGGACATCGATTATATGCCGGGACTGGTCTATCCTTTTGATATTTATTTTTTGAAAGGTGCTTCGGAAGAACTCTTTGTAAAAGAAGCTGAAAACCTTCAGTCATTGCTGAATAACAGGTCGATTGATGAGGCGTTCAAGGTCTGGCCGAAGGAAATTTCAGCATTAGACCAGGAAGAAATTGCTGATAAACTCAAAAACAGAAGAGTCAATTTGGTTAAATACGCAAGAGAATTTCATGAAATTATTGAAGAACAACCTTATCTAACAGCTGCTTTAAAAGGTTCAGAAAAACTGGAAATTTCAGAAAGTTTAATCAAATGTTTTGAATGCGCTGCTGAAGAATGATATTCCTAAAAATTATATGAAACAGACTCTAAAAATTTGTTCTCTTTTTTGGTTAGTAACGCAATCAATTTTAGCGCAACATTCGGCATCACCACAGGTTTCAACATTTAGTATCGAAGCCCCGCAATTAGATACCATTAAAAAGATTTGGGTTTATCTGCCCAAGGCTTATAATGATGCTGAAAAAACTTTCCCGGTGATTTATATGCATGATGCCCAAAATTTGTTTGATAATGAAACATCATTTGTAGGCGAGTGGAATGTTGATGAAAGCCTGGATAGTTTACGAATTCCGCCAGCGATCATCGTTGGGATCGAGCATGGTAATGCAAAAAGGCTGGAAGAATTAACCCCATTTCCAAATGAAAAATACGGTGGCGGGAAGGCCATAGATTATTTGAATTTTATTCGCAATACCTTAAAACCACATATAGATGCAACCTATAGAACTTTACCCGATAGAAAAAATACCGGGATCTGGGGATCCAGTTTAGGCGGTCTAACTTCTTTTTATGCAACATTTTATTTTCCGGAAGTGTTTGGCTTCGCCGGGGTGTATTCTCCAAGTTTTTGGTATAGTGATGAGATTTATACCTATGTTTCAGAAAATGAGATCCCGGATACTAAATATTATTTTTTGGTTGGGGATAAAGAATCTGAAGACATGGTCACCGATCTTGAAAAAATGCTTCAATTACTAGAGTCGAAAGGTTTGGCTGAAAGTAACTTTCAGGTGAAAATCGTAAAAGATGGGGAGCATAATGAAAAACTATGGAGGGAAGGATTTTTGGAAACTTATCTCTGGCTAATGCCTCAAAAAGAATAAACCACGATGGACTGAAAGTCCATAGTTTGAAAATAAAAAAATGAAATTCTTTTTAAAGTTAGCAAGGCATTCCGAATGAGGTACGAAGAGGAATCTCATTATTATAAGATTTCTCGTCACTCGTTCCTCGCTCTGTCGAAATGACAAGACGTTTATAGAAACTAAAGTAACTGCAATGAAATTGCAGGGTTTTAACCTTTAACTAGATAATAAAATGGAAAAAGTTAATCTCAAAGAAAAATTATCAGTGTTTCAGGATCACTGGAATCCAAGAATCGTGGGAGAATTAAACGGGCAACAGGTAAAACTAGCGAAATTGAAAGGCGAGTTTATCTGGCATTCCCATGAAGATGAAGACGAGCTCTTTTACGTTATCAAAGGAACTTTAAAAATTGAATTTCGGAATAAAGTAGTAGAAATTAATGAAAATGAATTTCTCATAGTTCCAAAAGGTGTTGAACACAAACCCATTGCCGTGGAGGAAGTCCATATGATGCTTTTTGAACCGGCTGCCACAAAACATACCGGAAAAGAAAAACATACACTTACTAATAATAACCAGGAATTTATTTAATAATTGCTACTGAAACCCACTTCAAGAATATTACCCATAATTGTAATTGCGCAATTTTTCTGTACTTCATTATGGTTTGCAGGCAACGGAGTAATGAAAGACCTGGTTTTAAATTTTAATTTATCTGAAGATGCGGTGGGGCATTTAACCTCTGCAGTTCAATTCGGTTTTATTTTTGGCACTTTGCTTTTCGCATTTTTAACAATTGCAGACAGGTTTTCCCCTTCAAAAGTTTTCTTTATTTGTGCAATATGCGGCGCATTCATTAACCTTGGAATTTTATGGGAAGAAAACTCATTTACAGGTTTAATGATATTTCGATTTCTCACGGGATTTACACTTGCCGGAATTTATCCCGTAGGAATGAAAATCGCTTCAGATTATTTTGATAAAGGTCTCGGGAAATCTTTGGGATTTCTTGTAGGTGCACTTGTTTTGGGAACTGCACTCCCCCATTTGCTCAATGAAATCTCGGGATCTAACGCCCTGCCCTGGAAAACCGTAATTATGGCGACTTCTTTTTTAGCACTAGCCGGTGGTATTCTTATTTATTTTTTTGTGCCCAATGGCCCTTACAGGACCCAAAGATCGAAATTTGATACAGCACTCTTCTTCAAGGTCTTCAAAACTGAAAGGTTTCGAGCTGCAGCTTTTGGTTATTTTGGACATATGTGGGAGTTATACGCTTTTTGGGCCTTTATACCCTTTATCTTAAAAATCTATCAGGAATATCATCCATTTACCCACTTCAATATTTCACTCTGGTCATTTATAATTATTGCTTCCGGAACTGTGGCCTGTATCCTGGCCGGATATCTTTCAGAAAAATTAGGTACCAGAAAAGTAGCAGGCGGTTTTTTGACGTTATCAGGAATTTGTTGCTTGGCCTCCTCCCTGTTTTTTGTTTTCGCATCTGAAGGGATTTTTATTCTTTTCCTGATCTTTTGGGGATTTGTGGTTGTTGGGGACTCTCCTTTATTCTCAACCCTGGTAGCCCACAATTCTCCTGCAGAAAACCGGGGAACTGCTTTAACCATCGTTAATTGTATTGGCTTTGCCATCACCATTTTAAGTATTCAATTAATTACTCTTTTGTTGAATTCTATTGAACAAAAGAATCTTTTCATAATTTTGTCCTTAGGGCCAATTTTTGGAATTTTCGCTTTAAAACCCTTCAGAAAAGAATATTAAAAATCCTTATTTTTATAATTCAGAAACCTTTAAGGATGAAAATCGAAGCCACGTCTCCCGAGGATTATATCAGTAAGCTACCGGCAGAAAGGCAGGTGGCTGTAAAAAAAATACGTGAAATAATTAATGCTCATATTCCTTCAGGTTTTGAAGAAACTTTGAATTACAATATGATAGGCTGGGTGGTGCCACAATCAAAATATCCTTCGGGTTATCATTGTGACCCCAAACTTCCGTTACCCTTTTTAAATCTTGCTTCACAAAAAAACTATATTGCTTTATATCATTTTGGAATTTACGCAGATGAAAAATTACTGAAATGGTTTATTTCCGAATACAAAAAAGAGGTTGGTAAAAATCCCGATATGGGAAAAAGTTGTATTCGGTTTAAAAATCCTGAAATTATCCCTTATAAATTAATAGCTGAGTTAACAAAAAAGATGACTCTGGAAGACTGGATTAATGCCTACGAAAAGGTAACTAAGAATTCGTCTTAAATTGTGAAAAACTAAAAACTCTTTCTGAAACTTTGCCCCAATGTTAATGGCCTTATATTATTTTATATATGTTTAACAGAGCTTGGCATTGGTTTTGTCTAATTTAGAACCCATGATTATTCAACACCTCAAACAAAACCATGATGCACGAAAGATGGCGTAATAAATTTTTAATCATTATTGCAATTTTCGCATGTTCATTATCCTATTCCCAAGTTATGAAGCAGAAAGATAGCCTAAAATTCACCAATAAAATTGTTCCGGATACTATATGGCGAGAAGCATATGTTGCCTTATCCCATTACCCGGAATTAAGAAATACCCCTATTGAATTACGGTTTAAAGACAAGATTAAGAAGTCTTTTATGCAGGCTCAGCCAAATTTTGGAGGAATATTTAAAAAGAGAAAGAATAGGGGTTACACTATTTATATAAGTAAACAATTTAATATTGAAGACCAGGAATTTAGTGTGCATACCGTGCCTAAAGATGTTTTAATAGGCTGGATTGGGCATGAACTGGGCCACGTGATGGATTATCAAAACCGATCTGGCCTGAATCTGGTATGGTTTGGAATAAAATATATTACTTCCAAAAATTATATCCGCGAAGCGGAAAGAATGGCAGACGTATATGCTGTAAACCACGGTTTAGGAGAAAATATTATCGCCACAAAAGACTTTATCCTGAACCATGCAGATCTATCTGATGCCTATAAAAACAGGATTAAGAGCCTCTATCTTTCCCAGGAAGAAATACTGGTCCTTATTGATGAAATTCATGAAGAAAAAGAAGAACTTGCGGTAGATTAAGGATTTTGTTCTGCAATAAAATTTTCCCATTCTTTGAATTTCTCTTCGTTCATTACTTTTTCCATCTTTACCTGTCCACCCATTTTCTTGTTTTTCGCATTCCATTCGTGAAAAAGGTTTGGAGAGATGGTTTTTACTTTCACCCCGTGTAAAGCCTTCGACCTTGCCACACTATAATTTTTATTAGCTTCTTTTAAAGCCTCGTCGAGCGAATGGGCAAGCTTTTCATTATCAGCAGAATCTTCGGTGCCTAAATACCAATAATGGTAGTATTCGTTATCTTCTTCAAATCTCTTGGCGGCGACAACGAATTCAGGTATTTTGATATCATATTCTTTTTCAAGTTCCTGTACGGCATCATTCATTTTATTCACGGAAAGTTGAGAGCCCACAACGTTTAGAAAAAATTTGGTCCTCCCGGTGATGCGTATTTCCTGGGCTTCAACATCTTCAAATTTTATGGTATCGCCTATCAAGTATCTCCATGCGCCGCTCACCGTAGAAATTAGCAACACATACTCCTCATCTTTCTTAACATCGGCAATAGTGATGACCGGGGCATTATCTGTTATTGAACCGTCTTCATTTATATATTCAGCTTTAAAAGGAACAAATTCAAAATAGATCCCATTATCGGTGATCAATTTCATCGCGTGTGTCCCTGGCCTATTCTGATAGGCTAAAAAACCTTCTGAAGCAAGGTATGTATCGATCACTTCCACAGGTTTCCCTAACAGGGCATTAAAACTTTTTTCATAAGGTTCAAAAGCCACACCTCCGGAAGCATACACCTGCAGATTTGGCCAGATCTCATGAATATTATCCACTTTATGATATTCGATAACTTTTTTCAGCATTAGTTCCATCCAGGAAGGAATCCCACTCAGGGCTCCAATATCCCAGTTTTTTGCATTTTCAGCTATGGCGGTCACGCGCTCATCCCAGTCATCAATTTTGGCAATATCAACCCCCGGCTTATAATATCCCTGAAACCAGCCAGGAATATTACTTGCACTAATTCCGCTAATTTCCCCTTCTTCATGATCGTCTTCCTTCACAAGATCAGTAGAACTTCCCAGCATCATAATCTCTTTTTCAAAAAAATCTGGCGGAAGATCAAAATGGCTTAAGGCACTCACCTGTTTGATTCCGGCGGCACGTATCGCATTGACCATATCCTGGGTAACCGGTATTTTTTTACTGGCTTTCCCGGTAGTACCGGAACTTAATGCGAAATATGGAGGTTTTCCCGGCCAGGTAACATTCTCTTCACCTTCATGATATTTACTCCACCACTGTTCGTTTAGCTTATTATAATCGAAATAGGGAACTGTTTCGGCAAAAGCCTTGGGAATATCTTCAGATTCTAAAATCCCTGCAAAGTCATAATGTTTTCCGAAAGCAGTATTTTTTGCTTTATCCAGTAAAATACTCAAAACTTCAAGTTGTTCTTCTACCGGATTATTTTCAGAAGTAAAGGTGTCTTTTATATCAATTAAACTTTTTATAATCGAGCCGAAAATTGCCATTTTTTTTTGTTTTTTGGTGGGTCAAAACTAAAGATTGCCGCTATGTTTCAGTAATTATTATCATAAGTTTAACTCCCATAATTATAGGATTTATCCCACATAAATTGCATGGAAGGCACTAATACTATACAGAATGTTAAAAATTTCGAATAAATTTGTTTTTTTATCGATATTTTTTGCATATTAACCTCTATAAAATTATGTGAAATTAATTTCCTACATATGGAACAAACATTACCCCAAGTACAGTCGCGTTACAAAATGGTGCCTTATGAAGAAGCCACTCCTGAAGTAAAAGCCATTTACGACGACACAAAAAAAACCCTACAACTTCCTTTTGTATTAAACTGGTTTAAATGCCAGGGCGACAATGCCACTTTATTACAGGGAAACTGGAGCAAATTAAAGAACACTTTAATGGAAGGGCAGGTTCCAAATGTGCTAAAGCAATTGATTATTTATAATGTTTCCAACGAAAGAAATTGCCAGTATTGTTCACATGCACATGGTATTTTTGCTGATAGTATGAGTGCTATGATTTCTGAAGAACCGGGTTTCAAAGCTACTGAAAATCTAACCTCCCTATCTATGCCGGTTAGTTACAAAACTGCGGTAAATGTGGTTACTAAGGCGGCATTGAATCATGATAAAATAACGGAAGCAGATTTTGAATCCTTAGAAGACGCAGGTTTTTCCCCCCGTGAAATCCAGGAACTTATGGCACAGGCAGATTTGGTGAATATGTTAAACACCATCGCCGATGTCTCTGGTATTAAGATCGATAATGAATTGATGGAAACCCCGGAATAAGTCTCACCCCAAATTTAATGAGCAACCTACTTTCAAACACCTCACAGCTTTATAGGATATCCTATGAAGCTTTTTCCAAATTTGCCAATGATATCAATAGATGTAAATCGTTGAAGGAAGTGGGTGAAGTTTGTACGAGGCACCTAAAATATCTTTTAAATTTTAGGGTAATTCGTATAGCTATGGAGCAAAAAGGCAAATATTTTGTTTTCGAAATCGCTAAAAATAAGATCTGGTATAATATCGTTGAAAACGATGCCCTATTAGATTATGAAAACAATCTCTTCGAAAATGAAATTCCAATTTATACATTCGAAATCCCCGAAAGGCTTATTAAAGATAAATTTGATTTAACTCCCATGTGCAACCCCGTGCTTTGGGGATGGTGCTTTAATAAATATGATCATAAAATAAGTGTATCTCTTTTGGCAGATGATGAAAAGATGTTTGCTACGGGAGATATAGATATTTTAAATCTTGTAGTAGATAGCATTCAGGCCAAATTCCATGAACTTTATCTAAAAAAACAATTAGCTGATAGGAATAAGAACCTTTCCGAAGCTTATAAAACTATTAAACAAAAAAACCATCAAATTCAGTCAATTGTGGAAAATCAAAAAGAGATCATTACCCAGAGGACTAAGGAGATCGCCCAGAAGAATGCGAAATTATTGCACATTTCAGCTTTGAATGCACATAACGTTAGAGAACCTTTATCACGAATCCAGGGAGTAATTCAACTCTTTGCACTTTTTGATGATGAATCCTGTAGAAGTGAATTGATCCCAAAATTAGAACAATCTGTTGCAGAAATGGACGATGTCCTAAAAGAAGTCATTCAAACTGCCACCAAAGAATTAGGGCATTTAAAGGCTTCAGAGTTATGAAAAAGATTTACCTGGTAGACGACCAGCCTATTGCAAATTTCATTACTAAAAAATTACTTGAAATTGAAGGTTTTTCGGAGAATGTATTTGACTTTACCGATCCCGTAATGGCATTTCAAAAAATTTCAGAAGAACAAGATGCCATCATTTTTTTAGATCTTAACATGCCTAAAATGAACGGATGGCAATTTTTGGAGGAATTGCAGCAAAGAAATATAAAACATACCATTATCATTTTGTCTTCCAGCACCAGTGAGATAGACAAAACCCGTGCTTCCACTTTCAAGAATGTTGTTAAATATATGGAAAAACCGATGAACCGCGATAAATTTTCAGAACTTTCCACCTATTTAAAAACGGGATAATTGCTGGTACCAGATTCGAAAATTTTAATTGAATTGGCTTACGCCAAAATGCCTTTTGGCAAATACAAAGGCCAGTATTTATCAAATATTCCTGAGCCATATTACGTGTGGTTCAGTCAAAAAGGATTTCCCCAGGGTAAACTCGGTGACCAGCTACGACAGGTTCACGAGATGAAAATCAACAGCCTGGAAAGTTTGCTTTTCGAAATAAGAAAGCGGTATCCCCAACCTTAATTTCAAGGTTTTCCTGCCGTTAAAAACCTCTTAATATTAGCTTCTCAAATTAGCAGGATTTTCTATTCTTCTTTGTAATTTAGCGCCCTGAATAAACAATGCAACAAATCACAAAGCGATGGCCGAAACCAAGTACATATTTGTAACCGGAGGTGTTTCTTCTTCCCTTGGAAAAGGAATTATTGCGGCTTCGCTTGCAAAATTATTACAGGCGCGCGGTTTTAAGACCACTATTCAGAAGCTGGACCCTTACATTAATGTAGACCCGGGGACGCTAAATCCTTATGAACATGGAGAGTGTTATGTAACTGAAGATGGAGCAGAAACCGATCTTGATCTTGGGCACTATGAGCGTTTTCTTAACGTAAATACTTCCCAGGCTAATAATGTAACCACCGGAAGAATTTATCAAAGCGTTATCGATAAAGAAAGGCGAGGTGAATTTCTTGGAAAAACTGTTCAGGTAGTTCCTCATATTACGAATGAAATCAAGGAAAGGATCCAGTTTCTTGGTAAAAATGGGGATTTTGACCTTGTTATTACTGAAATTGGAGGAACTGTGGGAGATATTGAATCTTTACCTTATATCGAAGCAGTTCGCCAGTTAAAATGGGAACTTGGTGATGTTAATGCCCTGGTGATCCATTTAACTTTGGTCCCCTACTTATCTGCTGCGGGGGAACTAAAAACAAAGCCAACCCAGCATTCTGTAAAAACACTGATGGAAAGCGGGATTAAAGCCGATATTTTGGTATGTAGGACAGAGCATGAACTTTCAGATGATATTAGGCGAAAATTGGCCATTTTTTGTAATGTTCGCCAGGAAGCGGTGATCCAGAGTATCGATGCGGCAACCATCTATGATGTTCCCGGAATGATGCTGAAGGAAGGCCTGGATACGGTTGTGTTGAAAAAACTTGAATTGCCAAATGACAGTACTCCAAATTTAGATCGCTGGAACCAGTTTCTAAAAAGGCATAAAAACCCCAAGCACGAAGTACATATAGGATTGATTGGGAAATATGTGGAACTTCAGGATTCCTATAAATCGATTTTAGAATCATTTATTCATGCGGGTGCCGAAAATGAGGTGTATGTAAATGTGGAATATATTCATTCAGAATTCATCAATGAAAATACGATCCATAATAAAATAAGTCATCTGGACGGAATCCTGGTTGCCCCCGGTTTCGGGGAACGTGGGATTGAAGGAAAAATCGATGCCGTGCGTTATGCGCGTGAAAACAATCTTCCTTTCCTCGGAATTTGCCTGGGAATGCAAATGGCAGTTATCGAGTTCGCTCGCAATGTGCTTCAGCTGAAATTGGCCAATTCTACCGAAATGAATCCGGACACCAAACATCCGGTGATCGATCTTATGCAAGAACAAAAAGAGGTCACGCATAAAGGCGGCACCATGCGTTTGGGTTCCTGGGATTGTGAACTTTCAGAAGATACTATTATTTATGAAGTTTATGGCACCAAAGAGATCAAAGAAAGGCACCGCCATCGTTATGAATATAATAATAAATACAAAGAGCAACTTGAAAATGCGGGCATGAAATCATCGGGAATCAATCCTGAAACCGGTTTGGTTGAAGTGATTGAACTGGAAGATCATCCCTGGTTCGTGGGGGTACAATATCACCCGGAATATAAAAGTACAGTTGCAAATCCTCACCCACTTTTTGTATCCTTTGTTAAGGCTGCAAATGAACACGCAAAAAAAGTTAAAAATGCCAAGTTGGCACAAAAACAATAATTGGTTGTTTTTTTGTCTTTTGCAGGCTAAGCAAAATTAAGTAATGGAAGAAAAGAAAATTGACGTCCAATCAATCATTGGATTTTTACTTATAGGAGCACTCCTTCTCTGGATGCTCTACAACAATTCTTCGGAAGAAACCGCAGTAGATAATGAAACACAAACGGAACAGGTTGAAAATCCTGAATCTAATACGCAGGTATCCAATGAAAATTCATTTGAGGACGATAACGAGATAAAGTCTGATTCTACTTCGCTGGCAAATGCACAAAGAAGATTAGGAGCTTTTGGATATTCTGAAACCCTCCCCTCTGCAACCAGCGGTTCTACTACTTTAGAAAATGATGTATTAGAGCTGAAGATCTCCAACAAAGGTGGGTATATAGAAGAAGCAAGGCTTAAGAAATTCAAGACATTTGATTCTATTCCTGTTCACTTGATCAAGGATGGGAATGCCAGCTTTAATATAAATTTTGGAACTACAGATGGGAGGACATTAAATACTGAAAATCTATTCTTCGAACCGGAACTTATCGAAAATAACGGCAGCCAGATTCTTTCCATGAAATTAAAAGTTTCTGAAGATGAATTTCTGGAATATCGCTATACCATGAAGCCGGGAGAATATATGCTCGATTTCAATATGCGTTCGCAAGGCCTTTCCAAAGTTCTTAATTCCTCTCAGGACCCTATTTTAGATTGGAAATTGAAAGGTTACCGCCATGCAAAAAGTATCTCCTATGAAAACAGGTATACCGATCTAATTTACGAATATGAAGGAGATGATGACAACTTAAGCAATGGCGATGATGAGGAAGAAAACATCGATTATATCGCCTATCGCCAGCATTTCTTTACTTCCATTTTATTAACGGATACCTCCTTTAAACTTGGAAATTTTGAAGTTGAAAACCTGGTAGAAGACGAAGAAATTGATACAATTTTTACAAAAACTTTTGCTTCTAGGCTTCCGCTGGAACTAAAAGGGGGCGAACTTAATTATAATATGAACTGGTATTATGGCCCGTCAGACTATCAGATTCTAAATGATTATGATCGTAACCTTGATGAAGTTATTCCATTAGGATGGGGGATTTTTGGATGGATCAATAAATATCTCTTTATACCTTTCTTTTCATATTTAAGCGGCGTGCTTCCAAGTTATGGGATTGCGATTATTGTAATGACCATTGTAGTGAGGATTGTATTATCCCCGGTTACTTATAAGTCGTATCTATCCCAGGCTAAAATGAAGGTTTTAAAACCGGAGATCAACGAGCTTAACGAGAAGTACAAAGATAACGCGATGAAAAAGCAACAGGAAACGATGAAGCTTTACAGCAAAGCCGGTGCGAGTCCTATGAGCGGATGTTTACCTGCCTTGATGCAAATTCCGGTCTTTTATGCATTGTTTCAGTTTTTCCCCAGTGCATTTCAGTTAAGGCAAAAACCGTTTTTGTGGGCAGATGATCTTTCAAGTTATGATGTGATTGCCGAACTACCTTTTAAAATCCCATTTTATGGAGATCACGTGAGTTTATTCCCCATTTTGGCATCGGTAGCGATTTTCTTTTATATGACCATGACTACGGGACAAAGTATGCAGGCAAATCAGCAGCCGGGTATGCCAAACATGAAATTTTTAATGTACCTCTCCCCTGTTTTTATGTTGGTTTTCTTCAACAATTACGCGAGTGGTTTATCCTTATACTATTTCACCAGTAACCTGATTACAATTGGAATTATGTTAGTGATCAAACATGTGATCATTGATGAAGAAAAAATCCACGCAAAGATTCAGGAGAACAAGAAAAAGCCAAGGAAGCAGAACAAGTTTACGAAGAAGTTTCAGGATATGATGGAGCAGGCTGAAAAGCAACAAAGCAAGCAGAAAGGAAAGTAAAATTTCGATAAAAATTTCAGAAAAAACCCTGCCAGTTTAGTTTGGCAGGGTTTTTCTATATAATAAAATCAGCTAATTTCAGTTATAATGCAAACCTGCCTTAAAATCTACATGAATAAATTAAGCTTTTTCTTCTTTCTAATCCCATTTTTAAGCTTTGCCCAGGTCAATCAAAAGGATGCTGAAGGCAATAGGAACGGACTTTGGAAAGTGAATTTTGAAGGCACTAATTCTCCTAAATTTGAAGGAACTTTTGATCACGGAAAAGAAGTTGGTGAATTCAAATTTTATCAAAAAGGAATATCTGCGCATCCTTCTGCAATCATGAATTTTGATAAAAATAGCGATACAGTTGCCATTAAATATTATACGCAGAAAGGAAAAGTGATTAGCGAGGGAAATGCGGTTGATAAAAAGCGTGAAGGGGAATGGAAATATTACCATCAGGAATCTGATAGTATCATGATGCTGGAAAATTATAAAGCCGATTCCCTGCACGGACTTCAGCAAACATTCTACACTAATGGAAATTTAGCCGAAAAGACAAATTATACCGAAGGTCTAAAGGAAGGTGCAAGTTTCACCTACTTTGAGAGTGGGGAAGTGAATAAAGAAATTAATTTTAAAAATGGCAAATTAGATGGATCAGCCGTATATTACGACCTTCAGGGAAATATTTTAAGACAGGGAAATTATTCCGGAGGAAAGAAAATAGGGACCTGGAAAGAATTTGAAAATGGAATATTGAAAGAAGAAATAGAATATTAATTAGTAACCTACTTAAAAATTAAATTATGAAAAAGATCTTTTTATTACTTGTGAGCTTATCTGTTCTAACCTCGTGTAGCGATGATGACGATAGTTCCAAAGATGGCAACATCGTGGGTACCTGGTTTCTGGTTGAAGCAAATAACGCTCCCGGCTACACTATCGATGATTGTACTTCCCAATCAAATATTACTTTTAATGCGGATAATACGGCTACTTCTGAATTTTATGCCAATACAGAAAGTGGTTGCGATTTTGACCCCGGAAGTGGTGGCTGGAGCAAGGACGGCAATCAATATACCTTTGCTATCCCGTTATATGGTGATGTAACCGGTACGGTAACTTTCAATAGTGATACTCGATTTACATTTGTACCAAGTATTCCAGGATTAAATGCATCTTTAGTTTTCGAAAAATAGTTCATTGATATTGGATTATAGAAAGGCGGCTTTTGCTGCCTTTTTTTATTTCGTAATTTTGCCAATCTAAAACCGACTTCTTCAAAGTCTATAAATTTAGAATTAAGGTTTCTCATGAAAAAAGTTGTTGTAGGGTTATCGGGAGGCGTAGATTCTAGTGTCACTGCGTATCTTTTAAAGGAACAGGGATACGAAGTTATTGGCCTTTTTATGAAAAACTGGCACGATGATTCGGTTACCATTTCTGATGAATGCCCCTGGCTGGACGATTCAAACGATGCCATGCTGGTTGCCGAAAAGCTTGAAATTCCCTTCCAGACAGTAGACCTCAGCGAGCAATATAAAGAACGTATCGTAGATTATATGTTCAACGAATATGAAAGAGGCCGCACTCCCAATCCCGATGTGCTTTGTAATCGTGAGATCAAATTCGATGTTTTCATGAAAATCGCGCTTTCTTTAGGTGCAGATTATGTGGCGACGGGTCATTATTGCCGAAAAGACGAATTTGAAAAAGATGGCAAAACGATTTATAAACTCCTTGCCGGGAAAGATCAAAATAAAGATCAGTCGTATTTCCTTTGCCAGTTAACCCAGGAACAATTAGCAAAAACCCTTTTTCCTATCGGGGAATTGCAAAAATCTGAAGTGCGCAGAATTGCTTCGGAACAGGGCTTAATTACTGCCGATAAGAAAGATTCGCAGGGACTTTGTTTTATTGGAAAAGTACGCTTACCAGATTTCCTTCAGCAGAAATTAAAGCCGAAAGAAGGGGTTATAGTGGAAGTTCCTGCCAATACTGAAATCTTTTCCGAAGAGAAAGTAGATTTCGATTCAAAAATTGAAGAATTGAGATACCTCTCCAAAAAATACCAATATCAATCTAGCCTGGGTAAAATTGTTGGAAAACATCAGGGTGCACATTATTTCACCAAAGGGCAGCGCAAAGGTTTAGCTGTGGGAGGAACTCCCGAACCATTATTTGTAATTGATACCGATGTGGAAGAAAATGTGATCTATACGGGACAGGGAAAAAATCATCCCGGTATTTATCGCAAAGCCCTATTTATAAATACTGAAGAAATTCACTGGGTTCGAAAAGATTTAAGCCTGAAGGCAGATCAGGAAATGAATGTAAAAGCCAGGATTAGGTATCGCCAGCCGTTACAGGAAGCCACTTTGTATCAAACAGAAAACGGCATGTATATTGTCTTTCAAGAGCCACAGGCCTCTATAACTGAAGGCCAGTTCGTTGCCTGGTATCTGGAAGACGAATTAATTGGCTCCGGAGTGATATCTTAGCAGCGCATGCAAAAATTCCTTTTACTATTTATTTTTATTTCATTTACCACTTTCGGGCAGGAAGAGCATGCCTGGGTTTATTTTAAAGACAAGCCTAATGTAGAAGCTTCCATAAGCAATCCACTATCTATTTTAAGTGCGCGTGCCGTACAGAGAAAATCGCGACATTCCATAGCTATTGATTTTCGGGACGTGCCTGTAAACGAATCTTATCTCGCTGAAATTAAGTCTTTTCAGGATATCGCCGTGAAATCAAAATCGAAATGGCTAAACTGCGTGCATGTTATTGGAGAATTAGGAGAAATTGAAAAATTAAAAGAATTGGAGTTTGTTTCTTCCATAGAATATGCTGATGATAATCTAAATACTAGAAGCCAGCTAACTAATAATTACGGAAAAGTGAAATTGGAAACCAGTATCAGTTATGATTATGGTTTTGCTGAAAATCAGGTAAATATGTTGGGAACCGATTTTTTACATCAGAATGATCTCACCGGGGAAGGCATGATCATCGCCGTTCTGGATGCCGGTTTCCCGAATGTAAATACACTATCAGGATTCGAAAAGATAAGAAATGAAGGGAAATTACTGGGCGGTTTCGATTTCCCGGGCAGATCAAATGATTTTAACAATCCTGAACTTAACAATCACGGGACCCTGGTTTTGTCTAATATGGCAGGTTTTATTGAAGAATTTATTGTGGGAACTGCACCAGACGCTGCTTATTACCTCTTCAGAACCGAAATTGCAGCTACTGAAACTCCGGTAGAAGAAAGCTATTGGGTGGAAGCTGCAGAGCGGGCAGATAGTTTGGGAGTAGACGTTATTAACTCATCGCTCTCTTATGCCTTATTTGATAATCCCGCTTATAACTATACCGCACAAGACATGGATGGTCAAACTGCTTTTAGTTCCCGTGGAGCTTCCATCGCTTCGGAAAAAGGAATCCTGGTCGTGGTTTCCGGAGGAAACAGTGGGGAAAGTGATGTTTTCCCGGGAATTGGCGCCCCCGCCGATGCGGATGTGCTGACTGTGGGAGCGGTAGATCCAGATAGAAACAGGCTGGCATTTAGTTCAGTTGGGCCTACTGCAGATGGGCGCATTAAACCAGATGTGATGGCGCAGGGATCTGAAGTTGTCGTGCTAACGCCAGATAACAGACTGGTGGCGGTTAGTGGAACTTCCTTTTCGAGTCCGCTTATGGCAGGTTCTGCCGCAAGTTTTTGGCAGGCAAACCCCGAACTTTCAAATTATAAAATTATGGATCTCATTCGGGAATCTTCTTCCAATGCGGCCAATCCAAATAATTTAATCGGTTACGGAATTCCAAATTTTGCCCTGGCCTATGAAAATTTGCAAAATGAAGTTTTTACCAGCGAAGAACTGGTCATATTTCCCAACCCGGTTGAAAATTTTTTAAATTTCAGAGCACCGGAAACCGGAGGTTACCATCTTACTATTTTTGATATAATTGGCAGAAAAATTCTTGAAAGAGATCAAGTTGAGGAGCAAATTGATCTTTCCGGTTTTTCCAGAGGGATTTATATTGCTATGTTTGAAAAAGATAATTTCAACGAATCCCGCATTATCATAAAAAAATAATTGTTTGTCCGTAAAGCATCCTAAACTGAAAAATGATGAGATTCTGAACTTGTTTCAGAATCTCATTTCAATGTAAATCAATGTAATATGGAGACCCTAAAATAAATTCAGGGTGACGAAAGAACTTTAGGGCAGAAAACGGATATACATAAAAATAATGAGCAACAATAGAATAACTTCCCTTTTCGATATTCAATTTCCAATTATCCAGGCAGGAATGATCTGGGCAAGTGGCTGGAAACTTGCCAGTGCAGTTTCCAATGCCGGTGGACTGGGAATTATTGGTGCGGGCTCTATGTATCCTGAGATCCTTAAAGAACATATTCAGAAATGTAAAAAAGCGACCACTAAGCCTTTCGCGGTAAATGTTCCCATGCTTTATCCCGAGATCGACAAGTTAATGGGGATTATCATTCAGGAAAAAGTGAATATTGTTTTTACTTCTGCAGGAAATCCCAAGGTTTGGACCAAACATTTGCAGGATCATGGAATCAAGGTGGTACATGTGGTAAGCAGTGTGAAATTTGCCTTAAAATCCCAGGAAGCCGGAGTAGATGCGGTAGTTGCTGAAGGCTTTGAAGCGGGCGGCCACAATGGAAGGGACGAAACCACCACAATGGCGCTTATACCCATGGTAAAAGAGAAAATACATATTCCTTTGATCGCTGCAGGCGGCATTGCCACCGGTAGAGGAATGTTTGCCGTCATGGCCTTAGGTGCAGATGCCGTACAGGTTGGCAGCAGATTCGTAGCTACACCCGAAGCTTCTTCCCATGATCATTTCAAGCAACGGATAGTAGATGCCAAAGAAGGAGATACTATTTTAACTTTAAAGGAACTTGCTCCTGTAAGATTGCTGAAAAATAAATTCTACGAAGATGTTCAGCAGCTTTATACTACCAATCCTTCAAAAACAGAGCTAATTGAACTCCTGGGCAGGGCGCGAGCCAAAAAAGGAATGTTTGAAGGAGATCTTGAAGAAGGCGAACTTGAAATTGGTCAAATTTCAGGATTGATCCATAAGATAAAACCCGCGGCACATATTGTTCAGGAAATGATGGAAGAATTCAAAGCTGCACAAAAAGAAATGAGCGCTCTTTATTTTGAATAAGCTTCAAGTCGCTCTAGTTCTGTAGTGATAAATTTTCTCCACTTCATCTCCGCTTCGGTATTCTCACTATGATCTGTTTCCTTATCGAATTTTCTTTGCATCACATCCCGCTGCTTTTCCATCTTCTGATAAATACCATTCAGGTCTCTTCGAATATTTCTGCCAATTTCATATTCCTGTAAGGCCTTTCTAAGCTTCCTCGCGTAGATTTCAGAAATATCAAAATGGGCCTGTTCATGGGCCAGGAGATAAGCATCTTTTTCCGAAGATTTTACCCATGAATATTGCGGATAAAAATTGCTAAAAACCTGATGGATCAACTCAGGCTGTCCCTTTGAAGTACTATAATTCCACGTAAAACTTATTCCGGAATTGGTATTTGCCGCAAAAGGACTCTCAGGATCCGGACTCGCTTTAAAATCATCCCAGGTTAAAACAGGTCTTTCATTCCACATATATTTTTTCTCTCCTTGCTGAGAAAAAATATTCAAAGCAGAAAAAAACAAAAAAGAAAAGATCCAGGTTTTCATTAGAATTTAAAACTGATTTCTTTTTCGATATCGGGGTGCAGACTATAAAAAACGGGACAAGTCCTTGCCGCGTCCTCTAAGATCTTATTCACCTTTTCCCCATAATCCTGAGACAGGTGAACTTTCACTTCAATTTTTGAAATTCTTCGGGGATCTGCTGCCATCGTTTTTGTAACCTCAGCAGTAGTACCTTTTAGGTCGATTTTATGAGTTTCAGCTTTAATGCCCATAATGGTAAGCATACAGGTTGCCAGAGCAGTTGCCACGGTATCTGTGGGAGAAAATGCCTCCCCTTTCCCTTGATTATCTACGGGAGCATCTGTGATTATTTTATTTCCACTTTGTAAGTGTTCGGCTTCCGTGCGAAGGCCGCCCAGATATTTAACTTTAGAAGTCATCGGCATTGGATATGGTTAAATCTTCATTCAGTTTTAAAATATATAAAGCATCATTAATATAACCGCCTTCGGCATTTGGCAAATAATGAAATTTACTTTCGTAGTATTCTGTATATCCCGGAAAAGCTTCAAAGGATTCATAAAGATTATTGGCAGATGCCAGTCTTAATAAGACATCTAAAGTGAGGTCATAACCTCTTACGGCATATTGATTAGGTTCAATTCCAAAGCGCTTTTCATATTCATCTATAAAGTCTTTAGTCCTCTCCGTATCGTATTCCTTGTCTACGCTGGGATAATGAAACTTAAGTTTTCCAAGATGATTATTGGAGATAAGGTCGTTATCATAGGCATTATTCTTACTGGTAGTTAATAAAGTAATATCATGGTTCCTGGCCTGCCTGTTCAGCGAAGAGGTGACACTACTAATTAAATTTAAATTATCGGTTTCCAGGATCACCCAGTTTTTTCCAGAATTCATCATCGATGCAAGCTTTTGTTCTGAAACTGCATTTCCTGAAGGATCGGCAAAACGGGCAGACGGCATCATGCTACTTAATTGGGATTTAATGGAAGCATTCTTTGGATCGGCAATAATGATCACATTTTTACCGGAAGAGTTCGCCGCTATAAAATCCATCATCGCATAACGCATGATTTCTTCGGTGGGCCTGGATTGGAATAAATTTTTATAACCTCTCATTTCTCGATTAGAAAGCGGATTGATCACAGGGATATTTTGTCCTTCCAGCCTGGATGCAGCTGCTTCTGTAGTTTCCTGCAATAATGGCCCAATCACCGCATTTACATTCCTAAAATTCTGGCTATTGATTAAATTAATGACTTCCCCGGCAGTTTGCTTGGTATCGAAAGTTCTAAGATTGGTAGAAATTCCCATCGATTTTGCATCATCCACCGCCATACGAACACCACTGTAAAAATCCAGCGCAATTCTCACCACGCGTTCATTCATGATAATATCCTTATAATTCGAAATAGAATCATCCTGAACTTTATTGAGATGGTATGGCAACAAAACTACCAGTTCCTTTGCGCTCCGGTTGTTGATGTTTTTACGAAGGTCCATTTTGGTGTTTTTCTTTTCGGTACCCGTGTAACTCATCTCTCCTGAATTTGAATTTCCACCTTTTACCGGAACCTTTAAGATCATCCCATATTTTAAGCCGTCTTTTAAAGCAGGATTCAATTCTTTCAAAGAATCCTGGCTAAGGCCAAATCGTTGTGATAATCTGAATAAATTTTCCTGTGGTTTTACTTCGTAGAATTCAAAACGATCATCCAGAATAATAACAGGTTCATCCTTTAAAACATCGGTCCCCACACGAATCATCATTCCTGGCTGGAGCATCTCTACGGCCGGATTCATGTCATCAAGCTCGGCCACAGTCATCCCATATTTGCGGGCAATGCCATACCTGGTTTCCTTTTCAAGCACAATATGTTCCCTAGTTTTGCCGGTTTGCATCACCTGGGTTCCCGCAGATGGGGTTGGGCTTGGATTGGAACTGGAAGTACTGGTTGGAGTTACAGGTTTGCTTTCAGAAATAGCCTCAGCAACTGAACTTTCAGAAATTTGACCCGTTGGGATCTTTACAGTTTCCCCGGTTTTTAATTCCTCAGAATAAAGATGTTTATTGAACCGCTTA
Source organism: Gramella sp. AN32 (assembly GCF_023718305.1). Taxonomy (GTDB): domain Bacteria; phylum Bacteroidota; class Bacteroidia; order Flavobacteriales; family Flavobacteriaceae; genus Christiangramia; species Christiangramia antarctica. The sequence goes on from NZ_QEYO01000001.1 coordinate 128,333, forward strand.
ATATCATCGATACTAACATTATATTGCTTGGAAAGTCTATATAAGGTTTCTTTTTTAGCAACTTTATGTTCTACGAATGCTGTTTCAGAAGAAGTTTGAGTCTGGGTAGAAGTAGTATTACTTACCGGAATGACCAGTTTTTCATTTACCTGAATTCCATTCTTTGCATCAGGATTGTATTTGTAGATCTCCTCTTCAGAAATTTTATATTCCTGGGCTATTCTAAAAACATTCTCTCCTTTCTTTACGGTATGATATTTATAAGCCTGCGCATTCGCCGAAGTGGTGAAAAACTGAAAAAGAAAACTTACTATTAAAAGATATTTCATTTTATTTGGTTGAAATTTTTTCAGAATAAGATTATTCCCATTCTATAGTTGCCGGTGGTTTGGAACTGATATCGTATACCACTCTATTAACGCCTTTTACCCTGTTAATTATTGTATTTGAAGTTTTTTGTAAGAATTCATAAGGTAAATTTACCCAGTCTGCTGTCATTCCATCTGTAGATTCAACAGCTCTTAAGGCCACCACCTGCTCGTAAGTCCTTTCATCTCCCATTACTCCAACAGATTGAATGGGAAGCAACATCGCCCCTGCCTGCCAAACTTTATCATATAACATCCAGTCCCTTAACCCCTGAATAAAAATATGATCTACTTCCTGCAAAATCCTGACTTTTTCTTCAGTAATATCCCCTAAGATGCGAATAGCCAGTCCCGGTCCCGGGAAGGGGTGCCTGCCCAGTAAATCTTTATCAATGCCCAGTTCTTTTCCCACTCTACGCACTTCATCTTTAAACAACATACGTAAAGGTTCCACAATTTTCAGTTTCATAAAGTCTGGCAACCCACCCACGTTATGGTGGGATTTTATAGTTACTGAAGGCCCGTTTACTGAAACCGATTCTATTACATCAGGATAAATTGTTCCCTGAGCAAGGTAGGTAACGTTTGAAATTTCATGGGCTTCATCATCAAATACTTCAATGAACGTGTTTCCAATCGCTTTTCTTTTTAATTCCGGATCGGAAAGTCCTTTTAGCGCTTCCAAAAAACGTGCCGAGGCATCAACACCTTTTACGTTAAGTCCCATATCCTTGTATTGATGGAGAACGCTTTCAAATTCGTTCTTTCTCAGTAAACCGTTATTTACAAAAATGCAATATAGATTTTTACCAATGGCCTGATGCAGCAATACCGCAGCCACAGAGGAATCTACTCCCCCACTTAAACCAAGCACTACTTTATCGTCTCCAATCTTTTCACGTAATTCATGTATAGTAAGATCTACAAATGCCCCCGGAGTCCAACTCTGTGCTGTTCCCGCGATCTTTACCAGGAAATTTTCCAGGAGCTGTTTCCCATCTGTAGTATGATAAACTTCCGGATGGAACTGGATAGCATAGGTTTCTTCACCGTCAATTCTATAAGCAACGTTTAAGACATCTGCGGTACTGGCAAGTCTTACCGCATTGGTGGGAAGATCTTTTATAGTATCGCTATGGCTCATCCATACCTGAGAATTTTCCTTGATATTTTCAAATAAAACCTCGTTATCTTTGATCACAGAAAGGTTTGCCCTGCCATATTCCCTAATATTGGAAGGGGCTACTTCTCCCCCATGAAAATGTGCAAAATACTGCGCTCCATAACAAACCGCCAGAATTGGCAATTTTCCTCTTATGTTTGAAAGATCTGGATGTGGAGCATCCTCCCCCCTCACTGAAAACGGACTACCAGATAATACTACCGCCTTAAAACTGGAAAGATCTTCAGGAATTTTATGAAATGGATGAATTTCACAGTAAATATTAAGTTCCCTTACCCTTCTTGCGATTAGTTGGGTGTATTGAGAACCAAAGTCAAGAATTAGTACATTATTTTGCATGTGCAAAAATAGAAATTCAAGCTAAAAAACTAGCCCAGAATCTGTCGAAAAAATAATTTATTATCATTTCTCGCATTATAATTAATCTGATAACTCCTAATTTTTATTAGAGGGAATTTTATAATTATAAAATTCTTAATATTATCCAAAATATATTTTCATGAATTGTAATCCTCAAGCCAATGATATTTATGCTCCGGAACCCTATACGGTATTAGAAGGCATGAATCAGGTTCAGGTGGACTATTATTTTTCTTCCAAAAAAGATGTTAAGGATTACGAGATTAGTCTTACTACCCGTATTATTGTTTTAGACGAAATCTTTATTCACACTGCTATTTACAATATTGAGCAATTCCAGATCCTCGCCTGTGTTAAAGTAGCGATTAAAAAGCATTTAAAAAAATTGGGTGCTTCAGATGAGTTGATAGCGAGGACTTTAAAAAGTACGAAATTGGACGTTTCCAATCATCTTTGGGATGAATTAAATAAAACTTCTTTGTAATTTTCATTCTATCTTTGAATCAAACCCTAGTTTATGAAGTTTATAGGTGCACTTATTTTTGCTATCGCAATTATCATAGGAGCTTATTTATTAGGTAATGCCTATGTATCAAGAGCAAATCCAGATGGGGTTATTTCCGTTACCGGAAGTGGCAGTGAAAATTTTATCTCAGACCTTATTGTTTGGGAAGGTACTTTCAGTAGGAATAGTGCCAATCTTGAAGAGGCTTATAAAAACTTAAATAGCGATAAGCAGGTAGTGCGTGATTATTTAATCAATAAAGGCATCAAAGAAAATAATATTGTTTTTAACTCGGTAAATACCAGGGAACTTCAGGAAAATCAATATCAAAATGGCAATTTTGTAGGGAGTATTTTTACCGGGTATGAACTTTCGCAAAGCGTCAAAATCGAATCTACAGATGTTGAATTGATCGAACAGGTTTCCAGGGAAATTACCGAATTATTGAATAAAGGTGTTCAATTCAATTCTCAGCCTCCCAGGTATTATTATACAAAAATATCTGACCTCAAAATTCAGATGATCTCGAAAGCTACGGAAGACGCCAGGCTACGTGCGGAAAAAATTGCTGAAAATAGCGGCGGAAGTTTAGGAGATTTAAAAAATGCCAGTATGGGGGTTTTTCAAATTACCGGGCAAAACAGCGGGGAAGATTATAGCTGGAGTGGTGCTTACAATACGATAGACAAGAACAAAACCGCCAGCATCACTATGCGACTGGATTACGAAATTGATTAGTAATTATTACATTTCCTCACGAATTTTCCTGAACCTTTTTGTGATTCATTGCGCGCTGATTAATTTTATCGATAATTAAGAGACTGCTTCAGTCGCATAGCTCCTGCAGTGACGATTCTAGCTTCCAAGTTGCACATTTCGACTCCGCTCAATGTGACAGGGGCTTTTACTTTTCTCTTTTCTTTTCACGTCTAGATTAGTTTCAAGTTCTAGTTTCAAGCCTCCAGCTTCCAGCTTCAAGTTGCACATTTCGACTGCGCTCAATGTGACAGATATTTCAACTTTTCTCTTTTCACGTCTAGATTAGTTTCAAGTTTTAAGCTTCCAGCCTCCAGTTTCTAGTTTCTAGTTTCCAACTTCCAAGTTGCACATTTCGACTGCGCTCAATGTGACAGGGGCTTTTACTTTCCAGATTCCAGCTTCCAGTTTTCACTTCAATGTTTCAAGGATTTGATCTATATCGTCTTCCGTAGTATCAGGATTTATAAAGCAAAATCGTATCACATCTTCTTCTTTCCATTTGGTAGGCGTTACCAGGGCAAAACCGTCCCGGTGATTTTTATAGGTCCATTCTTTATAATCATCGGCATTCCAACCTTTTCTTTTAAATAATACTACGGAAAGGCCTGCAGGGCGAACTAATTCCAGAAGATCATTCTGCTTTATTTTGTTCTCTGCGATTTTTGCCAGTTCAATTCCCCGTTCTATCGCCCATTGATATTTTTTGGTGCCATGCATGGCCAGCGAAAACCATAATGGCATTCCCCTCAACCTTCTGGTAAGCTGAATTTGATAATCTGCCGGATTAAATCCCTGCGCTCCTTCATCTTTAAAAATATCCAAATAAGCTCCTTTTTGGGAATGGGCATTTTTGGCGATTTCCAGATTTTTATAAATGACCGCACCGCAATCATATGGCGAAAAAAGCCATTTATGTGGATCTATTGTAATACTATCAGCTTTCTCAATTCCATTGAACAGATCTCTAACCGACTTTGCCGCAAGCGCTCCTCCTCCATAAGCACAATCTACATGCATCCAGATTTTTTCAGAAGCACAAACTTCAGCAATGCCTTTAAGATCATCAATAATTCCGGCATTGGTCGTTCCGCCGGTAGCAACCACAGCAAAAATTCGCTCTCGCAAATCACTATTCAAAACCTTTAATGCCTTCTGAAGATCCATTCCTGAAAAAAAATCTTTTTCTGTCTCCACAACATGTACTTCAGCATCCATCACTTTTGCCATCGCATTAATGGAACTATGCGCTCCTTCCGAAGTAATGATAATCCCCTTTTTTGATCTGGTTTCAGGATGCGTATTTCTAAAATGATCCCGTGCTGCGACCAGTGCAGAAAGGTTTGCGGCAGTGCCTCCACTGGTAAAAACCCCAAATGCAGAATCGGGCAGACCGGTTAAGGAAACCAGCCATTTCATCGCCTGGTTTTCACAAAAAATTCCACCGGCACCTTCCATCCAGTACGCTCCGTGAATACTAGAGGCAGAGGTTACCAGATCAAACATTATGGCTGCCCTTGTTGGTGCAGCGGGTACAAAGGCCAGATGCCTGGGATGATCTATAGGCACCGTTGCCTTTACCAGCACATCCCGAAATAATTTGAACGCATTTTCGCCACCAATCCCTTCAGGAGTGATGGTTTCACCCACCATTTTCAATAATTCTTCTTCTTTTTTGGGACTTCCTAGTTCCGGGGTGATATTGGAAATTCTACCAATAGCATATTTCATGACGTCCAGGGTCATTTCCACCAGATCCATATCTATGGAATGCATTTTATTTTTTTCCAAAAGTGAGCACTTTAAATTGAGAGTGTAAAGGATCTAATTCTTCTTTTAATTTTGAAATCAATTCTTCGCCATATTCCAGATAGAATTCTGAAAAGTTGGTCTGCCTTTCCTGTAAACTATGATGGGGAAAAAGGTCATTCTGGAGCTTTGCAATGCGCTCGACTTCATCTTTAAGTTTTCGCTTTTGCGCTTTTAGCAAACGCTTTTCCAGATGATCAAGGCCTTTGAGTTGCTTCACTTCCTGAGCTTTTACCGCATTCAGGAAAGTAGGATCGGTTTTCTCTGCAATTTCATACATAGCCTGAAATTGCTCAATAAGATGTTCTTTTTGCGGACCAAAATCTATATTAATATTTGATATTTTTCGCACTTTTCTATTGATGAGTTCGTGTTGCTGAAGAAAGAGTTCCTTAAGATCGATATTCAGTTTTTGCCTTTTCTCATCCTGTTTTTCGGTTTGGAGTAAAGCGGAATTCCGTAGCAGCAACATAGGAAAACAAACATTTTCAGCTTCGAAATAATTCTTTAATTCCAGCCAGTAGGCCAGTTCTCCACCCCCGCCAATATAACAGAGATTTGGTAGGATCACTTCCTGATAAAGCGGCCGCAACATTACATTGGGACTAAATTTTTCCGGATGATTGTTCACTTCACTTTCAATATCTTCTCGGATCCAGGAAATATTAGTGTCATTAACATAAAACTTATCTTCCTTTGCAATAATTCTCTCCCTAAAATCTTCAGTAACATAAAAAAGATTGATTTCCCTAGGGTTCACCTGCACTGAATAGCCCAATTCCTCAAGTTTCGCAATAGACTTTGAAGAATTTTCCAGGGAAACATGCTCAAATAATTCATTCTTCACCTGCGCTGAAAAATGCTTTTTCAGGTTTTTATCTTCCGCATCAAGGATTACCAAACCATATTTACCAAAAAGTTTATTGGCAATAAACCGGGTAGCATCGGTTAAATTATCATGTTCCAGATATCCTTTTCTGAATAAGTCTTTGAGATATTCAGCATTTTTGCCGGCTCCTATTTCCGCAGCAAAAAGTTTAAATACCTCCTCCAAACCTTCAGTAGATAAAACGCCTACCGGAGCGCGACCTGCTTTTTCTTCAGCATTTGCCCAATTAAATTTCTTTCCGTTTAAGTTGAAAAAATTAATTTCTTCAAAATCATGATCTTCGGTGGCCATCCAATAGACGGGAACAAAATTTTGCTCTTTATATTTTTCAGAAAGCTGTTCTGCAAGATTGATCGTGGAAACGATCTTATATAGGAAGTAAAGCGGGCCCGTAAAAAGGTTTAACTGGTGCCCGGTGATGACCGTATAGGTATTGTCCCTCTTTAAAAGGTCAATATTCTCCCGGGTTTTTTCTGAAATTTCCAGATGCTTATATTGCTTTTGTAAAGTAAGCACGAGGTCTTTTCTTATGGAATGATCATAATTTTTACTCTTTTCAGCGATCTGTTCTGAAAAATTATCCAGATGGGGGAATCTATTATAAAATTGTTTTAATTCATTTTTTTGATCGAGATAATCCAGAATTAATGGTGAGAAATAATTGGTTTCGGAATACGAAATACAATCGCTTGGCATAAAATTCAATTGAGGTGCAAAGATACCGAAGTTAGCTATTTTATTCACAAAATTTTAGTTAATTAGGGCTCCAATACCATCATACCAGAAATCAACAAGATTTAACACATGAAAAATCACTTCTCATTTTTTTTATTATTCCTTCTGTTTTCTATAACCACATACGGACAATTACAAAATCCGCGAGAATTTTTAGGCTACGAATTAGGAGCGCAGTTTTCGAGGCATGCTGATGTGGTTCGCTATTTTGAACATGTCGCGGAAAATTCAAATTTGGTCAACTATCAGTTTTATGGTAAAACCAATGAAAGAAGGCCACTTTCTTATGCAATCATTTCTTCGGAAGAAAATTTAGCCAACCTGGAACAAATTAGAACTGCACACTTGCAAAATGCCGGCTTAGAAACTGGAGATTCCAAACCTGACAAAGCGATTGTATGGTTAAGTTATAATGTACATGGAAATGAAGCTTCCAGTACCGAAGCCGCTATGAAAACGCTCTACGAACTGGTCACCAACCGCAAGGATTTTTTGCAAAATACCGTCGTTATTATTGATCCTTGTGTAAATCCTGATGGGCGTGATCGTTACGCTAACTGGTACAATCAGGTAAAGGCCAGCCCATATAATACTTCCCAGGCCGCCGCGGAGCATGATGAACCCTGGCCGGGAGGACGGCCCAACCATTATCTATTTGATTTAAACCGTGACTGGGCCTGGGCTACACAGGTGGAAACACAGCAAAGGCTGAAAATTTATAACCAATGGCTGCCACATATCCATGTAGATTTTCATGAACAGGGAATTAATGATCCCTATTATTTTGCTCCTGCAGCAAAGCCATTTCATGAAATTATTACTCCATTCCAAATAGATTTTCAGACTAAAATCGGGAAAAATCATGCAAAATATTTTGATGAGGAAGGCTGGCTTTATTTTACCGGAGAAAGGTTTGATTTGTTATACCCAAGTTATGGGGATACCTATCCTACCTATCTGGGGGCCGTGGGAATGACCTACGAACAGGCCGGGAACGGAATGGCAGGATTGGGGATACAAACCGATGAAGCTTCAGTTTTGACCTTAAAAGATCGGCTTAATCATCATTTCACCACCGGGATTTCTACGGTAGAGGTTGCCTCACAAAACGCCGAAGAACTTAATAAACAATTCCGAAGTTTCTTTAAGAATGAGAATATAAATTATAAATCGTATGCTTTAAAAGGTGACGCTGATAAAATCAGAATTTTAAAGAAATTGCTCGACAGGCATGAAATTAATTATGGCTATACGGGTTCCGGAAAAATAAGTGGCTATCAGTATAATTCGGGCAAAGAAGGAAATTTTCAGGGAACTGAACAAACCCTGGTGGTTTCTACAAACCAGCCCAAAGGGAAAATGGTAAAAGTGCTTTTTGAGCCGCAAACCATGTTGCAGGATTCGCTAACTTATGATATCACTGCGTGGAGTTTGCCTTATGCGTATGGATTGGAATCTATTGCTTCCACTAAACTTATTTCAGGAAATACTAAAAATGAAGTTGAAAAAATTAATAATGTCACCGCTGCAAAAGGCGCGGGTTATATCTCCAAGTGGACTTCCATGGAAGACGCACGATTTTTGGCCGCGCTTATTAAAGCTGATGTGAAAGTTAGATTTAGTGAAGTGCCTTTTAAAAATGGTGGAGAACAATATGGACGGGGAAGCCTTTTAATTACTAAAAGTGATAATCTTGATCTGGAAAATTTTGATGAGAAGGTTGTAGAAATTGCAAATGAATTTAACCGAAAACTGAGTCCGGCCCAATCTTCTTTCGCCGATGAAGGCCCCGATTTTGGATCGTCATCTATGCAGTTAATCAACAATCCGAAAGTTGCATTATTAAGAGGTGCTGGAACTTCTTCATTAAATTTTGGGGAGATCTGGTACTTTTTTGAGCAGGAATTAAATTATCCGGTTACGCCAATTGGCACCGATTATTTTGCAGACATCAACCTATCTGAATTTGATATTCTTATCATGCCTACAGGAAGGTACGGGGATATTTTGGATGAGGATACGACCAAAAAAGTTTCAGATTGGGTAAAAAATGGAGGAAAACTAATCGCTATAGGAAATGCCATCGCTTCGTTCGCCGATAGTGAAGATTTTGATATTTCAGAAAATAAAATAACTCCAAAAGACACCTTAAAAAAAGGAAATTTAACTTCCTATGCAGATCGCGAGCGGGAGAGTATTAAAGACCTGATCACCGGAAGTATTATAGAAACCCAGGTGGATGCCACCCATCCCATGGCATTTGGATATGATGATACCTATTTCACCCTGAAATTAAACAGCGATAGTTATGCCTTGCTGAATGATGGCTACAATGTCGCGTATATTAAAGATCCCAAAGTAGTTTCTGGATTTGCCGGGGATAATGCCAAAAAAGGCCTTAAAAATTCACTTGTTTTTGGTGAAGAACGCATGGGAGGCGGAAGCTTTATTTACATGGTAGATAATCCACTTTTTAGGGCGTTTTGGGAAAATGGAAAACTATTCTTTGTAAATTCCATTTTCTTTGTGAATAATAACAGTTTTAACGATTTATAGATCATGAAAAACCTGGGTTTTTTCGTCGCTTTTCTTTTATTGCAATCAACGCTTTATGCACAAAATACTTCTGAAAATTTTCAGGTAGATTTTGAAACTTTTACCCTTAAAAATGGCTTAAAAGTGATTCTGCATCAGGATGAATCAGATCCTGTGGTCGCGGTGGCACTTACCGCCCATGTAGGATCTGCCCGAGAAAAAGCAGGAAGGACCGGTTTCGCGCATTTATTTGAACATTTGCTTTTTCTGGAATCTGAAAATTTAGGCAAAGGCGGACTTGATAAAATGAGTTCCAGAATTGGAGGTTCCGGAGCCAACGGTTCCACCAGCCGCGATCGCACCAATTATTTTCAAACCGTTCCCAGTGACGCTATGGAAAAAATGATCTGGGCAGAAGCTGATAAGCTTGGCTATTTTATAAATACCGTTACAGATCCTGTGCTGGCCAAGGAAAAACAAGTCGTTAAAAATGAAAAACGACAGGGAGTTGATAACAGGCCTTATGGCCATACCATGTATATAATCGACAAAAATCTGTATCCCGAAGATCATCCTTACCACTGGCAGGTAATTGGTAGTTTGGAAGATCTTCAAAACGCGACTTTGCAGGATGTAAAAGATTTTTATAATACCTGGTATGTTCCCAATAATACGATTTTGACCATCGCCGGCGATTTCAACAAAGAACAGGCTATTACATGGGTGCATAAATATTTCGATGAAATTCCCGCCGGGGAACAAATAGAAGACTTCAAAAAACAGCCGGTACAACTTACCAAAAACAAGAAACTATATTACGAAGATAATTTCGCCAAACTGCCGGAATTGACCATAGCCTGGCCTTCGGTGTATTCCTATCATGAAGATTCTTTCGCGTTGGAAATTTTGACCCAGTATTTGTCTCAGGGTAAAAACGCGCCTCTGTATAAAAAACTGGTAGAAGAAGAAAAATTGACCAGCAGGGTGAGAATGTACAATTACACTTCAGAACTGGCCGGGCAGCTAATGCTTCAGGTTAGGGCTTTCGAAGGAAAGGATCTGGATCTTGTGGAAAAAGCGATCACCGAAGTTTTTTCAGAATTTGAAAAAAATGGAATTTCAGAAGATGATCTTAAACGTATAAAAGCGGGACAGGAAACCAGTTTCTATAATGGATTGTCCAGTGTTTTAGGCAAGGGATTTCAATTAGCCCAATATCAAATCTATGCTGATGATCCCAATTTTATCAATAAAGAGGTGGATAAACTTTTAGAGGTTTCCGCGGAAGATGTGATGAGGGTTTACAATAAATACATCAAAAGCAAAAAGTATGTCATGACCAGTTTTGTTCCGAAAGGGGAAATAGAACTGGCAGTGGAAAATTCGGTTGAAGCTGAAGTTATAGAGGAGAAAATCGTTGAAGGAGCCGAGGAAGAATTTGATCTAAACGAAAAGGTTACCTATGAAAAGACAACTTCCAGTTTTGACAGGAGCATGGAACCACCTTATTATGGTAAACCAGAACTTAAAGTTCCCGAGATCTGGAAAGTAAATATGCCTTCCGGCTTAAAGATTTTAGGCATTACCAATAACGAAGTCCCCTTGGTACAATTTAGCCTCGATATAAAAGGGGGACAACTCCTGGAGAATAAAGAAAACGCGGGAATTTCGAACCTGCTTGCCAGTATGATGACCAAAGGGACCGAGAACAAAACTCCGGCTGAACTTGAAGAAGCGATTGAATTGCTGGGTGCTAATATTTATGCCAGAGCAAACACGGAAAAAATTTCCATTTATGGTAATACACTGGCCAAGAATTTTGTTCCCACGATGAAACTGGTTCAGGAAATATTATTGCAGCCCAGATGGGATGAAGAAGAATTTGAATTGATCAAGCAACAAACCTTAAGTTCGCTACAGGAACAAAAAGGGGATCCTAACAGTATCGCCCAAAATGAGTTTAAAAAACTTGTCTATGGTGATAAATCGATCCTTGCGTTCAATGAACTGGGAACACCAGAAACAATTGAATCTATAAGCCTACAGGATTTAAAAAGTTTTTATAAAAACAATCTTACTCCGTTAAACAGTAGCTTTTTAATAACCGGGGCGATATCAAAAAACGATGCTGAAAATGCTCTCAAAGCTATTTCAGCAAACTGGCCACCACAACAGGTAGTTATCCCGGAGGTAGAAGAATTTGTAGCTCCCGCAGCATCAAAAATTTATTTTTATGATGTTCCGGGTGCAAAACAATCGGTGCTGGCATTTGGCGCTCCTGCCCTTTCTGCAACCGATAAAGATTTTTATGCTGCAGAAGTTATGAATTATCGTTTGGGCGGAGGCAGTTTTGCTTCACAATTAACCCAGGAACTACGCGAAGGGAAAGGCTATACCTATGGAATTAGATCGAGATTTGAGGACCAGAGCTTTGTTGCGCCATTTGTGATCACGAGTGGTGTACGTTCTAATATTACCTATGAAGCGACAGAGCTGATCATACAGATCCTTAAAGAATATCCTGAAAAATTTAATGCCCAGGATCTCGAGATTACCCAAAGCTATATGATTAAGAGCAATGCCAGAGAATTTGAAACCCTAGGTTCTAAATTAAATATGCTTGCCGAAATTAATGAATTTGGATACGATGATGCTTATGTGAAAAATCGTGAAGCCGAAGTTGAGCACCTCAGTATTATGGATATTCAGGAACTTTCCAGAAAATATGTGAATCCAGATAAAATGATCTATTTAATTGTGGGTGATGCTGAAACTCAGTTAAGCAAGCTAAATGAACTTGGCTATGGTGAACCGGTTTTATTAAATCCTTCCGAAGAATAATTATATAAAAGTCCCGATTTGTCTGAAAAATCATCCTATTTTCTTACTGGTGGAATTATTGCTATTCTCATCATCTTATATTTCGTTTATCCTCCTTTCCAGGATTTCATCAACGAAACCTGGAATATTTTGTGGAGCAAGGATGAACAAAAAATAAAATCGCATTTTGAAGGTTTTGGTTTTTGGGGACCGCTGGCTATTATTTTGGTCATGATCCTCCAGATCTTCTTAGTGGTTTTTCCCTCGTGGTTGCCTATGATTGTGGCAGTTTTGGCTTATGGTTTCTGGGGCGGGGCCTTCATTTCCATCGCAGGGGTTTTTTGTGCCTCCAGCATCGCCTTTTATATGGGAAAATTCTTAGGTGAAGAACGTCTGGAAAAGATTATCGGAAAATCTACGCACAAAAAAGTAGGTTACTGGGTCAAAAACTATGGTTTTTGGACGATTGCAATTTTTAGAGTGTCACCATTTCTTTCTAATGACGCCATTAGTATTATTGCGGGAATGCTTACGATGGATTATAAAAAATTTATTTTTGCCACCCTAACCGGAATTGTCCCCCTTTCTTTTGCAATTGCTTACTTCGCGGAAGATATAGACCAGTTAAAAAATGGCCTGTATTGGATAGGAGGAGCCGGAATAGTGATTTATGGGATCTATGTCCTGATCGATTATAGAAAAAATAAAAATACCGAAACTACCTCTTAATTATAGCGTTTGAATTTTAAGATCTTTTCTGGAAAGCTTTTTCTCAACCTGTTCTGCAGGTTCACCATAGAGATCAAAATCTGCCGCATCGTTGATTCTAATATCGTAGAATTCCCCGGTTTTCAGGTAAATTTCAGTCGCATCAATTAAAACCTCATTATCCACATCTGGGGAATCATGTTCGGTTCTGCCAATAAAATAATTTCCTTCTTTGCGGTCTACAATAACTTTGAAGATTTTTCCAATTTTTTGCTGATTTAGTTCCCAGCTAATTTGAGACTGGATTTCCATGATTTCATTCGCTCTCTCCTGCTTTATTGCCTGTGGAACGTCATCAACTAAATTATAAGCGTGTGTATTTTCTTCATGGGAATAGGTAAAACAACCCAGTCTTTCAAAACGCATTTCCTGAACCCATTCTTTCAATTCCTGAAAATGTGCTTCGGTTTCCCCGGGATATCCCACAATTAACGTGGTCCTTATAGCCATGCCTGGCACAATTTCCCTGAATTTTTTCAGAAGATCTGTAGTCTTTTTATGGGTAGTTCCACGACGCATGGATTTCAGAAGATCATCGGAAATATGCTGTAGCGGAATATCTAGATAATTACAAATTTTAGGCTCCCGCTTCATCACGTCCAAAACATCCAAAGGGAAACCAGTAGGAAATGCATAGTGCAACCGAATCCAATCGATCCCTTCAACCTTTATAAGGTTTTCCAAAAGTTCGGCAAGATTGCGTTTTTTATAAATATCAAGACCGTAGTAAGTTAGATCCTGGGCAATCAGAATTAGTTCCCTTACTCCGTTTGCAGCTAAGTGTTCAGCTTCTTTTACCAGGTTTTCAATAGGAGTGGATCTGTGTTTCCCACGCATAAGCGGAATAGCACAAAATGAACATGGCCGATCACAACCTTCAGCAATTTTAAGATACGCGTAGTTTTTTGGGGTTGTGGTCAATCGCTCGCCCAGTAATTCATGCTTATAATCGGCTTCGAGGGCTTTTAATAATCCGGGTAATTCTGTAGTTCCGAAGTATTGATCCACATTAGGAATTTCTTTCTGAAGATCTGGCTTGTAGCGTTCACTTAAACAACCGGTAACAAAAACTTTATCAACTTCACCCTGCTCCTTCTTTTCAACAAATTCAAGAATGGTGTTTACAGACTGTTCTTTCGCATTATCGATGAAGCCACAGGTATTGATCACGACAATATTCCCATCTTCTTCATGAACAACATCTTTGTTATTGGCCTTTAACTGGCCCATCAACACCTCACTGTCGTAGACATTTTTGCTACAACCAAGGGTGACTACATTAATCCTGTTCTTCTTTAATGACTTCGTCCTCATAAACTTACTCCTCTATATTTGAACTTGGAATTACTCATAAAAGAAATTCTAAGCGGCTGCAAAGATACAATCTAAAATTAGAATTCAAGAAGCATAAGTCGTAAGTCTTAAAGACTCAAGGAAACTAAGTTTTGGTTTTGTATCTTCAAATACTTAAAAATCTACCGGAATGAAACATTTTCTTCTGCTCCTACTCTGCTGCGTTCTTTTTAATTTTAATGCAGTTTCCCAACAGCGTGCCCGGGATCTTGGAATTAAACCGGGAGTTCTACCGCCGGGAACTAAAAACTCAATCACAGATGTAGCCGGAGTAAAAGTAGGCCATACCACTCTTATAAAAGGAGATTCTATTAGAACCGGAGTGACGGCGATCCTGCCACATGACCAGAATATTTTTCAGCAAAAAGTACCTGCGGCAGTTTTTGTTGGCAATGGTTTCGGAAAGCTCGCGGGAACTACGCAAATTGAAGAACTCGGGAATATTGAAACGCCGATAATCCTTACAAATACGCTGAATGTTGCTACCGGAATAAACGCAGTAATTAGTTATGTGCTGAATCAAGAGGGAAATAAAGACGTGAGATCGGTGAATGCAGTAGTGGGCGAAACCAATGACGGTTATTTAAATTATATTCGAGGTCAGCATGTTAAAACAGAAGATATCATCTCAGCTCTAGAAAATGCCGGCTCAGATGTAATGGAAGGCAACGTGGGGGCAGGAACCGGAACTATTTGTTTCGGCTTCAAGGGAGGCATAGGCACGGCTTCCAGAAAACTACCTGAAAGTCTCGGCGGCTATACCATAGGTGTGCTTGTACAAACCAATTTTGGCGGAAACCTGCAAATCGATGGAGCTCCGGTAGGAGAAGAAATGGGTCAATTCAGTTTTAGCGACAGGATCATGAATAGCGCTGATGGTTCCTGTATGATTGTGGTAGCTACAGATGCTCCTTTGGATAGTAGAAATCTCAAACGCCTCGCAAAAAGAGCAATTCTGGGACTCGCAAAGACCGGTGGAATCGAGTCTAACGGAAGCGGCGATTACGTGATCGCTTTCTCCACTTCTGAACAGAATAGAATTCCCTATAAAACCGATTTTAATCTGCAGGAAAGAACCCTGGTCCCTAATGATCTCATGTCCCCAATTTTCATGGGCGCTATTGAAGCTACGGAAGAAGCTATCCTGAATTCTTTGTTTATGGCTGAAACCATGACCGGTTATAAAAAACGGACAATTAAGGGAATACCTTTGGAAAAGGTTTTACCAATCCTGAAAAAATATAACGTCATAAAAGAATGACCAATTCCTAAAGATTCCTTGTTTTCTGAATAAATGCTTGCTGGATCTTTCGGGTAAGTGAACCAATTTCAGGTTTATCGTAGATCTTATTTCCATCAGTGAACATTTCTTTTACCGCCATCACCTGGGTTGTGGTTCCGGTTAAAAAAGCTTCATCTACTGTATTCAGGTGGGAAAAAGGGAAGGCTTCTTCTATGACGTCAATATTCAGCTCCTTACAGATCTCCATAACAAATTTCCGGGTGATCCCTGAAAGTATCTGCGGTCCCTCCGGATGCGTATAAACCACATTATTCTTAATAAAAAAAATCGTAGAATGAGATCCTTCCGTAAACAAACCATTACGTAATAGTAAGTTCTCATCCAATCCGAGCCGATGTGATTGAGTATTAGACTTTA
This sequence comes from Gramella sp. AN32, assembly GCF_023718305.1. Taxonomy (GTDB): domain Bacteria; phylum Bacteroidota; class Bacteroidia; order Flavobacteriales; family Flavobacteriaceae; genus Christiangramia; species Christiangramia antarctica. The sequence continues at coordinate 144,074 of NZ_QEYO01000001.1, forward strand.
CATTTGCCAGCAATGAAGTGGATTTAATATCACAACGATGCCACCGGAGATCTTCAGAAACCAACACGCTCCATTGTTTGTTTTCAAAAGCTTTCAGGGAAGCAGGAAAAGCATAGATAAGTATGGTTGGCTCTACGTCTTCTGGAAAATAATGCGTTCTGGGAGCAACTCCTCTTGAAACCTGGATATAGACGGCGGCATCTGCACTGGACAATCCACTTTTGGAGATCGCTTCAACCATAATTGGTTTCAAACTGGCAGCATCCAGTTCTATCATAATTTCATCCATGGAATACTGAAGTCGAGCCAGATGCTCCTGAAGTCCGAAAGCTTTCCCTTCATAAAAAGGCGTCACCTCATAGATCCCATCCCCAAACATAAATCCGCGATCAAAGACCGAAATTTTTGCCTGATCATATTTCATCCATTCCCCATTGAAATAGACTATTTCAGGATAAGATTTCACTTTATGACCACCGGGCATCTGCATTTAGTTGAAATAGTTATGTAATTGAAGCATCCATATTTTTTCGTAATACCGCACTACACTTATTAAAATAACCCCGGCGATTACGTAAATCCATGAATAATTATCTGTCTTCACCATATAGGCACCGGCAATAGCAAAGGCTAAGTAAGGAATAGCAAGCACCAGGCTGGGCGCAACCCAGGCACCCTGAAAAATGGCCAGAATTTTCATAATCACATAGAATGTACAGTAGAAGAAGATGATCTTGGAAATTAAAATAAGATATTTTTCTGAATTTCTATTCATCGTAAGCCTTTGGGGGTTTTCTGGCTGCAGCTCGTTTTTCATAAATATAAGCCCACTGCAAAAGTTTCTGCTCCTCAAATGGCTTTGCAATTATAGTGAGGCCTTTTGGCTCTCCAGATTCAGAATAACCCATTGGCAATGTGATCGCAGGATAATGCGCAACCGCGGCATAACCTGCGTGATAGTTATTGATAGAAAGTACCGCATCTAAATTCAATCGTTGCATAGGTTCATCAAAGAACATTTTACCATTAGTGGAAAGTGTATCCTTAATCGCCGCAAAATCTTTGGTGGAAGCAGAATCATTTACAATTCCGAAGAAATAGTATTGCCCGTATGGCGCTCTGGCCGTGGAATCTTTTAAATTATAATCAATCACGTCCTGGATATCCTTATAATTTTTATCTCCGCCATATTCCTTAAAATATGTAGAAAGATCGTTTTTCATATCAAGGTTAAGCAACCTTAGGAAGTTGGGCAAATTTACTTCCGGAGCTTCGTATTCAACGATTTCAGCGCCGGCAGCTCTTAACTCGGCTACTGCTTTTTTATATAAAGTATCTTTCATTAAGGTTTTCATCACGCCAAAACGTATTCCGCTATAATCTGCAGTTTTTAAATCCTTAAAGTAATCTAATGGGTTTTTATTCGCTTTCACCGAGGCAAAATCCCTGGAATCTTTTCCTGTCATGGCTGAAAGCAAAATAGCATTATCTACCACGCTTTTCGTCATAGGGCCGGGAGTATCCAGCGTACTGGAAATAGGAACAATCCCGCCCCGACTTAATAAACCAATAGTGGGTTTTAAACCTACAACCGAATTTTGACTTGCTGGAGACAAAATCGATCCCGATGTTTCAGATCCCACGGCAACCGGGGCAAAATTTGCTGAAACTGCCACCCCGCTTCCTGAACTGGATCCACCGGTGTCAAAATATTTACGTTTATACGGATTTAGCGTTTGGCCGCCAACTGTAGAGAAGCCATTCGGGCAGTCTTCACAAAAGAAATTAGCCCATTCGCTAAGGTTTGCTTTTCCCAGGATCAAAGCGCCATTCGCCTTTAATCGCTGCACGATAAAGGCATCTTCCACCTTATTATTTTGCAGCGCTGCTGCACCGGCAGTTGTGGGGATATTGGCCGTATTTATATTGTCTTTTAAAAGAACCGGAATTCCATAGATCATATGTTGCTCTGGATTAGATTTAAGTTCCTCATCTTTCTTCCTGGCTTCCTGCAGCAAATTTGGATTCAGGGATATGATAGAATTCAGCGAAAGATCTCCTTCACGGTCATATGCATTAATTCTGCTTAAATAAAATAGGGCGATTTCCTCATAACTAATATCACCGGCCTTTACTGCCTGCTGAATTTCCGGGATCGATTTTTCAAAAACTTTATCGTAAAGTACTTTATACCTGTCTTCAGAAAAATTCTCCAGATCTGCTTCAAAATTCTTCCAAAATGAATCCTTCTGAATAAATTTTGAATCCACCACTTTATATTCAATTTCTTCAATAGAATCCTGAGTTGACTGAATTTCAGTTTCAGAATTATCAATTTCTTTGGGATCATTTTTACAGGATACTATCAAGAGAAAACCAAAAAGAAATAAGGCAGATTTTTTAAGCATATACTTTTATTTAAAAAATGAATCTACAAACTCATATTTATTGAACACCTGAAGATCTTCCAATCCTTCGCCAACCCCAATATATTTTACCGGGATTTGAAACTGGTCGCTAATACCAATCACCACGCCGCCTTTAGCAGTTCCATCGAGTTTGGTAACCGCCAGTGAAGTTACTTCGGTGGCCGCCGTAAATTGTTTTGCCTGCTCAAAAGCATTCTGGCCGGTAGAACCATCTAAAACCAGTAAAACTTCATGAGGCGCATCTGGAATGGTTTTTTGCATGACCATTTTCACCTTGGTAAGTTCTTTCATCAGGTTCACCTTGTTATGCAGCCTTCCCGCCGTGTCTATAAGAACCACATCGGCATTCATCTTTACCGCGCTTTGTACGGTATCAAAAGCTACGGAAGCGGGATCACTACCCATTTTTTGTTTGATAATGGGAACACCGGTCCTATCTGCCCACACCTGTAATTGATCGATGGCTGCAGCCCTAAACGTATCTGCAGCTCCCAGGACAACCTTATGGCCGGATTTTTTGAAGTGATAAGCTAATTTACCGATAGTGGTTGTTTTTCCCACACCGTTCACACCCACGACCATGATCACATAGGGTCGTTTATCGTTCGGAAGAGAAAAGTCTGTAGCATCGCCACTGTTGGTTTTAGAAAGCAGTGCGGCTATTTCTTCGCGAAGGATAAGATTAAGCTCATCTGTCCCTAAATATTTATCCCGGGCCACACGCTCTTCAATGGCTTTAATGATTTTAATGGTTGTGCCCACACCAACGTCGCTGCTTATAAGCACATTTTCCAGATCATCCAGAACTTCCTCATCTACTTTGGCTTTTCCGGCGACGGCTTTGCTCATTTTATCAAAAAAACTGGCTTTGCTTTTTTCCAGTCCTTTATCAAGATTTTCCTTTTTCTCTTTAGAAAATATTTTTTTAAATAAACTCATTTAATTGGCAGGTTTTTGATCTTATGAAGGCTAAAAAACCTTCGGAAAACAGAGGCGTAAATATACATAAAAAGTAAAAGCCGTTTAGATCAAATCTAAACGGCTTTCTTATATCATTCTGAAAAGTACCTTACTTCTTCAAAAAGTCATTTACGTCTTCAGGAGCCATGATTTGTTCAACAAAAACATAAGCGCCGGTTTTTTCAGATTTAACCATTTTTATTGCCTTGGTTAATCTTTTAGATCCTGTTTGGATAGATGCTACTGATTTCTTTGCCATGACTTATATTATTTAATTTCTTTATGAACCGTCATTTTCTTAAGAATTGGGTTGAATTTCTTCAACTCAATACGATCCGGTGTGTTTTTTTTATTTTTTGTAGTGATATACCTTGAAGTACCTGGTTTCCCTGATTCTTTGTGCTCTGTACACTCTAAGATTACCTGAACTCTGTTGCCTTTCTTTGCCATCGTGAAATATTTTTATCGCCAGGATTACTTAGTAAGGAATCCTTTGGCTTTTGCCTCTTTAATTACGGCAGAAATGCCTTTTTTATTGATATCTTTTAATGCAGAAGTACACACTTTAAGTGTAACCCATCTGTCTTCTTCAGGAATGAAAAAACGTTTTTTAACTAAGTTGGCGTTAAATTTACGTTTTGTTCTATTCATAGCGTGAGAAACATTGTTCCCAACCATAGCTTTTTTCCCGGTAAGTTCACAAACTCTTGACATTGCTCTATACTTTTCTCGTTATTTCAAAACAGGCTGCAAATTAACGGTTTTTTTACCTAACCAACAACAATATCTAAAAAAATATTTTACACCTCTTTTAAAGTGGCTCAATCGTGAGAATGCCTATTCCAGAAGCACCTACCAAGGGGTTGAAAAACAGCCTTTCTAAAGTATTGAAGTAAAACATGGCCCAGACTTATGATCCTTTCTGAGTTTCTTAAAGAATTTATGGGAAGCTCAGCTTTTAGCTTTATAGTTAAGGATACTTTTCTGTAATAGTTCCAGAGCCTTATTTACAGATTTTCCTATGACTTTATCCCGGTGGTTCCCAAACATGAATTTATGGGCAGTGACGCCTTCAGGTGTGGCAATACCAATAAATACAGTCCCTATTTCAGCATCACTATCCCCCTTGGTTGGCCCGGCATTACCCGTGGTTGATACCGCAAATTCAGTATGGAATTTATCTCGTGCACCTTTTGCCATTGCTTTCGCCACCTCTTCACTTACCACAGATTTTTCTTCTATGAGTTCTTTAGGTACTCCCAGCAGCTCTATTTTGGATTCCGTGGCATAGCAAACCATACTACCCATAAAACAAACGGAAGACCCCGGCGCCTGGGTAAATTTTGTTGCTAACCTTCCACCTGTACAACTTTCAGCAGTAGAAAGGCTCCATTTTCTTTCTGTTAGTCTGCGACTAATCACCACCTCTATAGGATCCTCATCTTCAAAACCATATATAATATCTCCAATAAATTCATATAAGGCAGTCACCTGATTTTCTATAATATCTTTTAAGTGAGCTTCATCTTCTCCTTTAGCGGTTAACCTTAACCTTACCATACCTAAATTTGGAAGGTATGCGAGCTTGATCGCTACCGGAAGGTTGGCTTCCCATTTTTCTATCCTTTCAGCAATCGCACTTTCACCAAGCCCAAGGGTTATAATGGTTTTATGGATGATATAAGGCCTATCGAATGTTTCCACAAGTTTAGGAATGATCTCTCGCTCCATTAAGCCCTTCATTTCATAAGGCACTCCGGGCATAGAGATAAAAACTTTAGCGTTTTCATTAAACCACATTCCAGCGGCGGTTCCATATTCATTATGCAGAATGCTCGCTTTTGAAGGTAATAATGCCTGATCTCGATTCAAATTTGATATTGGGGTATCTATATATTTCTCGAAAAGATGCTCAATATGGCGAAGGGTTTTTTCGTCCCGAACCAGTGTATCATCAAAAAATTCACAAAGGCATTTTTTAGTGATATCGTCATTAGTAGGACCTAAACCACCTGTGATAAGAATTATATCAACACGTTGTGAAGCTTCTGCTAGTGTTTTTAAAATTTGTTTACGATCATCCTGAATAGAAGTTATTTGATAAACTGAAATCCCTATTTTATTGAGCTCTTTCCCAATATAGGCAGAATTTGAATCCAGGACCTGGCCAATGAGGATCTCATCGCCAATGGTAATAATTTCAGCCAGCATTACAAATCAAAGTCAGTTTTTAATTGTTCACAGGCAAGATCCACCTTTTTCGAAATAATTTGAGCGGCTTCCGGAACATCACCCTTACGTTGCCCTTGTTTGGACCAGGCTTCAATAACCTTGATTTGGTCCATAAGATTTAGACCGAACATTTGCAGGTTTGGTTTCATTTTATGGGCATATTGATAAGATAAGGAAGGATTATCATTAGCGATCGCTTCTTCCATGGCCTTTACGTCTGGCGGAATTTCTTCCAAAAATGTTTGAACCACCACCAGCATAAATTCATCATCGCCTCCAGCCATTTCTTTAACCTCGTCCAAATTATAATTACTCATGAAATCTTATTTAATTTTAATTGAAAACATTTTATTACCTTCAAGATAACCTATAAGGACATCATCCGGAGCAACTTTTCCAACTCCTGCAGGTGTTCCCGTAAAAATTATATCACCAATCTTTAAGGTAAAATAAGTCGAAATATAGGCAATTAATTCATCAATTTTCCACAACATTTTTCGTGTATCGCCTTTTTGAACCATCATTTCGTTCTTATGAAGTTCAAAATTTAAATGGTCTATATTTTCAAATGTAGATTTTTTAAGCCATTTTTCGCCTATCACTGTCGCTCCATCAAAACCCTTTGCTTTTTCCCAGGGCAGGCCTTTTTCCTTTAATTGCTCCTGAAGGTCCCTCGCGGTAAAATCCAGTCCCAAACCAATTTCATCATAATATTTATGGGCAAATTTTTGCTGAATATGTTTTCCAATCTTATTGATCTTTATCAAAACTTCAGCTTCATAATGTATATCATCAGAAAAATCTGGAATGAAAAAAGGCTGTTTTTTCAGTAAGACCGAAGTATCCGGCTTCATAAAAAGAATTGGATCTTTAGGTTTCTCGTTCTGTAATTCCTCGATATGTTCCGTATAGTTACGGCCAACGCAAATTATTTTCATAACTAATCTGTCAATTTAATTTTAAAAACCGGGACCACATAACCCCTTCCGGAAACCTCTTCAGAAAACTCCCAGTTATCCACAGGAAGCCAGCCTGTTAACGGATAATAAAAAATGAACCCTAAGCTTAGTGTCTGGGCGAACATACCAATATTCAGAAACAGGAAAAGCAACAGAATTCAATCAGGAAAGTTTGTTATTGAGTTTTTTCAGCTTAATGGCCGTTAAGACTTTTTTGGTATATAAAGGAAAATCGGCATTTTGGATCCAGCCGAAATATCCCGGTTCATCTTCCAGGACCTGCTCCACGAGTTTACCTTTATATTTTCCGAAAGCGAAAACCTCGTTCCCTTTTTTATCATAGGAGATAAATCCGGCAAAATCGGCAAAACGTTTGCGGGCGCTATAATCTGCCAGCCATTTCATCTCATTTTGAAGATCGTCATATTTATCCAGCTGTGATTTTAAAACTTCGTAAGTTGCCTCGGTATCGGCTTCAGCGGTGTGTGCGCCTTCAAGGTCTTTCCCACAGTAAAACTGATAGGCAGCAGAAAGGGTGCGTTGTTCTTTTTTATGAAAAATCGTTTGTACATCTACGGCCACTACATTTTTCATTTCAAAATCGATACCGGCGCGCAACAGTTCTTCTGCCAGTAAAGGGATATCGAACCTATTGGAATTATAACCACCAAGGTCACAGCCTTTGATCAAATCATGAACTTTTGAAGCCAGCTGATTAAAAGTGGGTTCATTGGCCACCATCTCATCAGTGATTTTGTGAATTGCCACTACTTCTTTGGGGATGGGCATTTCAGGATTTACCAGCCAGCGATAACTTTCTTTATTTCCATTAGGATAAACCTTTAAAACCGCAATTTCAACGATGCGGTCTTTTGAAATATTGGTACCTGTAGTTTCAAGATCGAAAAAGCAGATGGGTTTGATAAGCTTAAGCTCCATTTTAATTGATTTTATACAAAGTTACTATAATTTGAAACTTTGGATATTTTTGGAAGCATCGCTTTTAAAATAATTCTCCGGAAAAAGAAAAAAGCCACTAAAAAGTGACTTTTTCTTATTTATACGGAAATTTAAATTTCCCGGTCTTTATCAAATCCTTCAAGATATTGTGCGACCCGCTGAACAAACTGTCCGCCCATTGCGCCGTTTACCACACGATGATCATAACTATGCGACAGGATCATTTTATATCTAATCCCTATAAAATCACCTTCCGGGGTTTCAATTACGGCCGGCATTTTTCTAATCGCTCCCAGTGCTAAAATTGCCACCTGCGGCTGATTGATAATGGGAGTTCCCATAATACTTCCAAAAGTTCCCACATTGGTTACGGTATAAGTCCCACCCTGGATTTCATCTGGTTTTAATTTATTCATTCTGGAACGGCTGGCAAGATCATTTACCGCTTTTGCCATCCCCACAAGATTTAACCTGTCGGCATTTTTGATAACCGGCACAATTAAATTACCATCGGGCAAAGCCGCAGCCATCCCGATATTAATATCTTTCTTTTTAATGACTTTAGTACCTTCGGGATTTACGGAAATGTTGATCAAGGGGAAATCCCGTATCGCCTTAGCGATCGCTTCCATAAAGATTGGCGTAAAGGTTAATTTCTCTCCTTCCCTCTTCTGAAATTCATTCTTATGTTTATTTCTCCAATTCCAGACATTGGTTACATCAACTTCTATAAAAGACTGAACATGTGCTGAAGTCTTAATACTTTCCTGCATGTGATGGGCGATCATTTTGCCCATTCTGCTCATTTCAATAATCTGGTCTTCTCCTGAAATAATAATTTCTTCCTGCTTCGCCACCGTTTTCTCCAATCTTTTCGTATCGATTGATTCGCCATTAGCTTGAGAAGATGTCGCTACAGACTTTGGTTCAGTTCCTTTATTCTTTATATAATCAAAAATATCATTTTTGGTCACCCGCCCATCCTTACCAGATCCCTGAATCTTTTCAAGCTGTTCAATACTGATCCCTTCTTCTTTAGCAATATTTTTTACTAAAGGTGAATAGAATTTATCTGATTCGGAAAAGTCAGATTTTGAAGGCGCAGCGGTATGGGTTTTTGCATTTTCTACTGAAGATGCTACTTCAGCTACAGCCTCATCATTCTGTTCATCTGAAGAATCTTCAAAATCATCATTATCCTCCGGCGCATCTCCTTCAATTTCAATAATGGCAATGGTATCACCAACTTTTACCACATCGTTAGCTTCAAAGAGTTTTTCTATGAGCTTTCCATCAACTTCACTGGGCACTTCACTATCTACCTTATCTGTAGCGATCTCAAGAACAGGTTCGTCCATTTCTATAGTATCCCCAACTTCTTTTAACCAGTTTGTAATGGTAGCTTCAGCTACACTTTCACCCATTTTGGGTAATTTCAATTCAAATTTTGCCATATTGTTAAATCAAGATTGATTTTAAGCTCTCCAATTGCGAATTTAATGAAATAAAGAATTTTAAAATATTAAAAATTCAATAAATTTAATTTTTAATGATAATCTTTCATTAAGAATCCCTTACGAATTCTCCTAAAATTACGATTTCAAAAGTCCATATTAAAATGTTTTTAGGAATTTCCAGAATCTAAAAAATTTAAAAAGCAGCTAATTCTTTAGTGAATTTTCAAATGGAATGCGGTTGGTAATACTTCTACCCAGCGTGATCTCATCAGCATATTCCAGTTCATCACCCACCGAAATTCCGCGGGCAATGGTCGATGTTTTCACTTCCAATCTTTCTATTTGTTTGAAAATATAAAAATTGGTCGTGTCACCTTCCAGCGTACTACTTAAAGCAAAAATGAGCTCCTCCACTTTCCCTGCCTGCACCTTATCGATAAGTGGCTTTATGGTTAATTGCGAAGGCCCAATGCCATCCATGGGACTAATTTTTCCACCCAAAACGTGATACAATCCTCTATACTGATTGGTGTTTTCTATAGCCATCACGTCGCGAATATCCTCTACCACGCATACAATTTCTGAATTTCGGGAAGTGTTCGCGCAAATCTCGCAAAGCTGTGTATCACTTATATTGAAACAATTTTCACAGAGTTTGATGTTTTTTCGCAAATTCAGCAGGGCTTCTGAAAGTTGGACAGTCTGGCTTTCCGGTTGTTTCAGAAGATGGAGTACCAATCTTAAAGCAGTTCTTTTCCCAATCCCTGGCAATTGAGAAACCTCATCTACTGCCTGCTCCAATAATTTTGAAGAAAAATCCATACGCGAATTTATGATTTTTTTGACTCATGAATTTACTTTGTACATAATTTGTAAATTGCCCACTCTAACTTTTTTGCATGCAGCCGTATCAAGTATTAATCCTTATCGCCCTCTATTTTATTGTCTTAATTACTATCTCATTTTTCACAGGTAGGGGAGGAAGTAATGCTGAATTCTTCAAGGCGAATAAACAGGCTCCATGGTACCTGGTTGCATTTGGAATGATTGGCGCTACTTTAAGCGGCGTTACCTTTATTTCGATTCCCGGCACGGTGGAAGCAGATTCGTTTAGTTACTTCCAGGTAGTCCTTGGTTATACTGTGGGTTACGCTGTCATTGGCCAGGTGCTTCTTCCGCTCTATTATAAGATGAACCTTACCTCGATTTATACCTATCTGGAAAGTAGGTTTGGGAATGCTTCTTATAAAACCGGGGCTTCATTTTTCCTTTTATCAAGGGTTGTTGGGGCGAGTTTTAGGTTATTCCTTGTAGCGAATGTTTTGCAATTAATCGTGTTCGATGCGATGGGTGTACCCTATTATGTAACTGTTACTCTTACTATATTACTTATTTGGCTATACACTTTTAGGAGCGGAATTAAAACAATTATATGGACAGATACCCTGCAAACGCTGTTTATGTTAATGGCTCTGGGAATTTCCATTTATTTTATTTCTGAAAACCTGGGGATCACCCTGGGAAGTTTCTTCAATTACCTAAGCGAAAGCGAGCATTCCAAAATCTTTTTCTTTGACGACTGGAAAAGTAAGGATCATTTCGTGAAACAATTCTTATCGGGTGCATTTATAGCCATTGTGATGACCGGGCTGGATCAGGATATGATGCAAAAAAACCTAACCTGCCGCTCGTTAAAAGATGCCCAGAAGAACATGCTTTGGTTTACCATTGTGCTTGTTTTTGCCAATTTTCTCTTCCTGGCACTAGGTTTATTACTTACAGATTATGCTGAAATTAATGGGGTTATCGAGAAGAAAGATGACCTTTTTCCTGCTATCGCCGCGAGCGGGGAACTAGGACTGGCGGTGGCTATATTTTTTATCCTGGGACTTATTGCCGCGGCTTATTCCAGTGCAGATAGTGCTCTTACTGCCTTAACAACTTCCTTTAGTATCGATATTTTGGATATTGAAAAAAAGTATGATGAGAAAAAACAAATTAGAGTCAGAAAACAAATTCATATTGCTATTTCACTTTTATTAATCATCGTGATGCTCATCTTCAAATATGCCATTGCCGATAAAAGTGTGATCAATAAATTATTCCAGTTTGCCGGTTATACGTATGGTCCATTGTTAGGCCTGTATAGTTTTGGGTTGTTCACAAAACTGCAGGTAAAAGACAAACTTGTGCCACTGGTTGCCATCGCTGCCCCAGTTTTATCTTATTTTATAAGCATGCACAGCCTGGCCTGGTTTGGCTTTGAATTTGGTTTCTTTATTTTAATTCTGAATGGTTTTCTAACCTTTCTGGGATTAGTATTGATTACAAGAAAGCATCACTAATGTACAGGCATTTTCGAATTTGATGTTGTTTTTCCGCAGCAAATTATAAAGCTCAGGATTTTCAGTTCCCGGGTTAAAAATGATCCTTTTTGGATTTAAGGAAAGGATGTAATCATAATATTCGGTTTGCCTCTTTGCATTGAGATATAGCGTAATTGTATGAACATCTTTAAAATCAATCTGTTCATTTTCAATAGCTACATCAAAAATTTCTCCTTTTCTTAAACCAACTGCCACAACGGGCTGGTTGTACCGCGTAAGCCTTTCAATGGCCAGGTAGGAATACCTTGCAGGATTTAGGGAAGCCCCTAAAACAAGTGTTTTCTTTTTCATTATATAAATGTAAATAAAAAAAAGTGTAACAATTCTGCCAACTTCAGGTCTTTAAATTGAGTTCCGGAACTTACAGTATTGTGCCGTTAGCTTTGATGGTTAGTGTTAACTGGGATAATACTGTTATTGCCTGCATTTCCTCACCGGGATGCAGGTTTTTTTGAATTGAAATAAATACTGGCTGCTGGAAGGTTTTCTATAAAAAAAGCCTGAAGTCAACTTCAGGCTTTTATATCAGAATAAAACAATTATGCCGTTACGGCATACATTTTTTCTCTTTGCTCTTTAATAGATTTATCACTCATATATTCATCGAAAGATAAATAACGATCAATTACCCCACCCGGCGTTAATTCGATCACACGATTGGCCACGGTTTGCGCAAATTCATGGTCATGCGTGGTAAAAAGCACAGTTCCCTTAAAATTCTTCAAAGAATTGTTGAATGCGGTAATAGATTCCAGATCTAAATGGTTGGTAGGTTCGTCCAGCATGAGCACATTGGCACGAGTCATCATCATTCGGCTTAGCATACACCTTACTTTTTCACCTCCGGAAAGTACCCGGCAGGTTTTCAAGGCTTCTTCCCCACTAAACAACATTTTTCCAAGAAAGCCACGAATATAGACTTCTTCCCTTTCTTCTTCAGTTTTTGCCCATTGCCGTAACCAGTCTACCAGGGTTAAATCACTATTAAAAAATTCTGAATTATCTGCTGGTAAATAAGATTGTGAGGTGGTAACCCCCCAGGAGAATTTCCCCCCTTCAGGTTTTTCGTTTCCGCTTATAATTTGATAAAAAGCAGAAGTTGCTCTGGAATCTTTAGAATACACTACTACTTTATCACCCTTGGCCAGGTTAATATTTATATTTTTAAAAAGTGTTTCCCCTTCTAAGCTTGCGCTTAGATTTTCAATATTCAGGATTTGATCCCCGGCTTCCCTATCCCTATCGAAAATAATTGCCGGATATCTTCGGCTGGAAGGCTTGATATCTTCAATATTTAGTTTTTCGATCATTTTCTTTCTGGAAGTGGCCTGTTTACTTTTCGCAACGTTGGCGCTAAATCTTAAAATAAATTCCTGAAGTTCCTTTTTCTTTTCTTCAGCTTTTTTATTTTGCTGAGCTCTTTGTCTTGCGGCAAGTTGGGAAGACTCATACCAAAAGGTATAATTTCCACTGTAGTTATTGATCTTCCCGAAGTCGATATCAGAAATATGTGTACAAACTGAATCTAAAAAGTGCCGGTCATGGGAAACCACAATTACGGTATTATCATAATTTGCCAGGAAATTTTCCAGCCAGGAGATGGTTTCATAATCCAGGTCGTTCGTAGGCTCATCCATGATCAACACATCTGGCGTTCCAAATAAGGCCTGCGCTAGAAGTACCCTCACTTTCTGTTTCCCGTCCAGGTCTTTCATCAGAGTATAATGAACATTTTCTTTTATCCCTAAATTAGAAAGCATGGCTGCCGCATTACTTTCAGCATTCCAGCCGTCCATTTCTTCAAAATTTACCTGAAGTTCCCCAATCCTGTCTGCATTTTCATCGGAATAATCGGCATACAGCGCATCCATTTCACTTTTAACCTTGAAAAGCGGTTGGTTCCCACGAAGCACTGTTTCTAAAACCGGATAATCATCATACACATTATGGTCCTGTTCCAGAACCGACATTCTTTTTCCTGGTTCCAAATGTACATGACCCGAAGTAGGATCAGATTTTCCTGAAAGGATTTTCAGAAAGGTAGATTTTCCGGCACCGTTGGCTCCTATTATCCCATAACAATTGCCCTGTGTAAAGGCAGTATTCACTTCATCAAATAAAATTCTTTTACCGAATTGTACTGAAAGATTAGAAACTGAAAGCATAAAAGTAATTTTTTTGCAAAAGTAATTATAATCAAGCTTAAAGCGAAATATTAACGTTTTAAAAATATGTTTTAACGGTCGATTAACATGGCAATTTATAACCTACCAATATATTTGGCATAATTCGAAGTCTATTCCGACAGGCTTCGGTCCCAATACATTTTATGATCTATCGATTTCTCACATTTCTGGGTATATTTCTCCTAATTTGTGGATGCAATCATTCAAATTCCAATGATGATTCCATCTACATAGGTGGGCAAATTCAAAATCCTGAAACCGATTATATCGTATTAAGTCGTTCGAATAAGTCTTTTGATACTTTATATTTAAACCGCAGAAATCAATTCGGCAAACGTTACGACACCCTTTCTGAAGGTATTTATGCATTTAAACATATGCCTGAAAGTCAGATCATGTACCTTGAACCAGGCGATAGTGTCCTTATTTATGTTAATACGATCGATTTCGACAACACCTTAAACTTTAGTGGAAAAGGTTCAGAAAAAAGCAGTTTTTTACTGGATATGTTTTTGAAGAATCAGAAGGATAATAATCTTATTCTTAAATATTATAAAATCCCCCCAGAAGACTTCGCTGTTATAACCGATTCTATTAAAGAAAAAAGAATTAAAGACTTAGAAGAACTAAGTGATCGTGCAGACTTTTCAGAAGAATTTTTTGAGATTGCAAGATCAACCATTGACTATGAATATTATGACCTGAGAGAGCGCTATAGCCTTTTGATCCATAAATATTATAAAAGACTGGCTGATGATTTTCCTGATTCCTTCTTTAAATATAGAGAAGATATCAATTTCAGTGATTCCAAATTGGAAGATTACTACGTTTATACGAATCTTATCGATGATTATCTGAAGAATAAATCGATCCAGCGTTGTACGAAAGATGAAAACGATCATCCCGATTGTTTTAATTTGAACAGTTTCAAGAATATGGCCAGGAGAATGGAATTAATAGATTCCATCTCTACCCTACGCACATTAAAAAATGAGTTTATAGACCGGCTTGCCCAACAAAGTATTACCAAAGCTGAAAATGATAACCGTATAGACTCCATTCTTCAATTATTAAAAAGGATAGAATATTCTAAATATCAGGAGGCGGTAGATCTGGCTGATATGCAAAAGAGCTATTTTAAAGGTTCAAGTCTAAGCGAAATCAAGATAACTAATGCTCAGGGGGAATTAACAAGTTGGGGGGAAGTGATAAACAAACCTACCGTAAATTATGCGTGGTCTTTATATTCGCCTGCCCACCATCGCTGGCAACATAAAATTATTCGAGATCTAAGGATCAAATATCCGGAGATTGAATTTAATGGTATCAATCTGGATATGGGAGAGCGGGAAGAATGGTTAAGGACTTTAGAAACTTTCGACTATGATAAGGCATCGGAATACCAGATTTCTAACCGCTTAAATAGCAAAGTATCTTATAAAAAATACCTCAATAAAGTTCTTCTGGTGAATCCTGACGGAACTATTGCCGTTGGAGACACACAGTTTGGAACTCCGGAGTTCGAGATTGAACTTCAAAAATTTATTAAAGAACAAAAAAGCCACATGTAAGTGGCTTTTCTTTTCTGAAGTTGATATTTTTTATTGATTGCCTTTTTTATAATCTGCCAGGAATTTCTCCAAACCACTATCGGTTAAAGGGTGATTTAGCAATCCTTCTATAGAAGAAAGCGGCCCGGTCATCACATCTGCACCTAATTTGGCACATTCGATAACATGCATGGTATGTCTTATGGAAGCGGCCAGGATTTGGGTTTCAAAACCATAATTATCATAGATCAAACGAATATCTGCAATTAGGTTTAAACCATCTGTGGAAATATCATCCAGTCTTCCAATAAATGGTGATACATATGTGGCACCTGCCTTAGCTGCCAGTAAGGCTTGACCCGCTGAAAAAACAAGCGTACAATTCGTCTTGATTTCTTTATCACTGAAATATTTTAAGGCCTTTACCCCTTCCTTGATCATAGGAACTTTCACGATGATTTGCTCGTGTAGTTCAGCAAGCTCTTCACCTTCCCTTACAATACCATCAAAATCTGTCGCAATAACTTCAGCACTCACATCCCCATCTACCAGTTCACAAATTTTGGTGTAATGCTTAAAAATGTTGTCTTTCCCGGTAATCCCTTCTTTCGCCATTAGAGAAGGATTTGTGGTAACGCCATCTAATACACCTAAATCCTGGGCTTCTTTAATTTGATCAAGATTTGCGGTATCTATAAAAAATTTCATAATAAGTTTATTTTAAGTTTTTATTTCGTAAAATTCAAAATTACAATTTATAGTGTTTCAACAACATTTTCTCATACATTTTATCGGGAAGAATCCCCTTAAGCCTTACGGAGAATTTCTGAAGCCACTCCCCTACTTTATAATGTACTGCCGGCTCTTCAGTTTGAATAACTTCGTAAACTGCTTTGGCCATAATATCAGGATCCTTTCCCGCATCCACATGCTCATTCATGATCTCCAGGGTTTTACCGTAATCTTTTTTATATGGCGAAGAATTCAGCAATGGCGCATGATATCTTCCGGCAGCAATATTGGTAGCAAAATCTCCTGGAGCGATATTGGTCATTTTGATGTTGAATTGTTTTAACTCCATACGATAAGCCTCTGTGGTGATAGCCAAAGCACCTTTCGTGGCCGAATAAATTCCGCGGTATGGAAGACCCATATATCCGGCAATAGAAGTAATATTAATGATCAATCCTACATTTTGATTACGCATTACCGGTAAAACATGTTTGATCATATTAAGTGGACCGAAATAATTGGTCTCAAAAGCTTTTTTGATTTCATCTTCAGGAGTTTCTTCGATAGGGCCAGTAATGCCAACCCCGGCGTTATTGATCAAAACATCAATTTGCCCTTCTTTTTCGACTATGCTAGAAATTGCTGATTTTATGGTGTTCTCTTCCGTAACATCCAGTGGTATAAGACTAAAATGTAACGAAGTATCGGGTTTTGGGTTTCGGCTGGTTCCATAAACCATAAATCCTTTTTCAGCTAAATAGTTGGCAATAGATTTACCAATCCCTGAAGAAGCACCAGTTATAAAAACTACCTTTTTTGAAGATTTTCCTTGAGCCATATCGCACAAATATGCAATAAATTTAGGAATTGTGTAGAAACAAAAAATGGCAAGCGACCCACATCACACCGCTACGACCGCCTACCCTTGCTGCGTTCCCGCCCTGGGGGATTCAGCAGGAGCTGGTTGTGTGGGACTTGCCGGTGCAAATATACAATCTTTGTATGTTTAGGCAAGGATTTTTTTAGGTGAATTGGCTATTTTAGCGACCTAATTAATCCCATGTGATGAAGAAATTTTTTAACTTCCTGTTACTCTTAATTTTAAACCTTTTTATTTTTTCCTGCGGAAGTAATTCCGGTAAGAATAAATCTGATTTTTCTTTAAAAATCGATGGAAAAACAACTATTGTCAATAACGAAACCCTAACTTTTTCCATCAAAAATGATCAGCAAAAAACAGTAGATTCTGTAGCGGTATTTATTGGCAAGGATTATATGTCTTCTTCAAGAAAGTTGGATCACATTCAGTTAGACCTTAATAAAGCGAAACTTGGAAATCAATCCTTAACTGCAATAGTTTATTATGAAGGGAAAAAAGATAGTTTAAAAAAGGATCTAAAAATTTTAAACAATGTTGCTCCTAAAATTTACACCTACGAAATTATAAATACTTATCCGCATGATGTTGAAGCGTATACGCAGGGATTTGAATTTCATGGTGACACCCTTTATGAAAGTATTGGGCAATATGGAAAATCTAAATTGAGAAAAGTACAGCTTAAAGACGGGAAAGTGCTGGAGGAGATAAAAATAGATGAGCAGTATTTTGCAGAAGGCCTCACGATCTTGAATGACAAATTGTATCAGCTTACCTGGAAAGAAGGTATAGGATTTATTTATAATCTGAATGATTTCAAAAAAACCGGCAGTTTCGCCTATAATCAAAGTGAAGAAGGATGGGGTTTATGCAATGATGGCCAAAAAATCTATAAAAGTGACGGCACAGAAAAGATCTGGATCCTTAATCCAGAAAACATGACGGAAACCTATTATATCCAGCCAACCACCAATACTTCAGTAAAATCTAAATTCAACGAGCTGGAATGGATCCAGGGGAAAATTTATGCAAATACCTACCAATTCCCAAGCGTAGCCATCATCAATCCTAAAAATGGGGCGATAGAAGGCTTGATCAATTTTAAAGGTCTTATAGATGAAATTGGCAATAAATCCAGCCTCGATACCAATAATGATGTTTTAAACGGAATCGCTTATAAACCGGAAACCGATCAGATCTTTGTCACCGGAAAAAGGTGGGATACAGTTTTCGAAATTAGACTTATCGAAAAATAATGGAGGTAAATCCCGATATTTACGAAAAGACCCTTACTGTCGAAAAATCACATTTAGATAATCAGCAGCATGTGAATAATGTACAGTTTGTGCAATGGGTACAGGATGTTGCAGAAGAAGATTGGGAATCGCGCGCTACGGAAGAGCAAAAAAAAGATTTTTTCTGGATCGTGGTAAAACATGAGATCGATTATAAAAAACAGGCTTTTCTAACTGACCAGCTTTCCATGCAAACCTATGTTGATGAAACCACGCATGTGACTTCACAAAGACATGTGATCATTAAAAATATAGAAAATGGGCAGGTGATCTTGGAAGCAAAAACGATTTGGTGCTTAATGCATGCTGGAACTAAAAAACCCGCAAAGATTTCAGCAGAAATGATCAGCCTGTTTCAGAAATAAGTTGGAAGTTAGAGGCTAGATGCTGGAAAATTTCGAATTCAAAATTCAAAATCTGAAACTTTGAACTTTGAACTTTAAATTACCCTACATCTTAAAAAGTGGCCTTCCCTCCATCAAACTATGAACTTCTTCTTTTACTGCTTCCAGTTCCGTTTCATTGTCGATATTTTGGATCACGCGATCGATAAGATCTACCACGGTTTTCATATCAGCTGCTTTTAAACCACGGGTGGTGATTGCCGCCGTGCCAATGCGAATTCCTGAAGTCACAAAAGGTGATTTATCATCAAAAGGAACCATGTTTTTATTCACGGTAATTTCAGCTTTACCTAAAGCTTCCTCCGCTTCTTTTCCACTCACATTTTTATTCCGAAGATCGATCAGCATCATATGATTATCGGTTCCGCCGGATATGATATCATAGCCTTTGTCCACAAATTCTTTGGCCATGACTTCCGCATTTTTCTTTACCTGTACGGTGTAATGCAAAAATTCTTCCGTAAGCGCTTCGCCAAAAGCCACCGCTTTAGCCGCGATAATATGCTCGAGGGGTCCTCCCTGATTTCCGGGAAAAATCCCTGAATTCAGCATTGCGGACATCATTTTTGGATTTCCATTTTTCAATTTTTCACCAAAGGGATTTTCAAAATCCTTGCCCATTAAGATAATTCCTCCTCTTGGCCCACGTAAGGTTTTATGTGTAGTTGATGAAACAATATGGCAATGTGGTAAAGGATCACTTAATAGACCCTTGGCGATCAAGCCCGCAGGATGGGCAATATCAGCAAATAATATTGCTCCAACGCTATCTGCGATTTCCCTAAATCTTTTATAATCGATCTCACGCGAATAAGCTGAAGCTCCCGCGATAATCATTTTTGGTTTTTCTTTTTTGGCCAGTTCTGCAATTTTATCATAATCCAGCCTACCGGTCTCCTTCTCTACCCCGTAAAAAACAGGATTGTACAATCTCCCTGAGAAATTCACCGGGGAACCATGTGTTAAATGTCCGCCATGCGCCAGATCAAAACCAAGGAATTTGTCCCCCGGCTTCAAGCAGGTATGGAAAACTGCCGTATTTGCCTGTGAACCGGAATGTGGTTGCACATTCGCATATTCTGCTCCAAATAATTCCTTTAATCTATCAATGGCAAGTTGTTCAACCTTATCTACCACCTCACAACCACCATAGTAGCGCTTTCCGGGGTAGCCTTCAGCATATTTATTGGTTAAGACAGATCCTGCTGCTTCAAGCACAGCATCACTTACAAAATTTTCACTTGCAATAAGTTCTAATCCATTTAGTTGGCGCTCTTTCTCCTGCGCAATTAGATCAAAAATCTGAGAGTCTCGTTGCATCACTATTTTTTACGTTAAATATTCGACAAAAGTAGCAAATACATTCGGTTAATTACATTAAAATAATATATTTGGATGAATAGATTTTAACAAAAAACCAACATTTCATATGCCTATTACAGCAAACGATCCAAAAAGAAAAACCTGGCTGGAAATTCCGGAAGACACCGATTTTCCTATCCAAAACATTCCTTTTGGGGTATTCCTTACCCGTGATGATGTAATAACTATAGGAACCAGAATTGGCGATTACGCCATAGACCTTGGGGCTCTCCATCAACTGGGTTATTTCGAAGGAATTCCTTTAACCGATGATATTTTTTTACAGGATACCCTGAATGATTTTATTTCTGACGGAAAAAAGACCTGGCGCCTGGTTAGAAATAGAATTGCTGAAATTTTTGACGAAAAAAACACAAAGCTAAAAGACCATAAAGATCATCGTAATACCGTGCTTTTTACTTTAGATGAAATTGAAATGCAACTGCCTGTACAGGTAGGAGATTATACCGATTTTTATTCTTCTAAAGAACACGCCACGAATGTAGGAACCATGTTCCGTGATCCCGATAATGCCTTGTTGCCAAACTGGCTTCATATTCCGGTAGGTTATCACGGAAGAAGTTCTTCCATTATTCCCAGCGGAATTCCGGTGCATAGACCACAAGGACAAACCATGCCTGCTGGTGCTACTGAACCTGTCTTTGGCCCTTCCAAATTAGTGGATTTTGAACTGGAAATGGCCTTTATCACCACAGATGCCAATCATCTTGGTGAACCTATTCCGGTTGATGAGGCTGAAGAGTATATTTTCGGGATGGTATTGTTTAATGACTGGAGTGCCAGGGATATCCAAAAATGGGAGTATGTGCCCTTAGGGCCATTTTTAGCAAAGAATTTTGCCTCATCCATTTCTCCATGGATTGTCACTATGGATGCTTTGGAACCCTTCAGAATTAAAAGCCCCGAGCCGGAAAAAGAATTATTGCCATACCTAAAATTTTCAGGAAAGAAAAGTTTTGATATTCATTTAGAAGTTTCCATTCAGCCGGAGGACAAAGAAGAAACGGTGGTGAGTAAATCTAATTTCAAACATATGTACTGGAATATGAGTCAGCAACTTGCGCATCATACCATTAATGGTTGCCCGGTAAATTCAGGGGATATGATGGGTTCAGGAACAATTTCAGGACCTACCCCAGACACATATGGATCGATGCTGGAACTTTCCTGGCGCGGTGAAAAACCCATAAAATTGAAAGATGGCTCGGAACGAAAATTTATTCAGGATAATGATACAGTAATCATGCGTGGATACTGTAAAGGAAAAGACAGGCGTATAGGCTTTGGAGAAGTAAGCACCAAACTCCTCCCTGTATTTCAACCGAAAAAGAAATAATTTATTTGATAAAAAGCCCGGTAGAAAACCGGGCTTTTTATCTTCAATATTTTGAGTCAGGCTGAACTTGTTTCAGCTTCTTGATTTTTTATTTTACATCTTTGTAGATCCTGACACAAGTTCAGGATGACAACTCGGAAATTAAACCAGTTCTTTCAATTTATTTGCTGAAATAGCCTGGTGAGAAGAATGGTGCACTACTTCCCTATTTTTTAGAACGATCAACTGCGGACTTTCATGTCTTACCCTAAATTTTTCTGCAATGGCGTTGGAAATATCTCTGTGAGATTTTAAGTCTAAAAAGTAAAGATCTATAGCTTCGTCCTTATCCAGATCATAATCTGATTCGAACATTTTTAAAACCATTCTGCTAATCCCACAGGTAGTGGAATGTTTCAAAATAGCTACGGTCCTTTCTTCAGACCTGTTCTCAATCTCATCCAACTGATCTATAGAATTAAGATCAATCCACGGAGTTTTGTTCTTCATTTCCTGGTTATCTTTCTTTTCAGCATTGAACATTTTATCAAATAATCCCATTTCTTTTTTTGCGAAGATAAAAGTTTAATCACGAATATTGAAATGAAATAAATGCTTCATTAATTTTTAGAAAGAATTGTGACCATGGATTTAAATTCATTTCCATTTTATTCCATATATTATTTATGCAATTAGTTTAATGATAATGATCTATACAGGTTCTTTATAGGATGCTATTCCCCATCTTAAAATCGAGCTTATAATCAAATTAGCATTATTCTCATTAAATTAATATAAACTGCCTTTTTGTCTTTAAAAACCGCATCGTGTCTGACTTTATGGCATTTTAAGGAGCTGGTATATAAATTGAATTATGGAATTAAAAATTTAGAAAATGAACTTTAATAATTTTACTATAAAATCACAGGAGGCTATTCAGCAGGCACAGCAGCTTGCGCAGGAGATGGGCCACCAGCAAATAGAAAACGAGCATATTTTCAAAGCCATGATGATGGTAGATGAAAATGTGATCCCATTTTTGCTGAAAAAACTGAACATTAACGTAAATCTTTTTTCTCAAATTCTCGATAGGAATTTAGAAAGTTTTCCGAAGGTGAGCGGAGGCGATATCATGCTTTCCCGGGAAGCTTCCAAAACGGTAAATGAAGCTTCTACTATTGCCAAAAAGATGAACGATGAATATGTTTCCATAGAGCATTTAGTCCTGGCAATCTTCAAATCTTCCAGTAAAGTAGCACAGGTTTTAAAAGATCAGGGCGCTACTGAGAAAGGTTTGCGAGCTGCAATAGATGAGTTACGCCAGGGGGATAGGGTGACTTCCCAAAGCGCAGAAGAAACTTACAATTCCCTGGATAAATATGCACGTAACCTGAATAAACTTGCGGAGGAAGGAAAACTGGACCCCGTAATTGGTCGGGATGAAGAGATTCGCAGAATTTTACAAATCCTCTCCAGAAGGACTAAAAATAATCCCATGCTGGTTGGTGAACCCGGAACCGGGAAAACTGCCATTGCTGAAGGATTGGCCCATAGAATTGTAGATGGGGATATTCCGGAAAACCTAAAAGATAAGAGGATTTATTCCCTGGATATGGGGGCACTTATCGCCGGGGCTAAATACAAAGGTGAATTTGAGGAACGATTGAAAGCCGTGATTAAAGAAGTAACCGGCAGCGACGGAAATATTGTTCTTTTTATTGATGAGATCCATACTCTGGTGGGTGCCGGAGGCGGCCAGGGCGCAATGGATGCAGCCAACATTTTAAAACCAGCATTGGCCAGAGGTGAGCTGAGAGCGATTGGAGCGACCACACTGGATGAATATCAGAAATATTTTGAAAAAGATAAAGCCTTGGAGCGACGTTTTCAAAAAGTGATCGTGGAAGAACCAGATGTGGAAAGTGCTATTTCTATCCTCCGCGGAATCAAGGAAAAATATGAAACTCATCATAAAGTAAGGATCAAAGATGAAGCGATTATCGCCGCGGTAGAATTATCGCAACGCTACATAACGAATAGATTTCTGCCAGATAAAGCGATTGACCTGATGGATGAGGCCGCTTCCAAATTAAGAATGGAAATCAATTCCAAACCAGAAGAACTTGATGTTTTGGATCGAAAGATCATGCAGCTGGAAATAGAAATCGAGGCGATTAAACGTGAAAAAGACGAATCTAAATTAAAGTCTTTACGAGCAGATCTTGCTAATCTCAAGGAAGAGCGAAACGATTTGCATGCGCGCTGGATGAGTGAAAAAGAAATTGTAGATAATATTCAGAATACAAAGTCGGATATCGAAAATTTCAAGCTTGAAGCTGAAAGAGCAGAGCGTGAAGGAGATTATGGTAAAGTTGCGGAAATTCGCTACGGAAAAATTAAAGAAGCCCAGGAAAAACTGGAGCAACTTCAAAAACAGGTAGCGGAACAGAAAGATGGAAAATCCTTAATTCAGGAAGAAGTTACTAATGAAGATATTGCCGAAGTGGTGGCAAAATGGACCGGAATTCCGGTAACCAAAATGTTGCAAAGCGATCGCGAGAAATTGCTGCATTTGGAACAGGATTTACATAAACGTGTGGTTGGACAGGAAGAAGCGATCATCGCCGTGAGTGATGCGGTGCGCAGAAGCCGTGCCGGACTACAGGATCAAAACAGGCCAATTGGTTCTTTTTTATTCCTTGGTACTACCGGAGTTGGTAAAACCGAGTTAGCCAAAGCGCTTGCTGAATATTTATTTGATGATGAGTCTGCGATGACCAGGATCGATATGAGTGAATACCAGGAGCGGCATGCCGTGAGTAGATTGGTAGGCGCACCTCCGGGATATGTGGGTTATGATGAAGGGGGACAACTTACGGAAGCCGTTCGAAGAAAACCCTATTCTGTGGTTTTATTAGATGAGATAGAAAAAGCACATCCAGATACTTTTAATATTTTGTTACAAGTGCTGGATGAAGGTCGCTTAACCGATAATAAAGGTCGTGTAGCCGATTTTAAGAATACCATCATCATAATGACTTCGAATATGGGAAGCCATATTATTCAGGAGAAATATGAAACGATTAAGGATGCCGATACTGCAATGGAAGCGGCCAAAGTTGAAGTACTGGGGCTCTTAAAACAAACAGTGCGTCCGGAATTTATCAATAGGATCGACGATATCGTGATGTTTAGTCCGCTTTCTCACAAAAACATAAGACAGATCGTAAAACTTCAGATTAAAGGTGTACAGAAAATGCTGGGGAAACAGGGAATTGTTTTAGATGCTACTGAAGAGGCTATCAATTTTCTTGCTGCGAGGGGATTCGATCCACAATTTGGCGCAAGACCGGTAAAAAGGGTGGTTCAGCGGGAAGTATTGAATAAACTTTCCAAAGAAATCCTTTCCGGGGACATTACAACTGACAGTATTATTCTGCTGGATGAATTTAATGATGAACTGGTTTTTAGAAATCAGGAGCAGTTAGAAGAAAAGAAATAATTTTAGTTTTAATTTAAATAATTCCCCGACGGCTCTGCCTCGGGGATAGTCGATTTCAAGAAATTTTTTATTCAATAAAAAAGGCGATCAAAATTTTGATCGCCTTTTTTAATATATGATGGGTTTCAACTACCATCTATCTATTTCCCTTTTTAACTCTTCTTTGGTCTTACCGGTTTTTTCCTGCATACGACCGAGCATTTCGTCAAATTTTCCTTCGGCATAAGTGAAATCATCATCAGTAATACTTCCGTATTTCTGTTTGAATTCTCCTTTAATTTGTTTCCACTTACCTTCTAATTGATCATCATTCATAACTTTTGATTTATTGTTGTATCCTAAATTACTATTATCAAACTTTAAGCATTCCTAAGAATCTCACATAATTATCTTAAACAATTGTTATTTTTGAATTTATGAAAATATATCTTTTAATAATTTTATTGGTATCGCTTTCAGGCTGTGGGGTTTCCAGGAAAGTTCATACGGAAGATATTGAAATTAAATTTCTGGATGAATATGTACTCAAGCCTACGGAAGTTCAATTTGAAGAAACCAAAATTGGCGGACTTTCCGGAATTGACTATTTTCAGGGCAATTATTATTTAGTTTGTGATGATTCCTCCCTTCCACGAATTTATAAATTACAGATTGACATTTTCAATAATAAGATAGATATCATAAGATTTTCCGAAGTGTTAAAAATTGAAAAAACAACGCATCGGGTTTTAGACCTTGAAGGGATTCGTGTGTTGGAAAACGGCAATTTTATCGTGAGCAGCGAGGGTCTAATTTCCAACCAAAATGATCCGGGAATCTATATTATTTCTACAGAAGGTAAGATTGAAAATCAGTTCAAAATTCCTGCTCATTTTACCGCCGAAGGTAAACAACATCCAAGAAATAACGGTGTTTTTGAAGGATTATCGAAAAGCGCTGATGGATTGGGATACTGGGTGGCTACTGAAACCGTCCTGGAAAAAGATGGTTCCAAATCTAAGGTGTTCCCCACAAAAACGCCTGTTAGAATTACCAAATATGATCTGGAAGGAAATGCGGTCAAGGAATTTGCCTATAACCTTGACGGGATTGCCAAATTGCCCATTAATTACTTCGCCGTAAATGGAGCGGTTGAGATTATTGAATATGAACCGGATCAATTTCTAATCATGGAAAGGTCCTATTCCGCAGGTTATGGTTCTCACGGAAACACCATAAAAATCTTTAGCGTAAATGCCGAAAATGCTACCAATATTCTCAACCTGGAACAATTGAAAGGAGAAAAATACAGGTTTGCAGAGAAGCAACTTCGGTTTAATTTTAAAAAGGTAAAAAAGCAACTTACCAATAAAATAATCGATAATATTGAAGGGATGACGCTGGGGCCAAAACTTGAGAATGGCCAACAAAGTTTGATATTGGTTTCCGATAATAACTTTAATTCCTTTGTGAAGCAATTGAACCAGTTTATATTACTTCAGATAAAATTCAAAAAATAATATGAAAAAGCTCCTCTTAATTTTACTCGTTGCCTTCAGTTCATGTACAAATGTCCAGAAAGAAGCTTCCGAAGAGATCACCACCTACTATTTGATCAGGCATGCGGAAAAGGATCGCAGTGATCCTACAAATGAAGATCCGGAATTAAATGCTGAAGGTATGGAAAGAGCGAATAAATGGGCCGAAGTTTTTGATGCGGTAAAATTTGACGCCATTTATAGTACTCCCTATAAAAGAACCATGCAAACCGCTATGCCCACAGCTAATTCAAAAAAATTAAAAAATTTGGGTTATGACCCGAATAAATTATTTGATCAGGATTTTGAAGCTGGGACTAAAGGGAAAACGATCCTGGTGGTAGGTCATAGTAATACCACTCCCATGTTTGTAAATGCTATTTTAGGAGATTCCGTTTATGAAAATATAGACGATTCGCAGAATGGCGCTTTATTTATCGTGGAGATACTTCCTGACGGGAAAAAGACACATAAAGTCTTGTACATTAATTAGCGGCCAATTTTTACTTTAATATCTTCAGTTATAATATCTGAAACCTTATCAAGATCATTGGTTTCAAAAAGACTATCCAGGGCCTTTAATGGGGTTTCCAGTTTACGATATTTATAATTTTCGTAATCAACAAATTTAATTCCTTCAATTATTCTTGGATTTACCGCTTTTCTGAACCGTATTCCGCCGTCATTAACCTCAAAATTATAAGCAAGATAATCGATACTATAATCCTGCGTATCGATCCAGTAAACATATTCATCCTCATGATCTGTACCACCACCCTTCTCTGAAAAGGTAACTTCAATTTCGTAATATTCCTTATCAAAAATACTGTCTTTCCCCAACAATTTTTTATTCGCCGCGGGAGCATCCAATCCAAATGGAATCAGTACAAAATAATGCACGGAATTTACCGAATTGCTTATAGGCATTACCAGAGAATCTGCTACTTCTACCACAGAATCATTTACCATCCTTTCCAAACCAACATTGCTCAATTTATCTACTATCGTATCTCCAATAGAATCGATCATGGTTCGCTCGTATAAAAACTTTCCGCCTCTGCGGATACTTCGGTAATTTCTATTTCTAAAGGTGAAGGAAATTTCAGCGTTGGAATAAAGATCCCCGCCGGTATTTTCAATTGCTTTGTTAACAATTTCCTGTGCACTTGGATCTTTAGATTTTTTTGAGCAGGCTATAAAAGCTAAAAGTAAAAACAGGGGGAATAACTTTTTCATAAAATACGATCTCGGAGCACAAATATAGAAATTTAAGCCCTATTCAGAGAAGTTTTAAATTCGCATTAGGAAATTTTTAGACGAAAGCTTGTATTTTTGTGGGCGTATGAAGAATGCCATTAATATTAGGAATAGGAAAGCGAAGTTCAATTTCGAATTTTTAGATAAATATATTGCCGGGATAAAACTTGCCGGAACCGAAATTAAAGCGATCCGTCAGGGAAAAGCCAGTATTACCGAAAGCTTTTGTGAATTCCATAATGGGGAACTTTTCGTGATCAATATGCATATCGAAGAATATTCCCATGCTACCCATTTTAACCACAATCCCAAAAGTGAACGCAAGCTTCTGCTTCAAAAACGAGAATTAAGAAAGCTGGAAAAAGAAGTTACCAATTCAGGATTAACCATTATTCCGCTTAAAGTATTCATCAATGACCGTGGTTTAGCCAAAATGCAGATCACCCTGGCCAAAGGAAAAAAAGTATTTGATAAACGCGAAACGATTAAAGACCGTGATAATAAGCGTAGAATGGATAGAATCAAGAAGGAGTATAAGTAATATTTACATTTTTACGTTATTTAGCAATAAAACCGCGCTATGAATAGAATAATTGGATTGGGCCTTTTGATATTACTTTCCTCGTGTGCTCATGACCGTATCGAGTCGAATGCCAATTTTAAAACCATGATGATCAAAAGTTCAGGAGAAATTGAGACCACTCCAGACATGGCGGAATTCACTATTTATCTTAATTGTTTGAAACCTACGGTGAAAGGGGCCAAACAATGTCTTGTTGATGAATCAAATGCTTTAACGCAAAGCTTATTGGATTATGGAATTGATAAGGAAGATCTTTTAACCACCGCGATCTCCATGAATAAAAGTTATAGATGGGCAAATAATTCTCAGGTTTTCCAGGGGTATAACAGTGCTACCTCTATTAATGTAAAGGTGAAAGACCTGGATAAACTGGATGAAATTTATTCGGAATTGTTAGAAAATAGAAATCTTAATTTAAACGGATTGAGCTATTCTCATTCCAAACTGGATAGCCTTGAAAATAAAGCTTATATCAAAGCTTTTCACAAAGCCGAAGTGCTGGCTAAAAAATTAATAGCTGAAATTCCTGAAGAAGATTTGGAACTATTAAAAATCGGGAATGTTTCTATAACCTCATCACTTCCCAATAATCGCGGTGCGAGTAGTGATGCCGCTATGGCTGAGGTTGCCGAACAATCAGCAGGCAATTCTATTTCAATCAATACTGGAAATGTACGGGTAAATGCCACCTTATATGTTGAATTTCATATAAAATAGGCCCTGTACCTCTTAATATTAAACCCCCTCTATGTTTAAAAACTTTTTTTGCATTCTCTTTCTTGTTATTAATTTTCAAAGCTTTTCCCAGGTTACGGGAAAGGTAAGTAACGAAGAAGGTGAACCACTTCCCTACGTTAATATTTATACCGAAAATGGAAACATAGGCACGACCACAAATGCTGAAGGTTTTTATGAATTAAAACTGAATACGACCGGGGACCACACCCTAATCTTTCAATTTTTAGGATATAAAACGATCAAAAAAAAGGTATCTATTGAAAAGTTTCCTTTTGAACAAAATGCCACCCTCTTTGCTGAAAGTACTTCTCTCAATGAAATTACCGTAGATGCAAATGAAAATCCTGCCAATAGAATTATCAGGCAGGCGATAAATTTTAGGGAAATTAACGCTGAAAAACTGGCTTCATTTACCGCCGACTTTTACTCTCGCGGATTGTGGCGCATTGAGAATGCCCCGGAAAAAATTCTCGGTCAGGATATTGGTGATTTAGGTGGCGGGCTGGATTCTACAAGAAGTGGGATTGTTTATTTAAGTGAAACTATTTCAGAAATTGCCTTTCAAAAACCAGATGATTTTAAAGAAAAGATCATTGCTTCCAAAGTGAGTGGTAACGATAATGGCTTCAGTTTAAATTCCGCCCAGGAAGCCTATTTTTCATTTTATGAGAACACGCTGGAAATAAACAGTGAAATGGTTTCTCCCATCGCCGAATATGCTTTCAATTATTACAAGTATCAGCTTGAAGGAGTTTTTTATGACAATCAGGGAAATCTAATCAATAAAATTAGAGTGGTTCCCAGGCGGGAGAACGATCGCGTTTTTTCGGGCTTGATTTATATTGTCGAAGACCTTTGGCAAATTTATGGGGTAGAACTTTCTACTACAGGAAAAGCGCTTCAAATCCCTCCTGTTGAAGAAATTGTCTTTACTCAAAACTATAAATATTCGCCTGAAAATGAACTTTATATTCAAATTTCGCAGGCGGTTGATTTTAGTTTTAAAATGTTTGGGTTTGGGGGAAATGGAAGGTTTACAGCGGTGTACAGTAATTATAATTTTCAGCCTGATTTCAACGCTAAAAGTTTCGGGAAAGAAATCCTGAGTTTTGGCGATGCAGCAAATAAAAAGGATTCAATTTACTGGGAAGAAATTCGACCTGTACCCTTAACTACCGAGGAGATTGAAGATTATGTAAAAAAAGACAGTATTCAGATAGTACGCGATTCCAAACCTTATAAGGATTCCATCGATCACGTTCGGAATAAATTTGGCTTAACCGATGTTTTGTTTGGTTATACGTATCAAAATTCCTGGAAGAACCGATATTTCTCAATAGGCGCGCCAATTACCGGGATAGCTTTTAATACAGTGCAGGGTTGGAACACCAATATTGATCTTACGTATTCACAGCGTACCGGTGAGGATCAGGAAAATTACTGGCAACTATCCTCTAATATGAGCTATGGTTTAAGCGAGGAACGATTTAGGATCAGCGGAGGTTTCAGAAAGAAATTTAATAATTTTACCCGCCCCTTATTGGAGATCGAAGGTGGTGTGAAAACAGCACAGATCAATAATTTGCTGCCTATTTCCCCTCTTCTCAATAATATCACGACAATTTTCTTTGAACAAAATTACCTAAAACTCTATGAGCTTGGATACGCGAAAATTGGCTATGGGCAGGAAATCTTTACAGGATTGCGCTTAAATTCCCGAATGAGTTGGGAGAATAGAAAAGCGCTCGTGAATCATACCAATCATGTTTTTATTGATCGGGAGGATAAAATGTATACTTCAAATAATCCCTTGCAGCCGGATAATTTTGGCAGTTTAGCTTTTGCTGAACATGATATAATGAAGTTTGGTTTATCAGGGCTTGTAGTTTTTGGGCAAAAATACATGAGTTATCCTAATGGCAAATACAACGTTTATACAAACAAATATCCCCGGCTAAACTTTGGCTGGGAAAAAGCTTTTGCTGCCAGTATCGACGATTACAATTTTGATCTTTTTACTGCGGAAGCACGCCAAACCCTGAAATTAGGTAACAAAGGTTCCTTTAGTTATAAAATAAATGGCGGAATTTTCTCTAACGCCGAAGATATTAGCCTGGTAGATTATAAACATTTCGATGCAAATCAAACCAGGATTGGTTTTGGAAGTTATGTGGGTAAATTTAACCTGATGCCCTATTATCAATTTAGCACCAACCGGAATTTTGCTGAATTTCACGCGGAGCACGATTTCCAGGGTTGGGTTTTGGGAAAAATGCCTTTGATCAATAAGCTTAATTTAAATTTAATCGTTGGAGCGCATCGATTGTCTACAGCAGGTACAAATCCTTATTCAGAATATTCGGTAGGAGTTGATAATCTTGGTTTTGGGAAATTCCGGGTATTGAGATTAGACTATGTCATTTCTGAATTTAATGGAAATCGAGATGGCTCCTTTGTTTTCGGACTAAAATTTTAATAAAAAAGGTCTAAAATTGTCGCCAGGCTGAACTCGTTTCAGCTTCTACCTGGTTAATTTTAAATTCAATGAGATCTTGAAATAAGCCACGATGGACTGAAAGTCCATCGTTTTAAAATAAAAAAATAAAATTCTTTTTAAAGTTAGCAACTCATTCCGAACGAAGTGAGGAATCTCATAGAGAGACTGCTTCGCTCTGCTCGCAGTGACGTTCAAATTTACTTCGCTCCGCTACCATTGACGTATTTTTATTTGGTTACGTATTGGAGGACCCTGAAACCAGTTCAGGGTGACGATGCTGGTTTTTAAAATTGCCGTCATGCTGAACTTGTTTCAGCATCTCCCCTTAGATCTTCTAAAAAATACGTCGATTTTCTACGCTAGATAATTTTTTTATCATGGGTCTCAGGATGACGCTTTTTTAGATTTTTTAGACCTTTTTAATATTTTTACAAGGCTTAGAATACTATTCTTCTTCGTCTTTATCTTTAGGTTTAGAATCTTTTTTCTCTTCAGTTTCGTCTTCTTTAGAGAAATCGGTAAAATCATTTTCAACCAATAAATTATACCATTGCAACATTTTCTTCATATCGCTGGCATAAACGCGATCTTCGTCATAATCTGGCAGTACTTCAGAAAAATAATTTTCCATCTCCTTTTTTGAAGCTTTGTGACTTAATGCCTTTTCCCCGTTTTCCTTTTCTTTGATCTTTTTAAAAACCTCACCAAGGGGTACTTCTTCCGTATAGGTATAGATGGCGATTTCACTTAAAATGCTCACATTGTGACGCATGTTTACAGCAATCTTCTTACCATCCAGCATCGATTTTGCAATAAACCCTCCTCGGGTTTGAGCAGTTAATTCATAAAGTCCCGGTTTTCCGGAAATGGCCAGAATTTTATCTAATCCCATATTCAATTTTTTAAGTGGCAAATATCAATTGCCCTGTTCAATTATCAAAAACATTAACGCCCTTTTTTCATATTAGGAAAGCGCATCTTATAATCCACATCTATTTTTCCTTTGGAAATATTGGCGAGTTTGCCTTTGATCAGTCTTTTTTTCAAACTGGAAAGCTTATCTGTAAATAAAATTCCCTCGATATGATCATATTCGTGCTGGATCACCCTGGCGGCGAGTCCGCTAAAAGAATCTGTATGTTTTACCCACTGTTCATCAAAGTATTCAATGCTAATAACAGGTTTTCTGAAAACATCTTCGCGAACATCGGGGATACTTAAACAGCCTTCATTAAAAGCCCACTCTTCGCCTTCTTCTTTCAGAATTTTTGGATTGATAAAGACCTTACGCATATTCTTAAGACTTTCGCGCTCTTCCTCCTCCAGTTCCTCATCTTCACTAAAGGGTGCAGGATCAATCACGAACATGCTAATGGGTAGTCCAATTTGCGGAGCCGCAAGACCTACCCCACTGGCATTGAACATGGTATCCCACATATTATTCACCAATTCATCCAGTTTTGGATACTCCTTTTCAATGTTTTTAGCCTTCTTTTTTAATACCGGATCCCCGTAGGCAACTATAGGTACGATCATTTTAAATTGAATATTTTATAGTGCAAATTTAATAATCTATTTGTTTTCGTGTAGATTTCGAACTGCTGTAATTCTTGAGGCGATGAAGATACTGGTTAATTCTCTGGCCTCTTTCAGCATTTTGTTTGATTGCTCGTCATTTTTCAAATTTTCATCCTGAAGAAATTCCATCCAAAAAATACACTCATCAGCTTCTTCGATCACGATCCCTAGTTTAGAAATAAACGCCTTTTTTGATTGGCCTAAACAAGCGGCCCTATAATTAGCGGCAACAGAAGTGGAACATCTAATCAATTGATTTTCTATATGATTTCCGAGCTTTGAATTAGACTTCGAAAGTTCAATGGCAATCTTCACACATTCGTGAGCAAATTTTTTTGTGCGGAGGATTAACTCATTTTTCATTTAACAATTAATCAATATTCCTTATACATTATTCATTTATACAGCCAGGTTTGCAAAATAATAGTCGCGCTAATTTCATCGATCAAAGCTTTATCCCTTCTTTTTTTCTTTTTTTGTCCGCTGTCTATCATACTCTGAAAAGCCATTTTGCTCGTAAAGCGTTCATCTACTCGCTCCACCGGCATCTGCGGAAATTTACTCTCAAAAAAAATTAAAAATTCTGAAATATTTGCTTCAATACCAGAAGCCGAATCATCCATACGTCTGGGTTCCCCCACTAAAACTCTTTCTACATTTTCTTTATGAAAATAAGCCTGAAGAAACTCGATCAAATTCCTGGTTTCCACCGTAGTTAAACCGGACGCAATGAGTTGCAGGTCATCGGTAACCGCAATTCCCGTTCGTTTTAATCCGAAATCCAAGGCAAGTATTCTGGCCATTTCAAAAATTTGAACAAAGGTAAGGTTTATATTGGTTTGTCTGTAGATATTGGCCCGTAGCTCTTATATTTGAAAAAAATTAAAAATGGAGCAATTACAAGCGATAATCGAAAATGCCTGGGTGAACAGAGACCTATTAAAAGATACACAAACTACAGATGCGATACGTAAAGTGATCGACCTTTTAGATAAAGGAGAACTTCGTGTTGCTGAGCCGGTTTCAGGGGGATGGCAGGTAAATGAATGGATTAAAAAAGCAGTTGTGCTTTATTTTCCTATTCAGAAAATGGAAACACTGGAAGCCGGAATTTTCGAATATCACGATAAAATGCCTTTAAAAAGAGGTTATAAAGAAAAAGGAATCAGGGTCGTACCAAATGCCGTAGCCAGACATGGCGCTTATATCTCTTCTGGAGTGATTTTGATG
The DNA here is from genome assembly GCF_023718305.1 of Gramella sp. AN32. Lineage (GTDB taxonomy): Bacteria > Bacteroidota > Bacteroidia > Flavobacteriales > Flavobacteriaceae > Christiangramia > Christiangramia antarctica. Next base: position 178,102 of record NZ_QEYO01000001.1, read on the forward strand.
CCCAGTTATGTGAATATTGGCGCTTATGTAGATGAGGGTACGATGGTAGATACCTGGGCCACGGTGGGTAGTTGTGCGCAAATTGGTAAAAATGTTCACCTGAGCGGTGGTGTGGGAATTGGCGGTGTGCTAGAGCCTTTACAGGCGGCTCCTGTTATCATCGAAGACAACGCTTTTATCGGTTCAAGATGTATCGTCGTGGAAGGAATTCGGGTGGAAAAAGAAGCGGTTTTGGGCGCAAATGTCGTGCTGACGGGTTCTACAAAAATCATAGACGTAACTGGTGATAAACCTAAAGAATACAAAGGCTATGTACCAGGCCGGTCTGTGGTGATCCCGGGAAGTTATACCAAGAAATTCCCTGCCGGGGATTTTCAGGTGCCCTGTGCATTGATCATTGGTAAGAGAAAAGAAAGCACCAATAAAAAAACTTCCCTGAACGACGCTTTAAGAGAATATAGCGTGGCGGTGTAAACCCTCCCCTAGTCCCTCCCAAAGGGAGGGGAATCATAAAGACCAAAAATATTAGATTAGGAAAGGATGAAAATATTGATCATACAGATGAAAATGATTGGGGATGTGCTTACATCCTCCATCCTCTTTGAGGCACTGCGTGAGAAATATCCTGAAGCCGAGCTACATTATCTAGTTTTCGAGCACACGCTTCCTATAGTAGAAAACAACCCTTTTATAGATTATGTAATCGTTTATAAAAAAGATCAAAGGTTTTCAGAACTGGCTAAGAATATTCGAGCCCAAAAATACAATGTGGTCATCGATGTGCTTTCAAATCTAAAAACAGCCATGCTCACGGGAATTTCCGGGGCGAAAATTAAGGTTTCTTACGATAAATTTTACACCAGGCGTGTCTCCACACATGTTTTCAGCAGAAATATCCAGGCTAAAACCATAGCAGGTTCGGCTATTGAGAAAAGGCTAAGAATGCTTTCTCCACTTTCTCCAGATTTCCCTACGGAAATAAAACCTAAAATTTATCTTACCGAAACAGAGATCGAAAAAGCAAAAGCTACTTTAACTGCTTCTGAAATTGATCTGAATAAAACGATCTACATGATCGGCGCTTTGGGAAGTAACCACAAGAAGACCTATCCCCTTCCTTATTTCGCGAAATTGCTGGATCAAATTGTAGGCAGCACTAAGGCTGAATTGCTTTTTAACTATATGCCCTCGCAACGCGGAGAGATCGAAAAATTATTCGATTTATGCCAGCCAGGGACTCAACAGCATATTCATTTAAATATCTACGGAAAGAATTTGCGGGAGTTTTTAGCGCTTACCTATCACTGTGATGCCCTGATCGGGAATGAAGGCGGAGGCGTGAATATGGCCAAAGCACTGAATGTTCCGTCTTTTGCAATCTTTGCTCCTCCTTTAAATAAGTCTAACTGGAATATGTATGAGGATGGCAACAAGAACGTTTCGGTACATTTGAAAGATTACAAACCGAAATTATTTGAAGTCAAACCTGAAAAACAACTCAAAAAAGAATGGGAGCCTTTTTATCAGAAATTCCTTCCCGAACTAATCGAAAATGACCTGCATCAATTTCTGAAAAATAACTCGAAATGAAGTATCGCTTCCTGATTTATATTAACCACGCATATGCGATCCCAATTGGAAACCCGCTGCAGGAGGAAATTCAAAAAAGAAGTGATACTGTAAAGTGGTTTTCTGGAATGGAAGAGCCTAAAAAGTTATTTCCGCAGCATGGAGAACTTATTGAAAGCGTAGAAGATGCAATAGCTTATAATCCGCATTTCGTTCTAGCCATCACCGATACCGTGCCCGACTTTTTCCCGGGATTAAAAGTGCAGGTTTTTCATGGTTTTCCGGCGAACAAACGCAAAGGAACCGATCAATTTACCATCAGAGGCTTCTTCGATCTTTATTGCACTCAGGGACCCTCCAGTACAGTTCCTTTCAAAGAACAGCAAAAGAAATATCAAACATTTGAAGTAATAGAAACCGGCTGGTCCAAAATGGATCCGCTATTTCCCCTGGAAGAAAATCAGAATGAGAAACCGGTCATTTTGATCTCTTCCACTTTTACGAAATATTACAGCCTGGCACTAAAAAATGATGTGTTGGCAGAAATAGCTAGATTATCAAAAACCGGTAAATATCAGTTCATGGCGGTGCTACATCCCAAACTCGAAGCAAAAACCGTTAAAAAATTCAGAAGTCTGGAGAATGAAAATTTCAAATTCTACGATACTACAAATCTGATTCCGCTATTCAAAAAAGCTGATATCATGTTCTCTGATACTACTTCGGCAATTATTGAATTTTTATTGCAGAGAAAACTAGTGGTCACTTTTAAGAATAATATGCCCGGACCTTATTTAATAGATGTTTCAGAAGTTTCTGATATTGAAGGTGCATTTGAAAGAGCCTTAGATTATCCGGTAGGTTTGATTAAAGAAATCGATAAATTTGCAAAATTTTCTCATCCGTATCAAGACGGCAAATCAAGCAAAAGAGTCATTGATGCCTGTATAAAATTTCTTCATGAGGACAAATCTTATTTAAAATCAAAGCCTTTAAATCTTATAAGAAAGTATAAAGTTAGAAAGACATTAGGCTACTGGACTTTTAAAAGTTTTTCAGCTCCTTATACTTTAAAAAAAGAAACTTAGTTTTTCCAAAATTTCAATTTTTTCTTCCATCTTTTTTCCCGGTGAAACCGTTCCTGAAATTGCTGCGTTAAAAACCACATTTTTCCAAAAACTTCTTCTTCCGGTTTATTCACGAATTTAGCATATTCGTTGGCCATGATCACCACCATTTCTTTTTTGGGAGTTAACCTGCTAAAATTATTCATTCGCTCCAGAAAAGTCATTTCTTTAAAATTCATGCGGTTGAGATCCACCAGATAGAAATCATAATGCCCACCATTCTTCTTAATCAAAGTATTTCCCGGCGAATGGTCTAAGAATTCAATATTTTCTTCGTGGAGCTTAAAAGTGAAGCGGGTGAAAGCGCGAAGGATTTCTTCATGATCGGGAAAATTAGGATTGGATACCAGCTCTCGAAAAGTGAGATCGGCATCTAAATGTTCACAAACATAATAGCTTTCCTGAAAAGTATTTCCTTCGCTATTTTCGAAGAAGGCAATGGGCTCTGGGGTGCCAATCTTTTTATCCTTTAATACATTTGCATATCCATAAGAACGCTGGGCTTTAGATTTCCTGAAATATTTATAAGTGATTTTATTAATAAAATTTGGAACTTTAAACGACTTCACATTTAGTATCTTTCCATCGAGATCAAAAAGTCTAATCTCATTTCGGCCACTGCTTAAAACCTCTCCAGAATTTTTGAAATTCTCTATGAGCGCAAGGACTTTTTCGGGATCATATTTTTTAGAAACAACCGATTTCATAATACAAAAATACAATAATGTTTTAGCGAAGCATTGGCTTATAAACTTTTTCAAAGTATATGGAATTGAATTTAAAATTTTGAAATTATTTACCTTGCCAGAAATTCTTCAGCAATGAAACCTTTTAAGATCGCCTTTCTTTTTCTCGACGAAATCCATCATATCTATCATTTTATTACGGTGGCGATCGAACTTTCCAGAACCCAGGAGGTAAGTATCCTCACCCATCCAAAATGTGATCCTTTGCTTTTTAAAAGTCTGAAAGAACTTGGCGGGGAAAATGTAAAAGTTGAAAAACTAAAAACCTCTGCATTTCGTGCATTTACTGATAAATTGAAGAAAAGGGAACTTCCCAGAAAAGGTTTTTGGATCAGGAAAAATCAAAAATATATTCTAAATAATTTTGATGCGATTGTTTTTAGCGACTTTTTTCACCGGTATTTTCTAAAGAATAGAAAAAAAAAGTGGCTCAAATTATTGAAATTTGATCATGGTGCGCCCGGCCGTTCCTACAGCTATAATGAAAAACAATTGGAGTTTGATTTTCAACTTCTGTATGGAGAATTTATGTACGAGCAATTTAAAAAAATGGGTATTCTAGGTGCTCACCCTGTAGTTGCCGGATACCCCAAACATGATGCTATTGCAGAAAATAAAAAGGAAAAATTCTTCGGAAATGCTCATCCAACGATTATCTATAATCCACATTTTGACCCGGAAGTAACTTCGTGGAAAAAAAGCGGACTTCAAGTGCTGAATTTTTTCTACGAACATCCTGAATATAATTTGATTTTCGCTCCGCACCTGCACTTGTTTCAAGAATTAAAGGGTGGACATTCAGTAGCTGAAATTGGCCAGAAATATTTTAATGCGAATAATATTTTAATAGATCTGGGCAGTCCAAAAAGTGTTGATATGAGCTATGTAAACAGTGCTGATATTTATCTTGGCGATGTTTCCAGCCAGGTTTACGAATTCATCCATGAACCACCACGACCCTGTATTTTTCTTAATCCCAATCATTTTGATTACAAAAATGATATAAAGTTCAGGTTTTGGAAATTGGGTGAAGTCATTGAAAATGTTTCACAACTTGAAGATGCATTGGAAAATATTCAGCAAAAATTTGAAAAGAATTATCTGGAGATTCAAAAGAAAATAGATAGTGAAAATTTCTATTCCGAACCTGGAAGTACGGCTTCAGAAAGGGCCGCCAAATTGATTATCGCTTTTTTGGAAAAAGAAAGACAAACTTAAAGATATTGATCAATCCCTTTTGCACAGCGTTTCAGATTTTCCTGTGCAGTTTTCGCCTCAATTTTTTCATTGATATTTTCCTGGCTTCGCGAACTCGCTTTATGCCAGATATGATACAAAATTCCACCATACCGCAAACGTTTCCCTTTCACACCGGAGTTTAAAAGCCTGATGATCATTTCTGAATCTTCCTTTCCCCAACCGGTCATTTCTTCATTATAACCATTAATGCTAATAAAATCTTTTCTCCAAAAAGAAAGGTTACAGCCACGAACTTTTTTGCTCAATTCGGTAGTTTCAGTATATAAATCACGAAAAAGGGGAACATGTAGGTTGCGTGTTTTCCTGGAAATTTTATTTGAAGTGAAATTGAACCGGGTCTGTTCTGTTTGAAATACCTCTGCAACGGCATTTTCTTTAATATTAACCCGGCTTCCAAATAGAAAAGTATCATCTTTTGCAAGAATGAGATGATCTTCCACAAATTTTTCATGAATAATACAATCCCCATCAATCTGGATAATATAATCTGCCTTTGAAGCGGCTATTGCTTTATTTAAGATAGACGTACGTTTAAAACCATCATCTTCCTGCCAAATATGTTTTATGGGCAATCCCAACTTTTTGAAAATATCAATTACATCTTTGGTTTCATTTGATGAACCATCATCGGCAATAAGGATTTCATCGGGTTTTACAGATTGTTTTTCCACGCTTTTTAAGACCAGATGTAAAGCATCGGGCCAGTTGTAAGTGGAGATCAAAAGCGCATTATTCATGAAATCTAAATTGAAAGTTCAAAATTAGGATTTTTAAATCTATATAAACTTCAATATAATATATAGCTGTTGAAGAAAATGTATTTTTGCAGTATTAACAAAGCCTCAAAACTTATTTCAAGAAACAAACTCAATATTTTACATCTTTCCGCGACTTATAACTGGGGTGGCGGTGAAAATCATATTGAGAATTTATGTGATGAATTGACTAAGATCGATTCAGAAATAAATAATTACATACTTTGTCCCAGGCAATCAGAATTTCATGCAGTTTTAAAGAAAAAAAAACTTAGTTTTTATACCGCATCTTTGGCCATAAAATTTGACCTCCGGTATGTCTCAAAGATCATAAGGCTTACCAGAAAATTGAAAATTGACCTTATCCACATTCATGATTCCACGGCATTAACCCTTTCCGTAATGGCGACAAAACTGGCAAAATTACCTCCTTTCGTGTTAAGCAAAAAAACATCATTTGCTATTAAAAACCGAAAAGGCACGCTTTATAAATACAACCATTCCAATATCGCAAAAATCCTTTGTGTTTCAGAAAGAACAAAAAGCGTTACTTCGGAAAGCGTTAAGGATAAAGAAAAACTGGTTACCATTTACCACGGCACCAGGGTTCCGAAAGAAGAAACCAAAATAATCGATCTTCGGAAAAAATTGAATATCCCAAAGGATAAAATTTTGGTGGGCACCATTGCCAACCATATTCGTGCGAAAAATCTGCAGAATTATATTGATGCCGTAGATTATGTTATCAATAAACTAAATCGCAAAGATTTCCATTTTGTGGAAATTGGAAGTTTCACCAGGCGGTCTCAAACTTATTTTGAAAGCATCAAATCTAAAGGTTTGGAAAAACATATCAGTTTTTTAGACTTTCTGCCCGAGGCTTCTCAGGTGATTCCGCAATTTGATATCTCCTTTTTGACTTCCCAAAGTGAAGGAATTCCGCAGTTTATTTATGAAAGTTTTTATTATGAGGTTCCGGTAGTAAGCACCAACGTTGGGGGAATTCCCGAAATTATTAAGCATGGGGAAAATGGCTATTTATGTGATCCCCATAATCCTGCCTGTTTAGGAGATAAATTAATAGCTTTGCATTCAGATAAAGAACTTCGGAAAAAATTTACGGAAGTTTCCTTTAAAAAATTACATACGAACTACACTTCCGCCATCATGGCTCAAAAAACCTTGGAAGTTTATAAAGAAATTATATATGGAGAAGTTTGATCAGGAAATTTGGAATTGTATAGATGTTCTAAAACGTGGCGGCATCATCCTCTATCCTACAGATACGGTTTGGGGAATTGGCTGCGATGCCACCAACGCCGATGCTGTAGATAAGGTGTTTGCCTTGAAAAAACGTCAGGAAAACAAAGCACTAATTTGCCTGGTCTCCAATTTTAAAATGTTGGAGCAGTACGTGGAAAATGTGCCTGAAACAGCCTATGATATTCTAAAATATGCAACTAAACCAACGACGATCATTTACGATCAGCCTTATCATATTGCTGAAAATCTGGTAAGTGATGATAATACGCTGGGAATTCGTGTTGTGCGGGATACTTTTTGCTCCGGACTCATCAAAAAGTTGAAAAAACCAATCGTATCTACTTCAGCAAATATTAGTTCCCAGCCAACGCCACAATCTTTCGATCAAATCACGCCTCAAATTTTAAAAGGTGTGGACTATGTAGTAAATTTGGACCGTTCAAAAAAGTCGCCTAAACCATCAGCAATAATTAAGCTGAGCAATGACGGGCAGGTGAAAGTGATACGCAAATAAAAAAATTGAAAGTATTTTTTATTTGCCCCTCTCCTCACCCCTCTCCCCAAGGAGAGGGAGAAAAGGAAAAATGCTGCCTGTTTCGGCAGTTAGGCCAGATGAAGAAGGAGTGGAAAAATTATTAAAGTAAGAGATGCCGAAATACCACAATTACAGGAAAGCTTTACAACATCCTATATTTTCAATTATTGCTGAAGCTGCCGATGAACTGCAGGTAGAAGCCTATGTTATAGGAGGCTTTGTTCGGGATCATCTTCTTGAGCGTGGCGAACCAAAAGATATTGATATTGTGGCCGTGGGAAGCGGTATGGACCTCGCTGCAAAAGTTTCAGAAAAGCTTCAGCATAAACCAAAGGTTCAATATTTTAAAAATTTTGGAACTGCTATGCTTCGCGCCTATGATATGGAGATTGAATTTGTAGGTGCAAGAAAGGAAAGCTATCGCGAGGATAGCCGAAAACCGGTTGTGGAGGATGGCACGCTGCAGGATGATCAAAATCGAAGGGATTTCACTATTAACGCGCTTGCTTTAAGACTCAATGAGAACGGATTTGGTGATTTACTGGATCCCTTTGATGGTTACCATGATCTTCAAAAGAAAATAATCAAAACTCCCTTAGATCCTGATATCACTTATTCAGATGATCCTTTGCGGATGTATCGTGCGATTCGCTTTGCGTCGCAATTAAATTTTAGGATTGAAGCAGCATCATTAAAATCTATTAAAGAAAACTGCAATAGAATTAAAATAATTTCGAAAGAGCGAATTGTCGACGAATTGAATAAAATTCTGCTAAGTCCAAAACCTTCAAAGGGTTTTGCCCTGTTATATAAAACAGGTTTGCTTAAAAAAATTCTTCCGGAACTTACTGCCCTGGAAGGAATTGATGAAGTGGAAGGGCAAACGCATAAAGACAATTTTTGGCATACTCTGGAAGTAGTAGATAATATTTCTCAAGAAACTGATGATCTCTGGCTACGCTGGGCGGCACTTTTACACGATATAGGTAAAGCGCCTACTAAGAAATTTCATAAAAAAATTGGCTGGACCTTTCACGGACATGAATTTGTAGGAGCTAAAATGGTCTTTAAACTATTTAAACGAATTCGTCTTCCCCTCAATGAGAAAATGAAATTTGTGCAAAAAATGGTTTTATTAAGCTCCAGGCCTATTGCCATTGCTGATGATAGCGTGACTGATTCTGCTGTACGCCGACTCATTTTTGACGCTGGTGATCATATTGACCATCTAATGATATTATGCGAAGCGGATATTACGACCAAAAATCCAAAGCGTTTTAAAAAATATCATCAAAATTTTCAGGTAGTACGGGAAAAAATCCAGGAAGTTGAAGAACGGGATCATGTGAGAAATTTCCAACCACCGGTAAGCGGTGAAGAAATCATGGAAACATTTGGAATAAAACCGGGCAGGGAAGTCGGGCAAATAAAAGCTGCGATAAAAGAAGCTATTCTTGAAGGTGATATTCCAAACGAATATGAAGCTGCCCGAAATTTTATGCTGAAAAAAGGGGAATTATTAGGATTGACTGTGGATTAATGTAATTAATTTGAAAATGTGGGAATTTGAAAATTTGAAATGAATAAATTATTTGATGTCAGCCTGAGCAGAGTCCTTAATTTAATAAAAGTAGTGTCAGCCTAAGCGCAGTCGTAGGCCTTACTTTTAAAAATAAAATGAAATGTACCAGCCTAAGCGCAGTCGAAGGCTTCACTTGAAAATTAAAATGAAATGTGCCAGCCTGAGCGCAGTCGAAGGCCTAACTTCTAACTTCTAAAATGTATAGAAACTGGGTTAAAATATCGCTAATACTTGTTTATCTGGTCATTATTGCCGGCGCAGTGGTAAGAATGACCGGTTCCGGAATGGGTTGTCCAGACTGGCCCAAATGTTTCGGCTATTATATCCCGCCTTCAGAAAGAACTGAACTTGAATTTCAGCCAAATAGAACCTACAAAGAAGGTCAGGTGATCATCGTTGACGAAACTTTAAAAGTGGCCGCAAAAGATTTTACCACTTCAGAAATATATTCCGAAGCGAATTGGAATAATTATGAAAAACACGATTACGCGATTTTTAATCCCACGCATACCTGGGTGGAATATATAAACAGGTTAACGGGGGCTTTAGCCGGATTGGCTGTGTTCATTATGGCCTTGCTTTCGCTCAAAAAATTCCGATTTCGAAAAAGGATCACTATACTTTCCTGGCTATGTGTATTCCTCATGGGGTTTCAGGGTTGGCTTGGTGCGACCGTGGTTTATTCAGTTTTGGCCCCGGTAAAGATCACTATTCATATGGTGATGGCCCTTGTTATCGTAGCGGTGCTACTCTACCTACTCTACTTCTCTTCCGAAATAAAAAATGAGCATAAAAAGACTACAGTTTTTCAGAACCTCCTGATCCTGGCCTCTATCTTAACGCTGGTTCAAATTATTATGGGAACTCAGGTAAGGCAATTTGTAGATGAACAAATTAGGGCCATGGGCTATGGAATGGAATCGGCCTGGCTGGATCATCCAAACCTTACCTTCTATGTTCATCGTTCGTTTTCAATATTGGTGCTTTTAGTGAACCTTTTTCTCTGGTGGCAAAATCGGAACCTTCATCTCAAATTCTCTAAAATAAATTGGGTCATAGATCTTATTATTATCGAAATTATCACCGGTGTGGCGATGTACAATTTTGATTTTCCGCTGTTATCACAGCCACTACATTTAGTGATCGCTACATTCCTTTTTGGCCTTCAATTTTACCTGTTATTGGAATGCTTTTATGCGGAAAGAAAAATTAAAAATTTGTAACTTTGCCCACTAAACGGGTTCAAAAAATGCCCTGATTTTATCATCTAAAATTTAATTTTTTCCGAATAATTTGTGGTCCTATCCTAAAGGATTTGATCCCCAAAATTTTTAGCTATGATTTATAGATTTAGAGTAATTCTTGACGCTGATGATGATGTATTTAGGGATATTGAAATGCTTCAGGAAGGCACCCTGGAAGATCTTCATAATTCCATCGTTCAGTCATTTGGTTTTGATGGGACCGAGATGGCCTCTTTCTACTTAAGTGATGATAAATGGACACAGGGAGAAGAAATTCACCAGTTTGATATGAGTGGCAACGATTCAACAATCAGACTGATGAATGAGACGACACTGGATAGTATTCTTTCTGCCAGCCAGACTAAAATGATCTATGTGTACGATTTCCTAACCATGTGGACATTTTTTGTGGAACTTGCTCAAATTACTGAGCCGGAAGAAGGAAGGGATTATCCCAATCTAATGTATGTGCATGGCCAACTTCCCGATGCTGCTCCGGAAAAAGAATTCGTTGGCGAAAGTGATGAACTTAACGGTGATTTTGATGATGATTTTGATACCGATGACTACGACGACCTTTCTTTTGATGAGAACTGGAATTAGCTAGCCTCGCCCCGACTGTTAAAAGGCAGTTCCGACCTCTCCAAAAGAGCGGTGAAAAAATCCTAAGCATAATGATGGTGAAGTTTACTGTTCACTTTTTAACTTTCAACTTTCTAACTTTTTAACTCCGAATGATCAACTTATTTAATGCACAAATTGAATCCCTTTCTATTCACCGGGTTGGGAACAAAAACAGAGGTGAGAATATATTTTTATCGGCTTCTACCTATCATTTGAATGATGAGATTACCCCACTTATAAAGGAATATTTCCTAAAACCTTTCCGCGAAAAAGAAGAATCTTATTACAAATTTCATCATGAACATGATCTTGAGTTCAATGAACTTTATAATCTTTCTAAAGAGATCTTTAAAGATCCGCTAAACACTCACGAATATTCTAAAAAAATAGGCACACTGCTTTATGAGCAGTCCACGCACCCGCATATAAAAAGTGGGGAAGTTTACGTGGTATATTTTGAGAATATGCAACTGGATAATGAAAAAGTTTCCGCAATTGGAATTTTTAAATCTGAGTTAAAACATGACTTTCTTCAGTTTGAGCAAAAATCCAGCAATCTGGAAATGATCGTTCAGCAGGGAATCAATTTGAATAAATTAGATAAAGGCGCGCTGATTTTCAATAAAAATGAGGAGGAAGGTTATAAAATTCTTTCCGTAGATTCTAACCGTTACGACACCAAATACTGGCTGGAAAATTTCCTTGGCGTAGATGTGCTGGCAGATGAAAATTACTTTACCAAGAATTATCTTAATTTCTGTAAAAACTTCGCCAAAGACGTGGTATTTCCTGCGGAAGATAAAAAACAGGAAGTGATGTTCATGAACCGGAGTATGGATTATTTTGCCAAGAATGATGACTTTGAAGAGACCAATTTCATGAATTCTGTGATCGAGAATCCTGAATTAATTCCGGAATTTCAAAATTATAAAGTTGAAAAAGCGCCAAAATTCAAGGTGGAAGATCTCACCACTTTTCCTATTGCGAATAAGGCCGTTACTGAAGCCCGAAAAAAGATCAAGAGTGTGATTAACCTCGATACCCATATTCAAATCAAAATGGATTTTGTGAATTCAGAATCTGCTGAAAAATTTGTAGAAAAAGGCTGGGACGAGGAAAAACAGATGTATTACTATTTGGTTTATTTCAATAAAGAGGAGAAAAACTAGTGTTTTTTAGCAAGTTAAATTTTAAGAATGGCATTGAGAGCGGAGCGAAGCAAATTTGAACGTCACTGCGAGTGAAGCGAAGCAGTCTCTCCATAAGATTCTTCACTCCGTTCGGAATGACTTCCGTTTTATTAAATGCTTCAGAATAGTAATAATCGACCCGGTCATTTCGACCGTAGGGAGAAATCTCACTTTACAAAAGAGTCATCAATACCCTTCAGAAGTACAACTTGAAACTCTTAAAAAGGCACTCTGACTGCGTGACAAATACGTATTCGATCAATTTTGTGAAAAGAAGCTAATTTAAACGTTACTGCGAGCGGAGCGAAGCAGTCTTTAGGAGATTCCTCTCCCGAACCATCGGGATCGGAATGGCTTTCACTTTATTAAATGCTTCAGAATAGTAAATAATTTAAAAAAATATCGTCCCGGTCATTTCGACCGTAGGGAGAAATCTCATAGGAATGAGCAACTAACAGGAATCCTGTTTCCACATTTCGACTCAATGTGACAAAGCATTCGTCATTGCGAGGGAACGAAGTGACCGAAGCAATCACATATAAAGAATAAATCCTTTTAAGAGATCGCCACGCTGCGCTCGCGATGACAAACAGTCCACATTTCGACTATGCTCATGTGACAAATACAACTGGAACAATTTTGTGAAAAGAAGCAAATTTGAACGTCACTACGAGCGGAGCGCAAGCCCCCGGGAGTCAGGATGGTAGATACAGGTATATTAATTCTTTCTATTTTCTTTTCTGGCGCGGAAATATTTTTCAAATTTTTAAATTGGTATATTTTCAAATTGTTCTATTGATACATTGCTACATTTTCACTTTCCGACTTTCCAACTCTAGTCCAACATCCGCTGCATATTCACATTCTCGTAATTTCTTTTCACGAAATCCAATGCAGTCCTAAGAATCTGACCCATGGTGCTGGCGCGCTTAAACTTCATATCATTGGTGAAGTCATAAAGCTGGTTACGAAGTTCCAAAACATTTTCCCGGGAACTTACATGATCATTAATCATGCACCTGATTAATTCCTTATAACGGCTTTTCGTATTGATCATCCTTTTTGCCAGAAGCGAACGTTCTTCTTTTCGGTATTGCTCGATGGAAGAATTCTCCAGTTTTTCTGCTACAAGCTGCACCATCGTAAAATTCTCTTTAAAAAACTGTGGCCGGTATACCTTTAATTTTCCTTCGTAACACTGCTGATCAAAATCAATTGCCCGTATTTGATATTCCACATGATCAAAATCATGGGTAGGGATTACCACATAATTGTAAGAACGCATATCGCCCAAAAGCCTTACCGTACAGCGTTCATTGAATTTTACGAACTGTTTCGCAATTTGTGTTTGCGCTCTCAGGTCACAAACCGGCAAATGATCTTCAATAAAGACATCTCCGGGAATCCCCACAATATGCTCTTCAATCAGGGTATCTTTATACACCAGAAAATTAATTCGGTGAGGTGAAAGCAAATGTTCCAGTTCGAGCCCATAAAGCCTGGAAGCATCGGCCTTTTTTACGTAGAAATAAATAAAACTGTCATTCAGGATATTTCTAATTTTTATTCTGAAAGGTTTTGAATTTCCGAAGGTGCAATAGTCGATAGCATCCACATTCAGAAATTCCAGAGATTCATCACCACCATCAGAATGTAATATGGTATACACCTTTTTCAAACTATAATCGATCTCTGTTCTATCGGCATCAGAATAATAACAGCGCACCCAAAAAGTGTCTTCGTCATGTTGATCGTACACCACGATCGAACCTGAAAATCTAAGAAGATCATCGTAAAAAACAGGGATTTTTGTATTGCGATTGTATTTGGCGAGATATCTATTAAACCGATCATTGATTGGGAAGGATGGTTTTTTTTTAGACATTAATTTCTCTTCCATAAATTTGTTCAGTTTTCTCAAAAATAAGCTTAATATGCGGAAACATGTAACAAAATCCTATTTTAGCCGTCGTATTTAAAAAGTATCCCCAGTTAAAACAGAGGGTCATTTTAACCTAATGGAATATGTCCGCTATAACGCAGGTTATTCTAAATCCACATAGTGAATAAATAATATAACGATCTTGGAAACAATTTTAAGCTTAAACAACCTAACCAAAAAGTTCGGAAAAATTACCGCTGTAGATCAACTTTCCTTTAGTATAGAAAAAGGGAATGTCTACGGAATTTTAGGGCCTAACGGAAGTGGAAAATCAACCACTCTGGGCATGGTCCTTAATGTGGTAAACAAATCCTCCGGAAATTATCAATGGTTTGATGGAAACACTTCTACGCATAATGCTTTAAAAAAAGTAGGTGCCATCATTGAACATCCTAACTTTTACCCTTACATGACTGCAGTCCAAAACCTCGCTTTGGTTTGCAAGATCAAGGGAACAAATCCTAAAAAAATCAAGGAAAAGCTGGAAATAGTGGGCCTGCTGGATCGCAAGGACAGTAAATTCAAGACTTTTTCATTGGGAATGAAGCAGCGATTAGCTATTGCCTCTGCCCTCTTGAACGATCCTGAGATTTTAATTCTGGATGAACCCACGAATGGTTTGGATCCGCAGGGAATTCACCAAATTCGGGAGATTATTCGAAATATTGCCTCTGGAGGAACAACGATCCTTTTGGCTTCTCATTTGCTGGATGAAGTGGAGAAAGTGTGTTCCCATGTAGTGATTATTCGGAAAGGTGTAAAATTATATAGTGGGCTGGTAGATGAAATTGTGAGCAGTCACGGGTTTTTTGAGCTAAAAGCAAAGGATATGCTCCAGCTTGAAAATTTACTGGGCAAACACCCAAAAATTGGTAAAATAGTGGACAAAGAAGGGATGCTTACGGCATTTCTTGATGATCCCATGGAAGCTGATGAGATCAACGAATATCTGTTTAAAAACGGATTATCGCTATCCTTTTTGCTGAAAAGAAAAGAAAGCCTGGAAGAACAATTCCTTCAATTAACTAACCAAACCTCCCAGAATTAATGTTACGATTACTTGAAATAGAATTTAATAAACTTCGCTATAGTCGATCTGCAAAAATTTTGATCATCTCCTATTTCGTTTTGATCACCTTTATTGCCCTGATTGCCTCTATTGAATTTAATATTGGAAATATCGAATTTCGGGTGGCAGACCAGGGTATTTTTAACTTTCCCTACATCTGGCACTTTAATACCTATATCGCCGCATTCCTGAAGTTATTCCTGGCCATTGTCATCGTTTCCATGATGTCCAACGAATACAGCAATAGAACTATCAAACAAAACCTGATCGACGGTTTAAGTAAAAAGGAATTTATCCTTTCCAAATTTCTAACCGTACTGGTTTTTGCCGGGATATCTTCGTTTTTTGTTTTTATCGTCACCATTTTATTGGGATATTCTTTTTCAGATTTTACTGAAATCTCTATCGTTTTTACAGATCTTGAATACCTTTTGGCTTATTTCATTAAACTTACCGGATTTTTCGCTTTCTGTATGTTTTTGGGCATTTTAGTAAAACGTTCTGCCTTTGCCCTTGGTTTTTTAATCGTATGGTATATTCTTGAAGGAATTTTTTATGCCCTGTTGAAATTTAAGTTTTTCAAAGGCACTGAAATTGCTGATAATATACTTCAGTTTTTTCCACTTGCCTCCATGGGGAATTTAATTAGAGAACCCTTCAGTAGACTTAAAGCAGTACAAACTGCGGCCAACCAGATGGGAGCTGATTTTAATATCGATTACAATATTCATTGGTACCAGTTATTGATCGTGATCGTTTGGATTCTAATTTTTGTCTACTTATCCCTTTGGCTGTTGCGGAAAAGAGACCTCTAGAAACAGATTTTAATCCGCCTAGAACTAATCATTTCTAAAGTTGATAAAGGCTTGATATTTGCTTAATTTCGTGCAGCTTAGATTTAGAACAATACCACATGAAATTCAGCATTCAAGCCGATTATAAACCTACTGGCGATCAGCCCAACGCGATTAAAGAACTGGTTCAGGGGCTTAACCGAAATGACCGATATCAAACTTTATTAGGGGTTACCGGTTCCGGGAAAACATTTACCGTGGCCAATGTGATTGAAGACGTGCAAAAACCTACATTGGTTCTTGCCCATAACAAAACGCTGGCAGCTCAGCTCTATTCTGAATTTAAGCAGTTCTTCCCTGAAAATGCCGTGGAATATTTTGTGAGCTATTACGACTATTATCAGCCGGAAGCTTTTATTCCCAGTTCTGGAACTTATATCGAAAAAGATCTTTCCATCAATGAGGAGATCGAAAAGTTAAGACTTAGCACCACTTCCTCGCTTCTAAGCGGAAGAAGGGATGTGATCGTGGTAGCTTCTGTTTCCTGTTTATATGGGATTGGAAACCCGGTAGAATTTAAAAAGAATGTGGTTTCAATACAGCGGGATATGCAAATTTCGCGAACGAAATTTTTACAAAGCCTTGTACAAAGCCTTTACAGCCGTACCGAAGCCGAATTTACCCGCGGAAATTTCAGAATTAAAGGGGATACGGTAGATGTATTTCCAAGTTATGCTGACAATGCTTTCCGAATTCATTTTTTTGGGGATGAAATTGAAGAAATTGAAGCTTTTAATCCGGGAACCAACGATATTATTGAAAAATATGAACGCCTGAATATCTATCCCGCAAATATGTTCGTGACCTCTCCAGATGTGCTACAGGGGGCGATCAGGGAAATTCAGGATGATCTGGTAAAACAAACCACCTATTTTCAGGAAATTGGAAAGACGCTGGAAGCCAAACGACTGGATGAAAGAACAAATTTTGATCTGGAAATGATTCGTGAGTTGGGCTATTGTTCGGGAATTGAGAATTATTCAAGATATCTGGATGGCCGGCTTCCCGGCACACGCCCTTTCTGCCTACTGGATTATTTTCCGGATGATTACCTGATGATTGTAGACGAAAGCCATGTAACGATCCCGCAAACCCATGCTATGTATGGTGGTGACCGTTCCCGAAAGGAAACTTTGGTGGATTATGGTTTTCGACTTCCTGCCGCGATGGATAACCGTCCGCTAAAATTTGAAGAATTTGAAGCTCTTCAAAATCAGGTGATTTACGTAAGTGCTACCCCTGCAGATTATGAACTTCAGCAAAGTGAAGGGGTGTATGTGGAACAGGTAATTCGACCTACGGGGCTATTGGATCCAATAATTGAGGTGAGACCAAGTTTGAATCAGATTGATGATTTGATCGAGGAAATTCATGTGCGCGTAGAAAAAGACCAGCGTATCCTGGTTACAACACTTACCAAAAGAATGGCTGAAGAACTCACGAAATACCTCACCCGAATCGATGTGCGTTGCCGTTATATACATTCTGATATTGATACTTTGGAACGCGTGGAAATCATGCAGGATTTACGAAAAGGAATTTTCGATGTGCTTGTGGGAGTTAACCTTTTAAGAGAAGGATTAGATTTACCGGAAGTTTCACTGGTCGCCATTATTGATGCAGATAAAGAAGGATTTTTGAGAAGTAATAGATCCCTTACCCAAACCATTGGTAGGGCCGCAAGGCATGTGGAAGGAAAAGCGATCATGTATGCTGATAAAATCACTGCGAGCATGCAGAAAACCATTGATGAAACTGAATATCGCCGGGAAAAACAGATCGAATATAATAAGGGAAATAATATTACCCCCACAGCGATCAATAAGAAATTTGACAGTGCCCTGGTTAAACAAAAACTGGACATTTACGATTTCGAAAGATCCCTGGATCTCAAAGCTGCGGAAGGTGAACCTGAATATTTAACAAAACCCCAGATCGAAAAGAGGATCAGAGAGAAGAGAAAATCTATGGAAACTGCCGCAAAAGAGCTCGATTTCATGCAGGCTGCAAAGTTGCGCGATGAGATTAAATCACTTCAGGGCAAGCTCGAAGAAATAGCATAATTTTAAGAATCTCTATTTATAATTTATTTTATATTTAGTTAACTCTAAGACATTTAGTAATGTTGAAGTGGTAAATAAACCTTTATTTGCTATGAAAAACTTATGCATTATCACTACGCTTATCGCGATCAATTTTGCCTTTGCCCAGGTTGGGATTGGTACAACAGATCCTAAAGCCCAATTAGATATTATTGCGACCAATGCGGCTAATCCTGCCGCCATTGATGGTTTATTGATTCCCCGGATCGAAAAATTTCCTTCGGAAAATCCTGATCCAAGTCAGCATGGGATGTTGGCGTTCCTATCCAAAAATATTACAGGATTTAACTCTGGCTTCTATTTTTGGAACGCAACCGATAGTAAATGGAAATCCCTTTCCGTGGATAGCGGTACCGCAAATTTTTATAAACCGGGAACATCTCAAAGTCCGAATAATATTTCAGAAAATATCTATCGCGATGCAAGCATTGGTATTGGGACAGATCAAATTTCTTCCAGACTTCAAATTGCCATTGGTGCGGGAAAAGATCTTACTTTGAAGAAGGGATTGGAGGTAGATAACGCAAATTCTGCCACAGATAATTTAACTACTTACGGTATTATCAGCGATAATCGAAGTGCCACCAATGGTAATAAATATGGTTTCAAAAATAATGTTGGAGGTACGGGAACGGGAATTCATTATGGAATTTTTAATGAAAGCTATCAAAATACTGGCACCAACGACATTTACGGAATTTTCAATCGGGTAGGTAGAACATTTGGAGCTAAAAGTAACAACTATGGTATTTATTCTGAAATTGGAAGTATTCAGGGTGTAGGTAATATTTTCGGAATATATAGTATTGCACTGGGCGATGCGAATAGTAATGTCTTTGCCGGCTATTTTGTGGGAAGGGTCGGCATTGGAACATCCACAGAAACTGAATATGTACTTCCTTTAAATCGCGGACTGGAAGGACAGGTGATGGCGACCAATTCCAGCGGACAGGTTTCATGGACCAATCCCGGATTTCAAAATTATTCATCAACTACTAGCGCAACAGGGGATTTTGTGATCACTGATGAAATTGGTAGTTTAAGGATCAACAATCAGATATCCGGGATTGTCATTCCACCTTCCTCAGTTAACAAAGGAAGAATTATAAGGTTGATTAACTGGCCAGGGAATTCTGAGAAATCTTTTATATTTTCAGGGAGTGATGATTTATTCGATGTAAAGACCAATTCAAAAATAGTGTCGATAAAACCTCAGCAAATATTTACCATACAAAGTGCCGGAAATAGATGGCTCTTGATAGATTACTAAAAACTGATTTAAAATAAAAGACCTCCCAGGTTTTGAAAACCTGGAAGGTCTAATGATAATAAAATTACTTAAATTCTTCAAGCTCATGTACTTAAAAAGTACGATAAGAATTTATTTAATTTCAATCAGGCGTTTTGGTTTTGCCTTTGCTTCCTCTCTTTTTGGAACAGAAATCTTTAACACCCCATCATTATAAGTGGCATTAATTTTTTCACTTTCCACGATATTGGGAAGGGTAAAGACTCGCCTGAAATTACTGTAACTAAATTCCCTTCGCGTACACCTGCCATTATTATCGGTAGTTTCCTTTTCTTCTTTATCTTCAGAAGAAATTGTTAGAATATTGTTTTCTACCTCAATATCAAAATCTTTCTTGGTTTTACCCGGTGCCGCCACTTCTACTTCAAATGAATCATCGTTTTCATGGATATTTACGGCGGGAACATTTCTACCAATATTATTCATCACCGCATTATCACCCAACCAATCAGTCCTAAACATATCATCAAAAACTGAAGGCAACCATCCTGTTTGATTTTCGTTTCTTTTAATTAAGCTCATCACTATAAGTTTTTAGGTTAATAATAATTTTTAAAATTTTCAAGAAAGAGAACAAACAAAATACCATTTAGAATTACCTGCTAATTTGTCTGAATTGATTGTTTTAAACATGTCTTAATGTCATGTTTGTTTAAAAATTACGGAAATCATTTCCTTCTAATGCGATATTCTTAACTTTATCAGACCTTAACTGAATTCATGAAGGAATTATACAATAGAACACGTTCATTTTTTAACGTGGTTGAAAGTAAAATCGCTTTTTACCCCACCGTATTTGCATTGTTGGGATTTCATTTTGCCATTTTGATGCTTTACCTGGAAAACCTGGGAATTTCAAAATACTTAATTGAGCATTTCCCCATCCTTGTAGTCGACAACGGGGACACGGCGATGACCATCCTAAGTTCTTTAATTTCCGGATTAATATCCATGGTGGTGTTTAGTTTTTCCATGGTGATGCTTTTATTAAGTCAGGCTTCCAGTAATTATTCACCACGTCTTTTACCGGGATTGATTAGTGACAAAAGACATCAGATAATCTTAGGAATTTATCTTTTTACGATTATTTACTGCATTTTCGTACTTTTTTCCATTCAGCCCACAGGGGATAAATATCAAATTCCCGGATTTTCTGTTTTGCTGGGTATTCTCGAAACTGTTGTTAGTATTGGGGCCTTTATCTATTTTATACATAATATCTCCCAGAGTATTCAGATTAGTAATATTCTTCAGAATATTTATGCCACTGCCAAAAGACGATTAAATGATCTAATAGAACATGAAGAAGATGATCTTCAGGAGTTTCCCGATACCAGCGATTGGAGTGAATACTATTCAGAAAAAAGCGGGTATCTTCAGAATATCTCTTTTACTAATCTTGTAGATATTTGCCAGAAACATGATATATTGATCCATATTTTACCGGTTAAAGGAATATTTGTGCTACACGGCATCCCTCTGTTTAAAACTAACAGAGAAATTGATAAAAAAATTGAAAATAAAATTCATCCTAATTTCAATTTTGCCAGGGAAGAACTGGTTGCCGATAATTATGCCCTTGCTTTTAAACAAATTACAGAAATCATCGTAAAAGCTATGTCACCGGGGATTAACGATCCGGGAACTGCTATTAATGGGATAGATTACCTTTCTGAATTGCTGGCGTTGCGCATGAAGAAAAAGGATACCAGCAAAATTATAAGAGAAGGAAAGATTTTTGTTAAACTGAACACCGTAGACTTCGATATAATGCTTTACAACATTATGGCTTCCATACGCACTTATTGTAAGCATGATGTGATCCTTGTTCAAAAATTATTGCTCATGTTTTATTATTTACAAAAACAGGAACACAAAAATGAGAGTTATGAAGACAGTATTAATGCCGAAGCCCAAAATTTACTGGTTGATGCTGAAAAAGCAATAAACAATAAAGTTGATGTGAATCATATAAAAAAACTCGCCAAAAGGCTAAATTTACCACAACCTAAAACTGAAGCTTAATGGGATTAACCAATAACGATATATTTAAAAAACTTCGCGTGGCACATAAATTAACCAATGATGATATTGTGGAAATTTGTAGCCTCGTAGATTTTAAAGTGAGTAAAAGTGAATTAGGAGCTATTTTCCGCAAAGAAGGCCACGAAAAATATATGGAATGCGGGGATCAGTTTTTGCGCAATTTTTTGGACGGACTCATCATTCATTTGCGTGGCCCCATGCCGAAGAAATAGTAAGCGGTAAGCGGTAAGCGGTAAGCGGTAAGCGGTAAGCGGTAAGCGGTAAGCGGTAAGCGGTAAGCGGTAAGCGGTAAGCGGTAAGCGGTAAGCGGTAAGCGGTAAGCGGTAAGCGGTAAGCGGTAAGCAAAATTAAAAAAGGAATGAGAATTAGCAGTAATTCTCATTCCTTTTTTATTTAATAAGTCCCTAGCTCAAGCGCTGTCACCAGTCAAATGTCAGCCTAGCGGAGTCGAAGGCAAATTTCATCCCCATCACAGTCAAAAGCAAAATGTCAGCCTGAGATCCCTGAAAAAATTTTCTAGCGTAGGAAATTGAACGTGTTTTTTAGTATATCTAATAAGATGCTGAAACAAGTTACCATTGACGGCAATTTTAAAAACCAGCATCGTCACCCTGAACTGGTTTCAGGGTCTATAATACGTAACCAAAATATATGTCAATAGTAGCGTAGTCAAGAATATTGTCAGCCTGAGCGGAGTCGAAGGCCTTATTCCAAAAACTATCGCACTAATTTTTTATATTTAATTCGTTTCGGCATTAAATCACCGCCCAGTCGTTTTTGTTTACTCTCCTCGTATTCAGAAAAACTTCCTTCAAAGAAATAAACCTGGGAATCGCCTTCAAAAGCAAGTATATGGGTACAAACCCTATCCAGGAACCAACGGTCGTGGGAAATAATCACCCCGCAGCCGGCGAAATTTTCCAAACCTTCTTCTAAAGCACGAAGTGTATTTACATCCAGGTCGTTGGTAGGCTCATCCAGAAGCAGGACATTACCTTCTTCTTTTAAGGTCATGGCCAAATGTAACCTGTTTCGCTCACCCCCGGAAAGCATATTCACTTTCTTGTTTTGCTCACTTCCGCTGAAATTGAATCGGCTCAAATAAGCCCTGGAATTTACCTGTCTCCCGCCCATCATGATCAATTCCTGCTCATCGCTAAAGTTTTGCCAGATGGTTTTTTCAGGATCAATATTGGAATGACTTTGATCTACGTAAGATATTTTCGCAGTTTCCCCAACCTCGAAGCTACCTTTATCCGGCTCTTCTTCATTCATGATCATCTTAAAAATGGTGGTCTTACCGGCACCATTCGGTCCAATAATCCCAACAATTCCTGCCTGTGGCAATTTGAAATTTAAATCTTCATATAATAATTTATCCCCAAAAGCCTTGCTAACCCCTTTAGCTTCGATCACATTCGTTCCCAGTCTTGGACCATTTGGTATATAGATCTCCAGCTTTTCGTCCATTTGCTTTTGATCCTGGCTCATTAATTTATCATAATTATTCAAACGTGCTTTTTGTTTCGCTTGTCTTCCTTTGGGATTCATTCTCGACCATTCCAACTCTCGCTCCAAAGTTTTTTGGCGTTTGCTCGCCTGTTTTTGTTCCTGGGCAAGTCTTTTTGATTTTTGATCTAACCAGGAGGAATAATTCCCTTTCCATGGAATTCCTTCCCCTCTATCCAGTTCAAGGATCCAACCTGCAACATTATCTAAGAAATACCTATCGTGGGTTACGGCAATTACAGTTCCTTTATATTGAGATAAATGATGTTCTAACCAGTGAACAGATTCGGCATCCAGGTGGTTCGTAGGCTCATCCAGCAACAATACATCAGGCTCCTGCAGCAATAACCTACAAAGCGCAACCCGCCTTCTCTCCCCTCCGGAAAGCACCCCAATCTTTTTATCCGGCTCAGGCGTACGCAAGGCATCCATGGCTATTTCAAGCTTGGTATCCAGTTCCCAGGCATTGGTAGCGTCGATCTTATCCTGAAGTTCAGCCTGCTTATCCATAAGCTTTTGCATCTTATCAGCATCTTCATAAACTTCCGGAAGACCAAACATATCATTGATCTTGTTATATTCGTCTAAGATGCCAACAGTTTCAGCAACCCCTTCTTTTACCACATCCAAAACAGTTTTTTCATCATCCAGTTTGGGTTCCTGCTCCAGCATTCCCACGGAATAATTTGGGGAGAAGACCACATTACCCTGGTAATTTTGATCCTTTCCTGCAATGATGCTTAGTAGGGTAGATTTTCCCGAACCATTCAATCCAAGGATTCCAATTTTTGCCCCGTAAAAGAAACTGAGATATATATTTTTAAGAACCGGAGTACCTGTTTTTTGAAAAGACTTGGTCACTCCAGACATCGAAAATATTACTTTATTATCGTCTGCCATTTATATGATTTTTGAATTTATTTAACTGAAGCGCAAATATCCTGAAAATTTCAGAATTTTCAAGAGGAATACTCATTCAATAAACGCCCTAAAATTACCAGCTGTCCAGTGTGGTAGGAATTATGTTCGATGATGAGTAGTATTTCCCTGAAGTAACTGTGCATTTCTGAATTTAAAACCGAAGTACTCAAATCGATTTCAGAATTATTGATAACGTCTTTTAATTCTTTTTGATCTTTAAAATAATCCTCTTTCAATTGTTTCCACTCATCCAGCGATTCAGGACCGGTTTGCTTTGGCCAGTAATCATCAGGCCAGTTTCTATCTTTGTGGATTTCAGAAACAGTATATTCCAGAATATCTTTTTGAGCATAAACCATATGCCAGAAGATCTGGTAAAAAGAATACGGCAAGCCTGAAGGCCTTTTCCCCAGTTTACTAAAAGGCACATTTTCCAGGACTTTATCAATAGAAATAAATGCCTGGCCGCCTTCCAGATGTTTAATTAAAAGATCTCGTTCCCGATTAGAAAATTGCATTATACCCTGCCTTTTAAAGCGTTAAAAACCCAGGAAATTGCAAAAAAACCAATTCCGGCAGTAGAAAATCCTATAGCGTACTCAATATATTTTAAAACCCCGAGTAAAACCAATGCCGCTCCAATAATGAACATCATAAAAGATGCCCACCCAAAAATGGTGTTTTTATTCATTCCCATAAATCCGTGATTAATAACAAATATCGTCTATTTAAATGATTCTTCAATTGGCGTCTTTTTGTATTTTAGCCAAACAGTGATCACACTACTATTCGCAAAAATATTCTTCTAAGAAAGGAATTTTTAATAATTTTTATATCAAAATAATCTATTTTCTATAAAAAGTTCAAAATATATGGATATCAACTTCAATAAAAATGAAGATCATAATAAACTGCTTGCTTCCAGCCTCAAACAAAAATTAGCGAAAGTAAAGTTAGGAGGGGGAGAAAAAAGAATTGCAAAACATCATTCCAAAGGTAAAATGACCGCCAGGGAACGAATTGACTTTCTTTTGGATGATCCCAAAAAAGCTATTGAAATTGGTGCTTTTGCAGGTGATGGCATGTATACAGAGCACGGTGGTTGCCCCAGCGGCGGTGTCGTGGTTAAAATTGGATATGTTTCAGAAAAACAGTGTATCGTGGTAGCTAACGATGCGACCGTAAAAGCAGGTGCATGGTTTCCCATTACTGGAAAAAAAAATCTAAGAGCCCAGGAAATCGCCATAGAAAATAGATTGCCCATTATTTATCTCGTAGATAGCGCAGGAGTTTTTCTCCCAATGCAGGACGAGATCTTTCCGGATAAAGAACACTTCGGAAGGATTTTTAGAAATAACGCGGTAATGAGCAGTATGGGTATTACCCAGATCGCGGCGGTGATGGGAAGTTGTGTTGCCGGGGGTGCCTATTTGCCTATTATGAGCGACGAAGCTTTAATTGTTGAAAATACCGGATCTATTTTTCTTGCCGGAAGTTACCTCGTAAAAGCAGCCATTGGTGAAAGTATCGATAATGAAACTCTGGGCGGTGCCACCACGCATAGTGAAATTAGCGGAGTAACCGATTATAAAGCGAAAGATGATGCAGATGCCCTTACTAAAATCAAAAATATCATGGATAAAATTGGTGATTTTGATAAGGCAGGTTTTAACCGAAAAAAATCTATAAAACCAAAATTTGATGCTGCTGAACTTTATGGGATTCTACCCAAGAAAAGAAGTGATCAATACGATATGCACGAGATCATCAAAAGACTGGTAGATGATTCTGAATTTGAAGAATACAAAGCGGGTTATGGTCAAACTATCCTAACGGGTTACGCTCGTATTGATGGTTGGGCCGTAGGAATTGTAGCCAATCAGCGGAAAATTGTGAAGACCAAAAAAGGAGAAATGCAATTTGGCGGAGTGATCTATTCTGATTCTGCCGATAAGGCCACCCGATTTATTGCAAATTGTAACCAGAAGAAAATTCCACTGGTTTTCATCCAGGACGTTACCGGATTTATGGTGGGTAGTAAAAGTGAACATGGCGGCATTATTAAAGATGGTGCTAAAATGGTGAGCGCAGTAAGCAATTCGGTAGTTCCAAAGTTTACCGTGATTATTGGCAATTCTTACGGAGCAGGGAATTATGCCATGTGCGGAAAAGCCTACGATCCCAGGCTTATTTTCGCCTGGCCCAGCGCAGAACTTGCCGTAATGGGCGGCACTCAGGCCGCTAAGGTTTTAGCTCAAATTGAGACGGCTTCCCTTCAGAAAAAAGGCGAACAAGTAGACGAAAAAAAAGAAAAAGAAGTTTTTGATAAAATCAAGGCCAGATATGATGCGCAGACTTCACCCTACTATGCAGCTGCAAGATTGTGGACAGATGCGATCATTGATCCTATAGATACCAGAAAGTGGCTTTCTATGGGAATTGAGGCTGCAAACCATGCACCCATTGAGAAAGATTTTAATTTAGGGGTTATTCAAACTTAAAAATTCCTCTAACCCCAAGGGAGATAATTTGTTATTACTTCAACTTAAATTTTAACTAATGAAATTAAACCTACTAACTTTTATATTAATAACGACCACACTTAGTTTAAATGCCCAGGTCGTAGGTTTAAATCATACGCATTTCACCCAGGCAGATTCACTTCGAGGCTCTCTAAGACCTGAAAGGACCAATTATGATGTCTTAAAATATCATCTGAAGCTAAAAGTTGAACCCGATAAAAAATTTATTTCAGGTTCTAATACTATTTCTTTTGAAGTTTTAAATGATTTAAGCACGATGCAACTGGATCTTTTTGAGAATATGCAAATCGATTCGATTGTTTATGCTGAAAACCAGCTCGCCTACAAACGGGAATTTAACGCTGTTTTTATCGATTTTCCCGAAGCTTTAAAAGAAGGGCTCAAAGATTCACTTCAGTTTTATTATCATGGGAATCCGCAGGTGGCGAAAAATGCACCCTGGGATGGAGGATTTGTGTGGGAAACCGATGAAGATGGAAACCCCTGGGTGGGTGTTGCCGTACAGGGAACCGGGGCAAGTTTGTGGTATCCAAATAAAGACCACCAAAGCGATGAACCGGAGGAAGCGCAAATCGATATTGCAGTTCCAAACGGTTTAATGAATGTTTCCAATGGTAGATTGGTTGGTGAAAAAGATTTAGGTAATGGTTTTACCGAGTGGCAATGGAAAGTGGTAAACCCTATCAATAATTACAATATTATGCTCAATATCGCTAATTATGAGCATTTTTCAGATACCTATAATGATCTCACCCTGGATTATTATGTCCTGCCCTACAATCTTGAAAAAGCAAAACAACAATTTGAGGAAGTTAAGGATATGATGGCTTGTTTTTATGAAAAAATGGGTCCGTATCCCTTTGAAGAAGATGGCTATAAACTGGTAGAAACCCCTTATTTGGGAATGGAGCACCAGTCTGCCGTGGCTTATGGAAACAAATATCAAAAGGGTTATTTAGGCCGTGATCTTTCCGGTACCGGGATTGGTTTGCGTTGGGATTTTATCATTATTCATGAATCTGGTCATGAGTGGTATGGAAACAGTATAACCGCTAATGACATTGCCGATATGTGGATCCACGAAGGTTTTACCAGTTATACTGAATCCATTTTTATTGAATGCCAGTGGGGAAAAGAAGACGCGCTGGCTTACCTCAAAGGAATTCGAAATAACATAGGAAATAAGACAAAAATCATTGGAGAATATGGTGTAAATGCTGAAGGTTCCAGCGATATGTATTCTAAAGGTGCCAATCTATTAAATACCATTCGAAGTATTTACAACGACGATGAACTTTGGTGGAATACTTTAAGGGATTATACCAAAACTTTTAGACATCAAACCATCGATTCTAAACAGATGGAAGATTTCTTTGATGCGGCTACAGAGGTTGATCTAAAACCTGTTTTCGAGCAATATCTTCGGAAAACCGCTCTTCCAATTTTGGAACTAAAAGCCGCTGATGATGCTGTACTTTATAGATGGCAAGCTGATGTAAAGGACTTTAAAATGCCTGTAGATGTTTTCGTAGATGAAGAAGAAATTCGGCTCAACGCGACTTCAGCATGGCAAAAACTGGAAGATGCTGAAGTTGATGAAATTGAATTAAATTCTTTGGAATTTTATGTGGAGGTGAAAAAGGAAGCTAATCAATAAGAATTAGATTTCTTTGTCTTCCGTTTACATAGCGAAATCCATCCTCTCCATAAAACCCGGCTTCTTCCAGCATAATTCTTATACTTTTATTCCATTGGGGAATTTTAACCTCGGTATTTAATTCGATGGCGTAAACAGTATTTTTATATAGTGGATAATCCCCGGTTCCCGGAACTCCATCCTGTTGATCCCACATACCAATGGTTGCCCCGGCAGAATGCCCGTATAAGCCTAAAGGATGCGTATAAATACTGGCTTTTAACCCGGCATTTTCAGCCTGATCTAAACTGGTTTTTAAGATCTCATTTCCGCTAAGTCCTTCTTCAAAATTTGAAGTCAGGATATCCTGAAGATCGTTTCCTTTTTTAAATGCGCTCACTAAAAATTCCGGAGCAGCGGTTTCACCTTTCTTTAAAACATAAGCCATTTGCTGACAATCGGTATTCAATCTCAAATATGTAATTCCAAAGTCACAATGTAAAAGATCGCCTTCCTGAATGAGCTTACTCCCGTTCTCATCTGAAAATGCGGTAATATGATCTACCAAAGCCTCTTCATTACGCTGAATATCTACCGTTGGATGGAACCAGGTTTCCAGTCCCATATTGGTCACTTTTTGCCTAAGCCACCAAACCAAATCATCTGTGGTGGTTACTCCCGGCTTGATCACTTCAGCACTAAAAGCTTCTGCAATGATATCATGGGTGATTTCCACCAAAGTGCTATACAGGATCATTTCCCGAAAGGTTCGGGTTTCGATCCAGCCCACCGCAAGGTCTTCCGCAGAAACTATTCTTTCTTTAAATTTTTCCGGTAAATTTGCCATAAAATCTTCATGATCGGTTTTTACGATTCCATCGGCGATTCCGAAGTGATTTGAATAATTCAGGCCAATTTTTTGAGGATCCCTTTCAGAAATAATATCCATCAAGGCTTTCCATTGATCGGGTTGTTCTTCTTTATTCCAGGCTGAAGTAATATTTTCCCCAATATTGTACCTCGCAATTGCCAGTTTTTCTACAGAGTCATTTTCCTTAATGCGATTAAATACCAGAATGGTTCTGCGTCGTGCATGTAACCAGGTAGAAGGCAGCATGGTTTTTAGAACAGGATCTTCATTATATTCCCGGCTTATTAAAATCCACATATCGATCCCACTGCGGTCCATCAACCCCGGAAGCACCTGGTCAAAACGTTCGGCCAGCACCTCATCGATGACCTTTGACCTTTCACGTTCAGGCAAAACCTGGGAATGCCCCACACCGAAAAAGAGCATAAAGGCTAGAATTATAATTTTCTTCATAAAATATTTAGGATTAGCTCACGCGGCTTCGAATTGTATTGTCCCGGTGAATTTTACCATTGGGGGTTTCTTCAAACTTCCTTATAAGATAAATCTTTTTTGGTTGCTCGTACTTACCGAGTCCTTTAAGATTAGAGATATTTTCTTCCAATTGACTTAATCTTTCTTCTGAAAAATCCTCTTCTACAAACAATACCAGCTTCTCACCCAATGCATCATCTTTCATGGAACTTATAAAAAACCGGTTGTCAAGGATTTTATTCAGTTTTCGTTCTATTTGTTCAGGGAATAATTTCACCCCGCCAGAGTTGATCACATTGTCAAATCTACCTTTCCAAAAGAACTTTTTATACGTTACAATTTCCACCATATCATTGGTGATAATGACTTCATCTAAAATATTAGGGGCTTTTACAACCAAACATCCACGATCATCCTGGGAAATATTAATATTCGGCATTAATTTAAAAGGCCTCTTTGTATTTTTCTTTTTCTTCGGATTCAAGCGTTTCGCCGCAATATGACTGCAGGTTTCGGTCATTCCATACGTTTCATAAATCACACTTTCAGAATCGGCAACCATTTTCTTCAATTTAGGAGAAACCGTTCCGCCTCCTATGATCAGTTTTTTTATAAGGTGAAGCCTGGCGATACTATTATCTAATTGAAAAGGCGTCATCGCAGAAAAATCATAAACCTTAAAAATTTGATCCAGTGGATTTGATGTAGGAGGCACTAAATCGAGTTGCCAGCCTAAAACCATGGCCCTAACCAGCATCATCTTACCGGAAATATATTCTGAAGGCAGGCAATGCAAAGCCGTGCTGTTCTCTTCCAGCTTGAAAAATTTCGCGGTCGCTTTTGCGGAATGCACCATGTGCATTTTATACAATTTGATCTTTTTCGCCGCGCCTGTAGACCCGGAAGTATGTGCAAAAATATAGGCTTGAGGCTTTAACCAGTCCAAAAGAAAATTACCAACTTTCTCCTCATAAGGCTCGCCTTCTTCAATAAAATGTTTGGCAACCTGTCGCAATTCTGAATTAGAATAATGACGCTTGTTTAACCTGAAATTAGGATGGGTTTCCGGAATTTGAAATTTGTATGGCATGGGTCAAAACCAAAGTTAATTGATTACAAACAAATTAAAGTTAACAAATAGATATGAACTATTTAAAATTCTTCGGAAACTTTCAATTCTGCAGGTTCCTCAACTTTGCCGAATAATCTTTCTTTCCAATTATTCCATTTGTATTTTTTCGCAAAAATGAACAAGAAAATAGGATAAATAACGAGTACAGGAAGTAATATATCAAGGCCGGCAGTGGGTTCTGAAATATCTTTGAAAATGGAATAAGTTTGGAACGCGGTCCAGTCTGCAGTGACAAGCAATGCGGTTATTAAATTGTTCGCGGCGTGAAAGCCTAAAGCGAGTTCAATCCCCTCATCCATTAAAGCGAGAATACCAAGCATGAACCCGGTGCCTATATAATAGACCATGATGATATTTCCCATTTTCTCCACTTCGGGATTAAAGAAATGCAAACCCCCGAAGATTACAGAAGTTATGATTAAAGGCAACCATTTATTGCGCGCCATCACTCCAATTCCCTGCATTAAATAAGCTCTAAAGAGATATTCTTCACAGCTTGTTTGCAACGGAATAAAGATCACCGCAATCACCAATAAGATCAAAAATGGGATGGGCTGGAAATTGAGTACATAATCCTGGGGATTCATAAAATAATCGGCTAAGGTCAGGACGAGGAGAACACATCCTACCAATATAAAAGCAAACCAAAACCTGCTCCAGTCAATTTTTGGTCTGCTGGTAGTCAAGGCTCTAATTGGCTGGTTATGTAAAAACCGGGCAACTCCCAAAATGAAAACCAGGCCTACCGCAAAAACGAGCAACATAAGAAAAAGAGAGAGGTTTGGGTCTAATTGCGCCAGCATTTCGCTTTCATCCATATTTGCCAATTCCTTTAGATCTATGGAAAAGAAAAGAGCTGCGGTGATAGGAATTTGCCCTAGCATAACACCCATAAAAATGATTGCGGAACCTAAAAGATATCTCCAGAATTCATGCTTGTACTTAAAAACCTGACTTATAAACATTTATTTACTATAGATTAAAGTTCCATTCTTTCGATGGATCATATTTAAATTTTCCACGTTCTACTTCTAACGGAGATTCAAAATTATTGGTATACAAGCCTCCCGTGCCTAATCCCTGGGGCAATTTGGGATTTAAAGTATATGTCCATTGGGAGATGGCATTTAATCCCACATTACTCTCCAAAGCACTGGTAATCCACCAATCCACCTTATTATTTTCGCAAATTTCTAACCATTCCCTAGTGCCGCGAAAACCACCAATTAAGCTGGGTTTAAAAATTGCATATTGAGGTTGTATTATTAGTATAAGTTCCTCCTTTTCTGTTACAGAGGTAATGCCAATCAATTCTTCATCTAAAGCTATGGGCAAGGGCGTTTGAAGACAGAGTTTCCGCATTGCTTCCACCTGGCCCTGTTTGATGGGTTGCTCGATACTGTGAAGTTTGTATTTGGAAAGCTTTTCCAATTTCTGTAAAGCTTCAGTAGGTTTAAAAGCTCCATTGGCATCAACCCGAATTTCAATTTCTTCTTCGGAAAATTTAGTCCGTATTTGTTTGAGCAATTCAAGTTCAGCAGTAAAATCTATTGCCCCAATTTTCAGTTTTATACAGGAAAACCCGGCTTTAATTTTTTCTGAAATTTGCTTTTTCATGAAGTCTGGTTCTCCCATCCAAACCAAACCATTGATCTCCATTCCAGACTTTCCCTTAGTAAATTCCGAAGGAAATAATAAAAATGGGTTTTCAGATTCCAGACTTTTAAAAGCCATTTCCACCCCAAACTGGATACTTGGAAATTCTTTTAAATTTTCCCAAAGCTCTTTTTCGCCCAACGAGATATGATCACAGACCCATTTCAGCTTTTCCTCATAATCTGTACGATCATCATAGCTCAAACCCCGTAGAATTCCGCATTCCCCAATACCTTTGCGATTTTTATCAAAAATCTGAAGAAGCCAGGTTTCTTTTTCAGTAAGGACGCCCCGGGAAGTTCCGCTGGGGCGTTTAAATTTTAAATTATACTTATGATATGTTGCGTGCATTATAATTCTATAGACTCACCTATTTCTAGAAGCATAAGATCTTTTCCTTTTTCATAAAATTTTCTTTTTGCCTCCTCATGGTCAATTTCAATATAACCAAAAGTATCATAGTGACAACCCAGAATTTTATCGCATTCGATAAAGTTTGCTGCGATGATGGCATCTTCAATACCCATGGTAAAGTTATCCCCAATAGGCAATACGGCAAGATCAAGTTTTATACGCATAGGGATTAATTTCATATCGAAAGTAAGCGCTGTATCGCCGGCGATATAAATATTTTTATGCTCCCCCTCGATCACAAATCCCCCGGGTTGCCCGCCGTAAGCACCATCTGGAAAGGAACTGGTGTGAATTGCATTTACGTACTTCACTTTCCCGAATTCAAATTCCCAGCTTCCACCGTGGTTCATGGGATGAACCTCGAAACCTTTGGCTTCATAGTGACTGGCAATTTCAAAATTACTAACGATCACTGCTTCCGTATTTCTGGCAATGGCTTCTACATCCAAAATATGATCCCGGTGCGCATGGGTTAACAGGATATAATCTGCCTTTACATCTTTAATGTCAACTTTATCTTTTGCTTTATCGTTCCCCGTAATAAATGGATCAACAATAATATTTATATCTTCAATTTTTAACCCCAGGCTACTATGACCGTAAAATGTAATTTTCATAACAATTCGTTTTTGGTTTTTTAATTTAAGAAATCCACCCTAAACCTGAGATTTTGAGCTCTATATAATTTTGTTAAACTCAAGCTAAAAATTAAAGAAGGATACCCACCGCAAAAAGAATGGAAATAAAAAAAGTGGAAAGCGCCACCACTTTTAATTCCGGATCCAGTTCTTTTGGATCTTCGTTCTTTACCACTCTAAAAATATGAATGATAAGCGGGATAAAACCGAAAATATAAAGGAAATCATTCAATTCACGGGATACCATTGCTGAAAAAATAAGCAGAAAAAACAAAGCACCTACCACCAACAGGTAGTGATATGTTTTGGCCTTTTCTTTCCCCAATTTTACCACGAGAGTGATCTTCCCTGCATTTTTATCAGATTTTCGATCCCGCATGTTGTTAATATTCAGCACTGCGGCACTAAGCAGCCCGATGGCGGTGGCTGGCAGCAAATTAATCCACGCGTGATCCTGTTGATATAAGTAATAAGAACCATAGACAGCTACCCACCCGAAAAAAATAAAAACGAAAATATCACCCATTCCCCTATAGCCATACGCTGTATTTCCAACAGTATATTTTATGGCTGCTGCAATAGAGACAAGTCCTAAGATGAAAAAGAAAACGGAGGCAATAATATTCTTTGAACCAAAAGAGGCATAGATCAATAGCATGGCCATGATGAGAGTGGCGATCACGGTGATAACAATTGCCCAGAGCATTTCCTTGCGTGTGATCAACCCACTTTGCAAAGCTCTTTGTGGCCCAACCCTTTCATGATTATCGGTTCCTTTGATCCCATCGCCATAATCATTAGCGAAATTTGATAAAATTTGAAGACCTAAGGTTGTTCCCAACGCCAGAGTGAATATAGAAAAATTAAAATTCCCGGCCTTTGCCGCCAAAGCACTTCCCACGAAAATACCTGAAATCGAAAGAGGAAGTGTACGAAGCCTTGCCGCACTGACCCAGGTTGAAATTCTTCTCATCAATGCATAATTTTAACCAGAAGTTCTTTTAAAAGATCTCCTTGTGAAATATTGGCTCCCACGCCTTTGCTTTTTACATCGGTTTGTTGAATCAAACTTATCACCTGGCTTACTTTCTTCATGGGATAATTTCGCGCAGCAATTACATAATCATTTACAAAGTAAGGATTTATCCCCAGTCTTTTTGCGACCACAGCTTTAGATTTATCTGGTAAACCGTGGTACTGGAGTATCTGTGAGAAATAAGAGAACAAGAGGGAGACTGTGACTACAATGGGGTTGTCCTTCGGATTTTGTGCGAAATAATTAATGATACGATGTGCTTTTAAAGAATCCCGCGTGCCAATGGCATTTCGTAACTCGAAATTGTTGAAATCTTTACTTATCCCAATATTTTCTTCAATACTCTCAGGAGTAATGGTGGAACTTTGGGGGAATATGAGTTGTAATTTTTGCAGTTCATTATCGATTTTCCCTAGATCTGCTCCCAGATATTCCACCAACATTTGCGATGCTTTGGGAGAAATACTGTATCCCCGGCTTTTTAAAGTTTTAATGATCCAGTCCCCCACCTGATTTTCGTAAAGTCGCTTTCCTTCAAATAAAACTCCTTTTTTGGCAATGAGTTTTCCCAGTTTTTTGCGTTTATCTAATTTTTTGTATTTATAACAAATAACCAGAACCGTGGTAAGCTGGGGGTTCTCAACATAAGCAGCTAATTTTTCAATAGTCCTGGAAAGGTCCTGGGCTTCTTTTACGATCACCACTTGCCGTTCGGCCATCATTGGATATCGCTTGGCATGGCCCACAATATCATCTATCGTTACATCCCGGCCATACACGGTCATTTGGTTAAAACCGCGCTCTTCTTCAGTTAAAATAGTACTGGATATAAATTCAGAAATTTTATCGATATAATAGGGTTCTTCACCCATAAGAAAATAGATAGGATGAATTTGCCCTTTTTGAATATCAGTAACAATCTTTTTGGCTTCGTCCATAAAGGATTTTTGTGGAAACTAAGGTCAAAGTAAACCAATTGTATTCGGTTTTCGCTAACAAGCTTAAACTTCTTATTTTTGACCTATGCAAAAACTGAATTTCCCTGCTTATTCGTTTCGCTTCAAAAATAATCAAAATAAAATAGCCATTTTTGATGACCTTCGGAAAAAGTTTGTCATTCTAACTCCAGAAGAATGGGTGCGGCAACATTGCGTTCAGTTTTTAAAAAATGAAAAAAATTACCCGAAGTCTTTGATCAACGTGGAGAAACAATTAAAGCTGGGAGATCTTACCAAAAGATATGATATCGTGGTTTTTGAACCGGAAGGCAATGTAAACCTCATCGTAGAATGTAAAGCGCCAAAGGTTAAGATTACCCAGCACACCTTCGACCAGATCGCCCGTTATAATTCTACGCTCAAGGCAAACTTTTTAATGATCACCAATGGGATCGAACATTTCTTTTGTAAAATGGATTTTGAAGCTGAAACGTATATTTTTCTAAAAGATCTTCCTGAATTTAATCGATAAATGGATATAGCGGTACTCATCTTGAACTGGAATGGAAAGGAATTATTAAAACAATTCCTGCCCTCCGTGGTAAAATATTCTGAACAGGCTGCCCTTTATGTAATCGATAACGATTCTACTGATGGTTCTGTTTCCTTTCTAAAGCAACACTATCCTGAAATTAAAATAATTAAGCATGCCGAAAATCTCGGCTACGCAGGTGGCTATAATCAGGCCTTGAAAAGAATTCCTGAAAATATTTCGGTATTATTGAATAGCGATGTGGAAGTAACCGAAAATTGGTTGAAACCATTTTTAAGTATTTTTGAAAAATTTGAAAATGTAGCAGCAATTCAGCCTAAGATCCTCGATTACAGAAGGAAGGACTATTTTGAATATGCCGGTGCTGCTGGGGGTTTTATCGATAAATTTGGCTATCCTTATTGCCGCGGAAGAATTTTTGAATCACTTGAAAAAGATGTAGGACAGTATGACCAGGAAATTCCAGTTTTCTGGGCAAGTGGTGCCTGCCTCGTGATTAGAACTGAAATTTTTAATAAATATGGCGGACTGGATGAAGATTTTTTTGCACATCAGGAAGAGATCGACCTATGCTGGAGGCTGCACAATAAAGGTTACACTATTAAATTCACACCAAAATCTAAGGTATACCATGTTGGCGGCGCCACGCTTCAACAACTGAATCCTAAAAAAACCTTCTTCAATTATCGCAACAGCCTTTATATGTTATTAAAGAACCTTCCCATAAAAGATTTATATATTATCCTTTTTGCAAGGATGATTTTAGATGGTGTTGCTGCGGTGAAATTTCTTTTTGAAGGAAAGCTGAATCACATTTCCGCCATATTCAAAGCGCACCTTAGTTTTTATAGAAATTTTTCAGTTATGAAAAGAAAAAGAAAAGTTTTAGAGAATTCAGAAAAATATTACAATGCGACTTCCGTTGTATATGCACATTTTATTAAAAGAAAATCGAAATTTGACCAAATATAATCGTTTTCAGAAAGTAATGTTAAAATCGCTTTCGGACTCGTAATTTTTTTGATATTTTTGATCGATCTAACAAATTTAAATTATTAAGAAACCTATTATGAAAAAAATCATGCTTTTGATGGCATCTACAGCCATTTTGCTTTCTTCATGTGTTTCACAGAAAAAATACAATGAACTGGAAACCAAACAAAGAGAAACTCAGGACCAACTTAATTCTGCCACCGTTAAACTGAATGCCTGTCTTGAAGACAAGGAGAGAATGACGGGAGATATTTCCAGGCTTAATAACACAAATGCTGCGTTATTAAATAATGTTGGGGATTTAGCTACGCTTTCTAAAAAGGAAGCTGAAAACATGGAACGTTCTTTAGAAAGTATCAAGGAAAAAGATCTTGCCATTCGTACCATGCAGGATGCAATCAACAAAAA
This sequence comes from Gramella sp. AN32, assembly GCF_023718305.1. Taxonomy (GTDB): domain Bacteria; phylum Bacteroidota; class Bacteroidia; order Flavobacteriales; family Flavobacteriaceae; genus Christiangramia; species Christiangramia antarctica. The sequence continues at coordinate 215,041 of NZ_QEYO01000001.1, forward strand.
AGATTCTGTAACACTTGCTTTGGTCACCAGCCTAAAAGGAGCTTTAGGGAACCTAAACGACGAGGATATCGAGATAAATGTTGAAAAAGGGGTAGTATATGTTTCTATTTCAGATAAACTTTTATTCGATAGTGGCCAGTACAATGTTACTGCACGTGCAAAAGAAGTACTTGGTAAAGTTGCCACAGTAGTAAAAAACAAGCCTAACATCGAGTTTATGGTAGAAGGACATACAGATGATAAGCCTATTAGCACTGCAATGTTCCAGGATAACTGGGATCTTAGTGTAAAAAGAGCTACTTCTGTTGTAAGGGTTCTTCAGGATGAGTTTGGTGTTGAGCCAGCTCGTATGACGGCTGCTGGTAGAAGTTACTATGTACCACTTTCCAGCAACGATACGCCTGAGGGCCGTGCTAAAAACAGAAGAACAAGAATCGTTGTACTTCCTAAATTAGATCAATTCTATAGTATGATCGAAGAAGGAATGGAGCAGGCAACGCATGCTGATCAGCAAAATCAGAACTAATTTCTGAAACATTCATATTGAAAACCCCGCAATCGCGGGGTTTTTTATTTTTATAGTTTAAAATATTGATTTTTAATATTTTATATTATTTTAGAAGAGATAGAAAAGTCCCTGTACAGTTAATTCTATCAGAATAGTTGATCGTATCAGCTAATTTTCTAACCTTCCTCAAACTTGCCGTTGTTGAGCATTTAGTAAAAAAAGGGCTCATTTACGAGCCCCAATTTCTTCATCAATTTTTTATTCAAAATTTTAAATCTGTTTAATTGATTTAGGATTTAAGAAAATCCAGTAAAATCTTATTGAATTCATTGGTGTGGGTTAGCACCAGCCCATGTGGCGCATCTGTGACAACCTTAAAAGTATTGTTCGTAATAAGCTCTGCACTTTTCTTTCCTGCAACATTTATAGGTACAATTTCATCAGCATCACCATGAACAATTAAGGTTGGAACATCAAACTTCTTTAAATCTTCCCTAAAATCGGTAAATCCAAAAGAATCTATACAATCCAGGGTTGCCTTAGGTGAAGCTTTGCAGGCAATGGACCAGTAATAATCTGCCATTTCCTCGCTCACTTTATCTTTATTCTTATTAAAGTTCAAAAAGTTTTTACCGAATCCAGCTAAAAATCCAGGTCGGTCTTTTTTAATTTCAGCTTTAAAATCTTCAAAGACTTCTCTCTCAATCCCATCAGGATTATCAGAAGTTTTCAGCATAAATGGTGGTACTGCAGAAACTAAGGCAGCTTTGGATATTTTTGAAGTTCCGTAGTTTCCTATATATCGTGCAACTTCACCTCCACCCATAGAAAATCCTACGATAATCGCATCTTTTAACCCTAAATTCTCAATGAGGTCGTTTAAATCTTTTGCAAGCGTATCATAATCGTAACCTCCCCAGGGTTTATCACTATTACCAAAACCCCGGCGATCATACGCGATACATCTGAATCCTGCGTTCACCACTTCATCCACCTGATATTCCCACATCGCCTGGCTTAATGGCCAACCATGTATTAATATTACCGGTTTGCCCTCTCCATAATCCTGATAATAGAGTTTTACATTTTTTCCTTTTTCAATACTGGTTGTTTCTATATAACTCATAACTGTTTTTTCTTAATATAATAAAAGAGGGTTTCCTTTCAGAAAAGAAACCCTCTTTTAAAACGCTTTTAACGCTTTTACATAATAATGTGCCAAGACGCTACATGATTTCTATACTTCCTTTGCCTTCTCTAATTATTACAGGTTCGGCAGCTGAAAGATCGATTACCGTGGATGCGATATTCCCTCCTGCTCCACCATCAATCACAATATCCACTTTATTATCCCATTTTTCTTTGATCAATTCAGGTTCGGTTGTGTATTCCAACACTTCATCTTCATCTTTTATTGAAGTAGATACAATGGGATTTCCGAGGGCTGCTACGATCGCTTTGCAAATATTGTTATCGGGGATTCTAATTCCTACCGTTTTTTTCTTCTTAAAAACATTGGGCAAATTGTTTCCGCCAGGCAAAATAAATGTGTAGGGCCCTGGAAGACACCTTTTTAATATTTTGAAAGTAGCGGTGTCAATTTGTTTTACATAGTCTGAAAGGTTGCTCAGGTCTTCACAAACAAATGAAAAATTAGCCTTCTCCAGCTTTACATTCCTAAGTTGGGCGATTTTTTCCAAAGCCGAATTATTAGTGATATCGCAGCCTAATCCATAAACAGTATCAGTGGGATAAATAATTAAACCTCCATTGCGCAAAACTTCAACAACCTTGGCAATATGTTTTGGGTTGGGATTTTCCTCGTAGATTCTTAACAATTCTGCCATAATTTAATATTTTGATTGGTACGTAATTAATCGGCTTTTGAAACTTCGCTTTCTAATTTAAGAACCCGACTTCCATCTTCCTGTTTTATATAAAGTGCTTTATTACCTTCTTCCCCTTCCCTGGTAATTTCGCTGCCTTTTATGGTCTTTGTGATTTTTTTGGAATAAGTAGCGGTAACCTCCCCTTCAGCAGTTCCATTTCCCCATTTCCACTTAACTTTTGTGCCTTTCCTGATCATAAGCTTTTTATCTTCAAGATAAAAAGAAAGCCCCTTTTGGCGACTTGTACTAACAGAAGTTTAACGACACATCAGGATATGACCTTCAGTTTTGCAAAGCGCAATAAAAGATTTTTAATTCCTCCCTCGTCAAAATCTATCTCTGCTTTCTTGTCCATTCCCACACCTTCCAGTTTTACGACCACACCCCTTCCAAAGCGTAAATGCTCCACTTCTGTTCCTTTGGAAAGATCTAAGGTGTTTCTGGCCTTTTCAGGTTCTGCAGAAGGAGGCTTTAGTTTTCTTAATTTCCGAAGCTGTTCCGGCGAGGGTTTATGCGAAGGTGGCGGTGTTCCACTCCTTGGTTTATTCTGGCGCAATTTGGATCTATCTACATCATCACCAAAAATGTCTGTATTGATAAGGGGTTTGTATTTATAATTATCTGTCGGAACCATATTCTGCAGATATTCTTCATCTATTTCTTCAATAAATCTACTTGGTTCCGCATCTACCAGTTTACCCCAACGATATCTGGAAAGGGTATAGGTTAGAAATGCCTGTTTTTCCGCTCGGGTCAAAGCCACATAAAAAAGCCTGCGTTCCTCTTCCAGTTCGCTTCGTGTGTTCATGCTCATGGCTGAAGGAAAAAGATCTTCTTCCATGCCCACAATATAAACGAATGGAAATTCGAGACCTTTCGCCAAATGTATCGTCATCAAAGCTACCCGGTCATCATCACCAGTGTCCTTATCGAGATCTGTAGCCAAGGCTACATCTTCCAAAAATTCTGAAAGTGAACCGGTAGTATCAGCAAGTTCTTTTTGCTCTTCCACAAAATCACGAATACCATTGAGTAATTCCTCGATATTTTCAATTCTCGCGATCCCTTCAGGAGTACCGTCTTTTTTAAGTTCCTGTACCAGCCCTGTTTTCTTGGTGACCATTTCAGCAACTTCAAAAGCATTGTGCGTTTCATTACTGATCGCAAAATTCCTGATCATGTTCACGAAATTCTCCAGCTTCGTTAGGGTTCCCTTGTTTATATTCAAATTTAATTGCTGGTGGTTCTGAATAATTTCAAAAATGGAAACCCCCTGTTGATTGGCTGCAATGGCTAAGCGATCCATGGTAGTTTGCCCGATTCCTCTCGCGGGATAATTGATCACCCGCTTTAAAGCTTCTTCATCTTTGGGATTGAGGATCAAGCGTAAATAAGCTAAAACATCTTTGATCTCTTTTCTTTGGTAGAAAGATAGTCCGCCATAGATACGGTATGGAATATCGCGTTTTCGCAAGGCATCTTCCATCGCCCTGCTCTGCGCATTGGTCCTGTACAAAATTGCAAAATCACCATTGTTCATCTGGTTTTGCATTCTATGCTCAAAAATTGAACTTGCTACATACCTGCCTTCTTCCCCATCATTCAATAATCGGTTTACAATAATTTTCCCGCCATCATCATTGGCGGTCCAAACCACTTTTTCGAGTTTGGTCTTATTCTTATCTATAATTGAATTCGCGGCATTTACGATATTTTTGGTCGAGCGGTAATTCTGTTCCAGCCGGTACATTTTCACCTCGTCGTAATCTTTCTGAAAATTCAGAATATTACTGATATTGGCTCCTCGGAAAGCGTAAATACTCTGGGCATCATCACCTACGACACATATATTTTGAAATTTATCTGAAAGTGCACGAACAATTAAATATTGGGAATGATTGGTATCCTGATACTCATCTACCAAAATGTAGCGGAAACGATTCTGATATTTATGTAAAACATCGGGGAATCGATTCAACAACTCATTGGTCTTTAATAATAAATCATCAAAATCCATCGCTCCGGCCTTAAAACATCGCTCCACATAGGCCTTATAAATTTCACCTAAACGCGGTTTCTTAGACATAGCATCGGCTTCCATCAATTCAGGATTTTGGAAATATGCCTTTACCGTAATTAAACTGTTTTTATAGGAAGAGATGCGGTTATAAACCTGTTTATATTTATAAACATCTTTATCCAGGCGCATATCTTTGATAATTGCCCTGATGACACTTTGAGAATCCTGCGTATCGTAAATGGTGAAATTTGAAGGATAGCCAAGCTTATCGGCTTCAAATCTTAGGATCTTGGCAAAGATGGAGTGGAAAGTTCCCATCCACAGGTTCTTAGCTTCGCTGTTACCAACGATGCTGGCGATCCTTTTCTTCATTTCCCGTGCCGCCTTATTGGTAAAGGTAAGGGACAAAATATTGAAAGGATCTACACCTTTACTCATTAAATAGGCGATTCGCATGGTAAGTACCCTGGTTTTTCCAGAACCTGCACCCGCGATCACGATCATAGGGCCATCTTTTTGGAGCACTGGCGCCATTTGTGCTTCATTCAATCCGGCTAAATAAGCTTCCAATTCGTTAAATTTTTGAAAAGGGAAGGTAATTAAAATGAGCTTAAAACTAAACCCCAATGCGCTTCATTTGTAAACAAATCTATCCACGATTCCCAGGTTGCCTTAATTTTAATATCTTTAAAATCTCACAGAATTTTTACCGATCTATGCTGAAGAAATTTTTACTTTTGATGCTAATTCCACTAAGCAGCTTCATAACAAATGCCCAGAAACCTGAAAATGGAGATCTTATTCCGGATTTTGGAAAAACCATTCCCATCGAATCACCAGATTTTAAAACAGATACTTTACATGATATGAAAGTTGTCTTCGATGTGGGACGTAGTTTTGAGGCTTCTGAAGTGAATAAATTAATAGAAACCGTAGCTCGATATCTAAATATGCATGAAAAGGCCGGAGTCCATCCGGAAAATATGAAAGTAGCGATCGTGGTTCATGGTGCCGCACCCAACGACCTTTTACTAAACGAATATTATATTCAACGTTTTAAAGATCAAACTTCCAATCCCAACCTTCCTTTATTAGATGCGCTGGCTAAAAACGATGTCCAGATCATTGTTTGTGGCCAAAGTGCTACTGCCAAAGGGATCAATAAGGAGATGGTGCATAAAGATGTACAATTCGCCCTTTCAGCCATGACGGCTTTAGTTCAGCTACAAAATGACAATTATAGGTTAATCGCTTTTTAAATACAGAATATGAAAAAATTACTATTGCTTTCTTCCATAATTTTAGGAGGAATTTTACAGGCACAAACCACTATCCCTGAAAAAGAATTTAATAATATCGAGAACAAAGTGATCGAGTGGCGTAGGGATTTCCATGAAAATCCCGAACTATCCAATCGGGAATTTGAAACCGCGAAAAAAATTGCTGCCCATTTAAAGAGTCTTGGTATTGAAACTACTACGGAAGTAGGAAAGACCGGCGTTGTGGGAATTTTAAAAGGTGATCATCCCGGAAAGACACTTGCCTTACGAGCCGATATTGACGCTTTACCGGTTACTGAAAATGTGGATCTTCCTTTTAAATCTACAGTCACCACAGAATTTTTGGGCACTAAAACCGGCGTGATGCATGCCTGCGGCCATGATACGCATACCGCCATTTTAATGGGTGTTGCTAAAATTCTTTCTCAGCATAAAGACAAAATCAATGGAACCGTAAAATTCATTTTTCAACCTGCGGAAGAAGGGCCGCCACCGGGGGAAGAAGGTGGTGCTGCTTTGATGATTAAAGAAGGTGTGCTTAAAAATCCTGATGTTGACGCGATCTTTGGTTTACATATTTCTGCAGATACGCCAGTTGGCACGATCAATTATAAACCTGAAGGCACCATGGCGGCAGTCGAAAGATTTGTCATCAACGTGAAAGGAATTCAGGCGCATGGCTCGGCACCCTGGACCGGGGTTGATCCAATATTGATATCAGCAAAAATTATCGATGGCCTTCAAACTATCATTAGTAGAAATACAAAATTAACCGAATCTGCTGCCGTAATTACAGTGGGAAAAATTACCAGTGGTGTTCGTTTTAATATTATTCCTGAAACTGCGGAAATGATTGGCACCGTGAGAACCTTAGATCCCGAAAACAAAAAATTAATACTGGAAAGAATGCGCGAACTGGTTCCGGCCATTGCCAAAGCTTATGGTGGAGAAGCTAGCATTGAAATTCAGAATAACACCGCGATCACTTATAATGATCCTGAGCTTACCAGTGAAATGCTCCCCACTTTGGAGAAGGTTGCCGGAAAAGAACATGTAAAACTGGTCAAAGCGACTACAGGAGGCGAAGACTTTTCTTTCTTCCAGGAAAAAGTACCGGGACTTTATTTCTTTCTAGGAGGCCAGCCTTTAAATGCTGAAGCAACCAGACATCATACTCCTGATTTTTATATCGATGAAAGTGGACTTTTGCTTGGAGTAAAAACAATGACCCAGCTTACATTAGATTACCTCAACAATTAATATGCAAGAAATTTTGGCTTTTTTGGGGGAAATTCCCTGGTGGGCCTGGATCCTGGCAATCCTTGTATTCATCGCAATTATTGACATCTTTTTTAACCGAAAGCATACTATCCTACACAATTTTCCCGTGGTAGGCCACATTCGATATATGCTGGAAAGTATAGGGCCGGAACTTCGACAATATATCGTTGCAAATAACCGCGAAGAATTACCTTTTAATCGTAGGGAGCGCGGGTGGATCTATGCATCAGCAAAGAATGAAAATAATTATGAAGGCTTCGGAACCGATCAGGATATTTATTCCACGCATTATGTATTTATTAATAATGCCATGCTGCCATATCAACTTCCGGCAGGCCATCCTAATTTAAAAAACTCGGGACTTATTCCCTGCGCAAAAGTAATGGGTGCATATAATTTAAGAAGGCGACCCTTTAGACCTGCTTCCATTATAAATGTTTCCGCGATGAGTTTTGGATCGCTTTCCGCAAAGGCGATCGCCTCTTTAAATGAAGGTTGTAAACTGGCAGGATCTTATCACAATACAGGTGAAGGAGGATTCTCCCCTTATCACAAAAGAGGTGCCGATGTCATTTTTCAAATTGGAACAGGATATTTTGGAGTTCGTGATGAGAATGGAGATTTCAGCATGGAAAAGCTGGTGAAAATGGTGGAAGAGTATCCACAATTAAGAGCCATAGAATTAAAACTTTCACAAGGTGCGAAACCCGGAAAAGGTGGAGTTCTTCCTGCTTCCAAAATAACCAAAGAAATTTCTGCAATTAGGCATGTTCCCATGGGAAAGGATGTCATTTCACCGGCCTATCATTCTGCATTTAAAGGTCTGGACGGGATGCTTGACTTTATTGAAGAGATTGCCGGCGCCACCGGGCTTCCGGTAGGAATTAAATCGGCAATTGGCAAACTGGGCGAATGGGAAGAACTGGCTGAGAAAATGAAAGAAAGGGATCACGGTCCCGATTTTATTGCTATTGATGGTGGGGAAGGCGGAACCGGTGCCGCACCACCAAGTTTTGCAGATCATGTATCCCTTCCCTGGATCTATGCCTTTACAGATGTATATAAGGTTTTCAAAAAACATCAGCTAACGGAAAGGATTGTCTTCGTGGCCTCGGGAAAACTCGGCTTTCCGGCAAAAGCGGCCATGGCATTTTCCCTTGGTGCAGATTGTATTAACGTAGCCCGGGAAGCGATGATGAGCGTGGGATGTATCCAGGCGCAAAGCTGCCATACCAACACCTGCCCTTCGGGTGTGGCCACTCAGAACAAATGGTTGCAGGCGGGTATTAACATTAATGATAAAGCGATGCGGGCCAACTTTTACTTTACAAAGTTTAGAAAAGAGTTACTGCAAATCACCCATGCCTGCGGATATGAGCATCCTTCACAATTTAAAATGACCGATGCCGACATTAATTTGAGTGACAAAAATCTGGCACAAACCCTCCAGGAGACTTTTGGATATAGTAAAGTTGAAGTACCTTTCCAATCCTATCAAGATTTTGTGGATTGTCCCCATATTGGCGGCAATCTTAATCTTGAAAAACTTAGACAAACAGAAGACGCTATCCATTAATTTTTTTAACAAATGAACGTACCCGATTATACATTCTTCCTAATTGCCATTTTACCCGCCCTTATTGTAGGCGCAATTTCATTCTATTTTTTTCATACTTACATGAAAAATGAAGACGCAAGAAGAAGGTTTCTTTTACATAAAGAAAATCAAAAAACAGCTTTACCCTTAAAATTGCAGGCTTACGAAAGACTTGCTTTATTTTTGGAAAGAATATCCCCGGGCAAATTACTCTTCAGGATAAAACCAAATTCTGATGAAGCCGATCTTTATGCGAGTTTACTCATTGCCAGTATCGAACAGGAATTTGAACATAATCTTGCCCAGCAAATCTATATTTCAAGTGACTGTTGGGATTATATCAAGACTGCAAAAAACGCCACTATTGCTATGATAAGAAAAGTTGCAGCTTCAGAAAATGTAAATTCAGCTAATGATCTTAGGGAAACTATTCTAAAGACGCTAATGGAAAAACAAACTCCTTCAGATGCTGCTTTAGGGTTTATTAAAAAAGAAGTTAGAAACCTAACTTAAACCAGGAAGAACGGGAAGATCTTCTTTCCAATTCCTTTTTTTCAGCATATTCAAAACCTTCCTGCCACCATTGTTTCATGGCTACCTTATTGAAAACAAGAGAATTTTCAGTAAGTTTTGTAGGGGTATAATAAATATTCAGTTTTACCTTTTTATTGAGCGCGGCAAGTTTACCTTCCACGATATCGTGATATTCTACCTGGTCGAGTAAAAAGCCGAAGAGATTGAGCATCAATGAAAATGGATTTCGGCCCAGGACTTTATTATATTCCATATTTTCAGCTTCCAGGATAACGGCGTCCACTTCGGTAGCGCCGCGGCGAATTGCTTCCCGAATGGGCACCACGCAGCCAAGACCACCATCGGCATATTCAAAACCATCCTTATTTGCCAGGCTCATAAACGGAATATAATTACAGCTAATCCAGATCCAGTCGCAAAAATCATCATATTCAAATTCGTGAATGGATTTGTATTCCACCCTGTTTTTAGACAAATTCGAAACGGTCACCACTACATCTTTCACTTTACCTTTTAAATTAGCAAAATCTTCATGGGTGAAGTTTTTCCGGATATTCCTTCTCAAATTTTTACTCTCCCCAAATGTTCTTTTCTTTTTCACAAATTGCCAGAACATATTGAAATAATTGATGGTCACGTATTCCCTACCTTCTTTTTTCTTTACCACAAATGGATTGATACTGAAAATGGTACGCTGGGAAACGTTGGTATAGATTTCGTAAATTTTCTGAAGATTGCCGGCGGCAAGGTGCGGAATAAGTAAACTTCCGGTTGAGGTACCCAGAAAAAGATCGTAATTTCTCTTTTTCTCCTGAATTAAATATTGGGCAACTCCGCCCGCAAAAGCACCTTTGCTTCCGCCACCAGATATTACAAGTGCACGCATTAAGGTTTAATTTCGTTCAACTCCTTGTTCTGCAATTTAGCGAATTCAAATCCGCTTTCCCACCAGCGGATCATTTTTGTCTCGTCAAAGATCAGTGAATTTGTGGTGAGGATCGTTGGGGTATAATAAAAATTAATGATCGCATCATTGTTGGCCGCAGCGAATTTTCCAATTTTAATATTTTGGGTCTCGATCCTATCCAGCATATAGCTAAATAAATTCGTAATTAAGGAAAATACATTTCTGGAAGGCATTCGGTTAAAATAGGTGACTTCAGTTTGTAAAATGATCGCATCAACTTCAGTCGCGCCACGTTTTATAGCTTCTTCAATGGGCACCATGGAGCCCAAACCCCCATCGGCATACTCACATCCATTTTTTGTAACCAAACTCATAAAAGGCGTATAATTACACGAAATCCAGATCCATTCCACAAAATCCTCATACTCATAATCTTTGATCGATTTGTATTCCACCTCGTTAAGGGAGAGATTTGAAACGGTCACCACAACATCTTTATGTGATTTTTTAAGTTGTTCAAATTCCTCTTCCGTAAAAGTTTCAGAAATAAGTTTTTTTAAATTTTCACTTTCCCCAAAGGTCTTACTTCCTTTTAAAAAATTCAGCAACACTTTAAAATGGTTAATACTTATGTTATCATGACCATGCTTTTTCCTGATCATAAACGGTCTATTGCTGAAAATACTATCCTGATTTACAGAGGTAAATACTTTCTTCACCTTTTCCGCCTTATCCAGGGCCATATGAGAGATAAGTAGGCTTCCGGTTGAAGTCCCCAAATATAAATCATATTCACGATTTAAAACTTCTGTAAGGTATTGTGCTACCCCACCGGCAAACGCTCCTTTACTTCCTCCACCAGAAATTACCAGAGCGCGCATCTATGCTTTTATTTTTGAATTAAGATAAGTAGCTTTTCTTTCATCCAGCCCTTCAGAAACTTCAATTAGTTGCTGTTTATATTTTTCATCTTTCAGCAATTCGTCCATCATTTTTCGGGCATAGTCTCTAAACCTCCAATTTGGGTGAACGCTTGCATCTAAAAGGTTCAACAAGGTCTCTTCAGAATAACTTCCAATTTGATAAAGATAACTGAAAGCATTTTGGCGAATCTCAAAAGAATTGACCGGAGAGGAATATGCGACTAATTCCTTATAGTAACCGGAATTGTTTTCGGTTTCATAATCTGGCGTAACCAGATTTAAAGTTAGCCAGAGCATGCGCACATTTTTCTCGAAAAAACCAATGCTATTCCTCATTTTATCCAGATAACTGAAACGATCTTCAGGAAAATTTTGCCACAATTTATAAAGGGTAGCTTCCTGGGTTAAATACGATTCATCATTGAGTAAACTTTCAAATTCAGGCTTTAATTGTTGCGGAATATTTTCAACATCCATCACAATGCTTTGTCGCACATACAAATTATTGGAGTTAAAAGCTTTTTTCAATAAACTGATGGCCTGAGGTGAATTATAACCGGCAATTTGATGCACTACTTCCTGGCCCAAATAATCGTTTACCGGGAATTCCAAAGCAGCGTTTAAATATTCAAATTTTTCCTCCAGCGGATATTTTTTAAGTGCAGCCAGATTTAAATAATTCTCGATAAAGGTTGATTTACGCAAAGATTCCAGGGCGATATCAGCCTTAAAAGCCGATTGCTTTAACCAGTCCGCCTCAAACTGGGCGAGATCCTCTCCCGAGGTTTCCCGCATTACTTTTAAAAAGTCGGCCGTGGATACATTTTTGTAAGCAAATTTTTGAAGGTAATTCTTAATGCCCGCCTTAAAAGCTGCATCCCCAATTTGTTCCCTCAAAATATGCAAGGCCCAGGCCCCTTTCTCGTAATATGTTAATGAGGATCCACCAGATCGAACCAGTGCCTCACCTTTACCTTTATCGCTCAGTTCCTTTAATTTCTCTGCAGTCTGATATAATTTCCAATAATAATAATTGCTTCCAAAAATTTCCTTTTCCGCCAATAATGCATAATAAGAAGCAAAACCTTCATGTAACCAATGATCTTTTCCATCTTTCTCGGTTACATAATCCCCGAACCATTGATGCGCTAATTCATGGGCATTTACATTAATATAATTGCGATCATTATAAGCGATAGAATCTACAACCAGAGAAGAGGAAAATAGCGTAGCTCCCGTATTCTCCATCCCGGCATATAAAAAGTCTAATACAGGAATTTGTTTATAATTCTGCCAGGGATAAGGGATACCAATTTCAGTTTCAAGGAAATCAAATATTCTTTCAGAAAACCTGTAAGTAGGCTCAACCTTAGATTCATCTTCAGGTAAAAAGTAAAGTTCCATCGCATCACCGGAAGTTGAAGTTCTCGTGACACTCGAGTATTTGCCGGCAGCCATTCCTATTAAATAGCTGCTCATAGGCTTAGCCATATCAAAAGACCAGCGCACCAAAGAATCATTTAATTTTTCCCGGGACTTTAAAATACCGTTGGCAATCACCTGGTAACCTACCGGAAAATCATAACTTATGTCGAATTCAACTTTTTCTGAAAGATTGTCAAAACTCGGGATCCAATTGGAATTTGATTTTCCCTGGCCCTGCGTCCAAACCTGCCGTCTGGTTTCAGGAGAAGAAGGAATATCCCAATTTATAAAATACATTGCAGAAGTTGGTTTGGCCGCATAATTTATAGCAAGCCGATTATTTTGAGATTTGGAAAAATCTGAAATTATAAATAAAAACTGGTCGTTTGCTGAAAAATTAACCTCATCCCCATTGAGCAAAACATCACCAAATTCCATCATTTTTGCATCTAAAAATAATGTATCCTTATCTTGTAGCACATCAAAAAAGTAATTCAATTCGCCTGTAACTTCGCCTATCTCCGGCCTGATTTTAACTACAGCGTCCAACCTGGTAAAATCAAAACAATTAGACTGGGACTTAAGTATTTCCTGAGCTTGCAGGGGAAGAATGGAAATTAGAAGTAAAAAGATAAACGATTTACGCATACTACAAATTCGAATAATTCCTGCAAAATACAAAATTGCCGTTTGCCTAACTGGAAATTCTTCATTAGTCCTTAGTTCGTTAGAGACATTTTTATATTCTAGGGTTTTAATATCTTCGTTTATATGAATCAGAATCTTCTGCAAACACCTATTGAATACTTAAAAGGGGTTGGCCCAAATAGAGCAGAGACGCTAAAAAAGGAACTCGATATTCGTACCTATCGAGATCTGATCAATTTTTTTCCTAATCGATATCTTGATAAAACTGGTTTTTATAAAATAAAAGATTTACAACAGAACTCTTCGGAAGTACAGGTTATTGGTAAAATCGTACATCTTAAAGCAATTGAACAAAAGCGGGGTCAACGTTTAGTTGCAGATTTTATCGATGAAACAGGAAAAATGGAATTAGTCTGGTTTCGTGGTCATAAATGGATTAGGGAAAATATTCAATTAAATACTCCTTATGTAATCTTCGGAAAGTCAAATTTTTTTAATGGCACTTTCAGTATGCCCCATCCGGAATTAGAAAAACTGGAAGACTACAAAAAAAGTTTAAGACCGGCGATGCAACCCATCTATCCTTCTACAGAATTATTGCAAAAAAAAGGAATTACCAACCGGGTAATTATGAAATTGATGCAGGAAGTTTTGCAGCAAACCGGTTTAAATTTTTCAGAAAGCCTTAATGCGGAATTGATTGGGAATCTGAAATTGATAACAAAATCTGAAGCCCTTTTTAATATCCATTTTCCGAAAAACCAGGAGCTGCTTGCGAAGGCACAATTTCGATTAAAATTTGAAGAATTATTTTTTATCCAGCTCCAATTATTAAGAAAAAATATACTTCACAAACAGAAAATCAAGGGCTTCAATTTTGATAAAATTGGAGAGAATTTTAATACATTTTATAAGCAACATTTACCCTTCGAATTAACCGGAGCACAGAAGAATGTCATCAAAGAAATTCGAGCAGATTTGGGCAGTGGTGCACAAATGAATCGCTTACTCCAGGGAGATGTAGGTTCGGGAAAGACTATTGTCGCTCTAATGTCCATGTTTATAGCACTTGACAACGGTTTCCAGGCCTGCCTGATGGCTCCAACTGAAATTTTGTCAGTCCAACACTACAATGGAATTATAGAGTTATGTAATAATTTGAAAACCAGTGTTTATATATTAACTGGATCAACCAAAACTTCAAGGAGAAGGGAAATTCATCAAAAATTAGAAAATGGGCAAATAGACATCCTAATCGGCACCCATGCGCTACTGGAAGATAAGGTGAAATTCAAAAATTTGGGGCTTGCGATTATCGATGAACAACACCGTTTTGGAGTTGCGCAAAGGGCGAAACTCTGGAACAAAAATACCACTCCCCCACACGTTCTGGTGATGACGGCAACACCTATCCCAAGGACCCTTGCCATGAGCTTATATGGCGACCTTGATATTTCAGTTATTGATGAGTTACCCCCGGGAAGAAAACCGATAAAAACAGTGCATAGATTTGACAGCAATCGTCTAAAAGTTTTTAGGTTTATTAAAGAAGAGATTGAAAAAGGAAGGCAGATTTATATAGTATATCCGTTAATCCAGGAATCGGAAAAAATGGATTATAAAGATTTAATGGATGGGTACGAAAGTATTGCCAGAGCATTCCCGGAAAATCAAATTTCTATTGTACATGGGCAAATGAAACCTGCAGATAAAGATTACGAAATGGACAGATTTGTGTGTGGAGAAACTCAAATCATGGTGGCAACAACAGTAATAGAAGTTGGGGTAAATGTTCCTAATGCCAGTGTTATGATTATTGAAAGTGCGGAACGTTTCGGATTATCTCAATTGCACCAGCTTAGAGGTCGTGTAGGAAGAGGCGCTGAACAAAGCTTTTGTATTTTGATGACCAGCCACAAGTTGTCGAACGATAGTAAAACAAGACTGGAAACAATGACGTCTACCAACGATGGTTTCGAGATTGCGGAGGTAGACCTGAAATTACGCGGCCCCGGGGATTTAATGGGAACCCAACAAAGCGGTGTCTTAACCCTTAAAATCGCTGATATTGTTAAAGATAATTCCATTCTTCAGACGGCTAGGAATTATGCAAATAAGATTTTAAAAGAAGACCCAAATCTTTCCATGGAAAAAAATACCGCTATAAAACAAGCATATTCACGCTTGGTAAAAAATAAAACTATTTGGAATTATATAAGTTAACCCTTATTATAGGTTAAAAAGCGAGATTTCAAGTAAAAATTATCCTACAATCACTCTATAATCCCTTACATTTAATATTGATCTTTTAAAAGAATGTAGGATACATTCTGGTGGATATTTCTACTTTTAACTGTTACCCACCTTATTCCATTTCACCGGGTTACCTTCTACACAGAAATTCTAGTTGAAACCTCAGCCAGTTTTTATTCCGTTCTAATTCTTCAAGATAATTATGCTTTAAAAATTGGTAATACTATCTTTGCTGCCTGAAAAAAGGAGATATGAAAATTTCATACAATTGGCTGAAGCAATTCATTAAGTTACCCCAAGATGCTGAAGAAACAGGTAAATTACTTACCAATCTTGGACTTGAAGTTGAAGGTATAAAAAGTTTTAGCAGTGTAAAAGGCGGCTTGAAAGGCGTTTTGGTAGGCCATGTTCTGGAGTGTAAATCACATCCCAATGCAGATAGGCTGAACCTTACCAAAATTGAGCTTGGGAATGGCGAAGCTGTACAAATTGTATGCGGTGCGCCAAATATAGCCACAGGTCAAAAAGTGCCGGTTGCCACAATTGGAACCATGCTTTATGACGAAAATGGCGAAAGCTGGGAAATCAAAAAAGGAAAAATTCGCGGCGAATCCAGTTATGGAATGATTTGTTCTGAAAAAGAACTGGGTCTTGGAGAGAGCCATGAAGGTATTATGGTGATGGATAAGAATTTAGTGCCGGGAAAACCGGTAGCTGATTTATTTGAAGTTGAAAATGATGAAATATTTGAAATTGGCCTTACCCCTAATCGCGCTGATGCGATGAGCCACTGGGGCGTTGCCAGAGATTTAAAAGCCGGTTATCAACAGAACGGTAAAAATCTGGAGTTGATCACTCCATCAGTAAGCAGTTTTCATACAGACAACCGAAGCCTGAAAATTCAGATCAAAGTTGAAGATTCTAATCTTGCCCCACGATATTGCGGCGTAACCCTATCTGACCTTAAAATAGAAGATTCTCCGGAATGGTTAAAAAACAGGTTAAAGGCCATTGGTATCAATCCTAAAAATAATGTCGTAGATGCTACAAATTATGTGATGCATGAGTTGGGACAACCCCTTCACGCATTTGATGCCGCCAAGATCGCAGGAAATGAGATTCAGGTTAAGACCCTTAAAAAAGGATCAAAATTTACTACGCTCGATGAAGTTGAAAGAGAGTTGAGCGAAGAAGATCTCATGATTTGTGATGCTGAAAAACCGCTTTGTATTGCCGGGGTTTTTGGGGGATTGAATAGTGGGGTGACCAAAGCAACTACTTCCATATTCCTGGAAAGTGCCTATTTTAACCCGGTTAGTGTTCGTAAAACGGCTAAAAGACATGGACTGAATACCGATGCTTCTTTTAGGTTTGAAAGAGGAATTGATATCAATTCTGTAGAATATGCGCTAAGAAGGGCGGCCCTGCTCATTAAAGAAGTTGCCGGCGGAGAAATTACCAGCGATGTTGATGATCTTTATTTTAAAAAGATTGAAGACTTTCAGGTGTTCCTAACCTTTGAAAAGGTGAATAAACTCATTGGGGAAAATCTTGCAGAAGAAACGATTAAATCAATTTTGGCATCCCTGGACATTCGGGTAAATAATATTACCGAAACCGGGATGGGTCTGACTATTCCTTCCTTTCGCGTAGATGTACAGCGCGAATCTGATGTGATTGAGGAAATTCTTAGGGTTTATGGGTATAACAATATAAAAGTTGGTGATAAATTAAGCCTTTCCGTAGCGAATTCTTCAAAATTCGAAGATTACAAGATTCAGAATTTAATAGCGGTACAACTGGTGGGACAGGGATTTTATGAAACGATGGCCAATTCGCTAACTACCCCAACCTACAACAAATTAAGCGAAGATATTAACGCTGAATATCAGGTGGAGATGCTGAACCCTTTAAGCCAGGATCTCTCCGTATTAAGACAGAGTCTATTGTATTCAGGTTTGGAAACCATTAGCTATAATATTAACCGAAAAAGAAGAAATATCAAGATCTTCGAATTCGGGAAAACCTATCATTCGTATTCAAGCGGAAGGATTGAAAACAAGCATTTATCGTTGTTTACTTCCGGGCCTAAAAAAGCAGAAAGCTGGACGGAAAATGAATCCCAGGAGAACTTTTTCTATGCCAAGGGTGTAATTAATTCCGTATTTCAGAAAGTCGGGATCACATCTTTCAGCTCAAAGGCGACGAAAAGCTCGGTGCTTTCTGAAGGTATTGAGTACAATTCTAAAAAATCGAGATTAGTGGAATTTGGAACAGTAAAAAAATCGGTTCTCAAGCATTTTGATATCGATCAGGAAGTGATCTATGCCGATTTTAACTGGGAAGCAATTTTGGAATTACTTCAGAATAAGAAAAAAATTGTCACCTCCATTCCAAAGTACCCCAGTTCCAGAAGGGATTTTGCTTTGCTTCTTGACGAAAAAGTAAACTATGCGGAGATTGAAACTATTGCCCTACAGACGGAAAAGAAATTACTAAAAGAGGTGAACCTTTTTGACGTCTATCAGGGTAAAAATCTTCCGGAAGGAAAGAAAAGTTATGCGGTAAGTTTTATATTTCAGGATGAAAATAAAACTCTCACAGATAAACAGGTAGATAAATTAATGAGCAAACTTCAGTATAGGTTCGAACAAGAACTTAATGCCGAATTACGCTAAGAATTTATAACATAAAAAACCGGCAAATTTGCCGGTTTTTTGTTGCTTTTCAGTTTATGGAAAACTCTTGAAAATTTCATCTATATAATCTCTAATTTCCCGATCTATCCTTTTCTTTTCAATGTTTTCATTGGTGGTCCCCCTCCATAAGATCTCATTGGTCTTTCTATCGATAAAATCGATCACGATCGTTCTTTCCTTAAACGGAACCTGATTAACTCGTGGGCCATTGATACGCTGAATGGTAAAATAATTCTCATAAATGTTATTCTTATAATAAGGTCCTATATAAAATCCGGGACGGTAATAAGAATAATTCGTGTAAACAGGATTGGCATTTACGGCAACCTTATCATCGAACATGGTATGTACATACACCAAAACATCTGGCTGTACCTTATCTAACTGATATCCCTTTTCTTTCATATTCGCATCGATCGTAGAAATGATCGTTTTCTGAATGGCGTCATTATCATAATCACGGCTCAGGATGGTATCCTTATTCGGGATATATGCGTAGGTATTATAACTGCTTAATTTCTTCGCATCGTCTTTTGCTGAAGGCCCACTGGAACCGCAGGAAGTAAGAATGAATGAGGCAAAAGCAAACAGTGCAATTATTTTCAAATTTTTCATAACATTATATTTATTGAAATGTACTTGTAAAGCAGGGCTTCTCAAAAGGTTTTAAGTTATTTTACTTTTATTTAACGGCTATTGGGAATTATATATGCTTAAAAACAAAAACAACTAGCGATTCATCGTTGTTATTATCAGCTTTATTTGATACTTTAGTGAGGTTAAAGAAATTGATTATGCAGTTGAAACTTCCCCGAACCAACGTTCAAAAAAAACTCACCAAATTACGGGACCGCCACAGTACAGAAAAGGATCTCATGAGGATAATCGAAAAAATCATTCTTCAGAATGATCAAAAAGATCAGGTTATTCTGAACGAGATTGAATCGGGACATTCTATAAAGGTTAATAATTTCAATATTGATCATTTAGACTATCAGCGTGTATTCCATCTTAATGATATTTATAAGATTTGCGTCGATTATCGATTGCGCTTTCTGGATAGCCGGTATTTCAAAGGTGATTTACCTTATGAAGTGCTAATAGAAATCAAATCACTTGAAAAAATTCATGACACTCAACTTAAAGCTTTTAAAATTGTGGCGCCTTCAAAACTTTTTAAACTGAAGAATGCAGACGATCCTTTGCTTTTTGCGCCTATTGGCAATGACTATTATTATCTAATCCATAAATGGGGCAATGACCTTCATCCTTTCAGAAAAATGCTCATGTGGCCTTATAAATCGCTTGAGAATTTCATCGTTTTGCTTCTGGCGATAAGTTTTCTTTGTGCCTTGCTGGTTCCTGAAGGAATGTTCAGTCAAAATCAAACTACCGCTCAATTTTTGATGATTTTCTTTTTTATCTTTAAAGCAATTGCCGGAATTGCAATTTTCTACGGATTCAAAAATGGGAAAAATTTTAATACTGAAATCTGGGATAGTAAGCTTTACAATGCTTAGAACGTTAATTTCAGTTTAAATGCTGACGCTATCCTGAGTCTTGTTCGTATTTTAGAAGTAAATTTAGGATTATGAGCGAAGAAAAAGATTATAAAAGAATTTATACCGGTCCTGAAACGAACGTACAATTCCTACAGGATCTATTCAATAAAGAAAAAATAAGTTCACGAGTCCGTAACGATTTTGATTCGGGGCTACGTGCAGGATTTGGGGGCGGATTGCCCGGCCAGGTTCAACTTTTTGTATTAAATGAAGAGTATACGAAAGCTAAAAAAATAGCGATGGATACTTTTCCTGAAGACTACCCCAATGGATAACCAACAAGAATTAGAAGTAGAAGAACCTAAAAAAAGAAATATCTGGAATCTTGTTCTGGGAATTGCCTTTCTAGGTTATGGTAGTTATAGGACCTATCAAAAATTAAATGAACCCGAAATTGATACCTTTAGCCTGGTGCTGGCCATTGCATTTATCATTCTGGGGATCTATGATCTTTATAAATATTTTCGCGGAGTTTAATTACCAGCGAATGATGGCGCTTCCCCAGGTAAACCCACTGCCAAAAGCAGCAAGCACCAGAATATCCCCATCTTCAATTTTACCATTTTCCCAGGCTTCAGTTAAAGCAATGGGAATAGATGCCGCAGTGGTATTTCCATATTTTTGAATATTATTGTAAACCTGGTCATCACTCAGTTTAAATTTATGCTGAACAAATTGTGAAATCCTCAAATTTGCCTGATGGGGAATTAACATATCAATGTTATCTACGTCCAAACCATTTGCCTGCAAACCTTCATTGATCACTTCAGAAAATCGCTGAATGGCATTTTTGAACACAAACTGCCCATTCATATAGGGATAATAAGGAATATCATCTCCCTGGGGATTATCTGCAATGATTTCAGGCACCCAGTAATTGGTACTGGGTCCTTTAAGAGATAGTTCCAACGCATGTTTTCCTTCAGAATGTAAATGTGTGGAGAGAATTCCCTGCCCGTTATGATCACTTCTGGTCAAAACTGCGGCCCCTGCCCCATCGCCAAAAATTACGGAAACCGATCTTCCCCGTGTAGTAAAATCGAGCCCGCCACTATGATTTTCACTTCCAATGACCAGGACATTCTTATACATGCCTGTTTTTATAAATTGATCGGCCACGGAGAGCGCATAGATAAAACCGCTACACTGGTTACGAACATCTAAGGCGGGACAGGTATCAATCTCTAACATTTCCTGTACCTGAACACCGCAACCGGGGAAATAATAATCTGGGCTTAGGGTGGCAAAAACAATAAGATCTATATCGTCTTTTGAAATCGCAGCACGTTCTAAAGCAATTTTAGCCGCCTTTACGCCCATGACGGCTGTGGAGTTGCCATCCCCTTTTTTAATATGTCTTCTTTCTTTTATACCGGTTCTCTCGGTGATCCATTCATCATTAGTATCCATCTTTTTGGACAGATCATCATTGGTCACTATATTTTCTGGAACATATTTGCCTAAACCGGCGATTTTTGTTTGATACATAGAAGATTATTGTGTAATTGAGAATATTTCATTCAAAAACTGAACATTCAATAAATTCAGCACGTAATATACTAAAGTTTAATTTCAGAAATCTTTTAAAAAAAATGAAAATTTCAGCTAAACAAAATATGCTGTTTAAGAAACTTAAAACGGAATTATGGCAATACCCATATTCTAAAAACATAGAAAGCCCTACGAAGTGCAGGGCTTTCTATTGAAAAAGCAAAGTGTTATTAGGGCTCCATTCTACTTTTTCACAACCTAACCAATAAATCAACATCTAGAGATACTCTCTAAATTCATTAATATCAACTTCTGCTTCGAGATCATGGAGCAAATTATACAGTCCAAAAAACGTTCGGCTCATATATAAAAAATGTTTACTGCCACGGTTCCCATTCATCTTTCTTAGTTCCGGATCCTGGGAATAACTTTCACTTAATTTGGTTAAATGATTCCAAAAATCGGGATCAGAAAAGTTAAATTTTTCCTTTTGATATGGAGTTGAGAACATGAGGAACATTTCATAGAACATCTCCTTAAAATACGCTATCTCTTTTACTGTATCTTTCTCAGTTAAAATTTCAAGATCAAAAAGTCTCTTTTCAAAATAGGCAGCATCATTCAATTTCTCCCTGTTAGTTAATGAGAAATAGGGTCCATAAAAACTTTCCGGAATCTTTTTGATACACCCAAAATCGATGGCGATAAGATTTTCCTGCTCATCAATCAGAAAATTCCCGGGGTGAGGATCGGCATGGACTTCCTTCAAACCATGAATTTGAAACATATAGAAATTCCATAGGGACTGTCCGATCTTGTTTCTCAAATCCTGACTCGCCTTAGCATCTACAAATTCTGATAGATGCACCCCGTGCATCCAATCCATCGTAATAATGCGCTCACTGGACAATTCAGGGTAATATTTAGGGAATTTGATATTTGGCAAATTATGACAGGCTTCAGAAATCGCTTTGCTCTGTTTTAATTCCAATATATAATCAGTCTCTTCCAGCAACTTTCCTTCCACCTCTTTAAAATATTTTTCTGAATCTTTTCCCTGCAGATTAAACATTTTAATGGCAATAGGTTTAACCATCGAAAGATCTGAACTTATACTGTCTGCAACTCCGGGATATTGAATCTTTACCGCCAGTTCCTTTCCACCTTTCGTTGCTTTATGCACCTGCCCAATACTCGCAGCATTTACGGAATTGGGAGTAAACGTATCGTATAATTCCTCAGGATATTTTCCATTATATTTTTTAAATGTTTTTCGAACCAACGGCGCGGATAGCGGCGGGACACTAAACTGTGATAAACTGAATTTTTCCACATAAGCACTCGGCAACAAACTCTTCTCCATAGAAAGCATTTGTGCAACCTTTAAAGCACTTCCTTTTAGGCTTTTTAGGCCGTCATAAATATCCTCAGCATTATCATTATCGAGTTCATCGCGCGTAAGCTTAGAATTAAAGGCTTTTTTACTATAATATTTAAGATAATTCCCTCCTATTTTCACCCCGGTTTTAACCATTTTTGAAGTTCTCCCAATTTTTCCGGTAGGTATTTTATCAATAGTTTTCATCAATTTATATTAAGCCATTCGTTCTTTCCACAAAAATTTTCCGAAGTCTACTAACCTTTCCAGGGGTGTATTATCAAAAACATCAAAAACCGTATTTACAGATTTTTCGATGGCAATATCAGTACTTTCAAAGGCGGCACTATTATCATCCATCCAGAATTTTAGGAGGAATAAAAATTGAATCCAGACGCCTTCTGAAAAAATAGTTTCACTCTGTTTTAGGAACTGAGCTGTCTTGTTCATATTGCCTTCTTCAATAAGGTCTCTTGCATAAAGCTTTAAATGTTTTCTGAAATTTTTCAGTTCCGCCAGATTTTTCAAGGGAGTATCATGATCATGAAGTGCATATAAAATATAACTACGATTGGCAGTCAGCACTTCAAAAAGGGTGTAAAAAAAGGTGAGTAGCTTTTCCCTGTTATCAAAATTCTTGTACTCTTTAGATTTTTGAATCACGTTCAGCGTATTCTGAAAAAGCCGTACCCAGATTTCTTTTCTTAAACCTTCAAAACTTCCGAAGTATTGATAGAAATCCTGTTCAGTGATACCGTTATCCTTTGAGAATTTATACACACTTTTTGGGGTTTTTTCATTGACCAGCACATAATCCATATAAGCTGCAATGAGCGCATCGCTATCTGGCTTTGCTTTAACTTTACTATTGGAGGTTGTCTTCGCCATAATTCTTTCTCTTTATCAAATTTAACCTATTGTTTAAAATATTTGAAAAAACAATAAACAAAACTTTGTTAAACACCTTTTTAATCTGCTGTAGCTTAGACGAAATATTCTTAAAAAATTACAGTGAATGTCAGTTTGTCAGCGGTTTGCTAATGGTACTTTTTTTGCCATATAGAGTACGAATCAAAATTTAAAAATATAATTATGGCAACCGGAAAAATAAATGTATCAGTAGAAAACATTTTTCCGCTCATCAAAAAATTTCTTTACAGTGATCATGAGATTTTTTTGAGAGAGCTTATATCGAATGCGACAGACGCAACTTTAAAATTAAAACATCTTAGCAGGTTGGGAGAAACTACCGTGGAATACGGAAAGCCTGTTATAGAAGTAAAAGTTGACAAGGAAAATAAAACCCTTCATGTGATCGACCAGGGAATTGGGATGACCATGGAAGAAGTAGAAAAGTATATTAATGAAGTAGCCTTTTCAGGAGCTGAAGAATTTCTTGAAAAATATAAAGATTCTGCTAAGGATAGTGGGATTATTGGTCATTTTGGTCTTGGGTTCTATTCTGCCTTTATGGTAGCCGATAAAGTGGAAATTAAAACCAAATCTATTCAGGAAGATTCCAAACCCGCACATTGGATTTGCGAAGGTACGACCGAGTTCACCTTAACTGAAGGTGATAAGGAGCAACATGGTACGGAGATCATTCTTCATATAAATGACGACGAGAAAGAATTTCTGGAAGATCACAGGATCGAGCAGCTCCTAAGTAAGTATAACAAATTTATGCCAGTTCCCATTAAATTTGGAACTAAAGAAGAAACGCTTCCCCTACCGGAAGATGCTGAAAAGGACGCAAAACCAGAAACCGAGACTGTAGATAATATTATTAATAATCCTGAACCGGCCTGGACAAAACAACCAACAGATCTTGAGGATAAGGATTACAAAGAGTTTTACAGGGAATTGTATCCTATGCAATTTGAAGATCCCTTATTTCATATTCATCTAAATGTAGATTATCCTTTTAATCTTACCGGAATCCTTTACTTCCCAAGAATGGGCCAGGACATGAATGTGCAAAAGGATAAGATCCAGCTTTATCAGAATCAGGTTTATGTAACCGATAATGTGGAAGGCATTGTTCCTGAATTCCTTACCATGCTTCGAGGTGTGATCGATTCACCTGATATTCCATTGAATGTTTCCAGGTCTTATCTACAGGCAGATGGCGCGGTTAAGAAAATCTCCAGCTATATCACTAGAAAAGTTGCTGATAAGCTAAAGAGTTTATTCAGTAATAATCGTGAAGATTTTGAAAAGAAATGGAACGATATAAAGCTCGTCATCGAGTACGGAATGCTTACGGAAGATAAATTTTTCGAAAAAGCTGAAAAATTCGCCTTGTATCCAACAACCGATGGGAAATTTTACACTTTCGAGGAACTGGAAAATGAGATTAAAGAAAAGCAGACTGATAAGGATGGTAATTTGGTTATTCTTTATGCCAGCAATAAAGATGAGCAGCATAGCTATATCGAAGCGGCAAAAGATAAAGGTTATACTGTTTTGCTATTAGATTCTCCAATCGTGTCCCATCTATTGCAGAAAATGGAAACTTCTAAAGAGAAAATCTCTTTTGTGCGGGTAGATTCAGATCATGTAAACAATTTGATCAAGAAAGATGAAGAGGAAATCTCCAAACTTTCTGATGAAGAAAAAGAGCAGCTAAAAACTGATCTTGGAAAAGTAATCCCTTCAGAAAAATATTCTATACAGTTGGAAGCTATGGACAGCAATTCTTCTCCACTCATCATCACGCAACCCGAATTTATGCGTAGAATGAAAGAAATGCAGCAAACCGGCGGTGGCGGAATGTTTGGAATGGGCAATATGCCAGAAATGTACAATCTGGTCGTAAATACCAACCACGAATTAATTGGTACCATTTTAAACACGAAGACTGAAAAGAAACAACAACGACTTATTAAACAGGCGCTGGATCTTGCCAGGCTTTCTCAAAACCTGCTGAAGGGTGAAGAACTTACCGCTTTTATCAAAAGAAGTTTTGAAATGGTCAAATAAAAATTATTTATAATTTGAATATTTAGCCGCCTGTTGGATGCAGGCGGCTTTTTTATGAATAAAATTCAGTTTACTACTTTTACAAAAAAATTAAAATGAAAATTCACTATTTATTTTTATTATCAATTCTATTTATTTCCTGTAAAAATGATAAAATTGAAAGTTCAGAAGCTGCGGAAATTGAGAAGGATAGTATAAACAAAGTTTTGACTTTTTCTGAAAATATTGAGAAAGCTCATCATAAAGCCGCATACATGCAAAAGGATGTGGTCTCATTCGACATTAATCTTACGTTCAATGGAAACAGTAGATTAAATGCCCGTATATTTCAAACTCCTAATTCATCCAAAATCAAAGTGGTAAAAAATGACAGTACCCAGATTATTTTTGATGGCTCGAATATGTATGCGATACCTGAAGGAATAGATGAAAATTCAGCAAGATTTGATGCTTTCACCTGGTCCTACTTTTTCTCTATTCCTTTCAAATTAACTGATCCCGGAACTGTATGGGCTGAAGAAACCCAGATGAAACTGGATAGTATGGAATATCCTGTTTCCAAATTGACTTTCGAGAGCGGTACAGGTGATTCGCCTGATGACTGGTACATGGTTTATCAGGATCCTGAAACAAAAATGTTGAAAGCAGCTGCCTATATTGTTACATTTTCTTCGGCTAAAGATGAGGCAGAGAAAAATCCGCATGCGATCGTTTATAGCGATTATCAAAATATCAATAATATTCCTTTTGCCCATACCTGGAGTTTTCACAACTGGAATTTCGAAAACGGATTGGAAGATAAAATTGGTGAAGCTAAAATTAGCAACATCAAATTTTCAGAAATGAAGGAGGAATATTTCAATATACCTGAAAATGCAAAAAAAATAGATTAGGCCTGAGCCGCATGATGCTTATTCGTAATGCATTTATAGATAATCTGATAGAAATACTGAACATCATAGGGCTTAACAATAATATCGTTCATCCCTGCAGCATGAATTTCTTGGCGTATTTCATCAACCTCGACCGCTGTTAATGCTACAACCGGAATAGATTCATTAAACTTTCTAATTTGCATACAAGCTTCCAGGCCACTTATGCCCGGCATATTTACATCCATAAGGACCAGGTCATAGTTTCCTGATTTTACCAATTCTACTGCTTTTTCACCATCTCCGGCAACTTCACATTCGAAGTTTTTCTTTTCCAGGATGCGTTTAGTAACTACCTGATTAATCCTATTATCATCAACAATCAGGATTTTACCCGGAGTTGATGGATCTATAACAGGTTCACTGGTTTTTTGTGGAATCGCAAGGCTAGCCGTTTTGTCTATTTTAAATTTTATTTCAAAACTAAAAGTTGAGCCAACACCTTCTTCGCTTTGCAAGTCAATCTTCGAATTAAATAAGAGCAGTAATTTTTTCACAATAGGCAAACCAAGTCCCGTTCCCTGATAATTATAGTTATTGGACTTTAGCTGGGAAAATTCCTCGAATATGATCTTTTTCTTACTCTGCGGAATTCCAGGTCCATTATCTTGTACTTCAAAACGAATGACAGCCTCATCTTCATCCATATCTTTTAAAACAGTGCGTAAGGAAATAGTGCCTCTTTCGGTAAATTTCATGGCATTCCCCACCAGATTCATTAAGACCTGGGAAAGCCTTACAGGATCTCCAATTAAAAACAGGGGAACCTTATCCCCAATTTCAATGTTGATCTCATTTTTATTCTGAATTCGGGTAAATTCAAAACTATTTAAAATACCATTGATCAAATCCTGGAGGTTGAAGGATGCATCTTCTAACTTAACTTCATTAGATTCCATCTTATTCATTTGGAGTACATCGTTGATCAAGGCTAATAGGTAATCTGCAGAAAACTTTAAGGAGCGAAGATCTGTTTGATGCTTTTTTAAACTGATATCTTCCATCAATAATGAAGCAATTCCAATTACCCCATATAGCGGAGTTCGAATCTCATGACTCACGGTACTGAAAAATTTAGTTTTTAATAAGGTTAATTTTTCCGCTTGAATTTTTGCATGTTTATACTGTTTGTTTTTATGCTTCAGCTTATCGATAAGCTTCTTTTTATCACCATTTACACGATTCAGAAAAAATAAAATAAACACAAGTACTATAGAAGAAAGTACCATCACCACCACTTTCTCCTTGCCTTTTGCTATTATTTGATCCTGATATTTTTTTTCTCTTTTAGCAATTTCCAGGTTCTTCTTAAACTCATCTATATTAAACCTTGCATTAGCAATTTCAATTTCTTTTAATTTTTCCTTTTCGAAAATCCTGGAGTTATATTTATTGTGGTGCTCCAACGCCTCCAAAGCAGCCTCATAATCACCCTGGGATTTCAAAGCATTGGCATATCTCAAATAAGTATCACTTAAGTTCAACACCAGGGTATCCTCTTCAGCTAATTCAATAGATTTTTCAAAGTAATACCTGGAAGAATCGTATTGTTTCTGACTGTTAAAATATCTTCCGTTAAGGGTATATAGATTAGAAATTATGTACGGATTGAAAAAAGGATCACCATTTTCATCGGTAACCTTTTTTGCAAGTTCGAGGCTTTCGAGAATATGTTTTCGCGCCAGTTCATATCGTTCCATATCAATATAAGTCCAGGCGATATTACTTTTAGGTACCAGCATTTCTGAAGGTTCCTCAATTTGTTTCCCTATTTCATAGGCTTTGTTATAAAAATTTATCCCTTTTTGCCGGGTTTCCGGAATTTCAGAATAAATATTTCCAAGATTGTTATAACTGGCAATGAGTATTTCAGGTTTATTTTCAGTCCTTAGGGCATAGTCTAAACCTACTTCATAATTTTGCCTTGCCCTGGTAGAATCCCTTTGATCTATATAGGCATGTCCTAAAAGAATATAGCCATAGGCTATATAATAATTATTTTCCGCAGCTTTGGCAAGATTTATAAGATCGTGGGATTTCTGTACTACTTGCTGATATCGTAAACCAGAGAGATCATCATCAATGGAAGTATACAGATTTTTAAGACTGTCGTTAGAAACAGGCTTAGAATTCTGTGCCATAGAGATGCACGTGAAAAAGCACACCATTAAAGTAAAAAAGTATACTTTTTTCAAACGCAGGCAGTATTTATAGATTTTTGGGCAATGTGAAAATACTTTATTTTAGATAATTATACAACATTTATTGTTTCTCAATTCATAATTTCTCCTAATCCTGGCATTAATGTTAACTTTGAAAAAATGGAAATTATGCAATATCCCTGGCATCTTTATCTCATGAGCATTATGTATATAATTGCCGGAATAATGCATTTTATTAAACCAAAAATGTATTTGCGCATCATGCCAAGGTATCTGCCGGCCCATAAATTCCTGGTCTTACTAAGCGGGGCCGCAGAGATTATTTTAGGAATTGCCCTTCTGTTTTCTCAGACAAAAAATGTAGCCATTTACGGAATAATTTTAATGCTCCTGCTTTTTCTATTGGTCCATTTTTATATGCTTTCTTCGGAAAAGGCTGCGGCAGGATTGCCCAAATGGATTCTTTGGTTACGTTTACCCCTGCAATTTATTTTAATAGGCTGGGCATGGTTTTATTTAAAATATTGAGAAGTGGAAGTTGAAGATATAAAATTACCAAATGCTGATCTGGTCTATATTCCAGGTTTTTTTTTCAAAACTGTAGCAAATGACTATTTTAAAGAATTAAAATCTTCACTTAAGTGGCAGCAGGATGAAATCAAACTATTCGGAAAAAAAATCCTGCAACCTCGATTAACTGCATTATATGGCGATTCAGAAAAAGAGTATACCTATTCCGGGTTAACGATGCAACCTCTGGAGTGGACTGAAGAATTGTTGAAAATAAAAAAAGCTGTAGAACTATTTAGCGATACTAAATTCACCACCTGCCTGGCAAACCTTTACCGAAATGGCCAGGATAGTATGGGCTGGCATTCAGATGATGAAAAAGAATTAGGTGAAAACCCTGAAATTGCTTCCATTAGTTTTGGAGGCGAACGCTGGTTCCATCTTAAACATAAATATGATTCAAATCTTAAAAAGAAAATTCTTTTAAAAAATGGCAGTTTATTGCTCATGAAGGGCGAAACCCAACATTATTATAAACATCAAATTCCAAAAACAAGGAAAGATATTGATGAAAGGATTAATCTAACTTTCAGAAAAATATACTAAGAATATATGTCATTCAGGATTTTGGCAAGTCTTAAGCCACCCTTCTGTAATTGATCTAAAACCAGTCCCATATTATTATACATATATTCATAACCCAGCTTATCCCCGATTTTTACACCGCCATATAATTTTTCGGCAATGCCGCGAGACTCATAAACCCAATCCAGCAATTTCCCTTTTTGAATGTTCTTAATCTCCTGTTCGGTAATTGCTTTGGTATTATCAGCAAGTTCTGTGTAACTCATCTGGTAAAAGTTGATCATTTCGCTATCCCAAACCCGGTGAATATTAGATCCCTCATTAAACCAGCGCACCTGTACATCATTTCCTCCTTTATCTGAAGCATGCCCCACATGAAAAGGCTGATGTAGATCACCTACGAAATGCACCAACATTTTTAAATAAAATTGTTTTTCCTCTTTAGAAGCATTCCTGTCTTTTAATACCTCTTTACACTTGTTGATCGCCTGGACAAGATCCCCACTTTCACTGGCCTCTTCCAAAGTATATTCTTTTGCATCCGGGTCGATATTCACATAATGCCATGGCCCATATTTTCTATAGGCAGGATCGCTTTTAATATCATCTGCATAATTTGCCGTGAACGCCAGGCTAAATCCATCTAAAAGATCATCAATGGCTTTCGAAGTTTTTTTATTTAAATGATTTTGGGCAATTTCTGCAGTGGTTCTATGACCGGTTTTACCCCAGTTACCTTCCGCAGCATTTACTGAAAAACTTAGCATTAGAATAAAGGAAATAATTGGAAACAATTTCATGAGATAAATTTTTGGCAAAGATAGCAAACTAAAAAAGTTAATTTAATAGAGGGTTTATATAATTTAATATCATATATTTATGATATCATTTTAATATCATACAATTATGACACTCGAAAAACTAACCAAACCAGTAAACGGCTACATTATGTTGTTCTTAATTATAATCTTATTATTTGGAGGAATAATAATTTTCGCTACTCTGGATTATACCTGGGCATTAGGTTTAACATTTTTGGCCATCCTTCTTGCCCCCGGTTTAATCCTGGTAAACCCAAACGAAAGCAGGGTGCTTTTACTTTTTGGTGATTATCATGGAACTGTAAAAAAAAATGGATTATTCTGGGTAAATCCTTTTTACACTAAAAAGAAAATTTCGCTGCGAGCAAGAAACTTCGATAGTGAACGGC
Organism: Gramella sp. AN32; assembly: GCF_023718305.1. GTDB lineage: Bacteria > Bacteroidota > Bacteroidia > Flavobacteriales > Flavobacteriaceae > Christiangramia > Christiangramia antarctica. Next base: position 245,817 of record NZ_QEYO01000001.1, read on the forward strand.
TAAAGGTGAATGACAAACTGGGAAATCCAGTGATGATCAGCACCATTTTAGTCTGGAGGGTTATGGATACCTATAAAGCTTCCTTTGATGTGGATAATTTCGAAAACTTTGTCGTAGTCCAAACTGATGCCGCCGTACGTAAACTGGCAAGTCTTTACCCTTATGATAATTTTGCCGATGAAGGTTTAGATGAGGATATCACTTTAAGGTCGAGTGTGAATGAAGTAAGCGAAGCACTTGAAAAAGAACTGGAAGAACGTTTGAATATTGCAGGTATTGAAGTCCTGGAAGCGAGGATTGGCTATTTAGCCTATGCCAATGAAATTGCCAGCGCCATGTTGAAAAGACAACAGGCTACTGCCATTGTTGCTGCCCGTCACAAAATTGTGGAGGGTGCCGTAAGTATGGTGGAAATGGCCCTGGAAGATCTCCGCAGAAAGAATGTCATAGACCTTGATGATGAAAGAAAAGCCGCTATGGTCAGTAATTTAATGGTAGTATTATGTAGTGACCGGGATGCTGCGCCGGTTATCAATGCTGGAACTTTAAACCACTAGCGTGAGAGTTTTTAAAGAAATACAGAAATTCGATCAGTGGTGGATCAAGCTTTTACTCGGGGTATTGTTAATTGGTTCCGCAATAGCGCTTTATAGAAATTACACAGCAGGTTCTGGCGTTGGGGAAACCGTGTTCGGATTTGTAGTTATTTTATTGGTTTGTTTTTTGTTTATCGTAGCCAAATTAGAAACAAGAATCGATCAAAAAGGAATCACCGCAGCATTTTCCCCAGCTTTTATATTTACAAGAAAGTATTCCTGGGCAGAAATGGAAAAAGTATATGTACGAAAATATGCCCCGGTTAGGGAATATGGCGGCTGGGGAATTAGAGGTTTTGGAAAAGCATCAGCTTATAATACCTCTGGGGATGAGGGGATTCAAATTGTATCGAAAAAGGGAGAACGTTTTTTGATTGGCACTCACCAACCTGAAGACGCGAAAAAAGTTATAGCCAGATATACAAAAAATTCAGAAATATGAAACATACAAAAAGCTACATCTTAGCTTTACTACTTATGAGTTATTCTCTAATAGCTCAGGAAGAACTCAACTATTCCGAAGAGGAAATTAGCATCAATCAGTTCACCGATGGGACCTTAACCACCCCTGCCGATGCTGAAGCTACTTCACTAATAATATTCGTTCAGGGTTCGGGGCCTACCAATCGGGATGGAAATCAGCCTATGGGGAATAACGACGGGATGAAAAAAATTGCCCGTGAACTTGCTGAAGATGGCATTGCCTCTTTTAGATTTGATAAACGCATTTTCAAAATGAATGAATTAAAGCTAAAAGAATCTGATTTAAAGTTTGAAGATTTTATAAAAGATGTGGAAGATATCATTAGCTATTTTGATGAAAATTCAGATTTTGACCAGCTCATTATTGCCGGTCATAGCGAAGGTTCTTTAATAGGAATGCTGGCTGCAAAAAAAGAGGCCGATGCCTTTATCTCTCTTGCCGGTGCCGGGGAACCTATCGATAATATCTTAACGGAACAAATTTCCAAAATGTCCCCGGAGTTTGGGGAAAAAACACGTGCAGCTTTGGATATTTTAAAAGCTGAAGGAAAAGTGGCCAATTATGACCCTATGCTGGAATCGGTTTTTAGACCAAGCGTTCAACCTTATTTATACAGTTGGATCCAGTATGATCCTTCAGAAGAAATCAAAGAACTGGATATGCCCATATTAATTATCAACGGCACTTCAGATATTCAGGTGGATGTAAACCAGGCAGAAATGCTGAAGAAAGCAAATCCAGAATCCCAATTAGTAATTTTAGAGGACATGAACCATGTTTTCCGAAGTATTCAAAGCCATGATGCCCTCACCAATACAAAAAGCTATAATGAGCCTAATCGCGAGATCCATCCGCAATTAGTTGAAACCATTTCCACTTTTGTGAAAAGCATGGAATAATATTATGGGGAAGAAAAAAGCATTTGCCTTAAGGGTTGACGAAGATATGCTGAAAGCTATCGAAAAATGGGCTTCTGATGAATTCAGGAGTACCAATGGTCAAATCGAGTGGATGCTAAACAAGGCTTTAAAAGATGCGAAAAGACAACCCAAATCCCAAAAATCCGAATAATGTTTAAGATCATCTTTTCAGATATAGACGGCACCTTATTAAATGCCGATAGAGAATTATCCAATTTTACCATCCAAACGATAAAAAAACTCCCTCAGGAAGTTCCTTTTATTTTGATCTCTTCACGCATGCCTGCAGCCATGAGGCATCTTCAGGAATCACTGGGAATTTTACATTTACCGTTTATAAGTTACAATGGAGGTTTAATTAAAGTAGATAATAAAACAGTTCATTCTACCGTAATTCCAATCAACATTCTGGAAGAGCTTATACAATTCAATGCAAACCATCAGGTTCATTTAAGTCTTTTCCATGATGATGAATGGTATGTGCCTAGTGATGATTTTTGGGCGCAAAGAGAAATCAATAACACGAAAGTTCAACCGGAAATGAAATCGAATATGGATGTGTATAAACTTTGGGACAAAGAATCTAAAGGGATCCATAAAATTATGGCCATGGGTGAGGAAGAAAGCGTGGAAAAGATCTATAAGTATTTAGAAGAAAAATTTCCTGATGACCTCCACCTCTATAGATCAAAACCTACGTATATAGAAATTGCCCCTAAAAAAATTTCCAAATTAACGGCAGTAGAATTTCTTTTGAAAAACCATTTCAACATTCCTTTGGAACAGTCGGTGGCTTTCGGTGATAATTATAATGATGTTGAGATGCTCCAAGGCGTGGGAATGGGCGTGGCGGTAGGAAATGCAAAACCTGAAGTTCTGGAAGTCGCGCATCGGGTTGTTGCTTCCGGCAAAGAAGATGGAGTAGCCAGCACCATAGTACAGTTATTAAAATTATAGACTTCCTCCATTTAAGCGGCTAATTACATAAAAATTGTATTTTGCCAGCCATATCAAAAAGCTCTATGGAAGAAACTACTACCTATTTTACCAATGACGCCATTGTGTTTGGTCTTTTAATGATCGCACTTGGCTTTGTGTTTTATACTTCTTCCAAAGAAGGCGGTTTTTGGAAAAAATTCTATGCTGTAGTGCCGGCACTTCTCATGTGCTATCTAATTCCGGCAATTTTCAATTCTCTCAACTGGATCGATGATTCAACTTCCCAGTTATATTTTATGGCCAGCAGGTATCTTCTTCCCGCCGCTTTGGTTCTAATGACCTTAAGTATCGACCTAAAAGCTATTTTCAACCTGGGCCCAAAAGCTTTGATCATGTTCTTTGCCGGAACTATGGGAATTATCCTTGGAGGTCCTATTGCCATATTAATAATGTCTATAATTTCTCCGGAAACCCTTGGCGGTATAGGACCAGATGCTATTTGGCGCGGACTCTCCACCATCGCCGGGAGCTGGATAGGCGGAGGTGCAAACCAGGCAGCCATGCTTGAAATTTATGAATACAATCCGGAATTATACGGCGGAATGGTACTGGTAGATATTGTTATTGCCAATGTATGGATGGCGATCATCCTGATGGGAATTGGTAAAAGTGAAGCTATAGACAAATGGTTAAAAGCTGATAATTCAGCGATTGAAGAACTAAAAGTAAAAGTGAGTACTTATGCTGATAGTGTGGTAAGAAACCCCACCTTACCAGATTATATGATCATGTTTGGGCTTGCCTTCGGAGCGGTAGGAATTGCCCATTTTGGAGCCGATAATATTTCAGAATATCTTATCGCAAATTTTAAAATTTTTAGTGAAGGTAAAAGTGCTCTTTCTTCATTTTCTTCCCAGTTTTTCTGGATGATCACCATTGCAACCGCGATTGGTATCATTTTCTCATTTACTAAATTTAAAACTTATGAAGGTGCAGGAGCCAGCAAGCTTGGAAGCATTTTTATTTATATCCTGGTTGCTACCATTGGAATGAAAATGGATCTTGGTAAAATTTTTGAAAATCCCGGATTATTGGGAATTGGATTCATTTGGATTCTCATTCATGTAATTGTATTAATCGTTGTGGCAAAATTGATAAAAGCCCCCTATTTCTTCCTTGCCGTTGGCAGCCAGGCAAATGTTGGCGGGGCAGCATCTGCCCCGGTAGTAGCAGCAGCTTTCCATCCCTCACTTGCCACCGTTGGGGTTTTACTGGCAGTTTTTGGTTATGTTGTAGGTACCTACGGCGCAATTCTTTGTACAATTTTGATGCAATTAGCCGCAGCCGGTTAGTTTAAAACAGAAAATTATAAGATATTTGCGCTCTCAAAAAGCAGCTCACTAAAATGAAAAAACCAGTTCTTTTCCTAGCATTCTTAATTAGCCTTGTGGCATGTTCAGAAAAAGAAAGCAACCTTACCGTTAGTGGGGAAATTAAAGGTTTAAAGAAAGGAACGCTTTATTTACAGAAGATAGAGGATACTTCTTTGGTAAACCTTGATTCTATGGTGGTGAATGGCGATGCCAATTTTATGTTGGAAACTTATCTGGAAAGTCCGCAGATCATGTATTTATTTCTGGATAAGGTAGATAATAACCTTTATGACGATAGGATTGAGTTTTTTGCCGATACCGGGAATGTAACCATTTATAGTTCTCTGGAGAAATTTGAAACCCAGGCTGATATTAAAGGTTCTGTCAACCACCAAAAACTGGAAGAATATAGAAAGGTTATTCGCAGGTTTAATGACCAAAACCTGGATTTGATCAAAGCGAGTTTTGAAGCTGAAAAGGCTGAAAATGATGAACAGTTAATAGAAATTGATCAAAAATATGATCGCCTGCTTCGCAGAAAATATCTTTACACCGTAAACTTCGCGGTAACTAATAAAGATCATGAAATCGCGCCATATTTGGCGCTTTCTGAAGTATTCGATGCAAATATCAAGTACCTGGACACGATCTATAAATCACTCAATCCTAAAGTGAGAAAATCCAAATACGGCAAAGAGCTAAAATCTTTTCTGAAAGAACGCCGTAAACTGGAAAAACTAGATAAAAAAGTTGAAGATCAATCTCAGGACGAACAATCTTAATTTTTTTCAAAAGCACTCATCAATTCTTAATATTTTCTTGGCTTTAATTGATTTCTCAAAGCTTTAATTTTGAGAAAACAGTTATTATGAACAGTACCAATCGCGATTACGATCTTATATGCGTAGGCGGCGGAATCATGAGTGCAAGTCTTGCCCTCATCCTAAAATTAGTAGATCCCGAAATACAAATTATTATTTTTGAAAGGCTGGAAAAAGTTTCCCAGGAAAGCACAAAAGCGTGGAACAATGCAGGAACAGGCCATTCAGCTTTTTGTGAATTAAATTATACCCCGCAGGATGAACAGGGCAAGGTAGATATTTCAAAACCAATCGAAATATTTCAGCAATTTGAAAAGTCAAAACAATTCTGGTCACATCTGGTACATCAAAAACTAATTGAAGATCCCAAGAGTTTTATTCATTCCATTCCACATCACGCCTGGGTTCGCGGGAAAGAAGATGTAGATTTCCTGAAGAAGAGGTTTGAAGCCATGAGCGATTTATTCATGTTTGATAGTATGAAATATTCTGAAGATCATAAAATCCTTGCAGAATGGTTTCCGTTAATTATGGAAGGGCGCAGTGAAGATGAAATTATGGCTGCGACCAGGATGGAAATGGGCACCGGTGTCAATTTTGGCAGTTTAACCAAACAGTTATATCACATTTTAGAAGTCAATTTTAAAGTACCAATCCTAACTGAACATGAAGTACTGGATATAGATCCTGATGGTCCCGAAGACTGGACAGTAGAAGTCAAAAACTTAAAGACCGGTGATAAGACGTATTACGATGCAGAACATGTATTTATTGGAGCCGGTGGTGGAGCCCTGCCTTTATTACAAAAAGTAGAAATTAAGGAGAAAGAGGGTTATGGAGGTTTTCCGGTGAGCGGGCAATGGCTTTTTTGTAAAAACCGGAAAGTTATAGATCAACATCATGCAAAAGTATATAGTAAAGCCGGAATAGATGCGCCGCCAATGTCTATTCCCCATTTAGATGCCCGTTATATCAAAGAAAAAAAAGAATTGTTATTTGGACCCTTTGCAGGTTTCAGTACCAAATTTTTAAAAGAAGGATCGATTTTAGATCTTCCAAAATCAATAAAACTTGATAATATTCCCTCTATATGGGGCGTTTTCTGGCATAATTTACCCTTGACGAAATATTTGATGCAACAGGTGACCATGACCCATGAGGACCGAATGGAAGATTTACGGGTATTTGTAAAACATGCCAAAGCGGAAGATTGGGAATTGAAGATTGCCGGGCAACGGGTTCAAATTATCAAAAGAGACAGGGAAGAAGGTGGCCTCCTGGAATTTGGAACCGATGTGGTGCATAGCAAGGATGGAAAAATCACCGCTTTATTAGGCGCTTCACCCGGTGCATCAACGGCCGTGCATATTATGTTGGAAGTAATAAAAATCGCCTTTCCTGAAAGGGTTAAAACTGAAAAATATCAGGAAAAGCTAAAAAGCATGATCCCTTTTTGGAATCGGGATATACAGGATTTTGAAGCAGAATTCAGAAAAGTACAGGCAGAAAATTCGGAAACATTAGAACTGGATGCTTCACATTAGGAAATAAAAAACTTCCCAAAAAGAGAAGTTTTCATCTTGAGCCGATAGAGGGACTCGAACCCACGACCTGCTGATTACAAATCAGCTGCTCTAGCCAGCTGAGCTACATCGGCCTTTGAAATTATAGTGCATTTACCTTTTCTACTAAAGCATTCGCTTTAGTTTCAAGATCCTTTTCAATAGATTTAAAATGTGATTTTTTATTATCCACATCTTTTTTATTAATGCGTGAGATCAATTCATCATATTCCTTAATCGCCTCGTCAACGATAGCTTCACTCTTCGCCGCATCTTCTTTTGGATGTGCCATTTGGTGAATGTAAGCAGCATCAATGATGTCTCCCATTACATAATTCACATCTCTTTTTAATAATCTTTTACTTGCCATTTGTCTTAAATTTCGGCTGCGAATTTAATCTATTTTTTTATATAATATTGTAATTCTTTCAGAAAATTAAGCTGAAATATTTTTTAAGATCTTGAGTGCTTTCGGCATATGGATGGAAGAATCCCTGCTATGGAATTTATGAATTAAAATTCCACTTTTATCGAAAACAAAGGTTTCCCGACCGGGCAATAAACCTAATAAACTCGATTTTACATCAAAAGCATTCCTGGCCTTTTTCTTAGGATCTGCCAGTAAAATATAGGGCAATTTATATCGCTCCTTGAATTTGGAATGTGAAGCTTCAGAATCTGAACTTATCCCAATCACTTCAGCTCCTAAATTTTGGAAACCTTCATAACTATCCCGAAAATTACAGGCTTCTTTGGTACATCCCGGGGTGAAATCTTTTGGATAAAAATAAATGACCAGGGCTTCTTTTCCCATGAATTTCTGCAGGCAAAATTGTTTTCCAGATTCATCATTTAAACAGATTGCCGGCACCTTCTCCCCTATTTTCATATTATGCACCTTTATAACTTACAAAATTCCTTGGGGTTTCATATAGGGTTACTTCCAGTTCATGTTCGCTTTTGATCTTTGGTTTTAATTTATTCCAAATTATTACCGCTATATTTTCTGCAGTGGGATTTAAATTTGAAAATTCCGGAACCTCAACATTTAAATTTTTATGATCAAAAGCCTGTTCAACTTCTTCATAAATAAGGTTTTTTAATACCTTCAGATCCATGACAAAACCTGTTTTTTCATCAATTTCTCCGGTGACTGATACCACCAATTCATAATTATGGCCATGAAAATTAGGATTGCTGCATTTCCCGAAAATTTCAAGATTTTCCTCATCAGTCCATTCTTTACGAAATAATCGATGGGCAGCATTAAAATGGGCTTTTCTATGGACAGTTACTTTCATGGGTTTATGTGGGAATAATATTTCTGAAAAATGATTTTAAACCATTCTGTATAAATTCCAGGATGCTTTTGCATATCTGTTTTAATTTCTTCCAGCCCCACCCATTTCCAGTCCTCTACCTCTTCAGGATTTAGATTGGGTACGCCGTCAAAATTTCCAATAAGGATATGATCAAATTCATGTTCGGTTAAACCATTATCAAACGGTGCTTTATATATAAAAGAAATTGAATCCTTAAGAGGGGTTGTAAAGCCCATCTCCTCTTCTAATCGTCTCATGCCCGCCTCCACATTAGACTCATTTTCCCTTTGATGGCTGCAACAGGTATTGGTCCACAATCCTGGTGAATGATATTTAGACATGGCCCGTCTCTGGATCATCAATTCATTTTGGTTATTGAAAACAAAAACTGAAAACGCCCTGTGTAGCAACGCCTTTTGATGAGCCTCGATCTTTTCCATAAGACCAATTTGCTCATCTTTCTCATTCACCAAAATAACCTTTTCCTCTTTCATTCTTTTTCTTTAACGCAAAATTACAAGCTTAAAAACAGTAAGCATCAATAATAAGCCATTTTTCCGAAATATAGAACGATTTTTTAGCATGCCCCAATTTTAGCAAATGTTAAACTCTAAAAATTTTAAAACCAACTTGAACTTAGCTTCGTAAGTATTTACAGTAATAGTTGGGGAACTTTGCTATGAAAAGAAAGAGATGGAATTAGGGGATTCCATCTTTTTTTTACCCTAATTTGAAAAGAAGAAAGCTTCCTATCAAAGATCTGCAATCCCTTGAAAACATAATGTTTTTTCCTCAAAATAATCTTATTTTTGCGGCTGCAAAGAACTCATATGAAGCAGTATCAAAAGGAGATTAATAAACGAAGGACCTTCGGGATTATCTCACACCCAGATGCGGGAAAAACTACCTTAACTGAAAAACTTTTATTATTTGGTGGCGCGATCCAGGAAGCCGGGGCCGTAAAATCAAATAAAATAAAGAAAGGGGCCACATCTGACTTTATGGAAATTGAGCGGCAACGTGGAATTTCCGTAGCTACATCGGTACTTGCTTTTGAATACAAAGACATCAAAATCAACATTCTTGATACTCCCGGTCACAAGGATTTTGCTGAAGATACCTTTAGAACCCTCACTGCCGTAGATAGTGTTATAGTAGTGATAGATGTTGCCAAAGGTGTGGAGGAACAAACTGAAAAACTTGTGGAAGTTTGCCGTATGCGGAACATTCCCATGATCGTATTTATCAATAAACTGGATCGTGAAGGAAAAGATGCTTTTGAATTACTTGATGAAATCGAACAAAAACTAAATTTAACCGTGACCCCGCTTAGCTTTCCTATTGGAATGGGTTATGATTTTAAAGGTATTTATAACATCTGGGAGAAAAATGTAAACCTGTTTACCGGAGATCCCCGGAAAGATATTGAAGAAACTGTCGAGATCGATGATTTGGATGACCAGGATCTCGATCAACTTATTGGTGAAAAATCTGCGAATACCTTAAGGGAAGAATTAGAACTTGCGCAGGGTGTCTATCCAGAATTTGAAAGACAGGATTACCTGGACGGTAAATTACAACCTGTATTTTTTGGTTCGGCTTTAAATAACTTCGGAGTTCGGGAATTACTGGATTGCTTTATTACAATTGCGCCCCCGCCAAGACCAAAGGAAAGTGATACCAGACTGGTGAAACCGGAAGAAAAAGATTTTACCGGATTTGTCTTTAAAATCCATGCCAATATGGATCCCAAGCATCGCGACCGTCTTGCCTTTATAAAAATCGTCTCAGGAAAGTTTGAAAGGAATAAAAACTACCTGCATGTGCGGCATAACAAGAATATGAAATTCTCTTCGCCCAATGCTTTTTTTGCTGAAAAGAAAGAAGTGGTTGACGTCTCCTATCCAGGTGATATTGTGGGTTTACATGATACAGGGAATTTTAAGATTGGTGATACTCTAACCGAAGGTGAAAATTTAAATTATAGAGGAATTCCCAGTTTCTCTCCGGAACATTTTCGATATATCAATAATGCCGATCCCATGAAATCCAAACAACTGGAAAAAGGTATCGACCAATTGATGGATGAAGGTGTAGCCCAGCTTTTTACATTGGAATTAAATGGCAGAAAAGTAATTGGAACTGTGGGGGCACTGCAATTTGAAGTAATTCAATACAGATTGGAGCATGAATATGGCGCTAAATGTACCTATGAAAACCTAAATGTGCACAAAGCAACCTGGATAGAACCCAATGATCCAAAAAGTGAGGCATTCCAGGAGTTCAAAAGGGTAAAATCAAAATATCTGGCAAAGGATAAATCTGGTCAACTGGTTTTTCTGGCAGATTCCCCTTTCTCTTTACAAATGACCCAGCAAAAATATCCATCTTTAAAATTTCATTATACTTCCGAATTTTAAGAATTCTGTAGAGGTTAAAATATTTATTGATACTTCCCACGGCAAATTTTCATGTGAGTGGCCTAAATTCCATTTCTTTTTGGGAGGGGCTCACTATACCTGCACTTCCCTACTTTGAACCAGCGGTTACTTCCATATCAAAAAAATAGAGTACTTTTATATAACCCCCTAAAATTTAGAAGATTACACTAAATACTTTATTAGCACATACAGAAAATATTCTCTAAAATTCAAGCCATGCCAATTTACATGGATCGTCATGATGTTTCAAAAGAAGTAACTGCTGAAATTGTTGCAGATTTACACCAAAAGGATTTAAAAATACAGCATAAATTTAACTGTAAAGGCCTCACCTATTGGTTTGACGATAAACGAAAAACGGCTTTTTGTTTAGTGGAAGCACCAGACCAGGCCGCGATTAAGGCCATGCACGACCAGGCACATGGGGAAGTTCCCCACAAGATTATTGAGGTGGATGGAGCGATAGTAGAATCATTTTTGGGCCGTATTGAAGATCCAAAAAAATCACAAAAAACAACTTTAAATATTATAAATGATCCAGCCTACAGAATCATCATGGTAGTGGGAATAAAGCATTTACCATTAAACAGTCTCCATCTTAAGAATATAAAACTGTTAATTCAAAAACAGAACAGCTCCATTATTAAAACCATAGATCATTTTAAAGGGAGGCTTGTAAAACAAAAACATGACTGTTTTTTAATTTCCTTCGATTCGGTTACGAATGCGGTATTATGTGCTTTGGAAATTCATACAGTGATCAATACTCAAGATCATCCTTATACGCAATTAAAAATGGGTTTAAGTGGGGGCGTTCCCGTTAGTGAAAAAGAAGGGCTTTTTGAAGATACCATAAAAACTGCCGAACGTTTGTGCACAGTGGTAAAAGGTGGGATTGTATTATCTGCAGAGGTTAAGGATTTATATGAAAGCGAAAATTTGAATATTTCTATCGATAAGCAATACATAAATGTGCTGCATTCAAATGATGAAAAATTTCTAAACCTCTTAATGGACCATACCGAGCGCGAATGGCGCAATACTTCTTTAAGTGCATCAGACTATGTCAAAATTTTAGGCTATAGTAAATCACAGTTATACAGAAAGATGGTGGCAATAACCGGGAAGTCCCCCAATACTTTCATTAAAGATTATAGGCTAAACAATGCGCTTAAGCTCCTGAATAAAAGGATAGATAATATTTCAGAAATTGCGTTTGAAACTGGGTTTAATAGTCCGGCATATTTTTCAAAATGTTTTCAGAATACCTTCGGGATCCTTCCTTCTAATTATCTGAAATCTTATCAGCATTAATCATTAAATACTCTACTTAACTTCTATTACCAGACATTACTTCGCAAGCTTAACCTAATGAGCTAATAATCGCATTCTTTGAACTAAATGTAGAATTATGTGTTAGTATAGCTGCTTACTTTTAGTAGGTAACTAAATACTGATGTCATGGAAACAACACTTACTGAAACTACTCTTTTTGAAAGATTGGGAGGCAAATTAGGTATTTCTAAGCTTGTTGAGGATACCGTAGATGCTCACATGAAAAATCCGGCTATCAATGCAAGGTTTTTGCCTTTTTTAAAAGAACCGGATCGACTCGCCAAAATTAAGCAACATACTATTGACTTTTTTAGTGCCGGTAGCGGTGGTCCCGTGACATACTCTGGTAAGGATATGGTCACTGCCCATACGGGAATGAACATTAGCCCAGCGGAATATATGCATGTAATAGATGATATTTTTATTGCCCTTGATAAACAGTCCTTCAATGACGATACTAAAAAAGATGTGCTTGCCATTCTTTGGTCATTGAAAAGCATGATCATTTCTAAATAATTCATTTTTAAAATTAAATATTATGGCTTCTAAAATACAGGACCCTCTTTCCTCTAAAATCGAAATTTTCGCTGCGCGATTAAGAGGAAAAATAATTTTGCCCCATGATGTGCAGTATGAAGAGACCAGGAAAATTTACAATGCTATGATCAACAAACATCCGGCTATGTTGGTATTGTGTCTGGATGTTGCAGATGTTATTGCCTCCGTAAATTTTGCCAGGGAAAATGATTTGTTGGTAGCAATTAGAGGTGGAGGCCATAATGGTGGTGGCTTGGGTTTATGTGATGACGGCCTGGTAATCGATCTCTCGGGAATTAAATATGTGCGCGTGGATACATCTAATGACACTGTAAGGGTTGGTGGCGGAAACCTTTGGGGAGAGGTGGACCATGCCACTCATGCTTTTGGACTTGCAGTTCCCGCAGGCATTATTTCTACTACCGGAGTTGGGGGATTAACCCTTGGTGGTGGCGTGGGTTATTTATCCCGGAAATATGGCCTTACCATAGATAATCTATTGGAAGCCGATATGGTGCTGGCAGATGGAACTTTTATAACCGTAAACGCTAATCAAAATAAAGATTTGTTTTGGGCCATTCGCGGTGGAGGTGGAAATTTTGGAGTAGTCACCTCGTTTAAATTTCAGGCGCATCAAGTAAAAAATGTTTTCGCCGGCCCTACGTTATGGCCTATTGAAAAAATTGATGAAATAATGGAATGGTACCACGATTTTATTGAAAAGGCACCAGATGGATTGAATGGCTTTATCGCAACCATGATTATTCCAGGCCCTCCATTCCCTGAACATTTACATAATAAACAATTCTGTGGAATAGTTTGGTGCTACACCGGTAACCTGGAGAAGGCTAAAGACGTTTTTAAGCCTGTTTTAGCCATGAATCCTATATTTGAACATTTAGGCGAAATGCCCTATCCAACGCTGCAGACCTTATTCGATGGATTATTACCGGCCGGCTTACAATGGTACTGGCGCGCTGACTTTTTTAAGGATTTAGGACCGGAAATAAGACAGCAACATTTAAAGTTTGGTTCTAATATACCTACGCCGCTTTCCCAAATGCATTTATATCCTATTAGTGGGGCGGCCGCGAGAGTGGGGAATGCTGAAACGCCATGGGCTTACCGCGATGCAAAATATGCCGGTGTAATTGTGGGAGTAGACCCGGATCCTGAAAATGCCGATAAAATCACCCAATGGTGTAAAGATTATTGGGAAGCTTTACACCCCTATTCATCAGGTGGTGCTTACTCCAATTTTATGATGGAAGAAGGGCAGGAACGAGTTAAGGCCAGTTATAAATCCAACTATAAGCGTCTTGCCCAAATCAAAAAACAGGTTGACCCGCATAATTTATTCAGGGTCAATCAAAATATCGTGCCTGAATAATTAACATTTTAAAACCAATATTATGAAAATTAGAAAAGAAGACCTTTCAGTTATTATGGAAGCTCCCGGGAGCATTATGCGTGCAATTCCAGACTGTGGAGGTATTACCATGGGTTTTAACGAATTGCCTAAAGGGACAGATTTCACACCCTTATTAAAGGGTTTAAACAACAACAGTTGTCATAGTCCACATTGGGGCTACGTACTGGAAGGAAAAATATTGCTGAAATATGACAATGGGCAAGATGAAACCGTAAGTACAGGAGAGTTTTATTACTGGCCTGCAGGTCATACGGCTATTGTACTGGAGAATATTAAATTTATAGAATTTAGTCCCACAAAAGAATATACTGAGGTAATCACGCATGTAGGTCAAAAGATGGCTGAAATGAAAGCTTAAAAAATAATATGGGCAGAATTCATTATTTCACAATCAAAGATGATCCCAAAGCGCCTCGTTAATAAAATTTAGTATTTTCGGGACAAAGCTTATTTATGGATCAAATCGATCAGTTTATTGCTGAATTTGCCTCTTTTGTCTGGGGAATTCCTCTTGTGATATTATTAATTGGAGGTGGAACCTTTCTACTGATCTATTCCCGGTTCTTGCCCTTTCGGTATTTGGGCCATTCTGTAGAAGTTTTAAGGGGAAAATATAATAACCCAGATGATCCCGGGGATATCAATCATTTTCAGGCGCTTTCTACGGCCTTATCTTCTACTGTGGGAATGGGGAATATTGCCGGTGTGGCTGTTGCCATTGCCATTGGAGGGCCCGGTGCGATCTTCTGGCTTTGGGTGAGTGCTATTGTGGGAATGGCCACCAAATTCTTTACAAATACACTTGCGGTGATGTACCGCGGAAGGGATACTGAAGGGAAGCTCCAGGGCGGGGTGATGTATTTCATAGTTGAAGGCCTGGGGAAAAAATGGAAACCCCTGGCAGCATTTTTTGCGATCGCGGGATTAGTAGGTGCTTTACCGGTTTTCAATGTAAACCAGTTGACCCAGGCGGTAAATTTCATCTTGTTAGAGCCAAATAATATTGAGACCGGTTTTACAACAAATTTGATTATCGGGATCGTACTTACACTTATCACCACGGTAGTGATCATTGGAGGACTGGATCGCATTAGTAAAACGGTTTCAAAATTAGTGCCTGCAATGGTCGCGCTATATTTCATTTCGGTTTTGATCATCTTATTTGTAAATTCAGATGTGGTGGTGCATTATTTTGGACTCATCTTTACCGATGCTTTTGCGGCCAATAATTATAAAGGGGAACCACTTTTAGGAGGTGTATTGGGCGGACTGATCTTACTGGGAATTCGAAGAGGAGCCTTTTCAAACGAAGCCGGGATTGGAACAGCGACGATGGCTCACGGCGCCAGTAAAACTACCGAGCCTATTCGCGAAGGTTTAATTGCCATGCTGGGCCCTGCGATTGATACCCTGGTGGTTTGTACCCTCACCGCTATGGCTATTTTGGTTACCGATGTTTGGCAAACTGAAGATGTAAATGGCGTGAGTTTAACCGCTGCGGCATTCGATCAGGCGATTCCTTATATTGGAAATTATCTGTTACTTCTGTGTATTCTCGCATTCAGTATTTCTTCCCTCTTTTCTTATAGTTATTACGGCACGAAGTGCCTCTCCTTCCTAATGGGGGCAAAAAACAAAAAATATTATAACTACTTTTATATCATAAGTATTTTACTGGGTGCAACCACGTCATTAAGTTTTATCCTGAATTTGATAGATGGATTTTTTGCCCTGATGGCAATCCCAACCATGATCGCTACCCTAATCATGGCACCCAGAGTCATGAAAGCAGCAAAAATTTATTTTAAAAAACACCTTTAGGAATAAAAGCGGTTTATCAAACTGGTAAGTGAATGTATTTCATTTTCTGAATGCTCCGCAGAAATCACAATTTTGCTGATTAATGCTGAATCTTCATTGGGATAATGGAAATTAGTAGTGATTATGGCGTTTTTTGCGAGGAATGCCGTAAGTGGACTATCATGGTACGTTATAACCGGATGATTTTTCAGCATAACAGCCACAAAATCTTTAGTAATTTCGTTCTTGAAAATTTCAATATTCCGCTGAAGTTTTTCCCGTTGTTTTCTGATAAGCGCTTCAGCCATTAAAAGAGTTTTTAGCGCAGCAGGGGACGCCGGGCTGGCACCACCAAACAATTCCGTCGCTTTTATCTGTTCGATTCGGTCAGAGTCTCCTAAGATTATTCCGCAAGGCGTTGCCAGTGCTTTTCCCAGCGAACCGCAAAAAATGAGCTCTTTAGGATTTAAAGATTTTAATTTCTGAAAATTCCCAAAACCATGTTCACCAACGATCCCAAATCCATGTGAATCATCTGCAACCAGAATACATTTATCAAGTGGTAATTCTTGAAGTTCCGTAAAATCGGGATAGTTATTTCCGGTAAAATCAATAGTATCCAGAAAAATTACCGGCTGAAATTTTTCCCTATCCAAAGTAGATTCAACTTCATTTTTTAGATGCCCGTATGAAGTGGCATTTACCGTGCGCCCGGAATGTAGAGCTGGATGCGAGTTAGGTGCGTAAAACTTTTGAAAGTTTGGGGCATCAAAAAAGATAGAGAGCACCAATCCCGACAAAAATCCTGAGGAAAAGCTTACCGCAGCTTCGCTCCCACTTTTAAGTGAAATATGATCTTCAAAATCCTCGTAGACATTCAGGCGAATATTTGCTTTCCGCGAGGCACCAAAATTGGAACCTAAAACACTAATATTATCCTTCAATATTTGCAAAAATTGAGGATGGTTCTGCAAGCCCAAATAAGACGTACCGCCAAAATATAAATTTTCCCTACCCTCTATTTTGAATTTGGTACCCGGCGAGTGATCTAAATAATTATTCATGAAGCAAAGTGATTCCGCTGCCATTAAGTTTAGGAAAGATTACTTTAGCATCGTCCTTTATCACGACTCCATGGGCGATATCCTCTTTTAAGAGCATGGCTCCATCCATATCTACATAATCTAACTGGGGCAGTAATTGTGCAATTGCAGATATGCCCACCGAACTTTCAGTCATACAGCCAACCATCACTTTTAAATCGTAATTTCTGGCTTTACGAATCATTCTTAATGCTGGCGTTAAACCTCCACATTTGGTAAGTTTGATATTAATTCCATCTACAATCCCGGCACATTTTTCAACATCTTCCTCAACAATACAGCTTTCATCGGCTATAATTGGTAAAGCAGAATTTTCCATTACTTTTTTCAAACCTCTTCGATCATTTGCTACTAAGGGCTGCTCAATAAATTCCACGCCTAATTCTTTCAGTTTTTCTGAATACGCTATGGTTTGATCTACCTCCCAGGCACAATTGGCATCTACCCTAAACACTGAACTGGTATGCTTCCGAAGTTCAGAAACAAGATCCAGATCATTCTTAGTCCCGAGCTTGATCTTATAAATTGGCCATGGTTTTTCCTTCATTTTAGCCAGCATAACTTCAATTTTATCTAAACCTATTGTGAAGTTGGTGATAGGATAATTTTCAATAGAAGTGCCCCAAATCTTATAGAGAGGTTCACCTTTCAACTTACCATAAAGGTCATGTGCAGCAAGATCCAGAGCACAGACAGCAAAACTGGATAATCCTTTTTTTAGAAGAAATTGGTGGAATTCTTCCGGCTTATCAAAAGGAAATTTTTCAATTTCCGGTCGAATAGCTTCAATCTCCTTTTGCATACTCTCTAAAGTGATGCGATAATAAGGATTAGACGTAGACTCCCCGTAGCCGGTATGGCCATCCCTGGTTAGGCAAACTATTAAAGTATCCTGTGTATCGTGGGATTCACGGGATATAGTAAAGGTGTGCTTTAACTGGAGTACGTATTTTTTAATTTCAAGCTGCAATCCCATAACCTATGCCTGACCGGTTGGACCAAAATTCAAAGGAAGCGGGGCTTTGTCGTAATCTTTTATTTCGCCGTGAGCTTGCTCGAACTTATGCACATTATCGCCCAAAGCTTTTAATAGCCTTTTGGCATGTTGAGGGGTTAAAATGATCCTGGACTTCACTTTGCTCTTAGGTCTTCCCGGCATTATATTCACAAAATCAACTACAAATTCAGAAACTGAATGGTTGATAATTGCCAAATTGGAGTAGATACCTTCAGCTACCACATCATCTAATTCAATGTTGATCTTGCCTTTATTCTGTTTTTTCTCGTCGCTCATTATTTAATAATTTTACGTTTCAATTTAAGGATTAATACTTTTTATAAAAAATATAATCTGTGACTAGAGACTCCAATCTTTAGTCAGCCCCCTGCGTTTATAGTATAAAAGATAATTTCTGAAATTCCCCAAGCTACTAACTCATAAGACAGGTTTCAGAAAATTGTTCATATCTCAAATATCGCTATAAAAACAAAAAGGCCCGCGATTGCGGGCCTTTTTCTGAATATTTATCAGGAATTAGTTATAATTCACTTCCTGTTTCTTCTCCATCATCTGGTCGAATTCTTCTTTAGAACCAACAATAATGCTTTCATAACGTCTCATCCCTGTACCTGCAGGAATTCTATGTCCTACAATTACATTTTCCTTCAAGCCTTCAAGTTCATCGATCTTACCGCTTACTGCAGCTTCGTTCAATACCTTGGTAGTTTCCTGGAAGGAAGCAGCCGAGATAAATGATTTGGTTTGAAGTGATGCCCTGGTAATACCCTGTAATATTGGGGTAGCCGTTGCAGGAATTACATCCCTCGCCGTAGCAAGATTTTTATCTTCCCTTCTCAAAATAGAATTCTCATCCCTTAAATCTCTAGGAGTAATAATTCTACCTGCCTTCATATTTTCAGAATCACCAGCGTCTTCGATTACTTTCATCCCGAACAACTTATTGTTTTCGTTGATGAAATCATCTTTGTGTACCAGCTGGTTCTCAAGGAAAATAGTATCTCCCGGATCAACGATTCTTACTTTACGCATCATTTGCCTTACCACAACCTCGAAGTGCTTATCGTTAATTTTCACACCCTGAAGCCTATACACCTCCTGAACTTCGTTCACAAGATACTGTTGTACCGCGTTAGGTCCTTTGATATTCAAAATATCTTCCGGAGTGATGGAACCATCAGAAAGTGGCATACCTGCTCTTACATAATCATTCTCCTGAACCAGGATTTGATTAGAAAGTTTTACAAGATATTTCTTCACTTCACCAAGCTTGGATTCTACGATGATCTCACGGTTACCACGTTTGATTTTTCCGAAGGAAACAACTCCATCAATTTCAGAAACTACTGCCGGGTTCGATGGGTTACGTGCTTCGAAAAGCTCGGTTACCCTTGGAAGACCACCCGTAATATCACCAGATTTAGATGATTTACGCGGAATCTTAACCAAAATCTTACCTACTCCAATTTTTTCTTCATTATCAACCATAAGGTGAGCCCCAACCGGAAGGTTATAAGAACGAATTATTTCGTCTTTTTTACCTAAAATATGTAAAGTTGGGATAAGCTTTTTGTTACGGGATTCAGAAATTACTTTTTCCTGGAATCCTGTTTGCTCATCGATCTCCACCTGGTAAGTTACACCCTGTTCCACATTTTCATACTTGATCTTACCGGCAAATTCAGAAATAATTACACCGTTATATGGATCCCATGAACAAATCACATCTCCTTTACTTACCGCTTCTCCATCGTTGATTAAAATCTGCGCACCATAAGGAATGTTATTGGTACTTAAAACCACACCGGTTTTCTTATCCTTTATTTTGATCTCTGCAGTACGGGAAATTACAATATCAGATAAATCTCCGCTTGCTGTTTCTCCTTTAACTACTTTAAGATCTTCAATATCTGCAACCCCGCCAAATTTAGCTTCCAGTTTGTTTTCTTCTGAAATGTTACCTGCAATACCTCCCACGTGGAATGTACGAAGGGTTAACTGTGTACCAGGCTCACCAATAGACTGAGCTGCCACAACACCAACCGCCTCACCTGTTTGCACGATTTTATTCGTGGCCAGGTTACGACCGTAACATTTTATACAAATACCTTTCTTGGCCTCACAGGTAAGTGGAGATCTAACTTCTACGCTTTCGATTGGAGCAGCTTCGATCATTTCCACAATTTCTTCTGTAATCTCATCACCTGAAGCTACGATCAATTCATCTGTAGATGGGTTGACCAAATCATTCAGGGCAATACGTCCAAGAATTCTTTCACCTAAAGATTCAACGATCTCTTCATTCTTTTTAAGTGGCTTCACTTCCACTCCTCTCAACGTTCCACAGTCTGCAGTATTTACAATCACATCCTGGGAAACATCTACTAAACGACGGGTTAAGTAACCAGCATCGGCAGTTTTAAGTGCGGTATCGGCAAGACCTTTACGCGCACCGTGAGTAGAGATAAAGTATTCAAGAATTGAAAGACCTTCCTTAAAGTTAGAAAGGATCGGGTTTTCAATAATTTCACCACCTCCGGAATTCGATTTCTTCGGCTTGGCCATAAGACCACGCATACCGGTTAACTGGCGAATTTGTTCTTTAGAACCACGGGCTCCGGAATCAAGCATCATATAAACCGAGTTGAAACCTTGTTTATCCTCACGAATTCGTTTCATCGCTAACTCCGTAAGACCGGCATTCGTCGACGTCCAGATATCAATAACCTGGTTATAACGTTCGTTGTTGGTAATAAGACCCATGTTATAGTTCCCAATAATCCCTTCAACCTGCTCATTGGCTTCATCGATCATGGATTGTTTCTCTTCAGGGATAATAATATCACCTAAGCTGAAGGAAAGTCCACCACGGAATGCGAAACCATAACCAAGACCTTTAATTTCGTCAAGGAATTCAGAAGTTTCAGGAACACTGGTAATTTTTAAGATTCTACCAATAATATCACGCAGCGACTTTTTGGTCAATACTTCATTGATATAACCAGCTTTTTCAGGTACGGCTTCATTAAATAAAACCCTACCCACAGTAGTTTCGATAATTTGCATTACCAATTCTCCCTGGTCGTTATAATCTTTTGTACGAATCTTGATACCTGCGTTAAGATCTACTGCTTTCTGATTGTAAGCTATTACCAGCTCTTCCGCAGAATAGAAGGTTAATCCTTCACCTTTTACCGGCTCTTCATCAGTAGATTTTTTAAGTTTGGTCATATAATAAAGACCCAAAACCATATCCTGGGAAGGTACTGTAATTGGTGAACCATTTGCAGGGTTCAGAATATTATGGGAAGCCAGCATTAAAAGTTGCGCTTCCAGAATTGCTTCAGGCCCCAATGGTAAATGCACGGCCATCTGGTCACCGTCAAAATCGGCGTTAAATGCGGTACATGCCAGTGGGTGAAGCTGGATCGCTTTCCCTTCAATAAGTTTAGGCTGGAATGCCTGGATCCCCAAACGGTGCAATGTAGGAGCACGGTTTAGCAGTACAGGATGTCCTTTAAGAACATTTTCCAAAATATCCCAAACTACAGGTTCTTTTTTATCTATAATTTTCTTGGCAGATTTTACGGTTTTCACAATCCCTCTTTCAATCAGTTTCCTGATGATAAAAGGTTTGTAAAGCTCTGCTGCCATATTCTTCGGAAGACCACATTCGAACATTTTCAGTTCAGGTCCTACAACGATTACCGAACGTGCCGAATAATCCACACGTTTTCCAAGCAGGTTTTGACGGAAACGACCTTGCTTACCTTTCAACGAATCTGAAAGGGATTTAAGCGGGCGGTTAGAATCTGTCTTAACTGCTGATGATTTTCTAGTGTTATCGAACAATGAATCCACAGATTCCTGAAGCATACGTTTTTCATTACGTAAAATCACTTCAGGAGCTTTGATTTCCATTAAACGCTTCAAACGGTTATTACGAATAATTACACGACGGTAAAGATCATTTAAATCTGAAGTCGCAAAACGTCCACCATCAAGGGGCACCAAAGGTCTAAGTTCCGGTGGAATAACCGGTACTACCTTCATGATCATCCATTCAGGATTATTCTCACGATTTTCGTTGGCATCACGGAAAGCTTCCACAACCTGAAGTCTTTTAAGCGCTTCAGTCTTACGTTGCTTGGAAGTTTCGTTATTCGCTTTGTGTCTTAGTTCGTAAGAAAGCTCATCAAGATCGATTCTTTTCAGAATTTCGATCAGGCATTCCGCCCCCATTTTAGCGATAAACTTATTTGGATCATTATCGTCCAAATATTGATTTTCCTGAGGAAGTGCATCTAAAATATTTAGATATTCTTCTTCCGTTAGGAAATCCATTTTCTTAAGTGGTTCTCCATCTTCATTCTTCGCATTCCCGGGTTGGATCACCACATATCTTTCGTAATAGATAATCATGTCCAGTTTCTTGGAAGGAAGCCCCAACAAATAACCAATTTTGTTAGGCAAAGAGCGGAAATACCAGATATGTGCCACTGGAACCACAAGGTTAATGTGACCCACACGGTCCCTACGTACTTTCTTTTCTGTAACCTCTACCCCACAACGATCACAAACGATCCCTTTGTAGCGTATTCTTTTATACTTACCGCAGGCACATTCGTAGTCCTTTACAGGACCAAAAATACGCTCACAAAACAAACCATCACGTTCAGGTTTGTGTGTACGGTAGTTGATAGTTTCTGGCTTTAAAACCTCACCGCGGGATTCCGCTAGGATAGACTCCGGTGAAGCTAAACCAATAGAGATCTGGTTGAACCTCTGTATTGTATTCTTATCGTTATTTCTAGCCATATTTTCCAATATTCAGTATGCAGTATTCAGTCGCAGTGCAAACTGCTAACTGAATACTGTAAACTTTTTTTATTCTTCTAACTTAATATCCAATCCAAGACCTTTCAATTCGTGCATTAACACGTTGAAAGATTCAGGCAATCCAGGTTCTGGCATTGGCTCACCTTTTACAATAGCCTCGTAGGTCTTCGCTCTTCCAATAACGTCATCAGACTTCACGGTTAAGATTTCCCTAAGAGTGCTGGATGCACCGTAAGCTTCAAGAGCCCAAACCTCCATCTCTCCAAAACGCTGACCACCAAACTGTGCTTTACCACCAAGCGGCTGCTGGGTAA
Source organism: Gramella sp. AN32 (assembly GCF_023718305.1). Lineage (GTDB taxonomy): Bacteria > Bacteroidota > Bacteroidia > Flavobacteriales > Flavobacteriaceae > Christiangramia > Christiangramia antarctica. The sequence goes on from NZ_QEYO01000001.1 coordinate 268,653, forward strand.
TAAGTGAGTATGGCCCGATAGAACGCGCATGCATCTTATCGTCGATCATATGACCTAGTTTTAGCATGTAGATTATACCTACAGTTGCTCTCTGGTCAAAACGTTCTCCAGTTCCACCATCATATAGGAAGGTGTGTCCAAATCTTGGAATTCCGGCTTCATCTGTAAGCTCGTTGATTTGATCTATAGTTGCACCATCAAAAATTGGGGTCGCATACTTTTTACCAAGTTTTTGACCTGCCCAACCAAGTACAGTTTCGTAGATCTGCCCAATGTTCATACGTGAAGGTACCCCAAGTGGGTTCAACACGATATCAACCGGTGTTCCATCTTCAAGGAATGGCATATCTTCATGACGCACAATTCTGGCAACAATACCTTTGTTCCCATGACGTCCTGCCATTTTATCCCCAACTTTTAATTTACGTTTCTTAGCGATGTAAACTTTAGCCAGTTTTAGGATCCCTGAAGGAAGTTCATCTCCTACGGAAATGGTGAATTTCTCTCTTCTTAGGTTCCCCTGAAGGTCATTTTCTTTAATTTTATAATTATGGATAAGGTCTGCAACCAATTCATTCAGGTGATCATCTGTCGTCCATGTCCCACTGGTTAAATGCGTATAATCGTCAACTGCATTAAGCATTTTCAATGTATACTTTTTACCTTTTGGAAGTACTTCTTCACCAAGATCATTTTGAACACCCTGAGCGGTTTTACCCCCAATGATCGTAAATAATTTGTCTACTAAATTATCCTTTAGTAACGCAAATTTCGCATCATATTTTTTCTCAAGTGCAGAAACATCTTCTTTATCCTGAACCCTCTTACGCTTATCTTTTACGGCTCGTGCAAATAACTTCTTGTTAATTACAACTCCACTTAAAGATGGAGACGCTTTTAATGAAGCATCTTTTACATCTCCCGCTTTATCACCAAAGATCGCACGTAATAGTTTTTCTTCAGGCGTAGGATCACTTTCCCCTTTTGGTGTAATCTTACCAATAAGGATATCACCTGGCTTCACTTCAGCACCAACCCGAATCATTCCATGCTCATCAAGGTCTTTTGTAGCCTCTTCAGAAACGTTGGGAATATCATTGGTCAATTCTTCATTACCCAGTTTTGTATCTCTAACTTCAAGCGAATATTCATCGATATGGATAGAGGTGAAAATATCATCTCTTACTACTCTTTCTGAAATTACGATCGCATCCTCAAAGTTATAACCTTTCCAAGGCATGAAGGCAACCTTCATGTTCCTACCTAAAGCAAGTTCCCCGGCTTCTGTAGCATAACCCTGGCAAAGTACCTGTCCTTTATTAACCCTATCCCCAACACTTACGATTGGCTTCAGGTTGATACAGGTTCCCTGGTTGGTTTTTCTAAATTTGATTAAGTTATAAGATTTCGCATCATCATCAAAACTCACCATACGCTCTTCTTCGCTACGGTCATATTTAATGGTAATCATCTCTGCATCTACATATTCAACCACACCTTCTCCTTCAGCATTGATCAATACACGGGAATCTGTAGCTACCTGTCTTTCAAGACCAGTTCCCACAATTGGGGAATCGGCGATCAATAAAGGTACTGCCTGACGCATCATGTTAGATCCCATCAGTGCACGGTTGGCATCATCATGTTCCAAAAATGGAATTAATGAAGCAGAAATAGATGAAATCTGGTTTGGAGCCACATCGGTATAATGTACCTCTTTTGGATCCACAACCGGGAAGTCACCTTCCATACGTGCAATTACACGATCTGTATCTATAGTTCCATCATCTTTTAAGGGAATGTTCGCCTGGGCGATTTTCTTGCCTTCTTCCTCTTCCGCACTTAAATATATAGGTTCATCAATGATATTGATTTTCCCATTAGTCACACTTCGATATGGAGTTTCTATGAATCCCATCCCGTTTACTTTCGCATATACTGAAAGTGAAGAGATCAAACCAATATTTGGTCCTTCCGGTGTTTCAATTGGGCATAACCTTCCGTAGTGCGTGTAATGAACATCACGTACTTCGAACCCTGCTCTTTCCCTTGATAAACCACCTGGTCCTAATGCGGAAAGTCTACGCTTGTGCGTTATTTCAGCTAAAGGATTCGTTTGGTCCATGAACTGCGATAACTGGTTTGTTCCGAAGAAAGAGTTGATCACAGAAGACAAAGTCTTCGCGTTGATCAAATCTATCGGGGTAAATACCTCGTTATCACGAACGTTCATACGCTCACGAATGGTACGAGCCATACGGGCAAGACCTACACCAAATTGTTGAGATAACTGCTCTCCAACAGTTCTAACACGACGATTAGAAAGGTGATCGATATCATCGATCTCTGCTTTTGAGTTAATTAACTCAATTAAATATTTAACAATAGTAATAATGTCGAGTTTGGTAAGCACCTGCTTATCCATTTCCACATCAAGACCCAGTTTTTTGTTCATTCTGTATCGTCCAACTTCTCCTAAGCTGTATCGCTGATCTGAGAAGAAAAGCTTGTCGATAATTCCACGAGCAGTTTCCTCATCTGGCGGCTCGGCATTACGCAGCTGGCGATAAATATGTTCTACCGCTTCTTTCTCAGAGTTGGTAGGATCTTTTTGTAACGTATTATGGATGATCGCATAATCCCCGGTTTGGTTCTCCTCTTTGTGTAAAAGTATAGTCTTACTTCCGGTTTCAAGAATTTCTTCTATATGATCTTTCTCTAATTCTGTATCACGGTCTAAAACGATCTCGTTTCTCTCAATAGAAACTACTTCACCGGTGTCTTCATCTACGAAATCCTCATACCAGGTATTTAATACCCTTGCCGCAAGTTTACGACCTAAATATTTTTTAAGTCCTGTTTTCGATACTTTTACTTCTTCAGCAAGATCGAATATTTCAAGAATATCCTTATCTCTTTCATAACCAATCGCACGGAAAAGTGTCGTTACAGGTAATTTCTTTTTACGATCGATATACGCGTACATCACGCTGTTAATATCGGTAGCAAATTCAATCCATGAACCTTTAAAAGGAATAACACGGGCAGAATATAGTTTGGTTCCATTTGCATGGAAAGACTGTCCAAAGAAAACTCCTGGTGAACGGTGTAACTGAGAAACGACTACGCGCTCTGCACCGTTAATACAGAAAGTTCCGCTTGGGGTCATATAAGGGATCGTCCCTAGATATACGTCCTGTACGATGGTTTCAAAATCTTCATGCTCAGGATCTGTACAATATAGCTTAAGTCTCGCCTTAAGCGGTACACTATACGTTAATCCGCGTTCAATACATTCCTGAATGGAATATCTTGGCGGGTCCACAAAATAATCTAAGAATTCTAGTACAAATTGATTACGGGTGTCCGTAATGGGGAAGTTTTCAAGGAAGGTGTTGTAAAGGCCTTCAGTTCCCCGTTCTTCTGATTTTGTTTCCAACTGGAAAAAGTCCTGGAAGGACTTGATCTGCAGATCCAGAAAGTCCGGATAAGCAGGCTTGTTTTTCACAGAAGAAAAACTCAATCTTTCAGTTTGCTTTGCTAACATCAATGGACGGGATTATAATTTATTAAAAAATACTGCGTTTTTTAAGATCTTAGTTCTATATACGCAAAAGGGTTTAGACCTTCAGGAACGAATCCTGAGGTCTAAACCTAAATAATATTGCTTTTGTCAAGCTTATTTAAGCTCAACCTCAGCTCCTGCTTCTTCTAGTTGTTTTTTAAGCGCTTCAGCTTCGTCTTTAGCTACTCCTTCTTTTACTGGTTTTGGAGCATTGTCAACTAATTCCTTAGCATCTTTAAGACCAAGACCTGTAAGTTCTTTAACTAGCTTTACAACTGCAAGTTTAGATCCACCTGGAGCTTTAAGAATTACATCGAATTCTGACTGCTCTTCAGCAGCCTCTTCACCACCAGCAGCGCCACCGCCACCAACAGCTACAGCAGCTGCTGCAGGCTCGATACCATATTCATCTTTTAAAATAGTTGCTAACTCGTTTACTTCTTTTACGGTCAAGTTAACCAACTGTTCTGCGAAATCTTTTAAATCTGCCATTTTCTATCGTTTTAAAATGTTCTTTAATTTATAATTGTTAAAAAGTGCGTACTAAATTATTCTTCCTTTTCTGAAAGGGTTTTAAGAATCCCTGCAAGTTTTCCTCCACTTGATTTAAGTGCAGAAATAACATTCTTAGCAGGAGATTGAAGTAATCCAATAATATCGCCAATAACTTCTTCTTTAGACTTGATATTCACAAGTGTCTCAAGATAGTCGTCACCCACATAAACGGCTTCTTCAACAAAAGCTCCTTTAAGTAAAGGCTTATCAGATTTCTTTCTAAATTCCTTAATCACTTTCGCCGGAGCATTACCGGTTTCAGAAAACATGATGGAAGTATTGCCTTTTAAAACTGAAGGAAGTTCACCGAAATCTTTATCAGCGGCTTCCATAGCTTTTGCAAGCAATGTATTTTTAACTACTGCCAGTTTTACGTTTGCTTTAAAACAAGCTCTACGTAAGTTTGAAGTACTTCCGGCATCAAGACCAGAAATATCTGCCAAATAAACAATATTTGAATCAGCTAACTGGGCAGTTAAATCTTCTATAACTTTTGATTTTTCTTCTCTTGTCATAATTTCTATTATTGCTCAGTAAACTTTTTAGTATCTATTGCAACACTCGGGCTCATAGTGCTGGACATGAATATACTTTTGATATATAGTCCTTTCGCCGCCTGAGGTTTCAATTTTACCAGCGTAGTTAATAATTCTCTCGCGTTCCCAGCAATTTTCTCTGCATCAAAAGATGCTTTCCCAATTGCCGCGTGAACGATCCCTGTTTTGTCTACCTTGAAATCGATCTTCCCCGCTTTTACATCAGATACTGCTTTACCAATATCCATTGTCACTGTACCGGTTTTAGGATTGGGCATTAAACCTCTTGGTCCTAAAACCCGACCTAAGGGACCTAATTTTCCCATTACACTTGGCATAGTGACAATTACGTCTACATCTGTCCAACCTCCTTTGATTTTATCAAGATATTCATCCAAACCAACGAAATCTGCTCCGGCATCTTTAGCTTCCTGCTCCTTATCTGGAGTTACAAGGGCCAACACCTTTACATCCTTACCTGTCCCATGTGGAAGGGTTACTACACCTCTTACCATTTGGTTCGCTTTACGCGGATCTACGTTCAAACGAACTGCAAGATCTACAGAAGGATCAAAATTTGCATTGGTAACATCTTTTATTAAAGCTGAAGCTTCTGCAACCGAATACATTTTACCGTTCTCGATTTTAGACTGAGCTTCTTTTTGCTTCTTAGTTAATTTTGCCATTTTCTAATGTCTTTATAAGATTAAAACGGTGCATTACCTTTTACGGTTATTCCCATAGAACGCGCTGTTCCAGCAACCATTTTCATCGCAGATTCAACGGTAAATGCATTTAAATCCTGCATTTTGTCTTCTGCAATAGCCTTAATCTGATCCCAAGAAACACTTGCTACTTTTTTTCTATTAGGCTCACCGGAACCTTTTTTAGTTTTTGCCGCTTCCATCAATTGAACTGCTGCAGGTGGGGTTTTAATAACAAAATCAAATGATTTGTCTTTAAAAACTGTAATTGCAACAGGCAATACTTTTCCTGGCTTATCCTGGGTCCTAGCATTAAACTGCTTACAGAACTCCATGATGTTTACTCCGGCAGCACCCAAAGCAGGTCCAACTGGTGGTGATGGGTTAGCAGCACCTCCGCGAACTTGTAGTTTTACAACTTTACTTACTTCTTTTGCCATTTTTCAAATTTTTGAGTGATAGTTAATCAGTGGAAGCTAAAAACTATCAAAAAATATGTAACAATTTTCTTTATACTTTCTCTACCTGCATATAACTTAATTCTAATGGTGTTTTTCTTCCGAAAATCTTCACCATCACTTCAAGTTTGCGTTTTTCTTCATTTATTTTTTCAACTGTTCCGTTGAATCCATTAAACGGCCCATCAATTACTTTGATAGTTTCACCAATTGTAAACGGAATAGCCACATTATCTGCCTTCACCGAAAGTTCATCAACTTTCCCTAACATTCTGTTTACTTCTGAAGTTCGAAGGGGCACAGGATCCCCACCTTTTGTTTCCCCAAGGAAACCAATCACACCGTTGATGCCTTTAATGATATGAGGAATTTCACCTCCAATATTTGCCTGGATCATGATATATCCTGGAAAATAAACCCTCTCTTTATTAATCTTTTTACCGTTTCGAATCTGAATAACTTTTTCAGTAGGAACTAAAACCTGATCTACTGAATCCTGAAGACCTAAATATTCGATCTCCTTCTCAATGTAATCCTTAACTTTATTTTCCTGACCGCTAACGGCTCGAACCACATACCAACTCTTATCTTTTGTCTCTGCCATAGTTACCGTTATTATGATTTAACCCATTCGAAGTACTGTTCAATAACACCACTAAAAAGTGTATCAACACCCCAAATTGCTAATGAAAATATGATGGAAAATACAGCTACCAACACTGTTAAGCGTTGTGCTTCAGACCAACTTGTCCAGGTAACGTGGTTTTTTAACTCGTTATAAGATTCTGATATGTAATTAACAATTCCTGCCATTGTATTAATTTTTTAAACGGATTAAGAATCTGATCCGGTACTCACCTTTTCCGTTCCTTCAAAATTCTTCGCACGGGTTGAGAGGCTCCCTTCGACTCCGCTTATGCTTCGCTCAGGACAGGCTTCTCGCCTTATGCAATTCAATACTTTAAATTCAGCACGGGTTGAGAGGCTCGAACTCCCGACACCTGGTTTTGGAGACCAGTGCTCTACCAACTGAGCTAAACCCGTATTTCTAATTAATCAAGAAAATATTTGCAATTTTCCTGATAAGGACTTACACTGTTTCAAGCTCAGTTCTGAGCCCTGCCTGCCGGCAGGCAGGTAAACCCGTAAATATAAGTTAAGGTATCCTGCATTGCAGGATACCTTTATATATATGATCTAAACTTAGTCTAGAATTTCAGTAACCTGCCCTGCACCTACAGTTCTACCACCTTCACGAATAGCGAAACGCAGTCCTGTATTCATAGCGATAGCCTGAAGCAGCTCAACATGGATAGTTAAGTTATCACCAGGCATTACCATCTCAACACCTTCAGGAAGACTAATTGTTCCAGTTACATCAGTTGTACGTACGTAGAACTGAGGACGGTAATTGTTATGGAATGGAGTGTGACGTCCACCTTCTTCTTTTTTAAGGATATACACCTCAGCTTTGAATTTAGCGTGCGGAGTTACAGATCCTGGCTTAGTAATTACCATACCTCTAGAGATTTGAGATTTCTCAATACCTCTTAGTAGGATACCTACGTTATCACCAGCTTCACCTCTATCTAAAATTTTACGGAACATCTCTACCCCGGTAATTGTAGAAGTTAATTTTCCAGCTCCCATACCAATGATCTCAACAGAATCTCCAGTGTTAGCCACACCAGTCTCAATACGACCCGTTGCAACAGTACCACGACCTGTAATAGAGAATACATCTTCGATAGGCATTAAGAAAGGCTTATCGATATCACGCTCTGGCAATTCAATCCATGTATCAACAGCTTCCATAAGCTCGATAACAGTAGCCGACCATTTTTCATCTCCTTCAAGAGCTCCAAGTGCAGAACCTGAAATTACAGGGCCATTGTCACCATCATATTCATAGAAAGAAAGAAGATCTCTAACTTCCATTTCAACTAGTTCAAGAAGTTCCTCATCATCAACAAGGTCAACTTTATTTAAGAATACAACGATTCTTGGAATACCAACCTGGCGTCCTAGAAGGATGTGCTCACGAGTTTGTGGCATAGGCCCATCAGTTGCAGCCACTACAAGAATAGCACCATCCATTTGAGCAGCACCAGTAACCATGTTCTTTACGTAATCCGCGTGACCCGGACAGTCAACGTGAGCGTAGTGACGGTTAGCGGTTGAATACTCAACGTGTGAAGAGTTAATAGTAATACCTCTTTCTTTTTCTTCAGGTGCGTTATCGATTTGATCGAAAGCTGAAGCTTTTGAATAACCAGCATCGGCCATTACTTTAGTAATAGCTGCAGTTAAGGTAGTTTTTCCGTGATCTACGTGTCCAATGGTACCGATATTTAAGTGCGGTTTGGAACGATCGTATGTTTCCTTTGCCATAATTAATACTTATTTAATCTTAGTTATATATTAGTGTTCAATTTTATACAAAACTAGAGCCAACGACGGGAATTGAACCCGTGACCTCTTCCTTACCAAGGAAACGCTCTACCCCTGAGCTACGTCGGCCTGAAATTATACTGTTCTTAAACAGCAAAAACACTGTACACCAATAAAGGTCTACAGATAAAATCAGAATTGAGGTAATACTACCGTAGCAACTCACATAGCAATTCAACTACTATAAGCCGGGATGAATAGAACCCTAAAGTCCATTTATCGCTAGCTTGCGGCAAAACCCTGATTTGAGTTTAGAGCGGGAGACCGGGTTCGAACCGGCGACATTCAGCTTGGAAGGCTGACGCTCTACCAACTGAGCTACTCCCGCGGATAATTCAAGATCTAAAATTCAACATTCAAAGTTAATTTTGAATGTTAAATTCAGAATTTTGAATTGATTTGTGGGGAGAGCAGGATTCGAACCTGCGAAGACGTAGTCAGCAGATTTACAGTCTGCCCTCGTTGGCCGCTTGAGTATCTCCCCAAAATTATCCACTATTTCATAGAACCACAGCTAATTTAGCTGAGCTTCAGGATGAATTTTAAACGGCTGCAAAATAAAGCAATTTAAAAGCTACATCCAAAGCATTTTTAGATTTTATCTTTCAGAATTTTTAAAATAGTCAACATCAGATGCTTATTATAAAAATCGAATTTCAAATCCGGTATTTCAAAATTTCAAGAGCCGATGGAGGGACTCGAACCCACGACCTGCTGATTACAAATCAGCTGCTCTAGCCAGCTGAGCTACATCGGCCTTTTTCGCTACTTTTTCAGCATAAAAAAGTCCGCTATTTCTAACGGACTGCAAATGTATATAAATTTATCTCTTTATCAAAAAAGAAATTGAAAAAAATTAGCTAAACATGAGCACTCAATTTCTCTTTCTTTTTAATTAATTGCCTTTGTAAGGACTGCACACAATCATCAACACATTCTTCAAACCTTTTACACGTTTTCTTTACCATAATATCCCCGCCGGGAATGCTAAGTAAAATTTCAGTGATTTTATTTTCTTTTCCACTCGTATTTTGAACTTTAAAATAAACATCAGCATAAATAATCTTGTCGAAATAGATCTCTAATTTATCTAACTTTTTCTGAGTAAAGTCTATAAGTTTTTGATCAGCATTAAAGTTCACAGACTGCAAATTCATTTTCATATCCAATAAATTTAAATTAAACAATGATTGATTTCAGTGCTTATTGTTCCTTGGGTGAGCCTTTTGGTGTACCTTACTTAGTTCGGCAATATTATTATGGGTATACACCTGGGTTGCGGCAAGACTGGAATGTCCCAATAATTCTTTAACCGCATTTAGGTTGGCGCCCTGGTTCAATAAATGTGTGGCAAAGGAATGACGCAATATATGCGGACTCTTTTTTAATTTCCCAGACACTTCACTAAAATAATTATTTATAATTCTATAAACAAAAGTTTCGTATACTTTCTCCCCGCGATTGGTGAGAAAAAGATAAGACACAGCATTCTCATTGAATTCCTGGCGTTTATTTAAATATTCTTTAGCAGATATCTTTACTGATCGAATTAAAGGAATATACCTTTCTTTATTTCTTTTACCTAAAACCTTTAAAACATTTGATTCGAGATCCAGATCCCCAACTTTAATATTGATGAGCTCTGCCCTTCTTATGCCTGTACTATAAAAAAGTTCAACCATAAATTTGTCGCGTATTCCTGGAAACTCTGAAATATCTATACTTTCAAGTACTTCTATAATTTCATTTTCTGAAAAAGGCACCTGTATTTTTTTGGAAGTTTTTAGCGCTCTATGTTTAACCAGGGGGGAAACTTCAATTTGAGAAGTTTTCAGCAGAAATTTATAATACGTCTTTAAAGTAGAAATCTTTCTATTAATGCTTCTGTTTGAAACCCCATCTTCGGAAAGTTTTACGATCCAGGACCTTATTTGAGAATAATTTACCTGAACAGGATCGTTTTCCTGAAATTCAGCGATTAAAAATTTCTGAAATTTTTTAAGATCACTACTATATGCGGCCAGCGTATTCGCGGCATATTTTTTCTCCAGGGAAAGATATTCGAGGAAGGCAGAAAAAGGCATAAAAAAACTGTTGATAAACGAAGTTACTAAACTTCATCGTATCAACAGTTTTATATACTTAGATAATCTTTCTAAATATCTTCTGCGTCTCGAAGATGCTGAATATATTCTGCTTTCTGAATTTGAGCTCTACGCTCTACAGATGGCTTAGAAAAATGTTGCCTACTTCTTAGCTGGCGCATAGTTCCGGTTTTGTCGAACTTTCGCTTGAAACGCTTAAGAGCTCTATCTATATTTTCTCCGTCTTTAACTGGTATAATTAACATAGTGTCATCACCTCCTCTCTTTTGGAATCGGCTGCAAAGATAGCGCATTTTTATAACTGAGCAATAAAATTTCTGAATATAAATATGAAATTGAGCATACTCCATCCTATTCTCTTTTTTGCTAACTTCATCTACGTTAAAAACAAAACTATGAAAACTATAAAGATTCTCTGTATTCTGCTTATTTCAACCTCGGCCCTCTTTTCGCAAAGAAATCTGGATAATGTTGAAATCAAAATAACCCCTGTAAATGGAAATGTTTATGTTTTAACGGGAGCCGGCGGCAATATTGGCTTATTGACCGGCGATGATGGCCTTTTTATGATCGACGATCAATTTGCAGCCCTATCAGAAAGGATCAAGGAACAGCTAAAAACTATTAGTGATTCTCCTGTAAAGTATCTGGTTAATTCCCATTATCATGGAGACCACACCGGAGGGAATGTTAATTTTCAAAAAGATGGTGCTATGATCTTTGCGCATGAAAATGTGAGAAATCGCCTTAAAAACGATACCCTTCCTAAAGAATTTAATGGTCTTCCCATAGTCACCTTCGATCAAAATCTAGGTCTACACATTAACGAAAATGATATTATCGTTTCTCATGTACATCACGCACATACCGATGGTGATGCCCTGATTTATTTTCCGCAAAGCAATGTGTTACATACCGGGGACACCTTTTTTAATGGCAGTTTTCCTTATATAGATCTAGAAAGCGGAGGAAGTGTGGAAGGTAATATCCAGGCAGCCAAATCTGGCCTTGCTCTTATCAATGAGAATACTAAAATCATTCCGGGACATGGGGAAATTGCTACATATGCAGATTATGAAAATTATCTGAAAATGCTGGAAGGAATTCGGGATAAGATCAATATGGCTATTGCTGCAGGAAAATCTTTGGAAGAAGTCGTTGCAGATACAAGTCTAACGGCAGACTTTTATACAGATGATGAAATGAAGGATTCATTTATTAACGGACCTAAAATTCGCACTACTTTTTACAACAGTCTGGTTAAGCAGATTGAGGAATAATATTTCTTTAACTTCATCTTAAAACCAAAGCGATTTATCTTCCTTAAATTTGATATATAAGCTTTAAAATGCCTAAGAAATTAAATCAATTGGAAGCCACAGCAATATGTGGTAACGATATTAGTTCCTCCTGTCTCTATGTTTCGGCACTCGCTATAGTTTATGCCGGTCAATATGCCTGGATCTCCTTATTAATGGTTGCCGTGGTTCTTTTTTTATTCCGAAAAATATATGGGGAAGTTGTGGGAGCTTTACCTTTAAATGGTGGAGCTTACAACGCTCTTTTAAATACTACAAAGAAATCTACAGCAGCCCTGGCGGCAGCATTAACTGTGCTTTCTTATATGGCGACAGCAGTAATATCGGCAACTGAAGCTGTACGTTATGCCCATAGCATTTGGGAAATGATACCCATTTTACCGGTCACCATAGGTTTGCTCGCCCTTTTTATGGGACTGGTTATACTTGGAATTGGAGAATCCTCAAAAGTTGCCATTGCCATATTCCTATTTCACCTCTGCTCCCTTACGTTACTTTCAGGATTTTGTATTTATTTTTTTCTGAATCAGGGGTTTGAGGTTTTACTGGAGAATTTTCATCTTCCCATAGAAGGTAGTATTACTATGGCGCTTTTCTTCGGATTTTCAGCAGCAATGCTTGGAATTAGTGGGTTTGAGAGTTCAGCGAATTATGTGGAAGAACAAGAGCCGGGAGTGTTCCCCAAGACTCTTAGAAATATGTGGATTGTGGTAAGCATATTTAATCCGCTTATTGCATTTCTTGCCCTGGCTATATTACCAGTTAGTGTAGTTGCCAATCATGAGGAAGCACTTTTATCTTTTCTGGGAAGTACAACGGGTGGGAACTGGCTGGCGTTCTTAGTAAGTCTGGATGCAGCCCTGGTTTTAAGCGGGGCAGTTTTAACCTCTTATGTAGGAGTGGGCGGATTAATGGAAAGAATGGCGCTCGACAGAATATTACCAGGAGTACTTTTAAAGAAGAACAAAAAAAATAGCGCTTATATTATCTTTATCCTATTCTTTATTCTGGCTGTTTCCATTTTGTTTGTAACCAAAGGAAATCTCGCCAAACTCGCAGGAATTTATACGATTGCCTTTTTATTTGTAATGGCGTTATTTGGATTAGGAAATGTTCTTCTGAAAATCAATCGAAAGCGATTACCCAGACCAGAAAAAGCCGGTTGGTTTGCCATCTTTATTGCTATTGCCGCTGTACTTTCAGCAATCGTTGGAAATATCCTTTTAAACCCTCCTTACTTGTGGACATTTGTTGAATACCTCTTACCAACTTTAGCGGTGGTCTATTTCATGTTATACCGTCATTATCTAATTCGTGGTTTTCTTATTATTATCAGCAAAGTTTTACCTCACGACAGCAAAATTTTTCATTCTTTCCATAAAATGGCCATTCAAAAATTGGCTTCAATAAGCGGAAAACAATTTGTTTTTTTTACCGCTGGTGATAATGTGGAAAGCTTAAACAAGGTGATGCTTTACATTTCTGAAAATGAACCAACACGAAGAATAAAATTGGTCACCGTTCTCCCTGAAGGAGAAACTCCTCCACCCAATCTTGAAAAGGATATCGAAGTTCTGGATCGTGCCTACCCAGATATTCATATTGAATTTGTTATTGAACGTGGCCAATTTGGCCCAGAAAAGGTGCATGAATTATCTGAAAAGTGGGGGATTCCTACGAATTTCATGTTTATAGGTGCACCGGGAGAACAATTTCCTTACCGGGTTCAGGAACTCGGGGAAGTAAGGCTGATCATATAAAGGATTGTATTTTCTAATGTTATTACTCCCTTCAAGTGGAGATCCCTCCCTACGGTCGGGATGACGCGTAAACCTAAAGCATTGCTGGAAGATCCAGTCTTCAGTAATTATCAAACGTCACTGCGAGTGCAACGAAGCAGTCTGTTGAGTATTCAGTTATGAATATTGAGATTCCTTCGCTTCGCTCGGAATGACGCATAACCACAAATCACTGCGAGTCCTCCAAAATGAATTTTCGCGAAAATGTTTATAATGACGCAGGCTTGTATTCCTTTTTATCGATCACCATTTTTGCACGAAAAATGAATTTTCGCAAAAATGCTTATAAAGCTGCAGGCTTGTATTCTTTCTTGTCGATCACCATTTTTGCGATAATCTCTTTTAGAATTTCAGAAGTACCACCACCAATTGGCCCCAGCCTGCTATCCCTAAACATTCTGGCCATGGGATAATCTTCGATATATCCATAACCTCCAAGTAATTGAAGACATTCATAGATCACTTCATCGGCAATCTTGGTCGCTAGTAATTTAGACATACTTGCTTCTTTTACCACATATTCCCCATCATTCAAACGCTTAGCTACGGAATAATTAAATTCTTTGATAACCTCCACTTCACTTGCCATTTCAGCTACTGAATGTCTCAGCGCCTGAAACTGATCCAGGGTTTTACCAAAGGCTTCCCGCTCTTTCATATAACCAATAGCGTATTCTATGGCAAATTCTGACCTCGCATGGGCATTAATTCCCATAATCAAACGTTCCAACGCAAAATGCTGCATGATGTAGCTAAAACCTTTCCCTTCTACGCCGAGTAAATATTCCGCAGGTATTTTTACATTGTCAAATGCAAGTTCTGCAGTGTCAGAAGCACGCCAGCCTAATTTATTAAGTTTGGTTGCTGAAATCCCTTTAAATTCCTTATCCAAAAGGAAAATACTCATGCCTTTACTTCCTTTTTCGGGAGAAGTCTTGGCGGCAACAATATAAAAATCGGCATAGACCCCATTTGTGATAAAAGTTTTAGAACCATTGATCACATAATGATCGCCTTCTTTGGTCGCGGTAGTCCGCATCCCTGCCACGTCTGATCCTCCAAAGGGTTCAGAAATACAAAGACATCCAATCTTATCCCCATCTATGGCCGGAGTTAGATATTTCTCTTTTAAATTATCATCGGCTTCAATCTTAAGATGGGTCATGGCCAGATAAGCATGGGCCCAGATTGCTGCGGCAAACCCACCTGAATTTATCTTCTGAAGTTCCTCCAGAAAGATTACAGTATAGAAAAGATCAAGGCCCATTCCCCCAAATTCTTCAGGTTGATTCAAACCAAAATATCCCATCTCTCCGAATTTCTTCCAGATAAATCGTTCGATGGTGCCTGTTTCCTCCCATTTCTCTATATGCGGCACCACCTCTTTTTGCAAAAATTCCTGGAAACTTTTTCTAAATAACTCGTGTTCTTCAGTAAAATATCTATGATCCATTTATAAATTCTTATATGCCTTCACCGGTAAATGTGAAAATTCTGATTATGTAATTATGAATTTGGAACCGATATATTCCGTATAATTAGTCAATGGTCAAATATAATCGAATTATATCAATTTTATCGAAGGGAAAAGAGTTGATTTTTGATAATTCTTCAAAGGATGTAATACCCTCATGTAAATTCCTATAACTCACAATATTTTTAGCCAAATCGTAATTTATATGTGGTATTTCCGAGAGTTGTGTTGCCGTGGCAGTTTTTAAACTGATCTTTTCAATTTTAGGTGTGGCAATGATCCTAAAGCGTTCCAGAATTTTCGCTATCACTTCCGGGGATAACCCGTAAACATCCTGAAGTTGACTTTCTTTCACAAATCCACCCAGGCTGGACCGGTACTTTACAATTCGTTTCGAAAGCACTTCCCCTACTCCGTTCACTTTCATAAGATCTTCTGCTGAAGCCATATTTAAATCGGCGACCACTATAGTTCCACTCGATTTTGTAAACTCAATTTTCTGTTTTACTGAATTTGCTTTTTGGGTCCATTCCGGAAAGCGAAAGGATGGAGCTATTTTATTCAGGAAACTATCTGAAACTTTGGTTACCTTTTGAAATTCTTCTGCCGAGTTCATCCACTTATTTTCGGTTCTATATTTTAGAAGCCTGTCTATTTCTTCGACGGACATTCCTAACTGATACCCTTTAAAGTCAGTAATATAATTCGGATTAAATGGATAAATCGTATCCTTTTTGGTAACAGATAATTTTCTAAGCGAGTCTAATTCTTTTCTGAAAGCGATAATTTCCGGAGAATCTTTTTCAGTTCCTCTCTTTTCAGAAAAATCAAAAAAATGGATGCCTAATTGAAGGAGAATGATAATTCCTACTAAAACAAAAATCCCATTTTGCTGACTTCTACTTAGCGCAAAATGGGATTTAAATGACATGTTTAAATATTACAAATTATTATAATCTGTCGCACCTTCATCAAGTGCATCTTTCTTTTTATTAATTGCTTTCATGTATTTAGTGAGTTCTTTCTTGATTACCGGAGTTAACAATAAAACCCCAATAATGTTAGGAACTACCATAGCAAAGATCATCGCATCAGAGAAGTCGATCACAGATCCTAAACTGATAGACGCACCTACTACTACAAATAATAAGAACAATATTTTATAAACTAAATCGATCATTTTTCCTTTACCAAAAAGGTATTTCCATCCCTGCATTCCATAATAAGACCAGGAAATCATGGTTGAAAAGGCAAAAAGGATCACAGCAATTGTCAAAACAATTGAGAAATGGGGAATTACAGTATCAAAAGCAGTAGCAGTTAGTTCTACTCCTTCAGTTATTTCATTTCCATATTCCATAAATCCGTTTTCAAAATTGGTGATAATAATTACCAATGCGGTCATGGTACAAATCACTACAGTATCTACAAATGGCTCTAATAAAGCAACAATTCCTTCACTTGCAGGATATTTTGTCCTTACCGCAGAGTGGGCAATCGCGGCAGAACCAACACCGGCTTCGTTGGAGAAAGCCCCCCTTCTTATCCCCTGGATCATTACCCCTACGAGGCCACCGGCAATACCCAGACCTGAAAATGCACCTTCATAGATCAATCTAAAAGCATCACCAATATGATGATAATTTGCTCCAAGAATTATAAGTGCTGCCAGCACGTAAATACCCGCCATAAAAGGAACAATTTTTTCAGTCACAGAAGCGATCCTTTTTATTCCACCAATAATAACCACAGCTACAAAAGCAGCCATTCCAATACCAAAAAAGAAACCGGCATTTCCACCACTAATATCAAAAAGTTGTGTAAACTGCGCTGCTGCCTGATTGGCCTGAAACATATTTCCTCCACCAAAAGAACCTCCAATTACAAAAATCGCAAAAATCACTGCTAAAACTTTTCCCAGTCCCGCCATGTTTTTTTCAGCAAGGCCTTTTTTCAAATAATACATTGGGCCACCGTAAACCGTTCCATCTGGACCCACATCTCTATATTTTACACCTAAAGTACATTCCGCAAATTTTGAAGCCATCCCCAGAAGTCCTGCCACAATCATCCAGAATGTTGCACCCGGTCCACCGATAGATAAAGCAACGGCAACACCGGCAATATTACCCAATCCTACAGTCGCAGAAAGTGCTGCGGTTAAGGCCTGAAAGTGGGAAACTTCCCCATCTGCGCTATCATCACGCATGGTTTCAAAGATATTCTCATCTGTGTTCGGAGTTGGATCTGCATACAGCGTATCCGCACCATGTTTTTCAATATCTTCATATTTACCCTGAACAACTTTTATTGCAGTTAAAAAGCCAGTAAAATTTATAAATTTAAAGTAGAAAGTGAAGTATAGTGCACCTCCTATCAAAACAATTAATACCCAGGGGATTTGAAAAGCTTCACTAAAAGGAATTTCATAAAAAATAAGATCTACAAACCAGCTGGTGTAATTTGAAAAGCTTTGATCAATTTTATCTGAGAGACTTAATGATTCTTCTGCCTGAGCAAAACTGAACAAAGGAAATAATACCCCTAAAATTGAAAATAAATTTCGCTTGGAAAATGTTTTAAACATGTATTTTTTTATGTTTTGATATAATGATGCGGCAAGATGCAAAAAAACTTAAGGTTTTCAAAAAACTTTATGCCAAACCTTAACAATTTCTTAAATTCCAAATTCAGTTTTTAGAACTGTAATTTGATCTGGCCTTCCAATTACAATAATTTTTGAACCTTTGATCAACTTTGTATTGGCTTCAGGATTAACAATATATTCACCTTCAGGTCCTTTATACCCTATAATAGAACAGCCGGTTTTTTTACGAATATCGGTCTCAGCGATAGTTTTTTCAATTCCGTCTGAACATACCTTCTCAAAGGGAATTTGCTCCACATTGATACTATCCTTTCTTCCTGATACGGCAAGATTATCCAGGAATTCTACCAGATCTGGGACCACCACCAGTGAAGCCATATGGCTTCCGCCTATTTTATCGGGAAGCACTACATTATCTGCTCCCGCCAGTTTTAGCTTTTTAACCGAAGTTTCTTCGGAAGCTCTGCTTATTATGATAAGTTCCTTATTTAATTGTCTTGCGGAAAGGACGGTAAAGAGATTATCTGCATCTTCGGGCATGGCACAAATTAGTGTTTTTGCCTTTTCGATCCCGGCCTTGAGCAGGATTTCATCTTCATTCGCATTTCCGGAGATAAAAAGGAATCCGTGCTCATCGGCATCAATAATATCCTGGTTTATTTCAATGATCATAAAATCCTGTTTGTAACTCTTCAGTTTATCCACGGCTTCACGACCATTTCTGCCATAACCACAAACGATCACATGATCTTTTAAATCATCAATTTTCTGCTGCATACGTTTATTTTTTAAATCCTTGATAGAGGTGCGACTTACGATATATTCTGTAATTACTGA
This sequence comes from Gramella sp. AN32, assembly GCF_023718305.1. Lineage (GTDB taxonomy): Bacteria > Bacteroidota > Bacteroidia > Flavobacteriales > Flavobacteriaceae > Christiangramia > Christiangramia antarctica. The sequence continues at coordinate 287,064 of NZ_QEYO01000001.1, forward strand.
AAGTGCATAGGAAACTATAATGATACTCGAAATTATAAGAATGGTAGTAAAGACCTTTTCAGTTGGCGTAGGCGGGTTTATTTCTCCAAAACCAACCGTGGTGATCGTGATCACGGTCATGTAGATGGCATCGATCCAGGAATATTCTGAAATAATCTTATAACCCAGAATCCCGCCAATTACCAGCATAAAAAGTAAACCGAGGGCGAGCTTTATTTTGGAATGAATGAATCTTTGCATCATTAAAGATCAAAAACCGAAGTCCGTTTGGTATACACAAGGTCTTTCAACTTTAGCCAAAAAGCCAGGGTGAGGTAAATTACAAATCCTGCACCCATGGTGAAAAATGAAGCATAAATAAAGAATAATCGAACATTTTTAGCCCTCATTCCAAGCTTGTCTGCAAGTCTTGAGGAAACATAGAAGCCATGTTTCTCCAAAAAATATCTAAAACCCTGAATCCACTCTCTCATGTTCCAAATTTAATTTTTTAAAAGGATTTTCTTAATAAAGATGCCCCCAATTCACAATGCAAGCAATTATTGCGGTCACAGTAATTCCTTTTTAAATGGATAAGGGCCTGAGAATTCATTGCATTTTGGGAGGTATTTGGACGTAAACCCTCAAAAAGATCAATAATAGCATTTTTTTCTGAAGGTAACTTTTCTAATAAATTTTGAGACAGGTCTATATGCTTATCAAATGATTTAGAGTATGCATAGCGAATAGGAACTATACCGTTTATAATAATAAGATCCATGAACTTTTTAGAGAGTTTTTTCTTTTTTGGAGGATGATTTTTTCCGAAATTATAGTGCTCTTTCCAGTATGCGCAAACTTCAATATCCAAAATTTTATAGATTGCCAAAATGCTTTCAGCTTCCATAATTTTCCTGAATAAACCAGAATTTTTAGCAAAGATTGCTGCAAGCTGCACTAAACGAATCGTTGGGAAATTATCGGGTCTTAACCTGAAAAATTGAGCTTTAACCAGACTCACTTCTTTAAGGCTGAATTTTGATTTTAAATACTGAAATTCTTTTTTGAGATCCTGGGCATATTGGTCTTCACCAGTAATTAAATTAGCCATCCCCAGGAAAAGTGCTTCCATAGCAAATTGGTCGCCGGCCAGCTTCTGAACTGTTTTAACCCCAATCGCTTTGGCAACTTCAGCAAAAAATAATCCATTATGATTTAAGCCGAAAGATTTAAAAAGCTGAATAAAAAAAACCTGTTCCCAATGATTTGAATGCTCATCCAGCATTAACTGGATTTCTGAAAATTTAAGCTCCAGCCTTTCAAAATATAAACGTTCTAACCAGTGCGAAATTTGAAAACCTGAAAAGCTTCCAAAATCCTTCTCACAATTAATTTTTGAATGTTTCCTTTTTAAAAGTTCCTTATAGTTCTCCAGTAATTCAGGGTTCACCAAAGGTTTTAAAACTAAAGTTGGAATAACAGATTGATCTTTCCGGAAGATTTCAGCATCCATTTCCCAAACCACATGCAAAATTACATTATCGTATTGTTGATCTATTTCATGGTGATGCGCATACCAGTGGGATGCTTTTGAATGTATTTCAACATTTCCGGCCCAAAGCTGCCCGCCAATTTTGATTTTGGCATTAAAGAAATCTGGGCCGGCAAGTGAATTTTGGGACCCCGGATGGATAATATGAAGGGCCTCATTTGTAACCGTAAAGGCAGCTTCCCAGTGAAACTTTTTAAATTTCCAAATATGGTACAGCAACTCCTCCTTCATCTACTAAAGATAGCAAATGAAAATATTTTGGGAAATAAATGTTGCGCCTAATTGGAAAGTTTTGCAGCGACTTCAGTAACAATTTCATCTACCCAATATCTGTATTGCAAGCCACTGGGATGTAAGTTGTCGCTGGCGACCAGATCTGGATTTTCTAAGCCCTGTCTCGAAATTGGGGTAATATTATAGAAGTCAACATTAAATTCGCCGGCTATTCTTCGAAAAACCTCGTTAAACTGGTCAATTTCTGCACTTATTTCTTCCTGCCTGGATTCCCCAAAAGGAGTATACCCATAATCCGGAATACTTACCGCAAAGACTCCTTTTTCCAGATTTTTGGAATGGTTTACCGCCCTGTTAAAAATCTTCCGAAGATCAGCTTCATACTCACTTACTGGTTTTCCCTGATATTGATTGTTCACGCCAATAAGAATGGAAACAATATCAAAATCTTTTTGAACATTTAGTTCTTCATCTATGGCATAGATTAGATTTCCGGTAGTCCAACCGGTTTTTGCAATTATTTTGGGTGCAGCCATCTCAAAACCCCGATCACGAAGATGCTGGGTTAACTGTACCGGCCATCTTTCTGCCTCAGGAACACTTTCACCTATCGTATAAGAATCCCCCAGGGCGAGGTAAGAATATTTAGGATTTTCCAGTTCCGGAGTAGTGTTTGTATCCTGCGTAGAACTGCAAGACGCGATAATAATTGAAAATATTAATAGGTATATTTTTTTCATGGAAATAATTTAAAATTGAAAATAGTTTATTTTAAATCAATTTGAAATTTCTCAATGAATTTTATTCTTTAATTGGCAAATTTGAATTGGAAAGATGCTTTCGTTTTGTTGTTTTTGGGGTAGTGTAGGATTTTAATATATTGTATAGTTCCAAAGGGTTAAAAGGTTTACCCAGAAAACCATTCATTTTATAAGATTCCGTTTTTTCTTTAATATCGGTTTGGGCGAAAGCGGTAAGGGCTATAATAGGAATTTCTGCTTTATTGCTATCAGGCAAATTTCTAATGCTGTTGGTAGTTTTATAACCATCCAGGATGGGCATTTGGATATCCATTAAAATCAGGTCGAAATCAGAATCCTTATAAATTTCCAGTACCTCCTCACCGTTTCCAGCAACTTTATAACTAACCTCCCACTTGGCAAAAAAACGTGTAAGGATCAACACGTTTATTTTATTGTCTTCCGCTATCAATACATCAAGGTACAAGGGTTTATAATCTGGTTCTGATCTAATCGCGGCAGGATTATAAGAATCTAATTCATTACTTACTTTGTATTTTATTTTAAAAGAAAAGCTGGCACCTTTTCCAGGCTCGCTTTCTACATTTAAATCACTTCCCTGTAGGTTGAGCAATTTTTTGCTAATGGCCAAACCAAGTCCAGTCCCTCCATATTTTAAAGAGGTATTTTGATTTTCCTGGATAAAACTTTTAAAAATGGACCGCTGCCTTACTTTTGAAATACCAATACCCGTATCGGTAATTTTAAATTCCAGCCTTACTTTATTTTTTTCTATTGCCAACTTTGAAACCCTAAGGATAATACTACCCTCCTCTGTAAATTTTAGTGCATTGCTAAGCAGGTTGTTCAATATTTGGGTAAGCTTAAGTTTATCACCTTTAATATTCAAAGGCACATCTTCTTCTACTAAAACCTGAAAATTTAAATTTTTCTTATCGGCCTTTAGTTTAAAATGGCTTTTAATGTCCTTAAGAAGTTGGGTTAGATTAATATCATTTTCTATGAGTTCAACCTCTCCAGATTGTATTTTATGGAAATCTAATAAGTCATTGATCAACCCCAGCAGATGTTCCCCAGAGTATTTTAAAGCTTTAAGGTTTTCCAACTGTGAAGGCAGGTATTCTTCCATTAGCAAAATATTGGCCAGGCCTGTCACGGCATTTAATGGGGTCCTGATCTCATGGGACATAGTGGAAAGGAAATTATCTTTGGCCGCACTGGCTTTTTTTAAGCCTATCTCGGCCTCTTTTAGATTGGTTACATCAATCATAGTCCCAATATAGCCGGTTTTCCAATCGGTGCTATCAGTAACAAGTACAAACTTTAATTCTACCCAAATACTTTTCTCTTTTTCGGTTTGATATTTGAAAATAGTTTTAAAGTAGCTCTGCTTCTTCTGAAGGTATTTCTCTAATTTTTCATTTAATTTTTGATCTTTCCCATTTAGAAATTCTTTATAATTTTTCCCCAAAGTATCCTGGACCGACACTCCCACATATTTATGCCAGGCCTTATTCAAGTAGGTGAAATTGCCTTCCAGATCGGTTTCAAAAATCACCCCTTTAACATTATCAACAATATTTTTCAATTTTGTTTGGGTGGTATCCCTTTCTTGTTTAAGGTTTTGATTGGCAATAAATAATTCTTTGGAACTCTCTTCAAGTATATTTTCCACACGCAGGATATCTTTGTCGAAACTTTGATAAGCGTCGTTCACCAGGTTTAAGAACTCTGATAATTTATCAGGGTCCATATCGTCCAAGCCAACTTTTTTAAGCTGACGGTTTAATAGCCGGTGAAATTTGGGGGGTTTCATTCTGAAAGGTTAGTAATGGTCATAGTTTGGTTATGTAATTCGCAGGCTGAAAATTCTTTGAAGGGGGCAATCTCCCCATAAGAGTAAAATCCGGTAATAACAGGTTTCGGCCCCAAAGTTTCACGCACCACTTCAATTTCTTCCTCAATGAGTTGCTTTAAGACCAACCTACGGCCCACACAACTAATTAAAATCGCAAGTTCACTGTTCTTACTATCCATGGTTTTAGCAACATCGTGGGCTGAATGTTGCGCCCCTAAAATGAGCCTGTCTATATTGGCTTTCATGAGCCTTACATACGAATTTTCAGGTATATTCCCTGCAAAAGTCAAACTTTGGTCTTCTTCATCTACGGCCAATATAGTCCTAACCACAGGAGGGGAGGTTTCATGCTCCCTTAAGCTTAAGGGAAACATCAATCCTGAACTGGGCAAATTTTTGGCTTCTTCACCCAAAAAAGATTTATATAATTCTAAAGCGGGTTTTCCATCCAATTCATACAATACATTTTTTTTTGATTTAGTAACTTTACGTTCAATTCCAAAACTATCCCAACCACCTTTAGAGCTACAACCCACTTTGAGGCCCTTTCCATAAAGGCCTACCCCTATTATAAGTTTATCCTCCATACTTCCATCGTCAATGAGGAAAGTCTTCTTAAAGTCGGAACCATCGGCCGCCAAACCTCCTGAAATACAGACGTTGTCTGCTAACTCAGAATTTAACCCTGAAACTAAATCTGCACCATTCACATTTAAACCATCACTCAAAACCAATATATGTCTAAGATCATCAGTTTTCAATTGGCTGGCCAATTCCTTCCCAGCATGGTAACTACAATCCATCCCTTTTATTTTGACCGATACTTTTTTACAGGTAGTTTTTTCGAACTCAATAACTGTTAGTGAAACCGAATGGTCGTTCACATAAATATCGGAAATTTCCCCGGCGGTAGAACAGCCCGTAATGATAGCATTTGGCCATTGTTCCCTGACTTTTGTCAAAAATTCTTTTTTTGGTAAAAAGGATGGTGACATAAAAATAAGCAACAGTCCGGCTTTTCTGTTAAGCCCTTTTAAATCTTTTTTCCATGAAGCATTGTTTAGGGAAACCTGTTCTACCTTCATATTTAAACATTTGAGACAAACTAATGTAATTTGTCTGTTTATTGCGCTTTTTATCTAAATATACTATAATTATTTATTAGGATATTTTCTCAAGCACAAATAGGAAGTAAAAACAAAGGGGAAGGTTCTGGTATACAGGCAACCAAATAATCGCCAGTACTCTATGTTGAACCTAGGATATAAAAAATATCCTAAAAAAAATTATTAATTCGTTGCAAGAAAATCGTAAATCCTTACCTCAAACAAAGATATGTCGATAAAAGTAGGAATTTTCTTAATTTTTTTTATTTTTTAATCTGTATAGCCTTTTTCCCGCATCCAGTCGTCATTAAACATTTTACCCACATAACGGCTTCCATGATCATGAAATAAAACCACCACCACATCATCTTTGGTAAAATGTTCCTTTAACTGAAGTAAACCTTTTGCGGCCGCTCCCGCGCTATTTCCCAGAAAGAAACCTTCTTCTTTGGCCAGTTTTTGGGTATAAATCGCCGCATCTTTATCAGTCACTTTAGTAAACCCATCAATAATACTGAAATCCACATTTTTTGGCAGGATATCTTCCCCAATACCTTCAGTTACATAAGGATAAATCTCTTTTTCGTCAAAAATTCCCGTTTCGTGATATTTTTTGAAAACTGAACCATAGGTGTCGATTCCCCAAACCTTGATATCGGGATTTTGTTCTTTTAAATATTTTCCAACGCCGGAAATAGTCCCACCGGTACCAACACCCACCACGAAATGGGTGACTTTTCCATCGGTTTGTTTCCAAATCTCCGGTCCGGTACTTTCATAATGTGCTTTGGCATTGGATAAATTGTCATACTGATTCACGTACCAGGAATTCGGGGTTTCTTCAGCAAGTCTTTTGGAAGTGGAATAATACGATCTTGGATCATCCGGAGCAACATCGGTAGGGCAAACCACTACTTCACTTCCCACGGCCCGAAGGATGTCCATTTTCTCCTTACTTTGTTTATCGCTCATCACGCACACCATCTTGTAGCCTCTTACAATAGCAACCAAAGCAAGTCCCATCCCGGTATTCCCCGATGTTCCTTCAATAATGGTTCCGCCTGGTTTTAATTTGCCCTGAGCTTCAGCATCGTCTACCATTTTCACCGCCATACGATCCTTAACCGAATTCCCGGGGTTAAAAGTTTCATATTTCGCTAAAACCAGTGCATCGATATCTTCAACAATCTTATTCATTTTGACCAGGGGCGTATTCCCAATAGTTCCCAATATATTTTCAGCGTAATCCATTTTCAATGTTTGATGTATAATGTTTTGTTGTTCGTTTAAAGAAGTATCTGAATTCTGGTTTCAGATTTAGTATTTAGTATTTCGGGTATTTTTACATTTTTAAATTGATACATTGGAACATTTCCACTTTCTACGTTCTACTTTTTTACTAGTCAAACTTTATCGCCTTTACCGGTGTTATCTTTGAAATGATTAAAGACGGAATTAAGAGCATGACCATACATAAAAGTAAAGTTCCCAGATTTACCGCCAAAATATAATCCCAATTAATATATACCGGGACTTCAGTCACGTAATACGTCCTTGGATCCAGCGGAATCAGTTTAAAATATTTCTGAAGCAATAAAAGCCCTATCCCAATTAAATTTCCCCAAAAAAGCCCCAGAATGATCAGATATCCCGCGTTATAAAGAAAAATTTTCCGAATACTCCAGTCATCAGAACCCAATGCTTTTAAAATTCCTATCATTTGTGTTCTTTCCAGAATTAAAACCAGCAGTGCCGTGATCATATTAATTCCGGAAACCAGGATCATGATCCCAATGATGAGGGCAATATTAAAATCGAACAACGAAAGCCATTCAAAAATGGTATAATATTTCTGACTGATCGTTTGAGTATCCAAAAAAGAACCCGTGTTCTCATAAACCTCATTGCCTTTTTGATCTAATTGATCAAAATCATCTACAAAAACTTCAAAATTCCCAACCTGTTTATCTGTCCATTTATTGATGCGCTGTAAATGCCTAATATCGGCCAATACGTATAATTCATCAAAATCCTGAAAGCCGCTATCATAAATTCCGGTTACTTCAAACCCGCGCTGCAGGGGAGTTTCACTCCCTTCCCTTAGAAAGAAGGTGGGAACCCGCTCTCCGACTTTAATTTGAAGCCTATTGGCCAGATATTCAGAAATTAAAATTTGATCATTTAATTTATCGCTGTAATCGGGCAATTTCCCTTTGATCAAAAAATCTTTAAAGTAGCCCCAGTCGTAATCTTTACCAACACCTTTTACAATAATACCTTCAAAATCGGTATCGGTTCGAATCACCGCGAATTTGGTGGCAACTGCCTGAATGTGTTTGATACCGTCTACGGTTTTAAATTGAGGATAAAAATCCTGTTCTATCGAAACCGGGATCAGGGAAACTTTGGAGCTGTTATTATCGTAACTGGAAATATTGATATGCCCGTTAAATGCCGAAATTTTATCGCGAATCTTTTCCTGCAAACCAAGACCTGTCGCGAAAGAAACCAGCATCATAATTACCCCAATAGCAATTGCGGCAATCGCTATTTTTATAATAGGGGCAGATATGCTACTTTTATACTTTTTCGCGCTAATTAGGCGTTTTACAACAAAATATTCAAAATTCAATCTCCTATGTTTAAGCGATTGCTCAAAAGTACATTTTTATTCTTTCTTATAGGAATTGTTTCCTGCGGAAACACCAGCAAGCAATTGGATAATGATAAAAAAGAAACGCATGTGGAGCAACTTCAGGACAGTGTTAAAGCTGAAATTATTACCGGTGCGGAAAGAGTTTCGGAATATTTGCCTTTGCTGAAAAATAAGTCCGTTGGAGTGGTTGGAAATCAAACTTCGGTGATTCGAAATAAGCAGGGTGAATTTGTGCATCTGGTTGATTCGCTTCAATCACTGCAAGTGGATATTAAAAAGGTTTTCGCGCCGGAACATGGATTTAGGGGAACGGCAGATGCCGGAGAAAAAATTAATGATGGGATGGACTCGAAAAGCGGACTGCCTCTTATCTCCCTCTACGGAAATAACAAAAAACCTTCCGTGGAAAGTTTAAAAGGAATCGATCTTATGATTTTCGACATCCAGGATGTAGGCGCACGTTTTTATACCTATATCTCAACCCTGCACTACATTATGGAAGCCTGCGCGGAAAATAATATTCCCCTGCTGATTTTAGACAGGCCCAACCCAAACGGGCATTATATAGACGGACCCATTTTAGAACTGAAAAATCAAAGTTTTGTGGGGATGCATCCTATTCCTATCGTCCATGGAATGACCATTGGCGAATACGCTCAAATGATCAACGGTGAAAAATGGCTGAAAAATGGAGTTCAAACCAATTTACAGGTGATCAAAGTTGAAAATTACGATCACCAGACCTTTTATTCCATTCCTATAAAACCCTCCCCAAATTTACCCAATGACCTGGCCATTAATCTCTATCCCAGTTTGTGCTTTTTTGAAGGCACCAATGTAAATGCGGGAAGAGGCACTACCAAACAATTCCAGGTTTATGGTTCTCCATTTTTAAATGCTGAAAACTATCATTTTTTCTATACTCCAATGGCGATGGAGGGCGCACAAAATCCGAAACACTTAGGGAAAAAATGTATTGGTGAGGATCTTTCAGAAAATGATTTTTTAGATCATATTAATTTAGACTGGCTTATTTCTGCCTATCAAAATACTTCAGATACCTCTAAATTCTTTAATTCGTTTTTTGTAAAACTTGCGGGAACAGATCAGCTGCAAAAACAGATTGAGCAGGGTTTAAGTTCAGATGAGATTAGAAATAGCTGGAAAGAAGGATTGAAACAGTTTGAGGGAGTTAGAACAAAATATCTGCTTTATTAGTGTTTGTAGTTCGTAGTTCGTAGTTCGTAGTTCGTAGTTCGTAGTTCGTAGTTAAAAAATCACTTTTCCATTACTATTTTCTGTAGAACTGGCAAAAATTTCAAATTCTAAATTCTAAATATCCCACCTATTGTCCTATGATTTGAGTAATGATCACGAGATTGCTTCGCTCCGTTGCGCTTCGCTCGCAATGACACATTACATAAGATCGTCACTGCGAGGGAATACAATGACCGAAGCAGTCTTTTCAAAGTAGAGATCACCACGCTTCGCTACCATTGACGTATTTTTATTTGGTTACATATTAGAGACCCTGAAACGAGTTCAGGGTGATGATGCTGGTTTTTGGAATTGCCGTCATGCTGAACTTGTTTCAGCATCTCATTAGATATACTAAAAAATACGACATATTCCTACACTAGATAAATTTTTTCAGGGGTCTCACAAAGACGCAAAAACAGACATCACATAACTAAAATTTGAAACCAGAACCAGAAACTTTTCAAACTTTAATTCTCCTCTTCATCTCTTCCACAATATTATATGCGGCGGGGCATATGGCAGTATTTTTAATATTGATATTTGAAATTTTATGAAAATCCTTTCTGTCTGTATGAGGATATTCCCGGCAGGCTTTAGGCCGCACTTCGTAAATAGAACAATAATTATCGGCTCCTAAAAAAGTACAGGGAACACTTTGTAACACATAATCGTTTTCTTCATCGAGCCGAAGATAGGTGTCAATAAACTGGCCGGGCTTCATACGAAAATGTTTACTTATCCTTTCTATATCCTTTTGGGTAAAGAGAGGCCCGGTGGTTTTACAGCAATTTGCACAGGTAAGGCAATTGGTCCTGGAAAATTCCTCTTCATGCAGTTCCACCATCAGTTTATCCAGGTTTTTAGGCGGCCGCTTCTTTAATTTGCTGAAGAATTTCTTATTCTCATTCTTCTTATCTTTGGCCTTTTCCGGTAAACTTTCTAGAAAATCTTCCATTGGGCAAAAATAAAGATATAATTGGCAACGCCATCAAAAACTATTTCCATCATCAGGATCGCACACCTATCACAGTTTTATCGCCAGATTTTGACGATGACGAAATTCCCGTGGATTATTTATTCCGAAGTTTTAAAGAAATGCCCATCATTGAGCAAACTGCATTAAAACTTTGTAAGGGAAAGACGCTAGATGTTGGCTGCGGAAGCGGGACCCACAGTCTCTACCTTCAAACCGAAAAAAAATTACCTGTTTTTGCCATAGATACCTCCCCGGGTGCAATAGAAATTTCAAAAGAACGGGGAGTAAATGCCGTAGTAGCCGATTTCTTCGAGCTTAAAAACGATCAATTCGACACCTTATTATTTTTGATGAACGGAAGCGGGATTATTGGTAATCTTGAAAACATTCCCAAATTTTTTAATCAATGCAGAAATCTTTTAAGCGAAAACGGACAGGTAATAATGGACTCTTCAGATTTGAAATTCCTCTTTGAAGATCCTGAAGATTTTTCTGAAAATTATTATGGAGAAATGCAGTACAGGATGCGTTATAAAGACGAAAGCACCGATTGGTTTGAGTGGCTTTTTATCGATCAGGTTTTACTGAAAGAACTTGCCGCAGAGAATAAATTCTCTTGTGAAATCGTTAAAGATGGACCGCATTTTGATTTCTTATGTGTTTTGAAAGCCTTATAAGCACAAAAATTTTCTATTTTTGAACCAAATTTTAAAAATTGAAATGAATTCCGTAAAAAAACTCCTTTACTTTTTAAGTTTTTTAATTTTCATTACCTCCTGTACAAAAGAGGATCCTAATGGACCTGATACTATAGATCGTACTGCGAACTTACTTACTACTGGTAAATCTGCCGCAGATCTTGTAAGCGATGCTAAGTATACCTCCATGAATATAGAGATCGTGTATGTGGAAGGTTCAAAACCCCAGGATAGAACAATTGCGGCCTTCAAAGATTTCTTGGAGTCCAGAATATATAAACCAGACGGAATAAATATTATGGTAAGAAGTGTCGGCTCCTCTGGCAAAGCACCCTTTGAAATTTCTGAAATTGCAGCTATTGAAAAAGCTGAAAGGACCGCTTACAATGCTGGAGATGAAATTGCCCTTTATATTTATTTTGCTGATGGCAGCAATGAAGATGACACGGCGGAGAAATTTGTTTTGGGATCCAGTTTTAGAAACACCTCCATGGTCATTTATGAAAAAACGATCCAGGCTTTTGCCAATCGTCCCGGAGCCCCTCCAAAGTATATTATCGAAACTGCCACGTTAAATCATGAATTTGGCCATTTATTTGGTCTCGTTAATTTGGGCACCCCTATGGTTCAAAATCACGAAGACCCTGATAATGATGGGCACTGTTCTACAGGTAATTGTTTAATGAGGGCGTCGCTGGAATTTGGGTTTAACTTTCTTAATGAAGTGGGACAGGTGGTCCCGGAACTTCAGGGGAAATGTATTGAAGATTTACAGTCAATTGGCGGGAAATAATTAATTCGCCACCTCGCTAATGAATTTTATACGGTATAACCGAAGTTCTTCATCTTCATATTCACCATCAAATTCATCCATCGCTTCATCAATCTTATCGGTTTGGGCATCTAGAAAATAGTCGTGAATCTCTTCCTGTTGTTCCTCATCTAAAATATCATCTACCCAGTAATCTATATTTAATTTTGTACCGCTATAAACGATCGCTTCCATTTCTTTAATAAATTCAGGCATTTGCATCCCTTTTGCTGAAGCAATATCTGTCAAAGGCAATTTTCGATCAACGTTCTGAATAATATAAAGTTTTAGGGAACTATTTGCGCCCGTAGATTTTACTACAAAGTCATCTGGACGGGAAATATCATTATCTTCAACATATTGAGCAATTAAGCCCACAAATTCACTTCCATATTTTTTTGCTTTCCCTTCACCAACTCCATGAATATTGCCCAATTCTTCTATTGAAATTGGATATTTAAGCGCCATATCTTCTAAAGATGGATCCTGAAAGATCACAAACGGGGGTAAATCTTTCTTTTTGGCAACTTTTTTCCTAAGATCCTTCAGCATTTTTACCAGCACCTCATCAACAGATGCTCCTGACTGCCCGGCAACCGCAATTTCATCATCGGTTTCAGTATAAGCATGATCTTCCGTCATCATAAAAGAAACAGGTTTTTTAATAAAATCCCTTCCTTTATCTGTAAGTTTTACCACTCCATAAGTTTCAATATCTTTTTTGAGATATCCGGCAACTAAAGCCTGTCGTATCATCGCCATCCAATAACTTCCTTCCTTATAAGCGCCTTTTCCGAATAAAGGATGCTCATCTGTTTTATGGGAAAGGATAAGGGCGTTTGTTTTTCCGATTAGGGTTTTCACCACCTCCTTGGATTTATAAAGTTCCTTAATTTCTGAAATCGTATTTAACAATAGCTCGAGATCTTTCTGTGCCTCATATTTCTTTTTGGGATGACGAACATTATCGTCCATATCTCCGCCATCCCCAGTCTTCTCATCGAATTCCTCCCCGAAATAATGCAAAATAAATTTTCTTCTGGAGATTGAAGTTTCAGCAAAAGCGACCACTTCCTGAAGCAACGCATGACCAATTTCCTGTTCTGCAACAGGCTTACCACTCATAAATTTTTCCAGTTTTTCAATGTCTTTATACGCATAAAAGGCCAGACAATGACCTTCCCCCCCATCTCGTCCTGCTCTCCCTGTCTCTTGATAATAGCTTTCAATACTTTTGGGGATATCGTGATGGATCACAAAACGAACATCCGGTTTATCGATCCCCATTCCAAAAGCAATGGTTGCCACCACCACATCGATATCTTCCATCAAAAACATATCCTGATGCTTGGAGCGGGTTTTTGCATCCAGTCCCGCATGATAAGGCACTGCCTTAATGCCGTTCACCTGAAGGGTTTGCGCAATCTCTTCAACTTTTTTGCGGCTAAGACAATAGATAATCCCTGATTTGCCTTCATTCTGTTTTACAAAACGAATTATATCAGCATCGATATTTTTGGTTTTTGGTCGTACCTCGTAATATAAATTTGGACGGTTGAAGCTGGCTTTAAAGGTATTGGCATCGGTTATCCCCAGATTTTTCAGAATATCTTCCTGTACTTTGGGAGTCGCCGTGGCAGTCAACCCAATTACCGGGATATTATCCCCAATTCTTTTTAAAATACTCCGAAGATTTCGATATTCAGGTCTAAAATCATGGCCCCATTCGCTAATACAATGCGCTTCATCTACGGCGAGAAAAGAGATTTCCTGCTGATTTAGAAAATCAACATAATCTTCTTTGGTAAGCGATTCAGGAGCAACATATAAAAGCTTGGTAATCCCTCGACTGATATCGTCTTTAACCTGTTTAACTTCAGTTTTATTCAGCGAAGAATTTAAAACGTGCGCAATACCATATTCCGAAGAAATACTACGAATGGCATCTACCTGATTTTTCATTAAAGCGATAAGGGGGGAAACAACGATGGCGGTCCCACCCTTTATAAGGGCTGGAAGTTGGTAGCATAAAGATTTACCGCCCCCGGTTGGCATTACCACAAAAGTATCATGATTATTTACTATGCTGGTAATGACCTTTTCCTGAAGCCCTTTAAACTGACTAAATCCAAAGTATTTCTTAAGTTCTTTGTGTAAATCAATTTCAGTCAAACCCATTAAATAGTGTTACAATTTTATATACATTTGTATTACCTAATATACGTATTTTTTAGTACCTGCAATTCATAATTTAATCTAATTTGAAACTTAGCGAGCAAATCATTTCTTCCGCAAAAGAAACCATTTCCCACGAAGCCAAAGCGATTGCCAACCTTGAGAATTTGATAGATGAGGAGTTTTCTTTAGCAGTAGAGAAAATTTATCATTCCAAGGGTCGGGTTGTGGTTACCGGCATTGGGAAAAGTGCCATTATCGCTACTAAAATTGTTGCTACTTTAAATTCCACAGGAACTCCTGCTATTTTTATGCACGCGGCAGATGCTATTCATGGTGATTTAGGGATTATTCAGAATGATGATGTAGTAATTTGTATTTCAAAAAGTGGAAATAGTCCCGAAATTAAAGTGCTGGTACCTTTGATTAAAAATTTTAATAATCCGCTAATTGGATTAACCGGCGATAAAGAATCGTTTCTAGGCCGGGAAGCCGATTTTGTCCTGAATGTTTATGTTGAAGATGAAGCCTGCCCGAACAATCTGGCGCCAACCACAAGTACAACCGCTCAAATGGTTATTGGCGATGCGCTTGCCATATGTTTATTAAATTTAAAAGGATTTACAAGAAAAGATTTTGCAAAATACCATCCGGGGGGCTCGCTGGGGAAAAAATTATATATGCGGGTGAGTGACATCACTTCGCAAAACATGGTTCCAAGAGTTACCCCAGAAACCAACATTGCCAACACGATCATTGAAATTTCCGAAAAAATGCTTGGGGTTACGGCAGTCCTTGATGGTGAAAAAATCGTAGGTATCATTACTGATGGCGATATTAGGAGGATGCTTAAGGATCATGAGGAGATCAAAGGCCTTAAGGCCAGTGATATTATGAGCGGGAACCCAAGAACCATTGAGCAGGATGAATTGGCGGCAGATGCTCTGGAAATATTGGAAAAGAATAAAATTTCCCAGTTATTGGCTGTGGAGAACGGAAAATATACAGGTGTTGTTCACCTGCATAATTTAATTAGAGAAGGAATTTTATAATGGAAAGAATTGGCCAACAACCTGAGGAAGGTCAGGAAATGTCATTTTTAGATCATCTTGAAGAACTTAGATGGCACTTAATACGGGCAACTTTGGCAGTTGTTGTTGCAGGCGTAGTAGCTTTTGTATTAAAAAGTTTCATTTTTGATGTGCTTTTATTTGGCCCGTCCCACAGTGATTTCATTTCGTATAAAGTTTTATGCCACCTATCTGGCATTTTTGGGATCGATGGTGGTTTTTGTGATCCTGAAATGCCTTTTAGGATCCAAAGTAGGACCATGGGAGGCCAGTTTTCTGCACATGTTTGGACATCGATCACCGCAGGATTTATTATTGCCTTTCCCTATGTGATTTATGAATTCTGGAAATTCGTGGCGCCTGCCATGCATGAAACGGAAAGAAAATATGCAAAAGGCTTTATTTTTATCACGTCCGTTTTATTTTTTACGGGAGTCCTTTTTGGCTATTATGTGGTTACGCCACTTTCCATCAATTTCCTCGGAAAATATCAGGTAAGTGAAACGGTCTTTAACGATTTTGATTTAGATAGTTATATTAGTCTGGTAAGAGCTTCAGTTTTAGCGAGCGGATTAATATTTGAATTACCCATAGTTATTTACTTCCTTACCAAGGTTGGAGTGGTAACCCCGCAATTCTTAAGGACCTACCGTAAATATGCTTTGGTGATCGTTCTGGTTCTTTCCGCAGTAATTACACCTCCAGATATTGTGAGCCAGATTATTGTAGCCATCCCGGTATTGATCTTATATGAAGTAAGTATCGTAATTTCTAAGGTGATCTATAAAAGAGAATTAAAAAAAAATAAACTATGATAAATAAGGTGGACGAATTTAATTCGTATCGCTCCAAGATGAACGATAAAATTCTTTCAGACAATAATAAAATTCTGAAAAGGATCTTTAATCTTGATACAAATGCCTTTTCTGAAGGCGTTTTGGATAAAAAAACAAAAGAACTGCTTGGCCTTGTGGCTTCTACGGTTCTACGTTGCGACGATTGTGTGAAATATCATTTGGAGTCCAGTTATAATGAAGGGATTTCCAAAGAAGAAGTTATGGAAACGCTGAGTATTGGTACACTCATTGGAGGAACTATAGTAATTCCACATTTAAGACGTGCCTTTGAATACTGGGAAGCCCTGGAAGAAGCTGATAAGTTAAAGGAGGAAAGTGAAAAGTGAAAAGTGAAATTTTTGTCACCTTGAGCGAAGTCGAAATGTGGAAGGTGGATGCTGGATGCTGGAAAAAAGTGGAGCTTTTGTCACCTTGAGCGCAGTCGAAATGTGGAGGCTGGAAGCTGGATGCTGGAAAAAAGCGAAAATTAGAAAGTAGAAATTTGTCACATTGAGCGTAGTCGAAATGTGGAAGCTGGAAGCTGGATGCTGGAGACCGAAATTTTGAATTTTTAGGAACATTTTCAAATTTCCAAATTAACTAATTTCCAAATCGATACATAGGTACATTGATACATTAAAGAATGAAATTACGAGCCGAAAATTTAGTTAAGACATATAAGGGAAGAGATGTGGTAAAAGGCATTTCAGTTGAAGTAAACCAGGGGGAGATCGTGGGATTGCTTGGACCGAATGGTGCCGGAAAAACTACCTCTTTCTATATGATCGTAGGCTTGATAAAACCGAATAAAGGAAAGATCATTCTCGATAAAGTAGATATCACCAAATTTCCCATGTACAAACGTGCTCAGAACGGTATTGGATATCTTGCCCAGGAAGCTTCCGTTTTTAGAAAATTGAGCATCGAGGATAATATTATGAGCGTTCTCGAGCTTACCGATATGAACAAAACGGAACGCGTTGCCAAAATGGAATCGCTCATACACGAATTTGGTTTGGAGCATATCAGGAAAAGTCGCGGAGACCTTTTAAGTGGCGGGGAACGCAGAAGGACAGAAATTGCCAGAGCCTTGGCGACCGATCCAAAATTCATTCTTTTAGATGAACCATTTGCCGGGGTGGACCCGGTGGCGGTTGAAGATATTCAGCGGATTGTAGCTCAATTAAAAGATAAAAATATCGGCATCCTTATTACCGATCATAATGTTCAGGAAACCCTTGCCATTACAGACCGCACTTATCTTATGTTCGAAGGAAGTATCTTAAAACACGGAATTCCGGAAGAACTCGCCGAAGACGAAATGGTGCGTAAGGTATATCTGGGTCAAAATTTCGAATTAAGAAAGAAAAAGCTGTTTAATTAAATCACTGAATATATTCCGGCATGAAATTTATTTTTTCAAATAAAAATTTAAATCCGGAATTAATTGATGATTATGGAACCACTTTCAGCCATGAAATTGAATCTTTCCATCTAAAAATAAATGATCAAAACTGTATAGACTCTAATGCTGAGATATCATTTATAACCGATGGTTATGTATTAGATTTAAACGAAGATTCTTCAAAAAGCCATCTATTTGCCACTAAAAGCTTAATTAAAAACTGGCCGCCCCCAAATAATATTACGGGAACATTTTGTTCATTCATCATCGATTCCATTAGAAAGCAATTAATAATTTCTTCAGATTTAATTGGCATCTACCCTCTTTATTATCTTATAAAGGATAATAATATTTTCATCTCCAACAGTATCATTTTAATAGGAAGATATTCCAATGCTGGATACGACCAAACGGGAATATTTCAAAAATCTGTGGGGCCTAATTTTATCAATCTTGGTTCCCGCACGATTTTAAAGGATTGTAAACAATTGCTCCCCGGGGAACAAATCAAATTTGATTACAATTTTGAGATCATTGAAAAAAAATATGATAATTCACTCTATCAGAATATCTCCAATGACAAGCTTAAAAGCGGGATGGTTTCAGATTATTGGGATCATTTCAAAAAAGAGGTAAATGCAGTAACTAAAAAATTTGACGAAGTAAATATTGCATTAAGTGGTGGGATAGATAGTAGAATTGCCCTGGCTTCTATACCCGATTCAAAAAAAATAAATTGCCTCACCTTTGGACATAAAGATAATTACGAGGCAAAAATAGCTTCAAAACTTG
This sequence comes from Gramella sp. AN32, assembly GCF_023718305.1. Taxonomy (GTDB): domain Bacteria; phylum Bacteroidota; class Bacteroidia; order Flavobacteriales; family Flavobacteriaceae; genus Christiangramia; species Christiangramia antarctica. The sequence continues at coordinate 305,233 of NZ_QEYO01000001.1, forward strand.
CTAAGGTTAAAAACGCAGAACATCACACTTTTTATCATCCCGAATTATATTTTCCATCCTATAAAATTTTAGAGGAAAATGAATTAAAAACCGAAGCGGTGAATTTGAATTCCTGGCTGGAAATCTTAGAAAATGTGGATCCTAAAATCAAAAAACCCCTAATTTTCGGGGAGCTTTGTGAGGGATTGCCGGCCAGAAATATCTCTCAATTAAGCAGTTTAAAATCACGAAAAGATAATTTTTTCAAATATTACATTCTAAAAGAAAAGGTGAAATTAACCGGGGCGAGTCCTTCCAATTTTTCAGAATGGAAAAAAGAAAAGAAACAAAATTCATTACCCTGGCATCATCCCGTTTGGTTTGAAAGATTATCCAACAAAGATCATAAGGAGATAATAATGCGTGAATCTGAGGAGGATTTAAATGAATTATTCGATAGGATAGCATCCCATAATTTACCTTTTAAAGAATTATTTGATGAGTTATTTTCCTGGTATACCTATACCCGGCACATTCTTTCAAAACAGGTAAGGATCTGTAACGAAAAATTTTATGCCTTTAGTCCGGGCATGTCCCGTGGAATTTTAACCAGGACAAGCAATATCCATCCTAATTTAAGGCTTTTTTACAGGTTTACCGATAAGCTATTGAATCAGGAAAAAGATCTCAAAAAATTTTCTAAAATTCCTACAGGACAAATTCCTATAGTCCCTCAAAATTCTCCAAACTTTATAAAAATTCCTATTTGGGGCCTGCGATCCAAGATTGATGAACTTTTAGTAAAGCGTTTAATGAAAAAGAAAAATCCAGATTTGAGGTATCGCCTTTTTAAATCTGTGAATTGGGTGGAGGTTTATCAGCAAAAATCAGTTTTACAAAACTTTGATGATTATTATAAAGACAATAATCTTACGGATAAATACTATGAAACCTATCGTGATTTAACTTCAAGAAGACAAAAATTGGAAAGCTGGCCTTTTGCAAATATGGATATCATTGCCGGTGCAGCTTTGAATGCGGAAATGAATTTAATAAAAAAACGTAATCAGTAAACAGCCTTCGACGTTGTATTTATTAATGATAAAACAACATATAATATAATAATTATCGGGATTGCTAAAAATTTCAGAAAAACAATTAGTAGAATACAGGAGAGTAAAAATAAATATCTCATTTTATTTTCCCCAAAACTCCAGTTCTTAAACTTTAAGGCGAAGAGGGGAATTTCAGCATTTAGCATATAACAGCTCAAAATAGTTATTCCCACCAAAACCCATTCATTCAATAACAAACCAGTCACAAAAGGTTGGTTTTGGAAGGTTAGAATTAAAGGCAGACTCAAGATAAAAAGAGCATTCGCAGGAGTTGGGAGCCCGATAAAGGAATCAGTTTGGCGATCATCAATATTGAATTTTGCCAATCTATACGCGGAGGCCAGAATTATCAATAATCCAATAAGCGCAAAGGGTTTTATCTGGATATCCATAAAAGTTGCATCCCAATCTGAATTTGACTGAAGTGTTTTCGGCAAGGCCTTATTCAATAACTGGTACATCACAATTCCCGGCACGACTCCGCTGGTAACCACATCGGCTAATGAATCCAGCTGTAAACCCAACTCGCTTTTTACATTGAGTGCCCTGGCGGCAAGACCATCAAAGAAGTCAAAAAAGATTCCAGCTGCCACAAAGATGGCCGCTAAGACCAGATTGCCTTTTACGGCGAAGATAATGGCCAGGCTACCGCAGAATAAATTTAATAAGGTGATAAGATTGGGAATATGTCTTTTGATGCTCATATTTTAAATTCAAAAATACTAATCTAATATTTTGCAACGATATATAAAGAAGAATCTTAAATTAACCTAAAGGAAAATGATGGAAGGAACGGCAGCAAAATTCATTTTCCTATTTTTGAAAAACAATCTTTATAAATGAAAAACTTTCTTTTCGCAGTTTTAAGCGGAATACTTCTTACGATTAGCTGGCCAACTTTTGGTTTTCCGCTTTTCATCTTTTTCTCCTTTGTACCACTTCTCTACGTAGAATTTAGCATAAGGAATTATTCAATTAAGTGGAGAAAATTGAAGGTTTTTGGTACTGCTTATGTAAGTTTTTTTATTTGGAACCTTTTTACCACCTACTGGCTTTATTTCTCTACACCTTTCGGGGGAGTTTTTGCTATTTTGGCCAACTCATTTTTAATGGCTGTTGTTTTTCTGCTTTATCACATAGTGGCGAAACGTACAGGTTTTACTGCGTCAGCTATATTCCTAATGAGCATTTGGATGGTTTTTGAAAAGTTACATCTCAGTTGGGATTTTTCCTGGCCCTGGCTCAATCTTGGAAACGTTTTTTCTGACTATACACCCTGGATCCAATGGTATGAATTCACCGGCACCTTTGGCGGTACTTTATGGATCCTCCTCGCAAACCTTATGGTTTTTAAAAGCCTTCTATTATTCAAGGAATTTAAAGAACAAAGCATTCTATATCAAGGGATCCTGAAAATTGCCTTAATAATTGGGCTCCCCATACTGCTTTCCTATATTTTATATTTCAATTATGAAGAATCTGAAAATAAAATTGAAGTTCTGATTCTTCAGCCAAATATCAATCCATATACTGAAAAATACAATACAACAGATTCTAGGATTGGCAAGTTGCTTTATAAATTGTCTTCTGAAGCAGTGACAGATTCAACTTTAGTAGTCATTGCACCAGAGACTGTTTTCGCTTCGGGCACTAAATTACCGGAAGTGGGTTATTCCGAAGCTGAATATTATGGATCCCAAATTGCAAAATTGAATGCGCAATTAAATTTTCTTTCAGGGATTTCAATTTTTGATCGGTTTAGTGATAAAAATCGGGTGGGAAAACAATCCAACTACCTTCGGGCGAACGATTGGTACAATGATTATAATTCAGCTTTCTTGGTGAATAATATTGCGGACAGTATCCAATTATATCACAAATCTAAACTGGTGGTAGGGGTGGAAAATTTTCCATATCAGAATATTTTAAAACCAATCGTGGGCGATGTAATGATAGATTTAGGCGGAACGGTGGCCATGAAAACAACCCAGGAAAACAGGGAAGTTTTCAGGTTAAAAGATTCAATTTATATAGCGCCTATCATTTGTTATGAATCGGTTTATGGGGAATATGTTACTGATTATGTGGAAAATGGGGCGAATTTTTTAAGTATCATTACCAATGATGCCTGGTGGGGCGATACGCAGGGCCATAAACAACACTTGAGTTATGCAAAGCTCCGTGCAGTGGAAAATCGTAAATATGTTGCCAGAAGTGCTAATACCGGAATTTCAGCCATTATCAATTCTAAAGGAGATATTGTTGAAAAACTGGAATATAATCAAGGTGGATTTCTCGTGGGAGATGTAGCCATAAATTCAGAAAAGACATTTTATGTAAAACATGGCGATTATTTAGCCAGGATCGCTCAGTTTCTGGCTTTGTTTATTTTTCTCTTTTCGGTTATTAAATATAAAAGAAAGAGACCCTCCTGATCAATTGATAATTGAAAGTGTTTGTTGGAAGTTGGAAGCTGGAGGCTGGAAGTTTCATTTCCAGTCTTTAGTCTTTAGTCTTTAGTCTTTAGTCTTTAGTCTTTAGTCTTTAGTCCAAAATTATTTTTAAATTGATACATTTTCAAATTGGTACATTGGTACATTGATACATTAATATTGGTACATTTCGACTGCGCTCAATGTGACAAAAATTTCACTTTTTACTTTCCAACTTTCAACTAAAATTCTACTGTCCGCGGAAGAACAAAACAGTACTAAGAGTCTTTAGGATAATGGTAAGGTCTAAAAACAAACCCCTGTGCTTAATATAATAAAGGTCGTATTGCAATTTCTCCAGACTATCATCATGACAATTGCCATAGTTTGCCATTACCTGCGCCCAACCGGTTAAACCTGGTTTAATGATATGCCGAATTTCATAAAAAGGTATTATTTCTGAAAGCTCCTTTACGAATACAGGGCGTTCAGGTCGTGGACCAATTAGACTCATCTCGCCAATTAAAATATTGTAGAATTGTGGAATTTCATCTATCCTGGTCCTACGAAGAAATTTACCAAATTTCGTTACCCTTAAATCGTTTTTCTGTGCGTATTGGGGGCCATATAGTTCCGCATCTTTGGTCATAGTACGTAGTTTGTAAATTTGAAACTTACACCCGTTCTTGCCTACCCTTTTTTGCTTATAAAGCAACTTCCCCCTATTACCCAGAAGGTTTCCTAAAATAATAAGTGGGGAAATAATAATCCCCAATAAAATTCCAAAAACCGAAACGATAATATCTAAAAAACGATAGGCTATATTGTAAAGCTGATTTTGATTATTTCGGCTAAAAGGAAAATATCTATAAAAATCTTCATCCACATTCTGAACTGGAATTCTTTGGGTGATATCCTCATAGACCTGGGTATAATCTTTAATAGGGAAGCCGGTCTTTAGCAATTTCGTTAGTTGGGAATATAAACTGTAAGTAATCCCTTTTTGATAAGAACTGGCTACTACAATTTCGTTAATATGATGCTCGTAAATAATTTTATCCAGTTCCTCAACTTTAAAACGCTGCAACTTCAAATCAAAATCATTTTTAGCTGAATAGTCTGTATTTATATAGCCTACGACCACAAAATTGGGATCTGTTTTCTGAAGCGAACTCGCAATAAGTTTTATGTCGAATGAATCACCCACCACCAGAATCCTTTTATTAAACCTTGGCGTAGATATTAAATTGATATAAGCAAATCTCCAAAGTAATAGAGCTCCGGCAATGGATATGAAAAAGAATAAAATCTGAAGGCGATTTTCGGGAAGACTTGGGCTAAAATAAGGCGTAAGAATATAAAATATGACCGTAGCTGTCGTAGTAAGCAAAACGTTCTTGACAACTATGTCAAAACGTGCCGCTCTTTGCAGGTTGTATAGTTCAAAAATGGAAGCGAATAGGTTTAAGTATAATAACAGTAATCCCGTCCAAATCCAATAATTCTCATCAATTCTAAAATAATCAAATTGAAAGATTACACCTACAAGAGCCAAAGTGATTAAAATCCCTAAATTATCAAATAAACGAAGTAATAACTTACGTTCAGAAATTTCTAAATGAAAAAGTGGTTTTTTAGACATCGATATTCGGACTCAATCAACGGATAAATATATCAAATTTAACTTAACAACTTCATCCATTCAGCTTTTACATTTTCCCAATCATATTTTTCAGCTTCCAATCTGGCCTTATGAGCAATCTTGTTGGTGACCTCCTGATTTTCTAATAGATATTCAATAGCTTCAGCCATTTCCAACGCATCATCAGAATTAACCAGAATAGCATTTTTATTATGCTTTAATATATACGGAATTCCACCTACATTGGTTGTAACTATTACCATCCCCAGGGCCATCGCTTCCAGTACACTCACGGGGGTATTGTCAATTCTGGAAGTATTTATAAAAATATCGTATTCTTCTGAAAGATCTATCCAGTGAGACTTTGAAAGATGACCCTTAAAAACTACCGGCAAATTATTTTCTTCACAATAAGTTCTCAGATTTTCTAAACTCCCATCTTTTTCCGCGCCAACCATACATAACCTGGAATCCGGATAAAATTTAAGCATTTTTCCTAATACTTCTACCGCTAGTTTTGGGTTATAAACTTCAGAAAATGAACGTACCCAAAGTAAATTCGGTTTGAACATTTCTCTCTTCTTAAATTTATACTGATCTAAATCAATGCTATTCGGTATAACTTTTAAGGTCCCTAATTTAAATTTTGATAATTGGTTGAAAAGATATAATGAGGGTACAATATTTAATTCAGAATTTGAGAAGATTCTTTTTATTAGGAAAGAAGTTTTCTCAAATCTTTCCGGAAGGTTTCCCCCATGAAAAATAAATACATATGGCAAACCTAACATACGGCTCAATTGCCCGCAACTAACCGCATACCAAAAGTTTGTGGTACTGTAGGTATCTATTAGAATTTTCCTGGCTGTTTTCCTGTATTGAAAAATTGTGGAAAGCATTTCAAAAATTCTAAGAATTTTATTCTTCTGAGAAGAGACTGCAATTATTTTTAAATCTTTCGACTTTAATTTTTCTGATAACGTATCGATGGTTGTAGGAGAATAACCATGTTTCTGTAATTTATTTCCAATGTATACTATCAAGTTTCGAGAAGTCGGTTCCATTTTTCTTTTACAATTTCCCAGTCAAATCCTTCCACTTTTGCCCTGGCTTTTCGGCTTAGTTCAAGAGCGGTTTCTGGGTTTTCTATCAGTCTTAAAACTTCGGTTGCCATTGCCTGGGCATCATTCTCGAGAACTAAGATACCATCAACATTATTATCAATCAAATAATCCATTCCGCCAACCCGGGTACTAATAATTGGAAGTCCCAAACTCATGGCTTCAATTACACTAATTGGGGTATTGTCTATAGAAGTTGTATTTATAAAAAAATCATAATCCCTGGAAAGTTTAGCCCATTGTTTCTTCTTTAACTTTCCAGTAAAAGTGATCTCCAAACCGTATTTTTTTCCCAACTTTTTACAGTTATGAAGAGAGCCATCTTTATCTGGCCCAACCATACACATAGTGGCACCGGGAATCTTCTCATTAATAATCTTTAGCACCTCAACCGCTAAGATTGGATTATACCTTTTCTGAAACCTTCTTACCCAGAGCAGTTTTGGCTGAAAATCATTTCTTTCTTTAAAGGGATAATTTTTAAGCCGAATTGAATTTGGGATTATCTGGGTATTTTTAAAATTATGTTTTTGAAAAACATTGAATAAATATTTTGATGGTGCTACGTTCACCAAAGAATTTCCAAATAAATCTTTGCTAAAGTTTTTTGAGTCTTCAAGCCTTTCCGGGAGGTTACCACCGTGAAGGATGGGAATATAATCCATCTTTAAAAGCTCACAGGTTTTCCCAACCAAATAGGCATAATAAAAATTCATTGCACCGTAAGTGTCTATAAGGACGATATCTGTGGTTTTTTTATACCTCGCCAATAAAGCTAACATCTCTACAAGCCTCAAGGCTTTATTATTTCGGGTCGATGCCGTACGGACTGTATAGCCTTCTTTTCGCAACATTTTACTGAAGAAGGATATATAAGTAGCGGTAAAGCTATTAACCTGCAAGTCGTTTCCTATGTACAGGATCCTTTTTTTCATCAGTTATATATAAAAGTGCAAGTCCATAAACAAAAGCAGGCATTGCAATTCGCATTGCTGAATGGTTTATTGTCAAAAACCAGAAAGCCACGAATGCTAAAAAAAAATAATTATTCTTGAACTTAAACCAGAAAATTATTGGAACAAATAAAAGAATTGCTAATGCAAAAATACCCAATACTCCATGTTCTGCAAGTAATCTACTAATTTCATTATGGCTTGCAATTACAATTCCCAGATTTTCTTCTCTATATTCTATTCCTTTTCCCACGCCAATTCCTAAAAGCGGATGTTTATAGAACGCTGTTAATTCAGTTTCAATCAATTCAGCCCTACCTGTGGTTATATCTTCTTTGAGTACCCCTGCAGCATCCTTGTTAGTATATCTATTACCTATAAGACCTCTAGTTTCAAAAGAGGAAAACAACCAAACTACAGTAAAAATAGCAACCATAGAAATAATCCTAAGGTTTGAACCTTCAAGCTTTTTAGAATCTTGTTTATAGTAGAAAAATATTAAAAACGCAACTATAGAGGCTAAGGCAGTAAAAATCCCTCCTCTGCTAAAGGTTATTACTGCTCGATAACCCATTAAAATTAATAGGATAACATCAATTAAGTTTATTAGTTTATTTCTTATTGTAAATAATCTGGTGGCAATTAAAAAACATCCCATTCCCAAAACTGTTGAAATCTGGTTAGGACCAAAACCCCCGGTAGCAGCATAATTTCCACTTAAACTTATTTTCACATCATCCATACTGGGGGTATGAAAATATAAATAAACCATTTGAGCGATTAAGGGCATTAAGATCATTAATAATACTCTCTGCAAATCTTCTATTTTTATTTTTTTATAATAACAATAGAGAGCGGAAATACCTAAACAAACGGGCCCGGCTAAATTAAATGCGATAAGTTTTCTAACCTCCGCATCATAGCTGAAATTGAAGGAAGCGATTAAAACCCCGGGGAAAAGAATGAGGAGGTAAAGCCAATAAGGTATAGTTTTGGAACTGGCACCTTTGAAAAACATTCCTATCAATAGAAAAATAATAACTGCATATTTACCCGTTTCCCAAAAAAATAGCGATCCGGTCTGTCTAAAAAAGACCTCACCACCCGCTATATATGCCGCAGCCATTAAGGCTTCATTCCCTTTATTCTTCCTGTCTATGATCACAAAAAGAAAGGATCCCATTATAATGAGCACAATTATTTTTGATAAGGACGGAATGAGATATATCAATAACCCATATCCTATATGTAGGATTAACATCCTAATATAGAATTGATTGTTTATATAGTCTGCCTTATTCAAATTTCAAATTTTGAATGAAAATTGAAAATTTTTTTAAAACTGCTTTCTCTGAATAATCCTTTTCAATTCTAGTATGGAAATTTAGAGAATCTAATTTGGCTTCTTCCGGATTATCTAAATAATCTTTAATCGCTTCTGATAACTTTACAGGATTATTAGGCGGCACAACTTTTCCATCCCCACCCACGACTCTTTCACACTCTCCTACGGCAGTGCAAATAACCGGTAGACCAACCATCCCGTATTCTAAAAGCGCGAGGGGCAAGCCTTCAGACTTTGATGAGAGAATTCCAATATCGGCATCGCCAAGATAGTCTACTACAGGGTTTACTTCACCATAATAAAATATCGCTGAATTATTTTCAATCATATTCAATAATTCACCAGAATACTGATCATTAAAATCCCTTCCAAAAAGGTGCAAAGTAACATTATATTTGTCTTGTATCTCACGGAATGCTTCAATAAGTGTGTAGTGGTCCTTCTGAGGCCTCAAGTTAGCTACACATATAATTTTTATGGCTGAGTTGCCCTGTAGTCCCTTTTTATTTCTTGATTTCTCGTTTACAAAGTTTGGTAGGTAAATAATAGGTTTATTAAATTCAAGCTTTTCCCGGGACCATTTCATCAATTTCTCATTAACACTGATAATACCGTCAAAGTATTTGGAAAATTTTCTTAGTAATCTGCTCTTTCTATTATCCGGATATTCACTATTGCCATAATGATCATGCCAGATTATTTTTATTTTGCTACCCGTTATTTTACACAAAACTGCCCAAAACCAGGAACTGCTATGCGCCTGAATAATCTCAATATTATTTTCTGAAATTATTTTTTTCAATTTGTAAAAAGCTCTAAAATCAAATGCATTCAACTTTCTTAGAAAATGATAATTAGCCTTTTTATCTACCTGTTCAGCAAGTAAACCTTCTTCCCTACTGGCAACAAGTAAGCTGTGGTGGCCTTCTCTTTCCAGTGCCAAAAAATAGTTCAAAGCCATTCTCTCTGCTCCTCCGGGTCTAAGACTGTCTATAAGCTGTAGTATCTTCACAATATTTTCTGAATTGCTTTTTCAAATTTTTCTAAAGTATAGGTTCTTGACCATTTCACAGAATTTTGAGACATCTCCTGATAAATTACAGGGTGGTTTATGATTCTTAAAATTTCGTCAACCGCACTCTCCAAGTCCTCTTCAATTAAAATTCCACGATTTCCAAAATCAAGCATCCAGGGGATACAGGAAACTTTTGTAGCTATAGGCACACAACCATAGAACATACCTTCGGCTATCGCTTTTGGCCACCCTTCGCTTTTAGAAGGCAATATGCAAAAATGGGCTTTTTCGTAAGCCTCTTTTAAAACTGATTGCGGTCTATTCCCCATTAATTTTATATTTTCTGAAAGGCCATGCTTTTGAACATAATCGTTAATTTCTGAATGCAATGACCCATCTCCATATAATAAAAGGTGAACCGGGCAAGCTTTTAAAATCAGTTTATGAATAATTTTGACAACCAGAAAGGGATTTTTTCCGGAGACAAGGCCTCCACAATAGATAAAAGTTAAATTGTTATCTATTTTCTTATCAATAGCGGTTTTGTCCAATTCAGAAAAAGTTGCGGTAAAAAAGGATAGAATATATTCGGGCTGTTTCTTCCACTTACCATAAATAAGTACTTTTTTATTTTGGATCAAAAATGGATTATTTAAAAGCCATTTTTGAAATCGATAACTCCAAGGTTGTTTACTATTAGGATCCCAATTCCCGGCATATTTAATTGTTTTTGGTTTTTTGGGAAAAAATATGGAGGCAATCAAAGCTATTAAGCCAATATTTCCGGGACATCTTATATGCAGATGATCACATGATCTCATTTCAGTAATGCAACTGAGTAGTATTTTAAAACTTTTCTTTAAGCTTATTAAAAATCCATCTTCTTCAAAGTGGATTATAGGTAATTCTTTTAAAACTATATTCTCATGTTTATAAGGCGCATCAATATTTTTTGGTAATTCTGAGGCTAGCGGTGCGAGAACCAGGACTTTATCAAAATAATCAATCCAAAGATTCATTTCTTTCACATAGGGGCCATAAGCAAAGAGTTTGTCTTCCTCACAAAAATGCCCTGCATGTGTAAAAATACCAAACTTCATGGATTATTTCTTTTGTAAATACAGGCTTACCTGCATACATTTTAAAAAATGTTTATCAGATTTTCTGGATTTTTCCCAGTCTTCCAGATGCCATGCCGTACCAATTTGGGTGCGCTTCTTGGAAGAGATTGGGATTAGATTCAAAAGAAAGAACCATTTTGATTTTCCCAGAACACCTCTTCGATCAAGCAAATTAAAAGATTCGGAAAATTTTTGGATTGTAGATTCGGTAAATGGCCATTCCCAATCCCGGTCGCTCTGAAAAGGGCGGTAAATTGTTCTGAGCAACCATACCGGTTTACTTGTTGAAGTGGGATCATAACTAACAATTTTTCCTTTTTCTGAAAGTTTACTCTTAAGAATATTGATTAATTCATCCACATCCTTAAAGTGATGCAGCACCCCGTATGCATAAATCAGATCAAAATTATTCTCCCGGAAATCATCTGATAAAAAATCAATAGCCTCAGCCCTTGCGTTAGGATACTTGACCAGTCTTTTGTTAAGCTTTGTAATGGCTGGTTCACTAAGATCTATGGCAATATATTCCTTTGCATTATGAGCCAGGTAGAGACTCAGCGAATTCCCGGCATAACAGCCAAGATCCAGTACCTTTTGATGTTTTAGATCCCCAATCCATTCAGCATGCTGTTCTATTATGAATTTTTCTACTTTTATCGTCTTTCTAAATCTGGTAAGAATTCCATTTCTCAAGGAAAACCACAATTTAGTAGCGAAGTTTTTTTTAAAACTTTGATAGAACTCCTTCTGCCGTGTATTTATTTTTTCTTGTCCTTTCAATTTTTTAAGCTAATTCTAACTTTTTAACTATTAGTTAAATCATTAATTAATTTCAATAAATAGCCTTTTATTCCTGTAGGCCGTACTGAAGGCCATTTTAAAACTTCAATTCCCGGGTCTATTTCGAAGGGATGTACTTCTGAATCGTAGGTTAAAATAAAAACCCGATGCCTTTCAGCAAGTTTATTGCTTAATGCAACAAAATACTCTGCACCCGAAGAGTTTTTTAAGCTGAAGCATATAAAATAAGTTTGCATTAATAAATTATTGTTAGACCGTAAAGTATTATAAAGGAAAAAAGGTGTCATTCTGAACTTGTTTCAGAATCTTATAACACTGCAAATCATTATTATAATATAGACCCTGAAACCAGTTCAGGGTGACGATGCTGGTTTCTAGAATTGCCGTCATGCTGAACTTGTTTCAGCATCTCATTAGATCTTCTAAAAAATACGTCAATTTTATACGCTAGATATTTTTTTATCACGGGTCTCAGGGCGACGAGATAAATAGTATGATAAAAACAGATATACATATAAATTATCGTTTAATTAATAATCCTATTAAAGCTGAAAACCTGCCTTTCGCGTCCTCAAGGGCTCGCCTATCTTTAATTCCATTAAAAAACCTGATAAACAGAAGTAAAAAATGTATGGAATACCATTTTACTTTTGCCGTAACATCTGGGTTCTTATATTTTAATCTCCAAACATGATAACCATTTTCAATAACCATTCTCCCATATTTAAAATAGTCTGGCCTTCCTGATTCTTCATGAAGGTGAGCCACTTTAGCAGAAGTGTTTACATATAATTTTCCCAATCGAGAAGCCCTTAAACAAAAATCCATATCCTCATACAAACCATATCCGGCAAATTTTTCAGAAAATCCTATTTCACTGAAGATAGATTTTTTATAGGAAGAAATACCACCCATAAAATATTCCACTTCATAAATTTTACCGGATGGTGGAAGAAAACCCGTAGAAAAACCATGAGAAAATTCCGGCATAACCCCAGGAGGCAGATGCGATAATAAACCCAGCCTTTTCCTTAAAACGTTTCTAAGGCCCAGTTTACGCACATAGCCATCGATTAAAAATTCATCAAATTTCGGTGAATAATCGTCTTTAACTTTTTCCCAAACTGTTTCATCTTTTATCCAGCCTCCTACTGCAATTGCTTCCGGATAAACTCTATAAGTATTTAGAAGTTGTTCAAAATAATTATTTTCAAGAACGATATCATCGTCCAGAAAACAAACTATTTCCGAGTTATTATCTACTTTATCTATTCCGTAGTTACGTTGTTTTGTTAACCCCCGGTACTCTTGTCCAACCCTTATATATTTAAGTCTATTGAAATTTTCCTTTTCTAGCATTTCATCTGTCTGTGAATCCTCTGAGCCGTCTATAATTAAAATTTTATTAGGATAACGACTTTGAATTTTTACCGAATCCAGCAAACGCCTCAGTGATTCAGCTCTTTGATAAGTACAAACTATAAGACTAAAGTTTAATGATCTATTCTCTTTATTCATGAGAGGAATTTAAATTACTATTAGTCCGATCCAATAGTTTTTTAGCCCATTCTTCACTCACGTTCCACCTTTCTTGCATCAGTTTAAAATAGTGAAAAGGATTTTTAACGGGTTGCTCTCTGTAATATTTTAAAAAAAGACTCACTTTATATCCTCTCATCATTTTTACGGAATAATATCTTTTAACCAGAAGCATCATAGTTGGCGAGGGTTTTGGCTTTAGTGTAGCTTTTTCCCACTCGGGCTTTTGAATTCCCCTAAACCCACCAATATCTGCCTTTAAATGACTGATCTTTATTCTGGGATGATAGATTATATCAGAACCCTGCGATCGCAATTTGAGTCCGTAATCTATGTCTTCTCCAAAACCATGTTCCAAAACCTCTGCAAATTTACATTTTAGAGCATATTCAGATTTAACAATGGAAGTTCCTGAACCAAACGCTCCCCATTGTTTTATTTTATGAAATATAGTTTTACCAGATGGTTGGAGGCAATTTAAATTTAAGGCTCCAACTTTTAACCTATTTAACTCCTTAAGGGACTGACTTAAAAGATCTGAAGGAAATCGGATATCGTCATCAGCAAAGAAAACATAATCTGCATTTACCGATTGCAAGGCAAGATTTCTGGCATTACAGGCTCCTGTCCTACGTATAAAATGATGAACTATTTCAAAAGGCCAACCATTCTTTACCAAAAAATCTAATTGAGTTTGTGAATTCCTGTCAGGCTCCTGCTCTACGATAATTACTTTAGAGGGTTGATGGTCTTGGGACTTCAGGTCTTCAAGCACATTTTTTAAATGACCTGGCCTCCCCATGGTAGGAATAATAACATCCACCGTCTCCTTATTAAGATCTATTTCCCCTGATTCTAGTGAAATAGATGATAGATCTACGATCTTTTTAAAAAACGACCTGTGCCCTAAACCATGTAAGAAGAAAAAAACAGGAAATTTTTTTTCAAACTTCCAGTAACAAAAAAGTAATACAAGTAGCCATTCCCGTTTATAATGCATTGCCACAAAATTAAAAACCTCTCCTGTACTTGCTTTAAATTCATCCGGAACTGGAGATAGGGTTTTGACAAAGGAAGGATCACTATAACAAAACAGCGAATTTTGCTGTCCTGTCCTGGCCATAGAATTTAACAGCAATCCAAAATTCTTGATGTCACCATATATTGATTGGAATTGCAGCGCCGTCTTCGCCTTTATTCCTCCCAGATCCGTACTCATTCTCCAGGTAGGATATTTTGCATCATAATCAGGATTAACAAAGGGCAATTGATCTACATATCCAATAGTTTCTGGAAGATACTGCGAAACAATCGAATATGAAGACATGACAAGATCGTGCGGAAAAATTTCAGTTAAATCATCATTTAGTTCCACCTTAACCTCATCATCGATCCATATTATTAACTCTTCGGGATAAATATTACAGAGGCTCCAAAAAGCTTCTGATAGGTCCCTAGAAGAACATTCCAATTCTTCTCCATTTCTATAAGCAGAAGCAACCTCCTTAGCATTACGATGATGTAGAAAGATCAATTTCCTGAAAGTTTTAAAACCGATTTGTAAAATACAATATTTCTATTTGCAACCACATCTGCATTAAATTCCTCCAAAACCTTCTGCCTGGCATTCTTTCCAAATACCGATCTTAGTTCAGGATCCTCAATAAGCTGGATAATTCTATCAGCATATTCTAAATGCTTAATTGGGTTTACCATATAACCGGTTTCACCATTTACCATGACTTCCTTTGCCCAGCCAATATTGGAGGTTACCAGAGCCTTTTCCATAGCCATAGCTTCCAGCCAGGTCATAGGTAAGGCTTCCGCTAAACTTGGAAGCACGACCACCGAAGCTTTTTCTATATATTCTGTGATTTTCTCGTAAGCCACTGCTCCCTGATATGAAAATCTTTTCAATGCTTCAGAAGATAAAATCCTTTTGAACAATTCTATCGTAGATTCATGTTCCCGGACGTCTTTAACGTCTTTACCAACCATAATTAATTCTGCTTCAGGCTTATGCTTGATAACTTCATTAAAAATATAAGCCAGTTCCAAAACACCTTTTTTTCTAATAATCGTTCCGAAATAAAGGATACTGTTGGTTTTTTCATTCCTATTGGAAACTGAAAAACTTCTAAGCTCAATACTGTTGGGAATGATCTCATATTTTCGATTTATTCCGAAAACACTGCTGGTCTTTTCAGCAGTAAATCTACTCACCGAGACAAGTGAATCAGCTTTTTTTAGTGCAATTTTTTCAAAAAGACGATTCTTAAATTTCTGAGGTCTACCTTCCAGCTTACAAAAATAAGCATCCGAACCATTTAGCCTGATAACCAAAGGACAGTTAAGTTTTATAAAAGCCGTAATCCCTATCCAGTCGGTTGCTTCTATTAAATCAATATCTTTCTGCTTTATTATCTGATTCAGAAATTTCTGAATATATCTTCTATGAAAGTACCAGCCGCCAATAGCATAACGCTGATTTTTCAAAAAATAAAAATGAATTCCATTTTCATCAAATTCTGCAGCTTGAGACTGGCCATAAATTACTACACTAACCTCAACATTTTTATTCACCAGTGTTTCCGCGAGATTCTTAATACTCGTGCCCAAACCTCCAGAAGGTCCAGATAAACTATGAGGATATTCCGGAGTTAAGAAAGAAATGTGCATGTTATAATATATGGTCTAGTTGATATACTATTTGATTTGATGCATCTTCAGTATAAAAATTATTTATCTTCAAAAACCAGTCTTCAGCATGGGAAACAACAAAACCTGGATTTTCCATTGCACTTTTAATAATTGAAGGTATATCAGATTTTTTATTAATCCAGAAAACTGAATTTTTATCTGGCATAGATTCAAAGTGTGTATACTTATATACCTCTCGAATATCCTTTCTCAAATTCTTTATTAGAGGGAGGTAATTTAGGTATGCACATGGCTTACCCTTTGCCACGTAATCAAAAACCATTGAAGACCCTACATTTATTACCATAAAGCTATGCTCAATAATGTTTGTTTGTAAAACAAGATCATCTTTTGTTGGCATAGCCTGATTCCAGTATGTTCCAGAATTAGTCCAAGCAGGATCTATAGGTACAATTACACGTTCATGTTCTTTTAATATAGCATCATAGCGATTTGAAAAATCTACCGGACATCTCCTGAAAATAATTCCTAAATTATATCCTTTTTGATTTAAGTCTTCTACTTCCTCTGAAACATCTTTCAAAAAATATTCATCATGTGGAGAAGTGGTAATATCATCACCTGAGAAACACAGGTATTGCTTTTCCATATCCAAACCGTATTTTTCAAAAAATTTATTCTTGTCAATTACAATAGTATTATCCTTGTATATTTCAAATTGTGGAGTTCCGGTTACTTTTATTTGGTTAGATTTAATATAAGGATAATAATTCATCATTTCATCTTTCATATATTCACTCCAAACAAAGTAATAATGTGAGTCAATTATCTTTGTAGCCTTTGGTAAATTATCCCAGGAAAAAATAAAACATGATGTAGTCAAGCCCAAATCCTGGGCTGAAGTCATGGGAGATATAGCAATTACCGGTCTTTGGTTTGTACATAAAATCACATTAGGAGTTTCTCTTTCTAATATTTCTTTACAGTTTTTATAATAATCAGTTCGTCGTTCAGTATCTTTCATTTTCTCCCTAAGTTTTGTCAAGCCATTTTCAGAACCATATTTTTTCACCAGAAGGTTAACTAATAAGTTCTTAATTCTACTTTTGAAACCTTTTCGAGAAGATGAGAATTTATATTTTTCGTAAACGGGATTATTAAATTTATTTTTAAACAGATCCAACTCAATAAGAATCTTCGCACGTTTTAAAAGGTCAGTCAGAGCTGAACTCTTAGGATTTAATTTTATCTCCCTAAACCCTAATTCACTCAAATCAAAATTGGTGAAATTCAAAAACACGAGTTCCCAGCCCTCTTTTATCGCTTTTTCCGGAAATCGAGTGTAGACAAAATTCCTCAGGCTCACTCCATCCGGAATTATTACTAATAGTTTTTTTGATCTCAAATGCAGATTTGGTTTATAGGACAACTCAAATATAGAAAACTATGAAGTTTAATGAGTACTGGAAGCGATAAGACTTGTATTTATCCATTGCCACAGGAAAAAACTATTATTTTTTTTACCATTTTTATATTGTCTCCATTCTTTTTGAATGAGATCATGGTCAAACCATGATTGAAAATCAGACCGTTCCAGCTGAGCCAGACTTTCATTTACAAAATCAGTAAGTTCATTACCCAACCATTCTCTTTGCGGTGTTTGCAATGCCCTTTTTGGAGCCTCCGATATTTTATCTGGAATAAATTCTTTTATAATTTCTCGTAATAAATATTTATGCGTCCCCCCCTGAATCTTATAATTGTCACCTAGAGAAAAGGCTAGTTCCACTAAGCGATAATCGAGAAAAGGCTCCCTTAACTCTGTACTAAAGGCCATAGAAATACGATCGTTAAACCTTAAGGCCCTTGGAAGTTTGGTATAAAAAAGATCGCGGTATTGTACATTTTTTAATCGGGATTCAAAAGGTGCGGAATACTCAGGTTTTCGCGCATAGGAAATAAAATCCTTATTAAGCACGTTAGTTTTAAAAGAACTGTCTTTACCAGCTCCCTGGATTACTTGTTCTGATTGAGAAGTATAATAATCATAACCGGCCCATTGTTCATCCATTCCCTGACCATCCATAAGTACTTTTATATTAAGTTGCTGGGCTTTTTCAAAAATTTTCGAATAGGCTATTGTTGGTATTCCTCCAAAAGGCTCCTCCTGAAGGTCACTCAATAATTTTGCATATTTGGGAACTTCATCTACCCTTAACTGAACCTTTTCCAAAGGATTCCCTGTTTGTTTAATCATTTCTTCTACCCATGGCAGTTCATCATAACGTTCATCTCCCGTATAAAATGTAAAGGCTCTAATTTTTTTATTGCTACGGTAATCATTAACCAGCGAAAGCAATAAAGAACTATCTACACCTCCACTAATATTGAACCCAACCTGAACATCAGCCCGAAATCTTAACCTAACAGAATCGATAAGAAGTTCCAAGTATTTCTCTTTAATTTGAGAGGTGGAATAATTATCCGAAAGATTTTTTATCCGCTCCGGAAAATCATACCATTTTTTTATATCAAGGTTAGAATTTTTATATTCTATAAAATACCCGGCAGGCAGTTGAGCTATATCTTCATAAAAGGTTTCTGAAGGTGCCCCATATGAGCCAAAACAAAAATAATTCACCCATACTTTTTCATTAGGTCTGGCCCATTTTATACTACGAATAGCTTTTATCTCACTGGCAAAGTAAAATTCTTCAGCAGCTTCCGAATAATAAAATGGTTTAACTCCAAATCTGTCGCGGGCGGCAAATAATGACTTTTCTTTAGTATCCCAGATAGCAAAAGAAAACATCCCGTTTAGTTTTTCCAGGCATTTCTTTCCATAAATGATAAAGGACGCCAGTAAGACTTCAGTATCTGAATTTGTTCTAAAGATATATTTTGAGCCTATTTCAGCTTTTAATTCCTTGTAATTATATATCTCACCATTAAAAGTAAGATGATATCGACTGGAATTATCAGAAAATGGTTGATTCGCTGCATCGCTTAGATCTATAATAGAAAGCCTGTTATGTCCAAGAAAGGCATAGCCCCTATCGATATAATCACCAGTATTGTCGGGACCACGGTGCCTCTGTAACTCAAGCATTTTTTTTAATGTCTCTTTCCTGTCAAATGACGATATAATTCCCGCTATTCCGCACATTAAGAATTAGCTTTTAAAATTTTCTCTGCTTTCTCCCAATCGGCTTCGGTATCAAGATTCACATAATCTGAATAGGAATTTTCAACATACCCGATAGCATCTCCATAAAGGGAGTTTTGCTTAAGTATAACCTCTGATTTAGTAAGATATACAGCACCATCCCGATGGAATGCTATTGGTAGTTCCTGCCGGCGAGAAATAATTTTCTTCTCTCTAGTTGCGATCTGTAATCTGCCATTTTTTTCTTCAAATGTCCAGTGTGGATTGAATTCGTGGGGTACTTCGCGAACACTTACAAGTGAATCATAACTTCCAGATTCAAATCTCCTGATAGCATCATCTATTAAACCTTTGCTCCTAAATGGCGTTGTAGGCTGAAGCAGACAAACCGCATCAAAATATTCATTGGATGCAGCGAAAAATGCAAGAGTGTGATGTACAACATCAATAGATGGAGTATCATCTTTTGCAAATTCAGCCGGTCTTATAAAAGGAGCTTCCACCCCTAGCTGTTTCCCTGTTTTAATAATTTCTTCAGAATCGGAACTCAAAATACATTTTGAAAGCAGTTTCGAGTCCAAAACTGAAGCTATAGTGTAGCCCAAAAGCGGTTTTCCTCCAAGTAGCTTGATATTCTTTCCAGGAATTCCTTTGCTTCCGCCTCTTGCCGGTATTATTCCAAGAATTCTCATTAATAACTTATGGTTTTACTAAAGCTGAGTTCTGATGTTGCTAAGATCTCGGCAATTCTAATTCCGGCATCGCCATCTCCATATATTTGGGAAATAGGATGTTTATCTGAATGAAAAGCCTCCTTAACCGCTTCATATATTCTATCTCTTTGGTGGGGAACATCCTTTACATTTTTACCACGCAGTCTTCGGTTTTGTCTGGTTCCAAGATTAACAACAGGTACTCCCAGGTAAGAACATTCCCTAATCCCGGCGCTGGAATTACCCACAAGAACTCTCGAATGCTTCAGCAGCCTCAAAAAATCCAGGGGATCCATATTCTTGAAAAAATGAATATTTTTTGGCTTAACCATTTCCCTGAAAGTTCTGATCCCATTTGAAGTTCCATCTGAGCCTGCATCGACATTTGGCCAAAACCAGAAGACAGGAAAATCCAGTTTATTTATTGCCTCAAGAGTTTCAAGTATATGCTCTCTGGCTTTCTTATATTCGGTAGTTACAGGATGTTGCATAACTACCGCATAACCTTTTTTCCAGTCAAGATCTTCCCCAACCCCTCCGTATTTTTCTATAGGATCGAAATTGAGATTCTCTTCAGTACATATCTCCTTAACCAGATCTATAGAAGGACAACCGGTATTTATAACCTTTTCAGGGTCTTCACCCAATTTGATCACCCTACCTCTGGCATCTTCACTTGAAACGAGATGAAGATCAGCCAGTTTCGTATTGGCGTGACGAACTTTTTCATCAATACTTCCCGTCACTTCACCTCCCTGAATATGCACAAGTGGAATGTTTTGATAAGCCGCGGCAATTGAAGTGGCGATAGTCTCAAATCTGTCGGCAATGGTAACCACAGCGTCAGGTTGAAGGTTATAGAAAACATTAGTAAGTTCCATAACTCCTATTCCTGTAGTTTTAGCCATGGT
Source organism: Gramella sp. AN32 (assembly GCF_023718305.1). GTDB lineage: Bacteria > Bacteroidota > Bacteroidia > Flavobacteriales > Flavobacteriaceae > Christiangramia > Christiangramia antarctica. The sequence continues at coordinate 325,747 of NZ_QEYO01000001.1, forward strand.
GGTAGGATTCTCACCCTCCAACACCATAAAAACCTTGGCGGCAGCCTTAAAACCATCCCTTTCAATAAAGTCAGCTGCATTCCCATATCGGTCTAACAAAGCAGAGCCGGCTATTACCAGTTGAAGTTCCAAAGTCGGGTGGGCTTTGATTGCAGTAAGTGCCGATTTTATACGACTATAAGAAGGACGGGCTGTAACTACTACACAGATTTTACGTTTCGGCATTATAGTGGACTTATGGTAATTTTAAAATTATAAAAAATGATGGGATTTCAGCGATATTCCCGTTCTAAATACGCATTTGTATAAATGATGAATGCCTTATTGAATATGTTCTTTGGTTAAAAATTCCCATTTCTTGAGGTCAGTTTTGAGCTCCTGCCCAATTACCTCTCTAAAGTTTGCAACATCTATGCCTTTTCTTTTAGGTTTTTTAGTTTCTAAGTCTTCAAACCTTATTATATGTCCTTTCTTAAGGTCTTTATTTACAGCAAGAGATTTTTCGAATATTGACTTCAATTCTCCGAAAGCACTATTATCAGATTTATCAACAGGATATTTTAATGCATTTGAAATGTTCTTAACAGAGGAAACCAGTTGCGCAATTTCATCTATTTCCAGGGAGGAAGATGCATCAGGCCCAAAGCTTTTTCTGCTGAATACGGCGTGAAATTCGAGAATTTCAGCACCCATAGCAGTAGCCGCAATGCAGGTTTCTAATTTCGCTGAATGATCCGAATATCCAACTTTCACCTTATATCGCTCCTTAAGTTCATTAATGACATTTAGCCCATAATTTTCTGGTATGGTGGGGTAAGAGGTAGTGCACTGCAAAACAGAGAATTCTATTTTTCTTTCCCTTAAAAAACTTACCGTATCATCAAGTTCTTCAAAGGAGCTCATCCCGGAAGAAAGAATAATAGACTTGCCGGTTTGTGCTATCTTTTCCAGAAGAAGAAAATTATTCACTTCTCCTGAACCAATTTTATAACGTTTCAACCCAATTTCCTCCAACAAGTCTACCGCAGCATTGCTAAAAGGTGATGCCAGAAATTCCAAACCTTTCTCATCACATCTTTCTTTTAGAATCTTCCATTCCTCTATAGTAAACTCCATCCTTTTCCAGTAGTCAAATCTCGTCTTATCCTGTTTAGAAAACTTAATCCTGAAAGACTCATATATACTACTCTCCGCCTCGGCAATATGTACCTGAAATTTCACGGCATCTAATCCTGTTTGAGCAAGGGCATCTATATAACTTAATGCCATTCCTATACTACCCTCATGGGCCTGACCAACTTCTGCTATTATTTCTATTTGTGTTCCCATTTTTAGAGTTGAATTCTAAAATCTATGCTCTTAAGATCTTCTGCAATTTTAAAAGAATAGTTGGCATTCCTGTATTCAAATACTATTTTTTTTAGAAGCATGTCATTTACTTCTTTCATTGAAAGATAAGGTTGAGTTTGCTTTTTCAATAGCTTTTTTACCTTATGCTTTACTGAAAAAAAATAAGGATCTCCTTCAAAAACTACACAAATCACTCCTTTTTCAGCGGGCATAACTTCATGGATAAAATGTTCAACCTGAGCAAGAATATTTTTAATATGATAGATTTTATCAGGTGTTTTCAGCAAATCACTATTTTCCATTTTGATGACGCTCCCTATTTCCGGCTGTCTTCTTGGCCTGATAACTTTGAGCTTATTATTCATAAAATAATGCTGCTCATTGATTCGCATGATATTTTCTACCCTTGGTTTTTGAGTAATAATTTTATCATCGGACCCATGGAAACTAGGATGCCAATAATGGTAAAATAATTTCTCAGGATATTTTCTTCTTTTATATCCCGCACGTTCAATACGATCAAACAGGTCTACGTCTTCAGCTCCATAAAAATGAAAGAATTCGTCATAACCATTAACCTTAATAAAAGCTTTTTTCGGGGCGAGTATCATCCCATTTACATCTCCTTTTCTTTCAACCTGAAGATCCGTGAAAGTATTTTCTTTGATTAATTTTGCCGAAACCTCCTTAGAAAGATAATTTAGGCAATAAAGACCAAAACCTGTCAAATCGCAATTTTCTTCAAGCTGTTTTGTTGTCGCCTGATGAAATAGAAGATCTACATCAGCAATAAAAATAAAAGGAGTTGAAACCTGCAAAATCCCATAATTCAAGGCCTTACTTTTATTCCAAAGCAAATGGGAGACATTTAATCTAAAAAAAATAACAAATGGATATTTTGAAAGTAGACTATCCAATTCATCTACATACTTTGGATCACTCCCATAGTCAACAAAACTGACGGAAAAATTTTTTTCTTTTTGTGATTGTAAAGAATCCAGGGATAGCCTTATTCTATTAAGGTCTCGATTTCTGTTTGCGTATATAAATGTGATCATTCTCAATTTTATTTTTTACGAAAAATTTATCTTCCAAACAGTTTCTTGATATTCTTTTTAAATATGATCTTATTTATCCTATAAAGACTATAAATTCCAAAAAAATAGACCTCCGGATCTATAGTATAATTTCGTTCCTTCATAAAATCAAGAACCTCCCTGTCCAGTGGAGACTTATTTTTCTTAAATAGCAATTCACCAATATACCTTGCTTTTATTTTTTTAAATAAACTAATATCGAAAACACCTTCATAATTTTTTAATTTCCCTGCTATGTCCAAGGTCAATTGTGTTCTTAAACATTTATAACATCTGGAACAATTAATTTCATCAATATTCTCCCAGGGATTGGTACAAACATCAAGATAATTATATGTATCTGAATACCCAGCTACCATTAATGTCCTTTCTACACGGGTATACTGAGCTACTGAAGAATAAAAACTTGTGGATTCGGTGTCTAAAAATCTCAAATAAAGAAAATCTGAATCACTTGTATCTTTGGGGTTTAATTTAAAATGATCGAGTTTATAGGCTGAAGCGTAGAAATAGTTCTTAAATAATTTTTGTAAATGCAAAGCACATGAAATATTTCTTAAACTATGACTTTGTTGAAAATTAAGCTTTAAAATTTCACTTAAATTAGAATCCACAGTAATAAGTTTTTTGTTTACCTGAGCAGCAAAACTCCTGATTCCCTCAAGCCTTGATTCATAAATCTTTCTGGCATGACTCCCCCCAAGGTCTCCATGAGATCCAACATTGAAAAACGTAAAATAATCAATCTTAAATGAACCTTTTTCATCAATATGATCATAAAATGTTGCAAATGAATCTATCCCACAAGACAAACCTGTACCAGCTATAGCAGCCTTATTTAAATCATTACCGTTAAGATTATCTGCGAATATATCAATTTTAACATATTCTGAATTGGCACTGGCAAGTGCGGGAATTAAATAATGCCTGATTGTATAAAATAATTTTTCAGAAACGTTCCCTTTGATCTTTATATTTTCTTTCCTTTCAAGACCAAGGAATAAGAGACCTACTAAAAAAGCATCCAGGTTTCCAGTTATTATGAATTCTTTATATTCTAAAGGGAATTTATACCATAAAAAATGATCCTTGTTATCAAAGAACACCCTGGATGTAATTAAAACAGAGTCGTTTTCCATTTCTACTTTTTGAGGATATATTACAATCATTAGATCTACAATTCTTTTTGTATTAGATCATAACAGGCAATAACACCTGATTGAATTCGACTCCGTTCCAGCTGTGGACGTATATTTAATAAACTATACTGTACCTCCTTCTTAATTTTATCAGGATTGTTTATTACCTGTAATATTAATTCTTTAATTTCATTAGAATTCATAGGATTTTCTATTAATAATCCACCACCATTCCCCTGACTTATTATCTCTTCTGTAACCTTACCAGGATTAGATTGAATTGGGTAAGCTCCCATTACAATAGCTTCTAAAAGAGTATTTGGCATACCATCAGAAATACTATTACCAATATAAATTTTTGATCTTCCCATTAAGCTCATTACTTCAAAATGAGGGATATTTCCATAACACTTAAAATTCGCCCATCTATCCAGACGGGTTTTTGAAATGAAGTTCTTTACTTTTTGATTTGCTGCGAAAACGACAATTTGATATTCTTCTAATTCAGGCTTTAGGCTTAGTAAACCTTCGAGCACAACGTTACATCTCCCCAATTTTCCCTCATATCCTTTAATCAAGATCACCTTGCGTCTTACATAAGGCTCCATAAGGTTTTCAAACTCTTCAAGATCATATCCTCCTCCACCAGGAAAAGCCCCAAGGAATTTACCTTTAAACCCATGTTGAAGTGCAACTTTAAAATCCCGCTTACAATCAGCAAACATATAATCAAACTCCGGCAGGACTTTTTTAATATTTATTAAGTCCTTTTCGTTTTGCTGTCTAAAATAGAGATCATTTCCCCAGGCAGAATATACCCATTTAATATCAGGAAATTTTCTCATAACCTCTAAAACTGGTAATGCTCCAGACTGGAGCACAAAACTCTGGACAATATCAGGTTGAATTTCTTTGATCTTTTCTTCCACATACTCCGTTAAATCTCTTTGGTTAACCATATTGATCGTTCTATATAGTGCAGGAATATTTTTTTTTAACCAATACCTGCCAGGATAATCAACTCTGTTTTTCCATCCAATGAACTGATGAACAAAATCTATTTTTTTTACCCTGGTATTCGAATCAAATACATCAATCCAATATACCTCGTGATGTGACAATTTTAAAAGGTTAGTCCAGTTAAAAAAGTGGGGTGCAAATATGGAGACCATTAAGATTTTCATTGCGAAATATTAAGTGATTCTATAACTCCTTTTAAATATTCCGGCCCTAAATATCCTAAGAGAGAATCTCTATTTGAAATCTCCTTAAAGCTGTCATTTTTCCATTGAAAATAAAGTGATTCAATATGTTCTTTAATTTTATTAATATCGTCTATTTCACTCCAATAGGGGTAATCACTCCCCAGTAATCTTTTAGCCTCACTTTTTTGAGGTCCGAGTAATAAAATTGGTTTATTGGCCTCTACACAATGTGGGAACTTTCCAGGAAGAAAAGGACTTATATTCGATTTTGCTTCTAAAATTATATTTACAGCTGTTTTATTCTGCAAACTATAAACTGTTTCAAATTTCATGTATCCCTTGCTGACATAAATATTATCATTGGCTGATTTCTCCGAGACATGAGGGTTCTCACCGCCTATAAATAAGAGTTTGGAACATGCTTTTGCATCGGGATTTTCCGAAATGAAATTTTTAAATGCTTCTAATAACCATTCAGGATTACGCGCACCTAAAAGTGTCCCGGCATGAAGTAAATTAAATTCGTTTGGATTAAAAAATTCCGGAATTGCAATATCTGGAGTATCACTATAAAAATTTTGATGCGGAATAATGACTCCGGTTTTTAGAAAGTTCGGATGGAATTGTCCCATCCATTCTTTCAACAATAAACTCGGGAATCCTGACCATCTTGCATTCTTCGAAATTTCACTGATAAACTCTTCCTTTTTTTTAGATCCGGATTCCCGCCAGGTATAAGGTTTTGGATAGTGATGCATGGGATAAGGATCATGTATATAAGCCAACCATTTTTTATGCCATTGGGGTAATTTCAGAACCGAATGGTGTGGCCTAAAACTACCTCCTTTACTTAATGTAACAATTATATCGTATTCTGATACCGAAACTTTACCTAATGCTTTTGCAATACTGTTGCTATCGTTTAACAAGGTGAATGAAAATCCAAAATAATTCTCTATATATTTATTCAACCTTAGTCTAAATCTGTACCTTATCTGTCTTTCAAGTCTGCTTAAAAGAAATAGAAATCCACTTCGAATTTCTTTAATAGAAATAGTTTTAATTCCTTCTAGTTTAATTTCTTTCCTGGTATAATGGAATACCGTCACCTCATAACCCAATAATGAAAGGTTTTTAATTAGAGCTACACGTCCTTTGGTACCGCTACTGTCCTCTACATCAATAGATTCAGCAACTATTAAAATTCTTTGTGACAAATCAATTATTTAAATGGCTCCTGTAAATCTAATAAATTTCAGGAGTTATCGTTCGAATAACAGAGCTTCTCACAATTTAAACATTCAGGAATAAAATATAATTGAATAATCAATAGCCAAAAATTTCTATTAGTTTTGAGAAAATCATTTACAAATGAAAATTGACCTTATTGCCGGCGCAAGACCTAATTTTGTGAAAATCGCCGCTCTTTATTATGCCTATAGGTCTATCGGGAATAATTTTGACTTCAGGCTTATACACACAGGCCAGCATTATGATGAAAAACTCAGCGGTATTTTCTTTAAAGAGTTAGGCATTCCTAAACCCGATTTTAACTTAGAAGTAGGGAGTGGCTCTCATGCCGAACAAACTGCGGCTATAATGATTGGCTATGAGCAAATTTTAAAGAAGTCCAAACCAGAACTAGTTATCGTGGTAGGTGACGTTAATTCAACAATGGCCTGTTCTATTGTAGCTAAGAAGTTAAATATTAAGGTAGCACATATTGAAGCAGGTATTAGATCTGGGGATAATACAATGCCTGAAGAAATTAATCGCATTGTAACCGATAGTATTTCTGATTATTTCTTCACCACTACACGAAATGCGTCGAATAATTTACTAAAAAGTGGTAAAAATGAAAACCAGATCTATTTTGTGGGAAATACTATGATAGACACACTCGTGAAAAATCGGAAGAATTTTAAAAGACCAGAATGTTGGAATACTTTTAAATTAAATGAGAGAGAATATTTTATCATGACGTTACACCGGCCTAATAATGTTGATGAGGAGAAAACTTTCAAAAATATTTTAGCAGAAATAAACTATAGTTCTAAAGGCCTTCCGGTAATTTTCCCTGTACATCCAAGAACAGAGGCAGTAATAAAAACCCTTACTTCAGAAGTAAAGAATATTCGGTTTATCTCTCCATTAAGTTACCTCGAATTCAATTATCTGGTTGAAAGATCAAAAGCCGTAATAACAGACTCTGGTGGGATCACAGAAGAGGCTACATTTTTCAAGGTTCCTTGCATAACCCTCAGAGAGTCTACAGAAAGACCTGAAACTGTTCGGGAAGGAACAAATGAATTAGCCGGAAACGATCCGGATAAAATTAGTAAATATTTTGAAAGAATTTCTACTGGCCAATGGAAGATAGGTAAGGTTCCAGAATACTGGGATGGAAAAACAGGAGAAAGAATATTACAAGGCTTAGCCGGTATTAAGCTCTGATCATTTTACCCTTAAGTTTCAATAAAGGTCGAATAAGGGGATAAAATATAAATCCTATTTTATATTTTAATTTAGTAATCAATTTTGCGTCTGTCCTATTTAAAACCGTTTTTATCAGAGAATAAGATTGTAACTCAAATCCCATTTGGATAAAGAATTTAAAGAGATTTTCAGGAAATTTTTCCGCCTTTGTTAAATGATTCACAATCGAAATGGCCGCATCTACTTTGGATTTAACCCGTATTGAGTTTGAATTCTTGAATTCTCCTGTATTTGATTCTGAATGCTTTCTTCCAAAGTATAAATTCTTATCGATGCTAATTCCTTTCGGTTCCTTCAGCAATAATCGAGTATATAATTCCCATTCTTCTGCAAACAACAAACTTTCATTAAATTTTTCATTCTTAAAAATTTCTGTTCGCCACAAAACCTGGCAGGAATTAAAAGGTATTCTACCAGTTATCATATTTTCAACTTTAAGTGGATTATGTTCACTCACACTATAATTCTGTCGTCGATCAAACTCCCTCCTAAAATTGTTGAAAAATACGCTTCTTCCATATCTGCAATAATCCGCGTCATTTTTAACCAATTCTTCAAAACTCCATCTTAAACAATCTGGATGCGCTATATCATCATCATCAAAAAAAACTATGGATTTACCTATGGCGTTTTCCAATCCCATATTCCTGCAACCGGGAAGACCTTTAGCAAAATCATTAGTTCTTCGGTAATATTTAAATCTGGAATCAGTTCGAATAAATGATTCCAAAAATTCCTTTGTTCCATCACTGCTTCCATCATCAATTATGATGCATTCCCAGTTTTTAAAACTTTGATTCGTAATCGCAATCAAAGACTCCTCTATATAATGGAGCCTGTTATAGGTAGCCATTATTATTGAAACTACAGGAGTGATTTTACTTTTGGCCATATATTCTTGTTAGCGCAATTTTCTTAAAATATCCCTGTAGATCTTATAGAAAAAATACCTTAGATGATAATATCGATCTTTTATAATAATTGGAGAGGATGTTTGCTCTACATATTTCCCCTTTTTCAACATATCTTCTATTCTCTCGGTATGGATCTTATTTTCATTATAGAACCGGGCATACCAAGCGTGATATAAAAAAATTTCTCCTTCATTATCAAATACCGCAGTAGTTTCATCATTTGAAGGGTTATCGGCATTTAAATAAAAAAATTTTTTTCCATTTCTTAGCAACCAGAAAAAGAAACAATAGTATTCTTCAAAAAGTGAAAAAGGTTTATAATTCTGAAAATTGACTTTATTCAAATCCTGGTCAAATTCATTCTCCAGGATGTATTGATTCTGATATATTTCTTTCTCATCAAAAATTTCATAAACCTTCTGTAAATTTAAAATGGTGAAGTATGTATTAATAGAGAAGGGGTTCTCATTACGCCAGTGTAAAGTCCCCCCATCTCTCATTCCGCAAACGGTATAATCATGTTCTTTCATGAAGTTTATAAGTGAAAACGTCCTATCGGGCTGTGTGAAAACCACATCCTCATCAGCCAGGATCAACCATTCCATATCCTCAGATTTCAATTTCTTAATGATATATATTAGGCTTCTCAATCCATAAAATCCTTTACTTCCGTCTATTGCATATTTTTTAACTCTCTCAGGAAAGGATTTTACCGTTTTTTGGTAAAGATCCCAATTACCTACAGTAGTTGCTATGGTTATTTTATCTGGATTAATTTTCAATCTAATAAAGATTAGTCTGACTATCTAATGGGGAAGTCTATTATTAATAAGGTGACTGGATGGCGTTGTATTATCACCTTTATGAATAAATATAATATTGTGATAAATATGCATAGAAGTTATATTTTGATCAAAATAATTTGGCTCATAGCCAGGTTTTAAGAATTCTGCATGATTGATTCCATGAATTAAACTTTTAAAAAAATTTACTGCACTTAAAGGGTTGTCCATATCCTCGCTATCACCTCCATACCAGGGCCAATAAGCACACTGGAGGTCTTCAACCACGTAAATCCCCCCTGTTTTAAGTTTCGGAAAAAGATGTTCAAAAGATTTCACGATATCTTCGTTCATATGACTCCCATCATCTATAATGAAATCTATTTCTCCTATATCATTACAAATTCGGTCTAAGAACTGTGTATCGGTCTGGCTACCTTTTAAAATTTTTATCCTATTTTCTTCCAGTAAAGATTTATCATGAATATCGATAGCATAAATTTCACCTTTTTTAAAATAATCCTTCCACATTCTAAGTGAAGCTCCTCCCCTATCTGGATTTTTGTATCCCCCAACTCCTATTTCAAGAAGCTTAATATTCTTATTTTGAAAATTCTTAAAATGAGAATCGTAGTGAGGTGTATAAAAGTGCGTACCCCATTTATCGCATAAATGAAGCTGGGCCAATTTTGTTAGATCATTACGGTAATACTTACCCAGGAAGTATTGTTTTTTACCCCTCATATAGCTAATTAAAGGATCAGGTATAAATCTCTTATAATTCATCAACAAAGAGTTCATTTTAAGTTTTTAATTTTTCTGAAAGGCCATAATATTCTTTCTCCAAGCTTATGTTCTAAACTTTCCAGGGATTTTTGTTTATCCAGTTCCTCCTTTCTCATCATATTCATCATATGAATTACGAAAGACTTAAAATGGTCTTTATATAATTCTGAATGTTTTAAATAGATATATTGTCTAAGTTCGTATTTTAGAGAATTTGCATTATCGTTTCTCGATTTTACTTTATTGCGATAATTAAACAGAATCTCAGGGATCACCATTGCTTTCCCGCCGTCCTTCAAAAGCCTTATATAAAACTCCCAATCCTCATAGCCATCAACCATAGTTTCATCGTAACCGCCTACATCTTGCCAACGCTCCTTTAAAAACATAGAAGATCCCATAGCTACATTATTGACTAAAATATTTTTTAGTCCCCCTCCTCTAGGTTTGAATAATTTATACTCCTTTTCATTCCTAAACCAATTCGCAAAACAGGTTACGATTTCTATATCCTGATCCTTCTGAAATTCGGTTACAGCTCTTTCGCAAAACTCTGACTCAAAATAATCATCACTGTCCAGGTTCAAAATATATTTTCCTGATGAACTTTTTATTCCTCTATTTCTAGCCGAGCTCACACCTAAATTATCTTGAGTAATCAAATGATCAATCTTTGACTCTAACTTTTTTAAAACGGCTTTTGTCTTATTATTAGAGCCGTCGTCTACCACTATCACTTCCTTGTTAGGATAAGATTGAACAATTGCCGAGTTAACGCTCTTCTCTATGAATTCGTGATCATTATAACATGGTATGATTATGGAGACCTTAGAACTCATAAATTACATATTTTAATCATAAATTTATCCAGTTCCTGAACTACTTCTTTAACCTTATAAGCATTTAATTTATCTTCCTCCCATGAATACCCCGATTTGGATAATTCAAAAGCCTCATGAATTTTCATTTTAATCGAACGTATTGAAGAAGGGTCAAAAACAGGAAAATTGAATTTACGAAGTTGTTCCTCGATATTTCCTATCTCCGGCCCCAGCAGCACTTTCTTATAAGTTAAGCCTAAAAAAAACAGTCCTGAATTCAAATTATTAATTCTGGGTATTAATACGATATCTGCTGCAGACATTTTTAAACCAAGCTCCCGTGAAGATATCCTTTTATAACTAAAATAATATTCAGGAGGCTGATATTTTTCTTTAAACCATTTAGCCTTTTGCTCTTTTACATCAATAATCTTTTTCAACCTCACACGACCGGGAAAATCAAATTTTAGTTCGGCCCTCATACCTGTAGCTATCAAGACCTTATTTTCAAATTTGAGACTTTTAAAAGACCTTAAAACCATCTTTTTTTCCTTATCATTTCTGATATTCCCAGGGACTATAATTACCTTTGCCGCCTGATCAATTTGCAGGTTATCCCTTGCGACTCCTTTGTCATAAATTGGATATGCATCTTCATACAATGGATGATTTATGGTTTTATGAACAGCCTCAGGAAATTTTTGCTGGTATATTACTTTGCTGTACTCTCCTAAATGAATAAAGACCTCCGCATAATTTTCTACCAGCTGAAATAATTTTTTGAAATTTCGGGTCATGCCCTTATGCCTTTTGTCATCATGCAATGTATAGACCAATACAGAATGCTTTCTCCAATTTGAAAATGCTGTCTTTAATTCAGCTAATTCAGCTTCTGAAGGCTCGTGCCATCCAAATATTGCTTCTGGCCAATGAATATTTACAATATCAAAATCTACCCTATAATCTCTGAAATTTGAGTAAATATATTCATGTTGAGAAAGTTTTTGTGTATTCTCCAGGTAGGGATTAATGTCTTTTTTAAAAGGAAGGAATATTTTCAAATTTTTATATTTTCTGTGTTATTCCCGCGATCAATCCTTTGAGCCGTGAAAAAAAATATGGCTTTAAATATTCTCCTTTAAGTCTGCTTCTTAACTCGTTTACAATTGTTTTGATCTCCCTTTTCTTTAAGGATTCATAATTGAGATCAAATTTTTTAGAAAAAAGGAGTTTGTTCCTGGTGTAGAAATAATGATAGGTTTCTTTTTTTTCACTGGTGAGATTATTAGCCAATGCTCTACGGTTCACTGCAAGTTTCCACCCAAGTCTTTTTGCCCTGGTGCACCAGTCAGTTTCTTCAAAATACAAGAAGTAATCTTCAGAAATACGCCCTACCTTCTTAATAGCCTGTGAATTAAACAGAATACAACTACCGTCTATATAATCGATATCATAATCTAGTATTACAGACTGGCTATTTATTTTCTTGTTAAAGTTCTTATGAATTGTATGGAAGTTTATGCTGGTATCAATTAACTCTCCATCAGAAAAAATCGTATCGGGATTTTCCCTTTTTATAATTCGAGGACCGACAGCAGCCAGGGTTTTATCTTTCTCAAGCGTCTCTTTTAAAATCAGAAGACTGGTATTTTCTATTCGAATATCGGGATTCAGTATCCAAATATATTCTGCATTCTTTTCGAGGGCATGTTCAATTCCCACATTATTCCCCCCAGCATATCCCCGATTTTTCGAATTAAATATTAAATATTTTTGAGGAATCTTATCTTCAAGTTTGGTCCTTTCCGTAGGATTGGAACTATTATCAATTACCAGAATCCCTAAATCGTTGGGATGTAAATTTCTCAAATCCTTAAAAAGTCTTATAGACTCATCAGCTGAATTATAATTAAGAATAATTGCATAGATTCTTTTTTTTTTCATTGCTGATATTTATCTCTAAAGTGAGTAATTAAATTATTTAATACTCGGGAAAATTTGTATGTTCTAGTCTTTTTGTGATTATTTAAAGACCTTTGAAGTTGTAAAATTTGATTATATTTCTTCTCTATCGTATAAAAATAAAAATCAGCACAGTCCTTTGCAGGTATGAATTCTCCTAGATATTGAAGCACTCGCATTTCCTTTTTTATATTACTAACTTTTTCCTCTTGGGAAATACTTTTACGTATTCTATAAAACGCCAACGGTTCATCGATAAAATAGAATTTAACATCTTGCTGAAAAAGTGAAAGCCACATTAACCAATCTTCTTTGTAATTTATATAGGTTGGAAATTTAAATTCCTCAAACAATCTGCAATCGAATAGTCCACAATGAATTGGTATGGTGAAAATATCATCCCATTTGTAAAGTATATCTTTATAATTTAGAAGATTTTCATTTATTTCACAGTAGGGATTTGATGTAATATTACTGGAGTCCATCAATACTTGGAAATTAGACAGTATTATGATTTTTTCTTTCGTATAATTCTTCTCAGCTTCAAATACTGATATTTCCAGTTTCTTTTTATGCAGTAAATCATCAGAATCAAGAAATTGTATATACTTTCCCTGAGCTCTTTCTAACCCGTAGTTTCTGGCCGAGCTCCTTTCTCCATGGTTTTTATAATAATATATTAATCTCTGATCATTAAGAGCGTTGACAATTTCTTCGGAGTTATCTTCTGAACCGTCATCAATGATAAGACATTCCCAATTGTTATAGGTTTGCCTTAAAACAGAGTCCAGAGTCTCTCCAATTAGATGACCCCGGTTATAAGTAGGAATAATAATAGAAATTAGTGGGTTCATTAAAATTTAATTAATCAGGTATTATTTACCTTAATAGCATTTAAATAATTTGAACAAGACGGAGTTGATTTTTCTTGCCAGTGTTTTTGTTTCTAATTTCGAAAAAGCCTGAAACCTTTTTGATTTTATTTTTTGCTCCGCTTCAACCATCTTAAAATAATCACTCATAAAAAGAGGAAATTTTTTTGTCAAAACGTCATTTCTTTCATCGAGTAAAAGCTCAAAATTTAATCCACTTGATAATCCATTATTATCATAATTTACCACCGGCATATCTAAATGATAATAACTAGAATTATATTTACAGATAGCACAAATAAAGAATTCCCAATCAGACACTAATCTATAATCCTCATTATAGTAAGAAATACTTTCAAAAAGAGATTTCTTTATAAAAGCCGCCTGATGTGTTATTGTACTAACACAAAAGAAACTGAAACTTAGTTTTTCCGGTAAAGTCAGTAGTTCATTTTCTCTTCCCTTTCCAATTAAAAAAACATTGCCGTAATATATATCTAAACCAGCTGATAAGCCTCGCGATACTTTGGATAATATATCTTCATTACAAAGTGAATCACCACTATTCAAAAACAACAAATATTCCCCAGAAGCCATTCCAATACCTTTATTCATTGCATTATAGATTCCCCTATCCGGTTCACTTACCCAAAGATCTATTTTGTGTTGATGGGATTCAAGATATTCTTTACTGCCATCGGTAGAGCCTCCATCTATAACTATAAATTCAAATTCCTGCCAGGTTTGCTCAGAAACACTTGTCATCGTATTTTTAAGACCTTCCAGATCGTTCAGGTTTACAGTAATAATAGATATTAGCGGCAGCTTAGACATTTTATTTAAAATTTATACTGAAATCTGAAATATGCTGGTTAGATTTCTATTATACAGTTTAATCTTGACATCCTTTTCAGATCCTGATATAGAGATCTATCCTTTCTTATTAAACATGAAAGATCGACGTTTGACACCGCCTTATAGCCTTTTTTAAGCAGGGATTCTACGAGGTAAGCACCATACTGACCTGTAATTCCTAGAATTAGGACTTTTTTATTATATGGCTTTAAGTCCATAGATATTGTTGTTCTAAATTAAATTACCCTTAAATATAGATCCATAGTTTCTTTCCGACACTTCTCCCATGAAAAACCATTCAATCGGTTTTCTCCCGCTTTTATTAATTCCTCTTGTAATCCTTTGTCAGATATTACTTTGTAAATAGAGTTCCTTATAGATTTAATGTCTTTAGGATCAAAATAAACCGCTGCGTCACCGGCAATTTCCTTTAATGATCCTCCTGAGCTACTTACTACCGGACATTTACCGGCAAAAGCTTCTAACAGTGGTAACCCGAAACCTTCATACAAAGATGGAAATACAAAACATTTCGCATTCTGGTATAGATACACTAACTCATTGTCATTACTACAGTAATAATGTTTTACTCCGTGATTAAGTTGGAGATCATTAATCCATTTTTTTTCAATGTCATTGAAGCCAGACCCCGTACAAATAAGGATCAGGTTTTTATTTTTATTGAGCAAGGGAGCTACAGCAATCAAAAAAGTTAAGAAATTTTTATAAGCATTACGATTCCCAGTAAATAAAAGATATTCTTTTTCCTCATAATTAAAGGGAGGTTTTAAAGACTGAATAGATTGAAAATTAGTAGCGTGGTGAATTACCTTTATTTTATCTCCCGAAGTCCCAAAAATATCTATGATATCTTTTTTTGTTGTTTCTGAGATAGCAATTATTCTATCTGCCACATCACAAAGTCGGCGTTTGTTTATTGAATCAGGACTGGTACCAAAGTATTCAGGATACTTTTCGTGAATCATATCATGAACCGTGAGCACAAATGGTTTTTTAAGGCTATTTAAAAAATAGTTATCATAATATGTTGGATGAAAAACATCATAATCCAGCTTATTTAATTGAGCATTATAAAACTCATCTTTACTCGAAAATTCCTGTTTAGTTATAACAGGAATAAGTTTAAATTTAGACCTTAGCCTATCATATATACTTTTTTTTACTGAAGGTTTATGTTGAAAAAGTGGCATTCTTTCCATATTACCATTTTCACGCTGCAACTCATTAAAATATCGACTAATACCTCCGAATTTTTGATTTTCGTAAACCTGATTATCTATAAGTACTTTCACTTTAGTTTTTCGAATTTTTACTTGTTTTATTTATCCAATCTTTTTTAAAATTTGTTATCGCGAGTTGTGTCTTAGAAAAATTCTTTTCTGTAGTTGCCAGGATATCAGTATAAAAAAAAGTTCTGGTAGAATCTCCCATATCCATTGTAGAAACATAGGAATTTATTTTTTTTAACGTTTCAAAATCAGATAATTCTAACAATAAATTTCCAAAGTTGTCAAATATAAATATATACTTATATCCAATATCCCATAATCTATCATAAAGTTCTGCAAAACCTTTCGCTTGAAAATCTTCAAACATTTGATTCTCCCAAAAAATAATTGGTTCTGATTGCTTTAATATTTCTTCAGATGAAATTAAAACATCATAATCATATCCATCAGTATCAACTTTAATTAATTCAATAGAACTTTGATTATTGACTATTTCTGCAAGTGAGGTGAAATTAATTGAACTCGAATTAATCTTTTCTTTTATCCTTGCCGTTCCATTACCATGTGAAAACTCTCCTTTAATATTTCCAGTACCAATAAATTTTTTGAAGCAGGAAATTCTTTTCTTTTCGGATAAAGGTAATTTATTTACATTCTTCTCTAAATAAGGAAAAAATATAGCCGATGGTTCAATAGCAAAAATTGAATTTTTACAGTTTTGTAGTATTGCTATTGTCGTATCACCTATGTTGGCACCAACATCAACTATAATACCTTCTGGGTTTAAGTACTTAACAAGAATTGGTAGAAACCTATCATATAACCTATGATTTTTTTGAAACCCTGGTAATGGATGATTATGTGGTAGTCTCAATTCATAACTCCCTATTTGATAAATAGAATCAATATTTATTTTTTTAGTTTTAAAGATATATTTAGATAGTTTCAACTTTTTTCGATCTAGTATTATAAACAGGAAGCTCTTTTAATGTAGTAAACTGTTCTTCTGTTTTTAAGTAATTTAAATTTCCATTTTGATCTCTGGATTGCCTAAATTTTGACTTAACAAAACCTTCTTGCACTGTTAGTGGTTTCAAATTCTTTAAAGAATCTTTTTTTACAAAATAAGCATTATTACCAGCGCTATTGCAGCCTATAAAATCATAACCTTTTTCCTTAGCCAAATCATAAAAAGCCGGAATTGATGCTCCAAAATAAAGATTACTATAATGAGTCTCTGTCCAATTAAAATCTGCTTTATACGGAATTGTTATAGCTCTCTCGCTGCCAAACACACTATTATATTCAACGATTACTATTATTGGATTCACAACTTCTAAAGCTTTCCAAATCCAGTAATCATTACCATCAATATCAATATGTAACAATCCTATTTCACCATCGATCCCTTCTTCTTTGATAAGTTGATTAATATTTTCAGCCGTTATAAATGCAGCTTTTGCCTCCAAATCATATTTCCAATAAATCTCGTCACTTTTAATTTTTACGATATTATTTTCATTACCATCCATTACCAAGCCAGACCAATTGTTATTAATTAAAAGAAACCTTGTATTAGCTTCCTGATAATCTTCTACCCCAAACTCAATAAATGTTTTGTTTTTAATATCTAAGTAGTTAATTAGATATTGAATAATTCCATCATCTCCCCATTGAGAAAAAACCTTAAATTCAGCATCCTGTATAGATTCTATGTTTTTTTGCTTAAGAAGCTCAGACCAGATCTTTCCATTTTGCAACATAATATTTGTATACATAAAAGATGTTACACAATTCACACAATCTGATTTCCTGGCTGGAACATCCCCTTCTAAGCCCTTTCGGTATATTTTTTTAAGTAACTTTTTCACTTCAATTGGTTGTATTTATTTTTTTCCAGGAACAATCAACAAATATGCATCCGAAATCTTGTCCCTGATAAATATGAAAATCAGAGCCAGTTTCAACAATGTGAAAAGAAAGACAATTTTCAAGATAGTCTAAAACCTTAATATTAGGCTGATGTAAAGCAAAGCTTAGAGTATAAAAACCAGGGACTAATAAAGACGCGGGAATTTCAACCTTAAAAGCATGATGTCCTTCATTTTCAATTTTATCTGATAATTTAATTTCAGATGAAAATATGATTTTCTCATTTTTGTCTATTACTCTAAATCCCAGATGAGCATTCAAGTGTTTCTGCTTGATTTTAATTTTTGAATTAATACTGATAGTTTCATCGAAACTAAATTCAGCCCGGTTATTGTTGCCTTTATCCAATAATTGAAGACTTTGTATTCCGGATTCTTCTACATGTTTTGAGTATTCTCCAACAAAGCCTGAATTTTTATTTAATTGAAGATAGTGGTCTATTCCCTCACTCGAATCCCCTTCAAAAACTACAGTCCCATTTTCCAGAACAATAGTTTTGGTACACAAACTTTTAACGCTAGCCATGTTGTGACTTACAAATAAAACGGTTCTCCCTTCTCCTTTGGATAAAGAGTTCATTTTTCCGATAGCCTTTTTTTGAAATTCAGCATCCCCCACGGCCAGCACTTCGTCTACCACTAAAATTTCCGGCTCTAAATGTGCTGCTACGGCAAAGCCAAGCCTAACGGTCATCCCACTGCTATATCTTTTTACAGGTGTATCAATATATTTTTCGCATCCCGAAAAGGCGATGATCTCATCGAGCTTATTTTTGATCTCTGTTTTGGTCATTCCCAGTACGGCGCCATTCATAAAGATATTCTCCCGGCCGGTAAGTTCGCCATGAAAGCCGGTGCCCACCTCCAGTAAAGATGCGATTCGGCCTCTGGTTTTTATACTTCCGGTAGTAGGAGCGGTCACCCGTGAAAGTAATTTGAGCAAGGTGGATTTTCCAGCTCCGTTCTTCCCTATGATCCCTAAAACCTCTCCCTGCTTTACCTCAAAATTGATATCCCTGAGTGCCCAAACGTAATCTTCATTTGCCACAGAGCTTCTGTCATTCACCGCTCCCACTTGTAGAAATGGATCTTCTTTTCCTCTAATTCCATACCACCAGCGTTTAAGGTCATCGCCCAGGGTTCCCGATCCTACGGTTCCCAGGCGGTATTGTTTGCTAATATTTTCGGCTTTTAGAATTGTGCTCATTAACAGGGCTTAAAAAAAATTATAAGGGAGTAAATTTAGGTGTAAAATAAAAAAATAGGCTAGCAATAAGCCTATTTTTTTAAATTTATAGTTTTATTGTTTACAGATAGGTTGTTTTAATTATAATCTAACAAGAATTCAACTACAGTTGTAGGGTATAGTTTAACTAAAACCAGGGATAACATAAGATTTTTATGAAGTTAACCAGAATTCTTTCTGACAGACACTATCAAAACTGGCCTAGCTGGCATATTATCTATGAATGGGAAAATGAGCTATCAAGCTCCTTAAACCTGCCTTTAGTTGAAAGCCCTACACGGCATAATGCCCCAAAAGACAATTTTTATATAAAAAATTAGGCAGTTCTAATTTAAGGGAAGCTTACAACATTATACGTCAAGCCAAACTAATTTATCGAAAGAAATACAATGAAAAGATCTATCATCATAACCAGTATTTTTGAACCAACTGAAGCGGTTAAGGCTTTTGCCAAATTTAAAGACTATGATCTCATTGTAGTTGGCGATGAAAAATCCCCTGAAAACTGGCACTGTGAAAATACTACCTACTTGTCCATAGATGAGCAAAACAAATTGGGCTATCAGTTAACTCAACACCTACCTTACAATCATTATTCAAGGAAAATGCTGGGTTATTTATTGGCAATGGAAAATAAGGCTGATTTAAGAATAGATACCGATGATGATAATATTCCTAAACAAAACTGGAGTTTTCCATTAAATGAACACAAATATGACTGTATAGAAGAAAATGAAGGATTTGTTAATATATATCAGCTTTTTACCGATCAAAAAATATGGCCAAGAGGATTACCTTTGAATTTGATCAATAAACGATTTGATTTTAAGGTACTCCTCAATGAGAAAAATTGTAATGTTGGAATCTGGCAGGGATTAGCAGACGAAGACCCTGATGTAGATGCTATATATTGATTAACCAGTGTGAGCTATGCTATTTTAACGATAGAGCACCAGTTGTCCTGTCTAAAGGGACTATATGTCCATTTAACACTCAAAATACAATTATCATTAAGCAATTATTCCCCTTATTATATTTGCCTTCATATGTCACCTTCCGCTTTATTGATATTTTAAGAGGTCTGGTTGCTCAACCAATTATGTGGTTAACTATCAGCTAGGTTTTACAAATGCCAGCGTTATACAGAAAAGGAATCCTCATGATTATATTAAAGATTTTATTTCAGAAACCCCTATGTACAAACACTGTGATGAAATAATAGAAATTGTGAGCACTGTGATATCACCTGAAAAGCAATTAACTGATAATTTATTATTGGCATATGAGGCTTTATTAAAACATGATATAGTTCTACAAAAGGAATTAATTACGCTAAAGGCCTGGTTAAGTGATGTAAAATATTTACAGGATTAAAAGCTCTTCACAAACAACCGCCCCATTTTCTAGGACAATCGTTTTGGTGCATAAACTTTTAATGCATCTATGTTGTAACTCACACCTGTAATATTAGTTGGGGCACCATTCCTTGAAGTTTCGTGAGTAATAAATAATATTCACCTTTTGCTTTGCAGGTTATTCATTGATGTAGCTTTTCATAAGCTTAAATTACAAACTATTCTTTACTAGAAACTTTCTTTTAAGAAGATATACATAGGATTTTAAAACCTTTAAAGGCTCTTTCCAAAAAATCAGGTTAGCGACATGAATTGAACGAAAGAATTCTTCTTCACGAAAATAACATGCCATTAAATCATAACGATGTTTAGTAAGGCTTGTCACAATAATTTTAGATCTATGTTTAAAATTTTGATCACTTTGGACAGCTTCTACAATACCTAAATTGACTTTTGCTATTTTACTGGGAACTTTTCTCATTTTTTCAGAAACTCCAATTTCCCTCCTATAAACTCCAGTAATACCTTCAATCAAATTTATGGTTCCTCCGTTTCTAAGCAACCAAAGGTATAATGGCCAATCACCATATGGAAAACGATGAATCCATGATGGCAGGCTATTATCTTCTTTTCTTATAAATGCCGAAACCGATGGTATAATATTGTGAAATATTAGATCGTCAAAATTAGAAGGATCCTTAAGGTTTTTCCATTGGCGAGTTACCAAATAATTATTTGGAAACAGATTTTTAATCCTGGTAAAGCAAATTTTTGAATTTGGATTTTCTTCCATAAACCCAACTTGCTTTATTAGTTTATAAGGATCTGTCCAATAATCGTCGCCATCTAATATTGCCACATATTTCCCCTTACAGCGCTTATAAGTTTGAATGAAATTTTCAATTAAACCTATATTTTCCCGGTGAGATTTTAATTTTACGATTTCTGGGTATTTTCGTTCATATTTTTTGCAAATTTCAGGGGTTTTATCTGTACTGGCATCCTCTCCTATCACCAATTCAAAAGCAAAATCCAACTTTTGCATCAAAACGCTTTCAATAGCCTGAGCAATGAATTTTTCTTGGTTATAGGTCAGCATAAACACACTAACAGTAACATCTGTCATTTAGGTTCGCGATAAATAATTAATTGACTTCTGGTAAATTTTTTATTAATTAATTGAGGGAGTATCTGTTCATTTTTAAGAGCCCATTTTTTAAAATTATTTCTTTTTTCACCCCATTTTAACAATCTACTAAATCTTTCCAATGTTCCTATAGGTACAATTTTTACATTTTTAAAAAATTGTTTCCCTGCATTCTCAAAATGTATCGAACTATAACTGCGGTCAGGATGGGGATCTTCTGTTTTCCAATTCTTGAATGCTTTCCTATTAAATTTTGATGGTCGCCCTTTGACCGGGATATACCACCTAATTTCATCTAAAATTCTGGAATTGACCGCAGGCTCAAAAAACCGGGCTTCACCAGTTGACTTTAAAAGTCGGGAAGTTTCTTTTAAAAATTTCTTTTCTAATGGAATTTCCAGGTGATGAAGAAAAGCTTTCCCTACAATAAAATCAAAACTCCTTTCTTCAAGACCATTATTTAAAAAATCTCCCTCAATAAACTTTATTGGGTATTTAAAGCCATGGTTCTTATTCAAATTACGAATAATTTCGCCACTCGCTGAAGCTAAATCATTTGCGGATACCTTTGCACCAAGCCCAGCCATTATTGCAGCATTTACACAATCCCCACAGCCCATTTCCAGAATTGATTTATCTTTTATCCTTTCTTTGAACTCAAATTGATACAAAGCATACCAACTTGTTTCAGTAGTTGTTGCCTTTTCCAAAAAACGATCCAGATTCTTTAACCAATATAGCGTATTGGCAATATTATAATTTGCATACAACTTCTCATAATGTTCCTTATTTCTGTCCTGATTATGATCTGCTACTTCATGCATAAGCCTAGCTCGTAATTTTTACAAATGGACAAGAAGCCATCAAATCTTCTTTCAACTTTACAATTTTAGATTTCTCAGGTAAATTAAAAAGACTATTGAAAAGATTTATAAAATCTTCGATTTGATAGTTCGATTTAAAAACTGGAGCATCATAATTTATACACCCAACAGAATTATAATAATCCTTATATTTTATTGCATTTCCAAATGGCTTATTGGAAAATGGAATCCAGACAGCGGGTACGCCATAGGCATGAGGTACAATTAATCCATGTAGAGAGGAAGAAATAATCTTTTCACAACTCAAAATTTCATCGGTTGTTTTCTCAATGCTATTGGTCATTAAATCTATAATATTAATTTCCGTGTTTTTTGAGAACAATTGAATAATCTGATTATAATCAGTATAATGTGGAATTATTCCTAGTTTAAATTTCTTTTTAACCTGTGGTATATAAAAATTCGGCAAGAGTATCGCAGGGTCTCCATATACCTCTGGACAATCATAGCCTAAATTAATTAAATAATTGCGTGTTTCAGGGCCCCTTACGGCGCGAAAATCTGCATTAACCACTTTTTGCTCAAAATCTATAATACCACTTCCCCAAATTATACTGTTTTTATTAGCATGGTGGATAATACTACCTGCTGCAAGATAATTTCGATTATTTAATTTATACCATGGTTGTTTTTTGGGATGTACCCATTTGACCTGCTTTTCAGAGATTTTTTCAACAATATATTTAGACAGCAAATCTCCATAATTCTCTTTATGCTTACCCATCAGTCGGGTTTCACTCCACCAGAAAAGGGGTATATTATTATTTTTAGGCATACTTGTCTCTTGTCTGAAAATAAAATTTATCGAGTTATAAAGTTACGTTCCGTATAATTTGGGTTTGATAAATTGGTGCTGCCCCAACCATTCGTTGAATGATTTTATGGAATATAGATTCCTTGAAAATGGATCTATTGATCCTGTAACAAAACTCATTAAAATAAGCTTGGACGTGCTTTTTGCTTATGTGGGAGGGTATCGTCCTCAACCATGACTTGATCTGTCCTATAACAGTGTGCAGTTCTTTGAAATTCCTGCCCTTGTTGCTGGGCACTTGTTCTATGTCATAGTCTTTGGCAATTGGGTTGTATCCCCGCCAGCCGTCAGTGGTTACCTTTGCATCCTTGGCAATGTGCTTCTCGAACAAGGGTTTCAAGGATTTAGAGGAGTAATCTTGGATGAACCTTATGTAAGCCCTTTTTATCTTATTGTCCTCAGTGAGTTCCACGGCGATCGCCGCTTTTTTTTTCTTGGTGTCATAGCTGCGCCCTTGCTTGCCGTCCTCTCTCCCACCTACCACGAACTCGTCCACATGAACCCTACCGGTCAATAAGTGTTGTTCACTGCTCTGCATGGTATCGCGTACCTTCTGCATAAAGAACCATGCCGTGGTCTGGCTTATCCCATACCGCTTTCCAATCTGGATACTGGACATGCCCTTGGTAGTGGCAGTCATTTCAAAAACGATAAAGAAAGCCTTGCGAAGCCCGAACTTTACCTTATGGAACAGGGTGTTGGCCGTTGCGCTCTCCACGTTTCCACAGGAATAACAATGATATTTATGACCGGCTTTTCCGCATCCTTTGGTATGGCTACATTTAGGACAAATAAACCCATCACACCACTTTTCTTGCGCCAAATATGCCTTACAGGAATCATCATCGGGGAATTCTTTTGCAAAGTCCAGTATATTTTCTCCTTTAAATATCTCCATAGTGCCTATTTTAGTGATTTAATATACGGTGTTTAAATTAATAACTCAAAAAATTTAAATCGTCCTTTTAAAAGTTTAGAGAAAATTTCTGATTTCCATTTTTTCACTTTTTAAGCATCTAACTTACACATTTCGACTGCGCTCAATGTGAGGTAGAATTTCAACTTTCCGCTTTTCACTCTTCACTTAATTATACAGTATCTATAAAATTCTTTTCAGTTCTGTTAAATATTATAAGTCCAAAAAGGAATAAAACCAGGGAGATAATAAGCGTATAAAAGAAACCGGACCAGGTAAATATTCCGGTATCAAGAATCATAAATCTAAATCCTTCAATGATCTGAGTTAAAGGGTTATATTTAACTAACCAGGCCCATTCCGGCATTTTTTTAGAAACTTCGCTAAGCGGATATGGTACTGCCGAAAAGTACACCAATAAAGAAGTTGCAAAACCAACTAATACAGTGAGGTCACGATATTTGGTGGTAAAGGCCGAGATCGTCATCCCCAATCCAAGACCTAACAGCGCCATCATTAAAACGTAAACCGGAAATAAGAGCAGGTTTGAATTAGGACTTATATTTGTACCATTCCAAATTAGATATAAATAAACAATTATTAGAACTCCCATTTGAATCCCGAACTTAAATAGATTTGTGATCACATTAGACAATGGCATTATAACCCTGGGAAAATACACTTTTCCAAAAATACCTGCATTTGCGCGAAAGGTATCAGATGTACCAGTAAAACACTGAGAAAAATAATTCCATGCGGTGATTCCTACCAGGTTGAAAAGAAAGGGAGGCACCTTGCCGGTAGGAATATTTGCAATATTATTAAATACCAGGGTAAAAGTGACCGCAGTAAAAAGCGGCTGTATAAAATACCATAGGGGTCCCAAAATGGTTTGCTTATAAACCGTAACTATATTTCGCTTTACAAAGAGTAGAAGAAGATCTCTATATCTCCAGATCTCCACGAAATTGAGGTCTATCAGTTTCCGCTTAGGGGTTATTTCGTATAGCCAGTCGTCTTGGTTCGCTTTGTTCAATGTTTGGTGTTTGGTGTTTGGTGTTTGGTGTTTGGTGTTTGGTGTTTGGTGTTTGGTGTTTGGTGTTTGGTGTTTGGTGTTTGGTGTTTGGTGTTTGGTGTTTGGTGTTTGGTGTTTGGTGTTTAAAACCAACTAATCTTTTTTTAATTTGACACCTTTTAAACCAGATTTTCTTAGGTAAAACATGAATGCACCCATGTTATTTTTCAACTTCATCACATTTGACAGATAAATTCTCGAACTGAGCTTTAGAAATAAGCTTTTTGTCGTAAGCTCCATATAATTGGGATTTTAATTCGGTAGCCGATTCTTTTGAATAACTTAAAAAGTTATGAAATTCCTGGTTTCCGCCTCTACCAAAACCTTCAGCAATATTGTCCATTCTTGATTCTGAACTTTTTTCCATCTGATTACGCAATTGAAAATTTTTACCGAAATCAGTTTCGATAAAGATTGTTTCTACTTTTTGACAAATAATTTGGGGTAACTTCCAACTTTCAATATCCTCAAATCTTTCAATCTTACCTATAATTCAACCATAAACTATAAACAACAAACATTTGTTCACTCAAAATTTCTCATAAATTTTTTCCAGGACGTTTTCAGCTGATGCATGCGGGAAGGAGTGGCCCCATAATATCCTTTCGCATATCGATTGTAACCGTAACCATAACCATAACCATAGCCATAGCCATAGCCATAGCCATATTTTGCGCTATGAACAAAATGGTTTAAGACAAAACTTATGTTTTTGATCTCTTCCTTTTTAAACTTTTCATTAATCGTTTCAAGCATGCCCCGCTTCGTATAATCCTGCCTTATAAGGTAAAGTGTGGCATCGGCAAATTTCACCAAATTCAATGCATCGGCAACCATACCTATTGGTGGGGTATCTAAAATTATATAATCGTATTCTGCTTTTAACTTATTCATTAATTCGTCCATCTTTTCAGTCATCAATAACTCCGATGGATTTGGCGGAACAGGCCCGGAGGTAATAACATCAAGATAGGGTATTTCACTGTGCTGAATAATTTCATCGGCGGTTGCCTGATCGATCATATAATTCACAATCCCCAAATCATTGTTTAGTTTAAAATCATCAAATATCTTTGGTTTACGTAAATCTACCCCAACCAGGACCGTCTTCTTTTCGCTTAACGCGAATACCGTAGCCAGGTTCATGGCACAGAAGGTCTTTCCTTCCCCGGAAACTGAAGAGGTGATTAACACGGTTTTTGAACCGGTAACCCCCTGGCGCTTATAAAGGAATTGGAGACTGGATCGCACACCTCTAAAGCTTTCGGAAACAGAGGATTTTGGAGCATTAAATACAGCTAGATTGGTATCCGACTTATTTTTACCTACTAAACCTATTATTGGAATTGGAGATAAGCGGGTAATTTCCTGGGCATTATGAATATTGGTATTAAGAAAAACCAGTAGAAAGACAAAAGTCAGGGGAATAAGTCCGCCGGTAAGCACAGCCATGACATAGTTAAGTTGGGTATCTGGTCCTATACGCCCACCTCCTGTATCTTTGGCATTATCAATTATTAAAACATCACTTACATTGGCCGCTTTTACCAAACCTGCCTCGCTCCGTTTTTCCAGAAACATATTATAGGTACGCTCATTTATGGCATACTTTCTTTGTATCCTTAAAAGATCCTGTTCATCTTGCGGAAGTTTTTTT
The DNA here is from genome assembly GCF_023718305.1 of Gramella sp. AN32. Lineage (GTDB taxonomy): Bacteria > Bacteroidota > Bacteroidia > Flavobacteriales > Flavobacteriaceae > Christiangramia > Christiangramia antarctica. The sequence continues at coordinate 352,301 of NZ_QEYO01000001.1, forward strand.
ACTTCACCCTCGATCCTGGAAATCCGACCGTTAATATCCCTTATTTCATTATTCAGTAGTCCTTTAGAGGACTGAATATTTTCAAGAATTATAGCTTTTATCGAGTTTATTTGTCGGTCTATATCATCGAATATAGGGGAATTATCCCTCAAGGTATATTCATAATTACGTCTTTCCTCGGCAAGACTGATAATCTTTGATACCCCACTGGAAATACTACCTTCATCGATTCCTGCTACAGAAGGTGCAGGGACATTGGAATAATCTTCCCTGTTTTGTAAATAGTCTTCCAGGTTTTCGTAATATTTTAGTTTCCTGCGGATTTGTTCTTTGTTTAAATCCAAGTCTGCAAGTCTGCTAGATAACTGCCCGCTTTCTGCTGAAATTTCCATGACAGAATTCTCTTTTTTGAAAGCGTTCAATTCATCCTGTACAATTTTTAGGGTATCCTGTTGTGCGGTTAGTGTACTGTCTATAAATCTAATTGTTTTGGTCGCAAATAAGTTTTTACGTTCCAGCATATTATTGCTCAATACCGCCACAGTACCATTCAAATAATCCACAATCCTGGCTTTATTTAAATTGGTCATGGATAAGCGAAGCACTGAAGATCCATTTCCCTGAGGGGCAACACTTACACCCCTATACCTTCCCACAGTGCCGTCAAATCCCCCAAAACTGATATAAAACTTTTTACCAATTTGTATAGGTTGATTTGTCCTTTGGAAAATACCTGAGAAAAAGGGAAGTTTAATATGTTCCCCTATTTTAAAATCACGATTAAATTTGTTGGCCTCCATTAGCCTGGTATCGGTCTCTTTACTTCTATAATTGGTTCGTGCAAGATTGTTAGGAATATCGGCTTGTATATTAAATGAATTCTCATCTAACATAGAAACCGTCATGGTAACATTATTGGCCTGAAATGCCGCGGTATCTGCCTCTACTTTAAATGGAGTTTTACCATAGGCATCTACCCGCTGATATTCGCCGTCTTCCAGATAGTTAATATAATACTGCAGCTTTTCAACAACTTCTTCATTATGCGAACGGGAATTTAAGATAGTTATAGCAGTGCTTACTTTATCGCTCGTCCCCCCCCAATTGAAAGTTAAACTGGTATTAGAAGTGAAAAATGGATTTTGATCGTCTTTTATCGAGATCATATTATCCAAACGATAAACCGGGAGCTTACGAACATTATTGTAATAAGCTACGGAGAGGCTTATCCCAATCGATAGTAAAATCAATTGCCAGTAACTTAAAATTTTCAGCAGAAAACCCTTAAAATCAAAGGTCGAACCTACATCGGATATGTGATCATCTTCATGCGCCATTATCTTGTCGTTAGAAAGTAAATTGAAGTAGCTAAGGTAATAAGACTTATTACGGTTCTAAAAACTTCAAGCCCGCTAGTTCCAAGACCCAACGCTTTTCTGGGTAATGGATTTACCACGATCATGTCATTGGGTTGTATATAGTAATAGGGACTATTTAAAGCATCTAAATCTGTTACATCTATCGTATGTACTTCTTCCCCATGGGGATATTGCCGAATGATCTGGACTTTTTCCCGATCTCCATAATCTGAAATTCCACCGGCATTGGCGATGGCTTCCATAATAGTGAGCTGTTCTTTGTAGACTACCTGACTACCCTGACTTATTTCACCTAATGTAGTATATCGAATTCCGGCAAGCTTTACGGTCACAAAAATATTCGCTTCTTCTCGAAAATATTCTTCCAGTAGTTTTTTTTCTATTTTTTCACGGACTTCTTTTTCTGTAAATCCTAAGACATTCATCTCCCCCATGGTGGGAACACGAATATTACCATGTTCGTCTACAGTGAAGCCGTCAAAATAAACCGCCTCCTCTGTTGTAGCATTGGGATTTTCACTTCCAATAGGATTGAACATTCCAACAATATTCTGGTCCAGTGCTTTCACTCGAATACTTAGAAGGTCCCCAACCTGAATACGATAGGGATTACGCAAACGCTGTATTTGTACAATGCTATCTACTTCTTCCCCGTAGTCCTGTAGATAAGACATTTGTTTAGTAGAAACACAGGAGGTTAGGGCTAGTAGGACAGCGAATAAAAACAAAAATGATTTAAATCGCATAAAGGGCTTCACATAGTTTTAACAAATATAGTTTTTACAGGCAAATAATAAAATAATGTAAAGGATTTCTCATTGATTTGTATTTTCTGTAATTCTGGAGTCGGTAGTTGGTAGTCGTTGGTCGGTAGTTGTTAGTTGGTAGTTGTTGGGCTGACACATTTTCCAGCCTCCAGCCTCCAACTTCCCAATTTTAAACTTTTAAACTTCATTAGAGACGTTATTGCGAGCAAAGCGAAGCAATCCCATTTTTTAAACTCAACTTAAAGAGACTGCTTCAGTCGCTATGCTCCTTCGCAGTGACGTGAAACCAGGTTCCGGATTTCAGATTTTTGATTAAAGGTATATTTCAAATTTTCAAATTATTACATTTTCAAATTGATGTATTAATACATTCCAACTTTCCAAGCCCGAAGATGTGTTATTACTTTATTCCTGATAACTTTGCCGCCGAGATCTTCGCAGTGAAGAGTGAAGAGAAATTAATTACATTATACATTTTTCAACACCCCACAGACTAACGACTAACGACAGATAATAAATGAATTACCTTTCAGTTGAAAATATTGCCAAAGCCTACGGAGAGCGCGAGCTTTTCCAAAATATTAGTTTCGGAATTAATAAGGATCAAAAAGTAGGTTTTGTGGCCAAAAACGGCACCGGAAAAACCAGCCTGCTCAATATTCTTTCTGGAAAAGACTCCCCCGATACCGGCCAGGTGATTTACCGAAATGATATTCGGGTTGCTTTTTTGTCGCAGGAGCCAGATTTGGATCCCACCTTAACCATTGAAGAAAGCATATTTTCCAGCGATAATCCCACACTCAAAGTAGTGGCACAATATGAAAAAGCCTTAGAAAATCCAGATGACGCAAATGCGCTTCAAAAAGCGATGGATGCCATGGAAGCTAACCATGCCTGGGACTTCGAAACGGAATACAAACAAATTCTTTATAAACTCAACCTGGAAGATCTGCATGCGGAAGTCAAAAATCTTTCCGGAGGCCAGAAAAAACGTCTTGCCCTGGCCCGAATGCTGCTTAAAAAACCTGATTTTATTATTCTGGATGAACCTACCAACCATCTGGACCTGGACATGATCGAGTGGTTGGAAGACTATTTCAAGAATCAAAATTTCACCATTTTTATGGTTACCCATGATCGTTATTTCCTGGAAAGGGTTTGCAACGAGATCATCGAACTGGAAGAGGGGAAACTCTATACTTACAAAGGAAATTATTCGTATTACCTCGATAAGAAAGAAGAAAGACATCAACTGGAAGATACCAATACAGATAAGGCACAGCAGCTCTACAAAAAGGAATTGGATTGGATGCGCAGGCAGCCAAAGGCGAGAACCACTAAGTCTAAGTCCCGAATTGATGATTTTCACGATATAAAACATCGGGCCAGTCAGCGCAGGCAGGATCATAAAGTTCAGCTGGAACTGAATATGGAACGACTGGGGAGCAAAATCGTGGAACTTCACAATATTTCCAAGGAGTTAGGCGGAAAACAACTGATAAAAAACCTCAGTTACACGTTTCAAAAAGGCGAACGAATGGGGATCATCGGTAAAAATGGAACCGGGAAATCTACCTTCCTTAACATGTTAACGGGCAACTTACAACCCGATACCGGAAAGATCGTCATTGGCGAAACTGTGAAATTTGGTTATTATACGCAGAAAGGGATTAAAATTAAACCCGGTCAAAAAGTGATTGAGGTGATCAAGGAGTTTGGGGATTACATTCCGCTTAAAAAAGGCCGACAAATTTCCGCGGAACAGCTCCTGGAACGCTTTCTATTCAATCGCAAAAAACAATACGATTTTGTTGAAAAACTGAGTGGTGGTGAAAAAAAACGGCTTTATCTCTGTACGGTGCTAATTCAGAATCCAAATTTTCTAATTCTGGATGAACCCACCAACGATCTTGATGTTTTGACCCTGAATGTTTTGGAGAATTTTCTCCTCGATTTTCCGGGATGTATTATCGTAGTTTCTCATGATCGCTATTTTATGGACAAAATAACCGATCATCTTTTTGTTTTTGAAGGACAGGCTGAAGTAAATGATTTCCCCGGAAATTATTCCGATTATCGGGAATATTTACAATCTAAGCCTAAACCGGACAAAACTTCTTCTGAAGAAAATAATACAAAAGAGGACAAAAAAGAATATAAAAATAATGCCGGGGCCAACCTAAGTTATGCTGAAAAAAAAGAGTTTAGCAAACTGGAAAAGGAAATTGCCACTTTGGAGAGGAAAAAGGAAACTATTCAGAAAAAATTTCTGGAAGATCTGAGTACTGAAGAAATTGCCGCGGAATCTAAAAAATTAAGTGAGGTGGAAAATAACATCGAGTCCAAAACTGAAAGATGGTTTGAGATCATGGAAAAAATGGAATAATAACACTAATGTCATCACGGGCGAATGACGAATTCTTTGTCACATTGAGCGGAGTCGAAATGTGCAAGCAGGATTTCGGTAAATTGGTTATTGCTAATTGATCATGAGATTCCTCTCTTCGTTCGGAACGACTATTTAAGTTAGTCTTTAGTTTTATTCGTCATCGCAAGCGCAGTCGAAGCATATTTTCATTCTTTTCTTTTTCCATTGCTGAAAAAGAAACAAAAAAGCTAGTCTGCAGTTTCTCGTTCAAAAACTTATGTTAGGTGTCTAAATGGGTAAGCTTATAATAAAAAACAAATTTTATATCGAATTCGAGAGGAAAGGATTACCAAATCCACCAATATATGACCAGCGTCATATAATAGATAGAAAAGCTTGAACATCTTTGCCCATAAAAAACAAATATTTCATGCAAATATCATCACCCCATAATTTTCACATTCCCGTAATGGGCCTGGCATATTCCATAGATTCCCCCATAAAAGTGGCCTGTTATGGTATAAATTCGGCTATATCTATCATAGAAGATAATTTAATGGAAGCAATGCGGAAGCATTACACCCAGAAAAACGGTGAAGCTTATACTTCTATAGGCATCAAAGAAGAAGATTACCGGGTAAAACGAATCACCAGTTATTTGAACCTAATGCAAAAACTGGTAAACACTGAATTTGAAAAAATTAAGGCTTCTACTTTTACGCTGGGTTCAGATCTCATGAAGTATTTTGAGATGCTTCCAGATACCGGGGAACTCAAAAAAACATTTCAAAAGTTTTTGCTTACAGAAAATCCTTCCGAAAAGGAAAACCTGGAAAATATACTCAAAGAAAAAATGAGGCCCGGCGCTATTGAAGTCAATATAATGACCAAAGTGGACAAGGACAATCTGGGTAAAGAGGATCTCCCTATACCTAATGCTTCAGATGCTCTAACCGCTTTAAAAGCCTATGCCACGAGTGATTTAAACAATTCATCCATTATTTTCTCCGCGGGAATGAACCCAAGATTGTTCAATTATATGGAGGATTTTAGGGAATTTGACGCGATAGCATGGGGACATTTTCATAAAAAAGTAGTGATAAAAGTAAGCGATTACCGGTCGGCACTTATCCAGGGTAAATATTTGGCCAAAAAAGGAATTTGGGTAAGTGAATTCAGGATTGAATCTGGACTGAACTGTGGCGGCCATGTGTTCGCCACCCAGGGATTACTGATGGGCCCGATTTTAAATGAATTCAGAGAAAAAAAGGAAGAACTTCAGGAAAATCTTTTCAGTTTATACAACCCGGCAATAATTGAAAAAGGGAAACAGGACTTTTCTAAGCCCCACCCTATAAAAATCACCGTACAGGGTGGGATTGGCACCTCTGATGAAGATAATTTACTGCACAGTTATTATAAAGTGGATAGTACAGGCTGGGGAACACCATTTTTGCTATGTCCGGAAGCTACTACGGTAGATGAGGAAACATTGCAATTGCTGATAAACTCTAAAGAAAAGGATGTTATAAGGAGCCAGTCTTCTCCGCTTGGGGTTGGTTTTAATTATTTAAAAGGTACCAGCGCAGAAACCGAAAGGCTCAACCGCATCGAAAAAGGCGCTCCCGGGAGTCCGTGTACCGAGAAATTTTTGGTTTCCAACACCGAATTTACCAAAAAGCCAATCTGCACCGCTTCCCGAAAATATCAAAAATTGAAGCTAAAGCAACTGGAAGAAAGTAATTTGCCTGATGCAGAGTACCAGCAACAAAAAGAAGATTTGCTTAGTAAGGAATGCCTCTGTGTAGGATTAAGTAACGCGGCCCCATTGAAATATGAAGTACCATTCCTGAAAAAACAAAAGGCAGTTACTATATGTCCCGGTCCCAATATTATAAATTTCTCAAAAGTTTCCACTTTACGTGAAATGACTGACCATATTTACGGCCGCTCCAACCTTATGCATCAAACAGGCAGGCCCCACATGTTTGTTAAGGAATTGGAACTTTATATCGATTTTCTTGAACAGCAAATTGCCCGTACACAAAATCCTGATAAACGAATGCTTAAAAACTGGGAAACATATTGTAATAATCTTTTAGAGGGAATAGGTTATTATCGGGAATTGTTGAAAAAAGAAGTCCTGGACAGCAATCAGGAAGCATTTGAAAAATCTTTGGAAGTTGCCGAATTAACAGTTTGCAATACCAAAACAACTTTGTTTAAAAAAGTCATTTAAATTTCATATAATATGGAAGAATTAATTAAACAATCTGTAACCAGGGCTATGAGCTATGCTGAATATAATTTGCTTTTTAAACAACTGGTAACTGAAGGAAGAACCACTGGGGAGCCTAGTTCAGAGAAAATCAACTATACGAAACTCAATTTTAGCCGAAGTAAACGTTTGGATAAAACCATAAAACTTTCAGAAGGGCAAAGGCAATGTTTTCAGGAAATCAATGAAAAGCAAACCTGGCTGGTGATCACCGAACCCTGGTGTGGTGATGCCGCCCAAAGCCTTCCTTTCTTCAATAAAATTGCTGAAAATTCAGAGAAAATAGAACTAAAAATAGTTTTACGCGATGAGAACCCCGAACTTATAGATGCTTTCCTCACCAAAGGATCGCGTTCTATCCCCAAGCTCATTATTCTTGATAAAAACTATCACCTAATCGATTATTGGGGGCCGCGCTCCAAAGCCGCGACCCAAGTGGTAGATGCCTATATTCAGGAACATGGCGCCATAGATGATCAGCTTAAAACAGATCTTCAGGTTTGGTACAACAAAGATAAAGGAAATGCCATCCTGCAGGAAATGATGTTTTGTGAAATGAGGTCTGAAACTATATAAACAAAGAATAAGTTTTTTATTTTACATAGAGGACTTTATTGCCGGATATGTAGAAAATAATGATATTGTCCGGGCATACATTTTTAAAGCACTAAATCGAATTAAATTATGGATGATAAAAAACCTTTAAAACGTCACGAAGCCTTGAAACCGCTTAGCCGCCAACATCATTTTGGTTTGCTATTTTCTTGGAAACTGCGCAAAGGATTTGCAGGAAATATTTCTGTAAATCGGTTAAAAGCTTATGCAGACTGGTTCTTTGTGCATGAAATCGAACCGCATTTTAAACTGGAAGAAGATCATATTTTTCCAATTTTAGGCGTCAGGGATGCACTAATAGTGCGTGCTTTAAAAGAACACCGTCGTATTGAACGCCTTTTTCACGATCAGGACAATCCCAAAAATTCCCTAAGTCTTTTAGAAGAAGAACTGGAGGCACATATCCGCTTTGAAGAACGAGTCTTGTTTGCTGAAATCCAAAAAGTGGCTACACAACAGGAACTCAAAAAAATTGAGGAAATACATTTCGAGATAGGATCTAAAGAAGAATACATGGATACATTCTGGGAAAAAAATTAAACAGAAAAAAATTTATTCTTATTTCGGACAAATTTGTCATTTTATGATAAAGATCATATTTTACATTCCAGGTGTTGTAGAAATTTGAAATAAATACTAAAAATTATAAATCTGTAATATGGAAAATTTAATAGAAAAACCAATCGGACAAATTGTAGCAGAAGACTACCGAACCGCGCAAATTTTTAAAAATCATAAAATCGATTTCTGTTGCCAGGGAAACAGGAGCATCCAGGAGGCTGCAGAGAAAAGTAAAATAGAGGCTCAAGTGCTTATCAACGAAATTAATGCGATTCAGCAGGAAGTAAAAAAAGCCACGGTTGATTATAAAACCTGGCCTTTAGATCTTCTGGCAGATTATATCGAGAAAAAGCACCATCGTTATGTAGAAGAAAAAATTCCGGTATTAAAGCCTTACCTGGAAAAATTGTGCAGGGTCCACGGGGAGCGTCATCCTGAACTGTTTGAGATCACAGAACATTTCAACAAATCTGCTGGCGAACTTGCAGCGCATATGAAAAAGGAAGAAATCATCCTTTTCCCCGCAATTCGTAAAATGGTGCAGGCAAAACAGACCGGAAACAAGCTGGAGAAACCACATTTTGGAACCGTGCAAAACCCCATACAAATGATGATGATGGAACATGAAACCGAAGGGGAACGCTTTAGATTGATCGATGATTTAAGCAATAACTACACCCCTCCCCAGGACGCCTGTAACACCTATAGAGTAACTTTTGCCTTACTTCAGGAATTTGAAACCGATCTTCACCAACATATACATTTAGAAAACAACATCCTGTTCCCAAAATCTGCAGAACTGGAAAAAGAGCTTAATAGCGAAAAATAGAATATACACTTAAATTTATCTGGTTTTATCCCGTATAGCTGTCGGCACCTGATAGGTTTTCTTATTAAAAAATCATCCTCATCTAAAATTAATTTTTATGTCTAAAGAAAAAAAACTTTGGATTGCTTTTGCGTTTATTGTTAGTGTTTCCTTTGCCGTTCTGGGTTATTACGGTTTTGAGATTTACCAAAAAGCGCCTCCAATGCCCAGTCAGGTTGTAAGTTCAGATGGTACGGTGGTTTTTGAAGGACAGGATATTAAAGATGGCCAGAATGTATGGCAGAGTATGGGGGGCCAGGAAGTAGGCTCTATTTGGGGGCATGGGGCCTATACCGCCCCGGACTGGACTGCAGACTGGTTACACCGGGAAGCATTGTATATCCTGAATCACTGGTCCGAGGAGGAATACTCGATATCCTATGAAAATCTTGGCAGTGAACAGCAAGCGGGGCTGGAACGGCGGTTGCAGATAGAAATGCGCGAAAACACCTATAATGAAGCCGATAACACAATCACTATTTCCCCAATTCGAGCCGAAGCAGTGGAATATTTGAATAGCTATTACAAAGGCTTGTTTATGGAGAATCCCGAGTTGGATGAGCTTCGGAATAATTATGCCATTCCCAAGAATTCGATAAAGGATGAAACCAGGATGCGACAAATGACCGGGTTCTTCTTTTGGGCTTCCTGGGCGGCCATCACAGAAAGGCCGGGATCTGATGTTACCTATACACATAACTGGCCACCAGATGATCTTATTGGCAATAAAGCTACGGGGGATCTGCTCCTTTGGACAGGTTTTAGCATTATCCTGCTTCTCTTTGGTATTGGAATGATGATCTTTTACCACGCCCGGATGAAGGAGGAAGAGCAGCCGGAAAGGCCGGTCGAAGATCCTTTAATGCGGCAATCAATTACCCCGTCTATGCTCGCCGTCAAGAAATACCTATGGGTGGTGAGCCTGCTTATTTTGGTGCAGGTAACCTTTGGAGTGGTTACCGCCCATTATGGTGTGGAAGGCGATGCTTTTTATGGCTTTAAATTAGCCGACATATTGCCTTATTCAATTTCGAGGACCTGGCATGTGCAACTGGGAATTCTTTGGATCGCGACGGCCTGGCTGGCCACAGGTCTTTATATTGCCCCGGCGGTTTCCGGGAAAGATCCAAAATATCAAAAATTTGGGGTCAATTTCCTTTTTATCTGCCTGCTTATTATTGTACTTGGGTCCATGGCCGGACAGTGGATGGGAGTAATGCAAAAACTTGGGCTGGCTGAAAATTTCTGGTTTGGGCATCAGGGCTACGAATATGTTGATCTTGGCCGTTTCTGGCAAATCTTTCTGCTGGTAGGATTATTTGTTTGGCTCGCACTTATGGTAAGGCCACTTTTACCGGTAATTAGAAGCAAAACTTCAGAAAGGAATTTATTGATCATGTTTTTGGTTTCTTCCGCAGCTATTGCGTTGTTTTATGCAGCCGGTTTGATGTGGGGTCGCCAAACCAACCTGGCCATAGCCGAATACTGGCGCTGGTGGGTGGTGCACCTTTGGGTAGAAGGCTTTTTTGAAGTTTTCGCTACGGTGGTTTCGGCTTTTCTCTTTGTAAGGCTAGGATTATTACGTACCAAAACCGCAACCCTAAGCGTTCTTTTGGCAACTATCATTTTCTTATCTGGTGGGATATTGGGAACCTTCCACCACCTTTATTTTAGTGGCACCCCTACCGCGGTCATGGCTCTTGGGGCCACCTTCAGTGCCTTGGAAGTTGTTCCGCTGGTATTAATTGGCTATGAAGTTTACGAAAATTATATGCTTAGCAAGGCGACCCAATGGCTTAAAGACTATAAATGGCCTATTTACTGCCTCATCGCCGTCGCCTTCTGGAATTTTCTGGGTGCAGGGATTTTCGGGTTTATTATTAATCCGCCTATAGCCCTGTACTATATGCAGGGATTGAACACTACCGCCGTTCACGCCCACACCGCATTGTTCGGGGTTTATGGAATGCTGGGGATTGGACTGATGCTTTTTGTACTGCGTAGTTTATACCGGGTTAAAATTTGGAACAACAAATTGCTGAGTTTTAGTTTCTGGTCCATAAACATCGGTTTACTATTGATGGTGTTGTTAAGCGTCCTCCCAATTGGCTTACTGCAAACCATAGCCAGCGTGAATGAAGGAATGTGGTATGCCCGTTCCGCAGAATTTATGCAGCAACCCGGCATGGACACACTACGATGGCTACGGGTAATAGGAGACACTATTTTTGCCATTGGGTTAATAGCTTTTGTATGGTTTGTATTTACCATAAACCGGAATAAAGAAATCCCAATAGAGAAAAAGTAGGGGTTTTAAAAAAGAAGGGGGCAGTTTTAAAATCTAAATTATGCGGGAAAATCAGAGCCTGTAATTTGTTAGATTTAAACTGCTCCTTTTTATATTTACATCGAATAATTCTGAAAATTTTATCTATTGGTGCAGCTCTTAAAAAAACATACCAACATTGCCCTGGCCTATTTTCTGCTAGTGGGTTTAATGGGCGTTTTTTTGAGGTTATTCTATATTTTTCCTATTCCGGCAAATTACGGGTTTATAGTGCATGCGCATTCCCACGTCGCCCTACTGGGCTGGGTGTATATAGCGCTGGTCACCCTAATCTATAAGCTCTATTTATCGGAAACCGGAAAATCACGTCTCTATAGACGTATTATCTGGTTCACCAATATTTGTATTATAGGCATGCTGCTTAGTTTTCCATTTCAGGGCTACGCATTTATATCTATAATTTTCTCCACGCTGTTTCTTATCGCCACGTATTGGCTGGCCTGGTTTATCTTTAAACATATTCCCAAAAAGTATAAAAAAGCTAATTCCTATGTATGTATAAAGGCTTCAATTTGGTATATGATTTTATCCAGCATTGGGCCGTGGGCGGTTGGGGGTGTTATGGCCACCCTGGGCAAGGCTTCTGTCTGGTATAAGCTCTCAATCTACTTCTATTTGCACTTTCAATATAACGGCTGGTTTATACTGGCGCTCATCGGAATCTTGTTTTACATAATGGAACAGCTTTCTGTTAAAACAGACCGGAAACAGTTCCGTAGCTTCTTTCTACTGCTCAACATCAGCATCATTCTAAGCTTTTTCCTTTCGGTATTATGGACAAAACCACCCGTTATTTTTTATATCCTGGCGGCAGTGGGCGCCATAGTACAGATGCTTGCATTCTATTATTTCTTCAGAATTCTTCACGACGCATGGCCGGTTTTTAAAAAGAAGCTATCCCCGAGGGTGCTGAAACTTTTAAAGCTTAGCGGACTTTTATTGACAGTTAAAATTCTATTTCAACTCCTAAGCGCGCTCCCCTATTTTGCCAACCTGGCCCTTCTTTATAAAGATTTCGTGATTGGTTATTTGCATTGGACTTTTCTGGGAGTGGTGAGCCTGTGCCTGTTCGCATTTCTGGAACACTTTAAATTGGTAAGACTTAATTGGCAAATATTGATCTTATACCTTATAGGCTTTATCTTTTCTGAATTACTAATTTTTTATAGAGGCATGCAACTCTGGCTAAGATGGCCTTCTTTTGCTGAATACCCTGTACTGTTAACCATAATAAGCGCATTGATCCCACTGGCCGTGGGTATTTTATTGGTGAAAAATTTGACTTCTAATACTAAGTTTTGAAATTGCCAATTTTATGATAATCTCTAAAGAGCTCTTTACTATTTCTATAATTCTGAATATTTCAGAAAATGAAATTCAGCCTTAGATTGGAAAATTAAAGTTAGATTTCTTATTTATGATAACTTTGTCCGAAATAAGAAAATAACCTACCTTTGAAATAATTATAATTCTAAAATAAATGTTTTCAAAAGCCTGTGAATATGGTATTAAAGCCAGTACTTATATAGCACTACAATCCCTGGAAGGAAAACGGGTAAGCCTTAAAGAGATTGCAAGCGAAATTGATTCGCCCGTGGCTTTCACCGCTAAGATATTGCATCAATTGGCCAAGAACGATATTTTGGAATCTGTCAAAGGTCCATATGGCGGGTTTCAAATACAGAAGGAAAGAATTGATGCTATTAAGCTAGCCGATATTGTTTATGCAATAGATGGCGACTCAATTTATAAAGGTTGCGCCTTAGGCTTTAATGAGTGTAATGCTAAGCAGCCCTGCCCCTTACATGACAAATTTGTTGGAATTCGGGATGAACTTAAACATATGCTTGAAAATACAAGTTTATATGAACTTGCATCTGGATTGGAAGTAGGCTTAACTTATTTGAAACGATAAGAGTTTTATAATAAAATTTCTTAAAACTGACTATCCCCGAGGCAAGCCGTAGAGGTATTTAAAATAAATGACAAAAAGGTCTTAATATCTGTTTTATGAAAATATTCCATTTTATAATTTTCATTTTCACGCTGGTCTTACCGGGTATTATCCATGCCCAGGGCAAAAATGTTTCTACAGAGAGCTGGATAACCAGCCCGGGCATTTTAGGCACAATCGTACTAATTACGATTGTCCTGGTGGTGGCCATCATTATTTTTCTAACCCACATCAATTCATATCTGGATGCAATTAAAAAGAGACAGGAGGTTAAAACACGAACGGCATTTGATGATGAACTAGTTGCTTTAGAAGAGAGTCATATTGATACCATTCTTGAAAAAAGAAAAGCTGCACTTCACTATAAACTAAAGGGAAATGAGTTAAGCGGAGACAATGAAGTATTCGATAAAAAAGGTTTGATTCAAAAAATTACGAACGATCCCAATAATGCCTATTTTGACGAAAAAAAGAAAACTTCCCTTAGTCTGGAAACCCCGGAACCCCTTAAAAAAATTGTGATTTATTACATAGGGGCTGCTATTTGTTGGTTGGTACTGGGAACCCTGATAGGACAATATTTGGGAATGAAATTTATATGGCCCGAAATGGATAACCAGTCCTGGCTTTCTTTTGGAAGGTTACGCCCTGTACATACCAATATGGTGTTTTGGGGTTGGTCTTCCCTGGCTATGATTGGTTTGGGCTATTTTGTGATCGCCCGTACCTCCAATACTATAATCCATAGCTATAAATGGGCCTGGCGGGCATGGATACTTATCAATTCTTCTGTAATACTGGGTAGTATTTTTTTAATGGCCGGGATTAATAACGGGAGTGGTGAATATCGTGAATATATATGGCCGGTAATGCTGCTCTTTGCCATCGCCCTGGTGATCACTTTTTTTAATTTTTACAAAACTGTTGCCCATAGAAAAATTTCAGAAATATACATCTCCAACTGGTTTATTCTCGCTTCTTTGGTTTGGACTATTGTTCTGGCCATTATAGGCTATTTGCCTTTTTATCAGAATGGTCTGGGAGAAACCGTAATCCAGGGCTATTATATGCACCAGGGGGTGGGAATGTGGTTTATGACCTTCACCCTGGGCCTGGTATATTATTACTTACCCTCAGCCTTAAACAAACCTATTTATTCCTATTCCCTGGGAGTGTTGGCTTTTTGGACCCAAATGCTTTTTTATACGATGATTGGGACGCATCATTTTGTATTTAGTCCCCTACCCTGGTGGTTACAAACAACCGCCATTGTATTTAGTGCGGGAATGTTTATTCCGGTGGTGGCTGGTACCACTAATTTTTTAATGACGATGAAAGGGAGCTGGAGCCATATTTCCAAAAGTTATGTATTGCCTTTTTTTCTGGTTGGTACCCTGTTTTATTTTGTAGGCTCTACCCAGGGAAGTTTCCAGGCATTTCGTTTTACCAATTATGTATGGCATTTCACCGATTTCAATGTGGCCCATTCCCACATGACGATGTATGGAATAATAGCATTTTTCTTATGGGCCGCGATCTACGCCATTCTACCAAAATTGACCGGGAAAGAACCACCTCAGGTATTGGTGGGAGCACATTTTTGGATGGCATTTATCGGCCTTTTTGCCTATATGGTTTCACTTATGGTAGGTGGCACCTATAAGGGGTTAAGTTGGATAGAAGGAAATGCGTTTATTGAGTCTGTAATATTGATGAAACCCTATTGGGTATGGCGGGCTATTGGTGGTTCGCTTATGTTTACGTCCCATCTCATTTTTGCGTATAATTTCTATTACATCGTTAAAAACCGGAAACAGGTTCTGGTATCCGAAGCCACAAAACCTGTAGAAGAGATTACTGTTTAATATAATTTTTAAAAATGCTCAATTTTCATAAAGAACATAAAAACCTGGTGCTTGCAGCGCTTATCATATTTGTGGCTTTAAGCATTCTTGTGGCAATCGTTCCTGCGTATCAAATGCAGGCCACAGTTCCAATACCATCGCAAGAAGCATTGACAAGTCAGCAAGAAAAAGGATTGCGGGTTTATGTTTCTGAAAACTGTGCTGCCTGTCATACCCAACAGGTACGTGGTATTGAAATGGATAATATGTGGGGTGACCGGCCTTCCCTCCCATCAGATTATTATTACAGCAAACAGCGCCTGGATGTATGGAGGCAATCCCCATCAGTTTTGGGAAGTGAACGTACGGGCCCGGATTTGACAAATATTGGCGCACGGCAACCCAGTGATGATTGGCATTTAATGCATTTATATAATCCGCGTTCGGTAGTTTCAGAA
Organism: Gramella sp. AN32; assembly: GCF_023718305.1. Taxonomy (GTDB): domain Bacteria; phylum Bacteroidota; class Bacteroidia; order Flavobacteriales; family Flavobacteriaceae; genus Christiangramia; species Christiangramia antarctica. The sequence continues at coordinate 367,740 of NZ_QEYO01000001.1, forward strand.
TCTATCATGCCGTCCTATTCCTGGTTATTCAAAGAAGTAGACAGTACTGCGGTTACCGAAGAAGATGTTGTGCTCTCTATTCCAAAAGAATTTTTTAATAAACCCGGGAAAAAAATCATAGCATCCCAGGAAGCCTTAGACCTGGTAGCTTATTTAAAATCTTTGAAACAAACAGAGTTACCCGATGGAAGTGTTCCACAATTTATCCCGGCCTTAAAGGAAATACAAACCGGAAATATGGGCGACGGCAACACTGGTACCGGTCCTAATGGTGCAAAATTATATAATGCCACCTGTGTTGCCTGCCACCAGGCGAATGGGAAAGGAGTTCCCGGAGCCTTTCCTCCCCTGGCTGGCAGCGGATTTGTAAATGATGAAAACCCGGAAATGCTAATTAAAATTATCCTCCAGGGATATGACGCAAGAAGTGAATTTGCAGTGATGCCCCCTTTTGCCGATCAGCTTTCCGATGCTGAAGTTGCGGCCATTGCAACCCACGAGCGGAGTAGCTGGGGTAATGACGCCCCTGCGGTTACAGAAGAAGATGTGAAAAAAATAAGGGATTACATCAACAATGAATTAAACCAATAGAAAATGAAAAAGTTCACTCTTCTATTAACGGCAGTGTTTTTATTAAGTTTTGATTTTGCCATTGCATGTGAGCTGTGTAAAAAAAATCAGCCCAAAGGTTTTGAGAATATTACCCATGGTGCCGGTCCATCCGGAACATTGGATTACATAATCATTTGGTCTGCAATTATCATTGTGGGGATCACTCTTTTTCTAAGCGTCAAATATCTCATAAAACCAAAAGAGAACAACCCGGGACATATTAAAAACATTGTGAAAAACGAAGGATTTTAAAAATGGAAGACCATAGGATCATAAAAGTATTTCTGGATGATGACCCAAAGCCATTTGCCGCTTTTGCGCCACCGGTAAAATTCGTATTTGACAGTACTAAAATACCTGATGGCAAGCATACGTTAAAAATTGTGGCCAAATCCTCCAACGGAGTTGAGGGGATTCGGGAAATTCCTTTTGTAGTGCGAAATGGCCCGGCAATTTCGGTTGTGGGTTTAATTGAAAATGAAATAATAGATACCCAAATCCCTATTACCATCAATGCCTATGGGAGCGAGACCAACGATTTTTTTGTGATTCGGGGCTCTGAAACACCAAAAGCCATTCCTGCCTGGGTGTGGGCGCTGTTAATTATATTTCTGGCTTTCGGACTATTCTATATAATCATGTATTGGAGCCCGGAACTTTATAAATCATTTTTTTAGCTATATATAACCCGGATGGCAGATCAAACATCCTGAGCAAGTCTCAAAAAACCCATAAACGAGGAAAAAAATTAAAGATTAATGCAAAAAGATATTTCAAATATTGACGATATTAAGGAACTGGTAGACACCTTCTATGCTAAAGTACAGCAGGATGAACTCATGGCAGGAATTTTTAACCAGGTGATTGAGGATCGATGGCCCAAACATTTAGAGAAAATGTACACTTTTTGGCAAACGGTGCTTTTGGGGGAACATACCTATTACGGGGCGCCATTTATGCCCCACATCAACCTTCCGGTGAGTAAAAAGCATTTTGACCGGTGGCTGGATTTGTTCTATGAAACCCTGGATGAACTTTTTGATGGTGAGAAAGCGGATGAAGCTAAATGGCGCGCAACCAAAATGGCCGAAATGTTCCAGTTTAAAATTGCCCATTATCAACAAACCAATTCGAAACCTTTGATATAATAATCCCTATAAAAATACGGTAGCGAGGATTTTTATTTCTTCGGAAACAAGCTTTTTAAAATTTAAATATGTCGCGTATAAATCAGAAAATAGCACAAAAATATAGCGAATTAGGCGAGAATCCTGAAACCTATTTAGAAGGGCTATTGCATTCCAAACCAATCAATTATTGGGATTACATTGAGGTGGAAACACTTTTATCCCTGCAAAGGCCGCGCACCAATTTTAAAGATGAAGAGATCTTTATTATGTACCATCAAATGACCGAGCTTCTTTTAAAAATGCTGCTTCACGAAATTAAACAACTTGTTGAAACCGATAGTTTTTCCGAAGAAATATGGCTGGATAGAATTAACAGGATGAACCGCTATGTAAGCATGCTCATTACCTCTTTTGATATTATGAAAGATGGAATGGATTATGAGGATTATAACCGGTTTAGAACTGCCCTGGCCCCCGCAAGTGGGTTCCAAAGCGCACAGTTTAGATATATTGAAATTTATTGCACCAGGCTGGAAAACCTGGTAAAACAGGAAGAAAAAAAACACTTGCCTGGCTCCCCTTCCATAGAAGATTATTTTGAAAATATTTATTGGAAAGAAGCCGGTATCAACAAAAAAACGGGTAACAAAACCCTGACTATGCTTCAGTTTGAAGAAAAATACCTCGACAGCTTAATTACAATAGCCAAGAAAGTCCAAGGTCAAAGCCTGGAAGAAAAATTTCTGAGGCTTAAAAAGCCTACTGAAGCATTACAAAAAAAGTTCTTGAAGTTCGATAAACTTTACAACATAGAATGGCCCCTGGTACACCTTAACACCGCGCAACATTATCTTGACAAAAAAGGGGAAAATAAAGCGGCCACCGGAGGTTCAGAATGGAAAAAATATTTGCACCCTAAATTTCAGCAGCGAAAATTCTTCCCTTCGTTGTGGACAAAAGAAGATTCGTTAGAGGAAGAAAAAATAAAGATATAGATATGGAAAAGATACAAAAACCCGAATTAACGCCCCTGGATAAAGGAAGTGCTTTAAAAACATTGCAGGTAACTGCCTTAACGGGAATGAGAATGCCACCGCACCATACCACCAAAGAAGCTGTAATTATTGTTCAGGAGGGCGAAGCTCTATTAAAAATGCCTAATGTAGACCATAGGTTAAGGCAGGGAGCTGTATTTATTGTCCCGGCCGGGGCAGAACACAGCCTCGAGATTATACAGGATTTTAAAGCCATTGCTATCATGGCAACAGATTCTGAAATAAATTTCAACCAATAAATAATGCTAAAACCAACCTAAAAATTTGATGTATGCATTTCTAAAAAATAGAAATCTAAAAACCAATCATGAGCAAGAAATTAAAAATCAAGACAAAGCGGGTTTATGACGATGTAGCGAACAACGATGGTTATAGGTTGCTCGTCGATAGAATCTGGCCGCGGGGCGTATCAAAGGAAGATGCGCAATTAGATGAATGGAATAAAGATCTGGCACCTTCAGATAAACTTCGAAAATGGTTTGATCACGACCCGGACAAATTTGATGAATTTACCAAGCGCTATAAAAAAGAACTAAAAGACAAACAAGAAGATTTGGAGCGCATTAAAGAAATGGCGCAAGACAAACGGGTATGTCTTTTATACGGGGCAAAGGACGAAAAACATAACCAGGCGGTGATTTTAAAAGAGGTATTGAATGCCTTATAAAATCGTCATAATACAAAAAATAGAGAACAGCTGCTGATAGAAACCTAAAAATTAACAACTATGTCCAACGATCCATTCCAAACCCTGAAATCATTTAAATTAAAAGGGGATAATCTAACTTATTTCAGCCTACAAGAATTGGAGAAGCAAGGACATAAAATAAAGTCACTTCCCTTCTCAATTCGCATATTATTAGAAAATGCCCTGCGTAACTTCGATGGTTTCTCGGTAACCAAAGAACATATAGAAATCATCCTGAACTGGAAGCCGCAAGCATCAGAACAGGATATTCCTTTTAAACCTGCAAGGGTGTTAATGCAGGATTTTACCGGAGTTCCTGCTGTGGTCGATCTGGCAGCCTTAAGAGCAGAAGTTGCACGAAAAGGGAAAAATGCAGATCGTATTAACCCTCTCATCCCCGTAGATTTGATAGTAGATCACTCGGTACAAGTAGATTATTTCGGGACAAATTATTCCTATAAACGGAATATGGAAGAAGAATACAAACGCAACCAGGAACGCTACCAGTTTTTAAAATGGGCGCAGCAAAATTTTAATAATTTCAGTGTAGTGCCTCCGGGAATGGGAATTTGCCATCAGGTAAACCTGGAATATCTTGCGCAGGGAGTGGTAGAAAGGGATGGAAAAGTTTTTCCAGATACACTGGTAGGCACAGATAGCCATACCCCGATGGTAAATGGTATTGGAGTGGTTGGCTGGGGAGTTGGCGGAATTGAAGCTGAAGCCGCTATTTTAGGTCAACCCATTTATTTTATAATGCCCGAAGTGGTAGGCCTTAAACTCACCGGGAAATTACCTTTGGGCTCCACCTCTACAGATTTGGTTCTGAATATTGCCAATTTACTCCGAAAACACGGGGTGGTGGGCAAATTTGTGGAAGTTTTTGGACCCGGACTGGATCATCTTTCCGTTCCCGATCGGGCTACCATTGGAAATATGTCCCCCGAGTTTGGCTGTACCATTACCTACTTTCCTATTGATGATAAAACCCTGGATTACATGCGCCAGACGAATCGAAAGGAAGAACAGGTAAAATTAGTTGAAGAGTATTGCAAAATCAATATGCTATGGCGCAAAGATGAAGAAGAGATCGAATATTCGACAGTGGTAGAACTCGATGTTTCTACTATTGAACCAACCGTTGCCGGCCCTAAGCGGCCCCAGGACAAAATTCTTCTGAAGGATTTCAAAAATAAATTTATCGATCTACTCCACACTTCTTTTGGAAGGAAATATGTACATCCTGATAACAGGGAATTGGAAGATTCTATCAGCAGGTGGAAATCTGAAGGTGGAAATCAACCTGTTCCTCAACCTCCTTCTGCAAGGCCCGATACCAAAGTAGAAGCCGATAAAAATGCTCTTAAAACTGTTTGGATTACCCGCGGACAGGATAAATTCATGCTTTCAGACGGTTCGGTAGCTATCGCAGCAATTACTTCCTGTACCAATACCTCGAATCCGTTTGTGATGGTAGGTGCCGGTTTGGTAGCCCGAAAAGCCCGGGAATTGGGAATCGACGTTAAGCCCTGGGTAAAAACTTCCCTGGCACCTGGCTCTAAAGTGGTTACCGATTACCTGGAAAAAGCCGATCTGATGAAAGACCTGGAAGCACTTCAATTTCATTTGGTAGGTTATGGTTGTACTTCTTGTATTGGCAATTCCGGGCCCCTGCCCCCACAAATATCAAAAGCTGTAGATGAATATGATATAGTTGTGGCTTCAGTGCTTTCAGGGAACCGTAATTTTGAAGCACGGGTGCACCCACAGGTAAAAATGAATTTTTTAATGTCCCCAATGCTGGTTGTGGCCTACGCCATCGCCGGAAGGGTAGACATCGATATGCTGAACGACCCTATTAGTTACGATAAAAATCAGCAAGCCGTTTATCTTAAAGACATCTGGCCCACCAACGATGAGATCAATGAAATTTTAAGGAACGTGCTTTCCCCCGGTGATTTTGAAAAAAATTATGGGGAGATATTCGCCGGAAATGAAATATGGAGAAGCCTTCAGGTACCAGAAGATAAGGTGTACCAGTGGGATGCAAATTCCACTTATATCAAAGAAATTCCCATTTTCAGAAATATTTCTGAAAATCCGGAAGCTCTTCAGGATATAAAACAAGCAAAGGCTTTGTTGGTACTGGGCGATAGCATTACCACCGACCATATTTCCCCTGCAGGTGCTTTCAGTAAAAGTTCGGCAGCGGGAAAATATTTGTTAGAAAACGGCGTCGAGGAAAAAGCTTTCAATTCCTACGGCTCTCGTCGCGGAAATGATGAAGTAATGGTACGTGGCACCTTTGCCAATGTGCGAATCAAAAACCAACTGGCGGAAAAAGAAGGCGGATATACCCGCTATTTTCCTTCAGGTGAAGAAATGACAGTTTTTGACGCCGCCGAAAAATATAAAGAAGACAAAACCCCGCTAATTGTACTAGCCGGAAAAGAATATGGCAGTGGTTCCTCCCGGGACTGGGCTGCAAAAGGAACGTTTCTATTGGGTATTAAATGTGTTTTGGCCGAAAGTTATGAACGTATCCACCGCAGCAACCTTGTGGGCATGGGTGTGCTTCCACTTCAGTATAAGGAGGGCGAAAATGCAAAAAACTTAGGTGTTTCCGGGGAAGAGAGCTTCACTATTTTAGGCATTTCAGAAGGATTAGAACCGCGAAAAGAATTGCATGTAACCGCTGAAAATAAAGAAGGTGAAAGAATTGAATTTTTTGCTATTGCCCGATTAGATTCAAATATCGAAATAGAGTACTATCAAAACGGCGGGATTTTACAATACGTTTTACGCCAGTTTTTAGGTAAATAAAAATTTCTTGAAACCGACTATCCCCCCGAGGCAAGCCGTAGGGATATTTCACCGGTTTCATTTTGGCCTCTGGGCCAAAAACCGTCCCGAAAGCTTTCGGGATTGTATTTCCCCTCACCCAGAACTGCGAAAAAGCAATTCTGACCTTTGCATTCCTCTCGCTTCACTCGTCGGATGCAGGAGGAGAGGTGAAACGGAAACCCCGAGGCTGAGCCCTCGGGGAATTTTATAGATTGAACCTGTTTTCTAAAAACAGGGAAGAATTGACAGAAGTAATTTAAATAAGAAAAACCAGATTTATGAAAACAGCATCTTTAACAAACGATCTTGAATATAATGAAAAACATCCTGTTATCAACGTATTACTGGATACCGACACCGGGAAAGAAATAAGGATTGCCTTTAAAAAAGGCCAGGTCATGAAAAAACACCATACGCCATTTCCCATAGTGGTGGAAATATTTGAAGGCAGTATTGATTTTGGAGTTAACGGGGAAGTTTATACTGTAAACAAAGGTGATTTGCTCGCTTTGGAAGCCAGTGTGTCCCACGATCTTACGGCCTTAAAAGACAGTATTGTAAGGTTAAGTCTAAATAAAGCTGATACCGCAAAGCGTGTAGAAGATGTTGCGAAAAGTTCATCATAACTCTCGTTTTTATGGTTGGAATCTATCCCACAAGTTAGACGTTGACTAAAAACATCTGATAAAACTTAAATATAAGATCCATATGCGAGTATTTAATAAGTAACAGTTTTATGAAACCTGAAAAAAATAAAAAAATTATAACATTCTAAGAAGAGTTTCAGAGGATTTTACGACTAAAACAATGCAGGGAAACTCAAAAGACCACACGGACTTTTAGAGGTTTTAAATAGGCTTTAAAAACCTTGTTATATGACGCTTATCATATTTTCTAGCGAGGTTTAAAAGTATCTTCAAGACTAGTATTTAGTAGACTTTTAAATCATTGGTCATGCAAGTCAAGAAAAATCCCAGGGCAGATTTAAGCCGTAAAAGCTTGATATTCTTCCAGATCGGTTTGATTTTCGTTCTGGCATTGGTTTATTATGGTATCGAATGGAAGTTTAATGTTCGCGAAACCTCTTCTATAAGCTACGAAACTGCCGTCCCGGAGCTTACTTTGGAAGATATCCCGGTAACGGAAGTTAAAGAGCTACTACCGCCACCTCCTCCTCCTCCAATTCCCGAATTCATTGAGGTTATACCCGATGAACTGGAAGTTGAAGAAACCGAGATACGATCTACTGAAACCAACCAGGAAGAAAGGATGGAAAAAATAGTAGAAGTTGCTGAGATCATAGAAGAAAAAATAGAAGAGAAAGTGGAAGCGGTTCCTTTTGTACTTATAGAAGAGGTTCCCCTGTATCCCGGCTGTGAAAATAAGGGGGATAATGAAGCAAGAAAAAAATGTATGTCGGCCAAAATTAATGAACTGGTAAGAAATGAGTTTAATACCAGCCTGGGCGATAAATTAAACCTATATGGTATTAACCGTATCTTCGTGATCTTCAAAATAGACGAAAACGGTAAAGTGACCGATATTAAGACCCGCGGTCCCCATAAAGCCCTGGAAGCAGAAGCCGAGCGGGTTATAAAATTATTACCCCAAATGATGCCGGGGAAACAAAGAAACCGACCCGTTAGCGTTCTTTATAACCTGCCTATTACTTTTGAAGTGAAGAATTTATAAGCCCGGTAACTACCTCACCAGTAACTGCGAAAAGCATCTATTGTACTGCGCACCGTACCTTCGTTTTGCTCCCTGGATAATTTCTTATTCAGAAAAACAGGTGCAAAATCCATAACTCCCACGGCATTTCTGGTAAAGGGCAAGAGTGTGGTATTCAGGGCATGCTTATTTAAAGCATCCTGCCGAAAAACTAAATTTTCTGATGCCAGCACCGCTTCAGAACTTACAAAATTTGGAAACATTCGTTGCCATCCACGGGGTAAAGTGCAACATGAAAAGTAACTCCCAGAGCATATTCAGAGTCCAATACTTAAGACAACAAATTATAATTTTATAAATACTACGAATAATTTGATAGCATTTTTTTAATTTCCAACTCTCGTATGATTGAAATAAGCATTTTTCACATAATCCCTAAATTGCATTTAATAAAATCAATGATTTGATCATATAAAGGCCTATTTTTTCCAGAAATTTCAGTCCTTACAGTCTTTTAAAAATTCTATGCTTCCATTAATTAAACAGACAATTCTAATTTACAGACTAATTATAAATCTGTTATTGTTTTTAGGATGTTTTCTAAATGTATCCGCTCAAAACCAAATTAGTTTTGAACGAATTTCTACCAACGATGGCCTGTCCCAAAGTGATATCAATGCTATTTATCAGGACCAAACCGGGTTCATTTGGTTTGGGACCCATGACGGACTTAATAAATTTAATGGTTATAATTTTACGGTTTATAAGCCAAAAAAGGACGAAAATTCAATTAGCAGTAATTTAATATTTTCCATAACGGGTGATAAAAAAGGCAATTTATGGATAGGTACCACGGGCAGCGGGCTTAATTTTTTCGATAAAACCAAAGATACTTTTACCTCCTATAAAAATGACAAAGATGATCCAAACAGTTTAAGCAATGATCATATTACCTGTTTGCTTTTAGATAAAAAAGGCCGCCTATGGATAGGAACCCGGAACGGTTTGAACCTGCTAGATCTAACCAAATCTAAAAATGAATATCGTTTTCAGCGCTTTTATATGGAAAAAGATAAGGAAAGTCCCGAAAACAATAATATTTATTCGATTTTCGAAGACAGCTCCGGTCAGATATGGGTAGGTGGTCAAATAGGCTTGTATTCTTCAAAATCGAACGATGGAGGCTCTTTTAGTTTTTCAAAAGTAAATGAAGAAATAAATCTTCCTGCAAACATGGTAGAAGCTATTGCGCAGGATGAGGCCGGTAAATTATTTTTCGGAACTTCAGACGGGCTTTATTTTTTACCTAACCAAACCAAGCAAAAGAAAAATGTTATTCGTCTGATCGACGGTTTCTTTAACGATCTTCAAATAGATAAAGAGAACAATGTATGGGCTGGCACCAACAAAGGTTTGATTTATCTAAAAAACGGGAAATCTCCGGCAGTCACAGATCATTTTCAGTATGATCCCCGAAATTTGAACAGTCTAAGCAAGAATATTGTAAAATCACTTTATACCGATGACACCGGAATTATTTGGGTCGGCACCAATGGTGGAGGTGTAAATAAATTTGATCCCGGGCACAAAGATTTTCGGCATATACGAAAAACTACAGCCGAAAATAGTTTAAGCTATGATAAGATAAGGGCTATGTATGAAGATTCCAACGGGACTTTATGGATAGGAACCGAAGGAGGAGGCTTGAATATGCTCTTAGAGGAATATAATCGGAATTATTCAGGTTTTAAAAAATTTGAAACCGTTCTAAAGCCTTTTGCCTTATCAGAAATTACAATTGGTAATAAAAAAACGCTACTTATTGGTGCTGAAGGCACTCCTTCCCTTTATAAACTGGATATTTCAAATCCTGAAAAAATTGTTGAAAGTGACATAATTCCAATACCTGAAATTGAACACAGTGTCTTTTCCTTTTTAACCGACAGCAACGAAAATTTATGGATTGGAACTTATCGTGGCGGGGTGCATAGATGGATAAAAGACAAAGAATCTCCTGACAGATTTAAAAAACAACAATTCTTAAATGATCAAAATAAGCCTAACAGCATTTCAGATAATATTATTCGGAGCATCTTTGAAGATAGTAAGGGAAATATCTGGTTTGCCACAGGGGATGGATTGGCACGGCTAAAACCGAATCAGGTTGAAAAAGAGAATCCTAATTTCATCAATTACAAACACCAAAAAGATGATACTACCAGTATTAGCCATGATTATATTTTAAGCCTGCATGAAAGTAAAAATGGGGTTCTATGGATTGGAACCTTTGGTGGCGGGCTTAATAAATATATTCCTGCGTCACAGTCCCAACCTGAACGGTTTATTTCATATTCTGAAGAAGATGGCTTGCCAAATAATTTTATAAAAGGAATTCTGGAAGATGAAAATGGAAATTTGTGGTTATCTACCAATAAAGGACTTTCAAAGTTTGATCCGGAAAAGGAAACTTTTAAAAATTTCAATGTTAACGACGGCCTTCAGAATAATGAATTTCAGGAACTGGCATTTTTAAAGCGGGATAACGGTGAAATGCTTTTTGGGGGAATAAATGGATTCAATGCCTTCTACCCTGATAAAATCATAGCGAACCCCTACCCTCCCGAAACGGTAATTACCAATTTCTCCATTGCGAATAAACCCGTTGAAATAGATGAAAAATTAAACGGAAGAATTATTCTGGATAAATCTATTACTGAAACTGAAAATATAAAAGTAAAATACAGTCAGAATAATATTTCTTTTGAATTTGCCGGACTTCATTATGCCTCCCCTAAAAAAAACAAGTATGCTTATAAATTAGAAGGTTTTGATGACGACTGGATTTATACAGATTCTGAAAAGCGTTTCGCCACCTATACTAATTTAAACCCGGGCGACTATCTCCTAAAAATTAAGTCTACCAATAATGATGGAGTGTGGGATCCCACCCCTGCAGTATTGGGAATTGAAGTGACCCCTCCTTTCTGGATGACCAATACTGCATATATAATCTATTTTCTACTATTTATTGCCTTGTTATATGCACTTCTTAAATACACGATCATCAGCACTACTAAAAAATATCAGCTGGAGATGGAGCACTTAGAGAAGGAAAAGAATGAAGAATTGCAACAGATGAAAATGGATTTCTTTACCAATGTCTCCCACGAATTTCGCACGCCCCTTACCTTAATAAAAGGGCCTCTGGAATATCTGCAACAAAAAGGCAAAGACCTGGATTATAGTATTATTGAGAACCAATATGCTATGATGTACAAAAACACCAAATACTTATTAAGATTATTGACGCAGTTACTGGATTTTGAAAAGATGGATCAGGGTAAAATGAAGCTGACCGTTAGAAAAGGCAATATTGTAAAATTCTTAAAAGAAGTTGGCGAGCCTTTTAAATTTATAAGCGAAAAGAAGAATATCGAATATAAATTCGAAGCTGAAAAGAATATTATCACCTCACATTTTGATCCTGATGCATTAGAGAAAATAATGAACAACCTGCTATCTAATGCGTTTAAATTCTGTCCTGCGGATGGTTACGTTTTAGTCAAAATAAAAATCGAGAAAAAGCAGATAGCTGGACAACCTTCAGATATGGTCGTTATAGAAGTGACCGACTCCGGCGCAGGAATTTCAGCAGCTAAAAAAGAGCGGATTTTTAAAAGGTTTTATAGCAAAGATATTTCTAAGGAAAAACAAATGGTGGGAACCGGCATTGGTCTTAGTTATACTAAAAGCCTGGTAGATTTACACTTAGGCACTATAAATATTGATAAAAATGAAAAGGGAGGCTCTACCTTCGTTATAAGCCTCCCCAAAGATAAAAGCTCCTATATTAATAAAGAGGGCATCAAACTGTATAAAGGGAAAGATAAAGAGATTCTTCTCAATCCGGCCAATTCTTCGTCTTACCTCATTTCTTTAAGTGATGAAAAAAATGATAAAAACATATTTAAAGACAGGCCTGAATTACCAATAATACTGGTGGTAGATGATAATAAGGATATCAGGAAGTTTATAAGGCAAAGTTTACAGTATAATTACAATATTCAGGAAGCTGAAAATGGCAGGGAAGGTTTTGAAAAAGCCAAAGAAATAGTTCCCAATATTATCATTAGTGACCTTATTATGCCTGAAATGGATGGCATAGAATTTTGCCAGCATTGCAAAAATAATCAGGCTACCAGCCATATTCCATTCTTACTCTTAACTGCAAAAGATTCCCAGGAGAGTGAACTTGTGGCCATGGAAAGCGGGGCCGATGATTATCTAATAAAACCTTTCAACCTGGAGCTACTTCAGTTAAAACTGAAAAATATTATTACCAAGCGAAATCATTTAAGGAAACGTTTCAACCGAGAAATCATTCTAAAACCAGCAGACGTCACAGTAACTTCAGCCGATGAAAAATTCCTGCAGGAAGCTATGGATATTGTGGAGATCAACATGATGAATACCGACTTCAGTGTGGAAATGCTTGTTAAGGAAATGGGACTAAGCCGAAGCAATCTCTACCTGAAACTAAAAGAAATTACCGGTCTTTCTTCAAGTGAATTTATTCGCAGTATCCGGTTAAAAAGAGCGGTGCAGTTGCTGGAAAAAAGCGACCTTTCTGTGAAAGAAATCATGTATATGACAGGTTTTAATACGGCCTCCTATTTCGCTAAATGTTTCAAAAAACAGTTCGGTAAGACTCCTAGCGAATACGTTAATAAATTACATAAAACCTGATCATGCTCTCAAATTCAGCCAAAATTATTTTAAAATCAAACTTTTTAAGAATAAAAATAGCTATAAGATTTAATTAGTAACTCACCTACCCTATTCTTTAAATATCATATTTTATGATTGTTCGTATAGACACACCTAAAAGTTAGTTTTTGTCACCTTGAGCCCAGTCGAAAGGTTAAACAAAAACGTCTCGACTTGAGCCTGTATTGAGCGAAGTCCAAATGCTCGACGTGACAATTTTAGTTATAATTTGCTTATTAGGTTTTATACAGGACAGGCATTTCATATTTAATTATTGATTACAAGCCATTTAACTCTAAGAAAAAACACTTAAAAGTGCCTGAAAATCATTTGAGATAGCTTTTTAAACATACGTAGCTTTCGTTTTATGCCAAAAATCGAATATTTACCTACTTTGTTATTTCAAAATATATAAGCCGTGGGATTAATCCATATTTGTATGAAGAAGTGTATTCTCAAAATTTCTGAAGCTATTTTTAGGAAGCATCATTACTTTCTAGTAATACCTATTGTATTTTTTATCTCCTGTGCTGCAAATGCCCAGACTGATGTTTCAAAGAACAGCAAGAAAAAGCCTAATATCATCTATATAATGGCCGATGATCATACCACCCAGGCTTTCGGGATTTACGGTAGCAGACTTGCTCAACTGAATCCTACACCTGTGTTGGATAGTTTAGCTCGTAGCGGGATGATCTTTGACAATGCCTTCGTAAACAATTCTATTTGTGTACCTAGCCGTGCAGCTATTTTAACCGGCCAGCGCGGACAGACTAATGGGGTGATAGATCTTGAAGGAACACTTCCTCTGGAAAAACAATATCTGCCCAAAGAAATGAGCAAACTGGGTTATCAAACTGCCCTCGTGGGAAAATGGCATTTGCATGACGAACCCGCTGCCTTCGATTATTATAAAGTACTACCCGTACAAGGGAAATATTTTGATCCTGATTTTAGAATCCGCGGCGAGAAGCCCTGGCCACAAAATGTAGTTCAAACCCAGGGACATTCCACCGATATAATTACCGATATTAGTTTAGACTGGTTAAAAAATAAGCGTGACCCGGATAAGCCATTTTTCCTGATGCACCATTTTAAAGCGCCTCATGATGATTTTGAACATGCTCCCAGGTACGAAGAATATCTTAAAAACGCCTTTATACCAGAACCGGCCAGCATGTATTACAATGCCAATAATGGTTCCATCGCGACAAGAGGCGCCCACGATTCCCTTACCCGAATTATAGGTTCATCGGTTTCCAGAAGGAATTTGGTAAGGAACCAGGCCATGAACATTTATCCCGAAAAAGAAATCTATAAAAATTACCGGGATGCAGGAGATATTGATATTAGTGAGCATATTCCTTTTGAACTGGATGCTGAAGAACGAAAATATGCCAGTACCGTTTATCAGGATTATCTTAAAAAATATCTTCGCGCCGTAAAAGGAGTGGATGATAATGTGAAACGTTTGCTTGATTACCTGAAGAAAGAAGGACTACTGGAAAATACCATTATTGTCTATACCGGAGACCAGGGTTTCATGCTTGGAGAGCATGATTATATAGATAAACGCTGGATGTACGATGAATCTATGCGTATGCCATTTTTTGTACGTTACCCCAAATCCATACAACCCGACACCCGTACCAATGCCATTATAAACAATACCGATTTTGCTCCTACCCTTATAGAATTAGCCGGGGGAAAAGCCCCTGATTATATGCAGGGACACAGTTTTAAATCCATCCTCGAAACCGGGGAAGAACCGGAAGGCTGGCAGGACGCCACCTATTATCGTTACTGGATGCATATGGCCCATAAACATGGCAATCCTGCGCATTTTGGCATAAGGACAAAAGACTTTAAACTTATTTTCTTTTATGGTAAATACTGGGTAGATACCGATGATCCAGATGCGACCTGGAACAAAGACAGCTGGGGGAACGATTTTACAAGGCACACCCCGGTGGCCTGGGAATTTTATGATCTAAGGAACGACCCTTACGAAATGGATAATGCGTATGACGATCCTTATTATAAAGAGATCATTTCCAATTTAAAAATTAAGTTGAAAGATCTAAGGCAAGAGCTCAACGAGACCGATAAAAATTATCCCCACATCCAGAAAGTTATAGATGAACACTGGGATGATTAAAGCTTATATTATAGTTTGATTAGCCTCGGGGGAACAATAGTTCCCCTTTTTTATTCCTCTTCCTAGGTGTGATTGATTTTCATATATTAATGCGCAGCTCTTATCTTTGTTAAGATATCGGTCGTTAAAATCCAATCAATTCCTTTTTTGGTTAGTCCCTTAATCAGCTTTTTGTCACCTGTCCAAAGTGGGGAGGCTAATTCTAGCCCAAGAGCAATAAAAGGTGCATCAAACTCATCGACGTTTTTAGTCAATGCGATTGATTTTTCAAAAGTTGATTTCCGAATGGATTCTATATCTATCAGGTCAATTTTTTTCAAAATAGTAATTTGAAGGAAGTCCAATTCCTTTTCTGAAAAACCGGTTATTTTGAGAAGTTTTTCTCGGTGATTGCTGAGTTCTTCAAGAATGAATGTCGGCGAATAGAAATCAAAAACATCGAAAGAATTTAGTAAGAGGTCGCTTATCGTTCCATTCGGACTTAAAAGTCCACTGAAAATTATATTGGTGTCTACTACAATTTTCACTTCCCGAATCGACTTTTATTTTTACTCCACCAGGATTCTTTAGATTCTGTGGCAAGTTCGTCAATTTGCTCTTGAGATGCTTTACTTTTCGAGGCTATTTCACGAAACTTTAAATAGTCTAAAATTCGCTGAAGTCCGACCAAATCTGTTCCAGAAGATAAGCGGATTAATATTTCCTTATTTGTTCTTTCGATTTGCATATTTAAATCTACTCAAATTTTATAATTAAGCCTAAAGTTTCTCTCAAAATGCTTACTAACTTTTTATAGAAGGTAAAGTCCATTATTTACATTTTCTACATAAAATTTTTCAAACATATTAACTTCTTAATAAAGTGCATTTTCAGGCAATATGATTACACCAAAAAAGAATAAAAAATAAAAGGAATTAAACTATGAAATATTTTATTTTTCCAACTTAAACACTTTCTCCAAAGGCACCCATTTTTGACCATTTTCAGCCCAGGGTAATCTCTGCTGAAAAGTATCCATCAGTTTTTCCCATTCCTGAACTTTTGGATTACTTGCATCCATTCTCGCCTTTTGTTCAGGATCAAAAGTTTCATCGACTTCCATGATCATAAACAATCTGTTGCCGGTAAGATAGATTTCCATATCTATAATCCCGGCATCCTTAATACTTTTGGTAATCTCTGGCCAGGCATTGCCCGCGGCATGGTATTCTTTATATTTTTCAATCAGTTGCGGGTCATTCTTTAGGTCGCAAGAATAACATAGTCTTTTTATAGCACTCATTTTCTTCTGTAATTAATTTGTGTGATAAACTTTATAAACCTGTCTTCCGTAGATACCAATTACTACAAAACATATTAGAGGGAGAATAAACGAGAAATTCACTTCAGGAACCCCCAGAATTAGAGTATCAACATAACCCGGCCCGCCGAAGTCCAGAATATACCCTTGTAAATAAGGCATAAAGGCACCTCCAACTTATGCAGGATGCCTATTGGGGCCAATGATTATGCGGTGACTATCTGATTTTTTTCGGTTTGAAAGCGTTCATTTTTCCAGAAAGGATAGAATGCCTGAACTAATGGCTCTCCAAATGGATCTACTGATGGCAAGGTTGGTTTTATTTTTGACAATCTATCAAAAATAAATGAGGTGTTTCTTGCTGTACTCCCCCTACCAATGTCAGTTGGGTAATCCGTTTCACTTTTTATGAATTTAGTTAAAAGTTCCAGGGTAAGCCAGTCTTTTGGTTTTGCAGTTATCTTGGCATCTAAATTAAGTCTCTGGAAATCTTCGTCTCCAACACTCAATAATCCTTTTTCCTCAAATATTCCAGAAGAAATGTAGTAATTGAGCTTTTCGTCACCTCCAGCTACGCTCAAATTATGCTTCTGCCTTAGCGCCCAATCTTTGAATAAAAAATCTTTCCAATCTGTTGCCCCGGTCGCACCAAGGCCTGCTGCACTTTGATCCCAAGCAGTGCCAGCTTCATTTGGCACAAGGCTTGGCGCACTCCCCGGATTTTCCATATTTTGCTGTATCCAGCCTAACTGTTCCTCATTCCAGTAGGGGCTGGCGTTGATGTTAGCCCTGGCATCGTTCATCACATAAGCAAATGTTAAAGCGTCAACAGATTCCGGCCATATAGTTGGCTGGCTCAAAGAAAAGTTATTACTATAGTTCACACGAACCCCACCCTCCATGTTTTTACCACTTTTCGTGGTTATGATTATTGCTCCGCCTGCAGCTCTTGATCCATATATTGAGGCCGCCGCTGCATCCTTAAGTACAGAGACAGATTCAATATCCTCGGGATCCACATTGCTAATATCCATAATAATATTATCAACAAGTATTAAAGGAGATGCATCTGAAAGGTTGCCATTAGCATCGGTCGCTTGAAAACCACGAATATTTATATTAGGGGTAGCTCCTGGTTGCCCTCCGGATGTTGAATTGGTTATTACCAAGCCGGGAGCGGCTCCTTGTAAAGCACTTGTGGCATTTGCAACAGGTCTATTTTCAAATAGTTCCGCTCCAATTTCTGAAACTGCAGCCGTTAAATTTACTTTTTTCTGGGTACCGTAACCTACCACCACCACTTCATCTAATTCTGCCTGATTATCCTGTAGCGTTATATCCAGGGTCGAAGTTTCATCAGTGACAGTATGGGGTTGGGCTGCCATGCCAAGAAAGGAGAAAACCAAAACTTCCCCTGGTTGAGCTTCCACTTCATAAAATCCATCAAAATCTGTTTGAGTTCCACGATTTGTCCCTTCAACAATCACATTTACCCCGGGTAGGGGAACTCCAGATTTATCCACAACCACCCCGGTAATAGTCTTCTGTTGTATAAAATCTACCAAAGTCGGAGTGCGACTGTTAATAATGGTGAGCTTTTTTTCCTTATTACGTTTTAAAATAATATGTGTTCCGCGAATTTTAGGTATTATATCTGTCGCTTCGAACAAGCTTTCGAGTACTTTATCGATATGTTCCTTATTTACCGTAAGCGATAATTTTCGATTTAGATCAACATGTTTTGTCTTATAAATAAATTTAAAATCAGTAGTAGACTCAATGTTGTCAATAATGTTTTGAACTGTTGAATTCTTTACATTTAATGTCACCCTGGTCTGGGCATGACTGTTATTGGCATGTAATCCCACCAAGGAAGCAAACAAGAGTAGGGTTGTAAGTTTCATCTTTAAGTCAAATTTCAATAAAGGCCTTTTAAACCTCTCTTGATTCAATTGGTTTTTCATATTTTTAAATGTTTAATTGTGGTTAGCGAATAATTGCGATCACTCTTTTATGCCGGAAAATGTTGGCGCATTTTCCGGCATTGTTTTTATTGTAAACAAAGTGTACCTAGTTAAGATTAGTAATCTTTTTTAAATCATTATTATTTCTTATTGATTAAATATTTATTTATCTGATAATTACCTTATTATTTTTTACTTTATAATTGATTTCATGTACATCATTAAAAAAACTCAGCACTTCCTCTATTTTAACATCGTTAAAACTTGCATTAAAAACTTCCTTGCCTAATTCTGTATTTTCATTCTCAATTTCTATGTGATAATGACGTTCCAGTTTTGCCATGATCTGGTCAAAAGTCAGGTTACGGAATACCAGGTGTCCTTCTCGCCAAGAGGTATAAAGGGATGTATTTACCTGGTCGATACTCATGTTGTTGGAAGTGCGTTCAAAAGATCCTTTTTGGCCTGGTTCCAGGTTTGTGGACGCACGAAGAGAGGCTTCATTGCTGCTAAGGCTTACAGCCCCTTCAACCAAAACAACTTCAATATTGCTATCCTCCTCGTATGCTGATACATTAAATTCTGTTCCAAGCACATTCACCTCCAGATCGTCAACATTTACAACAAAGGGATTGGATTTATCTTTAGCAACATCAAAATATGCTTCCCCGCTAAGGTATACCTCTCTATTTCCTTTACTTAAAAAGTTTATGGGGTATCGCAAAGAACTTCCGGCGTTTAAATGAACCAGGGTACCATCTGACAATACAAGTTCAAAGCGTTTTCCATAGGGAATGGTTAAAGTATTAAAAGTCAGCTCTTCAACATCTGAGATTTGGGAATAGCTTAGCTGATGTTGTTTTTGTTTTCCAAGAATATTACCCTCAGAATCCCTTACCTCTTTTGACTGGGAAACATCGATGGTATATATCTCCCCATTATCCAGTTGCAGGGTAATCGGTTCATCTTGGGGAACGAGAAGGGTATCGTTCTGGAATGAAAAAAAACCTTGTTGAAAAATAATTCCCAGACCAATAAGTAAAACTGCCACCGCCGCGTATTTGATCCAGTGAGGAGCAAAGCTTTCAACGGGCTTTTCCTTCCGCTCAATCTGGTCTACTGTTTTTTTATAGGCTTCGTCTGCTATATCCTTTAGCACGGCAAGGTTTAGATCATGATAATCCTGGATATAGGCTTTAAGGGTCGACTGATTTTCGGGATCATTCAACCACTTTCTCAGTACGATGAGCTCATCTTTAGAAATGGAACCCATAAGTAGTTTGGTAATATTTTTTTTCATTTATTGTAATTAAATTCGGGATAGTATTTACATTTTAACAATCTTTAAATTCACATGATACTATCTATACTGATAAATCTTAATAAACCCTTAAAAAATTATGAAATTTTTTATAAACTATATATTATTTCATAAAGTAAAACTAACAAATTGTTAAATAAATGAATGATATAGAAGCAGTTAGGATGTTAAAAAAAGAAAAAAAACGTGCTTTTAAATATCTATTCGATACATACTACAACCGGCTTGTAGCTTACATAATGACTTATAACCACAATAAAGCCCAGGCAGAAGATATTGTGCAACAAACTTTCATAAACCTCTGGGAGAACAGACAAAAACTCGATGACAATCAATCACCCAAAGGCTATCTATATGCCATTGCCTATAATACCTATATGGACGCTATTAAAAAATCGAAGAAACAGAAAAAAATAATAGATGAGATTTGGGAACATGCCTTACGGGATAGGATTGAAGAGGATTCCGAAACTCAGGAGAAACGCATACAGAAAGTGAAGGAAGTAATTGAAACTTTACCTCCTAAGTGCAAGAAAATTATTCAGATGAATAAAGTTCAGGGAATCAGGTACAAAGATATTGCAGAACAAATGGGAATCTCGATTAAAACCGTTGAATCACAAATGCGGATTGCATTTACCAAAATACGGGAAGCTTTCGAGAATGATACTTTGCTATTATTTGCTTTATTTAAAAAATTACGTATTGGCAATAAAGATTAAAAGTTATCTGCTGGAGATAAATCCGCTTTTTAACCCGCTTTTATTTGTCATTATTCTAAAAGTTGATAATCTCAAAATTCCATTTTAAATCTATCTGTTTTACTAATAATCAACTTTTTAAAACTCTTTTTCCGTTCTTGGGAAAGAAAGCTATGATCAATCAACCCTGGCCATTCCTGCATCCCTTTTTCAATCCTTTTCCAAAGGTTTTCAATCGCTTTTTCTGGTATGTGTGCTTTTAACATGGCTTCATTAAAATCGTTTCGTTTTAGTTTTCGCTTTTTTCCGTTTATGTTTAGAGCTAAATCATCTAGATCGTCTGGCAATAATAATTGTGCAGCAATCATATCATAAGCGTGTGTGAGTTCATATGAGTTTGATACTTTCGCGATAAGCGAAAAATTCTTTAAGTGCATATCATTATTTCCAATTAAGAAAGACACGATGACTTGTTCATAAAAGTGAACTACATCCTTTAAGGGGTTTTTTGAATAGGCAATGATTCCTTTAGCGATTTGTTCATAAGAACCACGATATTTATGTTCTGTTAGCCGTTCCGTAAATTGGCAGGCATCTTCCATGGCGAATTTTTCTCCTTTTTCGTGGCGATCTATACGACGAGTTAAGTAAGCCAGTTCGCCATCTTTCAAAGGAATTAATAAAAACGGAACGGTATCAATACCGCAAGACTGTGCCATAAGCATAGACAACGCTTCGATTTCTGGCATTTGGGGATACTCGGTATATGGCGGTTTTAAAATGTACCTCCCATTTAAAGCGCCAACAATGGTAAGACGTTTTTCAGTTCCAGTAGTTGTGAATCCTAAAGACAATTTGGGTTGCACACCAGTTACAATAATCCGTTGTGCAACGTTTTCCTTGGCAAGTTCATTTATTTGAGATAGTTT
Source organism: Gramella sp. AN32 (assembly GCF_023718305.1). GTDB lineage: Bacteria > Bacteroidota > Bacteroidia > Flavobacteriales > Flavobacteriaceae > Christiangramia > Christiangramia antarctica. The sequence goes on from NZ_QEYO01000001.1 coordinate 388,880, forward strand.
ATAGTCTAACTGTAACACAGGCGTGTCATTTCCCCAAAAAGTATCGAGACATGCAGGATGATATTGCATATCTACTGAATCCAGTTCTTTATGACAGGCTAAACAATTATTCATCTTCCATAACACTTATGTTTCCTATACAATCACGACAGGTGGTCAGTAGTAATCCCATTCGATCACGCGGGTTGAGTTTCCAGTTTTTTTGTGCAATATCTAGCAACCAGCCTTCTGGTATTAATCCGTCAAAAAATGGAAATAAATTTTCTGATATAAAAGATGTTTCCTGTAACGGAAATGTTAATGATACTGGTGTTGCATTTTCCAATGACAAATATGTTTTATCATATTGAAATATATAGCCTTCGTCATTTTCAGTAAGCATTCCTGCTTTTTGATTATGCACCCAAATTTCTCCTTGTCTCATCACTTATAGTTGTTGGTGTTAAGGTATGCCCAAAAAAAAGCAATACTTGATTTACTTTATCGGTCATTAGATTAGGTTTTCCTTGTTCAAGATCTCGCACAAAGCGAAGTCCAACACCGGTCAAGTCGGATAACTCTAACTGTGTCATTTTATTTTCATTTCTACGTTTTCTGACAAATTCAGCAATAGCATTATGTCTATTCCAATTCTTCATAGTTATACCCATTAGGCAGTAAATCAATACAATATACAGTTTTTATACCTTTTTGGGTATATTCAATATATTAAAAATAAATTTATACCCATTTAGGTATAATTAATCTCCATTTTAAGTAAAATTAAGTGAGTGCAAACCCTCCGAAATCTAAAAAAACAATAAATCGATTAAGATTTATTGTTTCCGGCTATTGGTAGGTTTACTGTAACTTTAATATTTCTAATAACACAATTGCATGAGTATTTTCAATTTTTTTAAGCGATAAATGATAAGCTCTTGAAAAGTATAGACAGATGAGCTTTAATTTAAAAAGAGATCCTTAATTGCTATGCTCGTTACTTTCTCGCCCTTGTCACGAAGCTCTTCATAACAACTTTATTTTAAATTTATACTTGAATTGTTACGAAAGTCAAATAAACTATGTAATCAATTGATTACCAAATCGTCAACATTGTTGACAGTTTAGAAATTTTGTTGACGATTTGTGAATTAATAACATCAAATTAAATGAACCTCTAAAAACCATGAAACCACGTAAATCCTAAGATTTGCGTGGTTTTGATGCTATTTGATATAGCTTTTTGTGACCTCGACAGGAGGAGTTTTATAGAATTTGACGACTGCATTTAAAGCCCTATTTTATTAGCAAAACCCTTTATAAACAACATGTTTACAGCGTTTTATATCTCCATTAAAAATGGAATACAATTGAGTTGAATTTGGTATTATGGAGCAATTGTGGACTAGATGTGGACTAGATGTGGACTAGAAAATGTATATTAGAAATTGATTTTTTAGTCTATAAACCATGACCATTTCTTTTTATATCCAATCCAGTAAAAATCCTGCTCCCATCTACGTGCGCGTTCGGGAAGGTCGGGATGTGGACGCGAAATGCAAAATTCAGACGACTATTGATCCCAAACTTTTCAGTAAAGGAAAGATAAAACTTCGAAAGATTCCCACAGGGGCAGATGCAAACGCCAAAGACTGGATCCAAAAGGCAAACAATGAACTCATCCTCATCCAAAAAAAACTAGACCAGCTAAAGGTGTTACTTAACGAACGGCTCAACAACCGCAAAAATGGGCAAACAATCAATAGCCAATGGCTTAATGAAGTTATCTATCCCCGCAGTAAAAATGAAATTCCTAAGGCACTCCTCTCTTATTTTGATTATTTTCTGGAATCCAAAAAGACAAGCTTAAACGCCACCACCATTAAAAAGATAAAGGTATTCAAACACAGATTGGAGCGTTATGAGAAAACGCATGGGATCGTTTATATCAACGAAGTGGACAAACGTTTTGCGCTCTCCCTTCAACGTTGGTGTGATCGGGAAAATTATGCACATAACACCAAAGTAAAAACCCTGAAGGTCTTATTGACCGTTTGCAACCACGCCAAAGAAAACGGAATTTTGACCAGTACCCAATTACCTTATATTACCCGAGGCCTGAAATACCAAAAGACCAGTCACGTCCATTTAAATTTTGAGGAACTGAAAAAAATAGCAGCAACCCCAATGCCCGACCAAAGGTTGGAGAATGCCAGGGATTGGTTGATTATTAGTTGCTTTACTGCCCAACGGGTTTCCGATTTTCTGCGCTTTTCTAAAAATAAAATAGTTGAAATGGAAGGAATGCAATTTCTGGATATCAGCCAAAAAAAGACCGGTAAAGCACTCTATATCCCCTTAACCAAAGAAGTAACTGAAATATTGGACAAACGTGGTGGGGAATTCCCGCCTGCTTTTTCCGACCATCTCGAAGGAAACAAAACGATTTACAATACTCTTATTAAAGAAGTTTGCCGTGTGGCTAAGATCAACAATAAAGTTACCTCCCATGGGAAAAACCCTAAGACCAATAGGTATGAATTTAGGGAAGTGCCCAAATATAAAGCAGTCAGTACACACATTGGAAGAAGGTCTTTTGCAACCAATTATTATGGGAAAATAAATACCGCCCTTTTGATAAACGCCACTGGGCATTCTTCTGAAACCCAATTTTTAAAATATGTAGGAAAAGATGGAAATCAACAGGCCCTTACCTTGGCCAAGGCGATGAAATCTTTTGCTGAGCAAAGTAAGTAATGGCTCTTTTAGAAAAAATTATGAAGGTCAAAAGTCGCGAATACAACCAATTGCAACAACCCTCTTTAGAGGAATGCCCATTGAAGGCATTTTTGGGTATTGATATCAATAATTCTTTTTATGATTTCTATTTTAAAAAAGCACGCGGTATAGATTTCAAGGTAGATATGGAAGTTTTTTTCAGGGACCTATATTACGATATTCTAATTTTTATAAATAATCACGAAACACTCCCCCATCAAGTCGATATCTATTTCAACAATACCTACAAAAGAGCGCTTCACTACAAAGGGGTGGCATTGAAAACAAAAGAAAAATACCATTTCTTATTATTTGAAACTGTTGTCCAAAAAATAACCGGGGTGTTAGCTGTGGAGCAACAGTTGCCTAGGTTGCCCATTGAAAATCCACCTGATCTTACTCCGGATTTTGAATTTATTCGAGCTTTTCATCAAAAATTGAGGCATACCCATATTCCAGAAAAAAACAATGTAATTACCGAATTTTTTACATCCTACAATCCGCTACCGGGATACGCTCTACAGGATACATCGAATTTTAAAGAAACTATCCTAGCCCTAGACAAGAATAAGAGCGGAAATGTGCCGAAAAGTGAAATTTCTGAAAATACTTTACCCAGAGGTTTCAAGGAATTGGGGAAATTCCGGCAAGAAAACAACATTGAATGGCTGGGTACTTCCATGGAACTGGCCGAATTAGTTAAAGGGCTAATTGAAGCAAAAAAAATTTCTGGAATATCGGAAAAACAGATATTTCATTTTTTTCAGCAGGTGTTAGATTTGCCTTTTGATAAACGTGAAAAACTTCAATCCCTGCGGAAACGATCATCAGATCTAACACCACTGATCGATGAGATGGAATTCCATCTCAAACAATGGATAAACAAACCTTAATCATACATATTTGTTAAAATATAGGCATACTCTCGATTAAGTATGCTATTAGTACGTCATATGTTTTTATTGATTTGCATGGTAACTCATAAACCAAATGCAATGAAAAAAGTAATCCAACTTCACCAAACCACTCCAGAACAATTAGTACAGGATATATTACTAGGTGTTAAAGGAGAAATTGAAAGCCTTAAGAAAGATTTCCGCCCACAAGAACCGGAAGAGTACCTAACTCGGTCAGAAGTTTCCAAAATGTTGAAAGTTGATCTCTCCACCGTACATCATTGGACCAAAAGCGGAAGGCTTAGACGTTATGGACTGGGCAGGCGTGTGTACTACAAAAGAAGCGATATTGAACAGTCGCTACTAGAAATTACACCCCAGATCCATTAAATCAACATTTCCGTCAATTTCTAAAATTTAGCTGTTATGAATGGATATGAACTTTCCAGAGCCTGGTTTGATTTCAGCTTTACAAATACTTGTAAGGTCAACCCAGTCCATAGTGCTATTTTCTTTTTTGCCATAGAACGTTGTAATCGGCTGGGGTGGAAAAAAGAATTTGGTTTCCCTACCGACCTGGCCATGGAAGCTGTGGGCATCAAAAATTACAAAACCTACTACCGGGCTCTTCAGGATTTGGTGGAGTGGGGATTTATAAGATGGATTCAGAAAAGCAAGAACCAATACACCGCCAATATTATTGCTTTGGTAAAAATTGACGATGCATCGCCCCAGGCATTGAATAAAGCACTATCTGGGCATTATACAAAGCAAGATTCCCAGCAGGTCCAAAGCAACTATCGGGGCATTGCTAGTATAAATAAACCTATAAACCATAAACCTTTAAACCTAGAACTTATAAACCAAAAGCCATTACTCGAAGTAGAAAAAATTAATGTTGAAAAAGACCAGGAAGTTTATTTTAAATGGGCACTTAAATTTCATAGGCTCTTTTTAAAAAACTTAGAGCAAAAAGGCGCGCCATTGAAAAAAACAAAGGAGGCTGTGTTTGAAGATTGCGTAAAGCCGATTCGGGATATGATGGAAAAGGATGGAGTCAACGCAGCACAATTGCAAATAGCCTATGATCTACTAAATGGACAGGATGATTTCTGGAAAGGAGTGATTCTGGATACCGGTAAACTGAAGGAAAAAATAGGTCAGCTGATCGCTCAGGGAAAAATGCCGATGAAAGAAAAAGATATGGATATCAGGGTGAAGGATAAAGTAAGAAGTTATGATTAGTCCAAATAAAGAAGTTTTACAGGAAATTTATTCGCCGATAAACCCTATCGGCAGAAATCAAAATTTGATCAGCAAACAGTTTTTTTGGAAGCTATTCCAGATTCATTCACCTGGTTTCAAAATTAATCCCGAAAATGAAAAAATTATTTATACCATCTTCCGCTACTTTTTGGGTCAAGCCAATTTTAATGAATTTGGGGTTATAAAAAACAAACCTTGCCTTGAAAAAGGTTTGCTGGTATATGGAGATTATGGAGTAGGTAAATCAACGCTTTTCGATGCCATCCATGAAACCGGAAAAATAATTGTTGGCAAGAACCAGAATACTCAACTTTGGTTTCCGCGTATATCCACCGTTCATATGCTTACCAAATATTATGAAGCAAAAAAAGATCCTGCCAGTAATTTTAAACTGGAAAATTACTACCGGGGAAAATTGTACTTGGACGATTTGGGAAAAGAAGATAAAGCATATAACCGGGAAGAAATTATTGGAAAATTGCTTTTTGAAAGACATAGGGGAAGACTTAAAACATTTGTTACCACCAATGAAAATCCGTCAGCCATTGCCGCACGATATGGGAGCCATATTGGGGATCGATTGCTAGAAATGTTCAATATCATAAAATGGGAAGGTAAAAGCTGGAGGGAATAAAAAGGGAACTTTAATAAAATCAAAAGTCCTCACCACATTTCCCACGATGAAGCAAAAATTTCATCTTAGGGAAAAGAGGTTCGTCTAAAAATAGGATTTGGAAGTAGACCAAAATAAAGCCTAGATCACATTTGACCTTATTTGATAATAATTATAAAATTAAACACAGATACTATTTTGGCCTACCTCCTCAGCTGCTCTTTTTGGAAAAAATTAAATTGATCTCTACCTGGATATTGGTTAGCCGGGAAATAAATATTGATTGAAAAACATCATTAAAACTGAAAATTTCCTCAGGAACCACATTCATTTTTGAGTAGCAAAGCAAGATGTGTCATTGTCATGACAATCTTGCTTTGCGCCCGCAGGTTGCAAAGATTTTAAAAAAAGATGAAACGAGAATACATCCAGATACGCTGCTCGATCTACGAGAAAAAGCTGCTCAAAAAAAGGGCGGCCAGGGCGGGAATTTCCCTTTCGGAATATCTTCGGGCAACTGCTTTCAAAATAAACATGGTCGAACGGATTACCCCCGAGCAGTTGGAATCTTATCAGCTGTTGGTGCAATACAAAAACAACTTTAGCCGGATCGGCAATATGTTCAAAAAGAGCAATCCCAATTTATCTAAGGAAGTGAAAGAATTGGCCGAAGAGATCAGGACACATTTAAAAAACTTTAAAAAATGATCGGGAAAGGACATTCCATAGCAAGCACCGGGGCATCCATAGATTATGGATGGAACCAGGAGAAAGATGCCGAAGTAGTTCTTAAAGAATACCTGGCCGGGGAGACCCCGAAAGAGATTACCGAGGAATTTAAGATCATCCAGTCACAAAATGAACGGTGCACCCAGAATACGCTCAGTTTTATACTAAGTCCTACCGTTAAAGATGGGCAGGAAATGGGCAAAGCGCAACTTAAAGAGATCACCAGCCGATTTCTCAAGGAAATGGAATTAAAAAACAGGCAGGCCATAGCATTTGTACACAGGGATAAGGCACATACCCATGTGCATGTCTATGTGAATAGGATTGGTTTTGATGGGAAAGCCTATAATGATAGTTTTATTGGAAAAAGAAGTCAGATCGCCGCGGATAATGTCGCAAAAGAGTTAGGCCTTACCAGGGTCCGGGAAGTACAGCAGGAAAAACTACAGGAACTCAAATGGCAGCGGTTGGCTATTAGGCATATCAATAACAAGGTGATAGAAACCAGGCCTAAATCCCTGGATGAATATATAGGCAAAATGAAGGACTCTAACGTAAAAGTGATTCCAAGTATTAATAAATCTAACCAGCTGCAGGGGTTTAGGTTTGAGTATAAAGGAGCCAGTCTAAAAGGAAGTGAGGTACACAGATCTATGTCCGGTAGTAAACTCATTGGGGAAATCACCCAAAACGCAAAATTTACCAGAATGAAGGAGGTGCCTAACAGCTTAAAACTGATGGATAAGACAGTACAATTGAGCTCTAATATGGCTGCAAAAATCGCTAAAGACCTGTTGAAACAGGTGATCAAAAGAGGACTGGAGACCGGAATGGGCATGGGATTTTAAAATTTAAAAGCTATGAAAAAACTAGATGAGATCATGGAATTGATGGCCGATGAGATGGCCGACTTTAAAACCTCGATATTAAAACTACAATTAATTTCGAAACAGCTGTTCGACCTGAGCATTCCGATCAGCACAGAAGCTATGGAAAAGAATCTGAACACTTTTCTTGAAAAACAGGAGGCTAAAAATCAATTAAAGGATGATACTCTTAAAAGTATTGATAAGAAGCTAGAGCATGCGATGATCATTCCAAATTATATGCTCGTGATCTTCGGAATACTTGGAATATTGATGTTAGGGCTTTTGGGTTATTTTGGAGTTAGCTGTAAGGCAGCAAAAGAGGAAAAATTTGGAGTGTTCCAGATAATGACGAAATCAGAAAATAACCGCTATCAGGAATATTTCTCAGAGAAGCCTGAAATTATGAATGATTATTGCGAGTGGTTAGAAGAAAAAAAGTAGCTTTTGTCATGACAATCCCCGTTGCCGCATAGTAACCACTTTTTACAGTAAATGCCTCAGTAAGTCTTTTAAACTGGTAAATTTTTACTGTAAATCAAGAATCATAAGAGGGTGCGCCCTCTGCTGTTTTTACTTTACGCTTAACTTCCCGTACGCTATAAAAACAGCACAGGAACCACGCGCAGGTTAGTTATGGTAGATATGGGGCAAACCCCTAAATTAATAAAGACCGAAATTGCTGCCAATATCTAACAACCATTGAACTTTATTTTTACTCATTTAATCAAGTGAAAAATTTAGTCTTCCAAATAATATTTTTAAATTGGCTTTCCACCTAAACCTGTTTGCCAAATCATATAAATGTCCACATCTATAAAATTTTATGGCGGTCATTTTTCATTGTATTAAAAAAAAAATGAATGCGCTTTAAAATTACACTTGTTCCCATATCCAAGAACCCGATTATCCCGATCAATTATCAATACCCCTTGAGCGCGGTAATTTATAAAGTCTTGAGCGGTGCAGATGAAAAATATGCTTCCTTTCTGCATGAAAAAGGCTATCAGGTGGGCGATGGGTTAAAACGTTTTAAGTTTTTTACTTTTTCTGATTTAAGGGCCAAATTCAAGTTAAGGGATAAGGATCGCATGCACCTTCATTCCAATCCAGAACTCATCGTTTCCTTTTATTTGCCCGAAGCGGCGAAACATTTTATCAAGGGGATCTTTTTGAACCGGGAAATCGCCATTGCCGATGGGACAAGCAAAGCCCTTTTCTTGGTAGAACAGGTGGAGGCATTGCTACCCTTGAACATCCCAAACGGCAGTATCGACTCCTTGCATTTCGATGTGCTTTCCATGGTTGTCTGCGGTAGGAAAAACGACGATGGCAATTACGTTTTCCTCTCGCCCGAAGATCCCAATTGGAAACCCATGGTACTCTACAACTGGAAGGAAAAATGCAGGGCAGCGAGCCTGGACTTTTCCGAGACCGAATGGGCCATTATGGATATAGAAACCTTGCTGGACAAAAAGAAACCGGCATCACGGCTCATCGTCATCAAGGCCGGCACGAAGGCGCAAACCCGCATCAAGGGTTATCGTGATTTTGGGATCAGGGCCACGGGGCCATCAGCAGCCTTGGAACTGCTGTACAATGCCGGGTGCGGGGCGTACACCAGTTTGGGTTGCGGGTTTCTGGGGATTAAAGAAAATTGGGAAATTAACCATGACAACACATAAGCAATTAAATCAAACTTTATATGGCATACGTTTTTAAGATAAAATTGGAAGGTTCCTCAAAACCGCCCATTTGGCGGAAGGTAAAGGTAAACGAGTCCCTCACCTTCCTGGAACTGCACTGGGTGATTCAAGGGGCGTTCGGGTGGCACAACTCCCACCTGCACCAATTTTCCCCCGGGGGTTGGAATGGCACCCCCGTTTTGCAGGAAGATCACGGAATCGAGTATCCGGACCAGGCCCCTTTCAGCGATCCCAAGACCTGGCCTCATGGTGAACGCTATGCTTGTTCCAAAATCAAACTGAAGGATTATTTCCATTCCCCGAAACAAAAGACAACCTATATCTATGATTTTGGGGACGATTGGGAACATACGGTAGAGCTGGTAGAGATCACGGACGAGAAAATCCTACATCCCGTTTGCCTGGCCGGGAAGGGACATACACCCATGGAAGACTGTGGAGGCATCCCTGGATATTACGAAATGGTAGAGGCCATTAACAACCGCAAACACCCGGAACACGAGGAATTTATAGAATGGGTGGGTTATAAAAAAGGACAAAAATGGGAGGTAAATGAATTTGATCTGGAGGAGGTGCGGGAGCGGTTAAGGGTGGTTTGGAAGATGAAAGACAGGGATGATTACCCATAATCAGCCGGTAGTTATAATTCTTCCGGTACGGTTGATTTGTTGAGAAGCATAATCGAGTGCGGCAAGGATATCGTCTTGCGTCAATTCAGGGAAATCGTCCAGAATTTCTTCCTGGGTCATACCGGAAGCAAGATAGCCGAGGATGTCGCCTACGGTAATGCGGAGGTTGCGGATACAGGGTTGCCCGGAGCGTTTTCCTTTGGTGATTGATATAAGATCTGAATTCATAGATACTAAAATAACAATTCTGACTTTAATTTTTTTAATATATAAATTAAAATTTTTATATTCGTCTTTTTATAGTTCCTAATATTGATTATATTACAATGATTTTAATCGACCAAAATTTATCGCATAAGTTGGGTAAACTTTTTATGAATAAAAAAGTGGTAGCGCGCCACGTTTACGCTGAGGATTTGCATGGAGCAGATGATGTAGAAATTTGGCAATACGCTAAAAATTTGGGTTACACTATTTTGACAAAAGATACAGATTTTGAAGTGCTTCAAAGTATTTGGGGTTTCCCACCTAAGATTATTATTTTAAAATGTGGAAACGCAAGCACACGTATAATTATGGATCTATTGGATGCAAGCTGGCTGCAAATCATCGATTTTTTAAGTAAGGATACATTAGGTATTATAGAAGTTTCATAAAGAAGGAATTGAAATATATTAGGAACAATAAAAATAATCGAACCAATTTTATGAAATTTTAATAATCAGATTATGCTCACAGAACTTATAAACTTTACTGGAACGCTGAGCGAAGACTTTAAAAGTCTTGGCCTAAACCCAAAAGAAGGGCTTCATATTCTGTTGCAAGTAAAAGACGATGGTTCAATTACAACTAAATCGGAAACCATTCGGCATGCATTTTATTCCAAAAAATTAAAAGGGGAACAGGATGCCATACTTGAAAAATGCAAGAAACTTCAGGAAAATGCTTGGTGTGTAAACACAAATAAGTGTTTCGATTTGCCCATGAAAGCTATTCACACTTGTTCGCCAATCTGTATGGCCTTTAAACGAGAGCATCTTAAAGGTGGTGCCAAGTTTGATGCAAATATTGCAAAAGGCAAACCACAACTCCAAGAACGCTTTGAGTCATATTTCGAAAAAGCAGAAGATCTTTTGACCGAAAATGAACTCTTAATAAAGGCATTTGAGAGCTTCAAAGCCATTTTTGAGAAAGAGTCTTGGAAAGTTATTTTAGAAGATACCCAAAAACAACGTGCAGGGCAACACGAGGTTTTATTCCAGAAAAAAGAAAAGATTGAAGATAAAATAAAGGATACCCTAGATAAGTCTGAAAAAGAGTTGCTCAAAGAAAGTTTGCAGGAGGTTCAATCCCAACTTTTAACTGTTCAACCTTTGGCGGATAGTGATTATATTCTGTTCTATCTAGATTTTCCGCTAGCGGTTTATAAAGAAACCCACGGGAAATATTTGGATGACAAATTATTCAATACCGATAAATATAATACTAAGCCTGATGCAGAAGGTATAATCTACGGAACGAATGATTTTCAAAATGGTTACAATGCAAATATGCCTTTTTTACTTCATCAAACGGCAACATTTGACATAACGGGTAGGATTTCAAATTTAGATGCAAGAACATTATATGAATTCGGTAACATACTGCCCCGTAAGACTTTACCGAATCCGTTGCCGATTTTTGTTTATGAAAATGAGTTCAAAAAAAGAGTGATTGCATTGTATAAAGTTGGCCGTCTAGGTTTTAGGGATCTTGTGGACTCTTTGTATCAGAGCCATAAAGAGGATTTTAAGAATTACTATTTACTGAATTGGTCAAATACCCAAAATGGCATTGTCTTCAATGACTTTGATTTTGTTGCACGTTTTGAATATAGTTTGGGAGATGTAGGAGGTCTTAAAATCGAGAACTATTTCAATTTATATGAGAGTGGAAAAGAGAAACATTACAAATCCGTCAAAAACATATTTCAATTAGAGGATAGGGTGCTCAAATATTTGATTCAAAACAAATATCACAGGGTCGATTATTTTTCGGATTTCAAGAAAGAGGATTATGAAAACAGGGACTTCACCTTTTTGTCATTCTGTAAGTATAGAAAGGCCATTTATGATTATGTGTATAAATCCAACCGAAACACCATTCACGGAGAACATTTTGATGAAATGGTTTTTAATGGCATAAAGGATGATTTTAAAAACAACAGCGAATATGGCATCAAGGAAAAACTGAATCTTTGGTATAGCTTACACGACTACTTTCATGAACCAAACAACCTAAAACCCAAAAATATGGCAAGTAAATTAAAAGAGTATCGAGATTTTGTAGTAAATGTAGCAACAGGAAAAGAATACAATCTTGATGACGTTACGGACAAACATTTTGCTTTTGCTGCCGGTCAGGTAATCGGATATTTGCTAGATAAGAGTGCGTCCGAAAACAAAAACTATCAATTGCTAGAACCTTATCTTCAAAAATCGAAATGCGATGAGTTACAAAAAGCGATTGCAAATGATGTAATCAGATATAAACACGCCATAGAAAACAATGAATTGAGGTTCAAAAATGTTTTCGCTTTCGTAGAAACATGGGAAACCAATAAAAATATTAAAGATTTATTACCTGAACTTATTTCAGGTGTTTTCTCAAAATCAATTAAATATATATCAACTAAAAACGACTAATCATGCCAGCATTCAACAATCGTGTTTATGGATTTGCAATCATTAAATCCATCAATTCCAATTACAATGCAGACTTTTCAGGGCAACCGCGAAAGTTGCCGAACGGAAAAGTTTATGCCACCGATAAAGCACTCAAGTATTCCATCCGGAATTTTTGGAGAGATGTTTCCAGTGAAAGAGTCTTTTATTTTAAGCGTTTAAATAACGATATGAATCCTTTCGACCTAGTTGGTTTGTACAAAAAAGTCTTTGGATCAGAGGTGAAAAATGATGATAAAAACACCATTTTAAACAACCTATTATCATCAATAGACGTAAGATTTTTTGGTGCCACATTCGCCCCTAAAGGTAGTGGAGTTGATAAAAAGAATATTTCGATTCATGGCCCCTGCCAAATTACTCACGGGTTAAATCGTTTTCCAGAGAATATAATATATACTGAACAGATTATGGCACCGGTAAGTACACCGGGGAAAGAAAATGAAGGAGACAAAGGAAACACCACATTGGGAACACAGTCCAAACTGGAAGAAGGTCACTACGTACACCATTTTTCGGTCAACCCAAAAAACATTGCCGATGATGTAGCCCGTGTTGATGCCGAGGGTCTCACATCAGCTGACATCGATAAATTAAAAGAAGGCCTGCGCAAGGGAGCAAGTTATTATGATAGTGCCGCCAAGTCGGGAACCGAAAACGAACTCTTATTCTGGATTCAATTAAAGGAAGGTTCTACACTGGTCATGCCCTCATTTATAGAATTTGTAGATATTGACCAAGACCGCACAATAGACCTTAAAAAAGTAACATCCTATTTACAGAGTGAGGACGTGAAAAATGATATCGATACGGTTGAAATCTATTATAACAAAGCAGTTACCAAGGTGGTAAACGAACCTGAAATAGCGATGCAAAAAACTATCTGATTTTTTAAACGATCTCTAATATCTCAAAACACATGCACCTCGTATCATTTGATTTAAAGGGTGATTTCGGGTTTTTTAGAAAACCGGAAACCAACAATACCCTCAATGTTTCCTACAATATGTTGCACAAACCGGCCCTGCTTGGTCTTTTGGGGGCAGTTATCGGTTTAAAAGGGTATAAAAAGAAAGGGGAGCTCCCAGAATATTATCAAAAACTATCCAAGGTCAAAGTGGGTATTGAACCCTTAAATCATGATAAGGGAAATTTCACCAAGACCTCTATCAAATATTCAAATACGGTGGGGTATGCCAATAAGGGAACTACTTTCCTTACGGAGGAACTTACATTAGTATCCCCCCAATACCGTGTTTTTTTATTATTGGATAGTGCTAATAAAGATCAGGAACAGCTTCTAGAAAATTTAAAAGGATGCCGTACTGAGTTCATTCCTTATTTTGGAAAGAATGAATTTACTGCTTGGTGGGAAAGAAAATCTTTTAAAATATATGACTATGAAGTCAATATTTCCGAAAAACCTGAGCGAATAAAAATTAAATCTCTTTTTATTAAAAAAGGTGCGATGTTACCAATTATCAGTGAACCAAGGTCCGAAAGAGGTAATAGAGATAAAGTGAACTTACCCTTTGTGTATTTTGAAAGATTGCCTATTGATTTCAATCTTGAACTAATGCAATATGAATTGGCTGAAATGGTCTACACAAATTTTGATTTGGAAAATTCGGCGAACATTTCAAATCTTTACAACATCAAGGAGTTAAAAGGTTATGTACAACTCAATTAAACCATGTTCTCAAATTATTGAGGAGTTCAGACAATCTGATTGCCTATCGATTACGCTTGATAATGTAGAAAACTATTTGGCTCATACTTCACCAATTAGGCAAAAGGAAACATTAGAAGAGCATTTAAAACTTGTTGAATACTACTTCTCTCAACTTGTGGATGTTCATGGGGTTGATGACGTAATTGATGGATTGATTCACGATTACCTCAAAAGCCTAAATTTAAACCATCCATCCTTTTCCGAGTTTGTCAAAAAAGTTTTTGTTTATTCCATTTGCTATCATGACCATGGAAAAATCAACGACAACTTTCAAGCCTCTTCAGTAAAGATGGCAAATCCGCTGTTTGAGGAATTAAAAGAAAGTTATAATGGACTCGGAACGAATCACTCGAGACTAAGTGCATATATTTTCAATGTCCACCTTATCAAAAAAGCAGATGAACTGTTCGAGAATGAAGAATTAGATTTAAGCTATTTGATAATTTTTTCTTTTAGCTTTATCATTCTTAGGCATCATAGTAAATTTCTGAATGAGGAATATTTAGAATATTTGGCCATTTGTAGTGCCAATTTTAAGTCACTACTTCCATTTCTGAACAAATTCAAAGAAAACTACGATTATAAGGAAATATCAGACGACATATCCGATTTAAATTACTTATTATTAGATATTAAGCAATATAGCAAGTATGCGAAATCTTTTTCGTTTTATCAACTACTTCGTTTAAATTTTTCATTGCTTACAGCTTCAGATTATTTGGCGACAAACGAATATATGAACCAAGATAGGATAACGGATTTTGGTGTTTTATCCAAAACGCGTATCAACAGAATGGTTCAAAGAATACAAACGGAAGATTGGTTGGACGAGCAGGGTCAAAAAAGAAACTTCAATAAAAAGACCTATCAAGAACTGAACACCCTAAGTTTAGAAAAACCAATTACCAAAAGCAATGAGAACCTAAATCTACTCCGTCAGCAGATGGCAACGGAAGCCATTCGTAATGTGCGAGAGAACCTTGGTGAAAGGATTTTTTATATTGAAGCACCTACCGGCGGTGGAAAAACCAATATATCGATGTTGGTGGCCCTAGAACTTTTAGAAGCGAATCCCGCGCTCAACAAGGTGTTTTACGTATTCCCCTTCACCACGCTCATCGATCAAACCTACAAAAGCATTCAGCAAAGCCTAGGTTTATCGGAGATCGAGATTGTGGCCTTACATTCAAAAACTTCATTTCTCAAAGACAATGAAGAAGATGACGATTATGGAGACAAGCGTAAAAATTATCTAGGTCACCTTTTTTTAAATTATCCTTTTTGTCTATTGTCGCATGTCCGTTTCTTTAATATGTTGGTAACTAACGAAAAAGAACGCAACTATATATTGCATCGGTTGGCGAATTCCGTTGTGGTAATTGACGAATTGCAGTCTTACTCACCAAAGCAATGGGATAAGGTCATCTACCTTATTCAGGAATATGCCAGGGCGTACAATATCCGATTCATTATCATGTCGGCCACTTTGCCTAAAATCAATAAGTTGAAGCTAGAAATACCTGTTGAAAATATCGTTTATCTGCTACCGAATGCTCGTAAAGACTATTTTCAAAATGTTAATTTTAGGGATAGGGTTGCCTTTGATTTCAGTTTGACCGAACAAAAAATAGAATTGGACTATCTAGCCGAAAAAGTATTGGAAGAATCCCAAGAATATGCCAAGAAGGATTTGGGAACGGTCAAACCAAAAGGCAGCGTTTTTACGATAGTCGAATTTATATTCAAAAAATCCGCTACTCGATTCTTTTCGGAAATCAAACAAATCCACAATGGTTTCTTCGACGAGGTTTTCGTGCTTTCTGGAACTATCCTAGAGCATAGGCGACGCTATATCATCAATTTTTTAAAACGAAAAGGAAACCGTGATAAGAAAATCCTGCTCATTACCACACAAGTTGTCGAAGCGGGCGTGGACATAGATATGGATATAGGATTTAAGGACAAATCCTTATTGGACAGCGACGAGCAATTGGCAGGAAGGATAAATCGCAACGTAAACAAGATCGGTTGCAAGTTATTCTTATTTGATTTCAATAGAGAATCCGTGATTTATGGAGACGATTTGAGATACAAGATGACAAGGACCGAAATCAGCAAAGAAGAAGAGAAGCTGATTCTTGAGACCAAGAATTTTGACTTGCTTTACGACAAGGTAATTGCCTTTAAGGACAAACGCAATGCGGATAAAAACTTTTCCGGTTTTAATCAATACCACAATTTGGTGGAGGATTTAAAGTTTAGGTCCATTTCAGACGAATTTCAATTGATTGATCAGGAAAACATAAGTTGTTTTATTCCTTTAAATATTCCGGTATCGGTATGCGGAGAGGAAACGGGAACAGAAGAAAAAATATTTAGTGCAAGCGAATTGGATTTTTTGGCAACTTTTGGTGTTCAGCCAAATGCAGATAAAGAAATATGTGGTGTTCAGGTTTTTGACTTGTATGTGGAACTCATAAACTCTAAAAAGTCATTTTTCAAAAAGAATTTGGATATAAAAATACTTCAATCCACACTCGCCAAATATGTTTTTTCACTTTTTAAAACGAAGAAATTTGAAACGCAAATCATTGAATTTGCCGACATGGAAAAAAGCGATTTCGGATATTATTATATACAGCACTGGGAGGGTTTTTACGATGAGATTAAAGGTATTGATGATTCTCATTTCAACAGTGTGGAGAATCAATTGTTGTAAAATGTTTGATGAGGTAATTGGTTTGAAAAATAATTATGCACATTCGGATGTGCAAAAATCAATCAAAAATGCACATCCGAATGTGCAAAAACCTGCTTTTATAAAACCGTTGTAATAATGAACCTTAATGCTACACTCATAAACCTTTATCATGTTTGCCCCCGCGAGTGCTGGCTACATGCCAACGGCATCAACATGGAGCACACCTCAGACACGGTTTACGACGGCAAGCTGCTGCACGAGACGAGCTACCCCCAACGGGCGGATAAATACACCGAAATCGAACTTTCCGCCAATTGGAACGGGGCGACCTTGAGTGGAAAAATCGACTTCTACGACCAGAAGGAAAAGACCATCCACGAGACCAAGCGGGGAAAATCTGTAGAAGAGGCGCATACCTGGCAGGTGAAATTTTATATCTGGCTGTTGGAACTCAACGGGGTCGAAGGGGCGATGGGTAAAATAGAATACCCGAGGCTGCGTAAAACGACTGAGGTATTCCTAACCGGGCCGGACCGGGCTTTTTTAGAGGAAACCGTTCCCAATATCCGGGAATTGGTACAGCGGGAAAAATGTCCACCCACCATAAATGCCAGGATATGTAAAAAATGTTCTTATTATGAACTCTGTTATATTGACGAAGCATGAAGAAAAGTTACTACTTGTTCAATCCCGGGAGGCTCTCTAGAAAAGACAATACCTTAAAATTCTTGCCCGTAGATGAAGAGGGCAAGGAAGGGAAGCCCAAATACCTTCCGGTAGAGGGTGTAAAAAACCTGTTCTGTTTTGGAAGTCTCGATGCCAACAGTGCCCTATACAATTTCCTGGGAAAACACCAGATCGGGGTACATTTTTTTGATTACTACGAACATTATACGGGCAGTTTTATGCCCAAGGACTATTTGTTAAGCGGCAAAGTGATTGTAAACCAGGTGAAGCATTACAATTCAAAGAAAAAAAGGATGGTTCTTGCCCAGAGTTTTGTTGAAGGGGCTGCCTTTAATATGCTCAAAAATCTAAAATATTATTCCAAGCGCGAAAGGGATATAAATCTCCAGATTACGCAAATCGAACAACTGGTCACGGCAATACAGCATACCCGAGCCATCGACGAACTGATGGGTATCGAGGGGAATATCCGTATGGCCTATTATAGCGCGTTTGGTGAGATCATCAATGATTTTGAAATGAACAACCGCAGCAAACAGCCGCCCAGCAATGAGGTGAATGCCATGATCTCTTTTGTAAATATGATATGTTACACGGCCTGTTTGGATCAAATCTACCACACCCAGCTCAACCCCACCATTAGTTTCTTGCACGAACCGGGTTTTCGGCGGTATTCCCTAGCCCTGGATCTGGCCGAAATCTTTAAGCCGCTGTTGGCAGACCGCCTTATATTTTCGCTGCTCAACAAAAAAATAATTCAAAAAAACGACTTCGACCAAAAACTGAACAGTTGCCTTTTGAAGGAATCCGGACGAAAGAAAGTAATGCGTGCCTGGGACGAAAAACTTGACGAGACCATCAAGCACCGTACACTTGACCGCAGCATCAGCTACAAACGTTTGATCCGGTTGGAATGTTACAAACTGGTAAAACACGTGATGGGGATGCAGGAATACAAACCCTTTAAAATGTGGTGGTAGCATGTATGTGATCCTGGTATATGACATGGACAAAAGGCGGGTGGGCAAAATGCTCAAACTTTGCCGCCAGTACCTCAACTGGATACAGAACAGTGTTTTTGAAGGTGCCATCACCGAAGTAAAACTCAAAGAATTGATCGCAGAGGCCAAATTGATGATGGACGAGGAAACCGATAGTTTGATTATCTTTAAAAGCAGGGAAGAACATTGGTTGGAGAAAGAGGTCGTGGGAAGGGAAAAAAATGAATTGGACAACCTTCTCTAAGCGTCTGCCCTATATAAAATGCATCTTAAATAAATGTTCTTTGACATTTTGAAACATACGCCACTTATTATCAGGTCTATAAAAAGGCGTCGAGTCCCGGGATAAATTGTACTATTGGGCATTGACGCTTTTTTATGCCTATATTTACATTTTTAAATAACATAACGAATTAGAATACAAGTCGTTGCCATTTTTTTAGCCACGGCTCTCAATCGAACCATATAGGAATTGAAATTTTAAAAGGCCAAACAGTTGAATTATTGGATTGGGACTCTCAATCGAACCATATAGGAATTGAAATTTCCTTCAGGGATATACCCTTTATTAGATCTTCTCCCTCTCAATCGAACCATATAGGAATTGAAATCTCCTGAGCAGGTTAAAGAGTTACCTTCAGAAATGACTCTCAATCGAACCATATAGGAATTGAAATTTTCTCTTACTAAGAAGTCTGCTAATGTTTGGCTAACTCTCAATCGAACCATATAGGAATTGAAATAGAAAAAATTATAGCGCAAATAACTAAAAGGACAGACTCTCAATCGAACCATATAGGAATTGAAATAGTTATTGCAGGATGAATACGACGATTTGCAGCGTACTCTCAATCGAACCATATAGGAATTGAAATTTCGATCCTGAATAAATTTCAAGATCATGTTATATCTCTCAATCGAACCATATAGGAATTGAAATTTTCCGGGATCGTTACAACGACTATTACCAGTGAAACTCTCAATCGAACCATATAGGAATTGAAATATGCTTTCGGCATTTCAAGCCAGCTTATAGGATATCCTCTCAATCGAACCATATAGGAATTGAAATTTGGAAATAAACATGCCTTCGTTGAAGAAAGCATACTCTCAATCGAACCATATAGGAATTGAAATATAAATAGTGATCTATAGGGCTTTCAGAAGGGTCTAGCTCTCAATCGAACCATATAGGAATTGAAATAAATCTAACCTTTTTATTAGCGGACAAGAAAACCGACTCTCAATCGAACCATATAGGAATTGAAATCTAACACTAACAGATAGGGTTTCGATAGGTTTTTTACTCTCAATCGAACCATATAGGAATTGAAATGGCAATTTCCCTATATAGAACTGCCCAACCGGTAGGCTCTCAATCGAACCATATAGGAATTGAAATGTTTTGGGAGCGAAGACAACCCGGTAATTCAGCCGACTCTCAATCGAACCATATAGGAATTGAAATGGAACTAAGCCTTTGGATCTATATCGCCTGCGCATCCTCTCAATCGAACCATATAGGAATTGAAATAGAGCATATAATCTTCCAGGAGAGGCAAATTGCAAACTCTCAATCGAACCATATAGGAATTGAAATATGGATAAGCGAAAGGCAGCTGTTAATGAATTAAGCTCTCAATCGAACCATATAGGAATTGAAATTCTAAAGATGTTCCGGTGCTTTCCCCAAGCAGTGTACTCTCAATCGAACCATATAGGAATTGAAATATTAAAAAACCAGCCCGGCCTTGACGTCATAAATTTCTCTCAATCGAACCATATAGGAATTGAAATATAACCTTTACCAAACTATTGCCCCTTATCTCCCATCTCTCAATCGAACCATATAGGAATTGAAATTTTAAATTCGGTTTATGGGTAATTGAGCGACTTCACTCTCAATCGAACCATATAGGAATTGAAATGCGAATATAGGATATAACATGATCTTGAAATTTATTCTCTCAATCGAACCATATAGGAATTGAAATTATGAAAGAACCTGTGTATCTGTGTGGTTGTTTAGCTCTCAATCGAACCATATAGGAATTGAAATAGTATTACCGGGCGGTTCTATTGGAGCAGGGAATAGCTCTCAATCGAACCATATAGGAATTGAAATTCATTTCGTGATATCTAACAGCATCTATAGCGTGATCTCTCAATCGAACCATATAGGAATTGAAATCTTTTTTACCCTAATTAGGCGGTTGCTAATGCTTCCCTCTCAATCGAACCATATAGGAATTGAAATTTGAAATATTCGTGTTTGCTTTCCGATTTGTTCCACTCTCAATCGAACCATATAGGAATTGAAATTAAAAGAGAAGAGCAAGCACTACCTGATGAATTAAGCTCTCAATCGAACCATATAGGAATTGAAATATTACACTTTCAGATACACTTACACTATCACTAACCTCTCAATCGAACCATATAGGAATTGAAATCGTTCTGCCCGAAGAACATCATAATTAGGCACAACACCTCTCAATCGAACCATATAGGAATTGAAATTTTAAGTACAAAGCCAGTAAATTATATTCTTAGCATCTCTCAATCGAACCATATAGGAATTGAAATAATCTTCTGCACCTTCTATATATACGCCATCGCCCCCTCTCAATCGAACCATATAGGAATTGAAATAGGGTATCTTGGGTATAATTATGAAGAAAATTTAGACTCTCAATCGAACCATATAGGAATTGAAATTTTATTAATTTCACCCCCATAAGGAAATCCAGGTTCCTCTCAATCGAACCATATAGGAATTGAAATAAGGGTTAAGTTGTTATTGGAGAATGCAGACGAAAACTCTCAATCGAACCATATAGGAATTGAAATGTTGAAATTACTCTCATAAGAGAACCACCACCAATTCTCTCAATCGAACCATATAGGAATTGAAATAGGTTGGTCGTTATCTTTTGACCTCCATTTCTTAGACTCTCAATCGAACCATATAGGAATTGAAATAAATTAACTTGTGTGCTATCCCATGTAATAGGTGGGCTCTCAATCGAACCATATAGGAATTGAAATTCATTAATAGAGGTGGCACGAACACTTTCGGTGAACTCTCAATCGAACCATATAGGAATTGAAATGTAACACGATTAAAGGGGAGTAAAATTTATTGTGCCTCTCAATCGAACCATATAGGAATTGAAATTTTTTTTGTTAAGAAAGCCCCGCCTTTTCCGGTAACCTCTCAATCGAACCATATAGGAATTGAAATTCCCATCGGTCTGTTAACAAAAGTCTTTGTCCACTTCTCTCAATCGAACCATATAGGAATTGAAATGCGTTCAATCTCCCTTAAAATTTAGATTCTTCCCACTCTCAATCGAACCATATAGGAATTGAAATAAGACTCAACGTTGATCTGTGGTTTTTTCTGCTCGTCTCTCAATCGAACCATATAGGAATTGAAATTCCGGTGGCGGCGCGTTATTAACAGACTCTATTTTACTCTCAATCGAACCATATAGGAATTGAAATTGGCCTTAACCTTCAGCATGGTGGTAACATAATCGTCTCTCAATCGAACCATATAGGAATTGAAATATCAGCAAGAACATTTACAATTAGAAAGACTTATAGCTCTCAATCGAACCATATAGGAATTGAAATTCGTTTACATCCTCTTCTTTAGATGTGGGTGCTATCCTCTCAATCGAACCATATAGGAATTGAAATCCAACTACTTGTAGACCTTAGTTCTAAATGGCTTAACTCTCAATCGAACCATATAGGAATTGAAATAGAATTGACACCGTAGAAGTTTTCAAAACAGTTTTTCTCTCAATCGAACCATATAGGAATTGAAATTAGCTTAATTGAAAGTTCGCTGATTCCCTTCTATATCTCTCAATCGAACCATATAGGAATTGAAATGTAACATGTACGTACCATAATGGCAATCCGTATTGCTCTCAATCGAACCATATAGGAATTGAAATAGGTATCTAACCTTTTTTTAATGTCGAAACTTTGTTCTCTCAATCGAACCATATAGGAATTGAAATTCCTAAAGCTAAAATAGAAGCCGAAGCGCTGACCGTCTCTCAATCGAACCATATAGGAATTGAAATGACGAAGGCGATACTTCATACTACGACAGTGTAGAACTCTCAATCGAACCATATAGGAATTGAAATGGGGTTTACAATTCTAGTGGTCATATTTGTTGCTATCTCTCAATCGAACCATATAGGAATTGAAATAAGATTCAACGTTAATCTGTGGTTTTTTCTGCTCGTCTCTCAATCGAACCATATAGGAATTGAAATTCCGGTGGCGGCGCGTTAGTAACAGACTCCATTTTACTCTCAATCGAACCATATAGGAATTGAAATTAGGTCAGATAACTAAAAGGACAGAGCAAGGTAAGGCTCTCAATCGAACCATATAGGAATTGAAATAGATTTCCTGAGATTTACACGCAATTTAGAGATGCTCTCTCAATCGAACCATATAGGAATTGAAATACAGCAAACGAAACCCCAATCATAACCAATGGAGCACTCTCAATCGAACCATATAGGAATTGAAATAGAAATAACATTAAGAAGGCAAGGGGCTGGAACTGTCTCTCAATCGAACCATATAGGAATTGAAATTGAAAAGAATAAGAGAAAAGATATTTCTGAAAGGTGCTCTCAATCGAACCATATAGGAATTGAAATAAGATAAAGCCGGCAATTTTAAGGATCCTTTACGGCTCTCAATCGAACCATATAGGAATTGAAATTCGGGCAAAGCTTTTAATTCCTCTGCGGTTAGCTCCCTCTCAATCGAACCATATAGGAATTGAAATTATCTATATTATTTAAGATCACCACAAACTTAGTAAACTCTCAATCGAACCATATAGGAATTGAAATTTTATCTTCTAAATGCGGTTATGGGAATACTAGAGACTCTCAATCGAACCATATAGGAATTGAAATATCCCTGGATTGAATTAAAGTATTTTGTTTCCCCTTCTCTCAATCGAACCATATAGGAATTGAAATTTAGCTGGATCAAATTGTTGATCTGGAGGCGGAACACTCTCAATCGAACCATATAGGAATTGAAATAGATCTGCGCTTCCTAAGTGGTCGCTTTTAAATACCCTCTCAATCGAACCATATAGGAATTGAAATGAAAATGTTTTCTTAGATCGGCAACCACTAATAATTCTCTCAATCGAACCATATAGGAATTGAAATAAATATAGATACAGGTTACGGTAGCACGTGGTTTTCTCTCAATCGAACCATATAGGAATTGAAATGGGTCAGGCCGTACACCGCGGCCAGGATGAGCGCGGCTCTCAATCGAACCATATAGGAATTGAAATTAACAAACCCGGCTTATATCGGAGTTGGATTGATCCTCTCAATCGAACCATATAGGAATTGAAATGAAGTAGCCAAGCATTTGAAAGAAATTGGGGATATACTCTCAATCGAACCATATAGGAATTGAAATAGTTTCATAATGTGATGTGATATTTGAGTTATTAAACTCTCAATCGAACCATATAGGAATTGAAATCTTCCAAAGATTACGTTTTTCGGGTCAAATTCTGCGCTCTCAATCGAACCATATAGGAATTGAAATTTAGCTGTACCGCCTTGTTTTCCTGTGGTGGAATTATCTCTCAATCGAACCATATAGGAATTGAAATTTTGTAAGAGGGGAAACTATAGTAGACTTTCCAAATACTCTCAATCGAACCATATAGGAATTGAAATTAGCGAAGAATATGAAGAAGAAGGGAATTGGAAAGCTCTCAATCGAACCATATAGGAATTGAAATCTTTCTCCAGGATCTCTTCACTGGAAATTTTCACGACTCTCAATCGAACCATATAGGAATTGAAATTGGAAAAATTATATAACCTAAGTTCAGATGGGGATACTCTCAATCGAACCATATAGGAATTGAAATCTTTATGGGGGGATAAGAACAACGTCCCCCACCATCTCTCAATCGAACCATATAGGAATTGAAATTTTAAGTACAAAGCCAGTAAATTATATTCTTAGCACTCTCAATCGAACCATATAGGAATTGAAATATTATATTTTAATCGTTCAGGTTATTTTCTTCATTCTCTCAATCGAACCATATAGGAATTGAAATCGCAAATGGCAATCTAGATGAAAACCAAAAGTTGATCTCTCAATCGAACCATATAGGAATTGAAATCAAAATGAATTGGGGCTAGTTTACTGGGGCGCGCATCTCTCAATCGAACCATATAGGAATTGAAATTGATAAGAATGAGTTTTTGATTAAGTCTGCTCTTCCTCTCAATCGAACCATATAGGAATTGAAATTATTAATAGGGCTAATTATTTGCGCTTCAACAGCCTCTCTCAATCGAACCATATAGGAATTGAAATTATTGATCGTTTATTTCTTTATTAAACCCCGCAGGCTCTCAATCGAACCATATAGGAATTGAAATGGCATTCGCCTTGTTTCATTAAGGTACATGGAAAGCTCTCAATCGAACCATATAGGAATTGAAATACGGTTATAGTCAAGATATCATCCACGGCATCTAATCTCTCAATCGAACCATATAGGAATTGAAATTTCATATATGCTTGTAGCGTTTCTGCAAAAGGCTGTCTCTCAATCGAACCATATAGGAATTGAAATGAAGTAGCCAAGCATTTGAAAGAAATTGGGGATATACTCTCAATCGAACCATATAGGAATTGAAATAGTTTCATAATGTGATGTGATATTTGAGTTATTAAACTCTCAATCGAACCATATAGGAATTGAAATCTTCCAAAGATTACGTTTTTCGGGTCAAATTCTGCGCTCTCAATCGAACCATATAGGAATTGAAATTTAGCTGTACCGCCTTGTTTTCCTGTGGTGGAATTATCTCTCAATCGAACCATATAGGAATTGAAATTTTGTAAGAGGGGAAACTATAGTAGACTTTCCAAATACTCTCAATCGAACCATATAGGAATTGAAATTAGCGAAGAATATGAAGAAGAAGGGAATTGGAAAGCTCTCAATCGAACCATATAGGAATTGAAATCTTTCTCCAGGATCTCTTCACTGGAAATTTTCACGACTCTCAATCGAACCATATAGGAATTGAAATTGGAAAAATTATATAACCTAAGTTCAGATGGGGATACTCTCAATCGAACCATATAGGAATTGAAATCTTTATGGGGGGATAAGAACAACGTCCCCCACCATCTCTCAATCGAACCATATAGGAATTGAAATGGAATCAATCTACTGCAGATTATTCATGTGAGAGGCCTCTCAATCGAACCATATAGGAATTGAAATGTTGAAGATATTAATTGGGATTGGTTCATTTTCGCTCTCAATCGAACCATATAGGAATTGAAATTAAATCCATATACGAATCCATTTGGCGAAGATTGTTCTCTCAATCGAACCATATAGGAATTGAAATATGTTTTTTGATAACATTAGCCCGTGATCTATTTTTTCTCTCAATCGAACCATATAGGAATTGAAATTTGGGGTTATTGAAATAGTAGTCAGCATCAGAAAGGCTCTCAATCGAACCATATAGGAATTGAAATTCCAATGATGTGATAATGTTATTCCCTGTGGGGTTACTCTCAATCGAACCATATAGGAATTGAAATTAGATAGTACAAAGCAGATTGATTAGCACGGTTACACTCTCAATCGAACCATATAGGAATTGAAATAATTCTCCAAGCCTTTAAAATCTACCTCCTGGATCCTCTCAATCGAACCATATAGGAATTGAAATTGGAGAATAGAAATGCACGTACTTTCTCCACATCGGCTCTCAATCGAACCATATAGGAATTGAAATTGATTCCATCCATTCTTCTACATCCTTATCATTGGCTCTCAATCGAACCATATAGGAATTGAAATCGAAAGATTTTGAAGAGTACTACTCCATTCATTCCACTCTCAATCGAACCATATAGGAATTGAAATTCTTTAAGCAGTACCGTGGCCGCTGTAGCAGCACCCTCTCAATCGAACCATATAGGAATTGAAATTGCAAAATTAAACTCGCTAAGCAGATACCCGGAAGCTCTCAATCGAACCATATAGGAATTGAAATGATGCTTTAGCAAAGCAAGCAGTTGAATATTTAAAACTCTCAATCGAACCATATAGGAATTGAAATTTAGTTGAAGCGGCTTTCAAGTCTATGGCAGGAGAACTCTCAATCGAACCATATAGGAATTGAAATCAGGAGCAACCGTCAGAGCTACTGCCGCGCAGTTAGCTCTCAATCGAACCATATAGGAATTGAAATATTCATGCGTATGATTGGATTGAATTTGATTACCCACTCTCAATCGAACCATATAGGAATTGAAATCTTGTTTTTCTCTTTCTATATCGGAAAGACGGGCACTCTCAATCGAACCATATAGGAATTGAAATCAAACTAAATTCAGACTATTGGCCGGTTTAGAATTGCTCTCAATCGAACCATATAGGAATTGAAATTTTGTAAACATCACCAAAGCACATCTAAAGGAAGGGCTCTCAATCGAACCATATAGGAATTGAAATTTTATTTTCTTTATCTTGAAAAATATTTTCCCAATCCTCTCAATCGAACCATATAGGAATTGAAATTTAATTAATACTATTTCTTTAGGTTTCTCAGGTTCACTCTCAATCGAACCATATAGGAATTGAAATTTGGAAAAATGATCGAGATAAACCCGTATTTAACCACTCTCAATCGAACCATATAGGAATTGAAATCCTGTAATAATTGATCCTGTAGAGCCGGAGCCTATTCTCTCAATCGAACCATATAGGAATTGAAATCGAAAGAAAAGAACGGAAAATTAATAATCCCCACCACTCTCAATCGAACCATATAGGAATTGAAATTTGCCAGGGAAATTGACAAGAATTTCGAAAAAGAAACTCTCAATCGAACCATATAGGAATTGAAATTCCATTGGTTTGCTTTTACATACAAATCATCTTTCTCTCAATCGAACCATATAGGAATTGAAATTTAGTTACAATAGTTTCTTGGCGCACAGTTTCTTTTCTCTCAATCGAACCATATAGGAATTGAAATTTGATCACATAAGCGATCTCTAATTCACCTTCACCCTCTCAATCGAACCATATAGGAATTGAAATTACTATGCAGGAAGGCAGAGCTGCTCTTCAACCAGGCTCTCAATCGAACCTTATGGGAATTATTTATTAATATTTTGAACATTTCTACGAACTTGTGGTGTTAAGGAAAAGGTGACGCCTAAAGGATTTAATTTATGTTCATTTATTGAAATATCATTTTAAAAATTGTGAAATAGTGTCCATTGTCGAAATATGTCATAAAAATGAACATTTTAAATATCTTCATTTCAAATAATTCCTTTTGAAGCTTTTTGATATTAATGAATTATGCTACCCCTTTAATAACCTACAATTTTACCGATTTAATAAAACCACCGATTTCCAATATAAACCTCATATCCGAGCAAAAATAAAATGAATGTGGACTAGATGTGGACTAGATAATTTCTTTTTAAAGAATAAAAAAACGCAACAGATTGAAAAACAGTGAGTTGCGTTTGAATAAGAAATATTAAAAGTGACCTCGACAGGATTCAAACCTGTAACCTCTTGAGCCGTAATCAAGTGCGCTATTCAGTTGCGCCACGAGGCCTAATTATTAAAACTTAGCCATTTGCTAAGCGGGTGCAAATATATATTTTTATTTAGAAAAGGGGGAAACATTCGTTCAGTTTTTTAGCTTAAACAATCTCGGCACTTAATCCTGCGTCCAGTAATTTGGAACATCGAGGTTCGAGATCTTTATAAGGACCTGTTTTAACGGTGCATTTTCCCTTATAATGAACCAGGAGGGAGCATTGTTCTGCCTGTTCAGGGGTATGTTCACAAGCATATATAAGAGTTTCGATCACATGATCAAAAGTGTTATGATCGTCATTATAGAGGACAATCTCATTGTTTTTGCTCACCTTTTCGTGAACTTCAACTTTTTCTAAAACTTCTTCTTTTGTACTCATCTCCAATTTTTCTTTCTGTACCCTTCAAATATACAAATTATCAAAAAATTTATCGAAAGGCTTTTACCGCAATCCAATTATCTTTTTCCAGATAATCCCTGAATTTCAATCCATTGACTTCTAAAGATTTTTTTATAGCCGGCAGGTCACCTTCATAAAAACCGCTTAAAAAGATCTTTCCGCCTTCTTTCAAACATGTGGCATATACCGGCATATCCTTCAGTAATATATTAAGGTTGATATTTGCCAATATCATATCGTAACTCCTGTCATTAAGCAATTCTGCTCCACCTTCCTCTACATTAATAAAATCACAGGAATTCCTTTCAGCGTTCTCCAGCGTATTTATATAACACCAGTTATCAATATCTATTGCATCAATTTTTGAAGCTCCTTTCATCGCGGTAAGAATTGCCAGAACACCGGTGCCACATCCCATATCCAAAACCGATGTATCTATCCATTCATTTTCCAAAATATGCCGAATCATTAAATGCGTAGTAGCGTGATGGCCGGTCCCAAAAGACATTTTTGGCTCAATAATTATATCAAATTCGGTATCTGGTTTTGCATGAAAAGGTGCTCTTACAGTACAAATATCATCAACCAAAATGGGCTGAAAGTTTTTCTCCCATTCTTCATTCCAATTTACCCTCTCGATTTCCTTCTTTGAATAAGTGATCTCGAATTCATCAGATTGTAAAATATGAACGTTCACTAAAAGATCTTCCTCATATTCTTCAACAGGAATATACGCCAAAACTCCATCTTCATTCTCCACAAAACTTTCAAAGCCTAAATAACCTAACTCTGCAATGAGAATTTCTGAAGCGGGTTCTACCGGTTCAATTTTAAAATCGAATTCAATATAATTTCCATTCATTAAAAGGCATTCACAATTTTTACAAAATCCACAGCATTTAAACTAGCTCCTCCAATTAAACCTCCATCTACATCGTCTTTCGCGAAAATTTCAGATGCATTATTTGGTTTTACACTTCCACCGTATAGAATTGAAGTGTTTTCAGCAACTTCTTTCCCCACATTCTTCTCCAGTAAACTTCTAACGTGAGCGTGGATTTCCTGGGCCTGCTCCGGGCTGGCGGTTTCACCAGTTCCAATCGCCCAAACCGGTTCGTATGCCAGAATTATATTCTTCCAGGCACTCTTTGGAAGTTGAAAAAGGCTTTCTTTTAACTGGGTTTCTACTACATCAAAATGCTTACCGGCTTTACGCTCGTTTAGCTCTTCCCCAAAACAGAAAATTACGTCCATTTCATTGTCGATCGCAGTCTTAACTTTTTCTGCAAGCATCTCATTGCTTTCTTTAAATTGAGCCCTTCTTTCACTGTGGCCAAGAATTACGGTATTAATACCAATACTTTTCAACATTAATGCTGAAACCTCACCAGTATAAGCTCCACTTTTAGCGGCATTCATATTTTGGGCAGCAACTACTATCGGGGTGTCTTTTAAAGCCTGAAAAGCAGGATAAAGACTGGTAAAAGAAGGTGCCACCATCACGGTAGCCTCGGGATCTTTGACCATTTGAAGTTTTAACTGACTGATTAATTCTTCAGTTTCTGAAAGATCATTATTCATTTTCCAGTTTCCTGCAACTATTTTTTTTCTCATGTTTTTGTTATTTAAATTTCTGATTTATTTATTCCAGCTCAATATCCTCTGCATCGAACCAATGTTTCTTTTGAGTTATCGTTCCTTTATTCAATACGAGTATTCCGGGATTTGACCGAATTATTGTTTTTAAGGCAGTTTCATCGGTTAAATAAAAGTCGAAATCAAAATTATATTTCTCCTTTACTTTCTGTTTCAAATCATCTCCACTCGCCGATAATCCTATAACCTCATATCCTGCTTTTAATGCTCTATCACTTAATTTTTTAACCGCTTCCATACCTTCTGCTTCACTATTGCGAAGATTATAGGCAATAATTAGGACCAGTTTTTCTTTCTCCAGCACCTCAGCGGTAATTGTTCCTTCAGGAGATTCAATTATGAAATCATGGATGGGAGGTTCATAACCTTCGGTAACCTGAGTAGTTTCCACATCTATAAATTCGCCATCTATTTGTGGATAAGCGCCCCTATTCGTTATAATTTGCTCCTTTCCGTTTACCTTGAATTTCCAGGAATATTCATATTGAGCTTCGGGAGCACCTTCAGGAATAGTCATTTGTTCCGTGATATTTTTTCCGATTTTATATGGCCTGAAATCAAAAACCGGAAGGTGCATGAGCACATGATAGGAATATCCAAAGGACAAAATAAAAGAGGCAAATATGAGCCACTTATGAAAGGCTGTTTGAAATAATGGCTCGATATATTTCCTGTTAAAAAATAAGATGAGAATAAGAACAAATAATATGCAATCCTTATAAAAAGATTCCCAGGGTGTTAGTGGAATAGCATCCCCGAAACATCCACAATCTGTCACTTTATTGAAATATGCTGAATAAAATGTGAGGAATGTAAAGAAAATGATCATTAATAAAAGGCACCACGTAGTAAATTTTGGGGCATAGCCAATAAGCAACATCACCCCTAAAACCAGTTCAAAAATAACAATAACGATGGCAATGATGAGTGCAAAAGGAATGAGGGAAGGAAGGTCTAAAACAGGCGCGCTAAAATATTCCTGAAGTTTATAAGAAAACCCCACAGGATCGTTCAGCTTGATAAACCCGGAAAAGATAAATAAAATCCCCACTAAGATCCTTGAAATATTTACGATCACTTTCATACAGTTAAGCTAAATTTTTGGTTTTTTGTTCGGCTTCTTCAAAATGGATCATTGCGAAAATGGCATAATTGATCATATCCTGGTAATTCGCATCAATTCCCTCACTTACCAGCGTTTTCCCCAGATTATCTTCTATTTGTTTTACCCGCAATAACTTTTGAATAATAAGATCTGTGAGTGAACTTATCCGCATATCCCGCCAGGCTTCGCCATAATCATGATTTTTATCCAGCATTAACTGCCTGGTTTCAGCAATTTTCGCGTCATACAATTCAACCGCGGTTTCGGTATTCATATCGGGTTGATCTACAATTCCCTTTTCCAGCTGAATTAGCGCCATCACCGAATAATTGATAATCCCTATAAATTCAGATTTTTCATCCTCATCTACTTTACGCACTGTATTTTCCTGTAGTTTACGAATTCGCTGCGCTTTAATAAAAATTTGATCGGTTAGTGAAGGTAAACGTAAAATTCTCCATGCACTTCCATAATCCTGCATTTTATTAAGAAACAAACTACGGCAAATTGCGATGACCGCGTCGTATTGTTTTGAGGTATCCTGCATGAAGTAGATGTAATTTCCGTAAATTTCGGGGAAATATTTTAGATAGTCAAAGTTATTTCGAACCAGTCTCTGCCTAATTTTTCTACATGTTTCTAAATTGTAAAGGAAATTTAATCGATCTCTCCACCCCAAAGGTGATGGGAATTTTAAATATCACCCCAGATTCATTTTATGCTGAAAGCAGGAAGGTTTCAGAAAAATCGATATTAGATACTGCTGAAAAAATGCTGACTGAGGGTGCCGATTTTCTTGATATTGGCGGATATAGCAGCAGGCCCGGCGCAAAAGATATTTCCGAAGAAGAAGAATTACAACGGGTCTTGCCGGCAATAAGAAGCATTCTTTCAGAATTCCCGGAAGCATTGATTTCAATTGATACTTTCAGATCAAAAATTGCAGAAGCGTCGGTAAATTATGGAGCTTCCATTATAAATGATATTTCCGCAGGAAAATTGGATGAAAGGATGCTAAATACCGTGGCTAAACTTCAGGTGCCTTATGTGATGATGCATATGAAAGGAAGCCCGCAAAACATGAAAGAGCTTAACCAATATGAAGATTTGCTGAAGGAGATCATTTTTTATTTTTCTGAAAGGATCAACACGGCCAGAAAACTGGGAATCAGTGATATTATCCTGGATCCCGGCTTTGGTTTCGCAAAAAACATGCAACAAAATTTTGAACTGCTTTCAAAATTCGAACTTTTAAACAACCTGAACCTTCCGGTTTTAGCTGGAGTATCCCGAAAAAGCATGATTTGGAAGACCCTTAAAGTTGAACCTTCTGAAGCATTGAATGGATCCACAAGTTTAAATACGGTTGCCTTATTAAAAGGGGCAAAAATTTTGAGGGTACATGATGTTAAAGAAGCAAAGGAATGCATCAAATTAACAGGTGAACTAACGAACTAAACTTAGATTTTCTATTTTTACATAAAACCGATAAAAATTTGGACATTTTAGATCTTCGGATTCTCGATATTCTGGACATTGTTTTCGTAGCCCTCCTACTCTATTACCTCTACAAACTTGTTCGTGGTACGGTTGCCGTAAATATATTTATTGGGATCGTGGTGATCTATCTGGTTTGGCTGCTTACCCAATTACTGCAAATGGAATTGCTGAGCAGTGTGCTGGGAGAATTCGTTGGGGTTGGGGTGTTTGCTTTGATTGTTGTTTTTCAGCAGGAGATCAGGAAATTTCTACTGATGATTGGTTCCAATAATTTTACTCAGAAGGGTCGTTTTTTAAGAAGTTTCAGATTTACAAAAGACGATTTTGAACCCAAGATTAAACTCGACCATATAGTAAAGGCCTGTGAGACTATGGGCAGTACTTATACCGGCGCCTTAATGGTGATCCAGAAAAGCAACAAACTGGATTTTGTAAAAAACACTGGCGATAAGATGAAAATTGAATTGAACCAGCCTATAATTGAATCTATTTTCTTTAAAAATAGTCCGTTGCATGATGGGGCCATGATTATTGAAGATAATAAGATCACCGCGACCCGGGTAATTTTACCGGTTTCTAATGATCGTTCCATTCCACTAAGATTTGGGTTACGCCATCGTGCAGCAGTTGGAATTACTGAAAAAACCGATGCGCTCGCTCTCGTGGTAAGTGAAGAAACCGGCCAGACTTCTTATATTAAAGATGGGCAGTTTGTAATGTTTGAAACCATGGAAGAATTGCAGGATAAATTAAAAGAAGATCTTAGTTAAAACCTATGCCCCAAACTCTTTCCATTGTAATGCCTGCTTTTAACGAGGAAAAGACGCTTCGTGAGATTGTGGAAAAAATTAATGAAGTAATATTGATTGATGATCTTCAAAAACAATTGATCATCATCGATGATTTTTCTACCGATGGTAGCCGAGAATTAATCAGCCAGTTAAAACTGGAATTCCCGGCGCTGGCAATTAGAGATTTATACCAACCTGAAAATAAAGGAAAAGGTGCAGCACTACATAGAGGTATTTCTGAAGCAACCGGAGATTTTTTGATCATCCAGGATGCCGATCTGGAATATGACCCCGAAGAATATAATTTGCTTTTAAAACCTATGCTTAAAGGTGTTGCTGATGTGGTTTATGGTTCACGATTCATGGGTGGCTACGCGCATCGCATACTTTTTTACTGGCATACGATCGGGAACAGGTTTCTTACTATGCTTAGCAATGCTTTTACCAACCTGAACCTTTCAGATATGGAGACCTGCTATAAACTTTTTAGGACCAGCATCATTAAAAGTATCACCCTGGAAGAAAAACGCTTTGGTTTTGAACCGGAAGTAACGGCTAAAATTTGCCGAATCCCGGGGATTAGGATTTACGAGGTGGGAATTTCGTATTACGGAAGAACTTATGCTGAAGGAAAAAAAATTAGCTGGAAAGATGGCATGAAAGCAATTTTATGCGTTTTTAAATACAATCTTTTTCGATAATGGCAGAAGATCCAATCGGTAAGCAAACTTTAGATGTAATTAGTCAGGCTGATGCTTTTAATAAATGGATGTATGATACCATTAAACCATTTGTAAAAGGCAGGGTATTGGAAATAGGCAGCGGTATTGGTAATATATCAGAACTATTTATTGAAGACGGTGCAGAAATAATGCTTTCAGATTTACGAACTGAATATTGTGAAATTCTGAAAGCGAAATATAATACCAAATCAAATTTTTTAGGTGTAGAAGAAATCGACCTTAACCACAAGGACTTTGAAAGTTTATATGCTGATCATATAAATTCTTATGATACTGTTTTCGCGTTAAATGTTATTGAACATATTGAAAATGATGACCTGGCTCTTAAAAATTGCAAAAAAATGCTCAGGCCGGGAGGACACCTAATCATCCTGGTTCCAGCTTTTCAGAAATTATATAATCAATTCGATAAAAATCTTGGCCATTTTAGGAGATATACCTTAGATACTCTAAAAAACATATTTATACAGAACAAATTGTCAATAATTCGGAGACAGTATTTCAATTTCGCCGGCATTTTCGGCTGGTATCTGAGTGGGAAAATTTTAAAAAAAGAGAGTATCCCCGCAGGGCAGATGAAATTATATAATA
Source organism: Gramella sp. AN32 (assembly GCF_023718305.1). Classification (GTDB taxonomy): domain Bacteria; phylum Bacteroidota; class Bacteroidia; order Flavobacteriales; family Flavobacteriaceae; genus Christiangramia; species Christiangramia antarctica. The sequence continues at coordinate 423,655 of NZ_QEYO01000001.1, forward strand.
AGATGGTGCCGTTATTTAAATTAGCGGATATTATGACTTTGAAGCAAGTGGGGTTATCGGTTATTGTAGTGGGTAGAAAAGAATAAAATTGAAAAACTTTTCAAAATATTCAAATCAAATATGTTGGTTTTTAATCATCATAGGAATCCTTTTAAGATTTTACTATCAATTTATTGAGTGGTCTTTCAATGGTGATGAAATAAATTTAGGACTTGAAATTATCGAAAATGATATTAATGATATCCTATTCCCTTTTAAAAATTTACAGAGTGCACCTCCATTATTCCTATTCATAGAAAAAATATTATTGTACCTAGCTAAACCCTATATTTCTTTAAAAATTTTAAGCTTTTTATTTTCTATTGGAACGCTTCTTTTATGGCATAAGGTACTAATCAGGTTGTTTTCAAAAAACATCCTTATTATTCTGTTGGCGTTTGTATGTTTTAGCCCCTTTATAATTGGCACTTCACTAACCCTAAAGCAATATTCCGCAGATCTTTTTTTAAGCCTGGTAGCAGTAAATTATTTTATTGAAAAAAGACCATTCGGAGTTACAGTATTATTTTTTAGCATTTTTTGTCTTTTAAGCAACGTTGGTATTTTTATTTGTACTGCCTTCGGTTTATTTATTACGATACAGGCTTTTATAGAGAAGCAAAAATTAAATCCTAAAATATTTATTCGTAGAATCTCACCATATATTCTAGCTCCAGTTCCATACATACTATATTTTTTATGGTTTATGAGTCAGCCAGGGGCCGAAAGAATGAAATCCTACATGACACATTACTGGAAGGGTTCATTTATGCCCCATGATGCGGGAATTATAAAATGGATTGCCATACAGGGAAATTCCATTTCTTTATTTTTCTTTTCTTCTTATGGCCTACTTCAATATACCCTGCTGGTCATTTTTATTATAGGAATTTTTAAACTTTTTCTAAATTTTAGGATTCAATACACTTCCTTCCTTTATAAGATTACTTCTATCTATATACTGGCTATTTTAGTTCAAATTAGCCTAAGCGCATTTCAGTTATATCCATTTTCAGACAGACTTTTTTTATGGATAGCTCCTGGAATTTATTTAATTTTAGGAATTGGATTAATGGAGATAAACGATTGGTTATGTAAAATTAGACCGAAAGCTAAAAACCTTATCTATATCGTACCTTTTTCAGCGATAGTTCTATTTTTTACATATATCTCGAATAAATCAAATGATATTATAACATTGAATAACTATTTAAATTCAAAAACGGAGCATATTTTGTTAACTCGAAAAGCGAAGTCTTCAATTAAAAATTGGTTATTAATGACAAAATATGAAAAAGAGGATTTTCAAAAGCTGAAAAATTCCGAAATTCTGAAGGAATTTTCGTGGAAACCTGGGAGTGTAATAGTAGGCCGTCAATCTGAAAAATTTGGTCATTCAGATAAAAAATCACCGCCAGAACCGGTTATTATGGAATTAATTCAAAGTAATAATGCAAAACTGATTCAACGGGTAAATGGATATGCTATCTATAAATTAAAATAACCTACAACGCCTCTTCAACCTTAAACTGCACCTCATATAATTTCTTATAATAGCCGTCCTGTTTTTTGAGCAATTCTTTATGGGTTCCGGTTTCTACAATTTCGCCGGCATCCATCACCATAATCTTATCGGCTTTTTTAATAGTGGCAAGCCGGTGGGCGATGACGATTGAAGTTCTTCCCGTGGTAATCTTATCTGTTGCATCCTGAATTAATTGTTCGCTATAAGAATCAACAGAAGAGGTGGCTTCGTCCAAAACCAAAATACTAGGATCACTTACATAAGCTCTCAAGAAAGAAATTAACTGTCGTTGGCCCGATGACAACATCGCCCCTCTTTCCTTTACATTATAATAATAACCATTCGGAAGCGTGTTTATAAATTCATGAATCCCGATTTGTTTGGCTGCCGAAATCACTTTTTCATCAGAAATATCAGGATTTTCTAAATTGATATTGTTCATAATCGTATCGGCAAAAAGAAAAACATCCTGTAAAACAACGGCAATTTCAGAGCGGAGGGATTTTAGCCCTATATCTTTAATATTAATATTGTCTACTAAAATTTCCCCGCCATCAATTTCATAGAACCTGTTCAGTAAATTAATTATGGTAGATTTTCCCGCTCCCGTAGCACCAACAATTGCGATTGTTTCCCCTGGATTTACTTTAAAAGAAATCCCTTTTAAGACTTCTTCATCTTCCACATAACTAAACCTTACATTTTTGAATTCAATGTCCCCATTTAGTTTACCAATTTTTGTGGTTCCCTTGTCTTCAATATGCGCTTCCGTATCCAAAATATCAAATACACGGTTCGCCGCAACCATACCCATTTGCAACGTGTTGAATTTATCAGCGATCTGGCGTAATGGGCGGAATAACATTTGAGAAAGTTCAATAAAAGCCACAATAATACCCAAACTCATTTCATCTCCGGCAACGATACGCAAACCTCCAAACCAAACGATAAGACCAATAGTTATGGAGGAAGACATTTCAGCAATAGGAAAGAAAATAGAGTTATACCAAACAGTTTTTACCCAGGCTTTTCTATGCTTATCATTAATCTCTTTAAAATTATCGTATTCTGTTTTTTCCCGGGTAAAAAGCTGAACGATCTTCATTCCGGTGATTCGCTCCTGTACAAAGGTGTTTAAATTCGCCACCTGTGTCCTTACTTCTTCAAAAGCCAGTTTCATTTTCTTCTGAAATACCCGCGTGGCATATAAAATAAAGGGTAAAACAGTAAGTACCAACAGGGTCAGGGACCAGCTTTTATAGAACATCACGCCAAGAACTACCAGCATTTTGAGCAGATCACTAATGATCATAAATAAACCTTCACTAAAGATACTGGCGATAGTCTCAATATCGCTTACGGCGCGGGTCACTAACCGGCCTACGGCAGATTTATCGTAATATTTCATACGGAAACCCAGCATGTGTTTGAAAAGCTTCACCCGAATATCCCGTACCACTTCCTGTCCCAAAAGGTTGGCGTAGTAAATAAACCCAAACTGAAAGATCACTTCGAGGATAAGCACCCCGAACATAAGGGAGACATAATAAACCAGACTGTCAAAATCTGAAGGAATTAAGGCTTCATCAATCGTTTCCTGAAGGATGATTGGCCTTAATACCGCGAAAAGGGAAACCAATATCGCCGCAACCGCCACAAAATAAAAAATACGTTTATATGGGTTGGTATACCTAAGCAAGCGCTTAAATAGATCCATATCAAATGCATTTCCAGTTTTACTCGCCATTCATTTTAAAAATAGAATCGGGATAAGTGATCCCGGTTAAATATAATCCATGCGCAGGAACAGATGCCCCGGCAATACTTCTGTCTTTACTTTCGATAACTTCTTTCATATGGGCTACCGGATATTTATTTTGTCCTATCTCTACCAAAGTTCCCACAATCGCCCGCACCATATTCCGAAGAAATCTATCTGCTGAAATTGTGAAAATTAAATGATCTTCTTCTGAAATCCATTTTGCTTCGGTAATATCACAATCAAAAGTCTTTACATCCGTCCTGGTCTTGGAGAAACTTTTGAAATCCTTATAATTCAACAATACATCTGAAGCTTCATTCATTTTTTCAATATCTAACTCCTGATTCACAAACCAGGAATTGCCAAATTCAAACGCGCTTTTCTTCTGAATTATTTGGTATGCATAACTTCTGGAAACAGCATCGAACCTTGCATGGGCATCTTCAGTCACCTCAAAAATATTTGCAATGGCAATATCTTTAGGAAGCATGGAATTTAACTTGTAGACCAAAATTTCTTCGTCTAGTTTTTCAGTAAAATCAAAATGGGCAAACATTTGCTTTGCATGAACCCCGGCATCTGTCCTTCCAGCACCTGTGATTTCAATTTTATTTCGAAGGACTTTGCTCAAACTTTCTTCGATCATTTGCTGTACACTTATCGCATTTGGCTGGTTTTGCCACCCATGATAAGCTTTTCCAAAATATGAAAGTTCAATAAAATATCTCAATCGTCGCTATATTTTTATATTTGCGAAAGGCAAAGATAAAGCAATTATATCAAGGTAATGTCCAATTTGAGGTAGGTTTTGGAATGCCCGAAAATCAGTAAAAAATGAAAAAAATTTTATTGCTAAGTGATACGCATTCGCATATGGACGACCGGATTTTGCACTATGCATCCCAGGCAGATGAAATATGGCATGCAGGCGATATTGGTAATTTATGGGTCACAGATCAACTATCCCACTTAAAACCCCTTAAAGCGGTGTATGGAAATATAGATGATGCAAAGATTAGGAGGGAATTTCCTTTAAACAATAGATTCTTTTGTGAAGAAGTAGATGTATGGATCACCCATATTGGCGGTTATCCGGGAAAATACGCTCCGGCGATTAGGGAAGAAATCAGGCAAAATCCGCCTAAATTATTTATTTGTGGCCATTCCCATATCTTAAAAGTGATGAATGATAAAAATTTACAGCTTTTGCATATGAATCCCGGAGCGGCTGGAAAACAAGGTTTTCAGAAAAAAAGGACCATGTTGCGATTTTCTATTACAGGCAAAGAGATCAAAGATCTTGAAGTAATTGAGTTGAGTTCATAAAAAAACCCGAAGCTAAGACTTCGGGTTTTCCACGCACTAATACTACTAAGATTATAGGCTTATCGTAATCGATCTACAGATTTTACGAGATCTTCGTCCTTTTTAATGGCCTTATTGGCCAAAACAAGAAAAACGATAGAAATAATAGGAAGAAACATCCCAATACCTTTCTCAGAAATATCCATTTCTCCAGGTAAAGTTAGAGACCAATAAACAAACACTCCTAGTAAAAAAAAGTTTAAAATTATGTTGAGCCTGCCCAGTACAAACTGGAGCTTTCTATTTTTAAAAATCAAAATACTAACCAAAGACATTGCTGCAGAGGCAATAAACATACCAAACGCCATAAGCACATCTAAGGCGAAAACATCTTCCCCGGCAGAATTTTCCCAAATTGGAAAAACAAATATTAAACCTGCGCTCACAAAAATGGCAAGAAGCAGATAAATAGTTTGTATTCTTTGCAGCATAAATAGTTCTTTGCGGGCACAAAAATAAAAGATTCTTTTTAGAAAACCTGTGTAAAAGTCTAAAATAAAGTTGTATTATTGCAAGAACAATTTGTAACCATTTCAACGAAGGTTACTTAAGTCTCAAAACTTTTTGTTCTTCTTCGAAAAGTTTTAATCAATCCAAAAGAAAAAATTTATTTTAACGCATTCATGTTTGAAATTTCAGAATTAAAAGCTAAAAAGCTTCCTGAACTAAAGGAAATTGCGGAAAATCTCAGCGTTCCTAAGTTCAAAACCTTAAAAAAATTAGACCTGGTATATCAAATTCTAGACTATCAGGCAGCCAATCCAGGTAAGGTAAAAGAGGTATTAACCGAAGATTCAAAAGATTCGGTTAAACAAGAGAGAAAACCTGCAAAGACTGACAAAGTTGGTTCAGTTAAAAGGCCTCCAAAAGCTCCCAGGAAACCAAAAGTTCCTACCGAAGTAAAATCTTCAGATTCCAGTGGCGACGAGAAAAAAGATTCCCGCCCACCAAAAAACACCAATCCTACCTCCAGTCCAAAGAAAGAACCACGAAGTCGTAATGACAATCGTCCTGATAACAGGAATGATGCCCGTACCGACAAGCGTAAGGATAATAGGAACGAAAATCGTAACGATAACAGAAATGATAATCGCAACGACAACAGGAATGATAATCGTAACGAAAACCGCAGCGATAACCGGAACGACAGTCGCAATGATAATCGCGGTAATAATGGAAATCGCGATAACAGAAATCGTTACCGGGAACCAGATTATGAATTCGATGCGATTATAGAAAGTGAAGGAGTTCTGGACATTATGCAGGATAATTATGGTTTCCTTAGATCTTCAGATTACAACTACCTTAGTTCGCCAGATGATATTTATGTTTCACAGTCTCAAATTAGGTTATTTGGACTTAAAACCGGAGATACGGTTCAGGGACAAATTCGCCCACCCAAAGAAGGTGAAAAGTATTTCCCTTTAATAAAGGTAAATAAGATCAATGGCCTTGATCCGCAAGTGGTGAGGGATCGGGTATCTTTTGAACATTTAACCCCATTATTCCCCAAAGAGAAATTCAACATTGCAGAGAAGCAAAGTACTATCTCTACAAGGGTAATGGATCTTTTTTCACCTATCGGAAAAGGACAACGTGGAATGATCGTTTCACAACCGAAAACCGGTAAAACCATGTTGCTTAAGGATATCGCCAATGCAATTGCGGCGAACCATCCGGAAGTTTATCAAATTATCCTTTTAATAGACGAACGTCCTGAAGAGGTAACAGATATGCAACGTAACGTGAAAGGGGAAGTAGTGGCTTCAACTTTTGATAAAGAAGCACATGAACACGTTCGCGTGGCCAATATCGTCCTTGAAAAAGCGAAACGTTTGGTAGAATGTGGTCACGACGTTGTGATCCTTTTAGACTCGATCACAAGATTGGCCAGAGCATACAATACAGTACAACCAGCAAGTGGTAAGGTATTAAGTGGTGGTGTAGATGCAAATGCCCTACATAAACCAAAACGTTTCTTTGGAGCGGCCCGTAATATTGAAAATGGAGGATCCCTTTCTATCATTGCAACAGCACTTACCGAGACAGGATCTAAAATGGATGAAGTGATCTTTGAAGAATTTAAAGGTACCGGTAACATGGAACTTCAGTTAGATAGAAGAATTTCTAACCGTAGAATTTTCCCTGCCATCGATCTTATCTCTTCCAGTACACGACGAGATGATCTCCTTTTAGATGAAGCCACTATCCAAAGGCTTTGGGTGCTTAGAAAATATCTTGCAGATATGAATCCCGTGGAAGCAATGGAATTCATTAATGGTAGAATAAAACAATCCCGAAACAATGAAGAATTTTTAGTCTCCATGAACGGTTAAAGTTCTTTTTAATCCCTACTTGAAAGCCGGAAATTCGTGAATTTCCGGCTTTTTAATTTTAAATAAAAATTTCTTAAAACAGACTATTCCCCAGACAAGTCATAAGGGTATTTCGCTAATTTCATTATGATCTTTCAACCAAAAACCGAAATTTTATATTTTCCCTCACCCGTAACTCCTAAAAAGCAGTTACGACCTCTCCCAAGGAGAGGTGAAGAAGAAACCCCGATGCAGCCGTAGGGGAAATATTTAGATAAGTTTAGAAAAAAAGCCTCACCATACGATGAAGCTTTAGAGCGGGAGACCGGGTTCGAACCGGCGACATTCAGCTTGGAAGGCTGACGCTCTACCAACTGAGCTACTCCCGCAATAACAGCACAAATATAATTGGAAACTTTTTCAAGTTCCAAACAAATCAAAACTTTTTTAGGAAATGAAAACCCCTCGCCACCATCCCAGAATTCATAAAAAACTTATGGGAAGGGAAATTTTCTACATATGAATTTAATTCCATCGCATTGCAGCCTTTTTCTTTAGTATAATCTTCAATAAAATCCAGCATTTTCTTTCCGAAGCCTTTATTTCGATAGGCATCATCAAAAATAATATGGTCTATTTCACAACTTTTCCCCACGTAATGCCTGGTCATAAACCACAATCCAAAAACCCCGATAAGTTTCTCATTCAGAAAAACTCCAAAACACTCATAATTTTGGGTCATAGATTCCTCTACCCTTTCTTTTAATATTTTCTCGTCTAGGGGAGATTTGGCAAGTTTTTTCAGAAATGGAAAGATAATGTGGACATCCTCCTTTAAAATCTTGTTAAATGCCGGTTCGTTCATTCTTTTTTCTGCTAAAATAGTCATATTTTTAGCTCCTACTGCAATAGAATAAACAAGCACAAATGGATTTGATAAAAAATAAAACTGGTAAGATTCAGGATTTAATTGATAATAAGCTACTAGGGAAAAGAAAGATTTATTTATGGGGAGCTGTAAATGATAAAACAGCAAAGCATGTAATAGATCGGTTGGAGTATTTAGGATTGGAAGGCGATGAAGAAATCGAACTTTTCATTAATAGCCCCGGCGGTTATGTTACCGATGGCTTTGCCATTTATGACACTATAAAAAGTCTGGATGCACCGGTTTCTACAATTTGTACCGGCCTGGCTGCTTCAATGGGATCTATATTACTTTCCGCAGGTGTAAAAGGTAAAAGGTTCATACAGCCACACGCAAAAGTGATGATTCACCAACCTAGTGGTGGAACTCGGGGACAGGCTTCAAACATTGAGATTGCAGCTAATGAAATCTTGAAAACAAAGACCCTGAGTGCTGAAATTTTAGCCGAGAACTGCGGTCAATCTGTAGAAAAAGTTTTAAAAGATTTTAATCGTGATTACTGGATGGATGCCAACGAATCCTTAGAATATGGTATAGTTGACGGAATTTATAAAAGGGAGAATGGAAATTAAACACAAAGAAACCGATAGCAGAGGGATATTCTATATCGAAAACGAAGAGCAGGGATTGATTGGCGAACTTACCTATCAAAAAGCGAAGAACAATATCATTACAATAGACCATACCGAAGTAAAAAGGGAAATGGAAAATAGGGGTATTGGCTCGAAACTGGTTAAAAAAAGCGTTGAATACGCTCGTGAAAACAACCTTAAGATCGATCCGCTTTGTCCCTTTGCTGAAGTTCAATTTGATATGAACAAATCATATCAGGACGTGAGGGCTTAGCTAAGTACCTTTTTTCTAATGGAACCCAACCACCATGAAGCATATTTGTGCATACAGTATTTTTCTGGTGCTTTTCCTTGCGTCCAGTTGTAAGAACAAGGAAAAGCTAGGTGTTGAAGAGAGAAATGACGTAAAAGAAGTTTTTGAACTTACTTCAGCCAAACAAATCCAGGATTATTTTATTAAAATCGATTCCACTTCTGCTGAATATGGAAGCCCTTTATATTCTTTTTATTCTGAAAATGATTTCCAGCCCGTATGGAATTCAAGAGAGTTAAGGGAAGACCTTTTCAGAAATATTGAAACGATCGAAAAAGAAGGTTTGTATGCTGAGGATTATAATCTGGAAAGTTTGAAAAATACACTTTCAAACCTGGATGAAATTTCAGAAAAAAAACGTTTTGACCTTGAAATCCTTCTAACGCAAAGCTATTTTACACTTGCCCATGATCTTTACTACGGAAAATTAGATCCCAAAAAAATCTTTGAAATTTGGGGAATCGATCGGGACACCATAGATTTAAGCCAGAGTTTAAAAACCGCGCTCAAGGCTGAAGCAATCTCTAAAGAACTGGAGAAATTAAAGCCTACGAGCCCTATTTATTATTCTTTAAAAAGGAATCTTCAGGATTATAAGAATTTAGCCAACAAAAAAGATAGTCTTCAATTAATCCCATCCGGAAAAATTGTGAGACCTGGCGATAAAGAACCTCGAATTCCTTTAGTAAAAACAAGATTGAAAAACCTGGGGTATTTTAAAGAAACATCAGATTCTATTGAGGATAATTTTACTTCAGAATTACAGGATGCAATTAAGAATTTCCAGGAAGATCATTTACTGGAAATCGATGGCTTAATTGGCAATAACACCATTAAAAATCTAAATTATTCAGCAGAGGATCGATACCATCAATTACTCGTAAATCTTGAACGATGGCGGTGGTTTCCAAGAAATTTGGGAGAGCATTATATACTTATAAATATTCCCGAATATCATTTAAGCGTGGTAAAAGAGGGAGATACTGTTGCCCGCCATGATGTAATGGTAGGTGTGCAGGCCCGGGAAACACCGGTATTTTCAGACCATATTGATTATGTAGTTTATAATCCAACCTGGACGATCCCTCCAACGATCAAAAAGAATGATGTCATCCCGGGGGCCCGTAAAAATTTGGGGTATTTAGCTGATCGCAACATTGAAGTTTATCAGGGTGGCAATAAATTAGACCCTCAAAATATCGACTGGTCTTCAAATGCTCCCTATAATTTCACCTATAGACAGGAAGCCGGGCCATCAAATCCGCTGGGAAGGGTAAAAATTATTTATCCCAATAAATATTTAATTTATCTCCACGACACCCCATCCCGAGATCTTTTTAGCAAAAATTCAAGGGCCAGGAGTTCTGGATGCGTTCGGGTTCAGGGAGCTTTAGACTTAGCGGAATATCTACTGGATGATCAAAAAAAATACGATCATGACGAAATTGAGGAAATTCTAGCTTCAGGTAAAACGAAGGAAATCAAAGTGAAGAAAGATGTAAGTGTGCATCACCTGTACTGGACAGCAGTTGTAAAGGATAAAAACTTACAATTTGTAGATGATGTTTACGATCAGGATGAAAAAATTTGGAAACTATTGCAACCTACGAATTTAAAAAAGTAGATTTTTTTTGATAATTAGAATCACTTTTGTGGATATAGACCACAGATTTTCCTTTGATCGTGTTGATTAAATTTTTCGCAATAGAATTTGGAATTGCAGGACAACCATAACTTCTGCCTAATCTTCCCACTCTTTTTACAAAGGATGGCTCGGCATAATCTGCCCCATGAATAACTACATATCTTTTGCGGGCATTAGAATTAAAGCCTTTTTCAAGCCCATCAATAAACAAGGACAATCCATTTTTCCCGTAATAAGTTTCTCCCGTAAGATAAAACCCAAGAGAACTTTGATGTGAATTAACCTGGTTGGAAAATTTTTCTGCGAATTTCACCCCGGTATTTTTACCGTGGCTTACTAAATCATTAAAGACAACTTTTTGCGTATCCATATTAAGGATCCACAATCTTTTTTCTACTGAAGAAAGGTCAAAATCGATGATAGTCAAAAGTGGGTTAGAAATCTTTCCCTCAGCATCAAGCTTCTGATAGCCCTGAATAGCCTTCTCAAAAACAGAAAGCGCAGGCATGGAGCTGTTAATTTCAGTAAAACTGCTGTATAATTCTATAACGGTGATCTCCGCGTTTGTAATATCGGCAGGAATGTTCTCAGTTAATTTGACAGGTTCTGTAATGGAATTAAGCTCTCGGGCACTGGTAAAAGCAAAGGAAAAAGTAAGTGCAAAAACAACGGTAAGAATTCGGTACTTCATATTCAATCTTCTATATTTTTGTTAACAAAAACCAAAATTTATGCCAACATACAATTTTTATATCTTTTGAAACAAAAATCTCTGTTTTTAACATTTAAGACATTTATAACGGCTTCCATTAATTATGTTTATTAAAAAATGCTAACTTCACAACGCAATACGTTTGTTAATATTTTAAATGCAGCCAATTCTTATATGTTAAATTTTTAAGTTTTGAATAAATGAGATTCGGAAAAAACATCCTCAGGTTAGTCATAGGGGCAGGAATCATTCTTTTTGGCGTGATAAAATTTTGTTCTTCTTCTGAAGACAATCCATATACAGGTGAAAAACAATATGTAGATTTAACACCTGAAGAAGAAATCGCCTTAGGTCAACAAAGTCTATCAGCGATGGTCGAACAGTATGGCGGATTACATCAAAATCAGCAGGAACAAAATGCAGTGAGAAGTCTAGGTGAAAAATTAGTCAATAACAGCATAGCTTCCTCCTCTCCTTACGAATTTCAATTTTATCTCTTAGCAGATCCAAAAACAGTCAATGCATTTGCCTTGCCCGGTGGACCAGTCTTTATAACTTATGCACTCTATTCCCGGTTGGAGAACGAAGACCAGCTGGCTGGTGTACTTGGCCATGAAATTGGTCATGTAATTGGAAGACATTCTGCAGAACGAATGGCGAAGCAGGGTTTATCCAATTCTGTTTTAACGGGAGTAGCGGTTGGATCTGAAAGTCAGGGAGCAACCCAGGCCGCAGCGGTTATTGGCAATCTTGTAAATATGAAGTATGGTAGAGGGGATGAGCTTCAAAGCGATAATCTGGGTGTTAAAATAATGCTCGATGCCGGTTATGATCCGGAAGCCCTGATAAATGTGATGGAAATTTTGAAAAGAGCAAGTGGCGGCCAGCAGGTTCCGGAATTCCAAAGCACTCATCCAGACCCGGAGAATCGCAAGGAAAAGATTAGGGAAGCCATTGAAGAATATCAGTAGATTTAATAAAACATTAGTACCAAAATTTTATGATATACCCCAATGTTGTTAACTTTGGGGGTTAAATTTTTTCCCTATGAATAATAAGGTTCTTTTAATGATATTGGATGGCTGGGGTATAACCGAGGATCCGGAAGTCTCTGCAATCGCAAAGGCAAAAACACCATTTATGGACTCTTTACCCGATAAATTTCCACACGCTAGCCTTCGAACCGATGGTATGAACGTAGGACTACCTGAAGGGCAAATGGGAAACAGTGAAGTGGGCCATATGAACCTTGGCGCCGGAAGGATCGTTTATCAGGATTTAGTGAAAATAAATATGGCGGTTGAAAAAAACACCTTAATTCAGGAACCTGTTCTGGAAGAAGCCTTTAACTACGCTAAAATAAATAATAAGCCTGTTCATTTTATAGGATTGGTAAGTGACGGGGGAGTTCATTCCCACATCAACCATCTCAAAGGTTTGCTTTCTGCTGCCGATCAATTAGGCGTAAAAGAAAAATATGTCCATGCCTTTACTGATGGTAGAGATGTAGATCCTCATTCAGGAAAAGATTTTATTGCAGATTTACTTCCCTTTTTAGAGGAAACTAATTCCAAACTTGCTTCAATAATTGGAAGATATTATGCCATGGACCGTGACAAGCGATGGGAACGTGTAAAAATGGCCTATGATCTTATTGTAAAGGGAAAAGGTGAAAAAACGCAGGATGCGATTGGTAAAATCCAGGAGAGTTATAATGAAGATGTTTCTGATGAATTTATTAAGCCCATTGTTTTAACTGGTAGCAATAATGAACCGGTTGCTTTACTACAGGAAAAGGATGTAGTGATCTTTTTCAATTTTAGGACAGATAGGGGAAGGCAACTAACGCAGGCTCTTACTCAGAATGATTTCCCAGAATATGATATGAAAAAAATGACATTGTATTACGTAACCATGACGAAATATGATGACAGTTTTTCTAATATCAATGTAATTTTCAGGAAAGATAATATCCGGGCTACCTTAGGTGAAGTTTTAGAATATCAGGGTAAAAAACAAATCAGGATCGCAGAAACTGAAAAATACCCACATGTTACATTTTTCTTTTCCGGAGGAAGGGAAGAACCTTTTAAAGGGGAAAGCAGGATTATGTGCAATTCTCCAAAGGTGGCTACTTATGACCTTCAACCAGAAATGAGTGCCTATGAAATTAGGGATAAAATTATTCCGGAATTAAATGCTGAATCTGCAGATTTCATCTGTCTGAATTTTGCAAATGCAGATATGGTTGGCCATACTGGTGATTTTCAAGCAGCGGTTAAGGCATGTGAAACCGTTGATGCATGTGCCAAAGAAGTAGCTGAAGCAGCCTATGAAAATGGATATTCCGTAATTATTATTGCTGATCATGGAAATTCCGAGGTAATGAAAAACCCCGATGGAAGCCCTAATACTGCGCATACTACCAATCCGGTTCCATTAATTTTAATGAATAGGGATATAAAATCTATCAAAAACGGTAAGTTAGGGAATATTGCTCCGACTATCCTAAAGCTTATGGGAATTACGAAGCCGGATTTGATGACAGAAGAACCTTTAATTTAACTTAAATGAAAAGACTTTTTATTCTAATTGCAGCTGTAGGCATAAGTTGTAATTCAACTAAAACCACCACTTCAGAGCCAGCATCTTCTTCAACAGAGGCTGTAAGTACTAAAGTAAATATGGATACTAAAACCAAAATTGAAACTGAAGTAGTAAAAACTTCAGAAAATCATAAAATTCCCAAAGACATGCTCCTTGGAAAATTTCATAAGGAAGAGCTAAAACAGGCACCATTTAAATCCTGGTTCACTCCCGGATATGAGGATTACACTCCCAGTAAAGAAGCGATGGAAGTGATTAAAGAAAACATCAATGACTATGATATTACTTTATTAATGGGGACGTGGTGCGGTGATAGTAAAAGAGAAACTCCAAAATTTCTTAAAATTCTTGATAATGCGGGTTATGATTATGAAAAATTACAGCTCATAGCGGTAGATCGGGGTAAAAAAACACCCTTGGATATTGAAGAAGAGTTAGAAATTATCCGGGTACCTACCATTGTATTTTTCAAAAACGGTAAAGAAGTAAACCGATTTGTAGAATATCCACAGGGAAATAGTATCGAAGATGACATTGCCAATATTGTAAGCGGGGAAAATTATAAAAACTCTTACGCAGATTAATTAAAAAACAAACTATGCCGAAATCTCTCACAATTGCTGTGGATTTTGACGGAACAATTGTAGAAAATAAATTTCCTGAAATAGGTAAACCAATGCTTTTCGCATTTGAATCATTGCGAAAACTTCAGGAAGAAGGTCATCGATTAATTTTATGGACCTACAGGCATGGAGTTAAATTAGATGATGCCGTAGAATTTTGCGGGAAGAATGGCTTAAAATTTCATGCAATCAATAAAAGTTATCCTGAAGAGGAATTTGATGACACTATAAGTCGAAAAATCCTTGCCGATATTTTTATTGATGATAGAAATCTTGGGGGCATGAAAGGTTGGGGTGAAATTTATCATTCCCTCTCTTTACAGAAACCTGATCAAAAATTAAAAAAGAAAAAAAAATCCGGACTTTTCGGAAGATTTTAGACTAAAATGATAATACCAAAATCCAGCGAAGAAATAGAATTAATGCGTGAAAGCGCTCTTATTGTTTCCAAAACTTTGGGAATTCTTGCCCCGGAAATTAAGCCTGGTGTTACCACCTTATATCTGGATAAACTTGCTGAAGAGTTTATTCGCGATCACGGCGCCGAGCCAGGATTTTTAGGCCTCTATGATTTCCCTAATACCTTATGCATGAGCCCTAACGCCCAGGTTGTACATGGAATCCCCAATGAAACTCCTTTACAGGATGGGGATATTATCTCGATAGACTGTGGCGCAGTTAAAAATGGTTTTTACGGCGATCATGCCTATACTTTTGAGGTAGGCGAAGTTCTTCCGGAAACCAAAAAATTACTTGAGGTCACCAAAGAATCACTCTATGTGGGTATTGCTGAATTTAAATCTGGAAACCGTACAGGTGATGTAGGATACGCTATTCAGAAATATACAGAAGATCACGGTTATGGCGTGGTAAGGGAATTAGTTGGTCATGGCCTTGGGAAAACAATGCATGAAGATCCTGAAATGCCGAATTATGGCAAACGTGGCCGCGGAAAAAAATTCGTAGAAGGAATGGTTGTAGCTATTGAACCTATGATCAATTTAGGAACCAAAAGAATAAAGCAATTGCCCGATGGATGGACTATCTTAACGGCCGATAACAAACCAAGTGCACATTTCGAACATAATGTTGCCCTTGTAGATGGTAAGCCAGAGCTGCTATCGACCTTTCAATATATTTATGAATCTTTAAACCTTAAAACCAACGAAGAAAATCAATTTAGAGTAAAAATTTATGATTAAAAGTTACAGACAGGAAATCTGGAAAACCCTACATAAAGATTCCTGGGAAGACCGCTTCATTTATAAAGTGTCTAATTTTGGAAGAATGATAAGTTATATCAAAGATCCTAAAGGCACTTTAATGACAGGCGGTAAAGTAGGTGGATATGTAAATTTTGCGGTAAGATTAAAGAATGGAAAACACAAAACGTATTACATTCATAGAATTGTCGCTGAGTTATTTTTAGACAAGAAAGAAGATGACAAATACGTAATTCACAAGAATTTTGTGAAAAATGACAATCGTGTTGTTAATCTTGATTGGGCAACCAAAGATGAATGGGTAAAACACCAGTACAATAGCCCAAAGGTTAAGGAAAACAAGGAAAAACGAAGGCTTAGAAAGGTTGTTTCCTATTCTAAACTTACCTATTCCCAGGCCGTGATCCTGAAGAAAAAATTGCTGGATCCAAACAGGAAAACCCGCATCAGGATATTGGCCAAACAATTTGGTGTTTCAGAAATGCAACTGTACCGCATAAAATCTGGAGAAAACTGGGGAGATATAGAAGTATAAATGAAGTTTTTCAAACTGGCCTTAAATTCGATTCCTAGGCCGTTACTTATTAGAGTCAGCTATCTTCTAAGGCCATTTTTGAAATTTTATTACAATGGTACTCGCTATGAAGATCCCATAGATGGTGAAACCTTTAGGAGATTTTTACCTTATGGTTACGAAAACCAACGGGATAATGTGCTCTCTCCTTCCACCCTTTCTCTTGAAAGGCATAGGCTCCTATGGCTTTTTTTAAAAAATGAAACTGAATTCTTTACCCGCCAATTAAAGGTTTTACATTTTGCCCCGGAACAGGCTTTCTATAAAAGGTTTAGGAAATTAAAGAATCTCGATTATATCACCACCGACCTTAATTCTCCCCTGGCCGATGTAAAAGCCGATATTTGTGATTTACCTTTTGAAGATCATAGTTTTGATTTTATTCTATGCAATCACGTACTTGAGCATATTCCAGATGACACCAAAGCAATGCAGGAAATTTACCGGATTTTAAAAAAAGATGGGACTGCAATTCTACAAATCCCTCAGGACCTTACCCGGCAGGAAACTTTTCAGGATGATTCTATTATAGATCCTAAAGATCGCGCGAGAATTTTTGGGCAGTATGACCATGTTAGGGTCTACGGAAGGGATTATTTTGATAAGCTGAGATCTATAGGCTTTAAAGTGGAAGAAGTTGATTACACTTCAAAATTTAGTGATACCGAAATAGATAAATTTCGGCTTGCAAAAGGTGAGATCATTCCTGTTTGCTACAAGTAACTATTGATATTTAAACCCTGGCGAGTTATAAATTTTTACCTGCCCGTTTTCAGAAGAATAGACTAAGTAAACCTGTATGTCTAATTTTTCTGCCAAATCGCGGGAGCTTTCAAATCCCATCGCCATAAAAGCTGTGGCATACCCATCGGCCATCATACAGGTTTCAGCCAGGACTGAAGCACTAAGTAAATTACTTTTTTCAGCTTTACCGGTTAAAGGATTTATGGTATGAACAAATTTTTGGCCAGTGAGGCTATCTTCTCTAAATTTTCTATAATTCCCAGATGTCGCCATCGCCGAATTGTTCAATTCTAAAGTAGCTTTCAAGACCCTATCCCCTTCTTGCTGCATAGGATCATCTATCCCTACAACCCAGTTGGCATCCTTATCCAAATTTTTTCCCTTCGCCCTTAATTCCCCCCCTAATTCAACCAGGTAATTATCAACATCATTAGATTCTAAAAAATCGGCGATCACATCAATGGTATATCCTTTTGCAATCGCGTTGAAATCAAGATAAATCATGGCATCCTTTTTCTGAATGGTATTATCTGTACTAAGTTCAATATTATTAAAACCAACAAGTTGTTGCAAAGAATCTAAAACAGGTCTGTCAAGTTGTTTGATAGGTTTCCCCGGACCAAAACCATAAGCATTTACTAATATTCCCACGGTTGGATCAAAATAGCCCTGAGACTTATTGTAGACATCTTTAGAGGCTTCAAAAACTTTTCTGAAGTGATCATCAACAACAACCAGTGTATCGCCACGATTGATCTTTGAAATGTCAGATTTTGTAGTATAAGTGCTTAAAGAATGATTGATTACGCTAAAAATACTATCGAGAGACGACTCAAAATTTTCCAGAGGTCCTTCAGAAAAAAATTGAATATTATACGTTGTTCCTAACGCTTCTCCTGTATATACTTGTCCTAAACCATTCTTAGGATTACAGGAAAAAAGAAATAAAGCAGAGAAAAAGAAAATGTAATATTTCATATCCTAAAATTCTATCCAACCGGCATAATTTACTACATAATCTTCATCGCTGGTAATGGGATTTTCATAATTTTTTGAATTTGCCAGTCCAACACCGGCGTAGAAAGTCTTCGCATTAAACTTTTGCGCATGATCCTTTATATCTTTCATAAAAACAGGATCAAAAGCTTTAGGGTCATCTGGATATTCTATCGCCCTTACGATTATAAAATGAAGTCCTTTGTCTTTTAGGGCAACAAACTGCGGGTTTCTTTTCAGCTTACTGTTTACCCCTAAAAATTCATAACCATGATCTTCGAGGTCTTTCCCCACAATATTCATGGCGAGATTATGCAATTCCTGAGGTGTAAGTTTCGGCATAATTAAATATAAAAAATCCCGCCGAAGCGGGATCGTATTTTATCCTCCAAAATCATCGAATCTGATATTTTCCGGTGGGATCCCATAATCTTCTCCCATTTTCTGAACGGCTTTGTTCATTAATGGAGGTCCACAAAAATATAATTCAATCTCTTCAGGTTCTTCGTGAAGTGAAAGATAATTATCGATCACTACCTGGTGAATAAATCCTACGAAACCATCACCTTCATCGTCGATATTACTTTTCACCTGCCAGTTATCTTCTTCTGCAGGTTCAGATAAAGCTAAATAGAATTTGAAATTTGGAAAATCCCGTTCTAATGCCCTAAAGTGTTCTGTATAGAAAAGTTCCCTTTTAGAACGACCACCATACCAGTAGGTCACTTTTCTACCTGTTTTTAAGGTTCTGAATAAGTGGTATAAGTGGGAACGCATTGGTGCCATTCCGGCTCCACCCCCCACATAAAGCATTTCTGAATCGCTCTCATTGATATAAAATTCACCATAAGGTCCTGAAATTACTACTTTGTCACCTTTCTTTAAACTAAAAATATAAGAAGAAGCAACACCGGGATTAACATCCATCCAGCCATTTTTAGCACGGTCGAAGGGTGGCGTGGCAATACGAACATTTAGCATGATCTCCCGTCCTTCAGCAGGGTAAGAAGCCATGGAATAGGCTCTCTCCACTGTCTCCGGGTTCTTCATGGTTAACGGCCAAAGATCGAATTTATCCCATTCCGCTTTAAATTTGTCCGGCGTTTCATGTTCTTCAGGATGCGCGGTAATATCCATATCTTTAAAGTTCACTTCAATCTTGGGAACTTCAATCTGAATATATCCTCCAGCTTTATAATCCATTTCTTCGGGAATTTCTACTACAAATTCCTTAATAAAAGAGGCTACATTATAATTTCTCACTACCGTAGCATCCCATTTTTTAATTCCGAAGACTTCTTCAGGAATAGTGATTTTCATATCCTGCTTCACCTTTACCTGGCAACCTAGCCTCCAGCCATTGGCAATTTCTTTCCTGGTAAAATGTGGTTCTTCAGTTGGAAGAATCGCCCCTCCCCCTTCTTTTACGATACATTTACACTGGATACAGGTTCCACCGCCACCACAGGCAGAAGGAAGGAATAATTTATTATCACCTAAAGTAGAAAGCAACGTTCCGCCGGATCCTACTTCGATATCTTTTTCGTTATTCACATTGATCGTCACTGGTCCTGAAGGGACCAATTTAGCTTTTGCCCCCAGCAATATAGAAACCAATAATAAGATCAAAATTAAGAATACTACTACACTCGCTATTATAACTGTCATAACCCTTCTTTTCGATTATAATTTAATTCCCATAAAACTCATGAATCCCAATGCCATTAACCCGGTAATAATAAAGGTTATCCCAAGGCCTTTTAATGGAGCAGGAACATTTGAATAAGCTATTTTTTCTCTAATCGCTGCAATAGCAAGAATGGCCAGAAACCATCCTATCCCACTTCCTAATCCGTAGGTGACGGCTTCAGAAATTCCCAGGAAATTCTTTTGTTGCATGAACAGGGATCCACCAAGAATTGCGCAGTTTACCGCAATCAATGGCAAGAAAATCCCCAAAGCACCATATAAAGCCGGGGCGAATTTCTCTACAACCATCTCAACCAGCTGTACCATGGAGGCAATTACCGCGATAAACATGATAAAACTCAGGAAGCTAAGGTCCACGTCCTTAAATTCGGCTCCCAACCAGCTTAGGGCTCCAGGCCGCAGCAAATAAGTGTCCAGTAAAAAGTTTATGGGAACTGTCACAACTAATACAAAGATCACCGCAGCTCCTAAACCAACAGCAGTTTTTACCGTTTTTGATACCGCCAGATAAGAACACATACCCAGAAAGTAGGCGAAAATCATATTTTCTATGAAAATACTTCTAACAAATAGGTTAACTAATTCCATTTTATAATTTCTTTAAACTATTAGTTTTCTTCAATTAAGGTTCTGTTTCTTGCTCTCTGAGCCCAGATTAAAAGACCTACTACGATAAGTGCCATGGGCGATAATAACATAAGACCGTTATTTTCATATCCAAAAGCGTAGAGTCCGGTAGATTCTGCCGCTGTTGAACCCTGATGGCCAAGAACTTCAAAACCAAATAATTTTCCTGAACCTAAAAGCTCTCTAAAAAATGCAACAATTACCAGGATTAACCCATAACCAGCCGCGTTTCCAATCCCATCAAGGAAGGATTTATAAACCCCATTACCAAGTGCAAATGCCTCTAATCGTCCCATCACGATACAATTGGTAATAATAAGACCCACAAAAACTGAAAGTTGTTTGCTTACATCGTAAGCATAAGCTCTAAGTATCTGGTCGACCAAAATTACCAGGGATGCGACAATTACAAGTTGTACGATAATTCTAATACGACTTGGAATTAAATTCCGAAGCATAGAGATGATCATATTACTAAAGGCCATAACTCCCATTACGGCGATAGCCATAACCAGTGCCGGTTCTAACTGTACTGTAATCGCCAGGGCAGAACAAATCCCTAAAACCTGTACGGTAATAGGGTTATTATCATCTAAAGGATCAGTTAATAATTTCCTGTTTCCTTTAGAAAGAAAATGTTCTTTCTCTTCTGAATCTGAAAGGAAGAGGATCATTTCCTGTTTTTTCTCTTCAGCTTTAGAAGCCTCATGTATTTTTTCTTTAGCCATAATTATTTTATTGCTACTTTAATATCTCCTTGTTTTTTGAAATATGGGATATATCGTTTCAAACGTTCTGAAATCATATCTGAAACCCCATCACCGGTGATTGTTGCTCCGGAAATCGCATCGACTTTGTTATCATCTTTGCTGGGTCCATTATTGCCTTTCACCACAGAAACACCTACCATATTACCATTCTCATCCAAAACTTTCTCATCTGCAAAGGCTTCCCTAAACCATTCTTTAGTGATCTCAGCCCCGAGGCCCGGAGTTTCACCCACGTGATCGAAAGTTGCCCCTTTTACGGTATTAATATCATCCTTTAATGAAATATATCCAAAGATCGCATTCCACAATCCGTTACCTCTTAAAGGTAAAATATAGTATTTTTCTCCTTCCACTTCAGCAATATAGAGAGGGAAAATCTGCTTATCATCATCTTTCTTTAACTCCTTAGACAAATCTACTTCAAATGCATCTACAGATTCATCTACATCTCCTTCAGAATTCAATGCTAACTGTTCTATAATATACTTATCATACAACACTTTTGCTCCGGGCCGGTCTGTTTCAATTCCAACGGTAGCCAGGATATTCTGCATTTTTTCCTGTCTAACATTTTCACGCTGGGTAGGCTGCAGGCTTGTCGCTGTAAACGCCAGTACAGACGCAACAACCACTACCAGAATAATGGCAAACATAAATGTATAGCCATTACTGTTTGTTTTTTGTACTCCTTTTTCTTCCATAACTAAATTGCGGTTTCCACTTGTGGGTTAGCACTATTAAGCCTTTTCTTTCTTCTATTAATATTCGCCTGGATCACATAATGATCTATGGTTGGGGCGAATACGTTCATCAATAAAATCCCCAGCATGACTCCCTCAGGATAGGCTGGGTTAAATACCCGAATCATTACTGAAAGGAATCCCACTAAAAATCCGTAGATCCATTTTCCTTTTAGGGTTTGTGCAGCAGAAACAGGATCGGTTGCCATAAAGACAATTCCGAAGGCCAATCCTCCAACAATTAAATGTAAATACCAGGGGAAGTTTGTAAGATCATTTCCTTCGAGTCCCATAGCAGGAAGGGAATTGAAGATGAAGCCCATTAGGGCAGCGCCAATAAATGCGCTTAAAATAATTCTCCAGCTTCCAACTTTCGTTAATATTAAAATAAGGGCTCCTACCAGAATACAGATCGTCGAAGTCTCTGCAATAGATCCCGGAATAATACCAGTAAACATATCCATTGCCGAATAAGGAACTTCAGATTCCGAAGCAAGTTTTCCTAAAATAGTTTCTCCGGTCACAGCATCAACTTCATACGCATTGCTTACCCAAACCGTATTTCCAGACATATAGGTTGGATAGGCAAAAAATGCAAAAGCACGGGCGGTAAGTGCAGGATTAAGGATATTCATCCCCGTACCTCCAAAAGCTTCTTTTCCAACCAGCACGGCAAAAACTACAGATAATGCCACCATCCAAAGCGGAATGTCAATCGGCATGATCATAGGAATAAGCAATCCTGTTACCAGATATCCTTCATTTACTTCATGGCCCCTGAAAATCGCAAAAGCAAATTCAATCCCAAGGCCTACCCCGTAAGAAACGGCTATCATTGGTAAGATTTTTCCCGCTCCATGTAAAAAGGCATCCCAAAATGTGAACGCTTCGCCCAATTGACTTAAATATTGGTAACCACCATTCCACATCCCGAAGATAAGGGCAGGAATTAGTGCGATTACCACCGTGATCATTGTTCGCTTCAAATCTACCGCGTCCCGAATGTGCGATCCCGTCTTTGTAGTGTGATTTGGAGTAAATAGGAAAGTATCCAAGGCGTTGATCGCCGGTGCGTACTTTTCCAATTTATTACCTTTATTAAAAGGTTCTCTAATTTTATCTAATCTTTGTCTAATCCAATCCATTATTCTTCAGGTTTTAACCTACTTCGGTAATCATTAAATCTAAACCTAGCCTTATAATTCCCTGTGCTTCCAGTTTAGAAGTATTCACATATTCCACAGTTGCAAAGTCTTCAGGAGCTACTTCATAAATCCCAAGATTTTCCATTTTTTCGATATCCCCTGCCATGCATGATTTCAAAAGCTGCATGGGGTAGATATCCATGGGCAAAACTTCTTCCATCTCACCGGTAACGACCAAAGCACGCTCTTCCCCATTTAAATTGGTGGTAGGAGTGTATTTTCTCTTCGGAAACAACCACGATAAGGATGTATGTGAATTCGAATGTATATTATTATAGGTAAACGGCAGCCAGCCTAATACCCTGTAATTATTCCCTTCCGGAATTAAAGTGATCTCATTTTCCAAAAACCCAAGATATTGATTGTTTGACAGCTGTGTCCCGGTTAAAACATCCCCGGAAATAATCCTGATCTCTTCAGAAACCTCGCCAATAAAATCTGAAACATTCGCTCCGATTACTGAAGAATAGTATTTTCTATTTTTGGCCTCACTTCCTGTTAATGCAATAGTACGCTGGGCTATATAATTTCCGGTGAGGAAGACATTTCCAATTGTAGCAACGTCTTCTACTCCAACTGTCCAAACTCTTTCCCCTCTATTGATAGGATCGATTTTGTGAATTTGAACCCCTACATTTCCTGCGGGGTGCGGCCCTTTCACATGATGCAATTCAACCCCTTTAATATCTTTTAAATATTGAGCCGAACTCTCATCTACACTTACATGAACTTTTCCTGGAGTTAATTTAACCAAAGCATTTACTCCTTCCTGGAAGGCGGCGATTTTATCTTTAATGATAAAACCTTTATCTCCTGCAAGTGGCGCTGTAGTAACGGCGGAAATAAAAATTGCCTTTGGGGTATCCTGCGGATCTGCCACGATAGAATAAGGTCGCTGATAGATAAAAGCACCACAACCACTTTCTAAAATTTTCCCCAAAACATCTTTACGGTCTGCGGTTGAAGCATCCATTTTTCCGAAATCGCGATAAGTATCCTTGGCATCGGCCTCAATGATCACTTCGAGGATTTTTCTTTTGTCCCCTCGTTTAATTTCCTTCAGCACACCACTTACCGGTGATGTAAAACGAATAGCTTCGGTATATTTTGAATAAAAGAGTTCATCACCTGCGAGAAGTTTAGCCCCTTCTTTTACAACCATTTTTGGTACTACAGCGTGAAAATCTGGCGGTTTGATTGCGTAAGTTTTGGATCTGGGAGCTTTTACAAGCTCTTTTTCCGCCTCTCCTTCTAATCTAAGAGTTAAGCCTCTTTTAATTCGAATGTCTTTTGACATAGGATGGAGTGTATGTTAAATTTTAAGTTTAAAGTCGTGCAAATTTATGAATTTTCAGTCCAACTATCCCAAGAATTGAAAGAATTTTACTTCCTTTTGGTGTTAAAATAATATGGCTGAAAATCACTAATTTCGGCCTGGTTTATGTATTATCGCATATATGAGAAGATTTTTATTATTTCTTGGTCTTTTTATGGGTTTACAGTCTTGTTTTTCTCAGATCATGGAAGAGGTACCCCCCCCTAATTATATTAGAACTGTTCAGTTTACCGGTGATTCAAGGGGGAATCAGGGAAATCCGGCAGTTCAGTTAGGTGCAGGCTTAAAGTTAAGCTTTGATGATATAATTGGCGACGAAGCCGATTATTACTATACTATTGATCATTATAATTTCGACTGGACTCCTACTTCCCTTTCCAAGAATGAATATATGAATGGTTTTGACAACGTTCGTATTCTCGATTACGAAAATGCCGTGAATACCCTTCAACCCTATACCCATTACACTTTAACTATTCCGAATAAGAATACCAAAGGTTTAAAAGTTTCAGGAAATTATATCCTGAACATTTTTAACGCCAATAAGGAACTGGTTTTTTCCAGGAAATTTATGATCTATGAGGCGATTGCCCAAATTGGTGCTGAAGTGAAACGCGCCCGGGACCTTAATTTTATCAATGAAAAGCAAACGGTAAATTTCAGCATAAACAGTCCGGATCTTCTTCTGAAGAATCCTGAACAAAATGTAAAAGTTGTAATCCTTCAGAACCATAATTTAAAAACGGCGATCACCAACCTGAAACCCCAGTACACCATCGCCAATGAATTGCTCTATAGGTATGACCAGGAATCTGCTTTTTGGGGTGGCAACGAATACCTTCAGTTTGACAATAAAGAATTGAGGGTCACCAATGCCAATATTGCCAAAGTGGAACTGGAAGAATTGTACCATCATTTTTTATACACAAATGTTACCAGAAATGGCGAGCCTTATACTTATAATCCAGATATTAATGGTGCTTTTGTAGTGAGAAATTACCTGGCACAAAATTCAGATACAGAAGCTGAATATGTTTGGATGCATTTCCGTCTAAAGAATTATGCTATTTCCCCCAATGCTGAAATTCATCTTTATGGCGGTTTCAATAATTTTATATTAGACGACAGCACTCTTTTAAAGTATAATCCGGAAACCGGCTATTTCGAAAATGCCAGATTATTCAAGCAGGGTTACTACAATTATAAGTATGTATTGTTAGAGAACGGGATGTTGGATGACGGAATAATTAGTGGTAATTTTGATGAAACCGAAAACCTGTATACCATTTACGCTTATTATCGTTCACCGGGAGCGAGATATGACAGGTTGATAGGAGTTGGGAATACAAATTCAAGAAATATAACTAACTAAGCCTTCTTCCTTATGGAGAAAGAAAGGTCGCTCGCAAAATACCGGGGCGAAAAATGCCTTAATTGCGGTCATCCCCTGGATAAAAGTGACCGGTTCTGCCCGAATTGCTCGCAGCTTAACTCCTATAAAAAACTCAGTTTTAAGGACTTTTTCAACGAATTCTTTTCGGGGCTTTTCGCTTACGATTCCAGGTTAAACAATACGCTTTTTACGATTCTATTCAAACCAGGGAAAATTGCCAAGGAATATATAGAAGGAAAACGGGTCAAATATGTAAATCCGTTTCGGTTTCTACTAAGCATTGCCATCATATTTTTCCTGATTTTTGGAACTTTTAATGAATGGAATTTTTCAGATTCTGTATCTCCCCGGGAATCAATGAAAAATCTCACCCCTGAAGAAAAAGCTGAAATTGAGCAGGAATTAAAGCAGGTAAAAGTGCCTTTTTCTTTCAATATGGACAGCAGTGGTGATGAAGCTATAAAAACTGATAAAAAAACCTATTTGGATGATTATGAAACTGATGAGAAATTAAATTCTTATGGGTTTTTTGAGGAGATAGGAAAACGCACCAATCTGTATACTGAATTTAATAGCGACACAGATATTGTATTACCTAAAATTGCCCTGGATAGTTTACATCATCCACAAACCGCTTATAATAATTATCTCTATGAAAAATCTGTTAATTTTAATGAAATAAAAAAGAATCCAAGATCTTTTGTGAATTATATGCTCCAAAAGATGCCCTTGTTCATTTTCTTTTTTCTCCCGGTGCTAGCCTTGTTTTTTTGGCTTTTATATATGAGGAAGCCATATACTTATATGGAACATCTGGTCTTTACATTTTATACCCAAAGTGTTTATTTAATCTTAACCGGAGTCGCAGTTTTATTAGGGGCTATTTTCGAAAACTTCAGTTTTATAGGCCTCTTTAACTTGGTATTCTTGTTCTATTTATACAAATCATTGCGTAGGTTTTATGGGCAGGGACGTGTTAAAACCATTTTAAAGTTCCTATGCCTAAACGTAATTTTCTTTACATTAGCTTTTATAGGATTTATAATTTCCTTATTTTTTACCGTAGCTCTTTATTAATTATGATCCAACAGGTAACCAAAGGCATCAAGATTTCTGTAACAACTCATTTTCAGGGTTTGTTTTATAAAAACTTCAAAGTACATTATGCTTTTGGATATCAAATCACCATTGAAAACAGGAGCACAGAAGCAGTTCAGCTAAAATCAAGATTTTGGAGTATCAAGGATGCGCTTAATGAAACTGAAATCGTTATTGGTGATGGGGTTATTGGAAAACAACCTGTTTTACAACCCGGGGAAAGTCACTCCTACGAAAGTGGATGCTTAATTGTGGGCTCTTTTGGCGCCATGAAAGGTTTTTATAAAATGATAGATCTCAACAGCGGTGAAAAATTTCAGGTAAGGATTCCTAATTTCAAATTTGCCGTACCCTATGCTTTAAACTGAAGCATTTCCAAAGTCACTTCTTTTTTCAAAAGATCTTTGTACCAAAATTTTATTCCTTCCGCAGAATTTTTTATCTGAGTAATGCTTTGTGTTTTTAAGAATCCACGATCTGTAATCAAATTGGTTAATTTGTCGCCCTCTCCTGCAGTCTCGTGAAATGTCCTTAAACTTGAACAGGTATAACCATCTTCCTTTTTAAGGGCTTCAAACCATTTTTTTCGCTTAGCATGCATTTCAGAAGAATATAGAGGTGAGCTTGACCAGATATGTTCTCTCAGTTTAAGGTTTTTAACCTTAAGTTTAACTTCATTCCAGATGAGTTCGTAAAACGCAAGGCCATTATTCCATTCTACCACAATCATTGTAAAAGGCTCAATGCCTTCAAATTTATAACTTTCAGCATATCTCTTTATCCTATCTGCAGCGAGAAAATCTTTTACCACAATGCCACGACTTTTGCGATATTCCGCTTTTCTTTCATGTGGCTTTTCAGCTCCATTCATTAAACAAATACATCTCTTTGCGTCGCTAACACCCACCCATGTTCCTCCGGACTGAATATCCATTGGGAAAAATAACTTTTTGTCTTTATGATATTCTGTTCTCGGTGGAACCGCATTCCTGCTTAAAGATTCATCACGATTGGAAGTTAAAATAAATCCATCGGCATGATCAGGATGAGGGACAAGACTGATTGTACACATAAATTGGTTGATAATTCAGGGGAAAATACAAAAAATGTTCTTGCTTGCAGAACAGTCGACTATCCTTCTTCTAAACACTTAATTTTTTTTACCTTTAGCCGAATTAAAAATGAACAGAAAAAAAGCAAAATTTAATTATGGGAAAAGGATTTTTTCATGTCCCTGTAGCTGTTAACGAACCAGTTAAAAGTTATGCTCCAGGGTCTCCAGAAAGAGAGGAAGTACTACTTACTTACAAAGATTTATATAATAAAAAAGTTGAAGTGCCACTTTATATTGGCCCAGACGAAGTGAAAACGGGAGACACTCAAAGTATGCATCCTCCCCATGATCACAAACATAATCTTGGCGTATTTCATAAAGCAAAAAAGAAACATATTGAACAG
Source organism: Gramella sp. AN32 (assembly GCF_023718305.1). Lineage (GTDB taxonomy): Bacteria > Bacteroidota > Bacteroidia > Flavobacteriales > Flavobacteriaceae > Christiangramia > Christiangramia antarctica. Next base: position 451,935 of record NZ_QEYO01000001.1, read on the forward strand.
GCAATTGCCACTGCTTTGGAAGCCAGGGAAAAATGGGCTAATTTGGATTGGGAACAGCGCGCTGCTGTTTTCCTAAAAGCTGCAGATTTGATTGGCGGAAAATATCGCGCAAAGATCAATGCGGCCACCATGATTGGTCAGTCGAAAAATATTTATCAGGCTGAAATTGATGCTGCCTGTGAACTTTGTGATTTCTTAAGGTTCAATGTTGAATACATGTCCCAAATATATGACGAGCAACCAGAATCCTCTGATGGTGTTTGGAACCGTATTGAATATAGACCTTTAGAAGGTTTTGTATATGCTATCACTCCATTTAACTTTACTGCAATTGCAGGAAATTTACCAGCAAGTGCAGCCTTAATGGGTAATGTTGCTATATGGAAACCAAGTGACAGCCAGATATTTTCAGCTCAGGTAATTATGGAAATTTTCAAGGAAGCAGGAGTTCCTGATGGTGTTATTAATATGGTCATGGGTGATCCAGTCATGATCACGGATACGATTCTTGCAAGCCCAGATTTCGCCGGAATCCATTTTACGGGAAGCACTACGGTATTTAAAGGTATCTGGCAAAAAATTGGAAACAATATTCAGAAATATAAAACCTACCCGCGAATAGTTGGAGAAACCGGTGGAAAAGATTTTATCATCGCACACCCAACTTCAAATGCAAAACAGGTGGCTACCGCCATCGCCCGGGGAGCTTTCGAATTCCAAGGGCAAAAATGTAGTGCAGCTTCAAGGGTCTATTTACCGGAAAGTCTCTGGCCTGAAATTAAGGAACACTTAACTGAGGACCTCAACTCCTTTAAAATGGGTTCTCCTGAAGACATGACTAATTTTATTACCGCGGTGATCCATGAAGGCTCTTTCGATAAACTTGCAAAATTTATCGACCAGGCTAAAAAAGATAAAAATGCTGAAGTGGTTATTGGTGGAAACTATGACAAATCTGAAGGTTATTTTATTGAGCCAACGGTAATTTTAACTTCAGACCCTCATTACACTACCATGGAAACTGAATTGTTCGGTCCTGTGGTTACCATTTATCTTTACAAAGATGCAGCCTGGGAAGACACCCTTAAACTGGTTGATGAGACTAGTATTTACGGGCTTACAGGAGCAGTTTTCTCTGGAGATAGATATGAGTTAAATAAAGCCACGAAAATGCTACAAAATGCTGCAGGAAATTTCTACCTGAACGATAAACCTACAGGTGCTGTTGTAGGACAACAACCTTTTGGTGGGGCGAGAGCAAGCGGAACCAATGATAAAGCTGGTTCAAAATTGAATTTGTTAAGATGGGTTTCTCCGCGTCTAATCAAAGAAACATACGACGCTCCAAAAGATTACAGGTATCCATTTCTTGGAGAATAATACATATTATATATCCATACCTAAAACCGTCAGTTCGCTCTGACGGTTTTTTTATTTTGTTGGCTTAAAATTCAGTCAATTACTTCCGTTGATCCAAAAAATTATCACTCTTACCGAGTATTAACGCATTTAGGCGAAAATATATCTCAAATACTATTTTTTGCCATAAATTTATCAACTAAATCGCTTTCTCCCAACTATTTAAGCGCTTAGTTATTTACAGTAGTCCCCACTACTGAACCGAGCCCCACTATTTACGACCCTACATTATATTGTGTTTTGTGAAAATTTAAACCTGGGTTACTATGGGGAAAAAATTACTTTCTTTATTAGTTTATATATTTATCTCTTTCCTTAGTCTTAATTCTTCTAAGGTTAATGCTCAATGCACAGATAATCCAAGCAGTATTACTATCAGCGCAAGCATTCAGGATTCCTCTACTGTTTGTTCAGATGCATCTATTACTGTAAATTCTACTATTACAGCAACAGGAGGAGCTAATCCTAGCTACCAATGGCAGGAAAAGATAGGTTCGGGCGGATGGACAGATATCACTAATGCCAATTCAAAAGATCTTATTAATTACACTGCGATTCAAAATAATTCCAAGTTTAGATTGAATATAACTTATTGTCAGGGTCAGAATGAGGAACAAACTTATAATGGATCTTCTTCAGCTACCCTTACCGTAAACCAGGTGAAAACAGGTTCAGTAACTATAAGTACTGCTAATACGAATATATGCCCTGGCACCACGGTGAATTTTACTGCTTCTCCTAGCAACCAGGGAACGAGCCCAACTTATAGCTGGAGGGTAAATGGAACCCAACAGGGAACTGCTGCATCATTCTCTTATAATAATTTCAGCAATAACGACCAGGTACAATTATTCATGACTTCATCTACTCCCTGTGTGGATGATTTTGAAAGCAATATTCTTCCCATAACCCTAAAATCAGCTATTCCGGATACTCCTGCAGCGATTAGCGGAGATATAGTTTTATGTCCCAATACAAACAATCATACCTATGCGATCGCGGCTGTAGATAGGGCCACATCCTATCAATGGACACTCCCTTCAGGATGGACGGGAAGCTCCACTTCAAATTCCATATCAATTTCTGTTGGTGCTGTTGGAAACGGGAAAATTTTAAAAGTAAAGGCGATCAATGACTGTGGCGCAAGTAGTGACCAAACTTTAAGTATCAACGTAGGGCCTGGAAAGCCTGCTACCCCTTCAGCCATATCCAACCCCGGTTTAATTTGTCCGGGAGAGGCATTAAGTTTTAGTGTTACGAATGATCCTTCAGTCACCTATACATGGAACGTCCCAGCCGGTTGGAACATAATTTCTGGCCAGGATACGAATACAGTTAATGTTACAGCGGGCAATTATAATCAGAATGGCAATATTACGGTAATTGCAAGTAATGATTGTTTAGATAGTGATGTAAGGTCTCTTGCTGTTACTGTTAATGAACCGGCACCCAATGATCCGGGTCCAATCTCAGGTGAAATTATTGCGTGTCCCAATACCACAGTTTCCTATACGGTTGACGCTGTACAATATGCAGATAGTTATGTTTGGTATGTGGATAATATAGTACAGAATGGTCAAAACGGGGCCACTCTAAGTTTTAATTCCGGGGCAACTGGCACCAGAAATCTTAAGGTTATTGCCGTAAATGAATGCATAGATCCCGCTAGCTATACTTCAATTAGCGGAAGTACAAGATCCATAAGCATTGATGATGGAAAACCTGATGTAATTACTATTACCAGTAACGGAGGGAATGAATTTTGTCCCGGTGATCCTGCAGTTTTTTCAATTCCTACCGATGCCAAAGCTGATTCTTATAACTGGACCGTCCCTACGGGATGGACCATCACCTCAGGTCAGGCTTCTAACACTCTTAATGTTAAGGCGGGAAATTATAATCAAAATGGAAATATTACTGCAACGGCCAAAAGTGATCTTTGTGGTGAGGTGAATGCAACATTTGCGGTTTCTGTTAAAAAACCAGCGCCTGTAATTAATTCAGAAACGATCTCGGGAGAAATAGATGTTTGTGCAAGTTCAGGCGGGCTTACCTATTCAATTCCTATGATTAATAATGCTTCAAATTATGTATGGTCAGTACCCACAGGATGGAATATTACGGCAGGAAATGGAACTACCTCTATTAAAGTTAGTGCAGGAACTACAGATGGGAATATATCAGTTTATGCCGAAAATAGTTGTGGACCAAGTAGCGCTATTAGTTTAAGTGTTACTACTGAAGATGCACCTCCTGTTACTTTAGGTGCCATCTCGTCTACAAAATTGGACACCAATAAGAATGTATGTCCACCAGTAACAAATATACCTTTTACAGTTGCCCCCATTTCCAATGCAGATTCTTATAACTGGATTTTACCCGATGCTGGATGGTCCATAGCTTCCGGTCAGGGGACAAATTCCATCATGGTAAGTATTTCTTCTGCGGCGGTTTCCGGTACGAAAACTGTGTATGTTGAAGCCGTTAATAATTGTGGAACCAGCAACAGGGTAGCTTATGGGAATATTGAAATTCAAAATCATATTGTCACTTCAGCCGGTGAAGATATTACTGTTTGTAAGCTTCAGTCATTCCCGAATATAACATTAACAGGTTCTGCGGAATTTGGAAGTTCGAAATTTGATCCAACATTTACCACTAGCGGATCGGGTACGTTTCCTAACCAGCCGACTGGCGTACGTGGAAATTTTAATTACACTTACAAACCTTCGCAGGCAGACTATAATTTAGGACAAGTAACCATTACTGTGAAGGTGCCTAAACCTACCACAGGGAACACCAGTGGAATTTGTGGAACTGGTACAGGTGAAGATTCTATGATCCTTACCTTTAAACCAGATCCAACAATCACCATTACTGCACCTGCTGAAATTTGTGCCGGACAAACTGCTAATGTTGTTTTTACAGGTACACCCAATACAACGGTAACTTATAAAATAGGGACGGGAAGCAATCAAACCATTCAAATTGGAGATTCTGGTTCTGCCACCTATACCACCGCGGCATTAAACACAAATACTACCTATAATCTTGTAAGTTCTCAATATACTGCAGGAACAGGGTGTTCTAAAACTTTTACAGGATCAGCTACTATTAAGGTAAATGCCGTACCAAATGTAAGCATGTCTTATGGAAATGTTTGTACCTCTGCTACCACCCTGGCTCCAACATTTACTGCGGGAAGCGGGGCATGGCAAAATGGAACTTATACAGCAACAGGAGCATTATCTACAATTATTAATGCTTCTACAGGTGTTTTCAATCCTTCAACTGTAACTCCCGGGACTTATAAAGTGACTTATTCTACCCCCGTAGCAGGTGGATGTGAGAAAGTAGAAATTACGGCTGATGTATCTATTTATGAAAAAATAGTCGTGACCAGTGAACCGGTTGCTGTTCAAAATTGCGAGGGCAGCGATGTACAGTTTCAGGTTGGTGCGACTGGCGACGGATTAACCTATCAATGGTATAAAAATTCTGTTGCAGCTGGAAATGAAATTTCCGGGGGCACTAATGCCGTTTTAAACTTATCTGGTATTACTTCGGCCAATGCGGGCAATTATTTGGTTGAAATCAAAGGTATTTTACCATGTACTTCGGTAGTGTCCAATTCAGCAGCATTGATTGTAGATGAAAATGTCATTATTTCAGAACAACCACAAGATCTTAGTGTGTGTGAAAACGGAACGGCCCAAATCACTTTTACCGCAACTTCAGGTGGGACGGCTTTAAATTCCGGTTATACCTATCAATGGTTTAAAGGCATTCCTGGTGCAGGAAATGCGGTTTCCGGGGCGATCTCCTCAACACTTACTTTTAACAATGCGAGTATTGAAGATTCCGGTGATTATTATGTGGAGATAAGCGGTGGCAGCGGAAATCTTTGTTCCGTAAAAACATCAGATGCAGCTACACTAAATGTAAGGGAAACGCCCAGCGTGGAAGTAACCGGAACTTCTTCAATTTGCGATAAAGAAGAGGCGGAATTAACCTTTACAGGTACTCCCAATACTGTAGTTACTTATATACTTAATGGAAATAACACCAATCCTTTAACGGTTGCTATAGATGCATCGGGAAGTGTCGTTTTAAATACCGGCAAGCTGGCAGCTACTTCCAATGCCAACACCAATTATGTTTATTCGGTCCAATCTATTGCCTATAGCGATGATCCTAATTGTAGCAATACTATTTCTTCGGAAGCAACTATTAGCGTTTCTCCAGATCCTGAAGCAATTATAGCATTTACCGATAATCAGGTTGAATTTTGTACCGCAGATACCAATACGCATACTCCCGGCCTGAGTGGAATTGGAGCGTATGAGAATGGGATTTTTAGTGCTACGGGTTTAGATATCAATCCGCAAACTGGAGCATTTGTTCCCGCTAATAATGCTCCAAATGATTATATAATTAAATATGAGATTCCTGCCAGCGGGGGCTGCGAAGCTAAAGAGGTCACTTTAGATATTGTAGTTTACGAAAAAGTTTCAATCACCAGCCAGCCTGCCAATATAGGAATTTGTTCTACTGAAAATGCTGAATTTTCGATTACTGCGACCGGAGATGATTTAGCTTACCAATGGTTTAAAGATGGAGTCCTAATACCTGGAGCAAAAGCTGCCACCCTTTTATTGAATGTGGCTACTTCAAAAGATGCCGGCGAATATTATGTACAGGTTACCGGGACAAATGCCTGTACTCCAGATGGGGAGTCTGTTGTAACTTCAGATCCTGCCACCCTAAACGTTGATGAAGATATTATAATTATTGAACCTGCAACAGATGTAAAGGTGTGTGCAGATGGAAGTACCGATGTCACTTTTAAATTTGTTGCCCATGCCAATGGTGCACCACTTAACTTCACCTGGGTATATGCTAATGGAACTCCCGTTACAATTTCCGGCGATTACAGCACCGAACTAATCGAGAGAAATGATTATGAAGGCCTGAATTTCACTGTATATGAAGGTACATTAACTATTACAACTGTTGAAGAAGCCGATGAAGCCGAATATGCGGTACTTATTGACGGTTCCGATAATGGATTTACCTGTCCCATCGCAACATCAAATTCGTTTAAACTTGACGTTGATCCTGTACCAACCCCGCCAATTGTTGCCGATGTAATGTATTGTATTGGCGAAAATGTTGTTGCCCTTACTGCTGAAGGCACCAATCTTCTTTGGTATGACAGCCTAGATGATGAAACCCCGTCCCAAACCGCTCCAACACCAACCTCAGATGTTGTGGGTACCACTACCTATTATGTTTCTCAAACTCCGGTTTATTGTGAGAGTGAACTGGCTGAAATAAAAGTTATTATTAACGCCCTTCCCGTTGCACCAACGATCACTAATGCTGAAATAATTTATTGTTTGGGCGCAACTGCGGAACAACTTTCCGTTACTCCGGATACCGACCATACCTTAAACTGGTACACTTCTGAAACTTCAATTGAAAAACTGGAAACCGCTCCTACCCCACCTACAGCTGCTTCCGGAGATCTGGATTACTGGGTTAGCCAAACGAATTTAAGCGAATGTGAAGGACCAAGATCCAGCATTACTGTAAAAATTAAAGAATTACCCGTGATCAGCATTTCTGATGATGCTACTATTTGCGAAGGCAGTAGCATTGATCTCACTGCATCTGATTCTAATACCGGAAATACGACTACTTTTTCATGGAACTGGGAGGGAAACACTGGAAATCCTTTATCTGGCAGCAGCGTTACAGTGAGTCCAACTACAACTACTACCTATAATTTAACTGCAACCAATGAATTTGGATGTATTAACATAGATTCCGTAACCATCACCGTAGATCCACCTACAATTGCAGGAACAATCACTGCACCCACCAGCGTTTGTATTAGCAATGCATCAGGACAATTAATCCTATCAGGCTATACCGGTGAAATTATCAGCTGGGAAAGTGCTCCGGGAGTGATTGCTGAAGGGGAGACGGCAACCTGGACAACGTTATCTGGTACCATTAATACCCAGGCTTTTTCAGGATTAACTCAAACCACCACCTTTAGAACGCAAGTACAAAGTGGAGTTTGCGAAGCAAAATATACCTACGCGAGTATCACTATCGATCCTCTTCCGGTAGGCGGAGAATTAAATTTTGTTGATGGTGGGACCAATATTGGAAGACTATTCATGATTTGTGAATCTGCAATTTCAGGCTATGCAGTTCCCCTTGAATTAAGCGGAGAGGCTGGTACCGTTGTGGCATGGAGATATCGCGGGGATTCCGATCCTACCTGGTCTATAGTTAAAAATTCCGATGGTTCAAATTTTATTGGCACCTCTTTAATTGCATCCCAGATTGAAAGTGTGGTGAATAATGAAACTACAGTTTTCAGGGTTGAAATGACCAGTGGAGCCTGTTCACCAAATAAATTTTCCCAAACCGCAATTATAAGTGTAATCCCTTCTGATATTCAACCCGCCCCTGTTTCAGTTGATCCACGTACCTTATGTCTTGGGGATACCATAACATTAAACTCCAGTACAGGATATGGCGCAGAATACGGGAAATTCGAAGGCGGGGCTTTCGATAATTCTTCAATCACCAATAAAGGCTGGAGAATAACCGATAAAAATGGTAATTCAAATTATAACTTCAGTTCTGATGCAGATAATATTCGTCCAGATAAATGGTTGAGAACTAATCCGCACAACTTCATCACCGCAAATATCAACACAAATGCAACCTCGCTTCAAAGATGGGATACTTCTTTAGAGTCGGAGGGGAATAAAGGATTTGCTATTGTATCAGGAAACAATACTTCCACCTTGGAAACAGCGGTTTTTTCTTTAACGGGAATAGATGAGGCGATCTTAACCTTTGATCAGGCGTTCAACTTAACCGCAGGTGCTAAAATACAGGTTGAAATATCCACGAATGGGGGTTCATCTTATTCCACCGAGCCCATTTTATATTCCATAACCGGACCTGCAAGTAGTGGAAATTATGACCATTTTGGAGATGGTACACCTGGAGTTAACCAAATGACGATTGACTTAGGTAATTATATGGGTAGAAGTAACCTGAGAATCAGGTTTAATTATACCGGGGCGCGTGATGGTGATGTGTGGACCCTGGATAATATTAAAGTCCCGGAAGGACCTCAGGATGTTCAACTTATCTGGTATTATGATGAAAGTCTTGAGAATCCCGATAATGAATTATTGCAGATTGGAGAAGTAAATCAGGAGACGGTACAGTTTATTCCTGAAAAAATTGGATGGAATCATTTTGAAGTAAGGACTGCCTTAGTTTTCGATACGAATGGCGATCCATGTGAAACTGCGGAGAATTCAGAAACGGTTAAGGTATATGTTTATGATACCTACGAATCTACTGCTACTGCAGAAGTTGGTGAATGTGGCAATTTAAATGTCAATTTATCTGCCTCCATAACTGCAGGAACACAGGAAGGTGAAATTACCGAATTTCCCGAAGGCGATGGTTCTACTGTGGCCTGGGAGGTTATAAGCGCACCGGCCGGTTATACTTTTTCTCAAAATCATTTTCTTAATAATGATCCAGAACTATCGGGAATTAATGATCCAAACGCCATTTTTCAACCTACAATGGGTGGATCTTATACTCTACGCTGGAAAATTACTCCTAAGATCACCCCTGTAGAAGGTGAAATGGACCTACCAGCGAACCCATGTATTCTTAATCATATAGATGCAATATTTGAAGTTATTGATTGTACAACTTTAGATTTTGATGGTATAGATGATTATGTGGATCTCGGAAATAACTTTACCGGTAATTATTTTATAGAAACCTGGATTAGACCGGAAGCTTCAACCGGAAGTATTATATCAGGGCCCGGATTTGATATTCAAATGGAGAACCTTCCCGGAATTACCACAAATGGCAGATGGTACCATATTGCTGTTAATAATAGCGGAAAATTGTACGTAGATGGAAACAGCGCAGGCTCTATAACAATTAATGGAAACGGAACAAATAAAACAATAATTGGCGCCAGGTGGAATTCTACCAGTAAGACTACCGAGCATCATTTCTCCGGTTGGATCGATGAAATGAGGATCTGGAACAAAGAATTGACTGAAAAGCAAATTCGGTTTATGATGAATCAGCGTCTCCAACTATCCTCCAAAGGAGCAGGAAATACCGTTGAAGGAGAGGTTGTCCCTAACCTTTCTGTTGCAGGTAGTTATTATACCGAGGGGAATTTTAATCTTGACCAGGATGGAGTTCGGTTCTATGACCTTACCTGGAACGACCTCGCAGGGTATTACAGGCTTATTTCGAATAATCCGGATCCTGCTGGTTTAATTAGCTTCCCTGCTGAGCAGGAACCTCAGGCCGGCTATACTCCAGATTTATCTTTAAATGGAATTAATGGTAGGTTATATAATATTACCACAGATCAGGAAAACACATCACCCACCCCTTATTTATCAGGACAGGATGGTGCGTGGGCTACCGATGGCACCTGGGCCCGACCAACAGTTTGGGATCCCCCAAATAGCGATGGTATCAAATGGAATATTGCCAGGATAAACCATAATATCACCTCTGAAGGGAAGGACATAACCATGCTAGGTATACTTTCTGAAACGATTGATAAAGTTCTAACCATCAATGCCGATCATCCAATCAGAATTTCACACTATCTGCTCTTAGATGGTAATATGGATCTTGAAGGTGAATCTCAATTATTACAGGATCATGGTAGTATTTTAGCCAATAGCAGTAAGGGTTGGTTGGAAAGGGAACAACAGGGAAGACAAAGCAGTTATAATTATAATTATTGGAGTAGTCCTGTAAGTGACCAGGGAACTGATAACAACTCAGGTTATACTTTAGAGAATGTAATGTGGGATCCTGCAGCTGGCGCTAAGGTAAATTTTGTTGATGGCTACTATTCCGCAGATGGTGGATTAACTTCACCCATCACTATTAGTAGAGAATGGATTTGGGATTTCAGGGCAGGCAAGGCTGATCTTTATGCTGACTGGAACTTCTTAGGCTCCCAAACTAAAGAAATTGTTGCAGCAGGATATTCTATGAAAGGTACTACCGGATTGGTAGGATTAAGTCAACTACAAAATTATGCTTTCCGCGGCAAACCTAATAATGGTGATATTCCTACGACCTCGTTAAGCATTGCCCCAGATCAAAATTATTTGGTGGGCAACCCATTCCCTTCAGCAATGGATGCAAATGAATTTATTCGGGATAATTTATTAAACGTCGCCGGGGGTAGAAACACCAAAAATGTGTTTAATGGAGTGATTTATTTCTGGGATCATTATGCCAATCAAACCCATATCCTTGAAGAATATATAGGCGGTTATGCAGCTTATACCCTGGCTGGAGGGGTTGAAGCCATAAGTAATGATGAAAGAATTACCGCTGAAAGTGGTGGTGGTGGCAAAGAACCCATGCAATATATACCCGTTGCACAGGGATTCTTTTTAAACAGCGTTACAGATCCGGCAGCAGCAACAGCTGGTATAAATATACAGGGAGGTAATATAGTATTTAACAATACCCAACGAATTTATGCAACAGAATCAAACGATCCTTCAATTTTCCTTTCCCATGAAACACCTTCAAAAGGAAAAGCTCAGGCTACCGCTCAAAAAGACGAAAGGGCAAAAATTAGAATTAATTTCTATTCTCCTTCGGGATATAACAGGCAGTTACTGGTAACAAGAGATGAGAGTACAACTAATGGATTTGATCTTGGATATGACGCGCCATTAATTGAGGATAACATGGAAGATATGTACTGGCTGGTCAACGATCAACCTTATGTAATCCAGGCTGTACCAGATTTTGAAGACGAACGGGTTCTTCCATTAGCTATAAAAACTAAAGAAGGTGGTGAATTCAAAATAGAAATTGAAAAATTAGAGAACTGGCCTGAAGGTAAACCTGTTTATTTAAGGGACAAACTCAAGGATTCCATTCATGCTATTTTCACAGAAAAATATACTGCCCAAACAGATGCTGGGGAAATCAAAAATAGATTTGAAATTGTTTTCTTTAAAGAAGCAGTCGTAGATGAAGAACCCCCAATTGTGGAAGAACCTGTTGAGGAACCCATTGGTGAGCTTCCTATTATTGAAGGCATTGGAGTATCGTACAGTGTTTTTGACAAAAAAGTTAAAATATCTAATTACAATAAGCTTGATGTTGAAAAGGTGATGATCTTCGATATGGGAGGAAAACTGATTCAGGAATATAATAATCTAAGAAGCGATAGTGAAATTTACTTAAGTATAAGGCCCGTTAGATCTGGAATTTATATTGTTCATACTCTTTGTGAAGAGGGGATAAATATTAAAAAGATAGTCATTAAATAAAAGTACTATATTTCTTACATTTATATAAATTAAAATCATTTCATAATATCATATATCGTTGCTTTCTAGCGATTTATTATAAAATAAAAATTACTTTTTTACATTTTATCGATTTTATGCTTACTTTTAACGATAGGAAATTTATTGTTAGCCTATGCATAAAATTACTCCCTCGGCGAAAATCAGAGGTGTCTTGCTAAGCCTCCTTTTTACGCTAAGCTTTCTAGTTGCTTCCAATAAAGAAGTAGCAGGTATCCAGATTACTCTGGAAAGCTCAACCAATATTGCATGTTTTGGCACCTCAACCGGGATAATAAATGTTTCCGTTAGTGGTGGAAATGCATCAACTTATACATTCAGCTGGACGAGCCCAGATGGATATAGCTCCAATCTTGAAGATATTTCAAATTTATTCGCCGGGACATATACCCTGGATGTTACCGACGGAAGTTCAAATTCTGGCTCAATTACCGTCACCCTTACTGAAAATCCTGAACTGCAGATCTTAAATGAAGATTTAGCAAAACCCACTTGTAAAGGGAATAAAGACGGGCAGGTAGTAAATATGGATATCACAGGTGGCAGTGGCTCGTATACCTACAATATTAGTGGTGGTGTTTGGCAAAACAAAAAGAATTTTAGCAATCTAGAGGCAGGTGATTATATATTAGGAGTAAAAGATTCTGAAGGATGTACAGCTTACAAAACAATTTCGCTTACCGAACCAGATCCGGTAACGATTACAGGATCTACCTCTACCCCGCCAACATGTTTTGGGCAGAATACGGGAACAATTACTGCCGGGAGTGCTACGGGCGGAACTTCGACGACTACGCTGCCTTACCAGTATAAAATCAATGGTAGATCCTATCAAACTTCAAAAATCTTTGAAAATCTAAGTCCAGGCTCCTATACCCTTACCGTAAAAGATAGTAATGGATGTACCGCTACTGAAAATATAAGCATAGCAAATCAGTCTGAATTAATATTTTCCGGCTCAACCGCTACACCGGTCTCTTGCTTTGGATCTTCTACCGGTATCATTACTGCGGCAAACCCAAACGGTGGTAATCCCCCTTATCAATTTAAAATTGCATCTGGTTCCTATCAGGATTCTTTAGAATTTACGGGATTACCGGCAGGAGATTATACAGTTTATGCCAAAGACGCAAACTCTTGTGAAAAGAGCGAAACAATTACCATAACCCAACCTGAACAATTAGTTATATCAGGATCAACCTTTGCTCCTGTTTCCTGTAATGGAGGAAGTGATGCTAGCATAACCGTAGGAAATGTATTGGGAGGAACTGCACCCTATGAATACAGTATCGACGGCACCAGCTGGCAAACCACCTTGGACTTCTTGAATATTTCTGCCGGAAACTACACTGTATATGTAAAGGACGCCAATATTTGTACCGCTACAGAGGATATTATCGTGAATGAACCAGCCCCACTTATTTCAACAGAACCTACTTTGGTACATCTTACCTGTTTTGGAAGTAACGAGGGTAGTATTACCGCAGGAACTCCTTCGGGAGGAAATGGCGACTACTCCTATGCCTTGGAAAATGGCAGTTTTAGCTCATCAAAAATGTTCAGCGATCTGGCAGCCGGAACCTATAATCTAAAAATAAGGGATTCTAAAAATTGTGAAATAGTTCAAACAGTTGTCATCACTGAACCCGATCTTTTAGTGATGACCGCTCCTAGCAGTATACCAACATCCTGTTATGATGGAGCCGACGGAACAATTAGCGTAGGTAGTATGACTGGCGGAAGTGGAAATTTTCAATATTCGATTGATAATGTAGATTTCACCACTTCCCCTACCTTCTTGAACGTTCCAGCCGGCAACCATACCATTTTTGTAAAAGATGCTAACGGATGTGCACTACAGCAAACTGTCACAGTTTCTGGACCTGAACTATTAAATGCCAGTATTTCTCCAAAGAATATTAGCTGTTTCGATGGCGCTGATGGCACTATCACTCTTAGTTCATTTTCAGGGGGTCACGGTAATTATGAAATTAGTCTGGATAATTTAAACTGGCAACCTTCAGCAGTTTTTGAAAATTTAAAAAGTGGTTCCCATGATGTTTTTATAAGAGATGCCAATTATCCTGATTGTTCAATACTCCTTAATACTGTTGTCTTAACCCAACCATCTTCTGCAGTAACCGCCAATGTCACTACCACCAGAACTACATCGTATGGTTCTTCCACCGGAACAGCTACAGCAAATGCCAGTGGCGGAACGCCCGGCTATACGTACGAATGGAGAATTGCAGGAAGTCCTACCGTTATACAGGTGACGAAAACCGCTACTAATTTACCTGCAGGTGATTATGAAGTCACTGTAAAGGACAGTAAAGGATGTTCCTTCCAAACAACTATTACGATAATTGACAAACTTTTTGCTGAAATTCTGCCCACATCTATTTGTGAAAGTGAGGAAGAAGATGCCATACGCACATCCTATTTTGAAGTTCTAAATACAACAGCAATTGGAGGTGTTGGACCCTATCAATATTCCTGGGATTTTGGAGATAACGCCGTTCCTCAAAATGCTACTGGAACCGGGTCTCACAAAATTAATTACACGGCTGTTGGCAATAAAGTTATTAGCCTTACAGTAACCGATGTTGAAAATGTAAGTGAAACCTTTACATTGGAGCATTTTGTAGGCCAATGCTACCGTCCCAATTGTGTATCGAATGATTTTATAGGTGAAAATTATTTTATTGGAGATGAAAATGGGAATAAAATCACCTCCTTCAATTGCAATTCCGCAGATCAAAAATATATTTATATTAATCTCGGTAGTCAATCTACCCGCTATTCCCTATATGCAGAATTAACGTATACGGTAAAAAATCTTTCCACGGGAGCTATTTCAACCTTTATTGAAAATGGATGTTTTTATGAACGACAGGACATCCCGGTTATTGCCAGGACAATTCCAATTGATATTGCCTGTGGCGATATTGTAACGCTCCAAAATATTTATTTAACTTTTAGCAATAACGCCCAGCATTTTAATTGCGGTCAGGGCCAACCACGTCCAAAATGTTATTCCTCCAGCAATCAGGAAGTTGTAGAAACCCCACTATATGCTGAAGCAATCCCAAATGAAATATTATGCCATGGGGATAACTTCGGAACTATCGATGTAAAAGCATCAGGAGGGATGAGCCCTTATACCTACAGCATTACCAGTGCAACTTCCGGGTATCAAACCGAAGATTCTTTTAGCGGATTAAGTGCCGGCCAATATAATGTTCATGTAAAAGACTATAATGGAGAAGTGATCACAATTCCAGATGTCACCATATTGCAACCTACCAATCCTCTTACTTTACAAATTTCTGCAACAAATCCTCTTTGTTATGGTGAATTTGGGGAAGCTACTGTAGTCGCGGCGGGCGGAACTCCATTCGAAACAGGTGAAGCTTACCAGTATTTGTGGAATGACGCTACTGAACAGACTACAGCTACAGCCGGTAATTTAATTGCCGGAGAATATACAGTTACGGTCATTGATGCAAACGGATGCCAGACTTTAGGAACTATAAGCCTCACTGAACCCGAACAACTAAGCATTCCTGAAGTAGGCGAACCTCAAACTTTTCAATGCGGAACCAACAGCACCACGCTAGTAGCAAATACCCCACTAACAGGAATAGGAAAATGGACCTTAGATACTCTTAATTCAGATGCCGGGGGAATGATTGAAAATAACTTAGATCCCAATTCCTCATTCTCGGCACCTCCGGGAACTTACACTCTCATTTGGACAATTGCTCACGAAGACGGTAGCTGCTCCCAAAGTAAAAGCACTTCAGTCACCTTTACTGGAGGGTGCAGCAAACTGGATTTTGATGGGGTCGATGATCATGTGATCATGGGTGACACATATGATTTGAGTTCAGGGGAATTTACTATAGAAATATGGGTAAAACCTAAATCTGTTTCAGGAATAAAAACGATCTTGAGCAAACGTGATTTTTCTAATATTACTTCAGGTGGTTACGATCTTGTCATTAATAATAGTGCGCCCACATTCAGATATAACGGATCCTCAGTTTCCACCTCGAGTAAAATTGGCACGAACCGCTGGTACCATTTAGCTGTAATTTCAAACAGTTCGGGAATTTATCTCTACGTAGATGGAATTAAAGTTGGCAGCAATACTGCCGCAAATATTGCCCCCACCTCTGCTTCATTTTTACTGGGGGGTATCTATGATACTGCAAATCCAGATGTTCCCCGTAATTATTACCACGGCTGGATGGAAGAATTAAGGATATGGAATAAAGCAGTTTCTGAAGAGCAATTACGATTTTTGATGAATCAGCGGGTGGAGCCTACAGGTTCAGGAATTGAAGGTTCTGTCCTCACCAATAAATACACCGTTCCAGGCTCTTCAAATTGGAACAATCTGCTGGGCTATTATCGCTTGTTCCCTTCAGAAATAGTGAATAGCGAAACCATAGATATTTCTTCAAATCCTGTAAACGGAATGCTAAGAAATATTGAAACCGATCAATATAACTCTGCGCCCCTGCCCTATATTTCTGAAGCAGGAGGGGATTGGACTAACAGGAGTACCTGGGATCAAAATATTGGGACTGCCACTGAAAACTGGTGGACTTACCCCAATGACAAAGGAATAAACGGAAATCCCATAAATTGGAATATTGCAAAGATTTCCCATAAGATCGACTCTAAAACGAACAATATTGACCTGCTTGCTCTTTTCTCTGAAGCAGAAGAATTAACCATGACCGGGTCTAATTCCGTAAAAACAGGACAATCACTAACTATCTCTCATTATCTTGCCCTTGATGGGATTATAGATCTTGATGGTGAATCGCAATTGGTACAGACTGAAGGAAGTATTTTGGAAGAAGCAAGTTCTGGATACTTAGAACGTGATCAACAGGGTACTGAAAATAGTTTTAATTACAATTACTGGACCTCTCCCGTGAGTGTGCAGGGTGCGGCAAATAACAGCGGATATAAAATTGCGGAAGTTTTACGTGACGGAACAAATCCAGATAACCCCCGGAATATTCTATTTGATTTTTGGTATGAGTGGGCAGATTATTCGTATTCCGGGGCAATTCATATAAGCAGTTACTGGCTTTATACCTTTAATAATGGCTCTGCTGATAATTACAGTGAATGGTATGGAATTACTGAAAATGATATTATGCCGGTGGGTTTAGGTTATAGCATGAAGGGAAGTAAAGGCTGGAAATCTATTTCAGATACACAAAATTATACCTTCCGCGGAAAACCTAACAATGGGGACATCACTTTAAATATTAATACCGGAAGTAATTTACTTGTTGGAAATCCCTATCCTTCGGCCATTAGTGTCACCAAATTTATAGATAAAAACCTCAACTCATTTAATGGAAGCATTTATTTGTGGGATCATTTTGGGGAAGAAGACACACATTATCTATCCGATTATATAGGAGGTTATGCGATCACGAATAAATCTGGAGCTGTACGTGCAATTTCGATAGATGAAAGAATCAATAATGATAATTCCAATTCTTATAAATATCCCACAGATTACATTCCTGTAGGCCAGGCTTTTTTCATAAGTACCGTAGAGGATATGTCTGCCGGAAATATGGGCGCAGGCGGAAGCATTACATTTAAAAATGACCAAAGAGCTTTTGTAACTGAAACCGATCCTACAGATAGCCAGTTTTTAAGTCATCAAACGCCGAGAAAAGGATTTAAATCTACATATACCAAAGATGATAGGCTTAAAATAAGACTGCTTTATAAAGGCCCACAGGGCTATAATCGGGAATTATTACTAACCGCAGATAAATTATCTACCAATAATTTTGATCTGGGATACGATGCCCCTTTAATTGAAGACAATATAGAAGACATGTACTGGCTTATTAATGATTATGAATATATAATCCAGGCGGTTCCTAACTTTAATAGTGACCAGGTCTTACCTATAGGGGTTAAACTGGGTGAAGCGGGAGAGTTTTCTATTGAAGTTGAAAATATGGAAAACCTGGATAATAACTTTAGTATTTTTATTCACAATAAAAAGAATCATACCTATCACAATTTAGCCAAGGCAAGCTTTATTTTTGATGCAGAAGCCGGGGCAATCAATGATCAGTTTGAAATTGTTTTTGCGGAACCCCAGGATGAAATCATTGGAGAGCCTCAAGAAGGAATTTCCCCCACTTATGGGTTTAATGTGGATTATTTGAAAGAATCTAAACTTCTGGTGCTGGAGAATCCGAATCTCTTAAAAATTAATCGTGTTGAACTTTTCAGCATTAGCGGCCAGTCTATAGGAATTTTTGAAAATACGCCACCAAAGAAAGTCATTAATTTAATTATCGAAAAAACCTTAAGTTCAGCGGTTTACATTGTAAAAGTGCAAACAGAAAAAGGATACTATTCAAAAAAGATCATTATCGACGAATAAATTGCCGGTTTCATACAATAATAAATATTTAATAGAAAGTATTTTCTTACTATATATTTTCAAAAATCGATAAAATGAGCTAAATTCCTGTTAAATAGCGCCTTATTCACATCTTTTTCAAATTACAGACCTACTATAATCGGTTTTTTATGTATTTTCACCGAACGAAAATCTATTTAACCGCCTATGTATAAAATTACCCCCTCGGCGAAATCCGGAGGAATTTTAATCATTTTTCTGGTTTTCTCTTTAAGCATTGTAGCATCTACAAAAAGTTTAGCCGGTCTTACTATTACAGTAGACCTGGTTACAGCTGTTTCATGCAATAATGGAAACGATGGGGCCATCAATGTTTCTGTAACAGGTGGTGATCCAGGCACTTATAGCTACTCATGGTCTGGCCCAAGTTATAGTTCCCCCAGCGAGGATATATCTGGTCTTTCTTCTGGCTCTTATACTTTAAATGTTACTGATGGACTTGGTAATTCAGGCTCCAAAATTATAGAAATTAATCAGCCTCCAGCATTAACCGCAACGGCAGCATCAAGTACACCGGTCAGCTGTAACGGGGGAACCGATGGGAGCATTACGGCAGGAACCCCTTCCGGTGGAAATGGAAGCTATACCTATAGCATGGATGGAATAAGTTTTCAAGCCACTGCAACTTTTAGCAACATCTCCGCGGGCAATTATATCCTAACTATTAAAGATGCTAAAGCCTGCGAAGTCACTCAAAATATAACTGTAAGTGAACCTCAAGTATTAACCGCGACGGCGGCTTCAAGCACACCGGTCAGCTGTAACGGGGGAACCGATGGGAGCATTACGGCAGGAACCCCTTCCGGCGGGAATGGAAGCTATACTTATAGTATGGATGGAATAAGTTTTCAAGCCACTGCAACTTTTAGCAACATCTCCGCTGGCAATTATATCCTGACTATTAAAGATTCCAAAGCTTGCGAGGTCACTCAAAATATAACTGTAAGTGAACCCCCGGTATTAACCGCAACCGCAGCATCAAGTACACCGGTCAGCTGTAACGGGGGAAACGATGGGAGCATTACGGCAGGAACCCCTTCCGGTGGGAATGGAAGCTATACCTATAGTATGGATGGAATAAGTTTTCAAGCCACGGCAACTTTTAGCAACATCTCCGCTGGCAATTATATCCTGACTATTAAAGATTCCAAAGCTTGCGAGATCACCCAAAATATAACTGTAAGTGAACCTCCGGCATTAACCGCAACGGCGGCATCAAGCACACCGGTCAGCTGTAACGGGGGAACCGATGGGAGCATTACGGCAGGAACCCCTTCCGGTGGAAATGGTAATTATCGTTATGCAATCAATGGCGGGACATTTGGCACTTCTCAAAAATTTGAAGATTTAACTGCTGGAACCTATGTTATTACTTTAAAAGATGACAAAGCTTGCTCCCTGACCCAAACTGTAATCGTGGGGGAACCGGAAGTATTGGAAATGACCACGCCTTCCAGCACGGCTGTGACTTGTTTTAATGGAAATGATGGGACAATTACGGTAGGGACTGCTACAGGGGGAAATGGGAGTTATTTATATTCCATTGACAACACTAATTTTACCACAGAAACTACTTTTACCGGGCTTTCCGCCGGAAACCACACCATTTTCATAAAAGATGCAAAAGAATGTGCTTTACAGAAAACGGTAACAATCTCACAACCAGACATACTTGCCGCAACCTTGAGCAAAACTGATGTTAGTTGTTTTGCGGGAACTGATGGGTCCATTACACTATCTGCTCCCATTGGGGGACATGGTACCTATGAATACAGCATCAACGGAACCATCTGGCAGACTAATTCATCCTTCCAAAATCTTTCCATTGGAAGTTATGCAGTTTATATTCGCGATGCGGCATTTCCGGGTTGCGAAGTGGTTTTAAATAGCGAATTGCAGATTAACAAACCTTCCGCAGCTTTAAGCGCCAGCATTTCTACGACCAGGACAACGGTTTATTTATCGGCAACCGGGTCGGCAACTGCAAATGCATCGGGCGGGACACCAGGATATACTTATGAATGGAGAAAGGAAGGGGAGACAGCAGTCTTGCAAACTACCAAAACAGCTACAGATTTAGCTGCCGGTAATTACCAAGTTACCGTAATAGATCAAAATGCTTGTAAGTTTGACTCTACTTTTACAATTAACGAAATCCTTGAAGCGAAGATTATCCCCACTTCAATTTGTGGGGGAGAGGAAGATTTAATCAGGACCTCTTACTTTGAAATAGAAGACCTTACTGCTTTAGGAGGAGTCGCACCTTATACCTATACATGGAATTTTGGAACTGACGCTACACCTGTAACCACTACCGGACCTGGATCTATTGAAGTAAAATATAGCACGACAGGCAATAAAGCGATAACACTTACAGTGACGGATGCTGAGAACATAAGTAAGACTTTTAATTATACACAGTTTGTTGGAGAATGTTACCGGGATAATTGTGGCTCCAATGATTTTGAAATTAATAACTATTATGTAGGGGATGCCAATGGAAATCGAACTTCCTCCACTAATTGCAATGATGGGCAGCAACGATATATTTATATTAACTTAAGCAGTAATTCCACCAGATATTCACTTTATGCTGAAATGACCTATACCATTACCAACATTGATACAGGGGAAAGCATTACAAGAAAAGAAAACGGTTGTTTTTATTCTAAAGAGGAAGTCCCAAATCCAACCCGTACAATTCCTATCCAATGGAATTGCGGGGATGATATTATATTGGACAATATTTACCTTACATTTTCAAATAATAAAAAATGGACGTGTGGACAGGGACCAAACCCCAAATGTTATTCCAGCAACAATCAGGAAATTATAAGCTCACCTCTGTTTGCCAAAGCAATCCCTAATGAATTGCTTTGCTTTGATTCTGAATTGGGCACCATTGAAGTAAGGGCCTCTGGAGGACGTGCTCCTTACCAGTACAGCATTCAGAACGCCGTAAATGGCTATCAAACAGATAATGTTTTCAGAATATTAAAAGCGGGAGATTATGATGTGTGGGTAAAAGATGCAGAAGGGACAATATTTCAAATTCCCCCCGTCACAATTACTCAGCCGGACACCCCCGTTACTATTATCACGAGCATAGAAAATATAGAATGTTTTGGAGGTACTGGTGAAGTAACAGCTACAGGTAGCGGGGGAACACCATACCAAACCGGAGAACCTTACACTTACCTATGGAACGATCTTTCAGAACAAACCACACAAACGGCAACCGGTTTAAGCGCTGGGGAATATACTATTACGGTTATTGATGCCAATGGTTGCCAGGCTATTAAAACGGTTACTATTACCCAACCCGAGCAACTTACAATTTCGGAAACTGGGCCGGACCAAAATTTTGGGTGTGGCTTTAATACTACTACACTTGATGCAAATACTCCTGTAACAGGCACCGGGAAATGGACTTTAGTTTCGGGAACAGGAGGAACTATAACCGATCCTTCCAACCCTAATTCAGAATTTACAGGAATTAATGGTGTTTATACATTTCGATGGACTATTGCCCACCCTGATGGAACTTGCGCAACCAGTAGTGATATGAATGTTACATTCTCAGGTAATTGTAGCCAATTGGATTTTGACGGGATTGATGACCATATAATAATGGGAGATACTTACTCTTTAAATTTAGGGGCATTTACCATAGAAACCTGGATTAGGCCTAAATCGGTTTCCGGAGTTAGCACTATCCTTTCAAAAAGGGATTATTCAAACCCCAATGCAGGGGGTTACGATTTGATTATCAATAATGGCGCTCCTACTTTTAGATGGAATGCGAACTCTGTTTCTACTTCCAGTAAAGTGGGAACAAATAGATGGTACCATATCGCAGTTATTTTCAACGGTTCAAGTGTTGAACTTTATGTGGATGGTATTAAAGTTGGAAATAGTTCAGCTATGAACCCTGGCGCTAGTTCAGCTCCATTTATGCTTGGAGCAGTTTATGACAGCACCTCTGCAGCCATTCCCAAAGATTACTATACTGGATGGATGGAAGAACTTAGGATTTGGAACAAAGCAATTTCTGTTGAACAATTAAGGTTCTTAATGAACCAAAGGGTAGAAGCAATAGGTGCGGGAATCCAGGGATCTGTGCTTACCAATAAATATATAGTTCCCGGCAGCTCAAGCTGGAATAATTTGATTGGCTATTATAAGCTTTTTCCTAATGAAATAGTGAGTAATGAAACAATCGATATTTCAGCTACGCCAGTTAACGGAGTCTTGAAGAACATAGAAACCAATCAGTATAATTCTGCACCGCTTCCATATATATCAGAAGGAAATGGTGACTGGACTAGTAGGTCCACGTGGGATCAAAATATTGGCAACGCCCAGGAAAACTGGTGGTCCTATCCAAATGATAAAGGTATTAATGGGACTGATATTCAATGGAATATTGCCAAAATATCCCACACTATAGACTCAAAAGCTAATGATATTTATCTGCTTGGCTTATTATCTGAATCCAACACCCTAACTATGACCGGCGATAATAATACGGCAACTGGTCAAGCTCTCACTATTTCACATTATCTTAATTTAAATGGTATTATTGATCTTGACGGCGAATCACAATTGGTTCAAACCACCGGAAGTATTCTGGAGGAGACCAGCTTGGGATACCTGGAACGTGATCAACAGGGAACTGCGAACAGTTTCAACTACAATTACTGGACTTCCCCTGTAAGTATACAAGGTACCGGAAATAATTCCGGATATAAAATTGGAGAAGTTTTAAATGACGGAACTGATCCTCAGATTCCCGGTCCAATTTCATTCGATTACTGGTATGAATATGCAGATTATACGTATTCGGGACCTAAGCATATTAGCAGTTACTGGTTCTATACCTTTAATGGCGATGCCGATACTTATGTGCAATGGTCGCAGGTTAGTGAACTTGATTTATTGCCCGCCGGTATTGGTTATACTATGAAAGGAACTATGGGCTGGGCAAATGTTCAGGACTATCAAAACTATACCTTCCGGGGAAAACCTAACAACGGCGATATCACACTACAAATTAGTTCTGGCAGCAATTTGCTCATAGGAAATCCATATCCTTCAGCAATTGATGGAACTAAATTTATCGATGATAATTTGGGTGCATTTAATGGAAGTATTTATTTATGGGATCATTTTGGCCCTGAAAACTCCCATTATCTTGCCGACTATGTTGGTGGTTACGCCATCACAAATAAAGCCGGTGAAGTACGGGCCATTTCCACAGATGAAAGGATTAACAGCAATGATGAAATTTCGAATAAATATCCCGGAAGGTATATCCCGGTGGGACAGGCATTTTTTATCAGTACAGTTCAGGATGTAAATGGAAGTGGCACTAGTTCCGGTGGAACTGTAAAGTTCACTAACGGGCAAAGAGTTTTTGTTACTGAAGCGAATAAAGCCGATAGCCAGTTCTTAAGTCATGAAAATCCTAGAAAAGCTTTTAAATCTACTTATTCAAAAGACAACAGATTTAAAATACGCTTGCATTATCGTGGCCCTAAAGGCTATCACCGTGAGATCCTGGTCACAGCCGATGAATTGACTACAAATAATTTTGATCTTGGTTATGACGCGCCTTTAATCGAAGATAATCTAGAAGATATGTACTGGCTTATTAACGAATCTGAATTTGTGATCCAGGCAGTTCCAAATTTTGATAAAGAGCAGGTTTTACCTCTTGGGATTCGCGTTGGCGAAGCAGGGGAATTTTCCATAGAAATTGAGAATCTTGAAAATTTGGATAAAAGTTTCAATATTTATGTACACGATAAGGAAAATGGCACCTATCACAATCTCTCTAAAAATGAATTTAAAGCCGAAGCTGAAGAGGGGGAATTCAATGATTTGTTTGAAATAGTTTTTGCTAAACCCGGAGAAGTAGCCGTAGATGAGACTGACGAGGAAGTAATCGAAGTTCCGGTAGAGGAAATTTTGATTGGGACCCAATTCAATATCGATTACCTAAGAGAATCGAAAGTTCTTATCCTCGAAAATCCTGATCTTTTAAAAATTGAAAGAGTAGAACTTTATAGCCTTAACGGGCAATCTCTTGGTGTATTTGAAAATACTCCGGTGCAGGAAGTGATCAACTTAACTATAGAAAAAACCTTGAGTTCTGCGGTTTATATAGTCAAGGTATTTTCAGAAAAAGGACAGTATTCCAAAAAGATCATTATCAACCGCTAGGATTTATATTTTAAAGGAAGGTATACCAGTTTTTTTGTCTCGAAAAAATCTTCTTCAAAATATGCTGAGAGCTCCTGGATTTCCGATTTTGGATAATCTTTGAGCTCTTCGCTTAAATCCCCACCTTTTAAATAAAGAATTCCATTCTTGATTGCGTGCTTATTTTTCTTCGCTATTTTATTTTTTGTCCAATGCACAAAAGTTGGCATCGCAGCAACCGCCCGACTAACAATAAAATCATATTGTCCTTTAACTTCCTCTACCCTGCTATTATAGGACTTTACGTTTTCCAATTGAAGGCCTTCAGCCACCTCATCCACTACTTTTATTTTTTTTCCAATAGAATCAACCAGGTGAAATTTCACCTCCGGAAAAAGTATGGCTAAGGGGATACCGGGAAAACCTCCACCGGTACCCACATCTATAATTTTGGATCCCGCTTTAAATTCCTGAAATTTCGCGATCCCCAGCGAGTGAAGCACATGTCTTATGTATAACTCATCGATATCCTTTCTGGAAACCACATTGATCTTCAAATTCCAGTCTTTATAAAGCTCCTCTAGTTTCTCAAATTTGGATAGTTGATCTTCAGTGAGATCAGGAAAGTATTTTGTAATTAATTCCACTTCAAAAATTTTCACAAAGGTATTCAATTTTAGTGCGAATTTTTTTCAGAAATAAACAGCGCAGAGTTTTTAAAATTTTAACTTTGAATTTTAAAAATTGAAAAGAAAACATTCCATGCAGCAACAATTATCAGACAGAATTAACAGTATGGCCACCTCGCAAACTTTAGCAATGGCCGCTAAAGCGAGGGAACTAAAAGCAGAAGGCAAAGATATTATCGGATTAAGTTTGGGAGAGCCAGACTTTAATACTCCAGATTTTATAAAAGATGCTGCGATACAGGCAATCAACGATAATTACAATTCCTATACCCCGGTAGATGGTTATGTAGAATTAAAAGATGCTATCATTACAAAGTTTAAACGCGATAATAACTTAACCTATGATCGTTCACAAATTGTAGTATCCACAGGTGCGAAACAATCTTTAGCCAATGTTGCCATGGTTGTTTTAAATCCCGGAGACGAAGTACTCCTGCCCTGCCCTTATTGGGTGAGCTATTCTGAAATTGTGAAACTTGCCGAAGGTGTTCCCGTAGAAATGCCAACCTCAGTAAAATCTAATTTTAAAATTACTCCGGAAGAACTTGAAGCTGCGATCACCCCAAAAACAAAGATGATCTGGTATAGCTCTCCCTGTAATCCCAGCGGGATGGTTTATAGTAGGGAAGAGTTAAAAGCTCTAGCTGAAGTTTTGAGAAAATATCCAGATATCATCGTGGTAAGCGATGAGATCTATGAACACATTAATTTTGTGGGCGATCATGCTTCCATAGCCGAATTTGAGCATATGTATGATCGTACAGTTACCGTAAATGGTGTTTCCAAAGCATTTGCTATGACCGGTTGGCGTATTGGCTATATTGGAGCACCCACTTATATCGCCAGAGCTTGTAATAAAATGCAAGGGCAGATTACAAGTGGTGCGAATTGTATTGCTCAAAGAGCGGTAATTACAGCTTTAGAGGCTCCGGTTTCGAAAATTAGCCATATGATCGAAACCTTCAAAAAACGAAGGGAACTGATCATTGATTTATTGAATAATATTGATGGTTTTATAACCCCGGAACCTGAAGGAGCGTTCTATGTCTTCCCAAATGTATCTTCGTTCTTCGGGAAAACATTTAAAGGGCATACCATTAAAGATGCTGATGATTTTAGTATGTTTTTACTGGAAGAGGCCAATGTCGCGACGGTCACCGGAGCAGCTTTTGGTAATCCAGATTGCATAAGAATTTCCTATGCCGCAAGCGAGGATCAAATCACGGAAGCACTAAAAAGAATTAAAGATATTCTGAAATAAAATTTTCCCTGTTTCTGAAATAAAAAACCGGCTTAGTGCCGGTTTTGTTATTAAGTTTTTTTAAAAAGAAATTGAGAAACTTCAGAAGCTGAATTAAAAATTTAGTGAAACCGACTATCTCCGAGGGTGAGCCGTCGAGGAATTTTATCGATTTCTCCAAAAGAATGGAGTAAGGATTATTAAAACGGTAAAAAGTTCAAGTCTTCCAATAAGCATTAAAAAGGCACACCACCATTTACCAAGATCTGGCAACATATCGAAGTTATTCACCGGACTCAAACCACCAAACGCCGGACCCACATTTCCTAAAGTTGAGGCTGCACCACCAATTGCGGTTTCAAAATCCAGCCCAAAGGATGCCAGAACAACTGCGCCAATGATGAAGGAAAGCATATATAAAATAAAAAATCCAAGGATATTAAAAACGATCTCTTTGCTGATAGATTTCCCATTAAATCTAGTTGGTAAGATCGCATTTGGGTGCAGGGTCCGTTTAAATTCAATAATTCCATTTCTAATCATGATAATATGCCTCATCACTTTTACGCCCCCTGCAGTAGATCCTGCAGATCCACCCAGAAAAAACATTCCGAAGAAAAAAATGGTTAGGAAAGGTGTCCACATGGTATAATCTGCAGAGACAAAACCTGTTGTGGTAATTACCGCCAGTACTTGAAACAATGAATGTCTAAAAGCACTTTCAGCTTCACCCCAAACCATAGGATGGTCTATGGAAGATATACTTACATCTGCCTGAAAATAGATCACCAATGCACTAATCACGGTAAAACCTCCTATGAAGTAAAAATACCAGTTGAACTCATCGTCGTGCAAAATTTTACTAAACCGCCCCTTAAAGGCAAAATAACTTAGAACGAAGTTGCTTCCTGCCAGAAACATAAAGATGATAACAATATACTGAATGATTGGATTATTATTCCAATAGGCCATGCTGGCATTTTTTGTAGAAAATCCTCCTGTAGAGAGCGTGCTAAAGGCATGGTTAATAGCATCAAAGAAACTCATACCTGCCACCCAAAGTAAAATAGTTTCTGCTACCGTATAGGAAACATAAATGAGCCAAAGCCTTTTCGCGGTATCTGTAATGCGAGGTTTAAGTTTATCTGCGCTGGGGCCGGGAGATTCCGCAGAAAATAACTGCATCCCTCCAATTCCCAATAATGGCAAAATAGCAATGGCAAGTACAATGATTCCCATCCCGCCTATCCAGTGAGTTAAACTCCTCCAGAATAATATTCCTTTTGGGATTGCCTCAATATCATTTAAGATGGAGGCTCCGGTCGTGGTATAACCAGACATTGTTTCAAAAAAAGCGTTGGTAAATCGTGGAATAGTTTCACTGATTACATAAGGAAGCGCTCCACTTAAGGCCATGAAGATCCAACCAAAAGTCACGATAATATAACCTTCACGAACCTTGACCTCTTTACTGTGCCCACGTGTAGTGAACATTAAAAGAGTTCCAAGAAATAATGTAATTAAAGCAGCTGTAGAAATTTCGAGAGTAACTCCATCATTATAAATCCAGCTAACAATGGTGGCAAGCAACATGAAGCCCCCATTGCACAGCAGCAACAAACCCATTACGTGTAGAATTATCTTATAATTCAGTCGGGGCATTAGAGAAACAATTTTTCTACTTTATTAATAGATCTGGGAAGACAACAAACAACAATCCTGTCCTTTGGTCTTATTAAAAAATCACCAAGAGCAATTAGACCTTCACCATTTCTTATAATTCCTCCTATAATTGCAGATCTAGGAAACTCGAGATCTTTAATTTTTTGATTACTTACCCGCGAATCTGGTTTTACAATGAATTCCAGTAATTCCGCATTCATATTGTTAAGTTTGGTCATGGCCACTACCTCCCCTTTCCTTACATATCGGAAAATATTATTTGCGGCAAGTAATTTTTTGTTGATAAGCGTATCGATCCCAATAGAATGGCTTAGCTGAAAATAATCCATATTTTCAACCAGGGCGATGGTTTTCTTTACACTCTTTGATTTTGCAACCAGGCAAGACATAATGTTTGTTTCAGAATTACCCGTTACAGCGATAAAAGCATCCATATCATGAATATTTTCCTCCTCTAAAAGTTCAACATTCCTACCATCTCCATTGATGATTAAAGTATCTGGAAGTTCATCTGCCAGATCGTATGCTTTATCCTTATCCTTTTCAACTAATTTTACATTGAAATTATTTCTACAGAGATCACGGGCAGTTTTTCTACCAATCTTACTTCCGCCCAAAACCATGATATTTTTGATATCCTGGCGAACTTTCCCTGTGAGTTTATATAGCTCTTCAACACCACTCTTAAGGGTTATAAAATACACCTGGTCCCCATCTTTAAATTGGGTATCCCCTCTGGGGATTAAGGTATATTGGGTTCCAAAGCGTTGAATAGCAATAGGAACAAAATTTAGTTCAGGAAAAATTTTAGCTGCTTCTTTCACCGTTTTTCCAACAAAAGTTGCCGTTCTGGAAAGGCTTACACCCATCATGGTCAAAGCTCCTTCCTCAAATTCATAGCTGTCGTTGAAAGCAGACTGGTTCAATAACAATTCAATTTCACGAGCAGCCAGAGCTTCCGGGGAAATCAGTTCATCTATCCCAAATCTTACAAATCCCAGTTCTTCCTGATTTTCAAGAAATTCAGTATTAGAAATTCTGGCTATGGTTCGTTTAGCGCCCAATTGCTTTGCTAGAACGCAAACCGTGATATTGGTGGCTTCACTCGCAGTCACACTAATTAACATGTCTGCATACTTAACCTGGGCCTCTTTTAATATTTTAATGGAAGATGCATCACCTTTTAGAGTTTTTATATCTAAGTGAGTATCAGCATAAACGAGGTTATCACGATTGGGGTCTATAAGTGTAATATCTTGCGACTCAAAAGAAAGTAATTTAGCTAAATGGAAGCCAACCTCACCTGCGCCGGCAATAATTATCTTCATATAAAATATCAGATTATAGAACAAAGTTAACGTATTTATCATAATTGAAAAATGATAAGGGCATTATAAATTTTGAATGATAGTCCTTTAATTCTCCGAGTTATCAATTATATTTGGCGCAAAGATTTTCTATGGGTAAAAACGTGACTCCTTATAAGGATTCCAAACTTTCCAAAAAAGAGCAGGTGGAGCAGATGTTCGATAGTATTTCGGACAATTATGATGGATTGAACCGGGTAATTTCTTTAGGAACCGATGTGAAATGGAGAAAAAAGGTAGTTGCAAAAGTTACTGAGACTAATCCAGAAAAAATTCTTGATATTGCAACCGGCACAGGTGACCTTGCCATTCAAATGGCAAATTCAGGAGCAAAAAAAATTATAGGCCTGGATATTTCTGAAGGTATGCTGAAGGTAGGCCGAAAGAAAATTTCTAATAAAAATTTAGATTCTAAAATTGAAATGATTCAGGGTGATTCTGAAGATTTACCTTTTCAAAATGATGAATTTGATGCCATCACTGTAGCTTTTGGTGTGCGAAATTTTCAAAATTTAGAAAAGGGTTTAAAGGAAATCTATAGAGTTTTAAAACCAAACGGAATTTTTGTAGTCCTGGAAACTTCAGTCCCCAGAAAATTCCCCTTTAAACAAGGTTACCATGTATACTCAGGTGTAATTCTTCCCATGATTGGAAAACTTTTCAGCAAAGACAAAAATGCTTATTCCTATTTGAGTGAAAGTGCAGCAAATTTTCCATATGGAGAAAAGTTCAACAATATTTTAAAGAAAATAGGGTTTATAAACATAGAAGATTTACCGCAAACATTTGGAGTCTCAACTATTTACACTGCCTCAAAGTAATAGGATGAAAAAATCTACTTTTGTGATACTTGCTTTATTAAGCATTCAGTTTTCCAATGCCCAGATTTTTGGTGGGGAATCCATTACAAATCAGGAAAATATCGATAACCAGAAATGGTCCTGGGGATATTATCTGGGATTTAATACCTATGATTTCGATTTTGATTATATCGATTATGAGCCCGATACCAAGCCCGATATTCGTGTGGAAACCCGAGTAGGTTTCAATGTTGGTCTGGTGGGAAATTTAAAATTAGATAACAATTTAGACCTTAGGTTTGAACCAGGTGTTAATTTTAGCACGCGTGGTTTTCAGTCTTTAAAATCTGACATCAACACGTACAGGGAAATAAATTCAACCTATGTTCACCTTCCACTTCTAATAAAATTCAGCGCTAATCGTTTAAATAATTTCAAACCCTTTGTGGTAGGTGGTGTATCTACTTCCATCAACCTGTCCAGCAATCAAAATAATCCTGATGACAATAGCGCAGGTCAATTTCGGATGAAAGCTAATACTTATAATTATGAAGTTGGATTTGGTATCGACCTTTACCTGTATTACTTTAAGTTTACCCCTACCCTTCGCGGAGTTTTCACAATTAACGATGAACTGGTTCGAGATGCCGATCCCAATAGCATCTATACCGGAAATATAGATAAAATGTCGTCCCGAGGGGTATTTCTAAACTTCACCTTTCAGTAGTCCTTCGCTTAAATTCACTTAGCAATATTGAAGTTGCCGTTGCCACGTTTAAACTTTCAGTATTTTGATTTTTTCCAAATTGTGGAATATTGATTTTCTCAGAGACCAGTTCTTCTATTTTTTCAGAAATTCCGTTAGCTTCATTACCCATTATTAAAATAGCATTATCCATTAGATCTTTTCTATACACATTATCGCCTTCCAGAAATGCTCCATACTTTAGCATTTTAGACTGCTGTAAAAACTCGGCCAAATCAAGGTAAGACACCTTTATTCTGGCTAGAGAACCCATGCTCGCCTGAACAACTTTGGGATTATAACAATCTACTGTATCTTCACTACAAACTAAAGTTTCAATCCCGAACCAATCACATAATCTAATGATCGTTCCTAAATTTCCCGGATCCCTAATTCCATCCAGTGCTAAAATTAGACCGCTTGATTTATCAAAATTTGATTCTTTAGGAATTTTAAAAATAGCTAATGCTTCATTAGGTGACACTAAATTTGATATTTTTCCTAAATCATTTTCAGAAATTATGGTGGCCATATTATCAGAAAAAATATTTGCTTTCGCAAAGAGGTTCTCCAATTCAAACCCGGAATTTAAAAATTCCATGATTCCCTTCTTACCTTCCACTACAAACAATCCATGTTTCTTTCGATACTTTTTCTGAGAAAGACTTTTTATTAACTTAATCTGGTTTTTGCTAAGCATTAAAAAATGTATTTTTGAGCGAATAATTGCTCTTGATTGAAAAGGCTTCTCGCAAAAATATTACTATTTTTCATATTCACTTCAGTAATTCTAAGCTGTAGTGCGGTAAAAAGACTCGAAGAAGACCAAAAATTATTGATGAAAAATGAAATTTTCAGCAATGGTGAAGTAGTCAAAAATTCCAAAATATACAGCCAGCTTTATCAGGAGCCAAATGTCCGGTTTCTCGGCATACCTTTTCAGCTTCATTATTACAATCTTGCACGACCAGATATAGACAGTATTCTAACGGTAAAATACCTGGAAAATGAGCAAAAAAGGAAATTTCTCACCAGTCTACTTTCTAAAAAACAGTTTGAACGCTTTGTTCATTCCAGGAAAGAATTCAATACTTGGTTAAAAAGAACCGGGGAAGCTCCTGTTATAGTTAGTCAGGAAGAAACAAAAAAATCTTTAAACAGGCTTAAATCCTGGTATTGGAATAATGGCTGGTTTAATATTGAAGCAGATTATGAGATCATTCCTTTAGAAAAAGAAAAGCGGGCAAGGGTGGAATATTATGTTACTCCGCACAAACCTTACTTCGTCGATTCTATCAAAACCGATATTTCGGCAGTAGCACTGGATTCAATTTATAAAGTTCACGAATCTGAAAGCAAAATCATTTCCGGAACCAAATACAATACGCTGGATTTTAATGCGGAAAGGGACCGCCTATCTGATCTTTTCAGAAATAATGGCGTATATAATTTTGATCAGGAATACATTAGTTTTGATGCAGATACGGTTGAAACCAATCACTCTCTTAATACAACCCTAATTATTCAAAATCGCCGAAATAATGTGGGTGATAGTGTATCCAGACTTCCATTTAAAGTTCATAAAATAAGTAAGGTTAATATTATAACCGATTATACTTACGAGAACCGAAATAAACCTATTCAGGATAGCGCCACTTTTGAAGGTTATAATCTCTATTCCTTCAACGAAAAAATGGATTTCAAACCGGAAGCAGTTAGCGATGCAATCTTTATAAAGCCCGGAAATATCTATCGGGACCTCGACAGGACCAGAACGTATAACCGCATTAGCTCGTTACGTGTTTTTAAATATCCAAATATCCAATACACTCTGGATCCTGAAGATAGCACGGAAACAGATTTGATTTCCAATATATTTCTGAGTCCGTTACCTAAATATTCTCTGGGATTCGATTTTGATGTTTCCCAAAGTAATATTCAGGATTTTGGAATTGGTTTTGGAGGTTCCTTATTGATTAGAAACGTTTTTGGAGGGGCTGAAAATTTTGAAATTAACGCCAGGGGAAGTATTGGCTCTTCAAAAGATGCAGCTAAAAGCGGTGCTGAAGATCGCTTTTTTGATATTTCTGAAATTGGTGCAGATGTAAAACTTTCATTTCCCAGAATTTCCTTTCCTATAAATACTGAAAAAATTATTCCGAAATATACTTCCCCATTTACCGAAATGAGTTTGGGAATAAGTACCCAACGAAATATTGGGTTGGATAAACAAACTTTTTCAGGAATCCTTAATTATAACTGGAAACCTTCAAAACTGCTTTTCAACAGCGTAGATTTATTGAATATACAATACGTTCGCAATTTAAATATTGATAATTACTTCAATGTATACCGAAATTCTTATGAAGAATTGACTCAAATTGCCCGTAGAACATCTTTTGTATTCAACGATCCTTCATCAGAACCACGTCTGGAAATTCCAGATGAAACTGACGAATTTATCAATTCTATTCAGGATTCTGAAGTTACCGATATTGGGCAGGATGATTTTTTAAATTTTGTAGATATTGTTGAACGAAAAGATAGGCTGACTGAAAATAACCTGATTTTTGCCTCTAACTATACCTATCTCTGGAACACCAAGGAAAATCTATACGATTCAGAATTTACCCGTTTTAGGTTTAAAATAGAAACAGCGGGAAATATCCTGGCTGCTCTTTCTAAAATTGGGAATTTCGAGAAAAATGAAAATGGCAATTATAAGATCTTCGGCGTTCCATTCTCCCAATATGTAAAAACTGAAATTGACTTTATTAAACATTGGGACCTGGGTGGAGATAATGTATTTGCAACCCGGGCATTTGGAGGGATTGCCATTCCATACGGCAATGCCAACTCCATTCCTATCACCAAGACATTTTTTGCCGGTGGGCCAAATGACAACCGTGCCTGGCAGGCCTATGATCTGGGTCCCGGAAGTAGTGGTAGCCTATTCGAATTTAACGAGGCCAATATGAAACTTGCTTTTAATGGGGAATATCGCTTCGGACTTTTAAATAATATCAAAGGAGCACTCTTCGTAGATGTTGGGAATATCTGGAATGTCCTGGATCGTTTTGACAATGTGGAATCTTATTCTTTCAGCGGATTTTCAGATTTAAAAGAGCTTGCCGTTGGTTCAGGATTTGGTATTCGATACGATTTTAATTTTTTCGTACTCCGGTTTGATGTAGGATTTAAAACCTATGACCCTGCGAGACCTGAAGGAAGTCGCTGGTTTAAAGATTACAACTTCAACAATGCGGTTTACAATGTTGGAATTAATTATCCTTTCTAAGACAGTTAATTTTCCTATTTTTGTATTCCTAATTAAAAAATATTATGAGTCACAACATTAAACCTGGAGTAGCAACTGGAAAAGAGGTTCAGGAAATATTTCAATATGCCAAAGATAAAGGCTTTGCATTACCTGCTGTAAACGTAATTGGTTCTAACACGATCAATGCGGTTTTAGAAACAGCAGCTGAGTTAAATGCACCCGTAATCATTCAATTTTCAAATGGGGGAGCCCAGTTTAATGCTGGAAAAGGCTTGAGCAATGAAGGGGAAAAAGCTGCAATTGCAGGCGGAATTGCGGGAGCAAAACACGTTCATGAATTAGCCAAAGCTTACGGTGCAACTGTAATCATGCATACAGATCATTGCGCAAAAAAATTACTTCCATGGATCGATGGGTTATTAGATGCAAGTGAAGAATACTACAAGCAGCATGGGAAACCATTATATAGCTCACACATGCTGGATCTTTCCGAAGAATCTATCGAGGAAAATATTGAAATTTGTAAAAAATATCTTGCCAGAATGGCAAAAATGGGAATGACCCTTGAAATCGAACTGGGTATCACTGGAGGCGAAGAAGATGGTGTGGATAATTCAGATGTGGATGCCTCTAAATTATATACTCAACCGGAAGAAGTCGCTTATGCCTATGAAGAACTGAGCAAGGTTAGCGATCAATTTACCATCGCCGCTGCCTTTGGAAACGTTCACGGGGTGTATAAACCTGGAAACGTAAAATTAACTCCGAAAATCCTTCAGAATTCTCAGGAATATATTACCAAAAAATATAATGTTGAAAAAAATCATATTGATTTTGTTTTCCACGGTGGAAGTGGTTCTACGGTTGAAGAAATTAAAGAAGCAATTGGTTACGGTGTTATAAAAATGAATATTGATACAGATTTACAATATGCATTTTTAACCGGTATTCGTGATTATATAGGGGAGAAAAAAGAGTATTTGGCTGCCCAAATAGGAAGTCCAGATGGTGAAGACTCTCCAAATAAGAAATATTACGATCCCAGAAAATGGTTACGGGAAGGTGAAATTACTTTTAAAGACCGTCTGAAAAAAGCCTTTGAAGACCTTAATAACGTAAACACTTTATAAATTAATTGAAACAGTCTTTTCATCATTTGGAAAGACTGTTTTTTATTTACAATAATGCCATACGGCGGAAAAATTGCAGAAAATGGCTTGGTTTAAAAGAACACAAAAAGGGATTCAAACTCCTACTGAAGATAAAAAAGATGTCCCTAAAGGTCTTTGGTATAAATCACCTACCGGAAAAATTGTTGATGCGGAACAGCTTGAAAGCAATT
Organism: Gramella sp. AN32; assembly: GCF_023718305.1. Lineage (GTDB taxonomy): Bacteria > Bacteroidota > Bacteroidia > Flavobacteriales > Flavobacteriaceae > Christiangramia > Christiangramia antarctica. Next base: position 487,612 of record NZ_QEYO01000001.1, read on the forward strand.
TTTATGTAAGCCCCGAGGATGGTTACCATGTTAGAATTGGAAGTGCAGAATATTTTAAAATCCTTTTTGATGATAATGAATTCAAAGAACTGGATAAAAATATGACTTCTAAGGATCCTTTGAATTTTGAAGACACAAAAAAATATACAGATCGTATAAAGGCGGCACAGGAAAAAACCGGGCTTATTGATGCCATACGCACAGCCGTAGGAAAGTCCAAAGGTAAGGACCTGGTGATTGCCTGTATGGATTTTAAATTTATTGGCGGAAGTATGGGTGCGGTCGTGGGTGAAAAAATTGCTAGGGCAGCCGAATACTCTATAAAGCACAACATCCCTCTAATGATAATTTCAAAGTCTGGCGGGGCAAGAATGCAGGAAGCAGCATTATCCTTGATGCAATTAGCAAAGACTTCTGTAAAACTGGCGCAGCTAGCTGAAACAAAACTACCTTATATCTCACTTTGTACCGATCCTACCACGGGTGGGACTACCGCTTCATTTGCGATGTTGGGAGATATTAATATTTCTGAACCAGGTGCTTTAATTGGTTTTGCCGGCCCTCGGGTAGTAAAAGAAACCATTGGAAAAGACCTACCCAAAGATTTTCAAACTGCTGAATTCTTAAAAGAGAAAGGATTTTTGGATTTTATCGTACAGCGATCTGAATTAAAGAATAAAGTAAACCTTTATATAGACCTTATTCAGAATCAAAAAGTTAGGGCCTAAAAAGTCACCAAATAAATTTTTAATTTAGGCTAGGTACTTTTCAAATTCTGAGTATCTTTGCCGCCGGACAGAAAAACTGTCGATACAAGAAAATCATTTAAATAATATTGGAATGTATTTAACAACAGAAAAAAAACAAGAGATCTTCGAAAAACACGGTAAAGGAAAAAACGATACCGGTTCCGCTGAAGGTCAAATTGCGTTATTCACGCACAGAATCGCTCACCTTTCTGAGCATTTAAAAAGCAATCGTAAAGATTACAATTCTGAACGCTCACTGGTGATGCTGGTAGGTAAAAGGAGAAGCCTGCTTGATTATTTAATGAAAAAGGATATTTTAAGATATCGTGCCATCATTAAAGAATTAGGATTAAGAAAATAAATTTAAGGGGGCTTTATGCCCCTTTTTTTATACTTTAGATTGAACCTGCAAAGGTTTTCAAAAATTGTCGCCCAAAGGGTAGTTTTTCATTGGTCCACCCACAACTGCACACAACACACAACCCGGCCGCCCGGAATGGCGGAGACCATTGTTTAACTAAAAGATCTGGTGATGTTATTCAGATCAAACATTCAAAATTATGATTCCAAAAACATTTAAAGAGGTTATCGATCTTGGAGATGGTAGAACCATTTCCCTCGAAACCGGAAAATTGGCAAAACAGGCCCACGGGTCGGTTGTTGTTCAAATGGGTAACGCCATGTTACTTTGTACGGTAGTGTCTTCATACAAACCTACCACCATGGATTTCTTTCCATTAACATTAGATTATCGTGAAAAATTTGCTGCTGCAGGTTTATTTCCCGGAGGTTATTTCAAAAGAGAAGCAAGGCCGAGTAACGAAGAAATTTTAGTAATGAGATTAGTAGACCGTGTATTGCGTCCACTTTTCCCTAAAGATTACAAATTTGAGACTCAGGTGATGATCCAGTTGATGTCCCATGATGATGAAGTGATGCCAGATGCACTTGCCGGATTGGCCGCATCAGCAGCAATTCAACTTTCAGATATTCCTTTTGAAACGCCAATTTCTGAAGCACGTGTTGCCAGAATAGGTGGTGAATTCGTTTTAAACCCAAGCCGTGAAGCTTTGAAAGAGGCCGATATGGATATTATGGTTGGAGCTTCGGCAGATTCTGTAATGATGGTAGAAGGGCAGTTTGACGAATGTTCAGAAGAAGAGATGGCTGAAGCTATCAAATTCGCTCATGAAGCTATTAAAAAACAATGCGAGGCTCAGGTGAAACTTGCTGAAGCATTTGGCAAGAAAGAAACCAGGGAATATGAAGTTGAAAGGACTGATGAAGCTATAGAGAAAAAAGTGCACGAAGCAACGTATCAAAAAGTATACGATATTGCTAAAGATGCATCTGCTAAAAAAGATCGTTCCCAATCATTTGCTGATTTAAAAGAAGAAGTTAAAGCTTTATTTTCTGAAGAAGAATTGGAAGAAAACGGAAGTCTTGTATCCCGGTATTTTTCAGCTGCACACAAAAAAGCGGTTAGGGATCTTACCTTAAAAGAAGGTGTTCGTCTTGACGGTAGAAAAACTGATGAAATCAGGCCCATCTGGTGTGAAGTAGATTATCTACCCAGCACGCATGGATCGGCATTATTTACCAGAGGGGAAACCCAGGCACTTGCCACGGTAACTCTTGGTACTTCCCGAGAAGCAAATCAGGTGGATCTTCCCACGCAACAGGGAGAAGAAACTTTTTATTTACATTATAACTTCCCTCCTTTTTCTACCGGAGAAGCCTACCCAATTAGAGGAACTTCACGAAGAGAGATTGGTCACGGGAACCTTGCCCAAAGAGCGCTCAAAGGGATGATCCCCGATAATTGCCCGTATACGGTTAGAGTAGTTTCTGAAGTACTGGAATCTAACGGTTCTTCTTCTATGGCTACTGTTTGTGCCGGTACCATGGCATTAATGGATGCCGGGGTACAATTGAAAAAGCCGGTTTCAGGGATTGCAATGGGATTGATTTCTGATGGTGAAAACTACGCGGTACTTTCTGATATTCTTGGAGATGAAGATCATCTTGGGGATATGGACTTTAAAGTAACCGGAACGGCCGATGGGATTACAGCCTGCCAGATGGATATCAAGATCAAGGGGCTTTCTTATGAGATTCTTGTAAATGCTTTAAAACAGGCAAGGGCAGGAAGACTTCATATTCTTGATAAACTGAATGAAACTATATCTTCAGCTAACCAGAATGTAAAAGCTCATTCTCCAAAGATCATCACCAGAAGAATTCCGAATGAATTTATTGGAGCTCTTATTGGACCTGGAGGAAAAGTGATCCAGGAACTACAAAAAACTACTAAAACCGAGATCGTGATCAACGAAGATCCGGTTACAGAAGAAGGAATTGTAGAGATTCTGGGTACTGAGCAGGAAGGAATTGATAAGGTGCTGGCCAAAATTGAATCTATTACATTCAAACCTGAAAAGGGTAGCGTATACGAGGTAAAAGTGATCAAACTTTTAGATTTTGGTGCAGTGGTAGAATATTTAGATGCTCCGGGTAACGAGGTTTTACTTCATATTTCTGAATTGGCATGGGAACGTACCAATGATGTAAATGATGTCCTTAAAATGGGAGATACCCTGGATGTGAAATACTTTGGCCTTGATCCTAAGACGAGAAAAGACAAGGTTTCCAGAAAAGCTTTATTGGAAAAACCGGAAGGTTATAAAGAAAGGGCTCCAAGAGACGACAAACGTAGCGGTTCCAGAGATAGTCGCGGGCGTGATGATCGTAGAGGAAGGGACGATCGAGGACGCGATAATCGCCGGGACGATAGAAAACCCAGAGAAGACAGAGAAGACAAACCCAGAGAAGACAGGGATTAGTTTTCTGATATTATAGCAGAAGCCCGGCAACTTGCCGGGCTTTTTTTATTCTTAAATTTTAAAATCTTACTGAAATTTGCACTTAATTATTGCGACTATCCTGAAAATTCTAAAAAAATGGAAAAAATATTTCGCGTTAGGGACCTGCCTTGTCGGCAGGCAGGTTGCAACGGAAAGCCCGCAGCTGCTATCGGCAGCGAGGACTTATAGCGAAAAGCCCGGCACGAAGTGCAACGCCCAAATAAATTTAATTGTAATTTTTGTAACATTCTGCGACATTTTTACGTATAAATATGTACAAGAGCTATTCATAATAAAAAATCCCACGAAAGATAGATGAGACAACTTAAAATTACGAAGCAGGTAACCAATAGAGAAACCGCTTCGCTGGATAAGTATTTGCAAGAAATTGGAAAGGTTGACCTGATTACCGCTGATGAAGAGGTAGAATTGGCTCAAAGGATTAAAGCAGGTGATGACCGTGCTCTGGAAAAATTAACCAAAGCTAACTTACGTTTCGTCGTTTCTGTAGCAAAACAATATCAAAATCAAGGCCTTACGCTTCCCGATCTTATTAACGAAGGAAATTTAGGCTTAATTAAAGCTGCGAAACGTTTTGATGAAACTCGTGGTTTTAAATTTATCTCCTATGCTGTTTGGTGGATTAGACAATCCATCCTGCAAGCATTAGCAGAGCAATCTCGTATTGTTCGTTTGCCTTTGAACAAGATTGGTTCTATTAATAAAATCAATAAGACTTTTGCTTTTCTTGAGCAATCCCATGAGCGCCCACCAAGCGCGGAAGAGATCGCCAAGGAATTGGATATGACCATTAACGACGTTAAGGAATCTATGAAGAACTCCGGGCGTCACGTATCGATGGATGCCCCTCTTGTAGAAGGTGAAGATTCTAACCTTTACGACGTTTTACGTTCTGGTGAGTCTCCAAATCCAGATAAGGAATTATTACATGAATCACTTCGAACTGAAATCGAGAGAGCTCTGGAAACACTAACTCCGCGTGAAGCTGATGTTATCCGGCTTTATTTTGGTTTAGGGGATCAACATCCAATGACCTTGGAAGAGATTGGCGAGACTTTTGATTTAACCAGAGAAAGAGTTAGACAAATTAAAGAAAAAGCAATACGTAGGTTAAAACATACTTCCAGAAGTAAAATTTTAAAAACGTATCTTGGATAAGATATTTAAAGCAACAACAGTTTAGTGCCGGAGTGATGACCGGTATGAAAATAACTGTTCGTTTTTTGATTGATGAATGACCCCGGAGTGATGACCGGGGTTTTTTCTTTTAACATTTGTTTCATTAAGTATAAAATTTCTTTATTTTAACGAATTGGATTTTTAATTTTATCTATCAGATTTATAAAACCCATTTATGCGTTATGCCGTTAGTTATGTAAGCAGTGTAAATCCCGAGCTTACAGAAAAGGAAATTTTAGAAATTTTAAATTTTAGCAGGAGATGTAATATAGATCACGATATTACAGGTATATTATTGTTCTCTGAAGGAAATTTTTTCCAGGTGATTGAAGGAGAAAAAGAAATAATAAAAAGCTTATTTTCCCGGATAGCTATTGATAAAAGACATCACAATGTCATGGTGATCTTCGAGAAATCAGTTTCTGAGAATCAGTTTGATACCTATATATCTGATTTTATTTCTTTAAATTCTCGCTTTAATTCCGAAAATATAAATCTCTATCTCTCTCAGATCGAGAAATTAAATCCTAAAATTCAAAGTTCTGTACGTTATATCCTAAATAAATTTACAGAAGGCATCAAATCGGTTTAATCTTTTTATTTTTGTTTGCCATAGAAAGTAAATAAAAATGACCGAAACATTGATTGCCCCTTCCCTACTTGCTGCAGATTTTGGAAATCTCCAACGGGATATTGAAATGGTTAACGAAAGTAAAGCAGACTGGTTCCATATCGATATTATGGACGGCGTATTTGTCCCGAATATTTCTTACGGAATGCCGGTTCTGAAAGCAATTTCAAAACATGCCAAGAAAACAATTGATGTTCATTTGATGATCGTGGATCCTGACCGATATATTCAGGAATTCGCAGATCTTGGGGCTGATATTCTTACGGTACATTATGAAGCGTGCACACATTTGCATAGGAGCCTTCAGGCTATAAAAGCTGCCGGAATGAAAGCCGGAGTTGCACTTAATCCACATACTTCTGTAGATCTTTTACAAGATGTTCTTCAGGATATTGACCTGGTCCTTATCATGAGTGTGAATCCCGGTTTTGGCGGACAAAGTTTTATTGAAAATACTTACCATAAAATTCATAGGCTCAAGCAATTAATCGCTCAAAAAAATGCTAACACCATAATTGAAATTGACGGTGGTGTGACTGATGAGAATGCCATGGCATTGGCAAAAGCCGGTGCAGATGTTCTTGTTGCAGGTAGTTTTGTTTTTAAATCTGATAATCAGCCGGAAACCATCAAAAACTTGAGAAAAATTGCAAATTCTGGAAAATAAGTTCGACGTTGTAATTATTGGAGGGGGGCCTATAGGAATAGCCTGCGCTTTAGAAGCTCAAAAGAAAAAATTATCCTATATCGTTCTGGAAAAGGGTTGCCTGGTAAATTCACTGTACCACTACCCTACTAACATGACTTTTTTCTCCACTTCTGAAAAGCTTGAACTGGATAGCATACCTTTTATTAGTAGTAATCCCAAACCTGTAAAAAGGGAAGCATTAGAATATTACCGAAGGATCGCTACGACAAATGAAATTAATATTAAACTTTTTGAAAAGGTAAATTCCGTAGAAACGATTGAGGATAATTGGCATAAAGTGTTCACTACAAAGGCGGAATATCTCGCGAAAAATATCATTATCGCTACTGGATTTTATGACATCCCCAATTTTCTGAATATCCCGGGAGAAGATCTGCCGAAAGTTTCACATTATTATAATGACCCACATTATTACGCCACCCAAAAGACTGTGGTAGTAGGCGCAAGTAATTCTGCTGTAGATGCTGCCCTGGAAATTTATCGTAAAGGCGGAGAGGTAAGCATGGTTGTTCGTCAGGCGGAAATTGGTTCACGGGTAAAATATTGGGTAAGACCGGATATTGTAAACCGAATAGAGGAAGGAAGCATAAAAGCTTATTTTCATTCAGATATTAAGGAAATAAGAGAGACTGAAGTTGTTTTAAATACTCCGGAAGGAGAAAAAATACTCGAGAATGACTTTGTTTTATTGCTCACTGGTTATCGCCCCAATTTTAAGTTCTTACAAGATCTGGGAATTAAATTATCTAACGATGGCAAAAAGATCCCTCAATACGATGATGAAACAATGGAAACTAATGTACCGGGCATGTATCTGGCCGGTGTTATTTGCGGTGGAACTGAAACCCATAAATGGTTTATAGAAAATTCTAGAATTCATGCCAAAATGATCATGAACAATATTTCTAAAAATAAAAAACCTCACTAATAAGCGAGGTTTTCAGATTATATATGGAATAATATTAGTTTAAAACAACTACAGAATTAGATCCAAGTCCTTTTCTTCTCCCAATCAATCTACCGTAAAATTCAAGGTCTTCATTATTATTACGAAATGAATGATCTATTTTTTTCAATGCATGTTCAATTGGAAATGTATAAATTTCAATTTCAGGATAGCCGTCAAAAAGTTCATTCTTATTAATTCCCACTTCTATCGACCTTGTTTCTTTATTATAGACTACAAAATCTGCCAGATAGTTATGTCTTAATAAATCTATACAATCCTGATTTAATTCCCCACAATTTTTACATTCTGTAATATAATCTGCAACAACTTCTTTAAGGGATAATCTAAGTTGAGTACTATTGAAATAAGCGGCCATAACTTTTATATTTTATGTGGGGTAAATTTAGAGGCTTATTGCTTTTATAAAAATATTTTGTAAAACATTTAACGCTCACGCTTAAAAAAAAGTAAAAATAAAAAAGCCTCCCTGTTAAAAGTGAGGCTTTTAAAGATTTCATATTCGGCTTTATTTAACAGCGATCTGTTTTTCATAAGTTTGACCATCCCCTGTCGTCAACTTACAAATATAGATGCCAGCCATTAAATTGTCTTTACTAAATTCTATTTGAACTACTTCATATGCAGCAACATTTCCTGAAAATAAGGTTTTAACCAACCTTCCATTATAATCATAAACCTGAAGGTTTGCACTTGAATTCACTTTTAAACTAAATCTAACTTCAGAAATACTTAATACAGGGTTTGGCGCAATTTCTAAAGAATTTACGATTATTATGGGTTCAGCTGAAGCTGCAGAAACTACTTTGAGGTCAATTTCTGCAGATTTTCCACTTCCTTTAGGTTTATGAATTACGATGGAGCCCCCTAAAATTGTTGTTGCAAGATCAGACTCTTCTCCAGCATCTCTCTGGTTGTCATATAATACATCTGAGGTTGAACCATTTGCAAAGATCTTAATTCTGAACTGATCGGGGCTTAAAGGAGTGTCAGAATCACCATCAATGGCGATCACACGAAATCTGTGATTTCCTATACCATTTACAGTTCCTGTACCGGTATAAGTTGCCTTTTTTCCGGAAATCACCAAAGACATATTATCGTGTCCTTCACTTGAAAAATTCAGGTTACCAGTTTTAAATTGAAAATTGGTATTGCCATCTACCTCAGCAATATTATTTTTACCTGTTTTGTACTTGGCATTAAAACCAAAATTAGCTTTTCCAGTTACACCTGAGGACATTGCGATAGCAGGGGATTCAATCCATCCGCCGCCGGTTACAAAGCCACCGTTGGGATCATATACCGGTAAATATGCTTCTGAGCGATCACAACCACCCCCTGCAATTGCGGATACTACATATACTCCTGTTTCCAAACCTGAGATGTTCAATGTTGCAACCCCTTCATCATTAGTGAGGGCATTACCTTTCAGTATTCCATCCAGACTAAAATTAACCAAAACACCTTCAACAGCTGGATTAACTTTTGCAATCAATTTTGCTTCAGTATTCACCTTAACAGGACTACTACTGGCACTGGCATCTATGGTTATACTATTAATTGTTAATAATCCACTTACATAGGTGAATTGATAATTATTATCAAATCCACCGGAAACTGTAATTGGATAAGAAGCACCTGTGCTGGTAGCATTCGCAACTGAATTTGCTATAGGCTGTACATCAATAACAGTTATGGTCTCACCATTCACAAAACCTGAATAAGATACAGTGAATAAAGGATTAAGCCGACCACAATATTTGGAAAAATTTTGTGCCGTTGCGATTATAGTCGCTTTCGTAATTTCAACAACTACAGAACCTGACTTGTTGTTATAGTTTCCGGTAGCATCCGTAAAACTCCAGTGGGCAGTGCCACCGGGTACATTGGTAAAACTGGCTCCAAGGTCTAATCCTGATAAAACTTCATCCTGAATTCCTTTGGCAGTGCCGCTAGCTCCATGAGATAATCCATCGTAAACACCACTATATCCGTCAACAGAAACTATCGCATCGGCTTTCGTAATTTCAATAACTACTGAACCGGACTGATCTTTATAGTTTCCGGTGGCATCTGTATAACTCCAATTGGCATTTCCTCCGGGGACATTGGTAAAACTGGCCCCAAGATTTAAACCTGTTAAAGCTTCATTCTGAACGCCTTTAGCTGAGCTGGTTGCGCCATGAGATAATCCATCGTAAATTCCGCTATATCCTGTCACGGAAACAATTGCATCGGCTTTGGTAATAGCAATAGCTACAGAACCTGACTGATCTTTATAATTCCCGGTAACATCGGTAAAAGTCCAATTGGCAGTGCCGCCGGGTACATTGGCAAAACTGGCTCCAAGGTCTAATCCTGATAAAACTTCATTTTGAACACCTTTGGCAGTGCCACTTGCTCCATGGGATAATCCATCGTATACAACGTTATATCCAGTTACTGAAACGACAGCATCTGCTTTAGTAATATCAATAGCTACAGAACCTGACTGATCTTTATAGTTTCCGCTAGCATCGGTAAATGTCCAGCTGGCTGTTCCGCCAGGAACATTGGTAAAACTGGCTCCAAGGTTTAATCCGTTTAAAGCTTCATCCTGAACCCCTTTGGCAGTGCCACTTGCTCCATGAGCTATTCCATCGTACACTCCGCTATATCCAGTTACTGAAACGACAGCATCAGCTTTGGTAATATTTGCAGTTGTTGTAGAAACCGAAACCAAATTATAATTTCCTGCAGAAGCTCCGCTTAAATAAGAATCATTTAAAGTGACTATTTTATTTGTTCCTGAGTTTGAATTATCGAAAGTAGCATTGCCTCCACTTAAATCTACGGCATCATTTGATACAATTCCTGAAAGGGAACTGCTTAGAACAACGGCAGTATTATTTCCATCATAAACCTTACTTTCAGCAGTGAAGTTTCCAAATATTGATTTTTTATTTATAGTTAACACAGCGTCATTACTGGTTACTGATGTATTACATCCTGAAATTACAGTTCGATATTGGTATCCACTCATAGCTACAGTTGGATTCGTAACAGTATATGTTGAAGATGTAGCACCAGAAATGGCTATCCAGGTAGTTGAACTATTAATTCTATATTGCCATTGATAAGAAGGGGATGTCCCAGAAGCTATTACAGAGAAAACAGGGTTAGCATTTCCATAGGTGATTGTTTGGCTTGTAGGTTGTGAAGTAATTATTGGAGAATTGCAGGTGGTATAGTTCGCTGTATAAGTTACTGAACCATTACTCACATTACCTGAAATACAAATTAATCTTGGATTAGAAGGATCTGGAATACTGAAAGTTGTATTGGATGTCCATTCATCAAAAATTTGACCAAGTGAATTTGTAGCCGGAGCGGTAAGTTGTACTGATTGAGTACTTGTTACAGCTATAGAATAATCATTTCCTGTAGTAGCCGTACCGCTAGAATTCGTTCCACTTCCAGAACAATTTAAAGTATTATTAAGTCTGGCAGTCACTGTTATATTCCCGCCAGATGTTCTAACTCTTACATTTGCATCTGTAAACTCAGCAGTCGCCGTAAATCCAGATGTGAGACCTGTTGCTGTCAACACAAAAGCTACCCCCAGATGATTTTGCTTTACTAAAAATTCACTATTAGAAATGTTTCCGGAAGCATCTGCAACTGCAAATAGATCATGAGATAACAAACAAGTAGCAGGTTTAGGGGTTTCATCAAAATGGAAACTAACGGTTTCACCGGCTTGCCATCCTGAACCCGTAATTATCACATACTCACCAGGAGCATAATCATCTTTGTCTGTAGTTACGCTTTGCGCAAATCCAAGAGTCGATAGAAAAATAAGGGTGAAATTCAGGATAACCGCCCTGGAATTCGCACCTAAAAAAGGTAGAATTTTCATCATTCAATATGGTTTAAGTTGTGAACTGAAATTAACCCCTGCAAGGGTCTTCTATCTTTTGCTCGGGTAGTAGGATGTCCAGCTTCAAAAGAATTATCAAATGAATACTTTTTTATTGTTTAATCATTAAAAAATTTGAAATAATCGAAGAATAATTCATTAAAATCGACTAAGTACATAAATTATACTTTTCTTATTTACAGATAGTTATAGATAGATCTTTCCATTTAAGATGAGTTTTGAATTAAAATATTTTATTTGAAAAGAAAATATTTTAATTCAATTATAGCTGCATTGATATCAAAATTCTAGTTCTGCAATAAATAAAAAATAACTTTCTATTATAAATACAAGACATGAGAGCAATTTTAATTTCTATTATATTTTTATATAGTCTGCATTTTCTGTTTCCAGGAGAACCCTTTAAGGATCAGCAAACAAGTATTCATTATACGGTATATGGAGAAGGCCCACCTCTTCTTATCATTAATGGTGGTCCAGGATTTAACAGCGAAGGGTTTAAACCTCTGGCTATTGCACTTAGTAAAAATTATAAAACAATATTATATGATCAGCGAGGCACCGGGAAATCTTATCTTAAGAATGTAAATTCTAAAACAATAACCCTAGATGCCATGGTAGGAGATATGGAAAAACTAAGAAAGAAACTTGGAGTCGATAAATGGATAATTATGGGACATTCTTTTGGCGGTATGTTGGGATACTATTATGCTTCAAAACATCCTGAAAATATAGTGGCAATGATTCAATCATCATCGGGAGGAATGGATCTAACTCTATTGAATAATCTCGATATTAGATCTGGATTATCTCAATTAGAGCGAGATTCGCTCCAATTCTATACTGAAAAAATTGATAATGGCGATATCTCCTTTTCTACCCGTTACAAAAGAGCAACTTTTCTGGCTCCGGCATATGTTTATAATCGCGAGTATATTCCAGTTGTTGCTGAAAGGCTTACTCAGGGAAATATGGAAATTAATAATTTAGTTTGGCAAGATCTCAGAGCTATGAATTTTAATGTCATAAATCAAATGAAAAAATTTGATAAACCCGTTTTGATTATCCATGGAGAAGATGATGTGGTTGACATTTCAATACCGAAAAAGGCAGATGAAATTTTACCAAATTCAGAACTTTTTTTCCTTCCAAAAACCAAACATTATGGCTGGTTGGATCAAAAAGAAAGATTTTACCAAACTATTTTTAAATTTCTGGAAAGACAGGATTTGAATTTATAATAAAAGCCTGTCTAAAACACAACAGGCTTTTAAAAGTGACCCCGGAGGGATTCAAAACATCTTCCTCTCCATTTACAATGCTTTACCTAAATTTTTTTTCCAATTTTAGTTATTCCCGGTTTGAATTATAATTTTTTTGTAGAGTCCCTTACCAAGAGGCTCGTTTTAATTATTTTTGTTTTATACTTATCCAATCTAGGTGAATTTTCTATACGATCTATTAAAATTTGTGCTGCCTGCTCACCTATGTAAGAACTATGCTGGCTCATTACGGTAAGGGAAGGTGTTACATATTTCGACAACATTCCACTTGTAAATCCTATTATAGACACATCGTCTGGCACCACATATCCCCTTTGCTTTACAATGCGTTGGACTTCCACGGCCGTAAGCTCATCAAGCACTAAAATTCCATCTATCTTTTTATAATTTAATAAAAAAGACATCAGTAATTCCAGGTCGTCTTTTGGACTTAGGCGTAAGATCAATTTATCATCATAAGCAATCCCCTGTTCTTCCAAAGCCTGCCTGTAGCCCTTTTCTCGTAATTTTCCAACGCTGGAATGGCCAATAGGGGTAACCATGGCAACGGTTTCACAGGAAGTACTTAAGAAATGCTTTGTTGCCCTGTAGGCTCCTTCGAGGTCATCAACAATTACTTTGTCGCATTCAATTTTATCGGTAACCCTATCAAATAGTACAATAGGAATATTATTGTTTACGAATACTCCTAAATGTTTTACATCTTCCACTTGTTGGGTTTCTTCTGCTAAGGAAACTATAAGGCCGTCAATAGATCCACCTCCTAAAAAATTGAGAATATCCACTTCTTTCTGATGTGAATCACCAGTAATACCGGTAATAATTTTATAACCCCGCTCATTGGCAATCTTTTCCACCCCGCAAAATACCTGCGTAAAAAAATAGTTCAATATATTCGGAAGGATTAGCCCGATGGTCTTAGATTGTTTAGTAATTAGGATCTGGGCAGCCCTGTTTGGACGATAATTGTTTTCGGCCGCAAAGAGTTGAATTTCTCCACGAAGCTTCTGGCTAATATCCTCTTTATTATTTAATGCTTTTGATGCCGTTGAAATGGAAACATTAAAAACCTTGGCAATATCTTTTAGAGTAAGCTTTGTCATCCTGAAGGACTTGTATATTTAGACTAAATATAGAGAATTAATAATTTTTGAATAGATCCCGGTTTAAGCAATGTTCCATCCCTTTATTCACTTCAGCGTTCTATTTAAGTCCTATAACTTTTCTGATTTTATGTATCATATTTTCTTTGGTATAGGACTATTTAAACTTTGTCAGATTCCAAATAAGGGGCATCCTTTCTGGCCCATAAATTATCCATCTCCTCCAATGACTTCCCTTTGGTCTCCGGCACGAATTTCCACACCAATAACATGGCCAAAATAGCCATAAAACCATAGAGCCAATAAGCGAAACCATGATTGAACTTTTCAATTAAATAGGAATTCTTATCCATAAGTGGGAAGCTCCAGGATACAAGATAATTTGATATCCATTGTGCGGCAACGGCTACTGCCATGGCCTTTCCCCTTATTTTATTTGGAAAAATTTCTGATAGCAATACCCAGGTAACCGGCCCCCAGCTCATGGCAAAACTGGCCACATAAACCAGCATACAGATTAAGGCTATAAGGCCTAGGGTTTGCGAGAAAAATACGGTACCCAGCGCGAACATAGACAAGGCCATCCCTAAGGCTCCTATACTCATTAAAGGCTTTCTTCCAAACTTATCTACCGTTAAGATAGCCAGAACCGTGAACAGAAGATTTACTGCTCCTACGATAATAGTCTGCAATAATGCGGTATCTGTCTCGGTACCCATATTTTTGAAAATTTCAGGAGCATAGTATAACACTACATTAATTCCTACAAATTGCTGAAAGATGGATAATAAGATACCGATAACTATTACCGTAGTCCCATAAGAGAACAATTTTCCAGAATGGTGTACAACAGTACTTCTTATCTCTTTTAGAATTTTATTGGCCTCTTCCACACCATTCACTTTGATCAATACATCCAGGGCTTTTTTCGGTTTATCTTTCAACACCAACGAACGCGGGGTATCCGGAACTAAAAGTAAGAGGATTAGAAAAAGGCTTGCAGGAATAATTTCCGAAGCAAACATCCAACGCCATCCCACGGTGTTCAACCAGGTATCATCCCCCTGACTGGCGATATAATAATTCACAAAATAAACTATCAGCATCCCGAAAATGATGGCAAATTGGTTTAGGGACACCAGTTTTCCCCTGATTTTGGCAGGAGCAATTTCAGAAATATACAATGGGGAAAGCATAGAAGCCAGTCCTACGCCAATTCCACCAATGATCCTATACCCAATAAAAATATAAATATAGGTATGGTCGCCCTCGCCGATAGCTTCAAAAAACATTTCGGGCATCGCCGATCCCAGCGCTGAAAGCAGGAATAGAAATGCCGCTAACAGCAATCCATTTCTACGCCCCATGCTTTTACTGATAACACCCCCGGAAATACCACCTATTATACAACCAATCAGCGCGCTGGAAACAACAAATCCCAACCGTGAATTGGCATCCATTTCCCCTAAACCAAAGGGCAGGACGAAAAAGCTTTCCAGGGAACTCACCGTTCCCGATATCACCGCCGTATCGTAACCGAACAAAAGGCCTCCTAAGGTAGCAACCAGGGTAAGCTTTAGTAAATATGCATTACTTGTAGATGTAGACATAAACGCTGATTATTAGATATACTGATTAATAATATTTTCAAACAATTCTTGTTTTCCACTTTGAAGTTGCAATTCACCATTTTCTTTTGCAAGCTCATAGAGCTCTTCCAGGCTTAATTTTCCTCTTTCAAAAGAGGCCCCCTTTCCTGAATCGAACGAACTATAACGTTCCTTACGTAGATTTTTATATGCAGAGGATTCCAATATAGATTCTGCGGCCAAAAGTGCACGTGCAAAAACATCGGCACCGCCAATATGGGCATGGAAAACATCTTCCATATCGGTTGAATTTCTTCTGATTTTAGCATCAAAATTTACCCCACCACCTTGAACACCACCAGCTTCTAAAAAGACGAGCATGGCTTCGGTAACTTCATAAACATTATTAGGAAACTGATCTGTATCCCAACCATTTTGATAGTCACCACGGTTAGCGTCTATGCTTCCCAGCATATTGGCATCGGCTGCTACCTGCAGTTCATGTTGAAAAGTATGTTGTGCCAGGGTAGCATGGTTCACCTCGATATTGAGTTTAAAGTCTTTATCCAGGTTATATTCCCTTAAAAAGTTGATGGAGGTAGCGGCATCAAAATCATACTGATGTTTCATCGGTTCCATAGGTTTTGGTTCAATGAAGAAGGTTCCTTTAAAACCTTGTGCCCTGGCATAATCCCTGGCTTTGGCCAGGAACATTCCCATATGCTCCTGCTCCTTTTTCATATTGGTATTTAAAAGGCTCATATAACCTTCACGGCCTCCCCAAAACACGTAATTTTCGCCTCCTAATTCGATGGTAGCATCCAGGGCCAGCTTTATCTGTCCCCCCGCTCTGGCCAGTACGTTGAAATCGGGATTCGTCGCTGCACCATTCATGTAACGTGGATTGGAAAAACAATTCGCGGTTCCCCACAATAGTTTTATCCCCGTCTCCTGTTGTTTTTGTTTTAAATAATCCACGATCGTAGAAAGTCTTTTTTCCGATTCTGAAAAACTTGCCCCTTCTCTGATTAAGTCGAAATCGTGAAAACAGTAATAATCAAAGCCTAATTTGGAAATAAACTCGAATGCCGCATCAGCTTTGGCTTTGGCGGCTTCAATAGCATCTGATGGTTTATCCCAGGGGAATTGCAGGGTACCAGGTCCAAAAGGATCTGCACCCGTACCTGTGAAAGTATGCCAGTAGGCTACCGCAAATTTAAAATGTTCTTTCATGGTTTTTCCCGCTACCACCTTATTGGGATCGTAATATTTAAAGGCAAGAGGGTTGTCTGAAGCTTTTCCTTCAAATTTGATTTTTCCTATTTTATCAAAGTATTTCATTATTGTTTATTTTTTAATATGTTTTTTAATTGTTCTTTCCATTTTAAATAGGCATTCGTATACTCAGCCTGGTTTTTTCGTGGCTTATAAACTTTTTCAAGATCATTTTGCGCTACAACTGAATTTAAATCCTTATAAGCCCCATCGGTCAAACCTGCCGCCCTGGCCGCACCTATAGCCCCGGTAGTATTGTAGATTTCAATTTCCTGATTGATAAGGCTGGCTACGGCATCGGCAAATATTTCAGACCTAAAAAGGTTATCGTTCCCCGCACGTATTACATGGATAGGAGTTTCGTCATTTTTAAGGATTTCCATACCGTAAACAAAAGAAAAAGCGATCCCTTCTAAAGCAGCCCGGCATAGATGTGCCCTGTTATGTATATTAAAATTCACACCGTTAAGTTGCATCCCGGTCATCTCATTTTCCAGCATACGTTCGGCCCCATTGCCAAAAGGGATAATTATTGCGCCTTCAGATCCTATATTGACTTTAGAGGCCAACTGGTTCATTTCCTCATAAGAATCAACTTTCAAATTTTCTTTTAACCATCGGTACATGATCCCGGCACCATTTATATTCAGTAGTTTTCCTATCCTTGGGGCATCGGCGCTATAATTTACATGGGCGAAATTATTGACCCGGGTGGTTTCTTTGGCCGACAAACTATCGGTTACCGCATATAAAACCCCGGAAGTACCTCCTGTAGCAGCTACCTCTCCCGGATTAAATACATTTAAGGACAAAGCATTGTTGGGCTGGTCCCCTGCCCTGTACAAAATGGGAATACCTTCAGCCAAACCACAAGCAATTGCGCCTTCTTTGGATAAAGTTGATTGAACTGAAAATGTATCTACAATTTCCGGGATAAGGCTTTTATCCAGGCCATAATATTCCAAAAGACTATTGGATATATTATTGGATTTAAAATCCCAGAAGATTCCTTCAGAAAGCCCTGAAAGCGTAGTATTAATAGTCCCGGAAAGCTTAAAAGCAATAAAATCGCCAGGAAGCATCATTTTATAGGCCTGCCGATAAGTAGTTGGTTCATTTTCCTTGACCCACTTTAATTTTGAAGCAGTAAAATTTGCCGGGGAATTCAATAAATGGGAGGTACATCGTTCTTCGCCAATCTCCTGAAAGGCTTTTTTACCAATCTCTACAGCACGGCTGTCACACCAAATAATTGAATTTCTAAGGACATTTCCTTTTTCGTTTACCAGCACCAAACCATGCATCTGGTAGGATATCCCTATCCCTTTTATAGTAGACGCGTCAACTTTAGTTGATTTTAAAAGTTTCTTTATCGCCCTGCATACATGCTTCCACCAGGTTTCAGGGTCTTGCTCGGCCCAACCCACCTGTGGGGCATTGATCTCCATTTCATCCTCCGGTTCGGTTACTACCTTAACAGACTTTCCTGAATCAGCTTGAATTATCGCTGCTTTTATGGAAGAACTTCCCAGATCTAAACCTATATAGTACATTGAGTTCACTTAAATTATTTAAATATTTCGTGATCTTCTTAGAAAACCCATTTTAAGAATTTGGAGAATTTATGTATCAATTTTTACGAAATCCCTATTATTTTCTATTTTTCTAAATCGGATTCTTTAAAAAAGAGATATTTTAATTAGATAAAAATAATAGATGGCAGATGAGACTCCAATTATTTCCGAAAATTTATTTATTTATTTTCGTAACACGAAATAAATAAATATTCAGAAATAACATTTAAATATATGATTATCAATATATTATATTTAGTATAATTGATTTTTTAATTTACGAAAAGCGTTTCGTAAAAAACACTAATTAAAAAAATAAAGTTGTTTATGCCCAATATCGCATATATAAAATTGAAGAAATTGTATACTAAATAAGCATTGCGCTGTGGGGGATTACTGAGAATTTCTCAATTTAAAGATGAAAGTTTTCTCCCAAATTAAATCCAGTGTTGGTCAATATCTTAAATTTCAGGCTTGAAAAAGTAGTATTTAATTAATGCGTCGTTCTATTACTCCCCGGCTAGACTCTCTTTCAATAAGCTTAGGACTTAAGATGATTGTTTGATATTGAAAAGGATCATCCTTTTGATGCTTTATGTTTTGAATTAACAGTTCACATGCCTTTTTCCCCATTTCAGCACCAAATTGATCTACTGTGGTTAATGGGGGTTCCACAACTTCAGAAAGCGGATCATTACTAAAACCCACAATAGAAATATCCTCGGGCACTTTCTTCCCTATCTTTTTTAGAAACTTTATCGCTCCAACGGCTGCTTCATCATTAGCTGAAAAAACTCCGTCAATATCAGGATGTTTTTCCAGTAAATCCCTCATAATATTAAATCCATCGTCTTTCATCAAATGTGAGGCTACAATAAGTTTAGGCTCCGATTTTAATTTATTTTTTTTCAGGGTGTCCGAATAACCTTTTAACCTCGATTTGTAGATTTCAAGAAATTGAGGCCCTGCAAAATGGGCAATTTTTTTACAACCACTCTTGATTAAGTGGTCTACAGCCTCACAAGCTCCTTTATAATCATCAATAATTACTTTATTACAAGATTCTAAACTAGCCGGATGCCTATCAAGAAAAACCAATGGAATACCAAGCCCTTCCAAATTCTGTAAATGTTGGAAATCATTAGATTCCCATGCAATGGACATCAATACGCCATCTACTCTATTGGAAACAAAATTGTCCATTATCTTCTTTTCCCTTTTCACCTGCTCTAAAGACTGGGAAATTACCACATTAAATCCTTCCTTAAAAGCTACTTCTTCAATACCCGCAATAATAGTGGAGAAGAAATACCTGGAGATTCGTGGTACTACCACACCAATAGTATTACTTCTGTTTTTTCTTAAGTTGGATGCTAAAAGATTAGGTTTATAGCCCAGTTCCTTAGCTTTATTAAACACCTTTTCTTTTGTTTTTTTTGCAACTCTACTATTATTATTGAGAGCCCTCGATACAGTAGAGCTATCAATATTCAAAGCCTTAGCTATTTCATGTATGGTTGCTTTTTTCATTGGTTGTAGAGGATAAGAAAAATAAAAGGATTCATTAACCTGAAATGGAAATTTTCAATGGTTGAAATTAAAGCGCTAATTAAATTTGTAAAATAAAAGATAAAATTAAACATTTTCAGAAATATACAATCGATTGTACATTTTTTATTATTTTTGGGAATAGCGAATAATCCCAACAAAGAATTAAAAGCAGGATATGAGTAAAGTAATAGTATTAACAGGTGCCGGAGGTGTTTTATGTAGCACCCTGGCCATAGCCCTGGCAGAAAAAGGGCATAAAATAGCGATTCTGGACCTTAAAAAGGAAGCAGCAGACGAAGTAGCAGATAAAATAAATGCTGCCGGGGGAACAGCTATTGGTGTTGAAGCCAATGTTTTAAAGAGAGATTCCCTGGAGAAAGCCAAAAAAACAATCAATGAGCAATTGGGAAGCTGTGAAATACTCGTTAATGGAGCTGGTGGAAACCACCCTAAAGGAACCACTTCCAATACTCATTTATTAGAAGAGGACCTAGAAAATAATGAAGCCGATTTTAAAACATTTTTCGACCTGGATACAGAGGGGATTAAATTTGTTTTTGATTTGAACTTTATTGGTACTTTATTGCCCACCCAGGTTTTTGCTAAAGATATGATAGGAAAAAAAGGCTGTAGCATCCTAAATATTTCTTCTATGAACGCCTTTACACCCCTCACAAAAATTCCTGCTTATAGTGGTGCAAAAGCGGCTGTTTCAAATTTTACCCAGTGGCTGGCTGTGCATTTTGCCAAAGTTAACATTCGTGTGAATGCTTTGGCTCCAGGATTTTTCCTAACCGATCAAAATCGGGCCTTATTAACTAAAGGAGATGGTAGCCTTACCCCACGAGGCAATACAATTATAGACCAAACCCCTATGGGAAGGTTCGGGGAGCCCGAAGACCTTATAGGTACTACCTTATGGTTGTGCGGGGAAGGTTCTGCCTTCGTAACTGGAGTTGTGGTCCCTATAGATGGCGGCTTTAGTGCCTATAGCGGCGTTTAAATATAGAATTCCGGAACAGGTCTGGAGTAACCTTCAGGAACAAAAATAAGTTTTAACTTCTTCCAATTAATCAATAAAAATGAAATCAAGTTTCGAAAATACATGGCGATGGTATGGGCCAAATGACCCCGTTTCATTAGCTGACATCAGACAGGCGGGGGCTACCGGTGTAGTAAGCGCTTTGCATCATATCCCTAATGGAGAGGTTTGGCCTGTTGAGGAAATTAAAAAACGAAAAAGCCAGATAGAAGATGCCGGGCTCAATTGGTCGGTTGTTGAAAGTGTACCTATTCATGAAAACATTAAAACCCAAACGGAGGGGTATATGGAATTCATTGAAAACTACAAACAAAGTATTATCAATCTTGGCCAATGTGGCATAGATACGGTTTGTTACAATTTTATGCCTGTGCTGGACTGGACCCGTACCAACCTCGATTATGAAATAGAAGACGGTTCTACCGGGCTACGATTCGACGCTAATGCGTTCGCACTTTTCGAATTATTTTTATTGAAGCGACCTGGTTCTAGGGAAAATTATTCTGAGGAACAGATAGCCGAGGCCAAAGCCTTAGGCGAAAGGATGACTGAAGAAGAAAAAGAAAAGCTTGTAAATAATATTATCGCGGGTTTACCAGGGGCTGAAGAAGGCTATTCTTTAAAGGATTTTAATAATATCCTCGCTACATACAATAATATTGGACCGAAGGAATTAAAGAACAACCTGTTCAGCTTTTTAAAACATATAATTCCAGCCGCTGAAAAAGCGGGGGTCTTAATGTGCATCCACCCTGACGATCCACCCTACCCTATTTTAGGCTTACCAAGGGTAGTAAGTACCGAAGAAGATATCCGGGAATTGTATGAGGCCGTAGATAGCCCCAATAACGGACTTACTTTTTGCACGGGATCATTTGGGGTTCGTGAAGACAATGACCTACCCGGCATGATAGATCGTTTGGGAAATCGTATTCATTTTATTCATCTACGTAGCACAAAACGGGATGAAAAAGGGAATTTTCATGAAGCCAACCATTTAGAAGGCGATGTAGATATGTATGCGGTAATGAAAGCTCTGATTACTGAGCAAGAAAAACGAATAAAAAGCGGCAGAAAAGATGTAAGAATGCCTTTTAGACCAGATCATGGTCATAAAATGTTAGACGATCTGAAGAAAAAAACCAATCCGGGATATTCAGGGATAGGTCGGCTTAGAGGGCTTGCCGAATTGAGAGGTTTGGAACTTGGAATTAGAAGATCTCAAGAATCTCATTAAATAAGAGCTCAAATTAAACTATAAAAAAAATTATAATGTCAACAATATCCTTCGAAACCAGATATGCTTCTTCTCCACAAACCGTGAAGAAATATGATACTTCCCAATTGCGGGAAGAGTTTCTAATCAATAATCTTATGGAGCAAGCTAAAATCAATTTGGTCCATACGCATTACGACAGGTATATCGCTGGGTCCGCAGTACCTTTAGAACCTTTAAAACTGGAAACCATCGATCTTTTAAAGGCCGATTATTTCTTAGAACGAAGAGAGCTGGGAATAATTAATGTTGGTGCAAGTGGCGAGGTCTTGGTTGATGACACTTCATATAAGCTGGAGCATAAAGACGCCCTTTATATCGGCCAGGGTAATAAAGATGTTACCTTTAAAAGTGATGATCCAAAAGACCCAGCCAAATTTTATCTGAATTCAGCTCCTGCCCACACCAGTTACCCTACCAAAAAGGTTAGCCTATCTGAAGCGAACAAACTGGAACTGGGATCCTTGGAGACTGCAAATGACCGTACCGTAAATCAAATGATTATTGGGGGGATCGTAACGACCTGCCAGTTGCAAATGGGAATGACCGAACTTAAAAGGGGTAGCGTTTGGAATACGATGCCGGCACATACCCATGACCGCCGTATGGAAGTCTATTTCTACCTGGAAGTACCCGAAGGACAGTCGGTATGTCATTTTATGGGAGAGCCACAAGAAACCCGACATATCTGGATGCAAAACCACGAAGCAGTTATTTCGCCACCATGGTCCATTCACGCCGGGTCAGGAACTTCCAATTATACTTTTATTTGGGGAATGGCCGGTGAGAACCTTGATTATACCGATATGGATGTAGCTAAAATCACCGAATTAAAATAACTATGTCACTAAATTTATTTGATTTAAAAGGAAAAACAGTACTTGTTACCGGAAGCACCCACGGTCTGGGAATGGCCATGGCCAAAGGGCTTGGAAATGCCGGGGCTACAATTATCGTAAACGGAAATTCCTCACAGGAAAAGATAGATAAAGCTGTAGAAACCTATAAGGCAGAAGGAATCAGTGCCATAGGCTATAAGTTTAATGTCGCAGAAGAAAAAGAAGTAATTGCCGCCATTGAAAAAATAGAAAAAGAGGTTGCACCTATAGATGTCCTCTTTAACAATGCAGGGATCATTAAGCGCATCCCTTTAGAAAAAATGGAAGTTTCAGACTTTAAGCAAGTGATAGATATAGACCTGGTGAGCCCTTTTATAGTTTCTAAGCATGTCGTAAAAGGAATGATAAAAAGAAAGCAGGGGAAAATCGTTAATATCTGTTCTATGATGACGGAATTAGGAAGAAACACTGTGGGGGCATATGCGGCTGCTAAAGGCGGACTTAAAATGCTAACCAAAAACATGGCTACAGAATGGGCGAAGCACAATATCCAGGTAAATGGAATTGGCCCTGGCTATTTTGCTACTTCCCAAACTGAACCAATCCGGAAAGATGGCCATCCTTTTAATGATTTTATTATACAACGCACCCCGGCAGCGAAATGGGGCGATCCCAACGACCTGGCAGGTGCAGCCATATTCCTGTCATCAAGCGCCAGCAACTTTGTAAATGGCCATATCTTATATGTAGATGGAGGTATTCTGGCCACTATAGGAAAACCTTCCAATGAAGACTAAAATAACGCAATAATGAAACATTTTTTTAAAGCACTGCTAAGTTTATCAACTATTGCCCTTCTTCATTCCTGTGCTGAAAAACAAGAGACTGAAAATATTATTTTGGTGAAAAACCCATTAAAAATAGATAGGTCTTTTGAAACAGTAGAAGTCGATACACGGAAACTTAACCTAAATATCGACGATTCTCTGCAATACTTTCAAATTTTAAATTTGAAAACCAAAGACACTTTAACCTCTCAATTTGTAGATGAAGATGGGGATGGTACTATAGATTTGCTATTATTCCAGCCCCCTATGGAAAGCCTTTCAGAAAAAAAATTCAAAGTTATAAAAACAGCCACCTTAAGAAAAAAAGACACTATAAATCGTTGTTTTTCAAGATTCGTTCCCGAAAGAACGGACGATTATGCCTGGGAAAATAACAAGGTTGCTTTTAGGACTTACGGACCTACTGCCCGTAAAATGGTTGAAGACAATATTAAAGGAGGAACACTTTCCAGCGGGATTGATGCCTGGCTCAAAAAAGTGGAATATCCTATTATAGACAAATGGTATGAGAAAACCGTGACCGGAAAAGGAAGTTACCATGAAGATACCGGCGAAGGCCTGGATAACTATCACGTTGGTGCCAGCCGCGGGGTTGGTGGGACGGCTCTAAAGAAAGACAGTACCTACCTTAGTAATACCAATTTTGACTCATGGAAAACCATTACCAATGGCCCCATAAGAACTAGCTTTGTTTTAACATACAAAGCCGTGGATAGCAGCGGACAAAAATTTTCAGAAGAAAAGCATATTTCCCTGGATTATGGAAGCAACCTATCTAAGTTCAAAATTTTGGTGGACAAAGTAGATACCTTGTCGGTGGGCGTGACCCTGCATGAGAATCAAGGAGAAACTACGACCTCCAAAAAAGAGGGATGGGTAAGTTACTGGGAACCCCATGAAGGTTCAGAATTGGGGACTGGGATCGTAGCTCCCGGAAATACTTTATTGGGATTTGACAAATACGTTACTTCCAGAAAAGATTTAAGCAACCTGTATGCGCATTTAAAAACCAGGAATAACGAAGTGGTATATTATGCAGGCTTTAGCTGGAAAGAAAGCGGAGAGTTTACCACAAAAGAAGCATGGGAAAATTACCTAACTTCTTTTTCTGAAAAAATAAATTCACCCCTTAGTGTTGAAGTAATAGCCGAAAAATAGTATGAGCCTAGCGAACTGGTTTAAACTTTCATTCTCTAATTGGGATTTGAAATACTGAGATGCCGGCGGCAAAATTCACTCAATTGGGCTTTTCCCAAGGGAATTAACTTTGAGTCTTAATAGACATAACAAAAAGACCAATATCTATAGATATCATTTAAAAAATGAACTTATAATCGTATTGGTCCACAAATTTTATAATGAATGAAACATAGATTTCTTTTTCCTGTTTTCTTACTCTTTTTAGGGGTTATTTCCTGCAATTCTCACAAGGAAATCAAAATATTGAGGTTGGCACACGGCCTGGATACACAACACCCAGTGCATAAGGCGATGGTAATTCTTGGGGAACGTTTGGAGGAAAAGTCTGGGGGAAAACTAAAACTCCGAATTTATCCCAGTGCCCAGTTGGGCGGGGAACGGGAGACCCTGGAATTACTACAAATTGGGAGTCTGGACATTACCAAGGTATCTGCCGCAGTTTTAGAAAACTTTATTCCTGAATACAAGGTCTTTAGTGTGCCTTACCTATTTAGGAACAAGGAGCACTCTTTTCAGGTTTTTGATGGCGAAATAGGCCAGGAATTACTAAATAAAGGGAATAAATTCAGGCTTCGTGGCTTAACTTTTTATGATGCCGGCAGCCGGAGTTTTTATACTAAAGAAAACCCTATAAATTCACCTAAAGATTTGGAAGGCCTCAAAATACGGGTGCAAAAAAGTAATATGGCCGTAGCCATGGTAAATGATTTAGGCGGAGCGCCAACCCCAATTTCTTATGGGGAATTATATACCGCGTTGCAACAAGGGGTAGTAGATGGAGCCGAAAATAATCTACCGAGTTTCTACACTTCCAAGCATTACGAAGTTTGCAAATACTACAGTATGGACCAACATACCGCTGTTCCCGATGTCCTCCTTATTGGCCTTGATACCTGGGAAATCTTAACAGAACAGCAAAAAAAATGGTTACAGGAAGCCACAGCCGAATCTACGGTCGCACAACGTAAACTCTGGGCTGCTTCGGAAAAAGAATCTTTGGAAGAAATCAAGAAAGCCGGTGTGAACGTCATCTATCCTGATATTGAGCCTTTTGAAGAAAAAACTAAAGTAATTATAAATATGTTCAAAGAACAACCTGAAATGTTAGAACTCATCAAAAAAATAAAAGCCACAAAATAATGAAAGCAAGCATTGATTCCCTATTGGAAAAAATACTTATTTTCATCATCTCCCTGATGTTGATAAGTGTAGTATGGCAGGTATTTTCAAGGTTTATATTAAAAGACCCCAGCACCATTACCGATGAAATTTCCAGTTTCTCCCTTATTTGGCTTGGTCTTTTAGGAGCTGCTTACGCTACCGGAAAAAACCTCCACCTTGCCATAGATCTCATTCCTGAAAAAGCAGTAGAAAAAAACAGGCTGTTTTATGAAGCTATTGTCCATATTTCGGTTTTCATTTTTGCATTTGCTGTAATGATTATTGGCGGTATAAGGCTATGTCTTCTCACATTCCAGTTTGAGCAAACTTCTGCAGCTTTAGAAATTCCTTTGGGTTATATCTACCTCGCCCTGCCAATTTCGGGAATACTTACCTGTTATTATACCATATTTATTTTCAGTGAAAAAGTCAATAATTCAAAAAAGCTTAAAAAATGAATCATATTGAAATTTTAATATTAGTCCTAAGCTTTCTTGTTTTTCTTTCATTACGGGTGCCTATTGCATATGCCATTGGATTAGCTGCACTTCTTACGGTGCTAAGCACCATGTCTGTTTTGCCATCGGTTACTACCCTGGCGCAGCGTATGGCCACCTCTTTAGACAGTTTCACCCTGCTGGCTATCCCGTTTTTTATACTGGCAGGACAAGTGATGAACCGCGGGGGGATCGCGGTGCGCCTAATAAATTTTGCCAAAGCCATCGTGGGGCCTTTACCGGGTGGCCTCGCTTTTGTTAATATCATTTCCTGTATGCTCTTTGGGGCTATTTCAGGCTCTGCCGTGGCAGCAGCTTCAGCTATAGGAGGATTTATGACCCCTATGATGGAAAAAGACGGATATGACAAATCGTTTAGTGCAGCAGTAAATATTACGAGCGCTACCACCGGCTTGATCATTCCGCCAAGTAATGTTTTAATCATTTATTCTTTGGCCAGTGGTGGTGTTTCTATCGCAGCTTTGTTCGTGGCGGGCTATGTTCCGGGGATTTTAATTGGTCTGTCTTTGATGATGGTAGCTGCCATTTACTCTATCATAAAAAAATACCCTACCGATAAAGCCGTTGGGATAAAAGAATTTTTCAAGCGGTTTTTAGATGCCTTACCCAGTCTTTTTTTATTGGTACTGGTAATTGGTGGAATTGTAGCAGGTTATTTTACCGCTACCGAAGCTTCAGCCATTGCCGTAGTTTACACATTTATACTTGCCGCGGTTTATAGAGAAATCAGCTGGAAAGATGTTTCCCCTATTTTACTGGAGACCATAAAAACTTCGGCTATTGTACTCTTGTTGATTGCTACTTCTATTGCGATGTCCTGGGTCATGTCATATGAAAATATTCCGCAGGAATTAAGCAGTACCCTTTTGGGGATTAGCGATAACCCTATCGTAATCCTTTTAATTATAAACCTTATTTTATTATTTGTAGGGGTTTTTATGGACATCACCCCCGCAGTACTTATTTTCACGCCCATATTTTTACCTATTGTCACCAATATTGGAATAGATCCTATTCACTTTGGGATTATAATGATTTTAAACTTATGTATAGGCTTATGCACCCCACCGGTAGGCTCTGTACTCTTTGTAGGTTGTAGCGTGGCCGATTTGAGCATCCAAAAGGTTATAAAACCGCTGATGCCCCTATTTATAATAATGATTGTAGTATTATTTTTAATCACTTATATCCCGGAATTAAGCCTTTGGTTGCCGAGACAGTTTGATCTTTAATCATTAGCTCAGAAATAACTTGAAGCCTTAATCAAGCAAAACCGCCCAGATTTTAATATCTGGGCGGTTTTTATATCCATTTTTCTGTAGAGTTTCTGCTTTTCAAAAGCCGGAAACCTGGTTTATATCCAAAAATAAATATGCTTATCTCAAATATTTTTGGAAAAATACACCTATTTACGAAACGGAAATACCACAGAAAATATCCATAATTTTGGCAACCTGCAAGCCTTCGTCCGAGCTGCAAGGATTTGATTCTTTTCCAAGAAAATAACCTATAGTGCGAGCAATCATAGGTTGCTGGACCTGAGGTATATTTTTAAAACGGAATTCTTCTGTTTTATTCTCCATAATCAGCTTTACCACGTCTCCAAAAAAAGAAAATTCAATCCTGCCCTTGCTACCATAAATGATACAGGATTCTTTCTTATTTTCTTCAGCAGTATTAAAACACCACACTCCCCGACACTGCACCCCATTCTGAAAAGAAATAATCCCGTTCACTATATCGTCGGCTTTATAGGTATTGTCCTGGCCAGCCGAAAATCCATGCGCAGTATCATAAGGGCCAAAAAAGTAACACATCAAATCTATTTGGTGGGGTGCCAAATCGTGAAAATATCCCCCTCCAGATATAGCCGAATCTACCCTCCAGTTTGTTTCAGAATCTGCCACAAGCGCAGATTTTATAGGCTGCAGCACCTGAATGTCTGCAAAACGTACTTCCCCAATTACTTCACTATTTAAAAGTTGTCTTGCTTTTAAAAAAGCTGGTAAGTGTCGCCTATAATGGGCAAGTGTGAGTTTCGAATTATACTTTTCTACAGCAGCAGTAATTTTTTTTGCCTGCTTATAAGAAAGTGCCATTGGCTTTTCCAGATAAACATTTTTACCGGCTTCCAGAGCCCGTATGGTATATTCCAAATGTGTAGATGGCGGGGTGGCGATATATATCGAATTTATATATTCATTTTTAAGAAGCTCATCTGCATTATTATACCATTTAGGTACCTGATGTCTTGAAGCAAAATCTTGAGCTTTTTCAGTATTACGCCTCATTACCGCATGTAATTCAGAATGATTCAGCTTTTGAAAAGCCGGACCGCTTTTTACTTCGGCCACATCGCCACAACCAATAATTCCCCATACTACCTTCGATGTATGCTGCATACTATCTAGAATTTAAAATACTCTTTGGCGTTGGAATAGCAAATATCACTTACAATCTTCCCAAGCCATTTTTCATCGGCAGGCAACTCCCCATTGGCCACATCGGTCCCAATAAGGTTACACAAAATCCTTCTAAAATATTCATGTCTTGGAAATGATAAAAAGCTGCGGGAATCAGTTAACATCCCAACGAAACAACTAAGCACCCCCAAATTAGACAGCGTATTGATCTGCTTCTCCATGCCATCTTTCTGGTCCATATACCACCAGGCCGAACCAAACTGCACTTTTCCCTTTTGTGTACCATCGTTGAAATTGCCGGCCATGGTTGCAAAGACTTCATTATCGCCAGGATTATTATTGTAAAGTATCGTTTTAGGAAGTTGATTCGTACTGTCCAACAAATTTAAAAATCCAGATAAGCCTCTGGCCTGGGAAAAATCCCCGATAGAATCAAATCCTGTATCTGGCCCCAACCGCGTAAGCAGTCTTTTATTATTATCCCTTATCGCACCCAGATGAAATTGTTGCGTCCAGCCTTTTTCGTGATATTGCTGACCTAAAAATACGAGTATGTTCATTTTAAAGTGCCGGACTTCTTCAGGAAGCAAACTTTTTCCTTCTTTCAATTTTAAAAAGAGAGCGTGAATATCAAAGGCTCCTTCTTCAAAAACATATAGTTGTTCCAATCCGTGATCTGCTAGTCGGCAACCATGTTTGTGGAAGTAATCAATTCTACTTTCCAGTGCGCTTAGTAGATCATCATAATTCTCAATAGAACTATTTGTTACCGAGCCTAATTTTTCAATATAATCCCAATACCCTGCCTTCTCAGCAGCAAAAGCTTTATCTGGTCTAAAAGTGGGCAATACTTTTAGACCTATCGCTTGCTTTTTAATCTGGCTATGATGTTCCAGCGAATCTGTAGGATCATCTGTGGTACACAAAGATTCTACATTTTGCCCTTTCAGCAATCCCAGCGTACTATGAGAATCCTGTTGCAGGATATTATTAGCTTCGGCATAAACATGTTCCGCATTTTCTGAAGATAAAAGTTCGTCTATATCAAAATAACGCAACAACTCCAGGTGCGTCCAGTGGTATAAAGGATTACGCACGGTATAGGGAACCACCCCCGCCCACTTTAAAAATTTCTCTTTATCACTGGCTTTACCCGTAATGAATTTTTCATCTATCCCCAGAGCACGCATGCCACGCCATTTGTAATGGTCCCCTGCCAGCCAAACCTGGGTAATGTTGTTAAATTGCGTATCCTCAGCAATATCTTTTGGCGGAAGATGGTTGTGGTAATCGATTATAGGCAGGTCCTTTGCATAATTATGATAGAGCCTTTTTGCAAATTCATTTTGTAATAAAAAATCCTCCTGGATAAATGTTTTCATCAAACGTGTTTTATTTTCTTATCTTTTTTATGAGTGCAAGAGTTTCCCGCACCTTCTTTTCTAAGTCTATATAATCCCTTTTTTCCAGAATTTGTTTAGAAATTAACTGGGATCCCATTCCCACGCAGATCACCCCGGCATCAAACCAGGATTTTAAATTGTCTTCGGCGGTAGTCACACCACCGGTAGGCATGATGGAAGTCCAGGGCTGGGGTCCTTTAATGGCTTTTACGAATTCGGAGCCATAAATAGCCCCTGGGAATAATTTAACGATCTCGCAACCCAGTTCTTCTGCTGCATTGATTTCGGTGAGACTACCGCAACCCGGAGACCACAAAATCTTACGCCGATTACAAACTTTCGCGATATCTTCCCGCAAGCTTGGGGTCACTATAAAATTCGCGCCCATTTGTATATAAAGTGAAGCCGCACCAGCATCGGTAATAGAACCAACGCCCAGTGCCATCCCGGGCAGTTCCTTTATGGCATATTTGTTCAATTCTGAAAAAACTTCGTGGGCAAAATCGCCCCTTGCAGTAAATTCTAATAATCTCGCCCCGCCATCATAACATGCTTTAAGGATTTTCTTTCCCAGTTCGATATCGGAATGATAAAAAAGTGGGACCAGTCCTGTTTCCTGCATTATCCGGACTACTTCGTTTCGGGTAAATTGTGACATTCTTTTTGATTTAGTATTTTAAAATTAAGTATTTAACGGATAACCTTTCCGGAAGCATCTCCTGCCGCCATTTTTTCTAGTTCGGTTAAATTAATAAGGTTTATATCCCCGGGGATGGTATGCTTTAAACAACAGGCTGCAACCGCAAGGTTTAAGCTGCGTTGTGTATCTTCCGGAGCGCTTATTAGCCCGTAAATCAATCCCCCCATAAAAGCATCTCCGCTGCCTACACGATCTACTACTGGAGCGACGTCCCTAACCTCAGCCGTATGGACTTTTTTCCCATCGTAAAGGATCCCGCCAATTCTTTGGTGGGAGGCATTTACCGAATAGCGCAGAGTGGTGGCCATCAGTTTTAAATCAGGATACCTATCAAACAATCGATTGTATAATTCGGGTAAAGAATCAGCATTTTGATAATCTGGATTTACTGATTTTTCACCCAGCATAAAAAAAGCTGTATCCAGATCGCCCAGGATCACATGGCTATATTTCAATAATTCGGGCATGACCTTTTTCGGTTCCTTGCCGTATCTCCAAAGTTTCGAGCGATAATTAAGGTCGGCTGAGATGGTCAGTCCCATTTTGCTGGCTGTCTTAACCGCTTCCAGACAGGCTTCTGCAGCGCTTTGGGAAACCGCTGGGGTTACTCCACTCCAATGAAACCAGGTAGCTCCTTTAAATACCTCTTCCCAATCTACCATTCCCGGCTCAATTTCAGAAAAAGCGCTATATGCCCGATCGTAGATCACACTGCTGCCCCGGGATGCCGCGCCGGTTTCCAAAAAGTAAAGTCCCAATCGGCTTCCTCCTGAAATTACGTGGTTGCTATCTACGTTGTTTTTTCGCATTTCTGCCAAGCAAATATTCCCAAGTTCATTTTCTGGCAAGCGGGTTACGAATTCAGTTTTAATGCCATAATTGGCCAGCGAAACGGCAACATTGTATTCCCCACCACCGTAATTAGCAGTAAATTCCCTGGCCTGGGAAAATCTCAGATTATTCCCGGTAGAAAGACGCAACATGATTTCCCCGAAGGTGATTACTTTATCCATAAAATATTTTCAATTTCTTCATTTAATATTAAAATTTATTCTAAAATATAATCCGCCTTAAAAAGGATATCAATTACATATTACAAAGTTCGAATTAAAATCCATTTAATTATTTTAGGGCAGCGTATAATTTTTCATTTTCAAACTTGCCGGGGATTTTACCAAAATAAAATTTAGATACTTTCATAAATACGTAATTTTATTTTTTTCGTAGTTCTTTCTTATACTTCCCGGGAAATTTAGATATAGGTTTAACTTCAATATTCCTGTAAAAAGCTTCGGCAGCTTCACTCTGTATCTGGATATGCCCCTTTGTTAAAGGCACAAGTTTTCCATCCTTGTTTTTATATCTGGAATTGTAAAGCGCCATGACCACTTTGCCATTAACAATGTGCAAACTGGTATCCCCATAACAAATAAGCTCTAAGGTATTCCATTTCCCATGCGGATTTTCATTATCAAAACCCTTATTGGCATGGTTCATAAACTCTTTTGTATTTGCCGAAAATCGATTCAATGGTGCTCCTTTTTTATAATCAAATTCTTTATTCCCTTCAGGTTTTATTGAAGGGATATCCATTTCGGTATTCCCCAGGGCATAATAATCGCCCATGTCCCCTTCCTGAACCTGAAATTCCTGGGATTGCATCCACACATTCCAAAAAGTCCTAAATGGTCCGGTAGCATGGTAAAGGATACCATTGTCGCGTTTTCTTTGCAAACGTGGCTCCCATTTCTTTTCACCCCACTTAAATTCAAGTTTTAAATGGTAATTTTCATATTCTTTTTTAGAAGTAATCGCAGCATAGATTTCCCCCGAAATATGGAGTAAGGGCTCCCCGTCTTGCATCTCTATGAGAAATACATTTTTAGGATCTTTGTTCAACCCCAATGCTTTGCCATTTTTACCATCGCTCTGGGGATCTACCTTATCCAGTCCTTTTACGCTAGCATGGGGCACTCCCATAAAAATATCCCAATTATCATGAAGGTCTTCATTTAACAGGGAAGTCCATTTTTTATTTTTATTCCCTTCAATTTCAGCAATCCCAGCTGCCCAGCGTATCCCGCCCTGTACATGATCGTAAAAGCGGGGGTCGGCATAACTTTCATCGGTATGGCCCAGGCCGGTATAAAAAATCTTGCCGCCATCATAATGGTGGTACCAACTTATAGGATGCTCCATGTTCATTCTCTTGCCTTCATAACTACGTTCATCCAAAGTAGCCAGGACATTCACATGTTTTCCTACAGGCTCCCGAAAATTATACCATTCATCTTTGAAAAATTCGGTATCATCCCAACTGGAAGCAGCGGGATGACCTGTTTCTTTTGAAATCATGAGTTTAGCTTCCTGCACTTTGGGATGGTCCTTAAAAGCAGCCCCAACCATTTCATTGTACCAGGGCCAGTCCAACTCGGTATCTGAAGCGGAATGGATCCCTACAAAGCCTTTACCTACCGCCAGGAACTTCTTTAATCCTTCCTCTTGTTGTTCATTAAGGATATCGCCGGTGGTATTTAGAAAAATCAGTACATCATAGCCCTTTAAGCCATTATTGCTGAAAATATTGGAATCTTCAGAAAAATCGATCTTCCAGTTATTTTCCTGGGCCATCTGCTTTAAAAACGCCTTTCCGGCGGGGATGGATTTATGCCTGAAGCCACTTGTTTTTGAGAAAGCAAGGAGCTTTAAATCCTGATTTTGAGCGTATAAGCCTATATTCATTAGGAATGTAACTATACCAATAAAAATGTACTTAAATTTCATTTATTGCTGATTATATACTAATGAATAAAAATCTATTAAAATTCTTAGGTTAATTTTTCTTTTCTCTGCCTAGATTCCCTATTTGCAACAGCCTTGTTTGGAAGCCATTTCCAGTTATTTTAGACATACATAAAAAAATTTATTCAAAATCACGATTATGCCTTTTTCGCATTTTATTGGCCTGGCGGTCTCCTTTAAACCGCTCTTTTTTAAGGTTCCAGTTTAAAGGCCTATTTAGGTCGTAGGCGATATTGGCAACATTGCAAATCGTAGCCGTTCGATGCCCTATTTCTGCCGGGGCAATAGTTTGTCCGCGGGTTTTAATTGCCGATAACCAGTCCTGATAATGATTGTTTTGGCCTTTGAATTCAGTATCAATAGTGCTGCCCATCAAGTTTTTGGGAGTGGTTTCCAAAAAGCTCCGGCTTACATCAAGACTACCTTCAGTTCCTATAAAACGTACGGCCCAGCCCCTGCCAAAGTCTTCATGCACCATTTCTACGCCATTTTCATAAAACATTTTTAAGCCCCGAACCGCTGTAGGGTTTGAAGGTGGGATGTAGGTAACCGGCCCTGTATGGTCCATTCCCAGTGCCCACTGGGCGATATCGAACATATGAGCACCCCAGTCGGATAAGATGCCACCCCCTGTTTCTTCAAAATTTCGCCAGTCTGGATAGGTTTTGACTATGGCTGGGGCAATTTTATCGTTATATCCCAAAAGCGGTGCAGGGCCGCACCACAGGTTCCAGTCTATACCTTCTGGCAATGGTTCTGGGGGAAGATTATATTTTATTGCAGGGTCGCCCACATTTACCAGTACTTTTTTAATATTGCCCAAAGCACCAGAACTAACCAGTTCTTTCGCTTTTATAAACCGATCCCAGGAACGTTGCATACTTCCTGTTTGAAAAACCCTTTCTGTTTTTTCAGCGGTATCTACAATTTGTCTTCCTTCTTTAATCGTATTGGTAAGGGGCTTTTCGCAAAACACATCTTTACCTGCCTTCATAGCGTCTATACATTGCAGGGCATGCCAATGATCTGGAGTCGCTACCACCACTGCATCAATATCTTTACGTTCGAGCATTTCCTGATAATTCAGATAGGTCCTTACACCTTTATATGCTGCTGTGTTCCTATGCTGGGCGTACATAGCTTCTACATTAGTCTTAAAAAAAGTACGTTTAGTATCCCATACTTCACTTCCCGCCACTATTTGTGCGTTTGTATTAGTTAAAAACTTACTGGCCAAAATATTCCCCTGTTTCCCCAGGCCTATATAACCAAGGTTAATTTTATCGCTTGGAGCGGTAAAGCCGCGTCCCAGGACGAATCGAGGCACAATACTAATGGCCCCGAAAACCATTGACGTGTTTCGAACAAATTTTCTACGCGAAATTTTGTTGGCTTCCCCATCCTGTGTGCTATTGTTTTTCATAGTTCGTTGGTTAATCTTTTATACATAAATTATTTATCAAAATCTACATTTTTATATTCCCCGCTGTCCGGTACAAATTGATATTCATTCATCTGGCCTAATGTCACAACATTAAGCTGCTTTACACCAAATACCATGACAGCGCCGTTATTTCCGTTTCATCCTTAATTGCTGAATTTTTTATACATCTCATCAATTTCACAGATATTTAAATTACGATGGATTAAAAGCTGATTTCTGAACCTTAAAGTTTCCCCTTTAGGAATAGCAATCAGTGTTTGGCCTGGAAATGCCATATTTTGCATGCTGTTGGCATTTCTTAATATCCATCCCTTATACGAGGGTAGTTTTGTCGGTTCCCCCATAATTGTAATTCCTGAAGGATCATTTCGAGAAGAACCAAAATTCCTCGAAATATCTATCCATGGGCCGGCTTCCAGAGCTAGGTTTGTCGGCTCCACATTTCCCTTTCTGGATCTAAAACTTACATCTTCCGGAAGGTTGATACGGGCAGAAAAACCACCATAGCCTTTTTTATCTTCTGAACCTCCTATCGCAACCCCATCAATCAAAGCTGTTAATTCAATATCCAAATTAAGGCTAAACATATCTTTCCCGATTCGCTCAAACTCAACAATTAAATCTTCCTTTATCACAACTTTATCAGTCTCAACCTCGATCCATTCAATTTCTGAAAATAGTAATGCCCTATTTTCTTTAATCTGGGTTTCAGTATCCACAACCCGCCATGTTATCCCCTCGTTCAACCAGGGATCGGCAATCCTTTTTCCTTCAGCATACAACTGGTGCCATGCCCAAAAAATCCCGTGGTGATGTGGATGGTCCTCCGGAAAATCTTCGGTTAAAACTTCCCCATCAAGTCCATAAAGCGGATGGATATAATTTGCCCTGGTGAATTCACTATTCCCATAAGGAAGGCTGCGATAAAAGTATCGCGGCTGCCCATTTTCAAGTAAAAGGAGGCCTTCTTTTTCGTCCTGAAACTCCAGATTTTGTGAAACCCCAAAATATGGAACAAAGAGGAACAAGAAAATCCCTAAGTTTTGGTTACATACTATGTTCATAAGTTTCCAGTTCATAAACGCGGTTATTGCATATAAAAAACTTCTTCTAAGGCTGTAGAAATCGGGGAATTATCGGGATTTACCTCCATAATATCTGCCATAAAATTCCACCACTTCTTAACCACAGGATACCCGGACAAATCTTGTGAACCCGAACTCCCGGTCACTTTTTGAAATGCAAACAGCGTATTTGTTTTTTCATCTAAAAAAATAGAATATTCACTAATTCCAGCTTCCTTGAGCAAGACTCTAAGCTCTGGCCATATTTCACTATGTCTTTTAATATATTCTTCTCTAAAGCCCGATTTTAATTGCATTTTAAAAGCAAGTCGTTGCATCTTTTCAATTTTTTTACTTTTCGCATAAATCTTATTCTAAATGCGCAATCCTTATTTAAGTTTCAGCATTTCACTTCCCGCCAATAAGAATGCGCCGGTACCATAATTTTGCCAACTATCTTTTGTAGCCGGTTTAGGTTCGGCACCAATATTTTGTACCCAACCTACTTTTCCGCTTTCCTGTTGGGCTGCCTGCAGTCCTTTCCAGGTTTTATTTACTACAGGAGAATATTCTGCTTTATCCAGAAGTCCATTGTTGATTCCCCAGGCCAGGGCAAAAGTAAAGAAGCCGCTTCCACTTACCTCCCCGTGGTCATAAGATTCAGGAGATAGCAGGCTGGTATGCCAAAGCCCACTTGCAGGTTGGATCTCTTTTATTTTAGCTGCCATTTCTTTATATAAATTCACATAAAAGGGCCGGTGTTCATAATTTTTTGGCATGTTCTCTAAAATTAAAGCAAGGCCGCCCAGGACCCAGCCATTGCCCCGTGACCAAAAGATCTTTTTACCATTCTCTTCTTTTTTATCGGAATCTTCCCCTTTCCATAAAAAACGGTTATCACGCGCAAATAAATGCTCCTCTTTATCATACAGCAAATTGTAGGTCTCCATATAATATTTGTGCATTTCATCCAAATATTTCTGATTGTCTTCCAGTTCCGCATACAAGGTAAGTGCCGGCGGAGCCATAAAAAGGGCATCGCACCACCACCAAAGAATTTTCTCCATCTCCCTTTCTCCCTCTTTCCAGGCATGTGGTTTATATAAGTGTTCTTCAATAATTTTTTCAGTAGGTTTTAGGTCAACTTCTTTTACGCCAATGGTCACTAAGTATAGATAAGGATAGGTGATCACTAGATCGTCTGCATGGTAGTACCGCTCCCAGGGTTGCCAGTTGTTGCGCTGACCCATATCAATCAAAGCCGTAAGGAATTCTCTATTTCCCGTGCTTTGGTGTGCTTTGGCCACTCCCGTATAATAAGCGCCATTTGTCCAATCGGTCGGGCTCTGTGCCTGGATGGGGTTCGCTTCCTGCCATTCCAGTGCTTTTAGCATTTTCACCTCGGTTTCTGTTTTTTCAATACTTTTCGTCGTTTTACAGGATTGGAAAAGTAGCATTCCCAAAATGCTTAAATAAAGTGCAGTGAATTTTCTCATTATTTGCTAGAATTATAATTTTATATATCTTTTAAAAATTAAGAATTTCAAGTCCTTTTTGCTATCCGGTAATTTGAAATTCTAAAAAGTCTCCTTTATTATTATCTGACTTTAGGTGAACACCCAAGCTCCAAGTGCCGAAGCTGTAAAACAAATCATTAATAAGACGTAAAAAATATATAATTTTTTCATTTATGATTTATGTAAGTTCCTATTTCCTAATTTTACTCTTAAAATGAATTTACCACCACTTCAATTGTGTGTGTTCCTGGCGTCAACCGTATTGTTTCAAAGGCTGAAGGTGCTTTTTTTCCATTGAGCATTATCACCTTACCTTCTTCTGTTTTAAGGACAAATTCAGCTACCATATTGGCTGGAATGCTCAATGTATAAGTTTCTTTCCGGTCATTATAATACTTGAAATCTGCCTTGATTATCCCTTTTAAAGTGGGCACTTCTATGCTGCTATTTTTTAGGGTACCCATTTGTGGTTTGATCGTGGCAACCTTATATCCAGGTTCTTTGGGCTGAATCCCCCATAAGCCACGGGGAATTATATTTGCGGGTACTGCGCCCCAGGCATGGTTCCAATCCAGGTTGTTCTTGTATTTTATATCCCAGGCTTCCAAAGTCATAGTAGAGCCTACACGAATCATATTGTACCAACTTCTATCTGAAGTAGAAGTGAGCAACTCCAGGGCATAATCAGCTTCTCCGGCATTGTACAAAGCTTCCAGTAAGTATTGGGAACCATATACACTACTAGCCATTCCCCGTGATTTAATGAATTTTATAACAGATTTTATATGTGCCTCAGGCACCATGTTAAAAGCCATAGGCAACATATTGGCGTGTAGGGAAGCATGGTCTGTACCAATTCCATCTGTATAAATACCCCTTTCAGCATCAAACATTTGTTCGTTTACCGCTTTTTTGGCTTTTAAAGCACGAAGTTCAAAATCTGCAGCTTCCGAATATTTACCTAATTTCTTAGCAAATTCAGCCATAATCCCCATGTTTTGGTAGTAAAAAGCATTAATAACAGTGTTGTAATCTTTAAAAACATAGCCATCGCGTTCGCCTTTGTTACTTGCGTCCCCGCCCCAACCAGCAGAAGGCCAATCTACAATGTCGGT
Organism: Gramella sp. AN32; assembly: GCF_023718305.1. Lineage (GTDB taxonomy): Bacteria > Bacteroidota > Bacteroidia > Flavobacteriales > Flavobacteriaceae > Christiangramia > Christiangramia antarctica. Next base: position 526,381 of record NZ_QEYO01000001.1, read on the forward strand.
AAGTGGTTTTGAGTAGTTCTCTTCAAAGCCTAATTTCTGCATGTATGCCGGTGTTACTTTTGTGGAAGTAATCAATCCATCTCCATTCGAAAGTTCGTAAAGCGTTTTATATTTTAAATCTTCATAATATTTTTCAATGAGTTCCGTATTTCCCGTGTACATATAATCTGCCCAAAACATCAATGCAACATGCTGTTGCCATTCGGTTGGCCACGTGGGATGTTCCATGAAGTATTCGATAGTCCTTCTGGCAATTGCATATTCACGGTCTGTGGTATAGTGGCTTAGCTGATTGAGATAGGCATCAGCTTCATAAGGAATCCTCTCCCGGTCCCCATCTACATAAAGGCCGGCAAATGTGGTTGCTTTAATAGAATATTTACAAAGTTCCCATACCTGATTTAAAATTTCATCTGAACTGTTGAAACTACTTGCATCATCCTCCCAATAACCATGAAAAGCCAATTGCGTAAAATCTTCTGCATTTAGCTTTGATAGGGCATTCTCAATTTCCACATAGCGGAATGGAACCAGTACCGGAAAGGAATCTGGAAGGGCAACTGCTTTATTGGGCAACGTATTGCGCTCGTCCACTTTAACGGGAAGCTGGTATTTTTTCTTTCCAGGGCTCACAGGAACCTGAATTTCCTGATAACGAATATGGCTTTTTTCGGCAGGCTTGCGGTTGAGTCTGTCCCCATTCAGTTGTTCACCTATATGAATGGTGAGGATGTGATCTTCTTTTGCATCATATTCAAATTCCATCGTGGCGAAAGCGGCTTTACCAAAATCGATAAAGTAGCTTTTATCGTCAATTTTTTTTAGGTTTTTCGGTTGAATGCTGTCAATCTGGAAACTGTTGGGGGTTGTGATCATTTTGCCCGGTTTACCTATTGTAAATTCTTGTAAAGTTGAATAATCTGAAAGCCGGTTATCCTCATCCCACACCCTTACTTTCCAGAAGTAGGTTTCGCCCGCCCGGAGCTTCTCCCCCTGGTGCTCAATTCCTACCGAAGCTGCAGAGCGCACCTCGCCACTATTCCAAACATCCCCGTTGTTATTATCGATATTCTCCCGGGTGGAAGCGACCAAAACCTGGTAGGCCGACTGAAAAACTGCTCCTTCCGGTACAACCCAGCTAAATTCTGGTGTGGCATCAACTATTTTAATCCCTTGAGGCTGACGAATAAATTCTACGGAAAGATCACTAGGACCCTCAGCATAGGTATCGCTTTTTTCAGCAATTAGACGGTCACATGAGTTTCGCAGCTTTTTAAGAACATCTGCGTATTTGGCATCATTTGCCAGATTATTTATTTCGTCAGGATCCTTTTTGAGATGGTATAATTCCTCATGCGCTTTGTCATTTACATACCGAAAATACTTCCAATCTTTAGTTCGTACACCTTCACTGGGAGGGATATGTTCAAAATTCCAGATATGTTCAATAAGCACCGTATCCCGGGCCAGGGTATTTTTCTTTTCGTTAACCAAGGGCACCAGACTTTTGCCCTGCCAGCTTTCTGGTATTTTTAGGCCTGCATAATCCAAAATTGTTGAAGGCACATCTACATTAAGTGCCATCTCTGTTATATCCTGATGTTTTTCTTGACGTGGGTCAAAAATGATTAGGGGCACACGTACAGAGTTATCGTACATCAACCATTTCCCGGCCAATTGTCTTTCTCCCAGAAAATACCCATTATCTTCCATCAGGATGATAATAGTATTTTTATCCATTCCCTTCTTTCTAAGTTGCTCGCGTATTTTGGCAATTTCCAGATCAATACCGGAAATCATCCTGTAATATCCTTTGACACTATGTTGATATTTTTCAGGAGTATCATAACGCCAGGTCCAGCGTAAACGGTTAAAACCATCGCGTACATATTTAGGCTGTGCCTCAAAATACTTATCTTCTCCCAGTTTTGGTTCGGGCATGGTGATGTTTTGCAAAAGCCCGTCAGTAGTGGTTTGCCAGAAATACTGATCTTCAGCAGGGTCATGCGCGTGGGGCGCACTAAAACTCAAGGAGAGACAAAAAGGTTTATCAGCAGGGGCAGCTTCAATAAAATCAATCGCTTGCTGACCGGTATACCTGGTAAGATGCACCGTATCTTTTCCTAAAGTTTTATAATAGTAACCACGCCTGTCATCGTAGGCGTTATTACGATCATAAATTTCGTAATCATCAAACATTGCTTCCTGGCTATCATCTCGTATGCCATATTTACCGTAGAATGCGGTGTGGTAACCCGCTTCTTTGAGAAGTTTAGGATAGGACCGGTCCATATACTCCTGACGTACATTTCCGGTTTGGAAATTAAAGCGGTGTGTACGTTCATAAAGCCCGGTTAGTATACTCGCCCGGCTGGCAGCACAAATAGGTGTGGTCACGAGAGCATTTTCAAAATAAGCACCCTCTTTGGCAAGTTTATCCATCTCTGGGGTATGTATGAGTTTGTTGCCGGCATAGCCTAAAGCATCCCAGCGTTGGTCATCGGTTAGGATAAAGATTATATGGGGTTTACCATTATTATCGCTATTTGATGATATTTGATGCAATGCAAAGCCAAAACTCGGAAAGCTTACTAGTATTATCGATAACAGGCCCGCTAATTTACTCATAGCATATTTCTTTTGCTTTTATAAATTAAATTTACTAAAAATTTCAAAAAAACAATCGATTGTACAAATAGAAAAATTAAATATAAATTTTCATTTTTTTATTTGTATCCTGTACTATCCCATATTTGTAAATTATTATTTACCCATGGAATAATAATTTACATTCCAAAATTTCTGACTATCGGGTTTTGTGCAATCTCACAGGTAGAAATGCTTATAAATACTAAGAAAATAAAACTTTTAAAATAGTTTCCCCTGTTTCCAGGGGTAATGGACCACCCCGGGCCTTATCTCCTCCCTCCTTAACCTATTCACAAACAAATGTGCCTGCCTTGTAGGTTCTGGCAGTCGATAGCCCGAAATGGAATACAACACCAGGGATTCCGCATCTTTAAAATCAAGCAGGTTTCCGGGAGAGATAATCATTGGTTTTACCTTATCCTTTGTTCGAAATGCAATACCAATTTGTTCTTTCCCATCCATTAAAGGAACGGTACTTCCTTTTGATGAATGAGGCTCTACATAACTTCCTGTCAACACTTTTTTGGCGCAACCAAGCGTGGGATATCCGGTTACCAGCCCAAAATGTGTGGCAATACCAAGCCTGCGCGGATGCGCGATCCCATGGCCGTCTACCATCACAACATCGGGTTTCAGGTCAAGCTGCTCCCAGGCTTCCAGTAACGCGGGAATTTCCCGGAAAGAAAGCAGTCCCGGTAAATAAGGAAACTTAGATTGGGATATAACGAGCGAATGGGCATGGAGTTCCATAGAAGGATAGCGAAGCACCACAATCCCCGCATATACGGTTTCAGAAAATTTGTTAAATGAGATATCTGCCCCACCGATAAAATTTACCTTTTTCTGCAAAGGCTTTATACTAATTTTCTTTCTTAGTTCCCGTTGTAAATCAACGGCTTCTTGTGGGCTAAGGTCCCAGGAATGGGGAAGGAATTCTTTTGTATTTTCTTAGCATGTCATGGTGAGATCCGGTCTCTAGAGTGTCCTTTTTCAATTGTCCCAAGATAATCGGTGACTTGGCTTCTAAGGAGGATGGAACAATCAAGAAAAATAAAAATAGTTGTAGGCACTCCGGTTTGTCTTTAAATAATAGAAAATATCCCTACACAAAATCATATGATAAAGGCAGTTAAAATAATTGAATTCATACTTAATCCAAACATGTCCATCTTACTATTTCATCATTATACATGGCATCCAATCCCATCTGCACAGCAATGGCAGCTTTTTTACCAGTATGGACATTTGAATTTGGCTGCGTATTGTTTATAATACTATCCCTAAAATCCATAAGGGCCTGCTTGCTGGGATCGGCATGATTTATTTCAATGGGAATTCCTTTACCTTTTTCCCATTGCACGGTTGCCCCAGATACTCCGTCTACATTATCAGTTTTCTTACTTTCCATTTTTCTTTATATACCCCATTCGTTATAAGTATTCTTATTTCCCTCTTTTCTAAAATCAGGAATGGCATTAATAGCTTCCTGGACAGTTTCAAAATTTCCATTTCCATTTTTGGAAACTACTAAATGATAATCCTGATTGCTCTCCAGAACATACGGTTGTCTGGCCCAACACGCAAATGGAAACAATAAAATTTGAAAAAACTAAAACTAATTAAAATCTAAACCCTGGATAGAAACATATTATATTAGTTTTGTGATCAATTGCACTATAATAACAAAGCTTTATCAGTTTGCATAATTTTTTACTGAAAATTTATGAAAAGTCGTCCTTAAATAAAAAAATCCGAAAAGGATTTTTTTATTCGAAACCGTAAAATTAGTTTAATACTAATTTTTGTAAATCATTTAAAGTAATCGATTGCTTAAAATAAGCAATTTTAGTTTTTCTATAAAAAATGTATATTTTCAGGAACTATTTATTACAGTCGATTGTTATTTTATTCATTTTTAAATTTTAATAGAGTTACTACGTTAATTACAGAGTTTTAATTTTCCATAATTCACTGGTGGATGTTCCACCATTCTACCTATCAGGCCATCAAAAATAGTTTCCTTATGAATCGATCTGTTCAGGCGGTACGAAA
>NZ_QEYO01000020.1 GCF_023718305.1 Gramella sp. AN32
AGATATGCCTTGCAAGCATCATCATTTGGCAGTTCTTTTATAAAGTTTAGTATACTCTGCCCTTTAAAATCTTCCATAATAGCCGTTTTGTTGATACTAAGTTACAGAACTTAAATGACTAACTCAATTAATTTATACAGCTACGCTCCCGGTTCAAATTCCGTAGAAAAACATACCGATTTTGATGATTTTCCTATCCTCAATCTTTCTGCAGGAAAGGATAAGATCATTTTTGAGCAGGCGGGATATTTACATACGTTCGATCCCGCTTCGAATGAAACAAAACAAATCCAGGTTGGGATCGCTGCCGATCTTTTGGAGTTGCGCCCAAGGTTCGTGCAGGGCGATAAATACGTACGTAGCGCTTCTATTTCCCCATCAGCAGCACGAGTAGTGATAGATTTTAGAGGAGAGATTATTACAGTTCCAGTAGATAAAGGTGATCCCATGAATATTACCAATACCCCCGGTGTACATGAACAATACCCGGCCTGGTCCCCAGATGGAAAAACCATCGCTTATTTTTCCGATGAAAGTGGCGAATATGCCCTGCATTTATACGATCAAAATGAGAAAAGTTCCACGAAAAAGATCAAACTGGACGGAGCAGGATTTTATACCAATTTACACTGGTCTCCAGATAATACAAAACTGGCTTTTGTAGATAACGGGAGAAGTCTATATGTTTACAATACTACTAAGGGAAAAGTCTCAAAAATTTCTTCTGATGTTTTATATACACCCGGAATTTTTCGGGAATTATTTGGAGACTGGTCCCATGATTCAAACTGGATCGCTTATACCCTCATCACCTCTACGAATTTTGAGCAGGCTTTTCTTTATTCTATTTCTGAAAATAAATCTTATTCGGTGACTGATGGGTTCTCGAATGTCACCAGCCCGGAATTTGATGCCAGCGGAAAATATTTGTATATGCTGGCTTCTACTGATGCCGGTCCTGTAGTAAACTGGTTCGATCAATCCAATCAGGATATGGAAATGAGCAATTCCATATATATGGTAACGTTGCAAAAAGATGTGATGTCGCCATTTTTCAAGGAAAATGATGTTGAAGTGATCCAGCAGACTGAAGAAGAACTGGAAAAGAAGAAGAAAGCTGAAGAAGATAACAAGGAGCCTGCGATCAAACCTCTAAAAATTGACTTCGAGAAACTGTCTTATAGAATGGTAGATATCCCGGTTTCTCGTGGCATGTATGAGCATTTGGAATCTCCAAAGGAAGGACAGTTGTATTATATCTCAAATTCAGCCCATAGCCCGGGCCCGGGAATGCTTAGAAAATATGATTTATTGGAAAAGAAGGATACGTTAATCATGTCTTTAGATAACTATGAGATTTCTGCTAATGGCGAAAAGTTATTTTACATGAAAGAAGGGAAGATGGGGGTTACTACTTTAGATCAAAGTCCCTCACAACCCATGTTAGATTTAAGTTCGGTAAGAGTAAAGATCGATCCCAAGGCAGAATTTCAGAATATTTTCAATGAAGCCTGGAGGGTGAACCGTGATTATTTTTATGATCCGGAAATGCATGGGGTAAACTGGGAAGCAATGAAAGAAAAATATGCCCAGTTTTTACCAGATGTGACCACAAGAAACGATTTATACGATGTCATGGAATGGATGTTTAGTGAACTGGGTGTGGGACATCATCGTTTTTCAAGTCGGGGCGATCAATTCGAGACTTCAGAAAGTATAAAAGGCGGCTTGTTAGGTGCTGATTATGCAGTGGAAAATAACCGTTATCGCATTAAGAAAATTTATGGTGGACTCAACTGGAATCCTAATATGCGATCCCCCTTAACCGAACCGGGAGTGAATATTAATGAAGGAGATTATATCATTAAAGTGAACGGGCAGGATGTTACCTCTAAAGATAATCTTTTTAAATACTTTGAAAATACTGCGGAAACGATTGTAAATCTAACGGTGAGTTCTTCAGCAAATGGCAATAACTCCCATGTGGAAAAAGTGAATCCTGTGACCAGTGAACGTGATTTGAGGAATCGTGACTGGATTGAAGGGAATATCGCAAAAGTGAATAAAGCGACCAATGGAAAGATCGCCTATGTGTATGTTCCCAATACGGCAGATGCCGGACATGAATATTTTAAAAGATATTTTTTCCCTCAGGCAAACAAACAGGGAGTGATCGTGGACGAACGTTTTAATGGTGGTGGCCAGTTAGCCGATTATTATATCGATATTTTGAGAAAACCACAACAGGCTTATTGGAATTTTAGGTATGGTGAAGACCTCAAATCTCCGAGTGCATCTATTCAGGGGCCAAAAGTAATGCTCATAGATGAAACTGCCGGTTCCGGTGGGGATTATCTCCCATGGATGTTCAGGAAATTTGAAGTGGGGACACTTATAGGAAAAAGGACCTGGGGCGGCCTGGTAGGTGTTTTAGGCTATCCTGAATTTATTGACGGCGGAATTGTTACTGCGCCCAATGTGGCTTTTTACAACGAGGATGGTTTTAGGATAGAAAATGAAGGTGTAGCCCCAGATATTGAAGTGGAACAATTGCCCAAAGAGGTGATCAACGGGAAAGATCCACAACTGGAGAAGGCTATTGAAGTAGTGATGCAACAGTTAAAAGATAACCCGCCGAAAAAAATCGAAAGGCCGCCTTATCCCATTAAAACTCGAAATTAAGAAAAACAAATATTTAGGATTAAGAATCCATATTTTAAGCTCGAATAACACAATATGAAATATCTAAATTTTAACGTAATAGTTAAAATATATAACTTTAAACGGCAAAATAATACCATTAGTGGTAAAATATTATTCACAAACGTTAATATATTGTGAATATTAAATGTTATATTGATGCATAAAATTTTCATTAATTAAAACCAAACATTTATGAAATTTAATAATTTACTCTTTCCAGTTATCGCTTCTGGAATGCTCCTAACAGTTTCCTGTGAAAAGGAAGAATCTTTCGAAATGGACACAACTTCTGAAAATGCTGTAAGCGAAAATCAGGATTTCAATTTTGTTCCCAATGAAGTTTTGATCAAGTTTAAAGCAGGTGAAGGGAAAGCGCAGTCTAAGGCGCTGTCAATTATTCAGGGAGCTGTTATCGAAAATATTACAACTCAGGCAATGGAATCCAGAGGTATGGCAAAAGGTGAATTTTTGCTGGTTTCTTCCAAATTGAAAACTTTGGATGCGATAAAGCTTTTGCAGAATTTAGCTGAAGTCGAGTATGCTGAACCAAATTATATTTATCGTCATGATGCTACCTCTAACGATACATTTTATCTGGACGGTTCTTTATGGGGAATGTACGGTGATGCATCATCTCCAGCCAATCAATATGGAAGTCAGGCAGCAGAAGCCTGGGCTGCTGGAAAAACAGGATCCTCGAATGTGTATATTGGGATTATTGATGAGGGATATATGTTTGATCATGTAGACCTTGCAGCAAACGCAGGTACAAATCCGGGTGAAATAGCTGGGAATGGTGTGGATGATGATGGTAATGGATATATAGATGATGTATATGGCTGGGATTTTGACGGAAATGATAACTCGATCTTTGACGGTGTAGATGATGATCACGGGACGCACGTGGCAGGGACTATTGGAGCTTCCGGAGGGAATGGCACCGGAGTAGCCGGCGTGGTATGGGACGTTAAATTGCTAAGCGGAAAATTTTTAGGCAGAAGAGGTGGAAGCCTGGCCAATGCTATTAAAGCAGTAGATTATTTTACAGATTTAAAACAACGTCATGGAATTAATATTGTAGCAACAAGTAACTCCTGGGGCGGTGGCGGATTCTCCCAAGGACTTCAGGATGCTATTGAAAGGGCCAACCAGGCAGGGATACTCTTTATAGCTGCTGCAGGGAACGATTCTAATAATAATGATGCATCGGCTTCTTACCCTGGTTCCTACACCAACGATAATATTATATCTGTTGCTTCCATTACCAAAACCGGTGGGCTAAGCAGTTTTTCTAACTTTGGTGCTACAAGTGTAGATATAGGAGCTCCTGGTTCTGCTATCTATTCTACAGTACCAACCAGGTCTAAAGGACAGGTAGTTTCCGCCTATGCGAGTTATAGTGGAACCTCTATGGCTACACCACACGTTTCTGGTGCAGCTGCCTTGTATGCTTCAATTAATCCAGGCGCTACTGCGGCACAAATTAAAAATGCCATATTAAGTTCAGCAGTTCCTACTTCTTCCTTAAGCGGTAAAGTGCTTACCAACGGAAGATTGGATGTAGGTGGATTTTAAATAAAATATTTTTTGAAAGAAAAGGCCTCCTGTTTGGAGGCTTTTTTATTTTATAATTTAAATTTCTGAGAAATTTTAGCCAATTTGCTACGACAGTATTAAAGTATAAACCTCTAACCAATAAAATTTGCCCAGACTAAAAAAATCACTGGAAGCTAATAAAATTGATTTTCGCGAAAGCTTCGCCTCCTTAAAATTTATTCCCCGGTTCTTTAAAGAAATAAGGAAAGTAAACCCCACGCTTTTCTATGCCAATGTTACGGGAAGGATTATTAACGCAATTCTTCCGGTGATCATGTTATGGTTGGGAAAATTGATCATAGATGAGGTCGTGCTTCAAATTTCTGCGGAAGCTAAAGATCTTGACAGGCTTTGGGTTCTGGTGGCTATGGAATTTGGATTAGCCATTTTATCAGATCTCTTAAGCCGGGGAATTAGCTTAAGCGATGCTCTTTTGGGTGATCAATATTCTATAAGTACCTCAGTTAAGATCATCAAAAAAACTTCGGAATTGAATCTGGCCCAACTAGAAGATTCCGAATTCTATGATAAACTGGAAAGGGCCAGACAACAAACCACCGGAAGGGTGGGATTAATGTCTAATATTCTAACCCAGGGTGAAGATATTATTGTAATTATTTCGTTGCTTATCGGGGTGGTGGCATTTGAACCCTGGCTCATCATCTTATTGGTGGTCTCGATTATCCCCACGATCATTAATGAAATTAAATTTAGTGGCACCAGTTACTCCCTGGCTAGAAGCTGGACGCAGGAGCGTAGGGAACTTGATTATTTGCGTTACGCCGGCGCCAGTGATGTCACCGCAAAAGAGGTGAAATTATTTGGCCTTTCTGAATATCTGGCTGATCGATTTAAAGGTTTATCAGATAAATATTATTTGCAGAGTAAGAAGCTGGCCAAGCAACGTGCCGGGTGGGGGTCATTTTTTAATATGATTGGGACTGCAGCCTATTACAGTGCCTATGTTTTTATTATTTTTAGAACGGTTGCCGGGGTCTTTTCTCTTGGGGACCTTACTTTTCTTTCGGGGTCTTTTAATCGTTTAAGGTCTAAACTACAGGGCTTTTTTACCCGATTTACCCAAATTACCGAAAGTGCACTTTATCTTCAGGATTATTTCGAATTTCTAGATCTGTCTTTTATAGATAGAAAATCTGAGGATTCATTTCCTCTTCCCGAAAAAATTCAGAAAGGATTCGAATTTATAGATGTGGGATTTAAATATCCCAAATCTGACAAATGGGTGGTGAGAAATATCAACTTTGAATTAAGGGCAGGAGAAAAGCTGGCTTTTGTTGGTGAAAATGGCGCAGGAAAAACTACCCTGATCAAATTACTCCTTCAGTTTTACGAACCAACAGAAGGAGAGATCCTTTTGGACGGCATAGCGATAAATAAATACAATCAATCAGAATATCAACAATATTTTGGAGTGATCTTTCAGGATTTCGTCAAATTTGAATTAACCCTGCGGGAGAATATTGCCATGGGTGAAATTTCTGAAATTGAAAATCAGGAACGACTGGATAGCGCTGCCGAAAAAAGTCTGGCCCGGGAAGTGATCACCGATCTTCCTTTGGGATATAATCAGCCTTTGGGAAAACGATTTAAAAACGGGAAAGACCTTTCCGGCGGGCAGTGGCAGAAAATCGCCATCGCCCGGGCTTATATGAAAGATGCTGAGGTTTTGATCCTGGACGAGCCCACTTCAGCATTAGACGCCAGGGCTGAAACTGAGGCTTTTCAGCGGTTTATTCAATTAACTGAAGGTAAGACCGCGGTAATCATTTCCCACCGCTTTAGTACCGTTCGAATTGCGGATAGGATTATGGTCCTTAAAGACGGATCGGTTCTGGAAATTGGAACGCATCGTGAGCTAATGGAGAACGAATTGCTCTATGCTGAACTTTTCAATCTCCAGGCCGCGGGTTATCAGTAGTCATTAGAATGTGGGAAGAACTATGCCCGTAAATAACATGGCAAGCTTAAATGCATAATTATCCAGAAGATGGCCAGGACTTTTCTTTTGGATTGGAACAAGGCTATCTATCCATCTGGACCGATCGCTTAAAAGATGGATTGCAAAAGATGAATTCCGTGCCTGCAAATAAACCTGAATTTTCGAAATAATTGATTAGATATGGCCCGAAACAAATACCGGCATTTTGCCGTAAGTATCGAAAATAATGCGGAAAAGGCATTTTTTAACCAGATTAAGAAAGGTAACTTTCCTGGAGAATTGGCTTGTTTTAGGAATAAAAAAATAGGTATTTTTTCTGAAGAGGTTTTGAAGGAATATATTGAAGAAGATTATAAGCATGGCCGCTCCCAACTTTCCCAAGATCGGTCTATAAGGACTTTTTCAACCGGGGAAAGGCGAAAGGCGTTACTGGAACACTTAATCAATCAGCAAATTGAGGTACTACTGCTGGTTAATCCATTTGATGCCCTGGATATCCCGTCCGGGGAATTTCTACAAAAACATTTGGTCCAGCTTTCAGAAGATATAAGTATTATTCAGCTAATAAAACGGAAAGAGGATCTTCTGCCATTTATAGATGAGGTGCTACTAATTGGGAAAAATCAGGTATATGCCAGGGTTACCGCAGGGGATTTTAAAAAGGATGGACGACAAGTTTTCGAGAAAGATGTATCAATACCTCCTCCTTTAAAAAAATATGATAGTATTCCAGAAGAATTGGTGAAATTAAAGGGAGTATCGGTTTTTTATGAAGACAGGCCAATCCTCAAAAATATTAACTGGACGGTCAAAAAGGGTGAATTCTGGCAGCTTTCCGGTCCAAACGGTTCCGGGAAAACTACGATATTGAGCATGATTTACGGTGATAACCCCAAAGCCTATGGCCAGGATCTATATCTCTTTGGGAATAAAAAGGGGAGTGGGGAGACGGTTTGGGAAATCAAGGATAAAATTGGTTATTTTTCACCCGCCCTTACTGAAATGTTCCAGGGCAACCACAGCCTGGAAAATATGCTTATTTCGGGGATGTTGGACAGCATTGGCTTATACGCAATGCCAAAAAAATCCCAAATATCTTTAGCTGAAAAATGGCTAAAAGTGCTCGGTTTTCCCGAAAAGGCAAATATTCTTTTTTCGAAAGCTTCAGCCCTTGAGCAACGGCTTGTTCTCATTGGCCGGGCCATGATCAAACATCCACCCTTATTGATCCTAGACGAGCCAACAACGGGTTTAAATGACGAAGCTGCGGCACTTCTTGTAGAACTTATCAATAAAATCGCTTCAGAAAGTGAAACCGCGGTGATCTATGTTTCCCACAGAAAGGAAAGCGGGCTTAATCCTCAATTTATTTTTCAGCTTACGAAAAGGCAGGAAGGTTCAACAGGAGGGAAGGTGTAGGTCGAATTTGGGTATTTTTATGAATGTGAATAAGATGCGCATAAAAGAAGTGGCGATAATTTTCAATCAAATTGCTGATTAGGTATTTTAGCGGTTACTAAATTCCTGATAATTTGTCTGCAAAAAAATCCCAGAAAGAAACACCTTTAATGAAACAATATAACGGCATCAAGCTGAAGTATCCTGATGCGTTATTGTTATTTAGGGTGGGGGATTTTTACGAGACCTTTGGTGAAGACGCGGTAAAGACCGCCCGGATCCTTAATATTGTGCTCACCAATCGGAATAACGGCGGGGAGCGCACCGAGCTTGCCGGTTTTCCTCACCATTCCCTGAACACGTATTTGCCAAAACTGGTGAAAGCCGGTCAGCGCGTGGCCATTTGCGACCAGCTGGAAGATCCAAAAATGACCAAAACCATTGTAAAACGGGGGGTAACCGAATTGGTAACGCCGGGGGTTGCGATGAATGATGATATTCTTCACAGTAAATCGAATAATTTTCTTTGCGCAGTCCACTTCGGAAAAATAAAACTTGGAGTTTCATTTCTGGACGTTTCCACGGGTGAATTTTTATGTGCCCAGGGAAATACGGAATACATTGATAAATTACTTCAGAATTTTAATCCTAGTGAAATCCTGGTCCAGAAAAAAAATAAAAAGGAGTTTTTAGAGTCTTTTGGGAAAGACCTGCATTGTTTCTATTTGGATGACTGGATTTTTAAAACCGATTATGCAGAGGAAACACTAAACACTCATTTTCAAACAAAATCCTTAAAAGGTTTTGGGATCGACCATCTGGAAGAAGGCATTATAGCTGCCGGAGCAGTGCTTTATTATTTATCTGAAACCCGGCATACAAAACTTCAACATATCAGCAGCATTAACAGGATCGCTGAAGAAGAGTATGTATGGATGGATAGGTTTACCATTCGTAACCTGGAGTTGTACCATTCAAATTCCCCAAATGCGGTCACCCTTTTAAACGTGATCGATAAGACTATTTCACCAATGGGCGGCCGATTGCTCAAACGCTGGCTGGCGCTTCCTTTAAAAAATGCTGAAGCAATTCAAAAACGCCTGGATGTAGTGGAATATTTTTTAAAACATCCTGAATTACTGGCAGAAATGCAGGACCAGATTAGTCAGATTAGTGATCTGGAACGACTTATTTCAAAAGTAGCCACGGGAAAAATAAGTCCGCGTGAGGTAAATCAGCTTAAAAATTCAATGGATGCGATCGTTCCGGTAAAAGAAAAAGCACTGGATTGCGAAAATGAAGCTGTCAAAATTATTGGGGATAATTTGCATTCCTGTGATTTACTTCGGAAAAAGATTTCCGAAAGTTTAAGTGAAGAAGCACCGGTAAACCTTCAAAAAGGGAATGTGATCGCTAAAGGATTTTCCCTGGAATTGGATGGATTGCGAAATTTGGCATTTTCGGGCAAGGATTATCTCGATAATATGATTAAACGAGAAACCGAAACCACCGGAATCTCTTCATTAAAAATTGGTAGCAATAATGTTTACGGCTATTATATCGAAGTGCGAAATAGCTATAAAGATAAAGTCCCTTCAGCATGGACACGCAAGCAAACCCTGGTAAATGCCGAGCGTTACATCACCGAAGAGCTCAAAGAATATGAAGCTAAAATTTTAGGGGCAGAAGAAAAGATTTATCAGTTGGAGCAGGAGATTTATTTTAAACTCATTCAGTGGCTGGTAGATTATATTGCCCCGGTGCAGCAAAATGCCAGGCTAATAGCCCGCCTGGACTGCCTTTGTTCTTTTTCAGAGCAGGCAAAACTTGAAAATTATAATAAACCTGAAATCACCGACACTTTTAACCTCGAAATTGAAGAAGGAAGGCATCCGGTAATTGAAAAACAACTGGCTCATGGCGAAATATATGTAAGCAATACGGTCAAACTGGATCGGGAGGAGCAACAAATTATCATGATCACCGGCCCTAACATGAGCGGTAAATCAGCTATTCTAAGGCAAACCGCTTTAATTGTTTTAATGGCGCAAATGGGAAGTTTCGTGCCGGCAAAGTCTGCTGAAATTGGACTTGTGGATAAAATTTTTACCAGAGTAGGGGCCAGTGATAATATTTCGATGGGAGAATCTACTTTTATGGTAGAAATGAATGAAACCGCCAGTATCCTAAATAATATATCCAAACGGAGCCTTGTTTTGCTCGATGAGATTGGACGCGGAACCAGTACCTATGATGGAATTTCCATTGCCTGGGCGATTAGCGAATATTTACATGCGCATCCCGCCAGACCCAAAACTTTGTTTGCCACACATTATCATGAACTGAATGAAATGTGTGAAACTTTTGATCGTATTAAAAATTACAATGTTTCGGTTAAAGAATTGAAAGAAACGGTGCTTTTTCTTCGGAAATTAATTCCGGGGGGTAGTGAACATAGTTTTGGGATTCACGTAGCTAAAATGGCGGGAATGCCTCAAATGGTAATACAAAGGGCCAATAAAATTTTGAAGAAACTGGAAAATTCCCACTCCATGGAAGATTCCGGAGCAGTATTAAAAAAATCTGCCGAAGAAGAACTGCAGCTAAGCTTTTTTAAGCTTGATGATCCCTTGCTGGAAGATTTAAAACAGGAATTAATTGACATTGATATAGATACCTTAACTCCGGTTGAAGCTTTGATGAAATTGAATGAGATAAAAAGGCGACTTCATAAAAAGTAAATCAGCTCCTGGGGAAGTTTTAATTTCTCATATTGGTTTATTAAAGTCCATCAGTTGTTTTTTCTTAAAAAATCCTTTGCTATTCTTAGATTTGTTTTAAATTTGCCTCCGCAATAAATGCTATGCCTTTGGGTTGGCAAACGTTCTTTAAAATCGCGAAAATAGCTCAGTTGGTAGAGCGCCACCTTGCCAAGGTGGAGGTCGCGGGTTCGAATCCCGTTTTTCGCTCAACGATATAAAAATAAGTCCTATTTCACATAGGTTTATTTTGCTCGGGTGGTGGAATTGGTAGACACGTTGGACTTAAAATCCAATGAACATTAGTTCGTACGGGTTCAAGTCCCGTCCCGAGTACTTAAAGCTCCTGCCAATGCGGGGGCTTTTTTGTTTTTGAGGATTTCTACGTCTTATTCCGAAATTCTTTTACTCGAAAAAATAAACAAAATTCTTAGATGCTTTAGAAAAGTAAATTTAGGCTTTTCATTATTTCATTCAAATCCGGATGTAGTTTATTCCTGACACTTTACTGTGACAAATATGTCTACGGTTTATAATAAAGGCCTCCAAAAATCTATAAACTGTTGATTCTTTACTATAACTTCTACCAGGAGACAGGTGCAAGGATCATTATACTCGAAATGGATTTTTTTAGTTCTTATTTGCGAGAACTAAAAAAACTTTCTATATTTGTCCCCTATATGAAAGATAAGCTAACAAATAAACAAAAAGAACTTATAGAGAGTTTCGGCGTTATTCAGGAAGGAATGGGGTTGTCACCAGCAGCAGCCCGGGTGGATGCTTTGCTTACCGTTGCCGATAGAATTGAATTAACCTTTGATGAAATTCGCGAATCACTTTCCCTGAGTAAGAGTGCTACCAGCAATGCCATCAATAATCTTTTAATGCTTAAACGTATTGGCTACAAAACTAAACCTGGAGACCGTAAAAGATATTTTCATTCAAAACTAGGCCAATGGAGAAATTCTTTTAAAGAAAGTATGGAAGGCCTTACTACATATAACACGGTAATTAAAGAAATTCTTGAAAACAGGACAGACCATACAAAAGAATTTAACCAACAACTTAAAGATTTTACAGAATTCATTGAATACTATCAAAAAGAGAGTATAGACATCATTGAAAATTGGAAAAAAGCTTAAGCGATATTTTTTTATAATTTTGGTTCTTTTATTTATGAACTAAAAAGTGAATACTTAACTATAAAAACTTCTCTTTGACGACAGACTATGAACACTCATCCACACCAATCCGCCATTTAAAGAAATATTTACTATTTCTCCTCTCTTTAAAGCATTTTTATGAATTCTATGAAGCCATTTAAAATCAGCATAATGAAATTTATTTTTCTCACAGCTTTTTGTCTGTTAGGTCTTACCTCTATTGCACAAGAATCTATAACTTTCAATACTATTGAAGAAACGATCAACTATGCTATAGAAAATAATAATAATCTTAAAGCCTCTCAAATTGATCAGGAAATCATCCAGGCCCAGATTGCGGAAGTAAAAGGACAGGCACTCCCCCAAATAAACGCTAATGCCGGTTTTACAGATAATTTCTCCCTACAGGAACAACAATTGCCAGGTGAAATTTTTGGCGGTGAACCGGGAACTACTATAGGTGTCGCCTTTGGCAATCGCTACCAGTATGCTGCCGGGGTAAATGTGCAACAGCAATTGCTCGATTTCAAACTTTTCAATTCCATAAAAAGTACTACCGCACTTGCTGAACTTAGGAACCTGCAGACGCTGGTGACCACCCAGGACTTAATTGTAAATGTGATCCAAACTTATATCCAGATACAGGTTTTTCAAAAGCAGGTGGAATTGTTGCAACAAAACTATAACCGTACAGATAACCTCATTGAACTTTCCAATGCTAAATATATGGAAGGCATTATAAAAAAACTAGACCTTAACCAACTGCTTGTAAACCGTTCCAACCTTAAAACACAAATCGAGGATGCTGTGTTCGGAAAAAACCAGCAGATAAGGCTTTTTAAAGTTCTGCTGAATATCCCTATGGCTACCGAGGTCGTTTTAGTGGAAAAACTGGAAGATCGGGAACCCTATCCTCTGGGAACTGAACTACTTTTGGAAGCGAACCTGGAATACCAACAACTGGATAAATCTATCGAGTTATCTATTATTGACCAAAAGCTTATCAAGGCAGAATATTTGCCAAAACTAGGTGCAAGTTTCGGGTACAATTATTTAGGACAGGCCAACGAATTCTTAGATTTTGATCCCAATCTTTATCAGGGACAATGGAGTGGTACCTGGGGGATTTCTGCGACTATCCCCATATTCGATGGCTTCCAACGGCGCAATCGTTTAAAACAAAAGGAATTTGTCACCGAACAGTTAGAACTGGACCAGGAAACTTTAGAACTGAATATCCAGAAAGAATTTGGTGATGCAAGGGAACAATTGCTCCTAAGCAATTCCCAGATAGAGAGCCAGCTAAGGAATATGGAATTGGCCCAGGAAAACTATGATGGTATTAAAATCTCCTATAATGAAGGGGTTGCGAACCTAACGGAACTACTGGATTCTGAATTTGCCTTAAGACAGGCACAATCCAATTACCTTAATGCGCTCCTTCAGTCCAAAGTAGCCGAAGTCACTTTATTGAAATCCAGTGGCAGACTTTCTCAATTAATTGTAAATCCATCAGTAACAAACTAATTCTGCCTGCCGGCAGGTATCAACCGTATAAACACTATATAATGAAAACAAGAAATATAATAATCATAGTTGTCGTGGCCCTAATTGGGGTTGTTGGGTACACCTTGTTCAATAACAAAAAAGAGATGAACGAGAAAGCGACCGCTATTCCTGAAGAATTTGCAATCCCTGTACAAACCGCCACCGTAGGGGCAAAAACCATATCTAATGGACTAACTGCTACTGGAGAATTTAAGGGCTGGGAAGAAGTGATGCTTGTGGCCGAATCCCAGGGAAGCATCCAAAACCTGCAGGTGGAAGAGGGACAGAAAATAAGAAAAGGACAAATTATCGCACGTGTAGATGCAGTTTCCCTTAGTTCACAATTAAGCAGCGCGCAGAGTGCTTTCGCAAAAGCGGAAAAAGATGTGGCACGTTATGAGCGCCTGTTAGAAGTAGGTGCCGTATCGCAAAGTGCTTTGGAAGACATTCGCATCCAGCGTGAAAATGCCCGGGCGAATATTGCCCAAATCAATCAACAATTGAGTTTTACGGTAGTGAAATCACCCATAGATGGTGTAGTGAATAATTTAATGGTCGAGGAAACCAGTTTTGTAATGCCGGGAAATGACATTGCCGAAATCGTACAGATAGACAGGCTGAAGATCGTGGTGAACATTGCGGAAAACAACCTTTCAAAAATTAAGGAAGGCCAGCAGGTTTCAGTAAAAACAGATGTATATCCTTTGGAAACCTTTCAAGGAATGGTTAGCAACATCAGTGTAAAGGCAGATGTCTCAAGAAAATTTCAAGTCACTATTGAAGTAGATAATACCCAAGAGAATCAATTGCGCGCCGGTCTCTTTGCCGAGGTTAATTTTGACGCCTTAAAAATCAACGAGCAGGATGCAATGGTCATTCCTCGGGAAGCCATTGTGGGAAGTTTACAGAATCCTTCAGTATATATTGTAAAAGATAGCACGGTCACCCTTCAGAAAATCAACGCAGGTGCGGTTATCGATGGTGATGTGGTGGTACTTGATGGCTTGCAAAACGGGCAGCAAATCGTGACCAAAGGAATCATTAACCTTACTGAAGGAACAAAAATAAAAATCATAAACAACAAGTAAGATGACTATCACAGAATTATCCGTAAAAAGACCTACGCTTGCCGTAGTTATCTTTACCATTGTTGCCCTCTTAGGGATTATTAGTTACACCAGCCTGGGTTATGAGCTGTTACCAAAAATCACCTCGCCCCAGCTTTCTATTAGCACCACCTATCCCGGAGCATCCCCCAGCGAAGTGGAGAATTCAGTAACCACGAATATCGAAGATGCGGTAAGTGCTCTGGAAGGGGTAAAAAACATCACCTCAACATCGCAGGAAGGTATTTCCATAGTTAATGTAGAATTGACCTATAATGCCGATGTTGACCAGGCTTTGCAGGATGCCCAGCGAAAAGTAAACAATATCGTGGGCCAGTTGCCAGACCAGGTAAACCAACCGAGTGTTGACCAGTTTTCGTTTGATGATCTACCTATTATGCGTTTGGGTGTCTCTTCGGAAATGGATGTGACAGAATTTAATGATCTGGTTGAAAATGACATTAAGGAAACGCTTTCCCGAATAGAAGGAGTTGCCCGGGTACAGGTTATTGGTGGCAATGAGCGGGAAATCCGTGTAAATGTAGATAGGGATAAGTTGAAAGGCTATGGATTGAGTATCCTTCAGGTAACCCAGGCCATTTCAGCGGCCAACCTGGACTTTCCTACGGGAAATATCAAGAACGACAAACAACAGGTAACGGTTCGGCTTTCAGGAAAATTCCAGGATGTAGAAGATATTAAAGGTCTGGAAATTACCACTGGCAACGGCGCAAGTGTTCGTATAGAGGACATCGCCGAAGTTTACGATACTACCAAAGAGGTGACCACTATTTCCAGGATAGATGGGATTAGCTCCATTGGATTGACCATTTCCAAACAAAGTGATGGTAATACGGTGCAGGTAGCTGAAGATATTAAAGCTGAAATTGCAAAAATTGAAGAAGAATATGCCGATAAAAACTTAAACATAGCTGTTGCCCAGGATAGTTCTGTATTTACCTTAGAAGCTGCCAATGCGGTGATATTTGACCTGATGCTCGCGGTTGGGTTGGTAGCCATCATCATGCTGTTTTTTCTGCGGAGTTGGAAAGATTCAATTATTGTGATGGTATCCATCCCGGTTTCTATCGTGGCTACTTTTATTGCCATGAACCTTTTGGGGTATACATTAAACCTGATGACCTTATTGGGGCTTTCCCTGGTAGTCGGGATCCTGGTGGATGACAGTATTGTAGTTTTGGAACAAATCCATGCCGAAATGGAAAAAGGGAAAAGCCGTTGGGATGCGGCGATGGAAAGCTGGAAAAAAATCGGGCTTTCTGTAATGTCCATTACCCTGGTGTTAATTGCCGTGTTCCTGCCCATTACTTTTGTGACCGGACTTATTGCGGACCTTTTAAAACAGTTTGCGGTAGTAGTTGCTTTTGCAACTGGCATCTCGCTAATTGTTTCCTTTACGCTAACCCCCTTATTGTCTTCCCGCTTTTCAGAAGTTATAACCCTGGACAAAAAGAAAATGTTACACAGGCCTTTGATCGCTTTTGAAAACTTCCTAACCGGCGTTAACACTATTTATAAAAACATCTTACAATGGACGCTTTCCCGTAAGCGTATTACGGCTTTTTCATTGTTGTTTCTGGTTCTTGCCTCGCTATCATTATTGGCATTCGGTTTTATAGGAAGTGAATTTGTAAAGAATGGCGATAATGGTGAATTTATCGTGGAATTAGAATTGCCCAAGGAATCCACTATTGAAGAAACCAACCTCGCCACTCTTGCTGTTGAAGATATACTGCTGAAAGATGAAATTGTCTCTTCCGTATTTTCTACGGTGGGTACAGGAACAGGCGGTGGTGGAAATTCTTCAAATCTGGCCCAGATAAATGCTAAAATGATAAGCCCCGATGAGCGCAGCATCACTTCGGAACAGTTTGCCAGGGATATCAAGATCAAATTGACCAAAAATATTCCCGGGGTGAAATTTAAAACAGCTGCCGTGGGGATGGTTGGCGGAAGCACCGCAGGGCCTATTCAGGTTTTACTTACAGGTAGCGATATAGATGTTTTAATGGATACTGCGGAAGAAGTAAAGCGTACCATTGAAGGCGTAAACAGCACAAGAGAAGTTGAGCTTTCTGCCAAAGGAGGGAATCCAGAAGTTGCCATCACTGTAGACCGTGATAAAATGGCTGCATTAAATCTTACCATGAGCACCGTTGGTAATACGATGCAAAACGCTTTTGCCGGTAATACACAGTATAAATTTCGTGATGGCGAAAATGAATATGATATCAACGTAAAGCTGGATCAGTTTGATCGTCAGAATATAGAGGACATACGAAAAGTCACATTTCTAAATTCAACGGGCGAGTTAATAGAATTACAACAATTTGCCGCAGTAGATCAATCTACCGGTCCTTCCAAATTACAACGGGACAACAAGCGCAGTAGCGTGAGCATTGGCGCACAGGTAGTGGGACGTCCCGTGGGAACAGTTTCTACAGAGGTGCAAACGGCCATTGAACAAATGGAAATGCCGGAAGGTGTCGAATTTGAAATGGGCGGTGATTTGGAAAGCCAGACGGAAGCTTTTGCCAGTTTAGGCTTGGCGTTGCTTATGTCTATTGTACTGGTGTACCTAATTATGGTGGCACTTTATGAAAGTTATGCCTACCCATTGGTGGTCATGTTCTCTGTGCCTACGGCGATGATTGGCGCTTTCTTAATCCTGGCATTGTTCCAGGAAAGTTTAGGTGTATTTACATTTCTGGGATTGATTATGCTGGTAGGATTGGTTATTAAAAACGCGATCTTAATTGTGGATGCCGCCAATCAATTTAAAAAAGATGGGATGGAAAGTGTGGAAGCTGTAGTAAATGCTGGACTTTCCAGGTTACGCCCAATCTTAATGACGACCCTCGCCATGGTAATTGCGATGATCCCTATTGCCTTTGCAGCAGGGGCTGGAGCAGAATGGAAAAACGGACTGGCGATGGTACTTATTGGGGGACTTACCAGTTCCCTGATTTTCACTGTTATTATTGTTCCGGTAATGTATGTGGTTATAGACATCTGGAAAGGAGATATCAAAAGAAAAGAGGCTAAAGCTAAAGCCCATGATATTTCAGAATTACAAGTACATACAGCTCATTGATGAACAAAGGATCAAATAAAAGAATAATACTAAAATGAATAAAAGTTCATGGGTGATTTATGGCGGGATTGTTATTGGCCTTGGGGCCGGATTATTCCAATTGCTTCAATCTCCTTTAGCTTTTGTGAGTATTATAATTCTGGGCCTCGCCATAGGTTTAATTTTCTCAGCGGTTCTGTCAAAATTTAAATAAACAAATGGTTCCAGACCTTTCAGTTTTTGTCGAAAGACAGGCTTTGGTTGATGGCTAATAACTGGAAGGTTTTGGAAACCAGAAAAAGTTTCAATAAAAATGAGAAAATTTGTATATATATCGGGAGCATTATTTAGTTCCATAACCTTATTGTCTTTTCTATTTAAGCTGCTTCAACTACAAGGAGCTCAAACTTTATTAATAACTGGATTTATGGGGATAGCCTTGATTTATATTCCACTATATGCCATATACAAATACAATAAAAACAAGCAAAAATGATAGAATTCTGGAATACCCATCAAGAAGCAATTATCTACGCAATTATCGTAGTTGGTATTGTATTGTTTTTGCGTTTTTTAACCAGACTACTTCATAAATGGTTGGAAAAACGTTTTATAGGTAGGTACCCTAATGAAGAACCTTCCACGATGCATCTTGTTCAAAAAATACTTAATGCACTTTGGGTTGTGCTAGGGTTATTGGCCCTGGCATTTATTTTTATTGATGAAGAGCAATACAAAGCGGCTACTCAAAATTTTTATCTCGTATTTTACCTAGGTATAGTTGCCGTGATTACTCTAGTTACGGTTTCCCTGGTACAAACCTGGTTTAAAAGAACTATTAATCAAAGAAGTGCAGAAAATCAGGATATCACTAGTTATAAATTTTTGAGGTACATCGCCATTTTTGGGGTTTATTTTATAGGAGCCTTATTAATCCTTATCGCTTTTGAATCGATGCGCAGTTTTGCCGCTACGGCTTTAGGTGGGGCTGGAGTTTTGGCAGTAGTGGTTGGTGTTGCTTCACAAGAGGCACTTTCCAATTTGGTTGGCGGATTGTTCATCATTTCTTTCAAACCTTTCAAATTAGGTGACATTATTAAAGTAGATGAGTCTATGGTGGGAACGGTTACAGATATTACCCTGCGCCATACCGTAATAAGAAATTACGAGAATAAGATGATCGTGATCCCCAACGCGATCATCAATAAAGAGAAATTGATCAACTACGATTTAGGCGAACGCATGTGTTGCCAATGGGTGGAAGTAGGGATTTCTTATGATAGTGATATAGACCTGGCCAAGCATATTATGCGGGAAGAATGTGAAGACCATCCCAATCTCATGGACCATCGCAGTGAACTGGACAAATACAATAATAAAAAGAAAGTCCTTGTACGGGTGATAGGCCTGGATGATTCAGCAGTGACCTTACGCGCCTGGGCCTGGGCAAGCAATTTCGAAGAAGCTTTCCAAATGAAATGTGATTTATACGAAAGTATTAAAAAACGCTTTGACCGGGAAGGAATTTCTATTCCATTTCCACATAGGACTATGGTTTTTAAAGAAAAACAATTGGAAGAACTAGTGGGATTGAATAAGGAAAAATAATCACAGGGGAATTTCTGGCCGATTTGAAGATTCTGATTGTTTATGGGCCTATGAGAATTCGAAAAACAGGTATTTATCCTGAAATTATTAATTCTGATCTTGAATGCTATATACCATTACCTCTTCATTATTCGGTACCACTGCCAAAATGTTTCTACCTTTATTTTAAGGTCTGGTGTGGGTTTAATTTGCTTATTAAAAGGATCAATGCCAAAATCTGATACCAGTTTGAAATTGTTTAAATCCTGAACAAGTAAACCTTTTAAAGAAGAATAATCTCCATGATACGTATATACAGTAAAGCTGTTTCCACTTATTAAAAGTTGTGTTTCTCCCGTTAATTCAATTTGCTGAAAAGAAGTGATGGGGTGCCAATTGAAAGGCACATAATTATTTTTGTTAACGAGAACCATCAGAAGCGAATCTTAATCGTAGTGAGGCCCTATCTTGTATGGCTTTCCTCATCAATAAAGCAGGTAGTATTGGGATGTAGCCATAAAAGTGAAGCGGGGAGGTAAGTGGAAATCTTTTGCTCTAGCAGGTGTTTTATGACTATCTGTTTGTGGGCACCGGAAACCACCAGGATGATTTTTTTAGAATTCAGGATATTGGCCATGCCCAGGGTTAACCCGTAGGTAGGTTTTTTCGCCATGGAAACCGCCATAGCATGTTGCAGGGTTTTTCTGCTAAGTTTAGCTACATGGCAGTAAGACATTAATTCTTTGGCAGGTTCGTTAAAACCTAAATGCCCGTTCATTCCCAGCCCCAATATGCATACGTCCAGGGCACCCAAATTTTCAAGTTCATCTTGGACTCTTTCACATTCTTTTTCCGGCGAAGCCGTATTAGTTTGAAAGGAAATAAAATTGGGTTCCTTTATGCGCAGGGGCGCTAAAATGTTTGTTTTTAAATAACTTTCCCCAGATGTTTCTTCTGTAATGTCTATGCCTCCCCATTCGTCCAGTTTCACCACCTTTAAATTTGGAAAATTAGCCGGATCTTCCTTATAGGCATCCACAAAATTTTTATAAAGGCCTAGCGGTGAACTGCCAGAGGCCAGGCACAAGGATTTTGTACCATTTCCTTTAATATGGGAAATTAACAGCCGGGCACTTTGCCGGCTCATTTCTTCGTAATTTTTACAATATTGAATTTTCATACCCTGCCAGCAAAAGCTTTATCCCCCTCCTGGTAAGGAATACAACCTATGAATTCCCCGGGAACCGGATTGTAACGCAGCGCCTGGGTTGCGCCCGGCCGGGAAGTGAAATAACCCAGGATGCTCAATTGCTTGAACATGGTAAAATAGTGAAGGTTTGCTTTCTCCGCTTCCTGGTCAATCTTTACCAGCAACTTAAACTTTTGTTCAGGCTGAACGTCTATAAAATTTGCAGAATATGCTGCTTTAGCTCTATGGTTCAACTTTTCAATTCCTGCTTTAAAAATCTCTTGTTCTTCCGGGGAGTAACAGTCACGTACGAAGGTATGCATAAACGCTCCAACGTTAGCAGCCTTTGCGCCTGGTGACCTTTTGGTTTCAGGCAAAATTGTTTCCCCTACTTCATTAAGGAAATGGATTTCGGCTTCGGAAAGAAATTCTCCGGAGGCCTCGTCTAAAGCGCATCCGGAAATAAAATATCCTGAACCAATGATAGTCCCTCCCAAAAAAATTGAGGTGATTTTTAACGCTTCCCTTCTATCCATTTTTGATTGTTTTATCCCGTTTTTTCCAGAGTTTATAGGGTCTATCAGCCTCGGTTTTAAAAGGTAAATACACTTTTTTACCTGTTCCTGCCGATTCATAGGCAGCGAAAATCACTTCCAGCACTGTCCTCCCGTCTTCTCCTGTTACCAGGGGTTGTTTGTTATTCTGCACACAATCTACAAAATGTTCAAATTCCTGTGGAAAGCCATAGTTCCAGATCTCTTCATAGATGGTGAAACTCCAGCCCACGGTGCTTCCTGCTTTTTCAACTGCGTAGCCTACCCCTTTTTTGCTGTAGGTTTGTATGGAACTTCCCTGCAGCACATCGGCATAAGCAACTCCTTCAGAGCCGTGTATTTCGGCTTTATCTTCCATGCCGCCTAACTTGGTCCAGCTTTCTTCAGCGACCCCTATCGTACCATTTTCAAATTCTAGGATAATTATTGCGTTATCATCCCCCCTGGTTTTACCTGTATGCACACTGGTGTTCATTTGGGCGTAAACAGATTTTATTGGATTTTTCCCGTTGAGCCATCTAAAAAATTGGATAGCGTGGCAGCCCATGTCCATAGTGACCCCGCCACCTGATTTTTCTACATCCCAAAAATGTTCTGAATGGGGCCCATCGTGTTTTTCACTTTGCTTGAACAATACCGGTTTTCCCAGGGCGCCTTCATCCAGCAATTCTTTTAACCTAACATATTTTGGGGTAAAACATAACTCTTCAGCATACATCAGTTTTACCTTGGCCTTTTTACAGGCAGCGATCATTTTATCTGCTTCCTGAAGGTTTAGGCATAAAGGTTTTTCTACCACGACATGCTTTCCTGCTTGGGCAGCCTTTAAAACGATCTCACAATGGAGAAAATTTGGGGCACCAACCACTACCATATCTATTTCTTTCATTTCCAACATTTTTTCGAGTTGGGTGAAATGGTGTGGTATATTGTTTTTTCGTGCAAAAGCTTCGGCATTTCCCGGGGTAGGGGATATCACCGCCAAAATTTCGGCATTGGGGACCCGGCGCAATGCTTCTGCGTGGATTGTGGTGATAAATTGCGAGCCTATAAGCCCAATCCCTACTTTCCTTTCCATAAACAATATTTATAAGTTTCCTTTTTTAAATTCTTCTGCAGCATATCCCGCAGCCCTTGCCGTAAGTGCCATATACAAAATGGAGGGGCTTTGGTTGCCTGTACTTGTCATACAGGCACCGTCTGTCACAAAAACATTTTTACACAAATGCAGCTGGTTCCACTGGTTTAAAAGGGAAGTTTTGGGATCTTTTCCCATTCTCGCCCCTCCCATTTCGTGGATATCCAGCCCGGGCGACTGCTTGTTATCTGCCGTGACAATATCTTTACAACCTGCTTTTTGTAGCATCTCCCGGCTTTCCTGTAGGAAATCTTCGATCATTTTTTCATCGTTTTCATCGTAAGCTACATCTGTTACCAATAAGGGGATGCCCCATTTATCTTTTTTATCCGGGCTAAGGTATACCTGGTTGGTGATTTTAGGAATGGTTTCTCCCTGCATGTACATATAGACGCGCCATTCCCCCGGTTCGCTTAAAGCATGTTTAAAATTCGCCCCTAGTTGTGGCTCTCCATCAGGCACGCCTGTTGTTGATGCCCTATATGCGCCGCAGAAAGTAGTATAGCCCCCAAAAAAATCTTTATCCTTTTTGCCCAGATTTCTGAAATTTGCCAAAATTGTATCCGTGGGGTTCCTGCCGTAGTAATATTTATCTTCAAAACCATCGATAGCGGCACTTGCATTGGCCCGATAGATATGAAAACAGATGTGTTTTCCCAATAGACCATTATCGTTCCCTAAACCGTTGGGAAACCGTTGGGACCTGGAATTGAGAAGGATAAGGTTAGTGTTTAAAGCTGAAGCATTAACAAAAATAATACGGGCATTGAATATTGTTTCTTCCCCGGAATTGGAATCTATCACCTTGACCCCGGAAGCTTTTCCTGTTTCGTTATCATATAAAATAGAATGCACCACCGAATGGGGGCGTATAGTCAAATTTCCGGTTTCGGCGGCCCAGGGCAATGTAGAAGAAACTGAGCTGAAATAACCGCCATAAGGACAACCCCGCATACAAAGATTGCGAGCTAGGCATTTTCCCCTTCCCTGATCCAGATGGATTTTTTTTGGTTCGGTAAGCTGGGCCCATCTCCCTTGTACCATATACCTATCTGGATAATGTTCGCTTATTTTATCACTAAGGTGTTTTTCAACACAATTAAAATCAAATGGCGGTAAAAACTCCCCGTCTGGCATTGCTTCAACCCCGTCTTTATTGCCGCACACCCCTATAAAATTTTCCACATGGGAATACCAGGGCGCAATGTCCTTGTAGTCTATGGGCCATTTTATACCATAACCATGTTTGGCGGGGGCTTCGAATTCATAATTGCTCCACCTTTGGCAAGCCCTGCCCCAGGTTAGGGATCTTCCGCCCACCTGGTACCCGCGAATCCAGTCAAAAGGTTTTTTCTGTATATAAGGATGGTCCTCATCTTCGATAAAGAAATGGGTCGTAGATTGGTTTACAGCATAGGTTTTGGTGATCAGAGGGTTTTTAAGAAGATATTCCCTGCTCATCCTTCCCCCATATTTAAAATCCCAGGGATTTTTTAAGGCCGTGGGATAATCTTTTAGGTGTTTTACATCGCGCCCCCTCTCCAGTACCAGTACTTTTAAACCTTTTTCACATAATTCTTTTGCCGCCCAGCCCCCGGATATCCCGGAACCAATAACAATAGCATCAAATTTTTTATCCTCGTCGAACATACATATTTTGTAATTAAAGGTTTTTATAATGCTGTTATACTTACCTAAGCTCCTGTCCAACAAATTAATAAAAACCCGGCACACCACGCATGGCTTTCAATAAAATATTTTATAAAGTCCTTGCAGTGTTTTTAATAAACTATTACCCGGGACTTTTGCGTCGAACCTGCCTGTCCCAGGGGAAGAGAGAGTCGGTTTCAGAGAGCTTTCGATTTTTATAATTTGGGATACAAGAAAATCTTTTGATTCTGTTATCTGGAATGCATGCATGTTTAAAGAGAAAGCTATTAGTTCTTTTCTCTTTAAGCAGAATTATCGAATACTTAAAGCGCACGTATTGGTGTTTTCTCACTACTATTTTCAAAAGAACATAAAATTCCAGGAGTACTTTTGAAGAGGGTAGTGGTAAAAATTATTTTCAGAGTTAAAATCAATTTTTAAATAAATAACTCATCACCTCTCCATTGTTCGGAAGCACAAACAAAATATTTCCATTTTTCATTTTAAGATTTGGTGTGGCTTTAATTTGCTCATTAAAAGGTTCAATGCCGAA
Organism: Gramella sp. AN32; assembly: GCF_023718305.1. Lineage (GTDB taxonomy): Bacteria > Bacteroidota > Bacteroidia > Flavobacteriales > Flavobacteriaceae > Christiangramia > Christiangramia antarctica. Next base: position 23,999 of record NZ_QEYO01000020.1, read on the forward strand.
ATCTGATACCAGTTTGAAATTGTTTAGATCCTGAACGAGTAAACCTTTTAAAGAAGAATAACCCCCATGATAGGTATTCACGTGAAAGCTATTTCCACTTATTAAAAGTTGTGTTTCTCCGGCCAGTTGGATTTGTTGAAATGAAGTGAGAGGTGCCAGTTGAAATGCTGCCGGAAAGGCTTTGAATTTGGTGAATTTTCCCCCGTTATTTTCCAAATATCCCGAAGCAAGTTCATTCAGTTCATAAATAATGCTGGATTTTATTGCTTTTTCCGAAGAGATCTGGTTGATCGTTTTTAGCGCATATTCCTCATGCGTGTTAAAAACTTTACTAATGTAATTCATTTGTGAGGCCAGTTCATCTTTTGAATGAATTGGATAAAATTTGCCATTTAGCTCATAAGCTATAATTGTTTCGAAAATATCGTCATCATTAAAATCGGAATGGTACATCCTTAAATGATTTCCTTTTTTAAAATTATATCGCGTATTTAAACCCCAGTTACCTAAAAGTATATCTTTATCGCCATCACCGTCGATATCATATAAATCCACAGCCTGCCATAATCCTTTCAGGTTAGGAATTGAATTTTGCAATTCCAGGGAACCTTTATTATTGGAATAGATCTTCGGAGTGTCCCATTCTGTAGTAACCAGTAATTCAGGGTATGTATCCTCATTTAAATCATTCCATTTTGCGGAAGTTACATGCGAGTTAAGATTTATAGCGATTTTAGAAAATTGCCCTTTCCCATTATTTTTCAGAAGATAAGAAGGTACAGACTTACCGAAATTTCCGGCTTCAGCTTTATTGCCAATAAAAAGATCAAGATCCCCGTCCTGGTCATAATCTGCAGCTTTCACTGTAGCGGTGATTAAATAATTATCAGGAATCTGATCTTTAGATCTAATAAAATTTCCATTCTCATTGATGTAAAGGCGATCTAATTCAAATTGTTGATCACGATTTGTGTTGATGCCACTTCCCACATAAAGATCCAAATCCCCGTCATTATCGGCATCAAAGAATTCCGCTGCATTGTCTTCAAAAGAGGAATCGGCGATAATTACTGAAATTGCCTTTTCATTTAAACGGGTGCCTGTGTTCATAAATAATTTTGCCTGCTTTCCTGAGGCATTGCCAATAAACAAATCGTCAAACCCATTGTTATCTACATCTCCAATCGCCACGGCTGGTCCCATCGTAGAAACTTTATAAGGGATCAATTTTTCATTAAAAAAGTCATTATATCCATCTTCTGAATGTTCAAATGTGATGAGGTCTTTTTTCTTAAATAGATTCTCCTCTTTTCTTTTTTTATACTCGTAAGTTTTCAAAGCGTCGGAATAAGAAACCTTTAATTGCTGATTGGCTTCAGGATTTTTAATGATTTGAAATGTATTGTCTGGCCAGATAATTTCAATAGAATCAATCTTTTCTTTAGATGCAAAATGCAGCCGGTTATCTACGGAAGAAAGGAAACCCCGAGATCTGAAGAGTTGCTTAAATTGCCTTTTATCCGCAGAAAAGATGGTAGCCTTTGTACCAATTCCCTCTTTGTTATTTTCCTGATAATCAAAGCTCAATTCCAGCCAGTTCCCTTTATTCGTGGTATTTTGATATATCCCCGCTTCACTTTCCAGATTATTAACTACCAAATCAAGATCACCGTCATTATCCAGGTCTACATAAGCCGAGCCGTTGGAAAAACCGGCCTTATCCTCGATCCAGTCTCCGGTTCGGTTCCGGAATTTCTCATTATTCCCTTCAAAAATCTCGTTGGTCACATCGCCTTTGGGCATTTGTTCCCGGGATTTATAAAGCCAGGCGACTCCTTCGCTTTCGCTTCTATTCTTAAAAGCATTGGAAACATATTTCTTAAAATCAAGATTATTTGGCCGGCGTAAGATTCCATTCGCAATAAAAAGGTCCTGAAAACCATCATTATTATAATCTGCCACCAGAGGTCCCCAACTCCAGTCGGTTGCTTCAATTTCATTAAAGATTGCGGACTCATAGAAGTAGTTTCCGCCCTCGTTAATTTGCAGCATATTGCGGGCATATTGATCTTTATATCCAAGGTCCCTCAGTTTTTTTTGCATATTCAGCATCATATCGTCGCCTTCACTTTCTTTGATCACCCTTTCATCCTTCGGAAGCATATCCAGCGTGATCAAATCCTGGTAACCGTCCCCGTTAATATCGGCTGCGTCGCTACCCATGGAAAACCGGCTGATCGTTGAAAAACTGGAACCCAGATCTTCCGTAAAGGTGCCATCCTGATTGTTGAGGTAATAATAATCCTCTTCATGAAAATCGTTGCACACATAAATATCATCCCAGCCGTCATTATTAAAATCGGCTAAAGAAGCGCTCAAGCCGTAACCATTTACACCGCCATAAATATTGGCTTTTTCACTAACATCGCTAAATTTTCCATTATTATTCTGAAGGAGAACATCTCCGGTTAACGGCACTCGTTCAGATCGAACATTTGCCATTCCATATGATAAAGTGGTATGCACTGCGTGGTTTACGATATAAACGTCCAGGTCCATGTCTTTATCATAATCAAAAAAATAGGCCTGCGTACTGTATCCTTTAAAATCAAGGCCATATTCCGCGGAACTTTCCGTAAATGTGAGATTGCCGTTGTTGATAAAAAGTTCATTATGTCCTGTAAAATCAAGCAACCCGGAAACTGCCGATACATAAATATCCAGATTCCCGTCGTTATTAATGTCGACCATAGTTACACCGGTATTCCAGCTGGAATTTCCTGCAATATTCGCTTTTTTACTAATGTCTTCGAATTTGAAATCGCCTTTGTTCAGGAACAATTTATTCTCGCCCATATTGGAGACAAAATAAAGGTCAGCCAGGCCATCATTATTAATATCACCCGCGGCAACGCCCCCTCCATTGTAGAAATAAATATAATTAATGATGCTATGTTCGGGATCTTCAGTAAGCTTATTCACAAATTTCACTCCTGAAGTTTCAGAAGCAATACTGTTAAAAAGGTAGGTTTTTTCAACTTCTGAATCCTTTTGATCCTTTTTACAACTGGTAAGAAAAAGAATTGATAGTATAAAGAAATACTTGGCGTATGTCATATTAAAAATTTGCAGGGAACTCAAAGATAAATAATTGACTCTTTCTATTAGGAAAGAATTAACAAAAATCGATCAGCAGTTTTTTAAGAAATTTACCCGCACTTTAATCTCAGTATTCCTGTTTTCTTCATTTCAACTGAATTTGATTATCTTGAGAAAAAATAATTTTATGATCAAAAAAATAGCTTGTGTGGCGCTATTATTTCTCAGTTTTTTGGGTTGTAAAACGTCCATGCCCATTGCAGGAAATTCAGAAAAGCCAAAAAAGGAAAAAAGTGATTTAAAAAGTTATAAAGAAGTCATTACTTCAAACGCAAAGACCGATGAAGGTCTTTTTAAAACCCATATGGTTGGGGATAAACTTTATTTTGAAATACCCATGGATATTTTGGATAAAGACATGTTATGGGTAAGCAGGATTGCCGGTGTTCCTTCGGGGTTTGGTGGTGGTTATGTGAATGCCGGTTCTAAAGTGAACGAGCAGGTAGTGCGCTGGACGAAGCGAAATGGAAATATTGATGTGAAGGTGATGAGCTTCGAAAATCAAAGTGAGGAGGAATCTCCCATATATCAGTCGGTTCGCGCGAATAATTTTTATCCTATTCTCTACAGTTCAAAAATTGAAACCTACAGTGCAGATTCTTCCAGTGTGGTGATCGAAGTAAATTCGATGTTTGAGGAAGAAATTCAGGCAATAAATGGTATTTCATCCCGACTTAGGAAAGAATATAAGGTAAAAAAGCTTGACCAGTCGAGGTCTTATATTGAATCTGCTCATGCTTATCCCAAAAATATAGAAATCAAACATGTGATGACCTATGAGGCCGAAGAGCCACCGGAAAGAGGCCAGGCAGGAACCATTACCATGCAAATGAACCAATCGATGATCCTGCTTCCCGAAGAGAAAATGCAGCCACGCTTAGCCGATTATCGTGTGGGCTGGTTCACCATCGATAAATATGATTATGATTCCGATAAATTAAAGTCTGATGATTATGAAATTATCAGAAGATGGCAACTGGTTCCCAAAGATATTGAAGCCTATAAAAGGGGTGAACTGGTGGAACCGGTAAAACCTATTGTTTATTATCTCGATCCTGCCACTCCTATAAAATGGCGACCTTATTTCAAAAAAGGGATTGAAGACTGGAATGTGGCTTTTGAAGAAGCCGGCTTTAAAAACGCCATTATTGCCAAAGATCCGCCCACGAAGGAAGAAGATCCTGAATTTAGCCCGGAAGATGTGCGTTATTCTGTAGTTCGCTATGTGGCCAGTACCACTAGAAATGCTGTGGGGCCTTCGGTTTCAGATCCCAGAACAGGGGAGATCATAGAAAGTGATATTATCTGGTATCATAATCACTTAAGATCTTATCGCAACCGGTTTATGATCGAGGCGGGGGCGCAAAATCCGGATGCGAGAAGTTTAGATACGCCGGAAGAGGAAATTGGGGAAATGATGCGCATGGTGATCGCGCATGAAGTTGGCCATGCTTTGGGACTTCCGCATAATATGAAAGCCAGTTCCGCATATCCCGTCGATTCGTTAAGATCTGCTGAATTCACTAGAAAATATGGACTAACCCCTTCGATCATGGATTATGCCCGGGTGAATTATGTCGCGCAACCGGAAGACGAGGATGTCCGCTATATCAGGATGATGGGGCCTTATGATCTATATGCGATCAACTGGGGCTATCGCTATCTTCCCGAAGCAAATTCTCCAGAAGCTGAAAAAAACACCTTAAATAAATGGATCCTGGAAAAAGCAGGAAATCGCTGGTATGAATTCGGAGGTGGATATGATGGCGTAGATCCCAATTCCCAACGTGAAAGTTTGGGCGATGACAATGTAAAAGCGAGTACTTACGGTTTGGAAAATTTGAAAAAAGTGGTGCCAAATTTAGCTGAATGGACTACTAAAGATGGAGAAGATTATGAAGATCTGGAAGAAGTTTATCGTGAATTGAACTATATGTGGAGAGGTTATGTGGGCCATGTTATTACCAATGTTGGTGGTGTTTATGAAACCCGAAAAACTTCAGATCAGGCAGGGGCGATCTATGAACCCGTTCCTTCAACTATTCAGAAAAACGCGGTGAAATTTTTAAATCAGGAAGCATTTTCCACTCCAGAATGGTTGCTGAATAAGGACATTTTAAACCGGATAGAATCTTCCGGAGCTATTGCCAGAGTACAACAAATGCAAACACGAGTATTGCAGGAATTAATGGAAAAAGACCGATTGATGCGTTTGGTTTCAAACGAAGAAAATCAGGGAAATAAGGCATATACCGCGGTAGAATTAATGCGGGATTTACGCCGTGGCCTTTTTGGTGAATTGTTTGCGGGAAGGCAAACCGATGCCTACCGTAGAAATGTGCAGCGATCTTATATCGATATTGCTTCAGCTTATGTAAATCAATTAAAAACCAGTAAGGACGACGAAATATTAAAGTCGGATATTATGGCTTTAATGCGTGGGGAATTAAAGAACCTACGTTCAGAAATTGCCAGGAGAAAAAATGCCTCATCTCATGCATTAACGCGTTACCACTGGGATGATCTTATGGCCAGGATCGATATGGCTTTGGAAACGGAGAGTTAATTGAATTGAACCTTACATTTATTAAAAACCCTTTCAGCAAATTTGAAAGGGTTTTTTTAATTTGAAATTTTTATTTCTGGATTATTTTTAAACATTTCTCTACCTTTCCAAAAGATGAAAACTGAAGCGGAAAATGTTCTGAAACTAAGAAATGTTCGGCCTACCGCAATGCGGTTAATGGTTTTTGATTATCTGAAAAATCGCAAAGCCGCCGTTACTTTAGCCGATCTGGAAAATGATTTTGACCATTCTGAAAGGACTACCCTTTACAGAACCCTTAAAACTTTTGAAAAAAATCGGGTGGTGCACCAGATCAATGATGGTTCCGGAATCGCGAAGTACGCCCTGGATCTAAATTTTCAGGATAAGTTTTCTGCCAAAGATCTCCACCTGCATTTTCATTGTAATGTGTGCAATGCCACCGTTTGTCTAACCGATCAAAAAATACCCCACATTAGCCTGCCGGAAGGTTTTGTTGCCGAAGATATGAACCTTCTGCTAAAAGGAATTTGTGATAATTGCACTTGATATATGCAATAGAGTTGCATCACTAAAGTCTTAGTTTTGCATAAAAACTTAGCATAGATGTGTCAAAATCATAATCATGACCAGGATCATGGCCTATTTGGTGAAAAAACAGAACTTATATTTGCCATTTTAAGCGGGGTCTTTCTTATAACCGGATTTCTACTGAATGAATTTACCGGTCTCCAATTTACGGTGATTTTAATCCTATATCTAATTGCTTATTTCTTCGGCGGGTTTTATACGACTAAAGAGGCCATTCAGGAAATATTCAAAGGCAGGTTCGAAATTGATTTTTTAATGCTTTTCGCGGCAGTTGGTGCTGCTTTCCTGGGAAAATGGGCTGAAGGGGCATTGCTCCTCTTCTTATTCAGTTTGGGGCATTCCTTAGAACATCTGGCTATGGGAAAAGCAAGAAAATCTATTGAAGCATTAACCGGAATGTCACCCAAAACTGCCTTTAAAAAAGTAAATGGGGATTTTGTAGAAACGCCTATTGAAGAATTACAGGTACATGATATTATTCGGGTTAGGCCAAATTCCTCTATTGCTGCTGATGGTGTTCTCATCAAAGGGAGATCAAGTATCAACCAGGCACCTATTACCGGGGAGAGTATTCCTGTAGATAAAATTCCCATAGAAAATACAGAAACCGAATATGATTCTGAAAAAGAAGTTCCTGAAAAAAGTAGGGTATTCGCAGGAACAATCAATGGTGACAATGCTATTGAAATTAAAGTTCTAAAGAAATCTGCTGACTCCACCCTGAACCGATTGATCGCGATGGTTCAGGAAGCTCAGGAGAAAAAATCCCCTACCCAGTTACTTACTGATAAATTTGAAAGGTATTATGTGCCGGCAGTGATCTTACTAGTCATACTTTTAAATTTTGCATTCTTGGTTGTAGACGAAAACTGGTCTGATAGTTTTTATCGTTCTATGGCGGCACTGGTGGCAGCTAGTCCCTGCGCTTTGGCCATTTCAACACCTTCAGCAGTTTTAAGCGGGATAGCGAGAGCTGCCAAAAAAGGTGTTCTCATTAAAGGGGGAAAACCTTTGGAAGACCTGGGGACTTTAAGGGCGATCGCTTTCGATAAAACCGGGACACTCACCGAGGGAAAACCTAAACTTACTGATGTGATCTTGTTAGAAGCATCCTCACAGTCGGAATTTTTATCTCGCGTTATTGCCCTTGAACATACCAGTAATCATCCATTGGCAAAGGCGATCGTGCGCGATGGGAATGAAAAACTGGAAGGCGCTCAGCTTCCAGAAATAACAAATTCTGAAGCGGTACAGGGAAAAGGTATTCAGGGAAGTATCGATAATGATACTATTAGCATTGGAAACCTGGAATTACATGAGGATGCGGGTGTTCCTGAAAAAATAAAAGAACAGGTGATCAATCTGGAAAAAGAAGGGAAAACGGTCATGTTGGTATCTTATAACAATGCTTTCCAGGGGATCATTGGTTTAATGGATACTCCACGACTTGCGGCTAAAGAAACATTGTCCAACTTAAAAAAGGTAGGAATCAGGAAAATGATCATGCTTACGGGGGATAATCAGCAAGTGGCCAATGCAGTTGCTACTGAAATTGGTATAACTAACGCCTATGGAAGTCTTCTTCCGGAAGAAAAAGTTGAGAAAATCAAAGAACTTAAAGTAGCAGAGTCGAAAATTGCGATGGTGGGGGACGGGGTAAATGATGCACCTGCTATGGCCAACAGTACTGTAGGAATAGCCATGGGCGCTGCTGGAAGTGACGTGGCTTTAGAAACCGCAGATGTTGCTTTGATGGCAGATAAATTGGAAATTCTTCCTTTTGCTATTGGGCTAAGTAGAAAGGCAAAAAATATCATCAAACAAAATTTATGGATCAGTCTGGGAGTTGTTGGCTTATTATTACCGGCAACTATTTTTGGCTGGGCAAATATTGGGATTGCTGTTGCCTTCCACGAGGGATCAACTTTAATTGTGGTGATGAATGCCTTAAGGCTCTTAGGCTATAATTATAAAAATTAATTCCCGAATAAAGGAATATATCCAAATAAAATTTTAAATTTGGAATTATTCCAAATAAATTTATTATGGGTACACCCGGTTCAATTGATATCAAGCATTTTAAAGAAATACGCGAAGAAAATAATTTTACCCAATCTGAATTTGCCGATTTACTTGGTGTAAAAAATTCTACGGCAGATATTGAGCGTGGGCGCACCAAGCTTTCTGGAAAAGTTGTGGCGGAACTATTAAGGCAATTTGGCATTAATCCTCTGTGGATCTTTGGAGACAGTGGTCAGAAATATTTGAAATTAAGCAAAGGGGATGTGAGTCCTAAAGTAGTTACTATAGATACGGCTGATAATGAAAATATGGTGCTCGTAAACCAAAAGGCCGCGGCGGGATATCCCCATAATGTTCAGGATGTGGAATGGTATAACCAATTACCGGCTTTTGATATTCCTTTACCTGAATTTAGAAATGCCACGTATCGCGGGTTTCAAATTGAAGGGGATAGTATGTTGCCAAATTACCGCCCGGGAGAATGGGTCATGGGAAAAGCAGTTGCAAGTATTGATGAGGCAAGCAATAATAAAGTATATGTGGTGGTCATGTATGATTCTGTACTGGTCAAAAAACTTCAGAAATTACCAGATCCTTCCAAAGTTTTACTCATTTCTCTCAACGAAGAATACCTGCCTTTGGAAATAAATGTCCATGAGATTCAGGAATTATGGCAGGTAAATTCCAAATTGACTTTCAACCTGGATAATCCTACCAATAATGGACTTTTCCAGGAGCTTCAGCATTCTATGAACGAGTTGAAAAGGGAATTAAAATCATTCAAGAAATAAAAAAGCCCTATTCGAAAGAATAAGGCTTCAGTTTTATTAAATTTCTTGGAACCTAGTCCAAATCATCAGCTACATCTTCAGCGGCATCTCCCACATCATCAGCAGCCTGCTCAATTTTAGATTCCTCACGACATGAGGTAAGCACGAAGTTGCTGGTAAGCAAAAGCGCTATTACAAATACAATTCTTTTCATAATTAGTTGGTTTTATTGATTAATAATCATCGTTCCCGTCAACTTCATCTTTAACGTCTTTTGCGGCATTACCCACAGCGTCTCCAACGTCGTTAGCGGCATTTTTTACAGCGTCTTTGGTATCGCGCCCGGCTTCTTTAACATCATTTGCTACACCGTTGTTATCGTCATTCACATCATCCATCGCATCTTCCGCGTCATCAGACATTTCCATATCATCGGACATTTCCATATCATCTGTATCATTGTCGGCAGTTTCCCTACATGAAGTAAAGAAAATACTCATACTTAACAGTAAACCGAATATTAAAAGTGGATTTTTCATATTGAAATTATTTGGTTAATCTAAACAAATGTATATAGCTAAACAGCGCAATTGCCTAATCATCTGCTAAATTTTTCATAAAATTGGATGGGCAAAGCCTAGGAAATCAGGTAGCTACCGTTTAATTATCATCACCAATCTCATCGATCTTTTTATCGATTTCTTTATTTACTTCTTTATCTACTTCCTGGGCGGTTCTTTCCAGAATTCCTTTTCTTTCTTCTACTTCAGGCTCTTTCTCCACTTCAACTTCCCTCACAATCACTTCTTTTTCCTGAGGTTTTTCAGTCTCCCGGCAGGAGGTAAAAGCAGTAGCGCTTAACAATAAGCTTCCTGCAACAATACTAAAACGTCTCATATGTTTTTGTTTAAGTTATAGGCCAAAAATAGGCACATAAAACCATTAGTAGCCTATTTTTTAGTATAGTTTTAAGATTTTTGTTGGATTTATCCTAATTTTTTTGAAGGTAATTTTCTATAATTCTGGTCGCTCCGGTATTTGAATTTATAAAGTGCCCGCAAATACTTCCGGTTTGATTTCTGAAGTTTTTATCTGAAAATAATTTATTAAAAATCTCTGCAAACTCCTCTTTATTTTTGACGGGATACAGCCCTGCAAGTCGCTGAAGTTTTTGTGCTTCAGGAAATTTATTGAAATTTTCACCAATGATAATCGGAATTTCAAAAGTTGCCGGCTCCAGAATATTATGCAGTCCCGTTTTCCCGGCAGCACCGCCTACATAGGCAATATCTGCATAACTATATGCTTTATTTAATAAGCCGATGGTATCCAATATAAGCACCCTAAAATCTGAAAGTTCCATATTTTCCATTTGTGAAAAAGTAAGCACCGGAATTTTTATGCTATCGGTAAGACTTTTGATTTTTTCCGGTTTGATTTGGTGAGGCGCTATAATAAATTTTCCTTCTTTAGAGCGGTTGATCGTTTCCACAAACAATGCTTCATCTTCCGGCCAGGTACTTCCAAACACAGTGAGTATTTCGTTTTCTTTGAAATCTTCAATAAAACCTAATTTATTGTCAATTTCTAACTGAGCAGCAACCCTGTCAAATCGTGTGTCCCCAACTACAGAAATATTTTTAAATCCATTTTCCAGCAATATTGTTGCTGAACTCTCATCCTGAACAAAAAAATGTTCAAAGCTTTTCAAGCTCTTTTTAAACCATGTCCCTAGATTTTTAAAATAAAACTGATCTTTTCTGAATACTCCTGAAACCAAAAATGTTCGGCAATTGGTTCTTTTTAATTCCAATAAAAAATTTGGCCAGAGATCATATTTGATAAAAAAGGCCATTTCAGGCTTGATAATATCAAGAAAAGCTTGGGCGTTTTTTTTGGTATCGAGCGGTAAATAGGTAAAGATATCTACCAGTTCATGTTGCTTCTTGTTTTTAAATCCCGACGGCGAGAAGAAACTTACCAAAATTGAATGTTCCGGATAATTTTTTTTCAGCATTTTCATGACCGGGACCGCCATTTCAAACTCACCCAAAGATGCCGCGTGGATCCAGATATAGCACTGGTCTTTTTTTACTTCCGCAGTCAAATTTTCAAAAAGCTTTTCCCTTCCGCTGGTAAATTCATGCAATTTTTTGCTGAAGAAACCTGCCGATTTTAAGACCAATCCGCTTAAGTTGATTAATACGTTATATAAATTCCGCACAATTATGGCTTAAGTGTGCTAAAATAGCCCTTTCCGAATAAATGGATTGTTAGTAGGGTTGATATTTCGTATTTTCGTAAACCTGAAAAACACTGTAAATGAAAAAGATCCAAATGGTTGATCTAAAAGGTCAATATGAAGGAATCAAAGATCAAATTAATAATTCTTTTAACGAAATTTTTGAAACTACAGCCTTTATCAACGGGACTGAAGTACAGCAATTTCAAAAGGAACTGGAAGAATATCTTGGGGTAAAACATGTGATTCCCTGTGCCAATGGAACCGATGCTTTACAAATCGCCATGATGGGACTTGGCTTAAAGCTAGGTGATGAGGTAATCACTGCCGATTTCACCTTTGCGGCGACCGTGGAGGTTATTGCTTTGCTGCAACTAACTCCGGTTCTGGTTGATGTAGATCCCAGGACTTTTAATATCGATACTGAAGCAATCAAACAGGCAATTACCCCAAAAACCAAAGCCATAGTACCCGTGCATTTATTTGGGCAGGTTGCCAATATGGATGCGATTATGGCAATTGCCCAAGAACATAATTTATATGTGATCGAAGATAATGCGCAGGCTATCGGAGCAAATTATCACTCTGAACATAGAACTTTAAAGGCTGGAGCAATAGGGCATGTAGGCGCAACCTCATTTTTCCCGTCCAAGAATTTAGGGGCATATGGGGATGGGGGAGCTCTATTTACTAATGACGATGAACTTGCACATACCATAAGAGGAATTGTGAATCATGGGATGTATGAACGCTATCATCACGATGTTGTGGGTGTGAATTCAAGATTGGATAGTTTTCAGGCAGCAGTCTTAAGGGCGAAGTTACCCAGACTGGATATGTATAATGAGGCCAGGAAAAAATCGGCTTTAAAATATGATGAAGCTTTTAGAGGTATTGAAGGCATTGAAATTCCCTATCGGGGAGGAGATTATGACACGCATGTTTTTCATCAATACACCTTAAAGATTAAAGATGGAAAAAGGGACGCCCTGGCCAAACATTTACAACAAGAGCAGATTCCTTTTGGAGTTTATTATCCAATCCCTCTGCATTTACAAAAGGCTTATGTAGACGATCGTTATCTCGAAAAAGACTTTACTGTGACCAACAAATTGGTTAAGGAGGTGCTTTCGCTACCAATGCATACCGAGCTTGAAGACGATCAGATCGAGTATATAACTTCTACTATTATCAGCTTCTTAAAAAATAACTAGATGAAAAACATCACTGTATTAGTTCTCGTTCTTCTGAATATCAATTTCATGACTGCCCAGGATCTCTATCTCCATGCGGGGAAGATGGTAGATACCAAATCTGGAAAAATTTTAGGAAATTCCACCATTATTATTTCAGGAAATAAAATAAAGTCGGTTGAAAAAGGATTTACCAGGCCTGCTTCGGAAAATGACTCAATTATCGATTTAAAAAATAGTACGGTTTTGCCCGGACTTATCGATATGCACGTGCATTTGGAAAGTGAGACCAGCGCTACGGAATATATGAATGAATTCATAGAAAATGAAGCTGATGTAGCTTTTAAATCTTTGGGATTTGCTAAAAAAACCCTGATGGCCGGTTTTACAACTGTACGTGATCTGGGAGGGTCCGGAGTGAATATTTCCCTGAGAAATGCCATCAATAAAGGCAGGGTTGAGGGCCCGCGAATTTTTACGGCAGGTAAATCTTTGGCCACTACCGGCGGTCATGCCGATCCTACAAACGGAAGAAGCAGGGAATTAATGGGCGACCCGGGACCAAAAGAAGGTGTGGTAAATAATGTTGCTGACGCTAAAAAAGCGGTGCGGCAACGTTATAAAAATGGAGCCGATCTTATTAAAATAACCGCTACCGGAGGCGTTTTAAGTGTGGCTAAAAGCGGAACCAATCCCCAGTTTACTGAAGAAGAAATTAAAGCGATCGTAGATGTGGCTAAGGATTATGGATTTCATGTGGCTGCCCACGCTCACGGCGATGAAGGTATGCAAAGAGCGGTTAGGGCTGGAGTTAAGACTATTGAACACGGGACTTTAATGAGCGAAGCGACGATGGACCTGATGAAAGAAAAGAATGCCTATCTGGTTCCAACCATTACTGCTGGTAAAGAGGTGACTGAATTGGCCGAGATCGAAAATTATTTTCCTGAGATTGTGGTTCCAAAAGCAAAGGCAATAGGACCTCAAATTCAGGGAACTTTTGCAAAAGCTTATAAAAGAGGAGTTGGGATTGCTTTTGGTACAGATGCCGGAGTTTTTCATCATGGCGAGAATGCAAGAGAATTTGTGTATATGGTGGAAGCAGGAATGCCGGCTATGGCAGCAATACAATCGGCGACAACCACCAATGCTGAAATCTTAGGGATGCAGGATCAAATTGGGCAAATCAGAGAAGGGTTTTTAGCAGATATCATCGCAGTACCCGGAGATCCATCCGAAGATATTTCCCCACTTAAAGCTGTTAGCTTTGTCATGAAAGATGGAATGATTTATAAAAGCAAATAATGGAAACTAAAAAGCCGGATTTTAATCCGGCTTTTTAGTTGAGTTATCGTATGCTTTATAATTCTGCTGAAGCTGTTTCCATACTTCGATCTATTTTTTTAACAAGACCCTGCAATACTTTTCCCGGGCCAACTTCAATAAAAGTGGAAGCTCCATCTTTTATCATATTTTGCACGGATTGTGTCCATTTTACGGGTGCGGTTAATTGAAATATCAAATTCTTTTTAATTTCATCAGGATTTGTGATCGCTGTGGTACTAACATTTTGATAAATGGGACACATTGGAGTATTAAAGGTGGTATTTTCAATAGCTTCGGCCAGTTCTTTTCTTGCCGGTTCCATTAAAGGAGAATGAAATGCGCCTCCTACGGGCAAAACCATTGCCCTTCTTGCTCCACGTTCTTTCAAATTTTCACAGGCCTTTTCAATAGCATCTACAGATCCTGAAATTACCAGTTGTCCCGGGCAGTTATAATTTGCCGCAACTACAATCCCATCTATAGCTGCGCAGACAGATTCAACCATTTCATCTTCCAGGCCAAGCACTGCTGCCATGGTCGAAGGTTCCAGCTCGCAGGCATGCTGCATGGCTATCGCCCTTTTGGATACTAAAGTTAAACCTTCGGAAAAACTCAGGGTTTTATTGGCTACCAATGCTGAAAATTCTCCCAGGGAATGACCGGCAACCATATCTGGTTTAAAATTGTCCCCCAAAACTTTACTTAAAATTACTGAATGTAAAAAAATAGCCGGTTGGGTAACTTTTGTTTGTTTAAGGTCTTCCACAGAACCTTCAAACATGATGTCGGTAATTGAAAAGCCTAAAATTTTATTCGCCTGTTTAAAAAGTTCCTGGGCTTCAGAAGATTTTTCGTAGAGATCTAATCCCATCCCGGAAAACTGGGCTCCCTGGCCGGGAAAAACATATGCCTTCATAAAAAGTGTTTATGAGGGCTAAATTAGGGATAAAAAAAAAGACCTCATAACAAAATAAGCTGTTACGAGGTCTTTTCCGACAAATACAGTCTTTAATTTAAATAACTCACTAATATTTTCACTTTCCGCCAGACTGCTGTAAGGTTTAGATTTACCTCCCCTCCGGGGAGGTCAGAATTGCATTTTGCAATTCTGGGTGGGGTTTTCTAGGTATCTAATTTTCCCTGAACTCCAACATCCTGTTTCTTACCACTAACCGCGGCAACCCCCATTTTGAAAATAGTCACCATTTTATTGTATTTATTGTCCCAATAATACGATTCACTTGGAATTACTTTAATCGCTGTAATTGTTGGGTCATTTTCTCCATCGAACCATGCATCATCAACCTTGGAATATAATTCTTTAATCACCTCCCGATTTGTCTCGATATATGCTTCTCCATAAACGCTTAAAAATTCCATATCGGAGGTGTCGCTATAAAGCAATTGCACTCTCTTATCTTTTTCGATGTTTTGATTGTGTTCACTGGTGTCTTTACTTAAAAACCAGATGGCTCCATGATCATCTACCTGTTTTGTAGACATGGGAATTGCATGTAAAGGCGTCGCATCTAAATTGGTGACCAACATGCAAAAGTCGATATCTTTTGCCAGTTCAGTGATTTTTTCCCTTGCTTCTTTATCATATAAATTCTTCGTACTCATAGTTTTTTAGTTTGACATGAAGATACTTTAGAAGCTAAAGGAATTGAGCCAAGGATTTATTAAAAATGAGAACATTCCTGTTAAGAATTGTAAAATCAGGAATATTTTTGAAGTATTTGAATCACCTGCCTTTTGTAGCCCTCACCAAAAAGATTAAAGTGCACCAGAAGATAATATAATTGCCAAAAATCCAGGCGATCTTTCCAACCGGGCTGGAGCGGAAAATAATTTTCATATTCACTAAAAAGTCCTTCAGTAAAGCCGCCGAATAATTTCATCATTCCAAGATCCATTTCCCTTGGAGCAAATGCCGTAGCGGGATCGATCAAACAAGCCTGTCCTTTTTCAGAAACCAGATAATTGCCATTCCAAAGATCTCCATGTATGAGTGATGATTTTTCCTGCGGAATTTCATTTCTACAGTTTTTATAGAAAGCTGAAGAAATTGGCAAATGATAGCCTCGATCCTGGGCCATTTTTATTTGTGGCTCCAGGCGCATTTCAATATAGAAATCGGCTGCGGAATCTTTTTTATCATTGTACTGCGGAAGGCTGCCAATATAATTGTCACTATCAAAACCGAAATATTCCCGCGTATTTTTATGAAGTTCTGCGAGTTTCCTTCCAAAATCTTTCCAGAAATTCCCGGAAGGCTTTCCGGTAGGAATATATTCCAGAAGTAAATAACTTTCAGTCCCTATTTCCCCACAGGAAATTGGTTGCGGAATGTTGAAAATTTCAGGCTTTCTTAGAGCTTCCAATCCGGTTTTTTCAGCCTGGAACATTCCCGGAAATTTTTTGCGATCATTCAGTTTTACCACAAATTTTTCCGAAGTTGTTTCAATAAGATACACCGCATTAATGTCGCCACCACTTAGAGTTTTATAATGCTTCAGCTCTAAATTATTTTCTTCAGCAATAAGGGAAAGGGTATTTTGCTTACTTCCGCTCATAGGTTAAATACGTGAAAGCGTATTTGTGTTTTTCATCGCAGGGGTGAAATTGTTCATCTTTTAATTCCCACCTGGTTTCATCGATCTCGGGAAAATAAGCATCGGCTTCAAAAGTACCGTGTACGCGGGTTAATTCGATACGATCAGCTTCACTTATTCCCATTTTATAGATTTCACCGCCACCAATGATAAATGGCTGTGTATCCAGTTTTGAAACCCGAATTGCTTCCTCCATAGAATGCACAATAATCGCACCTTCAGCTGTATACTCTTTTTTTCGGGTAATTACTACATGCTTCCTATTGGGTAAAAGTTTCGGAAAAGACTCAAAAGTTTTTCTACCCATGATAATATAATGTCCTGAGGTAAGCCTTTTAAACCTTTTGAAATCATCTGGCAGATGCCAAACAAGTTCATTGTCCTTTCCTAGGGCATTATTTTCAGCCGCAGCTGCAATCATCGTAAGCATACTAACTGTTTATAGGATAATCTGGATTTTCAGGCTTGATATTCCCGGAAGAGGGTAGTTCCTCATTTCTTCTGGCCGTTTCCCGGCGCGGTAAAGGATAGTCTTTTTCTACCTGCATTTTTAACTCGGCTATTCTTTCTTTTTGTTTTTTTACGAGTTTAGCTACCTGTTTCGCTTCCCAGTCTTTTCCCATCAAACTGTTTACAATAAGTGTATTGAAAAAATGGATTAGAAAAAGCAGCGTCCAGAGAAGGACCGCCCAAACGAACCAGTTATAGCCTAAAGGTTTGAAATCTTCCTGATAACCGATGACCACATTTAAAACTATAAGAAAAACGGCACCAATCAGGAAAATAACAAAATGCTGAAATAGTCTCTTTTTCTGGGCTGCCCTTTTGCGGGCGTTCTCATAAAGTTCCCGTTGTTCGTAATCTACTGAGGCAGGATTTTTCTTTTTAGAAAACATAATAAGAATTACATTAGTGTAAAATCAAATTTACAGTTTAATAAAAGAACTCCCTAAAGCTTATGGATAATTTAAGAAAAGGCTTTCCTGTACTGGAACAATACATCTATTTGAACACGGCAGCTTCCGGTTTGCTGCCGGAAAAAGTTTGGGAATTTCGCCAGGGACATGATATGGATTTCCTCATCCAGGGAAGTATTTTAAAAGAAAAGCAGGGAGAATTACTGGCCAAAGTTAGGGAAGCCGTAGGCCGCTTTTTTCATTGCGAACCAAACCGGGTAGCGTTGGTGCCCAATTTTTCTTATGGTTTTAATAGTTTTTTGGAAAGTGTCCCGGCAGATTCAAAGTTTCTTTTGCTTAAAGATGAATATCCTTCCATAAACTGGCCCGTTAATTCCCGTAATTTTGAAACTGTTTTTGCTGAAATCAATGAAACGCTGGAGGCAAATATTATTGAAAAACTTCAGGCTGAAAAACCCGATTATTTCTGCTTCAGCATAGTTAATTACATACACGGCATAAAACTTGGCTTTGATTTTCTAAAGAAATTAAAAGCAGATTTTCCTGAAGTAAGTTTAATCGCTGATGGCACCCAATTTTGTGGCACGGAAGATTTCAACTTTGACGAATCCAGAATCGATGTTCTCATTAGCAGCGCATACAAATGGATGAATGCGGGATATGGAAATGGATTTATGCTCTTTAATCATGAAATACAGAAAAAAATTTCGCCAAAACATTTAGGCTTTGGCTCTTTACAGGGGAAATATAAGACTCATGAAGGCAACTTTATTGGCAAATTTGAGCCGGGACATCAGGATACGCTAAATTATGGAAGCTTGAAAATCGCCATCGAACTTATAGAAAAAATTGGAATTTCATCTATTCAGCAACAAATTGGGCATTTAAAAAACTTGGCCCGAAAAAGATTTATGAAAGCTGAAATTATTGAAAAGTGGATGGGAGAACGTGAAGATTTTTCTTCAATTTTTAATATTAAGGGAGATGAGAAACTATTTAAAAAATTGCGCGAAAATGATATTATTGTTTCCCAAAGAGGGAATGGTTTGCGCGTAAGTATGCATTATTTTAATTCTGAAAAGGACTTAAACAGGTTATTTTCAGTATTAGGGATTTGATTTTGTAATGTTTTACCCTGAAAGATTTGTAAATTATTCGCTGAAAATCGTTTTCGTATTTTCATTTTTCTTATTAATTAACCAAAAAAATTCCAGATTCGGAAAAGTGTATTTAAGTAGCTCATTTTTATTGGTTTATAATTGATTATTGATTTTATTTGGGGTAGTTTTTAGAATTTAAAAATAGAAATTATGCCAATTACAAAACAATATTTAAAGTCAAAACCAGAATGTAAGGTTACGTTTAGTTTTCCTGCAAAAGAAGCTTCAGAGGTAGAAGTTTCAGGAGAATTTAATGAATGGGATTTTATGAAACTTAAAAAGCAAAAGAATGGTATTTTTAAAGGTCAGGTAAATTTACCTGTGGAAAAAGAATATCAGTTTAAATATAAAGTAGACGGGGAGTGGCAAAATGATCCGGCCGCAGACAAATATCTGTGGAATGATTTTGCAGCTTCAGAGAACAGCGTTGTGGTTGTTTAATATTTAAAACAGGTCACCGGATTCGTTTATTCGGTGACTTTTATGCCTTTCCAAAAAGCTACATAATTTTCAATAGGTTTGGCTGCATGACTTGCCTGTGGATAATACCAGGCTGCGTTTTCATTCAATTTATCACCAACCTTTACATTGTAATAAGAAGCTACGCCCTTCCAGGGACATCGGGTTTCGTGCCCACTTTCCTGAAAGTACTTTTTATTTATATCGTTCATGGGGAAATAGTGGTTATTTTCCACAATTTTCGTGGTGTCACTTTCAGCTATAATTTTTCCGTTCCAGATCGCCTTCATAAACTCAATTTTAATTTGTCTTCCTCTTAAATATATAATTTTTAAAAGTATTTTCCTCGTCGGTAAATTGATCGGTAATTTCCAGACCTGCTTCATCTGCCAGCCAGGAAACGATCGCATCATCATATTTTTGTGAAATTTCCGTATGAATGCTTTCCCAGGCATCAAAATTCACCTGAAGACCCAGCTTGTTAATATTTACTTTTTGGGCCTTCTTGCTCACTAAAAAACTTTTAGCCGTTCCTGTTTCAGGATTATAAGTTTCCCAATGCATAAAAGCATCGAGGTCAAACTCTCCGTCTAATTCGGTATTGATCCGGTTTAAAAGATTTTTGTTGAAAGCTTCGGTGATTCCTGAAGGATCGTTGTATGCGTTTAAAATTTTCTCAGGATTTTTTTTCTGGTCAAACCCCATGAACAACATATCTTCCTCACTCATGGCGTGGCCAATATTTTCAAGAAATTCAATCGCTTCTTCATGATGAAGGTTCCCAATATTGCTTCCCAGTACCACGATTACTTTCTTTCTGGACTTGTATTCGGTTAACTTTTCCAGCGTGGCGAAATAGGTTCCCTGCTGGACTTTAACTTCAACTGCAGGGATTTCTTTGGTAAGGGATTCTTCAAGCCCCTCTAAAACATTATGACTGATATCTATGGGTAAATAAGCAAATTTTGCTTTGTCTTTTAGTAATTGTTTCAGAAGGATTTTCGTTTTTTTCCCGTCACCTGCGCCTAATTCTATAAGGTCAAAACCATCAGATGAACTAAATGCTTCTGAAATTGCTTCAGAATTTTCCTTTAAGATATTAAATTCACTGCGGGTCAAATAATACTCCGGCATTTCCATGATCTGCTGAAAAAGTTCATCACCCTTTTTATCGTAAATATATCTGGAATATAAAAACTTCGGAAAAGCATTTAGTCCTTTAAAAGTATCTTCAGCAAAAGCTGATTCAAAAGTTGTTTCAGTTGTATTTTTCATTCATTTAAACTATTTGGCCAAACGAAAGCCAGTGAATTGCCATCGCAAATGCGGATGAAAAAAGTTCCTGTAGGTAGGGCGGGCATGATTTTTTGAAGTAGCGATAGAAGCGCCTCTCAGCACTTTTTGGTTCACCATAAATTTTCCATTATATTCTCCCAGCGCACCGTCTGGTTTTGTGTAATTTGGATATGGAGCATAGGCTGATTCTGTCCATTCCCAGCGTGAACCCCAATCAAATCTCTCCTGGGCAACTTCCCATTCCTGCTCGGTTGGTAATCTCAAACCTTTCCATTGAGCATAGGCAAAAGCTTCGTAATAAGAAATATGGGTAACCGGGGCTTCAGCATTTAATTCCTGCAATCCCTGCAAAGTATATTGATGCCATTTGTTTTCAATGAGATGCCAGTAAAATGGTGATTTAATGTTATGGGTATTGATCCAATCCCAGGCTTCTGCATGCCATAAGAGAACATCTTCATAACCGCCAGCTTCCATGAATTCAAGAAATTCTTTGTTGGTAACCAGTTTATTGGAAATATTATAATTCTGAAGAAAGGTTTGGTGAAAACCCTGTTCGTTATCGTAACAAAAATCATCAGAATTATGACCAATTTCATAAATGCCTTCCTCAACTTCCAGCCATTTTTGTTCAACATTTTGAACCGGATTTTCTTCAAATTCTGAATTGTAAACCGGCATTAACGGGTTATTTCCCAGAATATATTTGATGTCTGTATATAATAATTCTTGATGCTGCTTTTCATGATGACAACCTATCTCTATCACCTGGAGTGCTTCTTGGGTTAATTCAGCATTTACTAAAAGATCGATCACCTTTGCAGTAACAAATTCCCTGAATGTATAAATCCAGGCCACCGTGGGCCGGGAAAGATTTCCACGATCTGTTCTAACCACTTTTTCACCAACACTTTCATAATAACTATTAAATACATAAGCAGTATTCTCGTCGAATAATTTATGTTCGCTAGAGTATTCTTTTAAGACAAATTCTTCAAAAAACCAGGTGGTGTGCCCCAAATGCCATTTTGGGGGTGAAACATCTACGATGGGCTGTACCACATAATCTTCAGTTTCAAGATAAGAGCAGATCTTTTCTGAATCGGCTCTGGTTTCTTTAAATAGTGTAAGTAATTCCTGTTGTGAAAGCATAAAAAAAGTGATACCTATTGGGTACCACTCAAATTTACGATTTTTTGAAAATGACTTCCCTTAATCGGTCGTTAAGGTGTAGTTAAAAATTGAAAGGCATGGTATATTTGATTTTTACAGGTTTTCCAGCCTGCTTCCCTGGAGTTAAAGTAGGGATGCTTTCAACCATTCTCTTCGCTTCGGCATTTATTTTTGCATTTTCACCTTTTACTTCAGTGACCTCAACTTTACCTTCCTCATTGATTACTAGGGAAACAATGGCTTTTCCGCGAATAAACTCACCTTTCTCATTTTTTGGATATTTGTAAGTTTTTTTCACATGTTGAATTAACATAGAATTGAAACATGCTTTTTGATTATCGTTGTCTTCACAACCTGGCCATACGGGTGCGATCTCTTTTACGGTGATGGTATTTCCACTCACTTCTACATCATCCTGGGCAAATACTCCCAAAGACATAAAAAATAGGGTGGTAAAAAGTAACTTTTTCATAGGATTGGTTTTAATTATTGATAGATAGGGACGGTAAATATGAGAAAACAAGTCAAGCTTTCAAAATCTACTTAAAGTCTGGACTACTAATACAAAAACCTTTCCAGTTTTTAAACGGCGACCTTAGCTTTAATTCCAGGGTATGGATCATAATCTACAAGCTGAAAATCCTCAAAATCAAAATCAAAAATATCTTTGATTTCAGGGTTTAACTTCATTTGCGGTAAAGGCTTCGGATTTCTGCTTAACTGAAGTTCCACCTGCTCCATATGATTACTATAAATATGTACATCCCCAAAAGTATGCACGAAGTCCCCGGCTTCATAACCACATACCTGCGCCATCATCATGGTAAGTAGGGCATAAGAAGCGATATTAAAAGGAACACCCAGAAACACATCTGCACTCCTTTGGTACAACTGACAACTTAATTTACCATCGGCGACATAAAATTGGAAAAATGCATGGCAGGGTGGAAGCGCGGCCTTTCCATTGGCAACATTTTCTGAAAAGGATTTTGAAGGATCGGGTAAAACTGAAGGGTTCCAGGCAGAAACTAACATTCTCCTGCTATTGGGATTGGTTTTTAAAGTTTGGATAACCTCCTTAATCTGGTCAATGTCCTCACTATTCCAATTTCTCCACTGGTGTCCATAAACCGGGCCCAGATTGCCGTTTTCATCGGCCCATTCATTCCAGATCCTTACGCCATTTTCCTTCAAATAGTCAATATTGGTATCGCCTTTCAAGAACCACAATAATTCATAAATGATTGACTTTAGATGAAGTTTTTTAGTGGTGACCATGGGAAATCCCTCGCTGAGATCGAATCGCATCTGGTAACCAAAAACGCTTTTTGTGCCGGTTCCGGTGCGGTCCCCTTTTTGAGATCCATTTTCTAATACATGCTTTAATAAATCGTGATATTGCTTCATGGGAGGTCTTTCTAAAACTTCAGTTATAATTTTTCTAAAAGTAAGAAATCAGGTAAAAAACTATAGCTGAATTTGGCTTGAGTTATCAACTTTGTGTTAACGGAACGAATTAATCCTCCAAATCCTGCACTGCACACCTATCTGCGTGATATGCATTTCTTTCGCCCATTGGTTTTTCAAGGCCAATAGTGGTGTCGTATCGGGTTTGATGTTCCATTTCAGAATTTATTTCAGCACCCATTAAAACAATAAAGGCAGTTAAGAACAACCATAACATTAAAATAGCCACGGCAGCGAAACTTCCGTAGAGATCATCGTAGCTTCCAAAATTACTCACATACCAGGAAAACAGCATAGAGCCGGCAAGCCAAACCAGAGTTCCCAACAGCGCGCCCCAGGTCACCCAGCGAAATCTGGGACTGCGGCGATTTGGTGCGATTTTATAAACCATGCTAAGTGTGAGTACCAAAATAACTCCAAGCAATACCCAACGAAACCAGGTAAGTACATGTTCAACCTGGGGGTTCAGCCCAAAATTTTTAATAAGTAGCGGGAAAAATATAACAATCAATAAGCTGATAAATCCAAGCACCACCCCAGACAAGGTGAAGAGCATGGTCATTAAGTTTTTTTTGATAATTCCCCGGGTATCGATCTCATCATAGGCGATATTTACACCCTGAAAAAGCGCGCTCGTACCTTTATTGGCACTCCAAATACTAATCAAGACACTTACAGCCAGTCCCCAGCCAATTTCCTTTTTAGATTGAAGAATTACCGGCTCTAAAAAATCTTTAATCATTCCAAAAGCCTGTTGGGGCAGGATGAGACTTAGTTTTGAGATCTGCTCCTGGATTTGTCCCGGTTCTAATACTAAACTATAAATAGAAATTGCTGCAATAATTGTTGGGAAAATTGCCAGAAAAAAATAGAATGCCACGCCTGCAGCCACAATCTGTACATGATCAGCTTTCATTTCATGAAAGGATCTTTTGCAAATATCCAGCCACCCTGGCAATGGAATCTGGTGTGGCCATTGCGCATCTTCACCCCGGTATTTTCTGTAGTTTTTTTTAGTTTGTTCCATGTTGAAAAGCAGCATTAGCAGCTGTAAATTATGTTCGCTGAAAAGTGTCCTGTGTCAGTCTAAATTATGCTAAGTTTTAAAAGAAAAAGGATTTAAAAAGTTTCACTGAAAATTATAGGTTTATCCTATGATCATCCCGGCGATGGTTGCCGACATTAAGGAAGCCAGGGTTCCTCCAATCAAAGCCTTCATTCCAAATTCTGAAAGGGTTTTACGCTGTCCCGGGGCAAGCGAGCCTATTCCTCCGATCTGGATCCCAATGGAGGCAAAATTTGCAAATCCGCAGAGCATATAGGTGGCCATGATCACAGATTTCTGGTAATTGAGACTAAGCGCGTTCGCGGGGTTTTTTAGCTCCGCTAATTGTATATATCCCACAAATTCACTGGCTGCAAGCTTGATTCCAAGAAGTTGTCCCATTAACATTACGTCTTCTTTGGCCACTCCAATTACCCACATAAGCGGTGCGAAAATAAGACCCAAAATAGATTCAAGTGAAAATTGGGAATACGGAGTATAAACCGCCATAAGATCATTAAGATGGATCAAACCTCCAACTTTAGCCAGAATAAAGTTGATCATGGCGATAAATGCTATAAATACCAGCAACATGGCTCCAACATTTGCGGCAAGTTTTAAACCTTCTGTAGTACCATTTGCTATAGCATCAAGAATATTAGAGCCAATTTTTTCTGAAGAAACCTCTATATTTTCATTGATCAATTCCTGTTGAGGGTATAAAATCTTTGAAATTACGATGGCTCCCGGAGCTGCCATTACTGAAGCGGCTAATAAATGCTTGGCAAATTGCAACCTCAATTCAGGATCGTCTCCACCTAAAAATCCAATATAGGCAGCGAGGACTCCACCCGCTACCGTTGCCATTCCGCCAATCATTACTAACAGGATCTCAGATCTGGTCATCTTTTCCAGGTAGGCTTTGATCATTAACGGAGCTTCCGTTTGCCCTAAGAAAATATTTCCGGCAACGCTTAAACTTTCAGGCCCTGAAATCCCCAGTAATTTGGTAAGCACCCAGGCCAGTCCTTTAACCACAACCTGAATAATTCCTAAATAAAATAATACTGAAGTTAAGGCGGAAAAGAAAATAATGGTAGGTAATACCTGGAATAAGAAGATAAATCCAAAACTATCCACATCCATCATGCCCCCAAGCAGGAACTCACTTCCTGCAGCGGTAAAATCCAGGATATACACGAAAATTTTTCCCACGAATTCAAAAATATTTTGAACAAGAGTGATCCTCAAAACTCCAATAGCCAGTAATAATTGGGCAAGCACGCCCAGGCCTACAGTTTTCCAGTTTATTGCCCGGCGATTGTTGCTAAAAAGAAAAGCAATGATGAGTAAAACTGCCATTCCCAAAGCGCCACGTATAACACCCACAATGGTTAAGCCTGCGTTGGGGATCATTTCTTTGGCGGTATTTGCCGGAACCACTTCATTTACCGTTAGATCTACCGCTGAAAGTTGAAATTCTTTGCCGTTTGCAGTAATGAAAAGATGGGAATCTGATAAATCGTTTACCCTTAATTTTTGAATACTGTCCTTCGGAATAGTATAAAAAAGTACCAGCAAATTATTCTGGTACATATAATCTCCTGATGCTACCGTGTCTTCTTCAGCGATAAAATTAAAAACCCCTTCAGAAAAGTTGACATTATCGGCATTTAAAAAAGGACTATTAACCTGGGTGCTATCCGCGGGAGATTCAAGTTGCCAGTTTTTGGAGATTGTTTGAGATACAGAAGTTGTAACGGAAAATATAATCAGAAACAGGCAATACCAGATTCGATTCATGTGGAGGAATTATTTTCTTTTGGAAATTTCGTCGCGTATACGTGCAGCTTTTTCATAGTCTTCCTGAGTCACTGCCTTAGATAATAATTCTTTTAATTCTTCCAGGGACATTTTCTTATAATCTGAGCCGTCATCATCAGAAAACATTTCAATATCATCGCGCAATAATTCTTCAGATATAATATCTTCTTCCAGATCTTCCTTCTTCTGTTGCTTTTCTTCAGCTTTTAAATAAATACCAGCCTTATCCAGAATATTTTTATAAGTGAAAATTGGGGCGTTGAACCTTAAGGCCAATGCAATAGCATCACTGGTCCTGGCATCGATAATTTCTTCTTTTCCTTCCCGTTCACAAATTAGGCTAGAATAGAAAACGCCGTCCACAAGTTTGTGAATGATCACTTGTTTAATTACAATATTAAACCTGTCAGAAAAATTCTTGAAAAGATCGTGGGTAAGGGGCCTGGGTGGTTTTATCTCTTTTTCCAGTGCTATGGCGATTGACTGTGCTTCGAATGCACCAATAACAATGGGAAGCTTTCTATCGCCTTCCTCTTCATTAAGGATAAGGGCGTAAGCTCCATTTTGGGTTTGACTATAAGATATTCCTTTAATGTTCAGTCGGACTAAACTCATATTTTAGTAAAATATAAAGGGCTGTCTAAATTAGGGCATTTTACCAGATTTAGACAGCCCTTTTAAGGGGCACAATTTAGGAAAATTATGCGTTTTTCTCTTTAAATTCCTTCAATTTTTCATTTAAACGTGGAACGATTTCAAATGCATCTCCAACCACTCCGTAATCTGCGGCTTTAAAGAAAGGTGCTTCAGGATCGTTGTTAATCACCACTTTAGTTTTTGCGGCATTAATTCCTGCTAAATGCTGGATCGCTCCTGAAATTCCAATAGCGATATACAGGTTGGATGCTACAGGTTTTCCTGTTTGACCAACGTGTTCACTGTGTGGTCTCCATCCCATATCACTCACCGGTTTAGAACAGGCGGTAGCAGCACCTAAAATCTCTGCCATCTCCTCGATCATTCCCCAATTTTCAGGGCCTTTTAAACCACGACCACCAGAAACGACAATTTCAGCATCGGCAATAGTGACCTTGTTGGTTGCTTTATCTACAGACTCGACATTTACCGAAAAATCTTCTTCAGATAAATTTGGTGAAAAATCTTCTCTCGTTGCGGCACCCGAATTTTCTTTGAGCCCGTAAGCATTTTTAGAAATTCCCACAATCTTAATATCGGTATCAATTTTAGTGAAATTGAAAGCCTTGTTGGTAAATGCTGTCCTTTTAACAGTGAACGGGTTATCTTCCGGCAAGGCCACCGCGTTGGAAGCATAACCTGCTTTAAGATCTACCGCTAATAACGGGGCAAGATATTTGGCATTGGCACTCTGGCTTACGACCACTACTTTTGATCCCTCTTTTTCTGCTGCCTGGCTTACCGCATCTGCATAAGCTTCGGCATTAAAATTTGATAATTTATCGTTGGAAACAGCTAAAACTTTGTCCACTCCATATTGTCCCAATTCTGAATTGTCTTCAGTATTAAAAACAACAGCGGTGACCGATGTTCCCATCATATCGGCTATGCCTTTTGCATAGGAAGCCACTTCCAGTGCCGACTTTTTAAATTTTCCTTCTTCTGATTCTATATAAGCTAAAACTGACATATTTTTTATTTTAAAATTAATAATCCTGATAGGGTCACTTAGATCGCTTTTGCTTCATTATGAAGCAGGTTGATCAATTCATCAAGATTATCAGGATCAATAAGTTTTACCGCACCTTTAGGTTCCGGTTTTTCAAATTTCACCGCTTCCGTAGCCATGTCGCTTTCTGAAGGTTCGATGATATTTAAAGGTTTTTTACGGGCCTGCATAATTCCTCTCATGTTCGGAATTTTCAAGTCACTTTCTTCAACCAAACCTTTTTGGCCTCCAATTACCAGAGGAAGGGAAGCGGTCAAGGTTTCTTTCCCGCCGTCGATTTCACGAATTGCAGTGGCTTTGTCACCTTCAACCTCTAGGCTAATGCAATTATTTACAAAATTGGCTTTCAAAATTCCGGCTAACATTCCCGGCACCATTCCACCATTATAGTCGATAGATTCCCTACCTGCGATGATCAAATCGTATGAACCATCCTGAACCACTTTCGCAAGTTCTTTCGCAACCTGGTAACCATCTTTTGCAGCAGTATTTACACGAAACGCGGCGTCTGCCCCAATGGCTAAAGCCTTTCTTAAAGTTGGCTCTGTTTCCGGGCCTCCCACATTTACCACATCTACACTGGCTCCCTGTTTTTCTTTAAACCACATGGCACGGGTTAAGCCGAATTCATCATTGGGATTGATCACAAATTGCACACCGTTGGTGTCGAATTTGGTATCCCCATCAGTGAAATTGATTTTCGATGTAGTGTCAGGCACATGACTAATACATACTAAGATTTTCATATATAAAGATATTTTTTTAATAATTCGTTTGCATGGACGAAGGTAAGTAAATTAAACCAAAATATACTATGCATGCATAGTAAAATTAAGGAAAATTGATGTCGGAATTTAGATGATTCTGAAACAAAAGATAAAATCTCTAAATAACCAAAAAATTCTTAGAATCCCCATTCGGAATTAGGCTTAAGTTTTAGCTTAAGAAAATTTTAATCGGCAATTAGGCGAAATACTTTTGTGAATTACTATTTTTGCCTTTCAGTATTAAAAACAAGAAAGTTAATAATGAGGACAATTCAATTTAGGGAAGCCGTTCGCGAGGCGATGAGCGAAGAAATGCGTCTGGACGACACAATTTATTTAATGGGTGAGGAAGTTGCCGAATATAATGGAGCTTATAAGGCTTCTAAAGGTATGCTTGACGAATTTGGTCCTGAGCGGGTAATTGATACCCCCATTTCTGAAATGGGTTTTACCGGAATAGGTGTAGGTTCTGCAATGAACGGGAACAGGCCTATTATTGAATTTATGACCTTCAACTTTTCGCTTGTGGGGATCGATCAAATTATAAACAATGCTGCCAAAATGAGGCAAATGAGTGGCGGGCAGTTTAATATTCCTATCGTTTTTAGGGGGCCAACCGGTTCAGCCGGACAGTTGGGGGCAACACATTCACAGGCTTTTGAGAGCTGGTTTGCCAATACTCCCGGTTTAAAGGTTATTGTACCTTCAAACCCTTATGATGCGAAAGGTTTGTTGAAAGCAGCCATTCGTGATGACGATCCTGTGATCTTTATGGAAAGCGAGCAGATGTATGGCGATAAAGGCGAAGTGCCCGAAGAAGAGTACGTGATAGAAATTGGTAAAGCCGATATTAAAAGAGAAGGTAAGGATGTAACCATCGTTTCTTTTGGTAAGATAATCAAAGAAGCCTATAAAGCAGCGGAACAATTAGAAGAAGATGGAATTTCCTGTGAGATCATAGATCTTAGAACGATCAGGCCTCTGGATCAGGAAGCCATTTTAGAATCTGTAAAGAAAACCAACAGGCTGGTTATTCTGGAAGAGTCATGGCCTTATGGAAATATTTCAACTGAAATTACCTACCTGGTGCAGTCTAAGGCTTTCGATTATTTGGATGCGCCCATTATAAAATTAAACACAGCTGATACCCCGGCGCCTTATTCTCCGGTTTTGCTGAAGGAGTGGTTGCCTAACAGCGATGATGTTGTTAAAGCTGTTAAAAAGGTTATGTACAAGTAAGCTTAATCAACTTATCTTTGAAACTTCATCCTTACCCGATGAAGTTTTTTTTTACCCAAATATGAATAAATCCTTTCTCTTTATTTTCCTCTTTTTCTTCGGAATTTCCTCTTTTGCCCAAACTAAGGTTGGTGGTGTGGTCATCGACGATTCTGAAAAACCTGTGGCTTTTGCCAATGTGGTTTTTAAGGGAACGCGCACAGGAACAAACACCAATGAAAATGGTAAATTTTACCTGCAGTCTGAAAAGGATTATGACACCCTGGAAATTTCCTTTATAGGTTATAAAACCAAAGATATCTTCCTGAAATCTTCAACAAGCCTGGATCTTAGAATTTCTTTAGAAGAAGAAGCCTCACAACTGGATGAGGTTTTTATTTTTAAAGGAAAGACATCAAAAAAGAACAATCCCGCCATAGATATTTTGAAGAAAATTTGGGCTCATCGTCGCGAAAATGGTATTAAATCCTTTGATCAATATTCCTATAAAGAATATGAAAAGCTGGAAATGGATTTGAACACGGTTGATAGCGCAGTGATGAATAGCAGGCTTTTTAAAGGCATGGAATTTATCTTCAATTATACTGATACAAATTCAGTCACCGGAAAAACCTATTTGCCCTTATTTATCAATGAAGCAGTTTCCAATATTTATGGTGACAATAAAATCGGGACCAGAAAAGAAGTGCTCATTGGAAACAGGAATTCAGGATTTAGCCAAAATCAGAATCTTATCAGCATGTTTAAAAACATGTATGAAGATTATGATATCTATAGAAATTATATCAAATTTTACGATAAGGCCTTTGTGAGCCCGGTTTCTACCACCGGTATCGATTCGTATAATTATGTGTTAACAGATAGTACGTATATCGATAATAAATGGTGTTACAACATTGTGTATTACCCACGACGCCAAAATGAACTAACATTTAAAGGGGATTTTTGGGTAAACGATACGACCTGGGCGATTAAGAAAATTGATATGGAAACCTCGCTGGATGCGAATATCAACTGGGTAAAGCAGGTGAATATTCAGCAGGAATATAAAGTGTTGAATGACTCGGTTTTTGTGATCACCAAGGACTTCTTTATGGCAGATTTTGGTTTGAGCGAAAAAGAAGGTTCCCGGGGCGTGTACATAAAAAGGACGCAGCTATTTGAAGATTATCAGTTTGATAAGGAGCGGCCAGTTTCATTTTATCAGGCTCAGGTATACAACCCTAATCTTGCAGCCTATCAACGTGAAGATGATTTTTGGGTGAAAAACCGAATGGAACAATTGTCCCGGAACGAGCAGGATATATACGTGATGCTGGATAGTTTAAAGGAAACAAAAGCATTTAACAGGATCTATAATCTTGCAAGCATTGCCCAGTCCGGCTTTGTAGAGTTTAACGGCTGGGATTATGGCCCAATTTATTCAACTTTTGGTTATAATGATGTGGAAGGAATGCGTTTGCGCTTTGGAGGGCGAACCTATTTTGGGCAAAATGATCCCTGGCGAATTGAAGGTTATGGGGCTTATGGATTTAAGGACAATAAGTTCAAATATGGCATTTTAGGAAAAGTACTTGTGGATCCTAAATCCAGGTTAATCCTTTCTGCCGGGAATAGGAGGGATGTGGAACAATTGGGCACGAGTTTAACCAATTCAACAGATGTCCTGGGAAGAAGTTTGGCTTCATCTTCAGTGATTAACGTAGGTGATAACGATAAATTAAGTTCCATAAATTTAAGTACGGTGTCTTTGGAGATAGAACCACTGAAAAATTTCACCCTTAGAGTTGGGGCCAATTACCGAAATATTAAACCGGCCTCACCCACTTTTAGTCTGGATTATTTTGTGGATAAAGATCGAACTATGGTTAATTCAGAAATCAATCAAACTGAAGTTTCTACAATTTTGAGTTTTAGTCCGGGACGGGAAGTTTCCGGTTATGGTGTGGAAAGAAATGTGGTAAATGGCGGGGATTTTCCAACTATTTTCCTGAATTACAGCCTGGGCATTAAAGACATCCTTGGCAGTGATTTTAATTATAAAAAAGTGCAGTTATTCTATGATCAGCCAATTTTAATTGGTGGTTTGGGAAGATCTAATTTTAGTCTGGAAGCGGGCAAAACCTATGGGGAAATTCCGCTGGGTTTGTTGAGCGTGGTTCCGGGAAACCAGACCTATTTTGCACTTTATAACACCTTTCCGGTTTTGAATTTCTATGAATTTGTGACCGATACGTATGTTTCCGCGCATTTTAATCATAGTTTCAACGGAAGGCTTTTTGCGAGGATCCCCGGTGTTCGCGATTTAAATCTACGAGAGCTGGTGGGGATTCGTGCCGTTTATGGGGAAATTTCCGAAGAAAACAGATTATTGGATGCTTCAGGATTGGTACTACGTGCTCCAGACGACGCGCCTTATTATGAATATAGCCTTGGGGTGGGCAATATTTTCAAAATTTTACGAATTGATGCGCACTTCCGGGGAAATTATTTTAACGTTCCCGATGCCCGCTCTTTTGCGATAACTGCAGAATTTGGATTTGATTTTTAATTGCCGGTTTAAGATTGAATTTGTTTATCTTTGCACCCCTTAAATAAAATTGAATTAAGAAAATGATGTCTGAAAGTTTTGATGTATTGATTGAAATCCCTAAGGGAAGTAGAAATAAATACGAATATGATTTTAAACTGAAGAAAGTTCGTTACGACAGGATGATCTTCTCCTCGATGATGTACCCTGCAGATTATGGTTTTATTCCGAACACGCTGGCGTTAGACCAGGATCCTCTGGATGTACTTGTTTTGGTTTCTGAACCAACTTTCCCGGGAATTGTGATGGAAGTAAAGCCGATTGGAGTTTTTCATATGGCCGATGAAAAAGGACCAGATGAAAAGATTATTTGCGTACCGGTTTCAGATCCTATCTGGAATAGGCTTAATGACCTGAAGGAATTGAATGGTCATATGATCAAGGAAATCGAACATTTCTTTAAAGTGTATAAAGATCTTGAGAAGAAAAAAGTAGATATTGGTGATTTTGGCGATGTGAACGAGGCAAGGGAAATCATCGCACAGTGTATTAAGCGCTACGAAGATTATGAAGGCGATAAGTCCCGTTTCAGTATTGGATAAGGAATAATCACTTGATTATTTTAATATAATTAAAGCAATAACCTTAAAAAGTTATTGCTTTTTTAATTATATCGGTTTTACTACATTTGCTCGCATTAATATTTATTTAACAAACTAACGCGCTTTATGGAAGAAATAATGATTTATGTGCCTGCAATTTTGGCAATAATCGGTCTCATCTTCATGGGAATCAAAAGATCCTGGGTATTAAAACAAGATGCCGGTGACGGCAAAATGAAAGAAATTAGTGACCATATTTATGAGGGTGCACTTGCCTTCCTAAATGCTGAATATAAATTACTGGCAATCTTTGTCGTGATCGTTAGTGTGTTGTTGGCCATTGTGTCCTTTGTAGTTCCTACTACTCACTGGCTCATTGTTATTGCCTTTATATTTGGGGCGGTGTTTTCAGCTTATGCTGGAAATATAGGAATGAAAATCGCCACAAAAACAAATGTACGTACCACGCAGGCGGCGCGAACAAGTTTGCCTAACGCCCTTAAAATTTCTTTTGGAGGCGGTACAGTGATGGGACTTGGTGTTGCAGGTCTGGCCGTACTGGGATTAACTACTTTCTTCATCTTTTTCTTTCATTTCTTTATGGGAGGTGTCTGGACGAATAATGCCGATATGACCATCGTGCTGGAAACATTAGCAGGATTCTCTCTGGGAGCTGAATCTATTGCGTTATTTGCCAGAGTAGGTGGCGGTATCTACACGAAAGCGGCAGATGTTGGGGCCGATTTGGTGGGTAAAGTGGAAGCTGGTATTCCTGAAGATGATCCGCGTAATCCTGCAACAATTGCAGATAACGTGGGTGATAATGTTGGTGATGTTGCCGGGATGGGGGCAGATTTATTTGGCTCTTATGTGGCCACGGTACTTGCCGCGATGGTTCTTGGTAACTACGTGATTAAGGATATGGGCGGGATGGTAGATGATAAATTTGGCGGAATTGGCCCTATTTTACTACCTATGGCTATTGCTGGTGTTGGGATTATCATTTCAATAATAGGAACGCTCTTGGTGAAAATTAGCAGTAATGATGCTAAAGAAAGTCAGGTAATGGGCGCATTAAATAAAGGAAATATTACTTCTATTGTTTTAGTGGCTGTAGCATGCTATGGTCTTTGTATGTGGATGCTGCCTGAAGAAATGGAAATGCAATTTTTTGGAGTGCTTGTACCAACAACCATTACTTCCCTGGAAGTTTTCTTTGCAACTTTAGTAGGACTTGTGGTTGGGGCGGTTATCTCTGCAGTTACTGAATATTATACCGGATTAGGTAAAAAACCTATTCTTAAGATCGTACAACAATCTTCAACAGGAGCAGGTACAAATATTATTGCCGGTCTTGCTACCGGGATGATTTCTACCTTCCCTTCAGTTTTATTGTTTGCTGCGGCAATTTGGGCATCGTATGCTTTCGCAGGATTCTATGGGGTTGCCCTGGCGGCATCTGCAATGATGGCTACCACTGCCATGCAGTTGGCGATAGATGCTTTTGGACCTATTTCAGATAATGCCGGTGGGATTGCTGAAATGAGCGAACAGGAACCAATTGTTAGGGAAAGAACAGATATTTTAGATTCAGTAGGAAATACTACAGCAGCAACTGGAAAAGGATTTGCCATCGCATCTGCTGCACTTACTTCACTCGCGCTTTTCGCGGCTTATGTCACCTTTACCGGAATTGACGGAATCAATATTTTTAAGGCTCCGGTACTTGCGATGTTATTTGTGGGTGGAATGGTTCCCGTGGTATTTTCGGCATTGGCCATGAACGCTGTGGGGAAAGCGGCTATGGAAATGGTGCAGGAAGTACGTAGACAATTCAGGGAGATTCCCGGAATTATGGAAGGAACCGGCAAACCGGAATATGATAAATGTGTGGCTATTTCTACGGAAGCATCCTTAAAAGAAATGTTATTGCCAGGTGTATTAACCATAGGTTTTCCACTTGTGATCGCATTCGCGCCAATGGCATTTGGAATGGATTCATTATTAATTGCAGAAATGTTAGGAGGATATATGGCCGGAGTTACGGTAAGTGGTGTGCTTTGGGCAATCTTTCAAAATAATGCCGGAGGTGCCTGGGATAATGCTAAAAAGTCTTTCGAAGCCGGGGTGATGATCAACGGTGAGATGACTTATAAAGGATCTGAAGCGCATAAAGCTGCAGTTACCGGTGATACAGTGGGTGATCCTTTTAAAGACACTTCAGGGCCGTCTATGAACATTTTAATAAAACTTACCTGTTTGATTGGTTTGGTGATCGCCCCAATTTTAGGAGGTCATACTGAATCTGAACTTCCAATTCAGGAAGAAACAGCTTTTATTGAAAGTGCCGGGAAAAATTTGATAAAAAAGGAGATGAAAGTTGATATGTATACGACTGATGGAATTACGCATGCTGAAGTAGAAATTGAAACTACCAAAAATGGCAAATCCAATTCTAAAACTTATGATTTTGAAGGTACGGAAGCGGAAGTGAAGACCAAAGTTGAAGCCTTGCGATAAAAGATGTTAATGAATTTGAAAGCCCGCTTCCCGCGGGCTTTTTTTATATGGCATACTTTAGTAAACCAGTTCTATTCATTTCAGAAATATTTTGTTTGATCTCGTGTCGTTGTTCCATGATCATGGCCCTTACTGCTGCATGATTGGTTTTAGAAAGATATTTTGAATATTTTTTATAATTCTTCATTTCCCTGCGATACAAATCAGCAAAATTACTACGGCATTTTGTCTTCAAATGTGTCCGGTGATCTTTAAATACCTTTTGATGATTGAATAAAACTAAATCAGGGTCTAGAATAGTGGAAACCTCTTTTTTAACCAGCTCAATCTGTTCATCAACTGCTTGAAGAAATTGAAGTTTTTGATAGTACAGTTTTTTGTATATGCTTTTCAACGCCAGACGTTTTTCATATTGAGCGGCCACCTGATAGGTAAATATATTTTTTTGAGTTAAATACTTTAGTTTTCCAAGCAGTTTAAGCGTGCTTTTTTTCTCCGTCAATTTCATTTTTTCCCCTCCCTCTTTCTTTATACTTTGAATGGTAATCAGTTTTACTAAATTATTGAATTAGCATTTTTCGCAGGCTATTTTTAACAATTTTAACCAATTTTGATCTTGATTTATATTTACTTTAATAAAAAGATTTTCTGGATAATCCGTTTTGGTTTTTTTGTTTGTCCGTAAAGCATCCTAAACTTAAAAATGATGTCATTCTGAACTTGTTTCAGAATCTCATTTCAATGTAATCAATGTAATATGGAGACCCTGAAATAAATTCAGGGTGACGAAAGAACTTTTAGGGCAGAAAACGGATATACATTTAGTTTTTTTTCAAATACGTTTAAATTCTAAATCGGGTTAAAATCACGTTAATCGTTTTTCAATTTAATTCAACCAGCTATCTATGTTGTAAATTTAAATTAAATACAAAATTTAATATTATGGCAAAAGATCATGGGCCCAGCATTAAGAACGACGAGAAATATGAAGCCCTTTTAAAGGAGGGGATGAGCAGGCAAAAAGCAGCAAGAATAGCCAATACGCCAGATTCTGGTGAAAAAGGTGGACGGGCAGAAAAATATGAAGAACGCTCTAAAAAGGATCTTTATGAACAGGCTAAAAAAGTTGGTATTGAGGGTAGGAGCTCAATGAACAAAAAAGAATTAATCAAGGCATTAAGGAACAATTAATATGCGCTCTATTTGGAATGGTTCAATAAGTTTTGGCCTGGTAAGTATCCCGGTAAAATTATATTCAGGTTCTGAAGACAGGACCCTGGAACTCGATATGCTGGACAGTAGTGATCATGCCCGCATTCGGTATAAAAGGGTTAATGAAAATACAGGAAAAGAAGTGGAATGGAAAGATATTGTAAAAGGTTTTAAAAAAGACGATGATTATGTGATTCTTGAAAAGGAAGATTTCGAGACGGCGAATATGAAGAAGAGCAAAACCATAGATATTGAGGAATTTATCGAAGAATCTGAAGTTGCCGATGTGCTTTTTAAAAAGCCCTACTTTTTAGAGCCTCAAAAAGAAGGCGGGAAATCTTATAATTTGCTGCGGGATGCCTTAAAGAAAACCGGAAAATTAGGAGTGGCGACTTTCGTGATGCGTCAAAAAGAACATTTAAGCCTGATAGGCGTTTATGAAAATGCTTTAGTATTACATGTCATACGATTTGAAGATGAAATCAGGGATCCTTCCGAGTTAAAACTTTCAGACAGCAGTGTAAAGAAAAAGGAAGTGGATATGGCTATTTCTTTGATTGAACAGTACACCACAAAATTCGACTTCAAAAAATATAAAGATGTTTATATCGATCAGTTAATGAAAATAATCGATTCCAAAGCGACCGGTAAAAAGCCGAAAAAGGAAAAATTCGAAAGCAAACCAACCCCGGCGAAAGATCTGATGGCGCAATTAAAAGCCAGCCTGGAAAAAAAGAAGAAAAAAGCATCTTAATATATGAGTTTAGAGGATTACATCAAAAAGCGGGATTTCTCTAATACTCCGGAACCAGATGCCGAAATAGATGCATCCAATCAAAGTAGATTTGTATTTCAAAGACATCAGGCCACCAGGTTGCATTACGATTTGAGGTTGGAAATCGATGGTGTTTTAAAAAGCTGGGCCGTTCCCAAAGGCCCTTCCATGAATCCAAAAGATAAACGGCTTGCCGTTCAAACAGAAGACCATCCCATTAAATATCTCACTTTTCACGGAACTATTCCGAAGGGAAATTATGGCGCCGGACAAATGAATATTTGGGATACAGGCACATTTCAATCTGCGTTGGAGGATAAAAGCCTTTCGGAACAATACCAGGAGGGAAATGTAAAAATTAAATTTTCAGGGGAAAAAGTTAAAGGAGAATTCGCCCTGGTAAAAACACACCGTGGCGAAGCGCAAAATCACTGGCTTTTAATCAAAAAGAAAGATCGATTTTCTACCGATCTTAACTATGATGCTGAAGATTATGTGGAGAACGAACTAAAAATTTCGGATCCCCCCAAAATTAAAAAGCTCAACCCAAAGTCCATCATTAAACCTATGCTGGCGACGACCAGTAAAGAGATTTTCAATGATCCTAACTGGATTTATGAGCTGAAATGGGATGGTTATAGATTAATCGCCAATATCGATAATGGCAAAGTTTCTATCCATTCCCGAAACGGGATTTCTTACAATGCGAAATTCCCGAATCTGGTCAAGGATTTGGAACAAATTCCGCAGGATGTAATTTTAGATGGGGAAGTGGTGGTTCTGAATAAAAACGGACTTCCCGATTTTCAGGCACTTCAGAACTATGACGAACATACTGAAGGATCCCTCCAATATTATGTTTTCGACATGCTTTATCTTAATGGGCATAGCATGCTGGATTTGCCACTGCTGCAACGCAAAAGCCTTATTCCTGATGTGTTGGAAGGTTTGGATCTTTCTATGTATTGTGATCATATTGAAGGAATGGGCACGGTTTTTTACCAAAAAGCGATTGATGCAGGCATGGAAGGAGTTATCGCGAAACAGGCAGATTCTACATACTCTCCCGGCTATCGAAGTGAAAAGTGGTTAAAAATAAAATCTCAGGAAAGTGCTGAAGTTCTTATCTGCGGGTATACCGATAGCAAAGGTTCAGTATTTGGTTCATTAATTTTAGGAATGTTTGAGAATGATGAGCTAAAATATGTGGGAAATTGCGGTACCGGTTTTTCCAGTAAAACACAAAAAGAAATTCTTAAAAAACTGAAGCCATTAGCAATTGAAAAATCGCCGTTTGATGAAAAAGTAAGCTTAAAAGGCCGGGTTCCCAACTGGACCAAACCGGAAGTGATTTGCGAGGTAAGTTTTTCAGAATGGACAAAAACCGGAAGGATGCGCCATCCGGTTTTTAAAGGTTTACGTGAAGACAAGTTTCTGGAAGATGTAACGACAAATCAGAATACACCATTCAAAGAGACCAAAGGCCTATATAAACCGGGAAATGTTCTGGAAGTAAATGGAAGGGAAGTAAATATTACGAATGTTGATAAGGTATATTGGCCGGAATCCGGTCTTAAGAAATATGACCTTATTGATTATTATTTGGGAATTTCAGAATACATTTTGCCTTATTTAAAGGATCGCCCGGAGAATTTACATCGCCATCCAAACGGTATAAAGCAGCAGGGATTTTATCAAAAAGATAACGAAGGTTTGCTTGCCCACTGGATCAAAACGGTTAAAATTTATTCTGAATCCTCTAATCGTGATATCGAGTATTTGGTTTGCCAGGATGAAGCAACACTTTTATATATGGCAAATTTAGGCTGTATTGAAATAAACCCATGGCATTCAAAAATAGACAATTTAGAAAATCCAGATTATGCAATTATTGATCTGGACCCTTCAGCAAATAATACTTTTGAAGAGATCATTGAAGTTGCCCAGATTACAAAAGCTATTCTGGACGAAGCGAAAATTGAAGGATATTGCAAAACTTCAGGTTCTTCAGGTATGCATGTTTATTTGCCCCTAAATGCGGAATATTCTTATGAGGAAGCGCGAAATTTCACGAAACTGATTTGTTATTTTATTCAGGAAAAAGCCGGAAAACTGGTGAGTATGGAACGTGCGGTTAAAAATAGAAAAGGGAAAATTTATCTGGATTATCTACAAAACAGGCGTGGGCAAACCATTGCCGCGCCTTACTGTGTAAGGCCGCGTACAGGAGCGCCAGTTTCTGCTGCATTGGAATGGAAAGAAGTAAAATCAGGATTAAGAATTTCAGATTTTAATATGAAGAACATGCCCGATCGACTTCAGGAAAAAGGAGATCTTTTTGAAAATGTTTTAAAAAAGGGGATAGATATGGAAAAAGCATTGGCACATCTTAATATGCTTGAAACTTAAAATATTTATAAATCTAAATCCTGAAATTTCTATTCGGAAGAATTAAAACTATCTTGAAAAAAAATTAGTACTTAATGATCAAACGTTTTAAGAAGGTTCTGGGTAGGTATAAAAATCTGGATCAGGTTTATGTATTACCTTATCGTAGTTATGGGACTTATTCTCATTTGTATGTGAAAGGCCGGGTTTTGGATAACGCGCCTTTAAAAATTATAAAAGAGCAGTCTTTTTGGAACACGATCAAAAATACGTGGAAACAGTTTGATAGTTTCGAAATTCCGGATGCTCAAATGGAATTAAATATTCCGGATAAAGTAAATCTTCTGAATAAGACCGATGCGGAGGGTTATTTTTTGTTCGATAAAACTATTGATGAAAATTTATCGGAACATGCTTCGAAAGAAGGTTGGGTGGAGTATGAAGTGTATTTTAAGAATGAACTAAAACCTGAGACAGAATTGATTCATGATCCTGCAAAGGGAGAATTTTTAGTTCCACAAGTCGATGCAGAATTTGGAATTATTAGTGATATTGACGATACCATCCTGAAAACAGGGGTCACTTCATTTTTAAAATGGCGGTTGCTCAAAAACTCCCTTCTCACCAATGCGTATCGAAGAGTCCCATTTAAGGGCGCTCCAGATCTTTACCAGAAATTGCATAAAGGCAAAAGTGGAAAAAATAAGAATCCTATGTTCTATTTAAGTAATAGCCCGTGGAATTTATATGAATATCTGAAACTTTTTCTGGATCATAATGGCTTTCCCAAAGGACCAATTTTGCTGAGGGATTTCAGGACGCCCTTCGACAAAACCTTAAAACCTGAAAAGCCCCATAAACAGAAGGAAATCACCAATATCCTAAAAACCTATCCCGATATGAAATTTATCCTGATAGGAGATAGCGGGGAACATGATGCCAGTATTTATACCGATATCGCCGCGCAGTTTTCAGACAGGATCCTGGCGATTTATTTACGGAGTGTAAAGCACAAACGCAGGATGGAGCGCGTGCAAAGTATTATTGATGATTTTGATACAGTACCCGTGCTTATGGCCGATGATTCTAACCAGGCAGAAGAACATGCCCGGGAAAACGGATTTATTCAGTAATAGATAAGCTGAAGCTGGAGACTGGAAACTGGAGCTGGAGCTGGAAATTAGAAAAAAGAAACTGGAAATTTAATTTTTTCTAGCCTCTAGCCTCTAGCCATTTTACTTCCTTGTTTCGTTTCTCACTTTTCACTTTTTCTAACGTCTAACGTCTAAAGACTTACCTCTACCCCGGATCAATACTTGTTCCCACCGCCGCTCTTTCACGCGCGGGAGACTGTCTGGGCATGGTTCTAAAAATATGGTCCCATAGTGGGGAAGAAACACCAAACGCCCTGTCTGGCTCACGGTAATGATGAATACTATGATGGTGCCAGAGAATTTTTAGAAAATTGTTGGGAACTTTAAAAGCATGTACCGAATAATGCACGGCCAGATATCCTGCGTACCCAATTAAGAATCCGGCTAAAAATCCGAAGACATAATCGCCTAATACCGCCCGGTAAATAATAAATAAAACGCTTGCGATAATTAGACTTAAGAGTGGGGGCATGGCCAGTCTCGATTTATCCTTGGGATAATCATGGTGCACCCCATGCATGGTGTATGAGATTTTTTGCTTTCTAGGAGTCGTTGCCGGGATATGATATAAATACCTGTGCATGATATACTCTACGAAAGTGAAAAAAAACAAACCTGCCAGAAAGAGAAATATCATGTTTGGAACTTCAAATCCTTTTTCAATAATCCCATAATATACAAGCGCAGCCGCGATAACCCCAAAAATAATGAGGGGAATAGAAATATGCGTATGTGTTAATTTTTCAAGTATAGGGTTATCAAACAGTTTAGGTGAACCCTTATGTTTTGGTCTTTTTAATTTTGTACTTTCCATAGCGATAAATTTTTAAAAAAGTCCGTGTAACTGACCGTCAATTCTACTAATAATATCTCCAAGATCTTCCGGTTCATCTACAAAGTTAATATTATCTACATCAATTATCAATAAATTTCCTTTGTCATAATCATGGACCCAGGCCTCATAACGTTCATTTAACCGGCTTAAATAGTCGATCGAAATCGAATTTTCATACTCCCTCCCACGACTATGAATTTGTGATACAAGATTTGGAATACTACTTCTTAAATAAATCAATAAATCCGGGCCCTGAACCACACTTTCCATTAAGTCGAACAAAGATTTGTAATTATTAAAATCCCTATTCGTCATCAATCCCATTGCATGCAGGTTGGGTGCAAAAATATAGGCATCTTCATAAATCGTACGATCCTGAATAATTTTTTTTCCACTTTCGCGAATTTGAAGAATTTGCCGAAATCTGCTATTCAAAAAATAGATTTGCAAATTAAACGACCATCGCTCCATTTTGTTGTAAAAATCTTCCAG
Organism: Gramella sp. AN32; assembly: GCF_023718305.1. Classification (GTDB taxonomy): domain Bacteria; phylum Bacteroidota; class Bacteroidia; order Flavobacteriales; family Flavobacteriaceae; genus Christiangramia; species Christiangramia antarctica. The sequence continues at coordinate 66,022 of NZ_QEYO01000020.1, forward strand.
GTACGGGTTTTCCAAAACGTCTTCAAATTGCGGCTCCCATTTATAATGTTTAGCGAGCAATTTGGTTAAGGTAGTTTTACCTGCACCAATGTTTCCTGCGATGGCTACATGCATAGTATCTAATTTACGGCCTTTAGATGAGTGATAAAATTATGTTTTTTTTACGAAGCGTAAAGATAATAGATTTAAGATTAATCAGAAGTTTCGTACGCTTTTATGGTAACATTTTAGGAAAGCTTAAGCTAGAGTCGTTAAAAATTATTAAAGGTACCATGCCCCGTATGCATTAAATGTATTTTAAAAGAAAAATATCCATTATGAAGAATTTATTAGTCATTTTTTGTTTCACTCTTTTTACAGTTTCCTGTAGTAATACGAACGAAAGTGAAAACTTTGAAACTGCTAACCTTTCAGCAAAAAAATCTGAAGGAAATTTTAGTCAAGATATTTTTCCAGGTGGAACCAGATATTCCATAAGTAAGGTTGCTACGCAGGGAGCCTATCAGCAATTTATTCAGAATTTAAGAAAAAACGACGCACTATCAATTGTTGCGGAAGTAGATCATGAAAAGAATGCAAAATCAGTAGGTTTGCAGCTAGATCCAACCCGTATTATTTTCTTTGGAAACCCGGAACTGGGAACTCCGTTAATGCAGGAAAATCAACTTGCAGGATTGGACCTTCCGCAGAAGGTGTTGTTTTATAGAAATGAAGATAAGACCGATGTGGCATTATACAATAGCGTGGAATATTTAAGATCCCGTCATAACCTTTCCGGCGTTGAAACCTTATCAAAAATTTCCGCAGCGCTCGAGAAACTGGTTTCTAAAGTAACTAAGCGAGAAGTGCTTTCAGCGCCACAACAAAGCGTAGGTTTTGAAGAAGGGGTGATCACTAAAGAAAGCGATAAAAGCTTTACACAAACTTTAAATGATTTGAGGGCGGCCATCACTTCAAATGCTAATCTAAAGTTGGTTGCAGAATTGGATCATCAACAAAATGCCGCGAGTGTTGGGATGGACTTAAATCCTACTAGCATTCTTATCTTCGGAAATCCCAATTTGGGAACTCCTCTAATGCAGGAAGAGCATACAATTGGTTTAGACCTTCCGCAGAAGATGCTGGTATGGGAAAATGCCGATGGCGAGGTGTATGTTTCCTATAATGATATTTATTATGTAGCCGAAAGACACTCGGTAGATATGAATGATGATATTTTGGAAAAAATCGCCGCTGCTTTGGACAATTTGAGCAACGTCGCCACGCAGTAAACGAATTAAGCATTACAGGGCTGGCAAACTAAATAATTCCATATACAATCTGTAAAGTCTGTTAGCATATGAAAGAACAACCCGATAAAAATTATTTTTAAAATCTTATTGGTGCTAAAGATCATGCCGAGTAGATACAAAACAATGGCAATTTCAGAATGAAAATAATGGAACCCAATGCTGCATCGTTCGGGATCATAAATTGGCGTGGCAAGAAGATGGTCCAGGTCAACTAACATGGTGGCTGCCAAAATTGCCCAATATTTTAACCAGTTTTTGCGATCATATAAATAGGCTATTCCGCCTATAGCGATTAAATGGAGAAAATAGTGAACAAATTGCTGCACGCTAATGTTTTAGTCTTAATTAGTTTGTTCTTCCCTGTCAGGTTGGAGCAATCTATTGAGTTTTCTTTCGAGAGCAATATATCTTGAAATTCCAATAACAAGGAAGATTACGCAAATGATAAGCGCTAAATAGCCTACCCATATTATACTTATTCCCTGATATTCTTTCACCTGGAGCAAAGCCAATCCTCCAATGAGTAAATACAAGGAAGCTCTAACATAAGACAGAAGCGTTCGCTCGTTGGCTAGTTTGGTGCGCTCCAAGGCGAGATGCTCTCTTATTAGTTTTTCATCAATGATTCTGGTTTTAAACGGATTGTGAAGTTTTACGCGTCTCATATTAAGAAAAGGGGACTAAAATTTTTATAAAGTTAAAGCTTGCAATCGGAATAAAAAATTTAAGGTTGAAGTGGCCATACTATGGGCACCATAATTAAAATTAGAATTAGCAAAATAATGGTTAATGGCAATCCTGCTTTTACGAAATCTGAAAATTTATATTTTCCGGGGCCGTACACAAGGATGCAGGATGGTTCAAAAGGTGTAATAAGGGATACAGACGCTCCTAACATAATGGCAATAGCAAAACTTCTGGGATCACAATTAAGGATATGGGCAGCTTCTATAGCCACCGGCAAAACAACTAATGCAGCGGCGGCGTTGGACATGGGTTGGGTGAGAAGGACTACGAGGATCACGAATCCAGACAGAACGTACATAATCCCATAACCACCAAGCAAGGACGCAATACTTTCTGCCAAAAATTGAGAGGCGCCAGAATTATGCATGGCTGTACCAAATGCGGTCATCCCCCCAATAAGGATCAGTAACTTCCAATTAATGATTTCATAAGCTCTCTCCGGAGTTACTGCTCCCAAAACAATAGTAATTAAAGCGGCGGTTAGGAATGAGATAGAAAGAGGAACAATATTTAAACTTGCCGCTATAATTGCGATTAAAAAAACAACTGCGGAAATGATCCCTTTCTTTTCTTTGAAAAGGGTCACCTTAAAATCTCCTAATATGGAAAATTCATTGGTCTCTTTAAAAGCAGTAATGGAATCTTTTTTCCCCTGAACAAGCAAAACATCCCCGGTTTTTAACCGAACATTTCCAATTTTCTCTGAAATTTTACCGCCTAATCGATGAATGCCCAAAACCACTAGGTTATAATTTTGCCGAAATCGAATTTCCTTTAAAGTCTTTTTGGTAAGGATAGATTCGGGGGTTACCAGAATTTCCATAAGGCTAACCTGTTCACTTTCAATATTATGGTCGCTCTTCATGTCTGCCGTTACTTTGATCCCGGTAGCTTCTTTTATTTTAATGAGTTCGTTTAGCTTACATTCGATGAGCAGAACATCCTGTTTCTCTAATCTTGTAAATTGATCTGGAATAATCTCCAGTTTCTCTCGCAGAATTTTAATGATCCTAATATCCATCTGGGCGAGCTTTGACTGAAATGCCAGTTTTCCAATAAGTTCAGAGCCTTCCTCAATGCTTACTTCACTCAAATATTGTTTGATATGATATTCTTCTGATAAATTTCCTTCCGCTCTATCCGGTAAAATTTTATTCCAAAAAATCAGCATAAACACAATCCCTGAAATACACAAAATCAAACCAACAAAGAAAATTTCAAAAAAACTAAGGGGTTCAAAGCCAACACTTTCAATATAACTACTTACCGCAACGTTGGTTGATGTACCAATTAGCGTACAGGTTCCTCCAAGTATGGAAGCATAAGCCACTGGGATCAAAACTTTCGACGGACTTATATTCAGCTTTCTGGACATTCCCACAACAGGGCCAGTGACCAATGCGGTGACTGTGGTGTTATTCATAAAAGCTGATAAAAATGCCGTGACCAGCATGGTGTAAGAGATGAAGAGGGTTTTATTTTTCATTTTCTGGATCATCGTAGAACCGATTTTGTCCAATAGTCCGGTTTCAGATAAGGCGCCGGAAATCACAAATATGGAACCTAAGATGATAATAAAATCACTGCTAAAACCTTCAAAAGCTTCAGCCGGGGTGATGATCCCTGATAAAACCAGAAGAATCAATGAGCCCAGGGTAATAATGTCTACGGAAATTTTTTCTAAAGCAAAAAGGATGATAATAATAACCAAAAGCGATATAACGATTATTATTTCCATGGATGTTCCTCTTAAAATTTACCTCATTTCCGTTAGGCAATTTAGATAAAACCCAATTCGCCTTATAAATAATTAACCCAATTTTCGTATTTAAAATTTTTTCTACAAACCCGGGGCTCAGTATGGATTACTCGTTGATTTTAAAAACCTTCTCTAAGATAGTAATTCTTTTATATTGAAGATTTTTTTATAATTTTCGGAAAGAAAAATTCGAAAAATGGGGGAAGATCATTTACCGGAGTATTGGCTTAGTGGAAAAATTGAAGAAATACCAGATTTGCTGCAACCGGCGGCACATGCGATTCTTCAGTCAAAATTGGAAGCGGGAACATATGTAAACAATTTTCCAAATGAGTTACTTTGGGAGAAACCAGCGGGAAGGGCATCGGTTGGCTTTCATCTGCAGCATATGACCGGGGTGACAGATCGTTTACTTACTTATGCAAAGAAAAAGAGGCTTTCAGATGAACAGCTAATCTATTTAAAAAAGGAAGGAGAACCTGATCCAACCATAACAACTGAAAATCTTCTAAAGAGTTTTGAAAACAAAGTGGAGGGGTTTATCGATTTCCTGAAGACTTTACAAGAAAATGATTTAACTACAGAAAGGTTTATAGGCCGTAAAAGATTGCCTTCAACTTTAATTGGGGTTTTATTCCACGCTGCAGAACATAGCCAGCGCCATATTGGGCAAATGCTGGTGACCATTTCCGTACTTAAAAAGGAAGCTTAGAAAGATCAACATTTCCCCCGGAAATAATAATCCCGACCTTCTTATTTTTAAATTTTTCTTTTTGATTTAATACAGCGGCCAATGCCACGGCACTGGAGGGTTCTACCACAATCTTCATGCGTTCCCAAATTAGCCGTAAAGCTTCAATAATTTCAGTTTCTGAAACCAGGATTATTTGATCTACATACTTCAGGATGATAGGAAAATTGATATCGCCCAAGTGGGTTTTTAAACCATCGGCAATTGTGTTGGCTGAAACATTGGTTTCAATTTTTCCGCTTTGCATAGATCGAAAAGCATCATCGGTTGCCTTTGGTTCCCCTGCAACGCATTTGCAATTTTTTCCGAAGTGTTTTACAGCAAGGGCTGTTCCGGCAATCAAGCCGCCACCTCCCACAGGTGTAACTACAAAATCAAGATCTGGCTGCTCCTGCAACAATTCATAGGCAGAAGTTCCCTGGCCCAAAATTACATCCAAATTGTTGGAAGGATGTAAAAATGTAGCGCCGGTTTCCTGCTGAATTTTTGTGGCGGCTTTTTCCCGGGCCTCCAGCGTAGGTTCACATTCGGTAATTTTACCACCATACGTTTTTACCGCTGCTTTTTTTACTTGGGGAGCTGAATTTGGCATAACGATATAAGCAGGAATTCCCAGGTTTTTTGCGGCAAGTGACAGCGCCTGGGCAAAATTTCCGGAAGAATGTGTCACCACTCCTTTCTTTTTCTGTTCTTCGGAAAGATTTAAAATGGCATTGATCGCTCCCCGCATTTTAAACGCACCCATTTTTTGGAAATTCTCGCATTTAAAAAATAAATGACATCCGGCAATTTCATCCATCAAATGACTAGTTAAAACCGGTGTCCTATGCACAAAAGGTTTGACCTTTTGATAGACTTTTTCTAAATCTTCTTTCAAAACAGTCAATTTATTCTTCTTGAATTGGAATGGTCAACATAGGGATTTCAGCTTTTTTAAGCAATTCAAGCGATATGTTCTCATTCAGCAGATTATGGAAAAAACTATGCTTATGGGTTCCCACGACTAAAAGATCGATATGTAACTTTTTCGCCTCTTCAATTACAGTTTGAACGGTTGAGCCCTGAATGAGCAATGCATCTGCCGCTACTTCTTTAGAAATGAAATTTTTACAAATTTCCTGAAGGTTTCGGTGTTCTTCCCGGTATTCTTCAGCTTTAATATCCCTTATATACTGCGGTCCCGGTTCATAACCAATAAAATCTGGCTCAGGATCTGCGACATGTAAAACCCAGATCTTCGCTTTGAATTTTAGGGCCATCTCATCTGCATACTGCATCAATTCTCCAATGCTGTCATTAAAATCAACGGCTACCATAATATTTTTGATAAGTTCCATAATTTCAATTTTAATTAATATCCTTTATCTCGATCGATTGTATGTTTTAATTTCTTTCCAGTTTTCATTCTCTGGTAATTTTCCAAAATTTGCGGGACAATAGATTCCGGATGGGTGATACTGGCCACATGGGAGGTAATATGAATTTTTGAATGTTCCCAAAATACATGATCTTCCGGCAGCGGTTCAGTTTTGAAAACATCCAGGGCAGCACCGGCCAAATGCTCATTATCCAAAAATTCTATCAAATCATCTTCGTTTAAATGGCCCCCACGAGCTACATTAATCAAATAGGCACCTTTTGGTAATTTCTGAAAAACTTCCCGGTTTAGAAAATTTTCGGTTTCCGATGTTAGCGGTAATAAGCAAATCAGGATTGCTGAATTTTTCAGAAATTGGTTCAGATTTGAATCTCCAGCATAGGTTTTTATATTTTCCAGATCTTTTTCCGAAGCAGACCAGCCCTGAACCTTAAAACCGTTATTGAATAATTTTTCACCAACAACCTGTCCCAATATTCCCATTCCCAAAATTCCCACGATGGTATTTTCAGGCCTCCTATACATTCGCTTATCCCAGGTATGCTTCTGCTGATTTCTATAAAATCGATACGTATTCCGAAGATAATTTAAGCATTGCATGAGCACAAAATTGCTCATATCACCTTCCAGGGAATCATCAATTACCTTGGTAATTTTGATATTTTCAGGAATATCAGGATCTGAAATAATATGGTCTACCCCGGCACCCATACTCGCAATCACCTTTAAGTTTGGATAATCCTGAAAAATACCCCGCGGATGGTTCCAGGATAGAATAAATTCTACTTCTTCCTTTTTATGATCTTCATCAAATCGTTCAATTTCGACGGAAGAATCTTCTCTTTTTAACTCACGAATCCAGGTGCCTGGATCCCTACCGGGACAAACAATTAGTAACGACATTGCGATTTTAATTTACAAATGCGCCATAGCCGGTGATGGCACGACCTACAATAAGTGAATTAATTTCCTTAGTCCCTTCATAACTATAAATCGCTTCTGCATCTGCCACAAAGCGAGCTACGTCATATTTCAACAGAATCCCATTTCCTCCCAGAACTTCACGGGCGCGACTCACTACATCACGCATCCTCATGCTACAATATACTTTGGCCAAACTCGCATGCTCATCTTTCAGCATTCCCTGATCCTGTAATTCTGAAAGCCTAAAACATAATGTTTGCATGGAAGTAAGGTTGGAAAGCATTTCCACTAAATGATTCTGGATTAGCTGAAACGAAGCGATGGGCCTGCCAAACTGCTCGCGTTTTTTGGTATATTTCAACGCAGCTTCATAAGCACCTCGGGCACAACCTACCGCCTGCCAGGCAACTCCCGCCCGGGTCATACGCAGTACATTGGCGGTATCCTTGAACGAATTGGCATTTTGCAGTCGGTCACTTTCCGGAACTTTACAATCCTTAAGTGTGATAATTGCATTTTGCACAATCCTGAGTGCCATCTTATCTTTAATTTTCTCTGTGGAAAATCCCGGGTTTTCTTTTTTAACCAAAAAGCCTTTCACCTGATTGTTTTCTATATCCCTTGCCCAGATAATGGTAACATCAGCAAAAGTGGCGTTTCCAATCCATTTTTTTTGTCCATTCAATACCCAGTTTTCCCCATCAAATTCACAGGTAGTCTCCATGCCACCGGCCACTCCCGATCCTACATTGGGTTCAGTCAACCCAAAAGCGCCAATTTTCTCCATTTTCTGCATTTTGGGGAGCCATTCCTGTTTTTGTTCCTCACTCCCACAGAGATATATAGAACCCATGGCCAGGCCACTATGCACCCCAAAAAATGTGGAAGTGGAAACATCTACCCGGGCAATTTCCTGGGCAATAATACCTTCCATCAAAAATGGCAAATTTGGGCAGCCATAACCTTCGTAAGGTACCCCAACAATATTTAGTTTTTTGAATTTATCGATGATCTCAAAAGGAAATTTATCTTTTTTCCAATGTTCATTTACCAGTGGTTTTATCTCATCTTCCATGAAATTGCGCACATCCAGCTGAATTTTTCGTTGCTCATCTGTAAGTTTTAAATCCAGGTTATAAAAATCACCGTCTATAGGAGGGAGTTCATGCTGACCTTTTTTGTCTTTCGTTTTAAGCATACGCATGAGGCCATTTAATTGGCGGTCATCAAGCTTACCCAGTGTTTTCATGGCTTCAGCCAGATCTATTTTGCTATTGATCTTCGCCAATTGATCCAGATCAACAGCTTTCAAAAGATCAATGGTATTTCTTACTTTGTTAAAAAAAGACATTCAGGTGAAGAATTATGGTGAATTTTAAAAATAGGGATTATTAAAGGGTATCGCTGTTAAGGTTTTCCGAAGAAAATTTCCTAGAAACAAGTTATGCCTTTAAAATATAAGTTTATAACCATACCCCCGAACATTCAGAATTTGAATATCTGGATCAGCCGCTAATTTTTTGCGGAGTTTGGATATAAAAACATCCATGCTCCTGGCGTTGAAAAAATCATCGTTTCCCCAAAGTTTGTTTAGGATCAATGACCTGTCCAGCAATTCATTTTTATTTTTACTGAGATGAAATAAAAGGTGGGCTTCACGGTGGGTCAATAATTGCTTTTCTTCACTTTGAAATTGAAGCGTTTGTTTGGGAAAATCAAACTCATATCTGCCAATCTGAAAGATTTCAGATTTTTCCTGTTGCGCATTTCTCTGAATTAAATTTTTAATCCTCACAATCAGTTCCTCCATGCTGAAGGGTTTTTTTAAATAGTCATTGGCACCCATGCTAAAACCTTCCACAACATCTTTAGTTTGTGATTTAGCGGTAAGGAAGATGATAGGAACATGTTCATCTATTTGCCTAATTTCTTTGGCCAGGGTAAAACCATCTTTTTTAGGCATCATCACATCCAAAACCAATAACTCCGGCTTTTTTTGGTGGTACAATTCCAGGGCTTTTTCCCCATTTTGTGCAAAATGAACGATAAAATCCCTGCTTTCCAGGCTTTCCTTGACAATTTGACCCAAGGCAGGCTCATCTTCAGCAAGTAATATGGATGTTTTATCAAACATTTCTTGGCAGTTCTATTATAAAGTTTGTGTGCTTTCGTATATCTACTGAAATGCTACCACCATGTTTTTCAATAATTTTTTTGGTGTAATAAAGCCCAATCCCAAAACCTTTTACATCATGTGTATTTCCTTTTGGCACCCGGTAAAATTTTTCAAAAACCTGTGCGGCTTCAGATTTCCCAAGTCCATGTCCTGAATCTGCAATAGAGATTATCAATTTTTCATTTTCTGAAGAAAGGAGGATGTTAATCGTTTCCCCGCCATATTTTACAGCATTGTCCAGAATATTGTTCAATGCATTTTCCAGGTGGAAAGGATCGGCCATTATCCAGACATTCTTAAGGTTCTGCTCAAAATGAAAATTTTTATCTGGCGCTAAATCTTTATGTTTTGCTATTAATTCCTTCAGCAATAGGGCAATTGATAGTTCTTCCCTGTTCATTTGGAGCTGGTCCCCGTCTAAGGTCGCCGTTTCCAGTAATTTTTCTACCATCATTTGAAGTTTACCCAGGTGGGTGTTGGAAATTTCAAGATAACTCCTGGTTTTTACCGGATCGTTATTTTTATTAAAATCAGCAATGCCTTCTAAAGCGACCTTTACGGTAGAAATGGGGGTCTTAAATTCATGGGTAATATTGCTGATTAAATCATTTTTCATATCGGCCAATTTTTTTTGACGTTTTATAATCTGGAGCAAAAACAACAAACAGCCAATTACGCAGGCTATTAAAATTGCCGAAAGCACCAGCCCCAATAAATTTCGTTTTAAAATGAGTGCCGTATTGGGGTTAAAAAAAAATTTAAACGAACTATTTTTAGGCAAATAAGCAGATTTTGAGGTGGTACTTAGGCTTTCTTCATCTGTAATGTCGGGGTTATGCGTTTGCAGGTTCCCACTGTTATTTTCGAAAATATAACCATAGTCTATCTCGATTTTTTTTTGTTTTAACTGTTCATCAATGAAGGTATTTAAAGGGGAGGTTTGTAAAGTATCTGTTGTTATGGAAATTATGACCTTGGATGCCAATTTAAAAAGACTGTCACCCGGGAATTTCATTTTTTTTCCAGTACCAAAGAAACTGTCAATTTTGGCCTTTTGCTTTTCGTTTGTGCTAATTTTTTTAAAAACTGGATTAGAGGTATCGTTAAATGTTGACTTCTTCAAAAATTTAAATCCGGTTATTTCTTTAGGATCTATGCTATCAATGCTGCTTATTAAATCTGTTTTTGAACTATCTAAAAATTTATAAAGTTTGTTTAGTTGAGCATCGCTGCTACTATCCCGATCACCCTCAAAAGTCAATCCTATCGTATTTTTATCGGCAAGATCTACATAATAAGCGTCTATGGCATTGTCCACACTGGTTTGCACCTCGTTGATTAATTGCTGTTTTGCCGATTGAAAATTTTTGTAATTCCAATAAACCTGAATCCCCAAAGTGATCAACACCACAAGGCTTACAAAATAGAGGATAGGTTGATAGTGACGGTCCTGCATATTTCAAATGTAACAGGTTTTAGGGAACCTAGCCCAACCGGTTAACACTAGTTAACGTTGGTTAACTATCAGGTTAAGGGAAAACTTTCAAATTTGGATAAATATTAAAATCAAAAATGAATAAAATAAATAAAATGAAATTTCTAGCCTTTTTTCTTATAGTCTTTTCCTTTTCAGAAATCGTAGCGCAGAAAGAAATTCAAATGAAGTTGGAAAGCGGGATAGAAAATGCAGCATTACAATCAATTTTAATGTTCGAAAACATCACTTTTGAAACTTTAAAGTTTGAAGGTCAGCTGAAAAAAAGACAATATCAGGTAGCTATAAAAGAATATAAAAATGGTGAGTTAATAGGGGAAGAGATACTCTTTGATGGAACAGAATCTGAATATTTCAGGATTAAAACAGATAGCTTAACCTTACAGATGATCACTAAAACCGATCATGAAAATTTATATATACAGCTAACCGGGAATGGATTTTCCAGTAGAAAACTACACTATAAAATTTTTCCTGAAAAAGGGAATTATGTGGTTAAAGATTTTCTGGGCGCAATAGATTTTAAGACGGTCCCGAGTGAAAACAGCTTTCCTATTTATGGCATCATTACCCCAACCTTATATAAAGATGGGAGCAGTTCTTATTGTGCGGTCGCCCAATCTGGCGTGCCACCCGAAAAGCTGGTTGAAAAGTTTGATATCCCACATTATTTTTTAATCCAAATGAGATTTTTATAAATCAGCATTAAAAAATGCCAAAAATAACACTGCTTAACATTAGTTAACCATTTAGCAAATTGAAAACTTTCAAATTTGATAAATCAATTTAAAAACGAACATCATGAAACATCAATTATCAGTATTCTTATTTCTAATTTGTATTTCTTCACAAATAGTTGCGCAAAAATTCCAGGGCATCGCCGTTTACAAATCCAAGCGGACAGTCGCGCTTAAAATGGATAGCAGTAAGGTAGATAATGAACAAATTAGAAGCATTCAGGAGCAGTTAAACAAGCAATTTCAGAAAGATTATACCCTTAAATTCGATAGAAAAGAGTCCATTTATACCGAAAATGAAAAGTTGGAAGCCCCTTCAACCCATTCTAGCAGCGGGATACAGATTAAGATAGTAGCAGGGAATGATCTGGTGTACAGAAATATAGCCGATAAAAATTATGTAACCCAAAGGGAATTGATGGGAAAACTTTTCCTGATCAAAGATTCCCTGAAAACCCTGGACTGGAAACTGGAAAGCGAAACCAAAAAGATAGGTAACTACACCGCTTATAAAGCGACACTTACCCGGGAAATTAAAATAAAAGAGTTTAATACTGAGAACGACGAAACGGTTGAAACTACAAAACAACTCACCACTACGGCCTGGTACACCCCGCAAATTCCCGTAAGTATTGGGCCGGCTGGGTATTGGGGCCTGCCGGGGTTGATTTTGGAAGTGCAGGAAGATAAACTCACCTTATTATGCACTGAAATTGTTATAAACCCTGCAGAAGAATTCAGTATAGAAAAACCTGTAAAGGGAACAGTGGTCACCCAGGAAGAATTCAACCATATTCAGCAGGAAAAAAACGAGGAATGGATAGAACGCAACACTGGTGGAAAAACCAAGGGCGGTCATAAAATCATTTCCATAAAAACCAGCGGACAGTAGTATATTTTAAAGCTGGCAATAAACTTTTCTTTTAACCTCTTATTTGTTTATAAGTATTATTATGAAAAAACTCCTGTTATTTTCATCACTACTCCTATGTGCATTTTTAAATGCCCAAAATGTAAAAATCACCGGCACGGTAAAGGACAGTTTAGGAAATGGCCTGGAAATGGTGAATATCATGGCAACCAAAAAAATGGATGGAAGTATGGAAGGCTATGCCATTTCCAATTATGAAGGTAAATTTTCCATATTGGTACCGGAAGGGAACACCTATTTATTAACAGCTTCTTATCTGGGAATGAAGGCAACAGTAGTGGAGGTAGATCTTATGGAAAAAATAGCTGTGGAACCCCTTCAGATAGTTTTAAGGGAAGACAAACAATTGTTGGATGGCGTGGAACTGGTTTATGAGATGCCAGTGGTGGTGCGGGGCGATACCATTATTTACAATACCGATTCATTTACAAACGGAAGCGAAAGAAAACTTGGTGATGTACTTAAGAAACTGCCCGGCATACAGGTTGACGATGATGGTGGGATTAAAGTGGAAGGTAAAACTGTTTCAAAAGTAATGGTTGATGGCAAAGATTTTTTTGATGGTGACTCTAAGCTGGCCACAAAAAATATCCCTGCCGATGCCTTGAGTAAAGTAGAAGTTCTCAAAAATTATAATGAAGTAGATCAAATGCGGGGATTGGGAAATGATGAAGAAAACGTTGCTCTTAATATTAAATTAAAAGAAGGAAAAGAGGACTTTTGGTTTGGAGAAGTTGAAGGCGGATTGGGTTATGGTGAGAAAACAAGGTATTTGGGCAGTACAAAGTTGTTCTATTATAGTCCCGATACCAGCGTGAACCTCATTGGAAAAAGCAACAATACCGGAGAGGTTCCCTTTACTTTTAGCGATTATTTTAGATTTTCGGGAGGATTTAAAAATTTTAACCAGGGTGGGGGGACTTCCTTTAATATAAATGACAGCGGGCTTGGTTTTCTTATTACCCAAAACGACCGTGCCCACGAGTTGCAAAGCCACTTTGGGGCAGCAAATGCCACGCACCAGCTTTCTAAAAAATGGAGTTTTAGTGCCTTCTCAATTTATAGCGATAATCAAACCCGGTTTATACAACAGTCCGTTAAAAATTATATCCAAACCGGGGCAACAGAATTTACTTCGAACAATAGTGCGCAACAAAACCGGTTGGGATTATTGAAATTGAGTTCGGTTTACAAACCCAATCATCGCTTTCAGTTGGATTATGATGTATTTCTGAAAAATATAAACCAGGGTGAAAATGGTGAAACAATTTCTGAATTTTTTGATGAAAATGGAAGCGTGCAAAACCAGATTGAAGAGCAAAAACAGAACAGCGCAATTTCCATTAATCAGAATATCAATGCCTATTATACCTTAAATGCCAATAATATTTTTGCAGGTTATTTTCAGCATTTATATCAGGATGAGGATCCGTTTTATAATGCAATTTTAAGATTACAGCCCTTTGTTTCTGTTTTACCACTAAATGAAGATCAGGATAGTTTTAATATCAATCAAAACAGGAGGATTTCAACCAATAAATTCGACGCTAAAATTGATTTCTATCATATCATCAACGACCTGAGCAATATCAACCTAAACCTTGGAAGTATATATAGCCGGCAGCAATTTAATTCTTCCATTTTTGAAATTGCGGAGGATGGGGAAGTAAATTATTTTGAAGACAAAGATTTGGAAAATGATGTGAATTATCGATTTAGGGATGTTTTTTTTGGTACAAAGTATAAAGTGAAAACAGGCATTTTTACATTCACCCCGGGTTTGACCTTACATAATTTCAATATTTACTTAGAAGATCAAAAAGGGCAAAGGGAAAATAATATGACTATGCTGTTGCCGAATTTTCATACTAACCTTCAACTTAGAAATAGTGAAAGTTTGACCTTTACTTATAATATGATAGCCGATTTTACCGATATCAATAATGTTGCGGAAGGTTATATCTTCAGTAACTATAATAGATTATTTAGGGGAAACAGGGAAATTGAAAATGGCATCTTCCATAATCTTAATCTAAATTATTCAAATTTCAGTATGTTTAATTTTACCAGTATTTATGGTAATCTAAGCTACAGTAAAAGAATAAATGCCATCAGGAATAACACATTTATCGAAAATATTAATACTATATCTTCAGTAATAAATAGTGATTTTGTAGATGAAACTTTGTCCGCAAATGGAAGTTTTCAGAAAAAATTCAGAAAGTATTCGGCCAATTTAAAAAGCAACATTTCATTAAGCACATTAAATCTTGTAGTAAATGGTCAAAACAGAGAATCTGAAAATTTCACCCAAAATTACGAGGGAAGTTTAGAGACCAATTTTAAATCTTCACCAAATTTTGAGATTGGTTATAATTTTTCAAATAATACCTATAAAAATGGAGATTTGGAAAGTACATTTTTAACTCACCGGCCATTTGCCAACATAGAATATGATTTCTTAAACGCTTTTACGGTCACAGCAGATTACAGCTATTTCAATTATAGGGATCGGGAGGGAAGTATAGCGAACGAATATTCCTTTTTAAATGCCAAATTATATTATCAAAAGCCTGAAAGTGTTTATGAGTTTAGTTTGAATGCTTCCAACCTACTCAATGTACAGAGCATTAATCGTGATAGTTTTAATGAAAATTATAACATCACCTCGCAATTTTTTGTCCAACCGCGTATTATAATGTTCTCAGTTAAATATAATTTATAATGAGGGTAGCAATGTACCCATGGAACAATTTGAAAATTCACCGATTTGAAAATTTGAAATGAAGTGATGTTGAAAAATATCAATGGAACAATATATCAATGGAACAATGTTGAAAATGTACTAATGTGATAATTTGAAAGTTTACCAATTTAAAAATGTTTGAATATTTGTTCTTTATTTATTTTTTTAATTGATTTTTTTTCTAGCCTCTAGCCTCTAGCCTCTAGCCTCTAGCCTCTAGCCTCTAGCCTCTAGCCTCTAGCCTCTAGCCTCCAGCTCCTTCTAAAGCCCAAACTCCTCTTTCACCTTCTCCACATAATCCAGTTTTTCCCAGGTGAATAATTCTACTTCCTTGGTTACTTTCCCACTGTACGGACTTTCAAAAATTTTCGTTAGAAAACGAGGTTCTTTTCCCATGTGCCCATAAGCCGAAGTTTCACGGTAAATCGGGTTTCGTAATTTTAAACGTTTTTCAATGGCGGAAGGTCGCATATCAAATATTTCAGCAACTTTTTTCGCAATCTCGCCATTAGAAAGATTAACATTCGATTTTCCATAAGTATCCACAAAAATAGAAGTAGGCTCTACCACGCCAATGGCGTAAGAAACCTGTACAAGTATTTCAGGAGCAACTCCTGCGGCCACCAGGTTTTTAGCGATGTGCCTTGCAGCATAAGCCGCAGAACGATCAACCTTTGAAGGGTCTTTTCCTGAAAAAGCACCACCTCCGTGAGCCCCTTTCCCTCCGTAAGTATCAACGATGATCTTTCTTCCGGTAAGCCCCGCATCACCGTGCGGTCCACCAATTACGAATTTTCCGGTAGGGTTGATATGATAGACAATATTATCATCAAATAAATTCTGAACATCTTCAGAAAGCTGCTTTTTAACTCTGGGGATCAGGGTTTCTACGATATCCTTTTTGATCTTTTTCAGCATGGCATCGTCATCCTGGTCAAAATCGTCGTGCTGGGTGGAAACAACAACAGCCACAATACGCTGTGGCACATTATCATCACTGTATTCTATGGTAACCTGGCTCTTGGAATCTGGTCTTAGATAGGTAATATCTTTTTCTTCGCGTCTAAGTTTGGCGAGTTCAATAAGAATTTTGTGTGAAATATCAAGTGCCAGCGGCATGTAATTTTCGGTTTCGTTGGTCGCGTAGCCAAACATCATTCCCTGGTCTCCGGCACCCTGCTGTTCCTTTTCCCCACGATCTACTCCCTGATAAATATCCTGGGATTGCTCATGGATCAATGAAATCACACCACAGGAATCCCCACTAAATTTATAGGCTCCTTTCGTATAACCAATATCATTGATCACCTCACGTGCAATATTTTGAACATCCAGATAGGTATTGCTACGAACTTCCCCGGCAAGTACAACCTGACCGGTAGTTACCAGGGTTTCACAGGCAACTTTAGAATCCTCGTCAAAGGCGAGGAAATTGTCCAATAAAGTATCACTAATTTGATCTGCAATTTTATCCGGATGCCCTTCAGAAACACTTTCTGAAGTAAATAAATAAGCCATTCAGTTTATTTTTTAGTTTATAAGAACGGAAAATTTTGACGTGAAAGGCTAATAGAAGTGCATTACTACTGCTTTAGCATTTTAATATATACCGAAAATTCCAGTATATGTAAGGGTTGCAATCAGTCAAATCTGTCCCTGTTTTCTTCGGGTACAAATGTATAAAAATTCAAAGGATGACAAATTCCTTTAACGTCATTTTATCCTAATTTTTATTTGGGCGTCTCGCTTTGTCTTTTTTCCGCTTATACCTCCTCTTTGGGGAGGTTGGAATTTCTATTTCGAAATTCCGGGTGGGAGAACTCAAACAAACCTCTGCAACCTGCCTGCCGGCGAGGCAAATCCCTAACGCAAAAAATCCTATTTAAGATAAATCACAAATTGACCACTTAAATTTCATAATCATCAAAAAATGAACTAAAAAACTAAATTTCAATAATTCTTTGGTGATTACTTGGAAATTAAAAAAGTCTACCGTTATATTTGTAAAAGAATTAAAGAAATAATGATCAGAACAATGTGCAATATGATGTGTATGATGTGGAAAGCTTCCGCA
Source organism: Gramella sp. AN32 (assembly GCF_023718305.1). Taxonomy (GTDB): domain Bacteria; phylum Bacteroidota; class Bacteroidia; order Flavobacteriales; family Flavobacteriaceae; genus Christiangramia; species Christiangramia antarctica. The sequence continues at coordinate 83,032 of NZ_QEYO01000020.1, forward strand.
GCGTATTCTATTGCATAATTCTGAAAAGATATATTTTGCAAAAGCCGCTGCCAACCGCAGCGGTTTTTTTTGTTTTAAATTTTGAAATGAATTAAAACTGAACCAGTTTCAGCTTCTAAAGAAATCCTGAAATGGAAGATTAAACGAAGTTAAACAAGTTCAGGATGACGAATAAAAGAGTAAAGTTAAGGATAACACTAAGCGCAGTCGAAGTTTTTTAAAAAGAAAAAATGAAATTAAGAAATACAAATAAAATAATGTGTAACCTGGGAGCGATATATATGTGTCGCATGAAAAGCTATTGCCAAAACTTGAGAATGTAGATTAGTAAAAAGTTTAATTCAAAAGTCTCCCTGGTAATAGGAAAAACGGGGGGACTTTCTTTAAATCAAACTAAAACTATAAAAAAATTAACCGCAAGGGTTTCAAAACCTGGAAGGTTTAACAAAAACATATTATCATGAGTACTCAAAAATTTTCAACCCAGGCACTTCACGCAGGACACGACACAAAACTAAATGGGGGAACCCGCGCAGTACCAATTTATCAAACAAGTTCGTATGTATTTGACGATAGCGATCATGCAGCAGACCTTTTTTCTCTGGCAAAGCCCGGTTTTATTTATACCCGTTTAAACAATCCTACCAACGATATTCTGGAGCAAAGGCTTGCCGCCATTGAAGGCGGGATTGCTGCTGTGGTAACTGCTTCTGGAACTGCCGCGATCAACACCGCCCTGCTCACCCTGTTAAAAGCAGGAGATCATATTGTAGCTTCCAGCAGTCTTTATGGTGGCACTTTTAATTTATTAAAAAACACATTGCCAAGATTTGGAATCACCACTACTTTTGTAGATCCTCAAAATCCTGAAAATTTTAAAAATGCCGCAAAGGAAAACACGCGTGTTTTCTTTGTAGAATCCTTAGGAAATCCAAAATTGGATGTTTTAGACTTAAAAGCAATTTCTAAAGTAGCAAAGGCTTTTAAAATCCCGTTTATTGTGGATAATACTGTGGCAACTCCATATTTATTAAATCCTATTGAGCATGGTGCAGATATCGTGATCCATTCACTTACCAAATATATTAATGGTAATGGGACAACGCTGGGCGGCGCGATTATAGATGCAGGGAAATTTGATTGGTCCAGCGGGAAATTCCCTGAATTTACGGAACCTTCACCGGGATATCATGGCCTTATTTATCATGAAGCACTGCAGGAGGCAGCCTTTATTGCAAAAGTAAGAATTGAAGGATTGCGTGATCACGGTGCAGCATTAAGTCCGTTTAATGCTTTCCAGATTATTCAGGGATTGGAAACGCTGAAAATTAGAATAAAAGAACATAGTAAAAATGCATTGGAACTGGCAAAATGGTTACAAGAACAACCTCTGGTTAAATGGGTTAACTATCCGGGTCTGGAAGACAATAAATATTATAAGCTGGCCCAACAATATTTGCCAGAAGGCCAAAGCGGACTCGTGACCTTTGGGGTGGAAGGTGGTTTTGAAGCCGCAAAAACTGTGGCCGACGAAGCGAAGATATTCTCTTTACTGGCCAATATTGGAGATACTAAATCGTTGATCATTCATCCGGCAAGTACCACCCATCAGCAGCTTAATGAGGAAGATCAGGCATCAACTGGGGTTACTCAGGACTTAATACGTCTTTCTGTTGGACTGGAAGATATTCAAGATTTAAAAGATGATCTAAAAGAAGCCTTTTCAAAAATTAAAAAGAAAGAATTGGTTTAATAAGCATGTCACACCCAGCTTGTCGAGGCGCCTCCTTAATATAGAAGTAAAATGGCTTCGACAAGCTCAGCCAGACAAACCAGAACGTAAATAGAGTTTAGAATTAATATGCTACAAGAATTAACCATAGAAAATTTTGAGAATTCCGCTGGGACAAAGCAGGATATTCAGTTAAGTTTTCAATTTTTCGGGAGGGGTCCCGGGGAGGCTCCTATTATTCTGGTGAATCATGCCCTCACAGGAAATTCCCTGGTTACAGGAAACGACGGTTGGTGGAAAGAGCTCATCGGGAAAAATAAATGTATTGATATTGACCAATATTGTATCCTGGCTTTTAATATTCCTGGCAACGGGTTTAAAGGTCACGAAGATCAGTTCTTTGAAAATTATAAGGAATTTACGCTTACCGATATTGCAAAAATTCAGGCAGTGGCTTTGGAAAAGCTGGAAATCGAAAAGTTGTTCGCCATTATTGGAGGTTCTATTGGTGGCGCCCTGGCCTGGGAATTGGCAGTGCTAAAGCCGGAAATTGCAGAAAATATCATCCCGATAGCGGCAGATTATAAGGCAACCGACTGGCTGCTGGCCAATTGTAGGATTCAGGATCATATTCTGAATAATTCATCCAATCCTGTTCACGATGCGCGTATGCATGCAATGACCTTCTATAGGACTCCCCAATCCCTGGCGCAGAAATTTGAAGGAAAAAGAAATGAGGAAAATCGCAGTTATGAGGTAGAAAACTGGTTGTTGCATCACGGTGAAAAGTTGAAAAACCGCTTTACTCTCCCGTCTTATAAACTGATGAACCATTTGCTTACCACCATCGATATTAGTCATGGCAGTGGAAATCATTTAGAAGCAGCCCAAAACATCAAAGGTGATATTCACATAGTAACGGTGAATTCAGATCTATTTTTCCTGGCTGAAGAAAACTGGAACACCTATGTGGAGTTGTCCCTTTTAAAGAATAATATCAGTATTCATGAGATTAAATCAATTCATGGTCATGATGCATTTCTGATTGAAACCGATCAGTTAAATCAATTTTTAAAGCCAATTTTTGGAACCCCAAATAAAAAAAGTTTGCATTCTTCTGAAGTTGATAGAGAAGAAGTAAGCAGTAAATAAAATTTATGGAAAACTTTGAGACGATCGCCATAAGAACCCAGACTGAAAGAACCCAATTTCAGGAGCATTCAACGCCACTATATCTTACTTCAAGTTATGTTTTTGAAGATTCCGAAGATATGAGGGCTGGTTTTGCGGAAGAAAAAGAGCGAAATATCTACAGCCGTTTTACCAATCCTAATACTTCAGAATTCGTGGAAAAGATCACGAAAATGGAAGGTGCGGAAGGTGGTTATGCTTTTGCCACAGGCATGGCCGCAGTATTTTCAACATTGGCCGCTTTGTTGAATAGTGGGGATCACATTGTTTCGGCGAGATCGGTATTTGGTTCCACGCACGGCTTGTTCACCAAATATTTTCCAAAGTGGAATATTTCGCACAGCTATTTTGATGTGAATAAGCCGGAAACGATTGAAAGTCTCATTAAACCGGAAACGAAAATCCTTTTTGCAGAATCGCCCACAAATCCCGGCGTAGATATTCTGGATTTGGAATATCTGGGTGAAATTGCAAAAAAGCATGACCTTATTCTTGTTATCGATAATTGTTTTGCAACGCCCTATATTCAGAATCCTATAAAATTTGGAGCAGATCTGGTCATCCATTCGGCTACAAAATTGATTGATGGGCAGGGAAGGGTGCTTGGCGGAGTAACCGTGGGAAAGGCAGATTTAATACGGGAAATTTATCTTTTCAGTAGAAATACGGGACCGGCCCTATCGCCATTTAACGCCTGGGTTTTATCGAAAAGTTTGGAAACCCTGGCGGTGAGACTGGAAAAACATTCAGAAAACGCTCTAAAAGTGGCCGAGTATCTGGAAAATGTTCCGCAGGCAGAAAGCGTCAAATATCCGTTTCTGAAATCTCATCCGCAATATGAAATCGCAAAAAAGCAGATGAAACTGGGAGGAAATGTGGTTGCATTTCAGATCACAGGCGGATTGGAAGCGGGAAGAAAGTTTATAGATAAACTTCAACTGTGTTCAAGATCAGCCAATCTTGGAGATACGCGAACGATCGTAACGCATCCTGCCTCGACAACCCATAGCAAATTATCCCCGGAAGAACTTGAAGCGGTTGGAATTTCTGAAGGGTTGGTAAGGATTTCAGTAGGATTGGAACATGTAGATGATATTATTAAGGATTTGGAGCAGGCGCTGGTGTGAAAAGTTGAAAGTGAAAAGTGAAAAGCGAAAAGTTAAATGATACGTCACTGCGAAGGAGCATCGCGACTGAAGCAGTCTCATGATTGAAGGAAGATGGGATTGCTTCGCTTCGCTCGCAATGACGTACTGAATTCAAGGTTCAAAATTCCAAATTCAGAGTTCAAAGTTTTAAGTTGAAAGTTTCAAAAAACCTTTGCGGGGCACCAATTAATTTTTTAATTTCTGATAACTGATAACTGATAACTGATAACTGATAACTGATAACTGATAACTGATAACTGATAACTGATAACTGATAACTGATAACTGATAACTGATAACTGATAACTGATAACTGATAACTGATAAC
>NZ_QEYO01000021.1 GCF_023718305.1 Gramella sp. AN32
ATAACTGATAACTGATAACTGATAACTGATAACTGATAACTGATAACTGATAACTGATAACTGATAACTGATAACTGATAACTGATAACTGATAACTGATAACTGATAACTGATAACTGATAACTGAATTCCCTCGGTTTTGCTATCTTTACAAACTAACTAACATAAATTGAAATCACATGCCATATAACCTGTTAAAAGGGAAAAGAGGAATTATTTTTGGCGCGTTAGATGAAAACTCGATCGCGTGGAAAACTGCTGAAACCGTTCATGCTGAAGGTGGGAAATTTGTTCTCACTAATGCCCCTATAGCCATGCGAATGGGGAGTATCAATAATCTTGCGGAGAAGACCGGTTCTAAAATTATTCCTGCTGATGCCACCAGCGTCGAAGATCTTGAAAACCTTGTTGAAAAAGCGGTTGAAATTCTCGGGGGAAAGATCGATTTTGTTTTGCATTCTATAGGGATGTCTGTAAACGTGCGTAAAGGCAACCATTATACTGATATGAACTATGATTTTACCACAAAAGGCTGGGATGTTTCCGCAGTTTCATTTCATAAAACCATGCAGGTGCTTTATAAAAAAGATGCCATGGCGGAGTGGGGAAGTATTATTGCCCTGAGTTATATGGCTGCCCAACGTGTATTCCCAGATTATAATGACATGGCCGATAATAAAGCCTATCTGGAATCTATTGCAAGAAGCTTTGGTTACTTCTTCGGAAAAGATAAAAAAGTACGGGTAAATACGATTTCCCAGTCACCAACTCCAACAACCGCGGGACAGGGAGTAAAAGGATTTGACGGATTCATTTCTTTTGCTGAAAAAATGTCGCCACTTGGAAATGCCACGGCTCAGGAATGTGCAAATTATACGGTTACTTTATTTTCAGACTTAACCAGAAAAGTAACCCTGCAAAATCTTTATCACGATGGGGGATTCTCCAACACCGGTGTAAGCCAGGAGGTAATGGAAGCCTTTATCAAACACGAAGAATAAAATAAAAAGCCGGTTAAACAACATTTAACCGGTTTCTTTTTTCTCAAATATGCTCCCAGAATATTCATTTATCATTCCGGTTTTTAATCGCCCAGATGAGATTAGGGAATTGCTGAAAAGTATGCTGAAGGTTGACGCTCCGGTTCCTTTTGAAATTATTATCGTGGAAGATGGATCTACATTAAAATCTGATGCTGTTATAAAGGAATTTTCAGATAAACTGGATATTCACTATTATTCTAAGTCTAATAGCGGTCCCGGGGATTCCCGAAATTTTGGAATGGGAAAAGCAACCTCTAATTACTTTTTAATTCTGGATAGCGATGTTCTTTTACCAGCAAATTATTTAAGGGAAGTACATGCATTTTTAAATAACAATAATTGTGATTGTTTTGGTGGACCAGATGCGGCACATCATTCTTTTAGTAAAGTTCAGAAAGCGATCGATTATAGCATGACTTCATTTTATACTACCGGCGGGATTCGGGGGAGTGAAAAAGCTGTAGATGAATTTCAACCCAGAAGTTTCAATATGGGGATGAGTAGAAAAGCTTTTCTGAATAGTAAAGGTTTTGGAAGTATACATCCGGGTGAAGATCCCGATCTAAGTTTGCGCTTGAAAAAGGAAGGCTTTAAAATTTGTTTGATTCCGGAAGCGAAAGTTTTTCATAAAAGGCGTATTGATTGGCGCAAATTTTATATTCAGGTTAAAAAATTTGGATTGGTGAGGCCTATTTTGAATAAATGGCATCCGGGATCAGCTAAGATTACTTATTGGTTTCCAAGCTTTTTCACCCTGGGTTTTATAATATCCATAATCACGTTGCTATTAGGCTTTAAATGGCTGGTCATTTTTTACCTGATTTATTTTTTGATGATTGGCATAGATGCTGCAATAAAAACAGGAGACTTTTATATAGGCTTGTTGGCAATAAAAGCCACGATCATTCAGTTTTTAGGTTACGGTTTGGGATTTTTGGAATCCAGCTTTAGAGTGGGATTGATGAATGGAAAGCCACAGGAAGTTTTTCCGAAGTTATTTTTTAAAACATAATAAGTGAGTAAAAAGAAGAGAATATTTAAGCGATCAAGTCTTAAAACCTTTGGGTTTTTTCTGGCCTTTTCTGCCATAGTATGGATCCTTGTGCAATTCTCAAAAACCTATACGCAGCTTATAGAAATCCCGGTTAATTTTATCAATGTACCCTTAGATAAAAGCCTTGCGGAGAAACGGCCGGACCATGTGGATCTTCAACTTCAGGATAATGGTTTCAGCATTTATTATTATAAATTTTTTAATACGGAACTTGATATAGACCTTTCTAAAGCTACTGAAAATGAAGATTTTCTGGTTTATAATATTCAGAACCACCTTACCGATCTGGAAGACCAGTTAAAAGTAGATCTGGGTAACAGCAGGATCGTTCAGGAAGAGATTCGAATTCCTTTTCAATTTAAAAAAGAAAAGGTGCTAAGTATAGAACCAAAATTTAACATCTCTTATGCAGTAGGATTTTCAGCAGATAATCCCGTGGAGCTTATTCCGGACACGGTGCGGGTTAGCGGGCCTCAAAATATTATAGATAGCCTCGAAAGCATTAGTACGCTCCAGGTAAATTTAACCAATGTGAACAGCGATATTGCAGGAACTGTAAAGATTGATACTACTGGTTTTGGAATGCTTAGTTTCTATGAAAATAGTATAGATTATTCCCAGAAAGTGGAAAAATTTACGGAAGGCAGTGTGGAAATTCCTGTAAAAGTTATTAATGTGCCGGCAAATTTAAACCTCGCTTTTTTCCCAAAATCTGTCATAGTGTATTATCAGGTTAATTTAAAGCGATTTGATAAAGTAAGCGCAGCAGATTTTGAAGTGGTTTGTGATTTTAAAGAATTGAAAGAAGGAGATGATTTTATGGTGGCTAAAATTGTAACGCAACCTAAATTCACGACCAATGTTCGGCTCAATGAACGAAAAATTCAATTTGTAATAAAACGATGATGATTGTTGGACTTACCGGGGGCATTGGAAGTGGTAAGACCACCGTGGCCGGGATGTTCAAAGATTTGGGAATTCCCGTTTATATCGCCGATGATGCCGGGAAGAGGCTCATGAGCACTTCTGAAGAAATTAAAAACTCTATTATTAAGATTTTTGGGGAAGAATCTTACCACAACAGCGATCCAAATCGGGCATTTATTGCTTCAAAAGTCTTTAAGGATCAAAATTTACTTACTCGTTTAAACAATATTATACATCCTGCGGTTAATGCTGATTTTGCGGAATGGCTTAAACACCAGCATTCTGAATATGTGCTTTACGAGGCAGCAATATTATTTGAAATTGGCAGAAATTCGTCTTGTGATTTTTCTATTTTGGTCATTGCTTCAAAAAAGTTAAAAATAGAGCGTCTTCAAAAAAGGGATGGTAGCTCAATTTCCCAAATCGAAGACAGAATGGCAAATCAATGGAGTGATGAAAAAAAGATTCCAATGGCAGATTTTCTAATAAATAACGATGATTTAGAGTCAACATTCAAACGGGTTAAAGATATTCATAGTAAAATCTTAAAAGCAGGCAAAAATTCTTAGAAGTTCTGTTAACATTTGGTTAAACACTTTAAGCTCTAAATGTTAAAATCTTACTTTTGAACCCATGAATAAGAGGCTTTTTGTTCTTCTCGTAGTTCTTATGAGTTTGTCGCTTATAGGAATTATTTTCGTACAGGGATACTGGATTAAAAGCAGTATCGACGATAAAGAGGAGCAGTTTTCCTACAGAGCCAAGCAGGCCTTATTAGATGTTTCAGAAGAAATTCAAAATAGGGAATTTGAAAATTATTATTTTCAATTAAACAATCCTGATAGTACCAATAGTAAGTTGAGCAACGTGACGGTTACGCAATATTTATTTGCCGGTATAGATAAAGATCAAAACGAAGTCTATTATAATTCTGAAACTATTTTAGAAGAAGATTATAAGGTTTCCTCAGGTTTCTTACAGTTTGCAAAAGACAGTATTCAGTTTACCAAAATGATCAATAAAAGGGTAAGCGATATTGTACGAAAAAACAGGCTGGATGCGGGGGATAATTTAAGTGCCAGGCAGCGAATTGAGCATATTGAACGCCTGTCCAGGATGGAAGAAGTTGAAAAGGAGATTTTACGTTCTGCTATTTCTGAATTCATGGTAAGGTTACCGGTGAATAAAAGGACTTCAGAAGAAGAAATTGTTGAATTACTGGCGGAGGAATTAGATAAACAGAAGCTTGATCCTACCTTCGAATTCGGAGTTTATAATAATGGCATCGCTACAAATTTGCATTCAGATAATTTTAGTTTAAGTCATCCTGCAACATATTCGGTCCCGCTTTTTAAGGACGTGGCGGGTAATAATGGATATAGTTTGTTGATAAACCTTTCGAACAAAAAAGAAGAGGTATTATCATCTGTTGTTCTAATGGCCAGTTTGAGTATGGTCTTTACGCTGATTATTGTTGTAGCCTATTCCAGTGCGCTTTCGCAATTAATAAAACAGAGACAGATTAGTCAGATAAAAACTGATTTTATCAATAACATGACCCACGAGTTCAAAACTCCTATAGCGACTATAAACCTGGCTTTGGATGCGATTAAAAATCCGAAGATTATTTCAGATCAGGAAAAGGTGTCGCGGTATTTGCAAATGATAAGGGATGAGAATAAGCGGATGCACGGGCAGGTAGAAAATGTATTAAGGATTTCAAGACTGGAAAAAAATCAGCTTGATCTTAAAAAGGAAAGATATCATTTACACGATCTAATTGAAGATGCTATTTCCCATGTGGAATTAATTGTTGAAGATCGTGGAGGCTATATACAAACTCATTTTGGAGCATTAAAATCTTCAATTTTGGCCAATGAAGATCATTTTACCAATGTTTTGGTGAATATCATGGACAATGCGGTAAAGTATTCCGAAGAGACGCCTAAAATTGATATTTATACCTCAAACGTAAAAGATTATATCTTCTGCGAAATTCGGGATCAGGGAGTAGGAATGAACAAACAGGTTCAGAAAAAAATATTTGAAAAATTTTACCGGGAACATACCGGGGATATCCACAATGTTAAAGGTCATGGTTTAGGCTTAGCCTACGCACGCCAGATCATTGAAGACCATCACGGAGCAATTACCGTAACCAGTGAAAAAGGGAAAGGAAGTACTTTCACAATTAAACTACCACTAATATCTTAAATATATGGAAACTGAGAACAAGAAAATTTTACTAGTAGAAGATGACCCAAATTTTGGTACCGTCTTAAAAGATTACCTCGCCATGAATGAGTATGAAGTCACTCATGCAAAAAATGGAATGGAAGGATTCGAAAAGTTCAAAAAAGATGATTTCGATCTTTGTATCCTAGATGTGATGATGCCTTATAAGGACGGATTCACTCTGGCGAAAGAGATTCGCGAAAAAAATGAAGAAGTGCCAATTATTTTCTTAACTGCTAAAGCCATGAAAGAAGATGTATTGAAGGGCTATAAAGTAGGGGCAGATGATTACCTGAACAAGCCTTTTGATAGTGAGGTGCTTTTAATGAAAATAAAAGCTATCATGCAACGAAAAGCGACAGACAGCGTTGCAGACAGCAAACAATTTGAATTTGAAATTGGTGGTTTTCACCTGAACTCAAAGTTGAGATTCCTAACTTTTAATGATGAGGAACCTCAAAAATTATCTCCAAAAGAAAATGAGTTGCTTAGATTACTGGCGCTACATGAAAATGATTTAATGCCCAGGGAATTAGCATTAACTAAGATTTGGAGGGATGATAACTATTTTACTTCCAGAAGTATGGATGTGTACATTGCCAAATTAAGAAAATATCTTAAAAAGGATGTAAATGTGGAAATCCTGAATATTCACGGAGAAGGTTTCCGGCTTGTGATTAAAAACAAGGAAGAAGGAGCCGCATAAATAGTAAATCAGTTTCCAGAAAATCCCGCATCAGGGGGATTACCAGATGCGGGATTTTATTATTCCCCTAATGTTTTATAATTTGCAATCTTAGCAATTTATTAAGACATGTTTTCCCACAATACTTATCTTTACGGCGAACTCAATTCAGCCCCGTTTTGATAAATGTAGTAAGAATATGTGATTTTAAGGGCTCTCCTTCCCGGGAAGCCATCTTACTTCTTTCCTTTTTATTTCTTTTTATTTTTAGTGGATTCACGCAGGTTCCAAGTTATGATTGGCAATCTAAAGTTGACTTAAAAAATGTTGGCATTACAAATCCAGAGGATATCAATATTGCCATAGCTTCCGGACCACAAAATTTCGTATATGTGCTAACTTTTGGCAGCGGCGTGCAAAAGAGGAATGCTGATGGAAGTTCCGTTTCAAACAATTTTATTACTGGTTTAGACAGTCCTCTGGATATTGCTGTTGATAGGGAAGGTCTAATTTATATTGCCGATTTTCAGGCTGGGGGAGATACTTTTGCAGATAATGGTCAGATAAAAGTCTATAATAGTAATGGAGTTTACCAAAGGTCTATTCTTACTTCCTATTTTCGACCTATGGGAATAGATGTAGATGAGCAATATGTTTATATAGCTGAGTACAATGATGGGAAGCAGGGGCCAGAAAGAACTCCTTCAAGTAGGATTAGGATTGTAGATAAAATAACTGGTACTGAAGTTAAAGTAAATAATAATGTCACTATTCCTTATCGCATTACGGTAAATTCCACTGGGAAGGTTTTTGTGAGTCAGGCGGGAAACTCTAATTCCAGTGTTCAAATCTATAATGAGGACTTAGTGAATCAGGGTTCACTTGCCAATATCCAATCTCCTGGAAGTTTGGTTGTAGATGCTTTCGATTATTTACACGTCGTCGAATATGCCGGACAGGTGAATTTTGAAGAATTTATTGCGCTTTCTACGAATTTTGATTTCGGGGATTTATTACAATTATCTCATGATATTTATGACGGGATTAAGGATAATGCCTTTAGTATTAAAGTATTCGATCCCAGTTTAAACTATAAATTTCAGATAAAGGATAAAATTGATTTTCCAATTGATCTGGCTTTCAATAATTGTGACAAATTATATGTGGATAATTCAACCGTTTTCGGAACCCATATTGAAAATTTTATAGCACATACTTTTTTCCCTTCCAGATTGGAATTCGATCTCGAAATCTACCAAAGAACCCCGGCCTTTGATACTGAAGCTCCTGTGGTTTCCTGTCCTGCAGATATTACGGCCACCGCGGAGGCAGGAAATAATTTTGCCATTGTAACTTTTCAGGACGCTACTGCAACCGATGCCAATAATTTCACCATTAAACAAACGGGTGGATTATCCAGTGGGAGCCAGTTTCCCGCTGGTGAAACGAGCATCGTAGAATTCACCGCAACGGATATTTGTGGAAATGAAAGTAGCTGTACATTTACAATTACAGTAAACCCTTCCGATGAAGAGGAAAATAATCCACCAGTTTTTATAGACTGTCCCTCTTCAGGTATTATGGTAAATAACGATCCTGGTATATGTGGGGCTATGGTTAATTTTGCTACTCCCCAGGTTACTGATGACGGTGCTTCTTTTACCCCTGAAAGAACGGACAATTCCGGATTAAATTCTGGTGATCTTTTTCCAATTGGAGAAACAACAATTACCTATCAGGCAGATGATGGCGTTAATGAGCCTGTAATTTGCAGTTTTAAGGTTATCGTAAATGATAGCGAAAAACCAAAAATAGAGTGTCCGGGTGATATAAACGAAAGCGTTGCCTTTGGAGAATCTGGAAAAATCATTACCTATGGTATGCCCACATTCTCTGACAATTGCGGAAATGCCACCATAACTCAAATCGCAGGTTTGGCAAGTGGGAAAGAGTTTCCCGTGGGAACAACTACTAATACCTTCACCGTAGACGACGGAAATGGAAATAGCATCAGCTGTAGTTTTAAGGTGACCATCACAGAGGAGGAAAAACCTTTCAGTTTTGAATGTCCCGGTGATCAAACAAATTCTTTCGATCAAAATTGTCAATTCGAGTTACCAGATTTTACCGCCGCATTAAAAGAAGAATATCCAGAGGCAGAGTTTTCACAAACTCCTTCTCCAGGGGCGATAGTTTTTCAGAGTACAGATATTACAATTTCCGGAGTGCAAAACGAAGAGCAGTTTTCCTGTACTTTCTTTATACTTATAAGTGATACTTCAAAACCACAAATAAACTGTCCTGCAGATAAGATAGCAACTTTTGACCCTGACCAAGGATTTACAGTTCCCGATTATAGTAATGAATTAGTGCTTTCTGATAATTGTGCCCCTACAGCAGAATTAAGCGATAATGTGAGCCAGTCACCTGCACCGGGTGAAGTTATATATGATAGTCAGCAGGTTTCTTTTATCGTAAATGATGATGCCGGGAATACCGCAAATTGTAGTTTTCAGCTAAGCTTGGAGGAAGAAGATCAGTCCCAGGAACCAGAAGCAAAATGTAATGATACCGAAATCAATTTAGATGCGGAAGGCGAAGCAGTCTTAGTGGCAACGCAGGTTTATCAGGGCAATCCTGAAGAAGACAATGTCATGCTTAGCATAGACAAAGAAAATTTTGATTGTAGTGACCTTGGCAATGTAAATACGGTAACCTTAACAGTGACTGATAGGGATTCCGGTTTGTCCTCTACCTGTACTGCTTCGGTTAGGGTAGTAGATAATCAACCTCCCATAGTTGCATGTGGTGAAGATATTACTGAGTTTTATTTGGAAGATGGAACTTTAAAAATAGAAACATCAGATTTAAATTTCCAGGCTTCAGATAATTGTCAAATTGCTGAATCTTTTGTCGTTCCCAATACATTTACTTCCGCAGGAATCAAGACTATAGAAATATTCGTTCGGGACACAAGCGGGAATGAAAATAGCTGCGTGACCTCGATTGAGGTTTTGGATGAAGAAATTCCTTTTACCTGTAAAAATTCGCTTTCCCTTGCTTTAAATGAAAATAATGCATATACCCTGCAACCGGAACAATTAATCAATCAATCCGGAAACCTTTCTGGATATACTTTTTCACTGGATCGTGACCTTCTTAATTGCGAGGATGTAGGTGAATTGGTGCCCATCACTTTAAACTATACAAGCACCTCCAATTCAGGTTCCTGTGTGGTCATGATCGATGTTTTAGATATCGTTTACCCGGAATTCACGCAATGCCCGGCAGAAATTATTGAAATCACGCTGGATGAAGGCGAAACAGGGATTGTATTTGAAATTCCGGAACTTATGGCCACTGATAATTGCGAGGTTTTTATTACCCAAACTATGGGCCCCCCAGCAGGAACCGAGCTGCCTATTGGCACAACCAATTACCAGTTTACGGCTAAAGATAGAACGGCGAATACCGCTACCTGTGATTTTCAGGTAAAAGTAATAGGCGGGGAGGAACCGTCTGAATTTGCTCTAGATTGTCCGCAACGCGAATATGTAATTAAGGCTGATGAAAATTGCGGATATTATGTTCCTGATTTTTCTGAAATTCTCAATTATACTCCTTCTAACGTGAGCATAGAACAGTCTATCGCTAGTGGTTCTCAAATTACTGAAGAAGTCCAGATATTTATAACTGCGAGTTTTAATGGGGAGACTGATACCTGTAATTTTACGCTGGTGCCTATAGATAATACTCCACCAGAAAGCAATTGTCCTGAAGATAAAGTGGTTTTTGCGAATGAAGATGGAACATTTACTATTCCCGACTATCGAAACGAACTTAATGCGGCAGATAATTGTGGCCTTGGAGAAATCATTCAGCAACCTGCCGTAAATACTGTGATTAATGAAGACACCGTCATTAGCTTTTTAGTTTTTGATGTAGCCGGGAATGCAAGCTCCTGTAATTTTAATCTAAGCCTGCAAATCGATGAGCCCGGGAATGACGCACCTATAGGAATTAATGATCAATATCAAACCCAGATAAACACAGCCTTAGAAATTTCCGCAGGAAATGGCGTATTGGCTAATGATTCAGATCCTGAAAATGATTATTTAACAGCCATCTTAATTACAGATGTGAACTTTGGAACACTCACTTTAAATAGCGATGGTTCTTTTAACTATCAGCCAAATGAAAATTTTCAGGGAGAGGATACTTTTACGTATGTGGCTAATGATGGAGTTGAGAATTCTGAACCCATCCTGGTGAGCATTCTTGTAGTGGAGAATAATACAGGAGATTTTGAATGTTATTCGGAAGTAAGTTTTAATCTTGATGAAAATGGTGAATTCAGGGCCTTCCCTGCAAGCTTTTATTCCGGGAATGGGGAAGCTTATGAATTTGAGGCCAGTAAATTGCTTTTTACCTGTGATGATATTGGTGTACAAACGATTACTTTAAATTATAGCGGGCCTGAATCGGGTTCCTGTGATATTATTGTGAATGTGGGAGATAATTTTGATCCTACTCTCTTACTCCGGGATATCACGCTCACGCTCGATGCTGGAGGGAGCGCGGTCTTAAATATTGAAGATATCGACCTTGGTTCTTATGATAACTGTAATGGTACAGTGAGGTTAAGCCTGGGAAAAGACGAATTTAACTGTAAAGATATCGGGGAAAATAACGTTGAGGTCACGGGTGTGGATAGCAATGGAAATACGGCCACTCAAACTATTACGGTTACGGTAGTTGCTTCTGAATTTTCCTGCCAGACGGCCCCGCCAAATCCTTCAGGAATAGATTATGTATTTGTATACCCAAATCCTAATTCCGGAAGTTTTAGAGTGTATGCGCCGGCTATAGTTAGCATCAAACAAATTGAAGTTTATGATCACCGCGGAAGATTTATCCGTTTGAAATCTTTTGAATCTACAGATCGGAATTATCAGATGAATTTAGGACCATTGCAGGAAGCCGTGTATGTACTTAAAATTGTGACCGAAAAAGAAGAGATCATCAGAAGGATTATTATTAAGAATTAATTTTTTCTGAAATAAAGGTGAGGATGTTTTGGGGATTTTCATCAAAATTGAACCAGTTAATGGATTCATCTTTACGATACCAGGTAAGCTGCCTTTTGGCAAATCTTCGCGTGTTTTTTTTGATTTCTTCCACCGCGGTTGGGAGATCAATTGCTCCCGCCAAATGCTGAAATAATTCTTTGTAACCAACCGTATTTAAGGCATTATAATGCCTTTTATCCTGCAATTTTTCTACCTCATGTAAAAGTCCGTTTTTCAGCATAAGATCCACCCGTTCATTAATTCTATTATAGATGAGTTCTCGAGGAGCGGTTAGACCAATGGAAATAGTTTTAAAATTCCTGTTCGCTTGTTTATTTTTCAGAAATGAGCTGAAAGTCTTTCCCGTCCCCATGCAAATTTCCAGGGCACGAATTAACCTATGAGGATTTTGAACGTCTGCAATTTTATAATAATTGGGATCCAGCATGTATAATTGCTTTTGAAGCCAGTCGATGCCGTCGTCTTCCAAATGCCGATTCAGTTTTTGCCTAATTTCAGGATCTACTTCCGGGAAATCATCCAGGCCTTCGATAACCGCTTTAGCATACAGTCCGCTGCCCCCCACCATAACCACCGTATTATGAAAAGCAAACAGACTTTCAAGTCGCTGTAGGACGGCTTTTTCAAAATCACCCACATTAAAAGCTTCTTCTATGGAAATATGCTGAATAAAGTGATGTTTAACCGCCGCAAGTTCTTCGGGGTCTGGAACTGCTGTTCCAATCTTCATTTCTTTATAAAACTGCCGGGAATCTGAAGAAATAATTTCAGTTCGAAAATGCTCCGCGATTTGGATAGCCAGTGAAGTTTTCCCAATCGCCGTAGGCCCCACAATATTGATCAAATACTTATTCATTCAATTTATGGCTGCAATTATGGCAATATTCGGCCCCATCGAGATGTTTTGTTTCATTGCAGTTGGGACACACCTGGGTATTTGTGGGGGTCTTGGTTTCATAACTTTTGCTATATTCTGCACTTACTATCCCGGTGGGGACAGCGATAATCCCGTATCCCATGATCATTATTAAAGAAGCGATAAGCCGACCCAGAGGAGTTATGGGCGCAATATCCCCAAACCCCACGGTGGTGAGGGTCACAATACACCAGTAAATACTAAGCGGGATATTATCAAAACCGCCATTGCCTCCTTCCACTAAATGCATTAGTGTTCCTGCGATCACACAAATAATCAAAACAGCAAACAGGAAAACCAGAATTTTAGCCTTACTGTTTTTTAATGCTTTTATTAATTTTTGAGATTCTCCTATGTAGCGGGTTACTTTTAGTATTCTGAAAACGCGTAAAAGTCTTAAGGCGCGAATCGCGAAAAGTAAATTTGCCCCACCTACCAAAAGCCCTATGTAGCTAGGAAGGGTAGATAACAAATCCACAATTCCATAGAAACTTAAAACATAGGTTTTTGGCCTCTTAATACAAAGGATACGTAGAATATATTCCACCGTAAAAATGATGGTAATGATCCATTCTGCAACATAAAATTCATGGGCATACTCCATTATATAAGCAGTAACACTTTCCAGCATGACCAGGATCACACTTATAACGATGACAAAAAGAATGGCTAGATCAAATAACTTCCCGGCAGGTGTATCTGCCTCATAAATTACTTCATGAAGTTTTTGTTGCCAGGGTTTAAGGTGTTTATCTTTTTTCAAATGAATTGGAAATATTTAAAGTTAAGCATTTTCCTTAATTACAATTAAAGACATGTTTAAACGTCTACGATACCAGAAAATCATCTCTACAAACAATTTTAGATGTGAAATTTCATGTTTTGTAAGGATGAAAAGATTGTATTGTACGGAAATAAAAAATTATTCATGAACTGCGAGCTGAATGATTTTAAACTGGTGCTTCTTTCTTAAATAGCTTTGTATGATATGTTGCGCGTCGCGGTTATGGGACATGGGTGTAATGATCGAACGTATGATATCAAGATTGCTAATTTGAAAATTTAGATTGAAAAACCCCATGCCTTTAAACTCTCCTTCTTCAATTAAAAGGGCACATTTTTCATCAACTTCCCGGCCTCTGCCAATTAAGATCATGTTTTGTTTCTCGTATGAATATGTATTAATAAGCTCCCGAACCCGATCATTATATTCATCTGGGGTTTCCTCTTCAACACAGGCACCTTTACAACTCCTGAGCCTGTAATTAAAACAATTACCCTTTCCGGTATCTACACCGGTCATTCGGTCACAAAGTTCAAATTTCTCAGTCCATACACTCAGGGTGTTTTTTGCAGAACTTAAGGAACTAAAAGTGCTTATCCCGTTTTTAGTTTTGGAAGCTTTCCCAATTTTTAAATTGATATAACCTTTATCATCTGTAAAATGATAAAGCGCATGAGTGAAAATATCCCTCTTCAGGGCGCGATTATATCTTGGTTTGAGTTTTTTAATCCCCTGATTTTCTTTCAGTAGGGCAATTAGCTCATTACCCGTAGTTTCATAAGAGACTGAAGCTACTTTTTTCTGCATTTCACGGGATTTCACATTGTCATTGGTAAAATGCTGATTTACCTTTTTACGGATATTTCTTGATTTACCAACATAAATAATATCCCCTTTTACATTATGAAAATAATACACCCCTGTTTCTGAAGGTAGATCTTCAAGGATATAAACCAGTTTTTTGTCCATCAAGGCTTTAGGGTCTGAACGCACAAATTCTTTCAGAATAGATTTTTCCACGTCTTTCTCCAGCAACATTTTGAAGAGTTTTACTGTGGCCTGGGCATCTCCGGCAGCACGATGACGGTCACTTAAGGGAATGCCTAATGCCCTCACCAGTTTACCAAGACTGTAGGATGCCATGTCGGGGATCAGTTTTTTAGAAAGTTCTACGGTGCAAAGGCTTTTACGTTCATATTCAAAACCCAGACGGCGAAACTCGGTAGTAAGGATTCGGTAATCAAATTTGGCATTATGGGCCACCAGGATACAGTCCTGTGTGATTTCTACAATTCGCTTGGCCACCTCATAAAACTTTGGGGCGTTGCGCAGCATTTCATTGTTGATCCCGGTAAGGTTGATTACAAATGGCTGGATGGGCTGTTCCGGATTAACCAGACTTATAAACTGGTCTACTACTTTATGGCCATCAAATTTATAGATGGCAATTTCGGTTACTCCCTCTTCATTGTATTTGCCACCCGTGGTTTCTATGTCTAATATTGCGTACAAATATGTTTTTCTTTATTTTTTAGTCTGATCTCTGTCCTCTTATTGTTTGTCATTTGTTCTCTGTTAGCGGTTCAATGTTCGGATTTATTAGTTCGGATCGGAGTTCACTTCTGGTTTTAAGTTATTGCTCAAATTTTAAAATTATCACATTTTCAAATTAACACATTGGTTCACTCAATTTTTTTAACCAATTATCCCGTTCATTGTTATCGGTTTGTGCTGATGATAATTTTCAAATTGGTATATTTTCAAATTAACACATTTCTTTAATTTCTTTCTCCAAATATACTACTCCCAATGCGCACCATGGTGGAACCACATTCTATGGCAATTTCATAATCCCCGCTCATTCCCATAGAAAGTTCGGTGAGTTCTGGAAAATCGATCTTTAAGGTTTCAAAAACCGATTTTAAATATTGAAATTCATTGCGCACCTGTTTTTCATCATCAGTAAAGGTGGCCATTCCCATTAGGCCAATCACATCTACATTTTCCATTTTTTTATAAGCTTCAGATTTTAAGATTTCCTCAGCTTCTTCAGAAGATATTCCGAATTTGGAATCTTCTTCCGCAATTTTTATTTGCAACAGGCAGGAAATGTTTCGTTCATTTTCTTTAGCCCTTTTATTGATCTCTTTCAGCAATTTTAAACTATCCACGGCATGGATGAGTTTTACAAAAGGTGCCATGTATTTTACCTTATTGCGCTGTACGTGCCCAACCATATGCCATTCAATATCTTTGGGCAATGCTTCCCATTTATCGGTCATCTCCTGGACTTTGTTTTCTCCAAAAATTCGCTGGCCGGCATTATAGGCCTCCATGAGATCCTCATTGGGCTTGGTTTTGCTTATGGCAACCAGCTTAACAGTTTCAGGTAATTCCTCACGGTATTTTTTAATTTTTTCTGCAATATCCATCCTAAGGTACCAGGTTTTAATTAGAAGTGATTATAAGTAGGGTACAAATCACAGCGGAGAGTTTAGAACTCATAGATGGTTAGGCCGCTGCGTAATTTTGGTTCAATATAAGTACTTTTTGGTGGCATGATCAAATTTTCATCGGCTATTTGTTTAATTTCCTCAATTTGAGTAGGCAGCATGCCAAAACCAACAGCAAATTCTCCACTATCCACTCGTGTTTTTATTTCAATGAGATCATTGCGGCCATGTATGTATTCAATACGCTTATCCTTCCGAAGATCTTTAATCCCAAGAATAGGTTTCAGCACTTTTTCGTATAAAATATGAGCATCCAGCTCGCTAAGTGAATCGGTGACCTTAAAATGCGTTTTCCGAAGATATAAGGAATAAAATTCACCATCCAGGTACATATTGAACTGATTCTTCCTTTCCGGCAGATATACGTTCAAACCACGATTTTCTATACGAAAGCACTCATCCAACAGGATGAGGAATTCTTCTTTGGAGTGGCCGTTGAGATCTTTAATGAGTCGGCTATATTCATAAATCCTCAAATTAGATTCTGATATATAGTAACTCATAAAAAAATTATAGGGTTCCCTTCCCGTATGATCGGGATTGGAATCACGACTTTCTTTTGCCAACAAATACGAAGAAGCACTGCGATGATGCCCATCTGCAATATAAAGCTTCTCCATTTTGGCAAATTCAGCCTGGATATTTTTGATCTTTTCAGGATCGCTAATTTTCCAGAGAGAATGAATTTCTTTTCGGTTAGTGCCGAACTCATATTCGGGACGTTGCATCATCGCATCTTTTAAAATTGCATCTACCGTCTCATTATCCGGATAGGTGAGGAGTACCGGTTCTGTGTTAAAACCAACAACCTTTAGATATTCTTTAAAAAGCTCTTCTCTCTGTGCAATAGTATCTTCATGCCTACGAATCACATTGTTCTCATAATCCTCCACACTGGCTGCGGCAATAATTCCACAACAGGTATGCTCGCGGGTGTTGATCTTGTAAATGTATAAGTTGGAATTGGCGTCTTTTGAAAGGATATCCTCCTCCTTAAATTCCAGGTACCGATTTTTAACCATCCCAAACCGCTTCTCTCCGGCGATCTCATGCTGAAATTTGTAGCCGGGATTGATAATATGCAAAAAGGAATAGGGGTTAAAATCTAACTGGGCCCGAAGTTCAGCTTCAGAATAATCTTCATAGGGCCTTGAAGCGACTAATCCGGCAAACGCCCGGGCAGGTCTTACCGCCTGAAATGGAAATATTTTGCTCAAATTAATGATTTTGGTTTAAGGAGATTTCTCAGTCGCTTCGGTTCTTCGAAATGACCGGGAAATATTGTATAAGTTGTCATCCGAACTTATGTGAGAAATCTCACTACTCATTACTATTTGTTAAACTGCGCTGAGATTTTTTCAGCCTTTCTGCTTTCAGCATAATCATAAAAACCTTCTCCAGATTTTACCCCGGTTTTGCCCGCCCTTACCATATTGGTCAATAAAGGACAAGGGGCATATTTCGGGTTTTTGAAGCCGTTATACATAACTTCTAAAATGGAATGGCACACGTCCAAACCAATAAAATCTGCTAATTGCAGAGGTCCCATAGGATGAGCCATGCCCAGTTTCATTACCGTATCGATCTCATAAACTCCCGCCACGCCGTTGTACAGCGTTTCAATCGCTTCGTTGATCATGGGCATTAAAATACGGTTGGCCACGAATCCCGGATAATCATTCACTTCTACCGGAACTTTTTCAAGATCTTTAGAAAGCTCCATAATAGTTTTGGTGATTTTATCACTGGTATTATACCCTCTAATGATTTCAACCAATCTCATCACCGGCACCGGATTCATAAAATGCATTCCAATGACACGTTCAGGATGGGAAACCACGGAAGCGATCTGGGTGATGGATATGGAAGAAGTATTGGAGGCCAAAATGGTATCTTCCGGGCAGGCTTTATCGAGTTCACGAAAAATTTTCAGCTTAAGTTCGGTATTTTCTGTGGCAGCTTCTACCACTACGCTTGCATTTTCCACTCCTTCAGCAATGCTGGTGAACGTAGTAATATTGTCCAGGGTTTCCTGTTTTTGTTCTTCTGTGATCTTCTCCTTGGAAACCATGCGATCCAGGTTGGAGGCAATCGTTTCCATTCCTTTTTTTAAACCTTTTTCTGAAATATCGATCAGTTGAACTTTGTACCCATATTGTGCGAAAGAATGGGCGATTCCGTTGCCCATTGTTCCTGCTCCAATGACTGCTATATTTTTCATTTAATTAAGTTAAAAAGTTAAAAAGTTAAAAAGTTAAAAAGTTAAAAAGTTCAGAGTTCGTGGTCTTTAGCTTTAAGCTTTAAGTTCTAAGTTCTAAGTTCTAAGCTTTAAATTTTAATTTTAGATTTACGTGATTTTCAAATTGACACATTTTCAAATTGATCATTGGTACATTAAACAATAAATTTCCAATTTAAAATTTGGCAATGACCTGGTTGGCTATTTTCAGCGCTTTTGCCGCCTGTTCCATAGTCACGATTGGAGTCGTATTATTATTGATCGCATCAGCAAAACTTTCCAGTTCCTGCAAAATCGCATTATTAGGTGCAACGGAAGGATTATCAAAATAAATTTGTTTTTTCACACCTTCAGCATTTTGAAGGATCATAGCAAAATCGTCGGGATGTTCCGGGGCATCTTTCATTTTTACCACCTCACAAACCTTATCCAGAAAGTCAACAGAAATATAAGCATCGCGCTGAAAAAACCTCGATTTTCTCATGTTCTTCATCGAAATTCGGCTGGCGGTTAAATTGGCCACACAACCATTTTCAAATTCGATACGTGCATTGGCAATATCTGGAGTATCACTGATTACCGAAACTCCTGAGGCATTGATCTTCTTTACTTCAGATTTTACCACACTTAAAATAGCATCAATATCATGGATCATCAGGTCGAGAACCACGG
This sequence comes from Gramella sp. AN32, assembly GCF_023718305.1. Classification (GTDB taxonomy): domain Bacteria; phylum Bacteroidota; class Bacteroidia; order Flavobacteriales; family Flavobacteriaceae; genus Christiangramia; species Christiangramia antarctica. The sequence continues at coordinate 18,159 of NZ_QEYO01000021.1, forward strand.
GAACATCGGTACCACGCGGATTAAATTCGGCTAAACGATGGGCTTCGATAAACATAGGATTTTCAATACGATCTGAAACTGCCTGAAATGCCGGGTTAAATCTTTCCACGTGTCCCACCTGGCCTTTTACACCTTTTTCCGCAGCCATTTTTATCAATTCCTGGGCTTCTTTAAAAGTATTGGTAATGGGTTTTTCTATAAAAAGATGTTTGCCTGCCGAAATTACTTTTTTGGCAACTTCAAAATGCGAAAGGGTAGGAGTGACCACATCTACCATATCTACCGCCGCGATAAGCTCATCTAAGGAATCAAATTTCTTATAACCAAATTCTTCTGCAATAAGTCTGGCATTTTCCTTGTTTTCATCAAAGAAACCAACCAGTTCATACTGATTCGATTCTTTTAAAAGTTTTAAGTGAATTTTCCCCAAATGGCCTGCACCCAGAACGCCAGCTTTCAGCATATTTTTGCATTTTCCACAAAAATAGCATTTTGATATTAAATACTTTATAAATTAGAAAGCAATCCCGGGTGATTTTACTTGGGTTTTTGCACGGCGAATCCCTATTTTTATGACTTCCTAAAAGAAAATTTAGATTGAAAGACAACTATAGACATCAGGGTAAAAGACAATTACTGGTAAAAACCGTTGAGAAAAAGGGTATTAAAGACCAAAAAGTGCTGGATGCCATTTCCAGGATTCCCAGGCACTGGTTTATGGATAGTAGTTTTGAAGATCATGCCTACCAGGATAAGGCTTTTCCCATTGCGGCAGATCAAACCATCTCCCAACCCTATACGGTTGCCTTTCAAACTGAATTGCTGGAATTAAAAAAGGGAGAGCAGGTGCTGGAAATTGGCACTGGAAGTGGGTATCAAACCGCAGTTCTTTGTGAATTGGGCGCAAAAGTTTATACGATCGAGCGCCAGCGGGAATTATATAAGAAGACGAAGGCCTTTCTGAATAAAATTGGCTACCGGCCAAAATACTTAAGTTTTGGGGATGGTTACAAGGGTTTGCCCGAGTATGCGCCATTTGATAAAATTATCGTGACTGCCGGCGCTCCTGAAGTTCCAAAAGACCTGTTGGGACAATTAAAAGTTGGGGGTCGCATGGTCATACCCGTAGGGATTGATGTACAGATCATGACTTTATTTATACGAACATCGCCCAAGCACTTTGATAAACGTGAATTTGGGAATTTTAGGTTTGTGCCATTGTTGGAAAATAAGAACTAATGCAACAAGAGGTCTCTAAAAGCTTTAAAACAGAACGCTTGCTGATTCGACTGACCACGGAAGGGATGCAATTGTCGTCATGCTGAACTTGATTCAGTATCTCATTAGAGATGCTAAAAGAATACGTCAATTTCCTACGCCAGATAATTTTTTTTTCTCTTGCCTTAGGATAACGATTACCCTAAAGGTCATAGAGCGAATTTTGGGTATAAAAAAACACCTTTCCGCATAAACCGAAAGGTGTTTATATTATTTCAATAAACCTTATTTTGCTTCTGGAGCTTCAGCTTTATCAACAACCAAACGGGCTTCGCGATTGGCGATTTCCCAGGCGGTCAGGAAAACCAGTTGCGCCCTTTTCGCCATTAGATCATATTCAATCTTATCAGGAGTATCTGTCATTTTATGATAATCGGCATGCGTACCGTTAAAATAGAAAATGATAGGAATGTTATTCTTTGCAAAGTTGTAATGGTCACTTCTATAATAAAAGCGGTTGGGATCATTTTCGTCATTATATTTATAATCCAGATCGATATTCATGTATTTTTTGTTCACTTCCTCGCTTAGATTGTGCAGTTCTTTACTCAGCTTATCGCTACCAATAAGATAGATGTAAGGATCTTTACCTTCATGATCTGGATCTATACGGCCTATCATATCGATATTTAAGTCGGCAACCGTATTTTCCAGCGGAAAAATAGGGTTATCGGTATAATATTTAGAACCAACCAAACCTTTTTCTTCACCGGTAACATTCAGAAAGATAATAGATCGTTTTGGTGTATAACCATCTCTTTTAGCTTTGGCAAAAGCTTCTGCAATTTCCAAAACACCTACCGTCCCCGAGCCATCGTCATCGGCTCCATTATAAACATTCCCTTGATCATCGACCCCAACATGGTCATAATGTGAGGAGATCACCACATATTCTTCAGGTTTTTCTGAACCTTTCATAAACGCCACCACATTTTCCGTAGGTTTTACTTTTCCTTTTTTGAAATAAGATGTTGGAACGTCCTGATAATAATTATCGTTTCCCTTTGCCGCAGGAATTTTCAAATCCTGATATTCTTTCTTTAAATACTCTGCAGCTTTCTTTTGTCCCGGTTCTCCGGTTTCCCGACCTTCAAATTCATCGCTGGCAAAAATATATAGGTGATCTTTAAGCTCCTGGGCCGTAATGGTTTTTGCATATTCCATTGGATCGGCATTTTCAATTTTCTTATTTCCGGCACTACAAGCTATTAAGATTGCGGGAAGCGCGAAAACAATCATTTTTTTAATCATGGTTTCAGTTTAAATTAATGCGGGGCAAGATAGTTATTAAAGTTGAAAAGTTGAAAAGTCGAAAAGTTGAAAGTTAAAAGTTGAAAAATTAAAAAGGGACTAAGAAATTTGTCTAGTATTAAATATTCAAAATTTGAAAAATTTAATCCTTGGCCATTTCAGGATTTATTCATTTAGTACTTTTTCAATGGCTTCCAGCACCAAAGGTTCCATAACCGCATAACCTAAAGCATTTGGATGTACCCCGTCGCCGGAAAATTCTGCTTTCAAACCAAGACGGTCATCTACCGTGCTATCAAAATAATTGAGATAGGTGTAATTATTTTTTTCGGCGAAATTTTTAATCCACTTATTTAATTCCACTACTTTCCCGGCAGGTTCCAATCCCGGTCTCCAGGGAAAGTCATAAGCCGGAAGTACGGAGGATAAAATAACTTTTATATTATTTTCTGAAGCCAGAGTAGCCATGGCTTTGATATTATCGGTGATCATTTTTTGGGAAGAATACCCATTATTACCTGCAATATCATTGATGCCGGCGAGGATTACCACAACTTCCGGCTGAAGATCGATCACATCAGGCATAAAACGAATAAGCATTTGCGGAGTGGTTTGACCGCCAATTCCCCTTCCAATAAAATTATGTTCTGAAAAAAAATCGGGTCGCATATTTACCCAGCCTTCGGTAATAGAGTTTCCCATAAAGACCACTTTAGGATAGATTGAATCTGCATGGATCTTTTCATTCGCTTCGCGGTATTTCTTTAGATTAGGCCAGTCCTGTTCCATGAGTTCATTGTATTGTTCGGTTTGAGCGTTGAGGTTACCGCAGCAAACTGCGATCAAAATTAGGTAAACAAAATTCCTGAAGTGCATGATATTGATATTTATAAGCGAAAGATACAAATTTGAAAAAAGTAGGAAAACAGGGAATTAAAATTTAATTGTAAAAAGTTTGAAATTATATTGGGGGGAAACAGAAAAGCTTTCTATATTTGCATCCGCTAAAGGAGAAATGGCAGAGTGGTCGAATGCGGCAGTCTTGAAAACTGTTGAGGGTCACACCTCCGGGGGTTCGAATCCCTCTTTCTCCGCTGATCACATATCAGATTATACTAAAAAGCCCGAAAACACAGCGTTTTCGGGTTTTTTAATTTTATTCCATATAAAAAAACATCATTCAATTGTAAGCTTGAGGGGCTAAATTCGGGGCTGCTTTTTATGTTGAAAAAATAGAGCCCCGAATTTCGTCTAAACCCTTAAAAATCGGTACCTTACAGAGGTATAATTTTCATGATATTTGATAATATCGATGATAAATAGGTGCTTAAAATGTATGAAACTTATTCCGTAATTTTTTTTCCAAAAAATAGCAATGTGGATAAAATGGGAAATGCCCCTATTTATCTAAGAATTACAATTAATGGTAAGCGAAGCGAATTAAGTATAAAACGGAGAGTTAACTTAAAACAATGGAATACTAAAATGGGGTCCTACCGGGGAAAATCAGCCGAAGCTGGAAGTTTTAATAGGTATCTGAGCAGTATTCGTAATAGAGTGGATAGAATATATGATGATCTTACTAAGGAAAATGCTGAATTTACAGCAGAGACTATCAAAGATATATATTTGGGAAAGAATAAGGATCGAAAAATGCTACTGGAGATTTTCCAGGAACACAATGACCAGGTTGAAAGTTTAATAGGTAAGGATTTCGCATATGGCACCTTTGAAAGATATAGAACGGCTAAAAGACATGTAGAAGAATTTATTGCAAAAGAGTTTAGGTTAAAAGATATCCCTGTTAAAAATGTAGACCATGCTTTTATCACTGGCCTTGAATATTATTTAAAAACCAAAAGGACATGTAGTCACAATACCGCTGTGAAATACATTACTAATTTTAAAAAAATCATTAGGATAGCTTTAGCTCATAACTGGATCACTAGAGATCCATTTCTACATTGGAAAGCCAAATTGAAAATTGTCGATCGGGAATTTTTAACAGAAAGTGAGATTCAAAAACTAATAGAAAAACGATTTTCAAACCAGCGACTAGACCTTGTAAAGGATATATTTCTATTTTCCTGTTTTACGGGGCTGGCGTATGCGGATGTTAAGAAGCTATCAGCAAACAATGTAGTAATTGGAATTGACGGAAATAAATGGATAAAAGTCAATAGAACAAAAACGGATTCACGAACTAATATTCCACTATTGCCAACTGCGCTTGAGATTTTAAAAAAATACTCCTATCGTCCTGATGCTTCTGAAAAGTTGCTGCCCATTCTTACCAACCAAAAGATGAACGCGTATTTAAAAGAAATAGGTGATTTGTGTCAATTTCAAAAAAACCTGACTTTTCACCTGGCCAGGCATACATTTGCCACAACGATAACCTTGTCGAATGGAGTACCCATAGAATCTGTAAGCAAAATGTTAGGACACAAAAATTTAAAGACAACTCAACATTATGCAAAGATTTTAGATCAGAAAGTCAGCCAGGATATGTTAGCTCTTAGAAAGCGTATGAAAATTTATGATTTGCCAGATAATTGCGAGGATAAGGACAAGCATTATCTAAAGAATAAAATAACATCGAATAATTGATTAAAGGCTTAATGTTGCTCTAAGTGCTTTTCTATCTATAAAATTAGATATCTAAATGCAGCAGTTAATATTTTTTAGGTCTCGAGCTGTAATAATTTATGAATACGAGATGGTGGTGGTAGATGTTCAGGCTGGAATACTGTAATAGAAGAAACAACTGAAATTGAGGTATTTTATGAAAATTTAAATAAAAAATCTAAATGCATTTATGAAAACCTCAAAATTACCAGGACGGGAAAATACATATTCACACTTTAATACTAATTCATTAAAAATAAGTGCAACAGAACTGAAATCTACTTATATAAGCTTAAAAAAAGTCCAGCATATATTTCAGTGCACAAGTATTTGAATATTCAAACAACAACTAAAACTTCAAAGTTTTTGATATATAATTTTGACTTATTTTCAGACTTTCGTATGGTTCAATATTGAAGTGTTCTTGTTCCAGAATAAAAGTCTCCCCTCCCGATAATTTTTTATATTCCAAAAGGTTTTCAAAGTCAATTTTTCCGTAACCAATTTCAGTTGTTAAATTGTGATCGTTTTTATCCATGTCTTTAATATGCCAAAGTTTAAACCTTCCTGGAAATTTTCTAAATAATTCTTTGGGACAAATACCCATATTAATAACCCAATAAATATCAATCTCAAAACTGACCAAATCGGGCTCTGTGTTCTTCAACAAGAATTCATAGGGTGTTATGTTTAAATAATTTAGTTTTTCAAATTCAAAAGCATGATTGTGATAGGCTAATTTGAAATTTGATTTGTTACACAATTCTCCGGCTTTGTTCAGTATATCAGCGATGGCTCTATAATCTTGATGTGATTTTCGCAAGTTAATAGGTATGCTTGGAACAACAATGTACTTATGGTTCAGAATTTTAGATACTTCAATAATCTCATGTATTTCATCAATATCTCCATTTAACATTGATTCTAGCGCGTAATGACCACTTGAAGAAATTAGATTATATCTATTTATAATTTTCATTAATTCTTTTGGGTTAAGGTTCCAAAATTTTCCGTTGAGGTAACCGTATAGTTCGATTTCTTTAAATCCTAAGTGAAACAATTTTTTAAGGACCTCTTCAGGATTTTTTTTCATCAAATCCCTTAATGTATATAATTGCAGGCCGATCGGGTACATGTTGGACGAGTTTTCATTTTTAAGTAGTTTTTGACTAGATAGCATAGGGAAGAAATTGTTTAGAAACTTTTGCAGCGACGTAATTGGAAATAGAGGTTGTTAATGCTTAGTAATTAATTTTTGTTGAGCTCTAAATGAGCTGGGAGTAAATCCAATTTTTCTTTTAAAGGATCTATTAAAATTAGAAATATTACTAAAGCCACTATCAAAACAAATCTCATTAATCGATTTTTCAGTTTCTATTAATTCCCTAGCGGCATGTCCTAAACGAAGATCTATAACATAATCAGAAAAGGAGCTATTTGTACTTTTTTTAAAAAAATGGCTGAATGCTGATTCAGACATATTTATTAAAGATGCAACATCCTGAATGAGTATCTTCTGATGCAGATTTTTATGGATATATTCACTCACTTTTTGAATTCTTCTACTTTTGGAAACTTTATAATTATCTATGTAAGTGATAGAGGCTAAAGTTTGAGTGTTTCTGGCTATTGCAAGATCGTATAGAATAGATAGAAAATTTAAAAATGAATCGAAATCTTGAGAATGCGATAAGTTTACAATTTTAGATTTTAACTTTTCTATAGTTTCTTTTGAAAACGCAATTCCTCTTGGTGCCTTTTCCATTAATTCCTTTATAGGGAAAGCAAGCTTTTTATTCAAAGTGGATTGAGATAAAAAACTCGATTGAAACTGTATGGTGATTACATGAGCTTCTCTATCATCCATTCCTCCCACCCAATAATGTGGAGTATTGGGACCTATAATGACTAGGTCGCAATCATAATATTGTTCAATTGAATCACCTACTATTCTTTTCCCAGAGGTATTCAACACAAGATTAATTTCAAATTCTGGATGGTAATGCAATGGAAAATCAAATTTAGCATTATGATGATTTAATACTATAAAGAAATCATCTTCGGAAATTGGCACCAACTCCCTTAAAACTTTCTCTTTCTTATTCATAATAATACTATATTTAGTTATTTATTAATAAATGTAATAATTACAATAATTTGAATATATGCTATAAATATTGCGAAATAGTTATTATATAGCCGTAAAAATTGTAAGCTGAATGATTATTAATTATATAAATATATAATAATTCATTTAAGTATAGTTTAATATTCATTAAAGTATTAGAGTTTGACTTTATTTACAAAATTTTTCTTAATAACTTCTATTTAATTTGTTATATCGCAATAATTAATAGAATAATTGATGGAAATGAATATTACACTTAAGAATTCTGTGATTTTAATAATATTTTTAATCACAAGTATTTATGCTAAAGCACAAGTTGGAATTTCCGGGACCGTTACTGATGAAGATGGTATACCAATTCCAGGAGTTACGGTATTGGAAGAAGATACTTCTAATGGTACCGTAACCAATTTTGATGGCGAATTTAATCTAGAGGTGAATTCTCTTGATTCGCAAATTGTATTTTCAAGTATTGGGTTTGAATCGAAAACGATTTCGATTCCGGAAAATGGTATAATAAATATATCCCTTCAGAATGATTTGCAGCAACTTTCTGAAGTTGTAGTTGTGGGATATGGTAATGTTCAGCGTCAAGATTTAACTGGATCAGTAAGTACTTTAAAAACCGAGAAGATTGAAGATATTCCTGCTAATTCTATAGAACGCAACCTACAAGGAAGAATTGCAGGTTTGCAGGTCTCAACACCATCTCAGGATCCGGGAGCGGGCGCAACAGTACGAATTCGTGGTGGGAGTTCATTAAGAGGTTCTAATTCCCCGTTAATAGTTGTTGATGGTTTTCCTCTGGGTGATGCAGGTAATTTAAAACAAATAAACCCTGCGGATATTGAAAGTGTGGACGTTTTAAAAGATGCTTCTGCTTCAGCCATTTATGGCTCAAGGGGTGCTAATGGAGTAATAATCATCACTACAAATCGAGCGAAGGAAGGAAAAACTAATGTGAGAATTCAGCAACAATCTTCAGTGTCATATTTTAACTCAGAGGTTGACTTATGGAGAGATCCTGTTCTTTTAGCTCAAATTAATAATGAATCAAGAATTAATGGTGGGTTTCAGCCTCTGTATATAGGGGCTCAGAATGCAACAGGCGTTTATTACCCTTCAGTTTATGAACTGCAATCAGGTGAATGGCCCAATTTCACAAGTTGGGACGATATCGTCTTTAGAGATGCGCCGATTTCAAATAATACTACTATTAGTTTAAACAGTGGTACGGAAAAAACCAGCTTTAATTTAAGTGCCAACTATTTCACTGATATGGGAGTTTATAAAGATGACGACTATAGTAAGATAGGTTATAACCTTAGAGTGGATCATGACCTCTTTGAAGACTTTAAAATTAGATTTTCGAATGTTCTTAGCAAAGGTAACCGTGATGCAAACTCAGGGCTGGCATACTGGCGAAATCCTATATTTCCAGTCTATGATGAAAATGGAGACTACTTTCTTGTTGGTACCAATGATTATTCTCACCCTGTTGCTATTTCCGAAAATAGACTGGATGAAACGAAAACAACAGATGTCATTACTTCATTAGCTTTGGAATATGACATCTTCGATGCTCTTAAACTAACTTCCCGAATTAATTATAAATACGGCGAGTATATTAATGACCAGTTTTTTCCCAGTACATATACTGAGGCAGGAGATTTCAACAATGGAGCAGCATCTATTAATAATTGGCAGTCTCATAATTTTGTAACTGAAACTTTTGCCAATTATGATGAAACATTCGGTGATCATACGATTGGAGCAACGGGGGGATTTACTTACGAAAATTATTTGCAAAGAAATTCTTCTCTGGGAGCTTTTGATTTCGTAAATGAAACAATGCAAAATGAAAATATTGGAGCGGGTAATCCAGAATTGAATCGAGTCTCCAATGGTCATGTAGAAACAGAGCTTGTCTCTGGTATATTTAGACTAAATTATGGATTTCTAAACCGCTATTTAGCGACATTCACTGGTCGGGTGGATGGTTCTTCCAAATTCGGAAAGAATAATAAATGGGCGTTTTTTCCATCTGGTGCTCTTAGCTGGAAATTGCATGAAGAAGACTTCCTAAAAGATGTCGAAACCATAGACCAATTAAAATTAAGGCTTAGTTACGGTATATCAGGTAACCAGGGAATTAGTCCTTATCAAACCTTAAGCCGATATGGGGTAAGTCAATATTATGACAATGGAAGTTGGGTAACTGCTATAGGACCAGGATTTGAAGTGGGAAGAGCAGGTCAAGGTGGGATCGAGGTGTTGTGGGGAGGAATTCCTAACCCAGATCTCAAATGGGAAACTACCTCTCAATATGATATTGGTTTAGATATGGCATTATTTAATGAGAAGCTAAGCCTAACATTTGATTATTATAAAAAGCATACTCGGGATTTATTACGAGAGAGAATCCTTACTCCTTCATCAAGCTATGATCGTATTTGGATAAATAACGGAGAAATTACAAATGAAGGTTTTGAGCTGAGCGTCAATGCAAATATGATTGATAAAGAAGACTTTAGTTTTAGTTCAACTTTAATATTCTTTACAAACGAAAACGAAGTACTTGATCTTGGTGGTGTAGCTGAATCGGGCTTACTTATAGATCCTAACACCGGAATGCAATTTGAATATTCCGGGAACAGTCTTGCACAATTTCGTCAGTATCCGAATATTCTTGCTGTAGGGGAGCCTGTCAATGTCTTCTATGGTTATAAAACTGATGGAATTATTCAGACTTTACAAGAAGGTATTGATGCCGGTTTGGACGGGGATTTAGCTCAACCTGGTGAATTTAAATATGTTGATGTTAACAGTGACGGAATTATTAATTTAGATGATAGGACAATAATAGGGGATCCAAATCCGGATTTTAATTTAAGTCTTGGTTTTGACCTAAATTATAAAAACTTTGATTTTAGTATATTTTTTAATGGAAGTTTTGGTCAGGATGTGATTAATACGCAAAGGTTCAATCAACCAAGTAACCTTCCTTATCGCTGGACTTTAGACAATCCAACTAATGACTATCCAAGATTACGCGATGGTAGGCAAACATACTTTTCAGACTGGTGGGTAGAGGATGGTTCCTTTGTAAGGGTACAGAATCTTACTTTGGGATATACGCTTCCTTTCGATGATTCAATAATTTACAATGCTAGGATATATATAAATGGGAATAATCTATATACATTCTCCGATTTTGAAGGATATGACCCCGAAGTAGGTACCGATGGTATCTATTGGGGCGGGTATCCTAGACTTCGTCAGTTGACATTCGGATTAGATCTAACCTTTTAAAAAAAATTATTATGAAATACTTATATAAATTAGGACTACTTTTTACTTTTTTGGGAATTCTATCCTGCGATCTAGAAGAAGATCCATATGGATTTTATTCAGAAGAAAATTTTTATCAAACCGAAGCTGATGCCACTGCGGCTATTAATTACGCCTATGATGCATTGACCTATCTGGAATATTCAAGAGCAATTTATTTTCTAGGCGATTTACCCACGGATGAAATTTTTCCAAAGAATGATGAGGGAATAGATGTACAAAATTTAAACAATTGGCAGGTTTCGACTTTTCAGAATAATAATATCCTTAATAATTTTTTTAAGTATGCCTATATAGCAATAAACAGGTCAAATGCTGTTCTCGAAAATGTGCCTGAAGCTAATTATGATGAACAATTTCAGAATCAAATTGTTGGTGAAGCATATTTTTTACGAGCTTGGAACTATTTCAACCTCGTCAGAGCATTTGGTAACGTTCCTATTCATAAGAATGTAGTTCAAACTCTCAATCAAACTTCAGCACCACTTTCGGAAAATCTGGATGAGATATATGACTTAATAATCTCAGATTGCGAAAAGTCTATTGAACTTTTAGGAATAAATCAAAGGCTTGGAAGAGCTGATAAAGTTGCAGCTCAAGCTTTATTGGCAAAGGTTTATCTGCAAATTGCTTCTGCCAAGGAAAACGGAGTTTCCCAATATATGGAAATGAATAGAGAGGTAAATTCCATGTATAGTATGGCAGAGCAAACAGCTGCTCAAGTTTTAGAAGGACATTCTGTATACGGTTTCGAAGATAATTTATTGGATATTTATGATGTTGAAATGCCTTTAGGAAGCGAAAATATTTTTCTTCTTTCAATGGATAGAAGTGGAACTATTGAAGGAGATTACTCTAAGATTTCCAAATTATTTATTCCCTATATAGATGGAGCAACCATTTATTTACCAAATCCTAATGGGACCTATACACCCTCTCATGATGGTTGGAGCGTATTTAATACTCAAACCGAATTTTATAATAGCTACGATAATAGCGACAAGAGAAAAACAGAATTAATTGTGGATAGTGTTTATAATGCTCAAGCTGAACTTTCGGCAACTTATCCTGGAGCAATCGTCTACCCATTTTCCCGAAAGTATATTGATCCAAATTTCATAGGGGATAAAACAAGTACAAAACCATTTTTGTTAAGGTATTCGGATGTTGCACTTATCTATGCTGAAGCGGCAGGACCGACATCACAGGCTTATGATTATGTGAATTATATAAGAAATAGAGCGGGGCTTAATGATTTAGAATCTGGATTGAGTATAGATGATTTTAGGGAAGCAGTGTTACGTGAAAGGAAATGGGAGCTTGCCTGGGAAGGCAATAGGCTTTACGATTTGAGAAGGTTTAATATAGTTACGGAGACTGTATCGGAAGCATCAGGATTATCTAAAGATGAGGCCAATTTTTATCCTCTTCCCCAAAGGGAAATTGATTTGAACCCTAGTTTATAATTAAAATAAAAAAACAATGAAAAAATTAAAATTTCTGATACTGATATTAATCGGAATCATCTCATATAGCTGTCAGGATGATCCTTGGGAGGATATAGAATCTGGTGACTGGAATAACGAAAGAAGTATTATTTCAATTAAGTTTCAGAACCAGGTAGGACAACCAGTTATTGAGAGAATTAATGAAGAAACTGGACAAATTGAACTTTCTATTAATGGAGATGCTGTTGAGGATTTAAGTTCTATAAATTTAACAGAACTTGTATTATCATATGGAGCGACCTCAAATATTAAAGAAGGTGAAAGTCTTAATTTTGAAAATTCGGACAATACGGCAGTCCTAACAGTTACATCGCAAAATGGAAAAAAGCGGGATTATACCATTAAGGTTAATTCATTCAGTGAAACCATTTTAGGTAGATATGAAATCGATAAACTGGTATTGTATGGAGGGACAGGACCCGAATATGGAGGAGGAGCTGTGTTGGATTTAACATCTAAACCATGGATATGGCCTGAAACACAAGGGCCTCAGGCTGAACTTGATAATTATCTTGTTTTTGAATTAGGAGGAATTACGGCGGAAGGAAATACATATGGTACGGTAACTAATTATGCCGGACCAGATGAAACATACGCTGATTTCCAGTTCGTTCTCGATCCTGTAACAGATGTAAACAATTTTTATAGAAAAATACCGAAAGGTGAAGCAGAGTGGATGAGAGACTATAATACAGGTACTATTACTTTTACCTTCACCGATGGTCGTACTACCACAGGAACTATAGAATCAGCGGGTACAGTAGATCTCGGTAACGGATTGAGTAAAACTATAGAGAATATGGCTTTTGTTTTCAATTTAAACGGAACTGACGACTGGGACAATATTTATTCTGATTTTGATAAGTTCGTCAAGCGTCCAAGAAGATATTGGATTGAAGTCACGAAAACAGAATAATTAGTAATGAAATATTCCTGGTTGTCTTATATAACATTCAGTTTAAGTTTGATTTTAGCCTCCATTAGTAGCAGTTGTATGGCACAAGCTGATGCAACTGTTACTGTTGAAGGAAATATTATTACACTTGAAAATTATTTAGGGAATGGCGTTCAATGGGATCCGTATCAAGTGGATTATGGTGAGGTAGAGCTAGAAATTTCCAAAACCGATTGGGATAAATTATATAGTCGCCTTGACTTTATGAAACCTCAGGTTGTTAGAGTAATGGTAAATACTACTTCATCCATCACTAATGATACATTAAATCCTTATAAGAAATTCAAGGATTTAAAACCGATACTGGATTATTGTCAGTCTCGCTCGGTAACTGTAACCTTTGGTGATTGGGGTGGGGGAATGGTGGATAGTGAGGCCAATACCATCAATGAGAAAAATTTGAAACATGCTGCTAAATATCTGGAGTTTTTAGTTAATACTAAGAATTATAACTGTATTAAATATTACAATCTAATAAATGAGCCGAACGGTTTTTGGTCTTCTACTGATGGTAATTACAATTTGTGGAAGAATGCAACGCAGTTTTTTTATAATGAATTGGAAGACCTGGATTTAGCTCATAAAGTAAAAATTATGGCTCCTGATATAGCAATTTGGAAAACGGATAAAATTGATTGGGTGACTAAAAGTGCTGATGATCTTGAGGATGCTGTAGGTTTATATGATATTCACACATATCCGTCAAAAGCTACTGTGAATTCTGGAAGATACGAGAATATTATACGCTCATATAGAGAAGCAGCACCCAGGGATGTTCCGATGATCATGGGTGAAATCGGATTTAAATTCGTCGAACCAGAAGATTCTATTTACCAAAAAGAAAATATTCGCCGGGCTAAGGCAAAACCTTATGCATCTATAGAAGATTCTCAAATGTTTGTGTATGATTATAGTTATGGAATTGATATGGCTGATGCGCTTTTTCAAACAGTTAATGCTGGTTATGCAGGGTGTGTAGTATGGATGTTGGATGATGCTATGCATTCAAAAGAATCTCCTGATAAACTTAAGGTTTGGGGATTCTGGAATATTCTCGGTGAAGAGTATTTTGGCGATTCGGAAGAAGAAGTAAGACCCTGGTATTATGCATGGTCTTTACTCAGTAAATATATGCCGCAAGGGAGTAAGATCCTAAAAGTAGAAACGGCTGGTGACCCAGCAATTAAGGCTATAGCTTTAAAATATAAAGGTGCTTACACAATTGCAATAATTAATATCTCTGGTGAAAATAAAAAATTAGACCTAATGCCTTTGAATTATGAAGGAAAGAGCCTTTTTAAAAAATTTGTTTATGCAAACGGTCATCTAAATAAAGTAGGGGGTCATAGTTTGAAACCCAATGATGAGATAAACCTAGTGTTTTCTTCAGAAAACCAATTAGACGTTTCTGCTGAATCGTTGACAGTTTTAACTACCATTAAATAATATTCTATGAAAATGAAAACGAGAATGAATTGGCTGATTTTATTACTATTTACTATTATTAGTTGTTCTGAAGAATCTCCCGAAGTAAATGAAACTGATGGTGAGACAGGAGAAGAAATCGAAGATACTACTTTAAGCCTGGTCGATTCAAAAGCTACTGAAGATACAAAAGCATTGTACGCCAATTTATGGGAGGTTCAACAAAGCGGTACTATGTTTGGTCATCACGATGATTTAATATATGGACGTAACTGGTATACCGAAAATGGGCGGTCTGATATAAAAGATGTGGTCGGTGATTATCCAGCTGTCTTTAGTGTAGATGTTGCAGAAATCATGGACGACAGAAGCAATGGGTCAGACTTAAATGATGACAGAATTCGAACAATTAAAGAAGCACGTTCAAGGGGAGAGGTAATCATTGCAAATATGCATCTAAATAATCCTTTAACCGGGGGAGACTCTTGGGATAACTCCAGTAATATAGTCGCTAAGGAAATTTTGACTGATGGGAGCACTACCCAGGTTAAATATGTAGGTTGGCTCGATAAGTTAGCAGAGTTTGCTAATAATCTTAAAGATAGTAATGGAGAATTAATTCCAATAATATTCAGACCATTTCATGAACATACCCAAACGTGGTCATGGTGGGGTAGAAGTGCCACAACGCAAACTGAATTCGTACAGCTTTGGAAGTTTACCATTGATTACTTAAAAGATTCTAAGGATGTACATAATTTTATTTATGCTATATCTCCTCAATTAGATCAGGCTGGTTCTAAGGATAGCTTTCTGTTTCGTTGGCCTGGAGATGACTATGTTGATTTTATAGGTATGGACAGCTATCATGGTACCAATACATCAGCCTTTAGCACCAACCTACGGAATTTGACATTATTATCACAGGAAAAAATGATGCCTTGTGGTGTTACTGAAACAGGTGTTGAAGGAATTCGCTACGCAGATGGAACTCCTATCGATGATTACTGGACAAACGAAATTGGAATACCGCTAGCTGGAAAGGAAATATCGATGATTGTTCTATGGCGAAATAAATATGATCCCGACCAAAATGGACATCATTACTTTGCTCCGTTTGAAGGAGAAGCTACGACAGAAAACTTCGTTGATTTTTATGAGATGTCTCATATACTATTCAGTAACGACTTACCGAATATGTACGGAATGCCTAATAATATAAAAGTAGAATAAGATGATTTTCGCAAAAGTACTATTTAATCGAATAAAACTAACTATATCGGCACTGATACTGCTTTTATCACTCGGTTGTTATCAAGATGAAGTATTGGAGGAGCAGGAGGAGAACGTTCAGCCGCGCAACATAACCATTAGTCCTCAGCAGGTTCGTATTGGAGGCTCCAAGTTCTATGTCAATGGACAGGAAATATTTTTCAACGGAGTGAATACCGCATGGCAGCCTCAAAGCGATTATAGTTTGGATTTCCTTGGTAGAAATTTTGATTATAGCTGGTGGGAAGCAGAGTTTGAACGCTATCGACAGAATCATATTAATCTGGCCAGAGTGTGGATACACGGAGCGGGAAACTACAGCCCATCGCTAAATGGAGACGGTTTGGTTACTGGAGCGAGTTCTCAATTCTGGACCGATATGGATCAACTAGTTGAAATTGCCAAAAGTAAGGGGGTCTATCTCATGCCAACCTTCTGGTCTTTTGATATGGTCAAAGATTCCAATAGTTCCAACTATAATCAGTACCGGCAAATCATCAATGATCAAAACAAAACACAATGGTATACCGAATATTTTCTTGAACCATTTTTAGCCAGATATGAAAATGAGGCGATCATAATGGGATATGATATTTGCAATGAACCGGAACATATGTGGAGAGATGCCAATTGCGGGAACTTGCCTAAAGACAATGTTGTTCGTTTTGTTGCAATGATGGCCGCATCGATTAATGAGCACAGTCAGAAACCGGTTACAGTCGGATCGATGTGGATCATTTTTAATAGTAACCGTTATGCGGGATGGAATCAGTATGCGGGTAATAATTACAGTGATGCATCGCTTCAGGCACAATTTGCCAATAGCAATGCCTATCTGGATTTTTGGTCACCTCACTGGTATCAATGGCAGTCATCTGATGGCCCTTTTGATACCTCTATAGGATACTGGCTGGACAATGGGAACAAACCTGCCCTCATAGGAGAGACTCCTGGATATGATATTGATGCGAATACGATGAATAATGCCAACAACTGGAATATTACCTTAACCAATTATTACAAGCAATCCTATTGGAATGGATACGCAGGTGTTTGTGCCTGGAAAAACCCACATGAAAATGATGGCTATGGATACTTCAATGAGATTGCTACCGCCACCAGTAACTTTTATGATGATTTTCCAACCTTGGTGGATCCCAGTGCTAATAGTGGTCTGGTCTCCGGTGAAATATACCAGATAAAATCCGTTGGTACTGGGAAGGTTTTGGATGTGGAAGGAGGGGTGACTGCGACTTCCAATGGAACCAACGTACAACAGTGGGAATACCTATCGCAAAGCAATCAGCAATGGCAGATTACGGCCGTTGGAAATGGGTTTTACAGCATCATCGCGCAAAATAGTTATAAAGCTCTAGACGTCCTAGGATTTGATATAACCAATGGCGCAAATGTCGGGCAGTGGGATTATGAAGGTAAAACAAACCAACAATGGCAAATAAACCAACTTCCTAACGGATCCTACCAGCTAATTAACAGAAATAGCGGGAAAGCATTAGATGTAGCCAACGGGGTGAACGTTAATGATAATGGATTGAACATTCAGCAATGGGAAGTCAATGAGAAGAATAATCAACAATGGCAATTAATTCCAGTAAACTAGTAAATAGAATGAATGAACGGAAAAATCCTGCTTTAAAGAAAATTTCAATTACCCTTAAAAAGTATGAAGGTAATCCAGTATTAAGCCCAACCCCAGACAACGACTGGGAATCACTGGTAACCTGTAATCCGGGTGTTTGGTATGAAGATGGGAAATTTTACATGCTGTATCGGGCGGCAGGAAACGATCAGGAACATGTGATTCGTTTCGGATTGGCAACCAGTGATAACGGAATGGATTTTAAAAGAGTTTCTGATAAACCAGTTTTAGAACCTAGTTTAGATGGTCCGGATATGGGTGCTATAGAAGATCCGAGAATTGTAAAATTTGGGGAGGAGTATTATATCACATATGCTTATCGGCCTTATCCCCCCGGTCAATACTGGAATTTTGGTCATGATGAAATAAGGCTACCTGAAGTAGGTAAAGATGCGCCTTTGGTATTGAAAAAAAATATTGCAAATTCAGGATTAGTATTAACAAAAGACTTTCATACGTATCGTAGACTGGGGCGAATTACCAGTCCTCAACTTGATGATCGGGATGTGATATTATTCCCGGAAAAAATCAATGGTAAATATGCAATGCTTCACCGTCCCAAGGAATGGGTAGGCACAGAGTATGGGTGTCAACATCCGTCTATATGGATTAAATTTTCAAATGACCTTATGGTATGGGATGAGCCAAGTAAGTTATTGTTGAGCGGTATAAAAGGTACATGGGAAGAAAAAATAGGAGGAAGCACTCCCCCTTTGAAAACAAAAGATGGATGGTTAATTATCTACCATGGTGTGGAAAATGGCGGTCAAGGTTTTTATAGAGTAGGTGCAGTATTGCTCGATCTAGAAGATCCAACAATCGTGACACATAGACTTCCTTACTTTATTATGGAACCAGAGTATGATTATGAGCTCGAAGGATATTATAAAGGATGTGTGTTTCCTACTGGTAACATGATTCTTGAAAATACTTTGTACGTTTATTACGGTGCAGCTGATAAATATGTCGGACTAGCCACCTGTAATTTAGAAGAACTCTTAAATGCTTTGAAGAATGCTTAAAAAAATTACTACTTCTTCTTACCTGATGGGCTTATTCGCATTATTAATGATTGGGTGCGATAAAAAATCATCTAATTCAACTTCGGAGCAAATAAGTTTGCTTCCGGATAATGTAATATCATCATCTTCAGATTTTATTGGAGGAGGCGTCGAATGGTCAGCTTATCCTCACGCGGATGCTGAGGATGCTGAATGGGGTCTTTTAATGACAGAGGAAAAATGGAATACAGTTTTTGAACGGTTGGATTTTATGCAACCTAAAATTGTTAGAGTGCTTGACCAGGCTAACTGGAGATATTTGGAAGGTATGGATAAAGAAGGGAATCCTGTTTTAGACTTTGAAAATGAGGAAATGCAAGCCCTCTACAAATTACTTGATTATTGTGAAAAGAATAATATTCAGGTAATTTTAGGAGAATGGGGACAACCTTATAAAGTACATGACACTAACCTGAATATGCAGAATGTCTTTACCGGAGCAACAGACCCTAAATGGATTTCCATCATCGCTGATCACCTTCAATACCTCATTAAGGAAAAAGGGTATCAATGTATCCAATATTATAATTTGGTCAATGAACCCAACGGATACTGGTCTTCTATTGATGGAAATTGGGAAGAATGGAAAGAGGCCGTTAAAATGTTAGATAGCGCTGTTGCTTCAAGAGATTTAGACAAGTTAAAACTAATGGGTCCTGATAGCACCCCTTATAATAACGAAAAATCAATTTATAAGGGAGTTGAATGGGCAAAACAGGCAGTTTTGCAATTAAATAATGTATTAGGAGCTTATGATGTCCATGACTATCCTACACAAGAAAAAGTTCGGTCAGGCGAATTTCAGGAGATGTATTCAGAAATGATCGCTCTCGCCGACAGCGTTTCACATAAGCCGTTTGTGCTTGGGGAAGTGGGTTTTGAAAAATATATAGAACCAAATATTTCACGATATAATGCAGATCCCTATGCGAGTCCCGATAGTCAAATGCGGGTTTATGATTACGATTATGGGGTGGATATGGCTGATATAATGGCTCAGGCACTTAATGCAGGGTTTGATGGTGTGATTGCCTGGGGTTTAGATGATGCTATGCATACCAACGGTGATACGGGAGATAAAACTCAACTAAAGCGTTGGGGTATGTGGAATATTTTAGGGGAAGAATTAACCGGGGATAAAAAAGATGAGGACATTCGCCCCTGGTTTTATACTTGGGCTTTGATGACTAAATATTTTAAAGGAGAAATGGACATCGTAGAAACCAGCGGGAAACTACCGGAAATGGTAAGATTCGTCGTTGGTAAATCTTCTGAAGGCGATATCACTTTTTCAGTAATAAACAATTCAGAAGAGGATATAGAATTGGGTGTAGATGCTAATTCCTTTAATGCAAACGGTAAAAGATTTAATAAGTATCTATACTCTGAGAGTATACGTCCAGTAGATTCCATGGGCTTCCCTATACCTGAAAAGGAAAATATAACGCTTAAAGAGGGATTCGAACTAAAATTACCGTCGAAAAGCGTTGTTTTGTTTACCACCTATAATTCTCAAGTAAAATCATGAGTCTAAGTATAATAGATTTTTTGGTCTTACTTGCCTATATAGTATTCATTATTTGGTGGGCATTAAAACATGGTAAAACAGAGAATTCAGATGATTATTTTCTTGCAGGACGAAACCTGACCTGGCCAATGGTAGGTCTCTCTCTTTTTGCGGCAAGTGTTTCTAGTTCAACTTTGATGGGACACTCTGGAGAAGGCTTTATCAGTGGTATAGCAGTTTTTAATTACAATTGGATATCTGTACTTGTCCTCGCTTTTTTCGCTACTTTTTTTCTCCCTTTTTATATTAGATCAGGCATTTTTACTATGCCGGAATTTCTAGAAAGAAGATTCGATGGAAGATCAAGGACTTATTTTTCTTTCATTACAATTATTGGGAATGTATTTCTAGATGCTGCCGCTACTTTATATACCGGGGCATTAATTATTAAAATGATCTTTCCTGAAGCTGAAATTGTATGGATAATTATTGGTATGGCTGCAGTAGCAGGAAGTTACACAATTATAGGTGGTCTTTCTTCTGCCATCAATGCTGATATGATACAGGCTGGTATCTTAATAATTGGTTCGGGATTGTTATTCTTTTTTGCACTTAACAATATTGGAGGATGGGACACTTTTGTGGAAAGGTTCAATGACGGCTTCTGGCTTAAGCTGACGCGCCCCTTTGATGATCCCACTGTTCCATGGCTAGGCATGTGGGTAGGGATTCCCATTCTAGGATTTTACTTTTGGGCAAATAACCAGGTTATGGTTCAAAGAGTACTCTCTGCCAAATCTGTAGACCATGGAAGGAAAGGTGTTTTATTAGTTGGATTTTTGTACTTATTAACCATTTTTATATTTATAATTCCAGGCTTGATAGCTAGAGGTATCAACCTTTTTGGAGTTGAAAATCTTCCTCATGAAATAATCAGTGGAAGTGTCCTAAAACAGGAATATGGAATTAATACAGACCAGGTATATCCCCGCCTAATTCTTGAACTCCTACCAGTTGGTCTTATTGGGATTATTCTTTCTGCTATGATATCAGCACTGACCTCCACCCTAAGTGCTACATTGAGTTCGGTCTCTACCCTCTTTACAATGGATTTTTATAGTAAGATCGATAAAAGTGCAAGTGGAAAGAAAAAAGTTCGAGTGGGTCAGATAACAGCAATAATTACGTTAGTAATTGCGGTAATTTGGGCGCCATATATCAGGGAGTTTGATTCTCTTATCGCTTATTATCAGGAGATAGTGTCATATTTGGCTCCCCCCATTGTTGGAACCTTTTTTTTAGGTTTATTCTGGAAAAGGGCCAATGGGACAGGTGCAATCATCGGCTTATTTTCAGGTCTTTTTGTGGCTGCCACAATAATGATTATGAAATATGTTTTAAATATTGAATTGGGACTTCACTTTTTGCTTCTGGCCCCAATTCTACTCATTATAAGTTTGACTATAACGGTAATAGTTAGCTTTTTTACTCAGCCACCTTCTGAAGAAAAGGTTAGGGACAATACCTGGACTGTGCAGATATGGAGGGAGGAAACCAAGGAAATGAGAGGAGTGCTTTGGTATAAAAATTATAGGATTCAAGTAGTTGTTCTAATCTTGGCTTGTTTTGGAATGTATGCTGCTTTCTTCTAAAAATCACTTTAATGAAGGTTATTATAGAGAAACCTAAAAATATACTGATAGAAAATGCCATTTGAGAGTAAATATAAAAGTGGGATTTGAAGCATTACAACATTAATTACAACTGCATGATCACTATTTCTATTCATGCATGAAACCGAAATATGAATAAAGACTATATAATTCTATTTACATGCTTCATAATGTTTTTAACAATAAATGCTCAAGATTTTGTTGAGGTTCAAAATGGCCAGTTCATAAGGAGCGGAAAAACTTATCATTACCTAGGAACAAATTTTTGGTATGGTATGAACTTAGGTGGTAATAATAAGGATCGGCTGATTCGAGAATTAAATCAATTAGAAAAACTTGGCGTCAAAAATTTGAGAATTATGGCGTCTTCAGAGGGAGAGGCAGATGCTTCCTGGCGAATGCAACCTACCTTACAACCTGAGCCAGGAAAGTATGATGAGAAATTGTTAGTTGGTTTGGATTTTCTACTTGATGAAATGAAAAAAAGAGATATGCTTGCAGTAGTGTGTCTTAATAATTTCTGGCCTTGGTCTGGCGGGTTTTCTCAATATGTTTCTTGGGCAAATGGAGATGAAGATATTCCTTTTCCTCCTCCTGCAGAGGGAGGAGATTGGCGCACTTACCAGGAATACTCAGCAAGATTTTATCAAAATGAAAAAGCACAAAAATGGTTTAGAGATTTAATTCGCACAATTATTAATAGAAAGAATTCAGTAAATAATTTAGAATACAGGCTTGACCCAACTATTATGGCCTGGCAATTAGCCAATGAACCGGAAGGAATAGATAAACCGGAATTATATAGAAAGTGGATCTTTGAAACGGCAGATTTTATAAAAGAATTAGATACAAATCATTTAGTATCTATAGGAAGTGAAGGAAACACACCTTCACCAAACAATGGGACAGACTTTTTTAAGGACCACAATAACTCATCTATTGATTATTGTACGTTTCATTTATGGGTTCAAAACTGGGGCTGGTATGATCCAAAAAAACCAGAAGAAACATACAGTAACGCAATACTTAAAGCTTCACAATATATAAATGAACATCTGAAGGTCGCCCAAGACTTAAATAAACCGATAGTGCTCGAGGAATTCGGAATATCAAGGGATGATAATAATTACGAAGTAGCTTCAGGTGTAACATATAGAGATAAGTATTTCAGATTTATTTTTCAATCAACTTTAAATTATGCTCGAAACTTGAATCAAATGTCTGGCGTAAATTTTTGGGCATGGGGAGGAGAAGGAAGACCCAGTGAGCCTAAGGCAATATGGAAAACTGGAGATGATTTTATTGGAGATCCTCCACATGAATATCAAGGATGGTATTCAATATATGATAAAGATATTTCTACTCTTATCATACTTCAGAATTTTGCTGAAGAATTTTCGTCCCTTAATGCGAAAATAGGAGATAGTTTAAAAAATTAGTGATTTATATGGAAAATCCAATTGTTTTAACTTTAGACGCTGGAGGGACAAATATGTCTTTTATGGCAATGCAAAATAAGAATTTTTTATGTCCCCCTGTACTTAAAGAAACAGTTTCCGATAACCTGGATAGGTGCTTAGATTTGATAGTTGAAGGATTTCAAGATTTAATTGATATGCTTGAAGGTCCTCCTGCCGCTATTAGCTTTGCTTTCCCAGGTCCAGCCGATTATTCTAGGGGGATTATTGGAGATCTTTTTAATATACCATGCTTTAAGGGAGGAGTAGCTCTTGGGCCATTTTTAGAAAATGAATTTAAGTTACCTGTATTTATTAATAACGACGGTGATCTTTTCACTTACGGTGAATTTATGGCGGGGTTTCTTTCAGATTTAAATGATGAAATTGAAAAAAATAATAGCAGAAGTAATTATAAAAGTCTATTCGGAATAACGTTAGGGACAGGTTTTGGTGGAGGTTTAGTTATAAATGGTGAATTAATAACCGGCGAAAATTCAGCATCTAGTGAAATATGGTTAATGAGACATTTCCAAAACAATAAGTTATACGTTGAGGAAGGCGTTAGTATAAGGTCGATTCAAAATGACTATTGTAGATATAGTGGGAACCAATCCGTTTTGTCACCCCAAGAAATTTATAATATTGCTATTGGTTCAAAGACTGGACATCAAAAAGCAGCTTACAAAGCATTTGAAAACATAGGAATTAACATTGGCGAAGCGTTAGCAAATGTGATCACTTTATTAGATTGTCCAATAGTTATTGGTGGGGGTATTTCAGGAGCTGCTGATATTATTATTCCATCAATAATTAAACATTTAAGCGGAAAAATTCAATCGTTTCAAGGCGAAAAAATTCCGCGTATAATCCCTTCAATATATAATTATGATCAAGCTTCGGATCGGTGTAAATTTTTGGAAAAATCTTTTCAACGGGTCAAAATTCCTCGTTTAGAAACAGAAGTGATTTATGAAAACCATAAAAAAATACCTATTGGCGTTAGTAGGTTGGGAACAAATAAAGCAACAGCAATTGGAGCCTATTACTATGCATTAAAGGCATTAAAAAAGTCGTAATAAATTTATTGTAATACTAAAGAGAAGTCAAAATGTCTGGAAAAGTGACAATGAAAGAATTGTCAAAATCACTTAATTTATCTGTTAGTACTATTTCAAAGGCTCTAAATAATAGCCCGGAAATTAGCGAGGCAACGGTAAATAAAGTCAAAGAATTCGCTGCCCTAAATAACTATATCCCCAATATGGCAGCAAGAAATTTGAAGGTTGGTCAATGCAAAACTATTGGAGTAGTTCTTCCTACTATCTCAACTCCATTTTTTTCGAGTGTCTTGGAAGGAATTGAATCTTTAGCTGTAAGTAATGGTTATAGAATAATATTGTGCTTATCAAATGAATTGTTGGAAAAAGAAAAAGCCAGTATTCAGAAACTTTTAGAAACTCAAATAGACGGACTTATAATCTCACCTTCCAGGGAAACAAAAAAATCAAATGACGTCGGGCATTTATCAAAATTAAAGGCTTTTAAAATTCCAGTGGTAACTTTTGATAGAAGAGTCGGGGATATTGACTGCGATACTATTACAACAGATGAAGAGTTGAAGGCTGAACTGGCAATTTTCAATTTAGAAAGGGCGGGTTGTAATAAAATAATTTTTCTGGCTGATACATTAGACTTGGCTATTTATGATTCAAGGAAAATAGGCTATGAAAATGCCATGCTTTCATTAGGACTACATCCAATGATTATAGAATATCAGAATAGATTTCCAAATAAACATTTAAAAAGACTTCTCGAGTCAAAATCAATTGACGGTATACTTGCTTGTACTGAACAATCAGCAATTGAGGTAATGAGCTTCATATTGAAAAACGGTTTCTCCATACCCCACGATGTTTCGGTGATAGGTTTTAATAATAGTTCTCTTGGTAAAACGTTTTGGCCTTCTTTGAGTTCTATAGACCTTAAACCCAAGGAACAGGGAAACTTAGCTATTGAAACTTTAATGGATAGAATAAATGGTTTGCTTCCGGTAGGGAACATTAACTATCAGTTACATTCCGAAATTATACAAAGGCAATCCACAAGAACATTCTTTTGAGAAGATGAATGTAAAAATTTCGCAAATATTCAAAGATGATTCTCATTTGTAAAATTTTGATTATTTCAGCTCAATAACACGAAAATTACTCCATAAAATATTAGCTATAACAATCCTGGACTCTAAATAATGAAAATGAAATTAATATTACTTTTAACCACGTGTCTTTTTAGTGCATTCCATCACCATGCACAGGAAAATAAAGAAATAGAATCCTGGATCACCAGTCAGGACCGCACCAGACTTTTTCAAAAGGAAAATAAAGTTATTTCTTTTTCTAAGGAAAATAATCCCCGATATCCAGCCATTATTATTGATCCGAATCAAACCATGCAGACCATAGATGGTTTCGGATTTGCCGTTACCGGTGGAAGTGCGGAGCTCCTGATGAAAATGGAAGCCAAAAAACGAAGGGAAATTCTGCAAAATGTATATGGCACCAATCCTGAGGACATAGGGGTGAGTTATGTAAGGTTAAGTATAGGATCCTCTGATCTAAATAGTTTCACTTTTTCTTACAATGATCTAGAAAAAGGAGAAGAAGACTATAAATTAGAAAAATTTTCCCTTAGCCAGGATCTGCGGGATGTAGTGCCGGTTATGAGGGAAATTTTAGAAATTAATCCTGAAATCAAAGTAATGGGTTCCCCATGGTCTGCTCCTTTATGGATGAAAACTAATGATAATATTCGTGGAGGAAAATTAAAAGAAGATTGTTATGAAGTATATGCAGATTACTTTGTGAAATATATTCTTGAAATGAAAGAACAAGGGATTTCTATAGATGCAATCACCATTCAAAACGAACCAATGAATTCTCGCAATACTCCAAGTATGTCTTGGTTTTGGTTTGAACAGGCAGATTTTATAAAAAATCATTTAGGACCTAAATTCAAGGAAAATAAACTTAGTACTAAAATTGTAATTTTCGATCATAACACTGATAGACCGGATTATCCTTTAAGTATTCTACAGGATACTGCAGCTAGTAAATTTATTGATGGTTCTGCCTTCCATAATTATCGAGGTAATATGGAAAGCATGTCAATGGTTCACCGCGCTCGTCCTGACAAAAATATTTATTTTACCGAACAGATGGTTACCGAAAATCCCCAAAGTGATTCGATCGATATTACTGGACCAGTAAACCGATTGGTGATAGAGGGAATTAATAACTGGAGTCGAAATATCATTTTATGGAATCTGGCCGCAGATCCAGAAAATGATCCCCACACCAGTAACGGTGGTTGTTCGATGTGTCAAGGAGCTTTAACAATTAATGGCAATAAGGTTTCGCGAAATTTGGCATTTTATACTATTGCCCATGCCTCAAAATTGGTAAGACCAGGTTCACGCAAAATTTATTCTACTCAGGGGGATGACCCGATTGTATACATTTACCAGGACGAACAGCGACCTATGGTAAATAGGGTATGGTCCAGTAATCAAAATAACCTTTTGCCCAATGTGGCCTTTAAAACGCCTGATGATAAGATCGTCCTAATTGTAGCCAATACCAGTTTAGGCAAAAATTCTTTTAAGATTCAGTATGGTGGAGAGTTTGCAGTTTTAAGTCTCGATCCAGGCTCGGTAGGAACATTTATCTGGAAAAATTATAATAATAATGAAAAATAACGAAAATTGTTTAATCGTATTCTTCCTGATCGTTTTAGGGAGTTCATACAATTATGGACAGGGAAAGCCCTTTAGCACTAAGGGTTGGTGGGGCCCGGGGGGACCAAAATTTTCTCCTGTAGTTAGCGTTAACAATAGCATCACCTTCAGATTGAAAGAACCAGAGGCAACTTCAGTTGAACTTCATTTTGGAGAATGGGATGTACAAAAAAAGGGAATGGTAAAAGATAAAAATGGCAACTGGACTGTTACCTTGGATAGTGTTCCCCCAGGAATTTACCAATATAATTTTCTTTTAAATGGTCACTTCAGAAAACTCGATCCAGAAAACCCGAATATTAAGGCGGGTACTGAAGTTTATGGTAGTATTGTGGAGGTTCCGGGCGACCCAGCGAGGTTTGATGAACTTCAAGATGTTCCTCATGGCGATGTGCATATTATAAATTATAGATCCAAAACATTAGACCGCATTCGAAAAATGTATGTCTATGTGCCAAAAATATATTGGGTTTCACCCGATAAAAAATTTCCAGTACTTTACTTACGCCACGGAGGAGGGGATAATGAAGGTAGTTGGGTAAATGACGGGCATGCGAATATTATTCTTGATAATTTGATTAATGAAGGTAAAGCAAGGCCGATGCTCATTGTTATGTCTAACGGTTTAATTGACGGATCTTGGGCCAGTGGAAGTACAGTTGAAGGAATGAAATATTTAGAAGAGGAGCTATTTAAAGATATTATTCCATTGATTGAAAAGCGTTACCATGTTAGTGAAAATAAAGAGGATAGGGCAATTGCAGGCCTTTCAATGGGCGGTGGTCAAGCAGTAGTAATAGGTTTGAGAAACCTTGATAAGTTTTCGTACGTTGGAGATTTTAGTGCAGGAATTTTAAGTGATCCGGAAATAAATATGGAAACATATATCCCGGGATTGTTTAATAAATCTAAACGTTTAAATAAATCTTTAGAATTACTCTGGATAGCATGTGGCAGTAAAGATAGTAGGTTTGAGGGGCATCAACAATTTGCAGGTCAATTGGAGAATAACGGCATTGATGTCGAATTTCATGAGGGGGCCTACGGCCATGAATGGCAATTCTGGAGAGAGCAGTTAAGAAATTTTTCTGAAAGTCTATTCAAAAATTGAAGATTAAAATGCGACGAACTAATATTCCACTATTGCCAATTACGCTTGAGATTTAAAAAAAAACTCCTATCGTCCTGATGCTTCTGAAAAGTTGCTGCCCATTCTTACCAACCAAAGGATGAACGCATATTTAAAAGAGATAGGTGATTTGTGTCATTTCAAAAAAACCTGACCTTTCATGTTGCCTTACATACCTTTGCCACAACCATAACCTTGTCTAATTGTATACCAATAGTATCTGTAAGCAAAATTTTAGGACACAAAATCTTAAAGACAACTCAACATTACGTAAAGATTTTAGATCGGAAAATCAGCCAGGATATATTAGCTCAGAAAACGTATAAAAATTTATGATGTGCCAAATAATTGCGAGGATAAGGACAAGCATTATCTAAAGAATAAAATAACATCAAATAATTGATTAAAGGCTTAATGTTGCTCTAAGTGTTTTTCTATCTATAAAATTGGATATCTATAGGTATTTTAACATTCGTGGTTTTATTTATGAAATAATAGATAGCTATTCTTTTTTTAGGGTAACAAATAGTTTTTTCTTTTCAGTTTCTATTGAATATCCTGTAATTAAAGTTTTCAGAATTCCATCTATTTCTTTCATCTGAAAATCTTCTCAAATGCATTATAAACGGCTAAATGCAATGCATCTCCGTGATCATAACCTGAGAGATATTCGAAATTAATTTCTGTATTCTCCAATTTTTCTGTTTCGAATATGGAATAAAGGTGCTTGGCAGTCTTTTCCATTACATTTCCTTCTTCTCCAACACCTATATAAATAGACTTTCCGGATAATGGAGGATAATGTTTTAATTGTAGCAGGGATTCATTATCCCACCATAGACTTGGACTAACAATGATATAATTATCGAAGGTTTCGGGATATTTGATTAAAATTTCTGAAGCTAGAAGTCCACCAAACGATTGACCGATTATTGTTCTGGTATTATTCGACTTATAATTACGATCTATAAACGGCTGTAATTCGTTTTTAATAAACTGGATGAAGTTTTCTGATCCTCCTGCCGTTGGAAATTCTTCTATATCTTGCTTACTAAGACTGGGAAAGGTAAAATCTTTTTTTCTATCATTATTAGAAATACCTACAACAATTGATTCGGGAACCAGATTTACCCAAGGGAAAGAACCAAACTGCACTAAACCAACAATATGGATAAAGTCTTCATTAACTGATCCATCCAGTAAATAAATAACAGGAAATTTTTTTGATGAAGTATCAGAGTACGTTTCCGGTAACCAGATATTTATAATTCTATATTCATTTAATGTACTTGAAAAAAGTTTAATTTGATCACCCAGAATTATAGATGTTTTTTCAACATCCCTGGTTTGTCCCATTACCCCAATTGTATAGGTACAAAGAATTAATACTAAAATTCGTTTCAATAATATCATAAATTTTTATCTCCCTTTTGCTCTATCCCCATTGAGCGTCATGACAAGACTTACGGCAGAGGCCGCTAGTTTCCCGTCGCTCTTAAATATATCACATTTATAGGTCGTTATGGTTCTACCTTTATTAATGGGTTCAGCATAAGCTGTTAGCCTGTCGTTCCAAACTGGTCTAAAGAAGTTAATTTTGAAATCTATTGAAGTAAAAGATTCTCCCTCCATTACGATAGTCGAATGAGCAGTTCCAATGGCAGCATCTGCCAGCTCGCATAATAGACCGCCATGGATAGTACCCTGTTGATTACCATGCAGTTCAGTATTCGTATTGATCGCTAACTTTGCCTCACCAGGTTTGATTCCAATGATTTCGATCGAAAGCGTATTTGAGATAGGAGTAGGGTAATTGAAATAGGTTTTCTCTCCTTCCTGCAGATTCCCTGAAATCATTTTATCAATATACTCCAGAATAGGTATTTTTTTCATGTTAAAATTATTATCGGATTGCTATTTATTCAATATTCCTGATTCGCCGGATAGACCTAATGATCGCAATTGAATAAAGGTTTTCTTTTTATCAGTACTATCATTTATTAAAGATGAAATTGCAATACCGTATAGACCGGTCCTGATCAATGGTTTTACATCTTCTTTTCTAATTCCACCAATAACTAGAAGTGGAATAGGGTTTTCATATTTTTCTCTCAATGAATCAATCAAAAATTTTATTGATGCCAATGAATGGAATTGTTTAATTTCAGGTTTAGTAGCGCTTTTACGGTAATTGCCAAGACCGATGTAATCTACCAGTTTGTTTGAGTTATGAAAATTAAGTTCTTCCGAATTGTAGGCGGTACCCCCAATTATTTTATCAGGACCTAGAATTTCCCTTGCTAATTCGTGGCTTGGGTCTTGGTTACCGAGATGAACACCGTCGGCATTTGTTTCCAATGCAATATCTATGTAATCATTGATGATGAATGTGCTACCATGGTAATCACAAACATTTTTAATTTTTAAAGCGACATCAATTATCTTGGATTTACTTTCATTTTTAATCCTTAGCTGAACAAGTTCGGCACCAGCGCTACAGGCTTCTTGTGCCTGATCTAGGTGTGTTTTGTTCGGGTGCTCCTGAGTGATAAAGTGTATTTTCGGGATTCTTTTTATCATTTTCTGAAAATTAATTGCTGAGTAAAGAGTTCGACCTTATTCTGTAATTGTTTAAATTTTCCCTGGATTTGTAAATCGCAGTTTTAAGATCAAATCCTAAGGACAAACAAGCCGTAATTCCGGAGGAAAGAATGCAACCTGAACCATGTTTTTCATGTCCGATAATTTTTTTTGCAGCAAGGCGATAAAAATTTTGATCATCCCACAGGTAATCAACTATTTCCTCCTCAGAGACTTCTGAAGATTTTTGTAGAATATTTACGTTGTGAACAATTTCTTTAAAAGGAACACACTTTACTAAATTTTCAAATTCTTCATTATTGGGCGTTATAAGATATATTCCGTCTATTGCTTTCAGAATATCGTCTCTTTTAAACTCTTGCCAAAACGTAAATCCACTTGAGCTTTTCAATACTGGGTCCCAAGTTATAATTGCCTCGGGTTTCAAATTGAGAATGTGATGTATTATTTCTGCTAGTACCCTTGGGTTTTCAATTATCCCTATTTTTACACAGAAAATTGAATGACTCTTGAAAATGATATCAATTTGATTTTTAATATCCTTTTTTTCAAGCCATTTAACTTCTTTTATCTCTTTTTCATTTTGAATAGTTATGGCCGTGATAACTCCAAATCCGTATACGCGAAAGTTCTGGAAGGTTTTTATATCCGATAGAATTCCTGCGCCTGCAGACGGATCAAAACCAGCTATGCTAAGTACCTTCGGAGAAATCATAGGTATAGCGACGAACCTTTTTCCGTGAATTCGTTAGCCTTGTCTTTAAGTCCCTTCTCCACTTCAGTAGGATCAGTGGTACTTAAATTTCTAATTTCCTGGGAAATCTGCATAGAGCAAAACTTAGGTCCGCACATACTGCAAAAATGAGCAACTTTAGCACCTTCCGCTGGAAGGGTCTCATCATGGAATTCCCGTGCTTTAAACGGATCAAGTGCCAGATTAAATTGATCCATCCATCTGAATTCGAATCTGGCCTTACTAAGTGCATTATCTCTATATTGTGCTGATGGCAGTCCTTTGGCAAGATCGGCAGCGTGTGCAGCGATTTTGTAGGCGATTAATCCCTCTTTGACATCCTCCTTATTAGGCAGTCCAAGATGCTCCTTTGGCGTAACATAACATAGCATGGCGGTTCCGAACCATCCTATCATGGCTGCACCAATGGCACTTGTTATATGGTCATACCCCGGAGCAATGTCAGTTGTCAAGGGTCCTAAAGTATAAAAAGGTGCTTCGTGAGTCAGTTTCAGTTGTTTGTCCATATTCTCTTTGATCAACTGCATCGGTACGTGACCGGGTCCTTCAATAATAACCTGCACATTATGTTCCCATGCGACTTTCGTGAGATTACCTAGGGTTTCTAATTCGGAGAATTGCGCTTTATCATTTGCATCGGCAATGCTACCGGGACGCAAGCCATCACCTAGGGAGATGGTGACGTCATATTTATTCAGGATCTCACAAAGTTCTTCGAAATTCTCGTATATGAAATTTTCCTTGTGGTGAGCTAAGCACCATTTCGCCATAATACTACCTCCCCTGGAGACGATTCCGGTTAAACGGTTCGCAGTTAATGGTATATAACGTAACAAAAGTCCAGCATGTAGGGTAAAATAATCAACACCCTGTTCTGCCTGTTCAATAAGGGTATCTTTAAACAGTTCCCAACTTAAGTTTTCCGGGACTCCTTTTACTTTTTCCAGTGCCTGATATATTGGTACTGTGCCTAGAGGCACCGGGCAGTTTCTAATTATCCATTCCCTGGTTTCATGAATATAATCACCAGTGGATAAATCCATTATTGTATCAGCTCCCCAACGGCATGCCCATACTGCTTTCTCAACTTCTTCCTCTATAGACGAACTTACAGGTGAACTGCCAATATTTGCGTTTACCTTCGTTTTGAAATTTCGGCCGATAATCATAGGTTCTAATTCGGGATGATTTATGTTAGCCGGAATTACAGCTCTCCCTCTTTCGATCTCCGATCTCACGAATTCAGCGGTAATAATTTCCGGAATTACCGCTCCCCATGATTCTCCATCATGCCTGTTGGCTTCATGTAATAACTGGTTTTCTCTTAAAGCGACGAATTCCATTTCCGGAGTAATTATTCCTTTTTTCGCATAATACATCTGAGTATGCTGTTTGCCTCCGGATATTAGCGGTTTAGATTTATGAGGAAACCGGGATTTTTGGTAAGTTGGATCATTTTGACGGTTCTTGCCAAAATCTGAAGAAAGATTACTCAATGCTTTCAGTGTATCATCTCTTTCAATCCAAGTTCTGCAGGCAGGCAGACCTTTTGAGAGATCTATTGAAATACCAGGATCGGTATAGGGACCGCTGGTATCGTAAACCAGAATATCGGGATTTTTGCGGGTATTGGTTTTGCTAATTTTTGTGTCCTGTTGAATAATTTTTCTAAAAGGAATTCTTAGGTCATTTTTATTTAAATAATATTTTTCTGAACTAGGAAATGGTGACGTGGAAATTTTCTCATTTTTTACTGTCATAATATCTCGGGTCATTTTAACTTCAAATGTTGATATAATGCATCGATTAGGATAGTAAAAGATGGCCTTAACTCAATGATGTCCATATTTTACTATGAGTTAGCAGTTAACTAGCGTTATTTTGCTCCAACATTACGGATTTCGTATATAGATATATTTAGATTTTAAGGTATGTACCAGCTATTCGAACCATCCCAAAGCTTAAGACATGTAGTAAAATACTATTGGCTTCTGGATTTAAACGGGGCGAAAGGCAGTATGAAAGATCATTTGTTCGCTTATCCCTATGTAAATTGGGTCTTTACAATCGGTAACCCCTATGTGATAAAGAATAAGTTATTGGGTTCTACAATAGTAAAGGATACCCGCATCATTGGACCCCGTACCACGATTAGTGAATATGTTCACCCGGCAGGGAGTTTAACATTCGGAATTACCTTCCATACTGGCTCCACAGTATCACTTTTCAATAAGAGCACTAATTTAATTACGGACAAAATAATTACTTATGATCAGCTTTTGCCAGGAATGCATTGGTTGAATTCTCTCTTCATGAAAACCAGTATTGAAAATTTCCTGGCAGAATTAAATTTACAGTTGGATGCTTTAATCAATACGAATGAAATAAAAGGATACATTCTATATAAGCAATTTAGTGCGTTACTAGAGGATGGAACACATTACAATACATCTACTAAAAATCTCGCCTCCAAAATTAATATAAGTCAGAGACAGCTACAGAGGATTACACTTAAATACGTGGGGTTATCACCAAAACAGGTGCAAAGTATGATCCGCTGCAAATTAGCTCTTTGCAGTATCCAACAGTCCGGTCAAAGTTCTGATCTTTACCAGTATGGTTATTATGATCAAAACCATTTCATTAAGGATGTCAAAAAATGGACCGGAAAGACACCGGGCCAGGTTCTTAAAGTTGTTTCAAATATCAGTTTATAATAAAAAGACAGGAATCAAGGTTAGGAGTTTATCTAATCTGTCCTTTTTCTCTTTAAACTTCTTCAAGTACAGATTGGCCTTGTGTTTTATCTCCGGAAGTCCAAGTCCACTTTTCATAAAGTCTTATTTTCCCGTTAGATAAAATTTCAGGCTTAGAGTTGCAAACTCCTGTTTTCAATTTTCCATCTTGCCCAACCTGTTGATAAGACATATTGATTTCTCCATTTCTACTTACCACCCCAATAATTTGTCCGAATTTCACATTTTCGCTCATATATTCCGAAATTAGCAGATCGTCTTTTTGCTTATAAAGGAATATTGTATTTGAAGACAAGTCTGAATTCCCGCTGGAGCTTATTAATTTGAAGATTTTATTATTATAATCCATAAGTATCATAAGTTTTTAGATATTATGATAATAAGTTTCATTTTTAAATATTAAAGTTTATCCAATCCCCATCCTCCGGGATAATACAACGGGAGAGTAAGCCGTTTTGATCCAGAATAGTTCTATTGTAATTTCTGTCTTCAGTACAGGGACTAACAGCTTCCAGGTGGGTTATGACGACCTTTTTTTCCGGAAAGTCTTTACAAAGCCTAATAACCTGTTCTGCGGTCATTGTAACTTCATCTCCTATTTGAAATTTGGCAGAACCTGCTGCAACTATCAGAATGTCGGGATCATGAGCGATGACAGTTTGCTTTATTTCATCGCTATAAATAGAATCTCCAATAAAATAAATACTATCCTCATTGGCAGAAACGATAAAGCCGTTGACTTCTCCCATTTTCTCCCCAATTTCTCCCGTACCATGCAAACCTGGAGTAATTTTTACATTGAATCCGCTTATATTTAATTCGTCGTTAATTGCCTTTATGTTGGTAAAACCATATTTTCTTATTTCACCTTCAATTCTCTCATCGCAAATGATAGGTATTTGTTTTTCGAGCAATTCTACCGCGGTCTCATCCCAATGATCCGGGTGTAAATGAGATACAAGAATAAAATCAACTTCAGCGAGTATGTTTTTCAGTTCCTTGTCTGTAAACGGCAGGTCTACTAGTGGATTGTCTCTTTTATCTTTTGACCAGGGAAAAGGGCCAAATGATCCCTTTTCACCTAACATGGGATCAATAAGTAATTTTTTACCTGCTATGCTTAAATGAACGGTTGCGTTACGCCAAAGTTGAATTTTCATAATTTTTAAATTAATTTTAAAATGATTTAATGCCCTAAATTAGATGGTATTGAAACCTTATAAAAGAAGTTTACCTGCTGGTAACCCGAAAAAATATGACTTACAAGGATTTTGAAAATTGCGGCCTTAAAAAAAGTTTAGATTTGCTTTCAGGAAAATGGAAGCCACTTATATTACACCATTTGTTCCTGGAGGATAAAATCAGGTTTATAGAACTATGGCGCATGATGCCAAGAGTCTCGAAAAAGGTTTTGCTCGAGCAGTTAAAAAATATGGAGGAAGATCAATTGATCAGGCGTATTGAAATCAAGTCTTTTCCCACGCAGGTATACTACAGTCTTCATGAGAATACCCGGGCTCTGGGCCCTGCATTGCAGATTATGGAAAGATGGGGTAGCAATAGGTGCTAATTCGATTTGATAAATTGAAAAAAGGTGGGCAATACGTTCTTAGAGGAGTTGGATTTTTTCTATGATATTATTTAATTCTACTAAACTCTTTCTGTAAAATCACGGAATTTTCGAAATAAGGTAATTTTTCATAAGGCAATTTAAAAATGAACTCTTTAGTATTCGAGCAAACAGGTAAAGCAGAGGAGGTCCTGAAATATAAAAATATAAAAACTCCAAAACCTGCCAAAGGCCATATCCTGATAAAAATGCTGGCAAGTCCTATAAATCCCAATGATTTTATGTTCATTGAAAGAAGCTATAGAATAGTGCCGGAGTTTCCTGAAATTGCCGGTCTGGAAGGGACAGGTAGAATCTTTGAAAACGGAGGTGATAAGAATTATCCTGTTGGGAGTCTGGTTGCATTTAGACAAAAGGGTACCTGGGCAGAGTATGTAACAGTCCCTAAGGAAAATATCTTAAAATTACCAGGCAATTTTCCTTTACACAAGGCGGCTCAAATTTCCTTAAATCCTCTTACAGCATGGGCGCTATTAGAACAAACCAATGCAAAATCCGGTGATTATATTATTCTTTCAGCGGGTAATTCATCTATTAGCCGGTTAATTTCTCAATTTTCGTTAAAGTTGGGAGTAAAAACAATTCATATCGTTAGAAATAAAGAACTTTTTAATAAATCTACTGCTTTTGGTCCCTGTGAGGTCGTTGAAGAAAACAAGCTTAATGAATTTTTTGAAAAGTTTTCAAGGCATCATACTATATCGGCATTTCTAGATGCTGTAGGAGGGGAGCTGGCTAGTTCTGTATTTACATTTCTTTCTCCCGGAGCAAAAGTCATACATTATGGACTACTTGGCACTGAGAAGGTAAGTTATTATAATTCAGAAATAATTTTTAAAAATATTTCGGTACATGGTTTTGGAATTGATTTCTGGAAGCAACATAAATCTAATACAAAAATATCCATGATCTGGGATGAAATCATTGAAATAGTAAGCTCAGAAGATTTTATCATGCCTGTGAAAGCTCAATTCCCATTAA
This sequence comes from Gramella sp. AN32, assembly GCF_023718305.1. GTDB lineage: Bacteria > Bacteroidota > Bacteroidia > Flavobacteriales > Flavobacteriaceae > Christiangramia > Christiangramia antarctica. The sequence goes on from NZ_QEYO01000021.1 coordinate 54,960, forward strand.
GTGAATTTGAGACAGCCATACGTGTTTCAAAGAACAAAAAACCGGGAAAAGTTTTATTTATATCCTAAAGGTTATTTTTTTTGTCTGGTTATAAGCAGCCCATAGTACCAATTATGTTTACAACGATAGATATTTTTCAGTTGTCATTACTGCGGAGTAATAATAATCCATCGCTGCCAGGAAAGATTTTTGAACTTCACTAGCTTCTACTTTCTCTCCAAATATTTCTAAATCTTTGGTGGCGCAGGCATCCCCAATAACTATACAGTCAAATCCAAGATCCTTGGCATGTCGAGTTGTAGCATCCACGCACATATGGGTCATCATTCCGCATATCACCAATTTTTCGATATTCATTTTATGTAGGGTTTCCAATAATTCGGTTTCCCTGAAACTGTTTGGATAATTTTTAATTATAACGATCTCCCTTTCTATGGGTTTTACGTTTTTGTGAATCTCCATACCCCGCGTTCCGGGAATAAAAAATTTAGAGTCTGGCCGGGTTGACTTATGCTGGATATGAATTACAGGGCTTTTTTCTTTTCTGAATTCATCTAAAATTTTCTTGGCATTCAAGCTGGCTTTTTCTGGATTTGACAGTTCCATTTTTCCACCAGGAAAATAATCCTGCTGAATATCAATTAGTATTAAAGCTGTTTTTAGATTTTCCCTTTCTGAAGATTGCATTATTCTTATTTGAAGTATTATAATTCGCCTGGAGCGATTCGGTTAGATTACATACTGCAGAGTTTTAAATCTGAAAAAAAAGTATAAACCCAATTGGCCTTGCTCTTAGCCTTAGTTCGACGGTCTAATTTATGGAATTTTATATGATAAATGTCGGCCGTTAGCCTCAGCCTTGTATATCCTGAATTTGTTTATAAACTTTCCTTTCAGATTTTTGAAAGATTTCACCTCCAAATTCTTCATTATCTAATGAGATGATATTTATATCTTTTATACCCATTATGCCGAAAATAAATTTTAAATAAGTCGTTTGAAAATTCATTTGTTCGTTTTCTTCGTTTTCGCCGTAACCGGTATCACCACGAGTTGAAAGAACAAACATTTTTTTATTCTCTAAAAGTCCAACATAATCTCCGTCGGGCTTTCCGGATCGAAATTTCCATGTCTCATTTATTCTCATAAGCTGATCTATGTAACATTTTAAACCACTTGGAATAGACCAGTTGTACATAGGTGTTCCAATCACGTAGATATCATGCTCTTTGAATTCTTTAACCAGATTATTACTGAATTCAACACCGAGCTGATTTTCTTTATTTCTTTCTTCAGGGGGGATAAATGCACTTGCGATCCAGTTTTTATCAAGTGGAGGTATGTGATTTAATCCAACTTCTCTGTAGGAAAATTGGTCCCCTGGGTTTTTCTCTTTCCAGTTTTTCTCGAATAAGCTTGTAAGTTTTCGACTTTCAGATCGTTCATCGCGTACGCTGGCATTAATAATAAGCACTTTATTCATTTAATTCATTTTTCAATTAGGAATCAAAATTCTAAAAATGAAAGATGAAAAAAATTGATCTAGTTTAAGAAGAAAAAATTTTATTGCGAATTCTACTAAGAAATTCCGGGGTAATACCCAGATATGAAGCAATTAGGTAGTTTGGGACTCTTTTGGAAATGTCAGGGTAGCTTTCTAAAAAATCCTTATAACGTTCTTCAGCTGTCATTATATGATTTCCAATCATACGTTTTTGAAGACTTCCTATATAATTTTCAAGAATGATCCGAAAAAAACGCTCTAACTTGGGTATTTCAAAAAGCATTTTCTGAAAGCTTTCGTAGTTTATCTGTAATAAATCGGTTCTTTCCAGTGCCTGAATATTAAAGAGTGATGGCTTTTGTTTTTGAAAGCTCTCTATGTCGGTTGCCCACCAGTTTTCTATTGCGAAATAAACAATCTCTTCTTTTCCTGTTTTGGGATTAATGTAAAAAGCTTTCAGAGTTCCTTTTATAATAAAATTATCGGTTTTACTTATTTCTCCATTGGTAAGAAGATAATCTTCCTGCTCAATTGTCTTTTCTTTCCAGAAGCTCTTTATGAAATTTTTCTCCTCGGGATTCAATTTAACGTGTTCAGAAATTTTATCGATTAATAGGTGTTTCATATAAACCGTTATAAAAACATTTTAGAGTAAGTGGATGGCGTATCAGGAAGCAGAAAGGAAGGATTAGCTATTTTCATGGATTCTAAAATGACATTTTCTCAACAATAACCGTAAGTTGAGATAAATCACCTTTAGCACCAGTATTTATATTCTTAACTCTCCTTTCAATACTATTTGAGCTTCACTTTTTATCGTTAATTTTTTGTCACTAATTAGTTCCACTTCCATAAATCCTGTTCTTTCAGAACATTGATATGAATTCATTTTCTTTTTATTCAGGCGCGTACTCCAATATTTAGATAAGAACGTATGAGTTCCTCCAGTTACTGGGTCTTCATTAGTTCCACTCCAAGGCCAGAAGTATCTTGATTCAAAGTCATAGCCATTTCTTTGCGAGATTGTGGTTACTAATACTCCGTTTATTGAATTATGAGATTGTTTTAATTTTTCAAAATCTGGCGACAGACTTTGTAATAGTTTATCACTCTCAATTTCTATAAGTAGAATGTTTGTTTCTTGGTTAAATTCACTGTTAACTATTTCTTTTATTCCGAGGGCTTTGAGTAATTCTTCGGGAGCATTTTGTGGAACTGTATCGAAAACTGGAAATTCCATTTCAATTGTTGCTCCAGACTTTTTAATTAGTAAATCTAATCCCTGAATATTTTCGAAATGAATTTTTTCCATTTCGGGAAAGATTTCAAATAACACTTTTGCCGCTGCCATTGTTGCATGTCCACAAAGAGGAATTTCCATTATCGGAGAAAAATATCTTATCGAGTATTTATTCTGCTCTTCAATTTTATTTATAAATGCCGTTTCTGAAAGACCTAATTCTTTTGCGATCAATTGCATTTGTTCATTCAACAATGTATTATTTAAAATACAAACACCTGCTGGATTTCCTTTAAAAGGCTTATCTGTAAAAGAGTCAACTATATATGTTTCTATTCTTTCGGTCATTTTTTATGGCGGTGCTAATGTCGTGCTTTTATCACAAGTTGCGGGAGTAGGGATGTATTTACCATTTACTTTACAGCTTTCTAAGATTACAATTTTTCTACAATAACCTTGATTTTACATATACCGCTTTTGCACCTGTAATTTATCCCTCATAATTATGAAAGTCAGTAATAGTCCAGTAATAACCATCAATATCTAGTAATGAAAATTCTTTCTTGGTAGAATTTGGATTAATGTGAAGATCTTCTTCAATTGGATATTTCATTTCTTTGATTGTTTGAAAAATTCTCTCCAGCTTGTGGGTTTTGTAATAAAGAATAAGTCCGTTTCCTGGAATAACATTCGAGTCTACCATAGTTGGATGTTCATGCTCTCCCCATTTATGAAGACAAATCAAGATTTCTCCACTTTCATCTTCAAGTACTGCAAATTCGTTTCCTCCGTGCTTTCTTTTACAACCGAAAACCATTTGAAACCATAGGGCGCTTTTACTAATATCCTTTACAGCTATTATCGGGTCAATTTTATTCATTTTGCAATCTAGATTTCAATCACGTAGGTTGTTATCGATTTTATTGTAACACCCTTTGCTCCTTTAAATTTGTAAAAATCTGAGAAAGCATATTTTTTCCCATTTTTCAATTCTATAATTCCATTTACCGCGCCTTCTTTACCGTGCGATAATATTTGATCAATTATCAATTCTTTGGCTTGTTCGGATTTAAGTCTCTCCAATTCTTGTGAAAATTGTTCTTTACCTTCAATTCTTAGTTTTCCAATGATATTCCAAACAATTTCATCGGTGACGCTTTCGGATATAAATTTTAAGTCACCTTTTGCAAAAGCAATATTGAAATTTTTTAAAAATTCCATTTTTGGAGAGTTTCCACAACTAGGAGTTGAAACTATGTTGGTCATTCTGCTTTTAAATTTAATACCCTTTCTTTACTAGTCTTTTTGAAATACACCAATAATTACCACTAGGATCAAATATTCTAAATGGTCAATATTTGAGATGAATCGCTGGTATATGGAGCTATTTGACATTTCTTGCATATTTCGCTATCCTTTTATCTAAATCTGTTTTTCTTACAGCACTAGGAATAGATTCTTTCTTGTTACCTGCAAAACTTTTCATAACCTTTTCAAAATTATCTAATGCATTCTTGAAATGAATATCTAGATTATCCTCTAATTCCTTCTTAATATAACTTTCCTTTTTAATTAAACCCTTTTCGCTATAATCCTTTTTTACGACAGAGCTCAGAAGAAAACAACCTAAATGAAATTTACCCTAGGAAAGTAGTGTTTTCCTATAATTATCTATCTCATTTTCTGCTCTGAATTTTTTAATAGCTTTATTTAATGAAAGATCAATTAAAATAGGAATATAGTATAAAAGGTAATTCATTGACTTAACATTCGGAGCAGGAAATACGTCGTCATAGGTAGATACAAACATCATTTTTGGACGAGTTTTTACTTGTGAAGGCTTCATTAAGATTTGTGAAGTGAATAGTTGAAATAATTTCTGAATACTATAGATATTCTTCTTGCCTTTATTTCTTAATTCATTGATTCTTCTTTCGTAAGCAACGCCATAATCTTCTAAGAATTTTTCAATAAGTTTCTGAATATCATCGTTAGCTTTCAATGAAAACGCCTTGATAGGTGTTTGGGAATTGGTTGTTTCTGTAATTCGGTATATTAGATCCTCATTATTGGTTTCAATTATTTTTACTAATAGACTAGTATCCTCATTAAATTGTAAAACCTCCTTTTTAGTCAATTCCTCCGTTTCTTTTTTGTTTAAGGATCCATTAGCTTTTTTTTCTAAAAGTTCTGTGATTCTTTCTTTATTTTTTAATGAACTATATATTGCATTTGAAGTTTGACAGCCATTAACAATTTGTAAGTTGTGCAACTTATATTTATTATTAGGCAGTTCCTCAACCTTGCTACAGGTCATAGTTAATCCGTTATTATAGCTCCAAAAGTATTTAGCTTCTTCTTCACTAGAACTAGTTTCAATAATTTTAGAGTTTAAATCACTTCGTTTGAAATAATCACGAATATTTGCTTCGAAAATAGATGATTGATGTTTCTTAACTAATTCAGCAATTTCTTTACCACTGATAATGCTTATATAGCCATTCAGCTTATTCTTTTTGTCTGTGTCAGTTATATATTTAAAGGTTTTTTCATATTCTATAATATCAATAATAAATTGATGTTTTGAAGGTCCTTTTATCAATGATTCACAATCAGTTATTTTGCAAGCAGAGGTCGTATATCCATTATTTTTCAATATTTTCTCTATACCTTCAATTTCATCCGTTAGAATTTTTTCAGAGTGTATATTACTCTCGATTCCACCGAACACAATATGGCTTATTACATGAATATTTTCAGCGGGAAATTTACTAAAAAGTTTAGACTTTATTTCATTTAGCGCTAGCATTCGATTATAGAAGTACAAATTATCCTCATCAGATATATCTTCATCGATGAGAACTTTTTCAATTCCTTTTTTAAATTTTAATAGATCAGCTTGAGATATACCAGTTCCTCTTTTAAATTGAAAAATATGTATTTTAAATTTTGTATCCTCGTTGTAGTCGTCTAATTCTTCAGGTTGTTCAATGAAATCATTGGAAGCAGTAATATATATTGCATCAATTCCAAAATCATATTTTGTTCCTCTATACGAACTATCTACTATTCCTTGCTCAATCTCTTCGATATCTTTATCTCTAAAAATATTAGTTAGAGCGAATAACATAAATTCAGATCCTTTTAATATGTCTCCTTTTTTGTCAGATAGGTAGTCTGAAAAATTTTCGACACTTTTTTCAATGCTTTTTTCTAGTACTTTGAATATGCTCATAATTTAAATAATTGGATATAACTCGTTTTACCACCAGGCGACTATTTCTTATACTCATCTCGGAGGCCAATAAAATCTATCGGAACAATTGGTTTATTTATTTCTTTTTTTCGTTCTTCCAAATTAATTGCTATTGCTAGGTATATCATACTAGCTCTAACTAATTTAATTAAGTTTAATGTTTTCTTCTCAAATTCCTCTCGGTTTATAGCATAAGTAAGATTTTCATCTAATAATCCATTTTCTCCAAACTCTATAATTTTGAATGACTTATGTTCTATGAAGTTTCTAATTTTAGCTAATTCTTTGGCTTCAGGTTCAATGGTTGAAGAAAAGGTCGCATCTTTTTCAAAGAAGTCTCTACTTAACCAATACAGACCTCTTAATGGCCAATTTTGAGTTTGATTAATTTTTGGGTTCATTTTAGAAGTCTTTATTTTTTTATCATAAACAGTCCAAATACTTCTAAAGGATACTTTTTCGGGTTTAAATCCTAGATCTAAATAATCGTTTAATAAGTAACCGATTTTATCTAGGATAGAATAGCACATTCTAAAAGCAATTTTTGTTTTTTCACTATTGTAGGAATAAATAGCAAAATCTAAGGTGTCCAGTTGTAAATTATCTTTATCCGCGTAATATGTTTCTTTTTGATTCAGGCCTTCAAATAGTAAATGTCTTGCAGACACAAATTCTTGCTTTATTTGATTAAAAATTGTCTGATAAATTGGAGTTTTATCAAATTTTAAAGTCATAGTCGGAAGTAAAAGACAATCGTGACCAGCTATATTTTCTGTAGTAATATCATTTAATGGATTTAAAAATAAGTGATTTTTTAAACACCATTTTCTGTATTTAATTTCTTCTTCACTTTCTCCCAGGGAAAAGTTTTTTAAATCTTGAATGTTATTTAGGTCTTCTTTGTCTATAAAGGACTCAATAATATTAATTATGTCCTGAAATGCAGATTTCGCTTCCTCGTAAATATCAGTATCTAATGTTCTTATTAAGTATTTATGTGCGAATTGAAAAAATAAAAATTGATGACCACTATCGTAGAGAGTTTTAGCATAATGAAAAAGTCCAAATCCTATATTTCCAAAAGCCATTGGAAAAGATGAATCTATATTTAATACTTTCTTCCAATATAACTGAGCTTCTGAGAATCTCCCCAATTGACTAAACACGTTCCCTAAATTCGTAAGTATTTCACATGTTTTAATTATATTCTGGCTCTTATGAGAATATGAAAGGGCTAATCGTAGATTTATTATTTGTTGATCAAGTTCTTTTTGACTAAAAAGCCAAAATTGATCTGAATTTAATTCTTCTGTCAACCGTTGGAAATAGGACCATCCATTTGCAACATTATAATGGAAAACCATTTTGTCATCGTCCGAGAAGTTTTCTAGATTTTGATCTTCGGCAAATCTAAGTCCTTTTCGAATGATTTTGACATTTTCTGATTGCCTTCCTGTTTCAAAAAAAATAGCAAGAATATTTGGAATCTGGCTAGTTTCAAAATCATTAAGGTCTGTTAAGTTTAATATTTCTTCTAAAGTTAAATTCACAATTTATCGGAGGTTGGTGGTATCTTTTACCTACCGTTTTTGTTGCCAAACTAAATTTATTTTATCTAATAACTGATCAATCTTATCATATGTGAGTAAGTTATCTCTTAAAATCCTTTCTGATATTCCCACATAATGTTCTTCGGTATTTGGGGGCTTTATTTTTAAAATCGGATCAAAATCTGGATATAGGAATGAAAGAATTCCGTGGGTATAGCTGTCTCTATCATTTATATAGCCATCAAATAATTTACTGAAATCATTCCTTTTTTCTCCATCTTCTAATTCTTCAAATTGCTCAAATTCTTTGTCTGTTTTTATTATACAGCTAAATACATTTCTTAATTCCCCAAATGTTAGATCTTTCTGAAAATTATACTTTTTTAAATCTTTACATTTTTTATTTCTTTCCAGAATTTCTTCAATCTTATTGTTTGCTAAATATAAGGCGATAGTCCTTTTAAGTTTATCATTTATTAATTCTGCTAATCTGTTTAGTTTTCCAATACTATAGGTTATTCGATTGAACTTTTCATAGATATTCTTATCCAACATCTTTTGATCAATTGGTAATATTGGTTTTTCTACATCATTATTTGAATCTAACTTAATTAGAGTAGGAGCGATATAAATATCAACTAATTCGTCTTTATCATATAATTTTTTTGGAAGAAAAATTTCTGCTTTTAAATCAGCTTTCTTTAAATCTATTTTGAATGGTCGCGAAATTTTCATAAAAATGGTAGGTAACTCGTTATATCCATAGCAATATAACTCTTTACTCTAAAATAAACTACGGACAAACGTAATTGGGATTGAAGCGATGATTAAAAAGTACGGTGAATTGGAGAGGTAGTAAAAGATAAGTTCTTATTTTTCGAACTTAACTTCAGGAAACATTTTATCAACCTCTTGGAAGAAATGAGATAAATTCATGCTTTCAGCTTCGCAAATATTTTCTATGGTTTCTAAGCTAGTCCTATAGCTTTTTCGATCTTTAATAAGCCGGACGGTTTTTTCATCTATATTATGGTTTTTTGCAAATTCACTGTTATTAGTGATTTTACTAATCCATTTTTCATATATAAACTCAACTATTTTACTATTCCGGTCAACCATAAAAACAAATAAAAAGGATCAACAGCGAAATAATTCGGATTGAAATCCGAATAAAGAAATAATTTATTATATTTGACTGATTAATAATATTTTTGCGAACTTCTTAGAATAAAATATTAGAAGCATTCGCTTTGATTCTCGCATCAAAAACTGGTAATTTTTAAGCGACGAGATGATGAGTGTAAATGCTCACGACCCGGGGCGTGGGCTTACTTATTGTCGTGCGGTATACCAGTACCTTGATGCTTTAAGTAAAGTTCCATGCCCTTATTCATTGAACTTCTTTTCAAAGCTTTCTTCTCTTATCGTTTATAGAAACTCGCATTGCTATCTGCGGCCAATCCTCATTTGGATTAGACCCGGGTAGCCACTGCCTCGTTCCCTACACGTGGTGGTATCAATAGAAATTAAATATTCAAATTATTAAAATTGAGTTCTATGATGCGGGTCAACAACTATGAGCTACTTAAAAAAGGAGATCCATCTGCTTTGGTCAGTATTTATAACTTGTACCGTCGGCAACTCTTTTGGGTGGGTAAACAAAATATGAAGGATGAATTTGTGATTGAAACACTCGTACAGGATGCTTTTCTAAAACTATGGGAGCATCGTGATCGTATCGAAGATCCTGATCATATTTTCTTCTTCCTACGCTATGTAGTAAAAACAGAATGCACCTATTACTACTGCCGGCCCAAAAACCAGTTTTACAGGAATATGTCCCGCCTGGAAAATTTCGGGAATTACCAGGAGTTTATGCTGGGCTATGATCCCAATATAGAAGATGACCACCTTAAAGACCAGCAACTGGAACAACAGGCCTTTGAGCGGATAAAGAAAGTTTTACCGCTGCTGAGTGCAGAAAAAAGCCATTTGATTGAGCTCTGCTTAAAGCACGGCTTCCGGTATAAATTCATTGGTCAGCTTATGGGAAAAGGAATTACCGAAACCAGCAACCAGGTAAAACGAGCTATCCAGGAAATCAAAACCATAATCAACCGGGGAAGCGGGTTGGAGATTACTGAAAAGACTACCCCCATTAAAGTCCAGGGAGAGATCACCGAAGAACAGCAAAAAGTATTACAGCTTCGCTGTGAACAGAAAGAATCCTTTGCTGCCATTGCTAAACAACTCAACCTGTCTCAAAAGGAAGTACACAGCCAGTTTATGGCTGCCTATAAGCTCATGCAGGAAAAGCACGAACAACAATTAAAGTCAGCATGATATGGGAAAAGATACCATCAAACTTACCCGGAAGATCCAGCTGCTCATTGACCTGCCTACCGTGGAAGAGCGAAAGGAAGCTATTGGTAAGCTGTACCACTGGCGCTTTCTTTGCCATAAGGCCGCCAATCTTATCGTTTCTCACCTCTATGTTCAGGAAATGATCCAGGAGTTCTTCTATTTATCCGAAAACAAGAAATATAAACTGGTCGATGAAAAGAAAGATGATATGGGTCTGTTTAACCGTTCCCGGATTAACTGTACCTACCGTATGGTATCGGATCGCTTTAAAGGTCAAATGCCCACTAATATTTTAACCAACCTAAACAGCATCATCTTAAGCTCCTTTAAACAAAACCGTGAGGAGTACTGGAACGGTGAACGGTCTTTGCAGAATTATAAAAAAGACATGGGTTTTCCTTTTGATAAAGAAGGGATTTGCGGATTAAAATTTGATCCTGAGAAAAAAGCCTTTTGCTTCCGGTTTTTCTCTATCCCGGTTAAAACCTATTTAGGCAGAGCGTTTAATGACAAATGGGAAATCATGCAGCAGCTGGCTGATGGTAAACTCAAGCTATGCACTTCCCATATCAAACTGAAAGACAATAAAACCTTTATGCTGGCCACCTTTGAGTTTCCAAAAGAAAAGCACCGACTTAGACCGGAAGTGGTTGCAGAAGCTTCCCTTTCCATCGAATACCCGGTGGTGGTGAAGATCGGGAAGCACAAACGAACAATCGGCACCAAGGAAGAATTCTTATACCGAAGGCTGGCCATCCAGGCCGCTGAGCAAAGGCTAAGATCAGGAATGAAGTACACCCGCTCCGGCAAGGGCGCAAAACGAAAAACAAAAGTACTGGACAGGTTTAAAAATAAAGAGCGGAATTATGTAAATACCCGGCTGCATAAATATAGCCGGGAACTGATTGACTTTTGTGTAAAACACCAGGCCGGAACTTTGGTACTGATGAACCAGGAAAAGAAGATTCAAATAGCCAAAGCCGAAGCCTTTGTATTTCGGAACTGGAGTTATTATGACCTGATGACCAAGATTAAATACAAGGCTGACAAAGCAGGGATAGAACTTATAGTAGATTAAAGTTTTGGGTTTGAGGGTGCCTGTATACCCGCAGGGTGCGGCCAACGGGTGCACTCACCAAATGCCTTGGCATATACAGCGCGTGGGCTTACTTATTGATTGAGATAAGATATATATAGAATTTAATTCTTTAGGATAGGATACAACCAATAATAAGAGGGTGCTTGTACATCCGCAAGGTGAGGCTTCTGGATGCACTCACTAAATGTATTGGCATATACGACGGCGTGGGCTCTATTATGAATATTTAAATAAGAGCCTATGTAAATACTATTGCATTAAAAATTTACACACAGGTTTTGCTTAACACATTTGTCATTTTTTTTAACACAATTCTATTTTACGTTAATTTTTTTAAGTAAACGTTTAATTTTATAGTATTGAAAATTTTTACAGTTGAAGCGCTCCATACAATACTATCAAGGTTCAGAAATTCTGAAAATCTGTTCGACAGCAATTCTGAAAAGAATTAACAATAGTCTGGAAAAACTTGATATGAATATCACTGATGATTTTGATAAATTAACGCTTACCTATAATCCAGTGACAGATATCTGCTTAATTTAAGTGGCAAAACCGTCAACCGCAGCAATAGTCATTGTTGGTTGCTTCAAACTCGGTTCCACCAAGTTTTACGAAAACGCCTTTTATGGTTATAAATCGCTAAATAAAAATAAACTGAAGAAATCTGGATGATCGTATACTGCAATATGGTTTATCCGTGGCTCTCATATCTACCGAGCTAATACTATACAATGTGAGGTTAAAGTTTTGATAAGAATAATTTTCAACTAATTCAATTTAATAACTTTAAAGTATTCATTGACAGATATAATCAATTTGAAAGATCCCTGCCTTACCAGGGATTTTTTAGTTTGCAAATAATCATCACCTAGGTATAGTAACAGTTCAGTCCAGTCCCATTTTTAATCTGCAAAAAAACAACATCCGTGCTTGATCGCGCCATAAAGCCGATTTGGCTTTGCCTTCTCTATTTATACGCTTTATCAATCCCGGATGTTGTAGAACCAAGGCCACAAAAAAGGTAGTAGAAGGGCTCTATAGGAAGATATATAGCTAAACCATATATTTCCTTAAGCTGAAAAATTCATTTGGTTTGAAACAAATTCAGTTCAATTTTTAGAAGATGTTTTCCTTAATTGAAATTTTGAATTCAATTGGTAGAAAACAGAGGATTGTAATTTGACTTTTCCTTTCTGTTTATATCGTAATAGATGATTCTATTTGACATCAAAAACTTATTAAACTAGATGCTGTTTTTCGATGGTATTAATAAGAAAATAATTGAACAGTAATTGAGATAAAATCTTTTTTTTATTGTCATATAGTTCACATTTCATCACGAAAGCAGACGCGAAATCCCAGGATTCCTGTACGAATAGCAACCGACGAAGCTCTTAAATTCGTTACCCTCTCGATTACTAAAAGAAAACCGTTTTTCAAGTCCTTATTAGAGGCATTATCAAAAATATTCGGATGAGCTTTACACTCTTCTTTCGTAATCTTCTTCGCCAGATCTACATCACGGTCATATGATATCCAATTTCTATCCAGTGGAAGATTATCTTTTCTTCCATGTCTTGATTGGTGAGCTTCTCTTTTTTAATAACCGCCAGGCAATAATAATCATTTTACTGGTGATAGAATGTAGAAAGGTAATATCTAATTGCTCCAAGCTATGTATCAAGCTCCCTTTCAGGCGTGAATTTTATCGTACGCGTCATTAACAATTCTAAATTACTTGCTGCCAATATGGTTAATATTGGCTCCCATTTAGAGAATTATTTCAAAATTTTTGGTAGTGGTTGCATATTTTCGTCTGGAATAAATGTGAATCTTAATGCAGTAATATCAAGAATAATCCACAGCGTTTTTACACAAAAATTAAATTAATAAAAGCCGAACCTATAAATTGGTTTGAATGGTTAGCCAAAATTTAAAAAGTTTGAGTAGTAGCATAAGGGCTGCATCCGCTCCATAGTCGCATCCTGGTATTTATTCCAGAATTCAGTCATAGAATTGGAGTTATCTTAAGTTTTCATAAGGTTAGCTTCTCCATTACTTCCTTCCCTTTATCTGTCGTAATGGCATTCATATAAAAATACAAAGCCTCTTGGCTATATTTGGTTTTCGAAATTTTTTTTCTATTCACTAATGGCGAAGCATGGTAAGACATGACCAGCTGTGCAAATAATTGCGCGTACATTTCGGCATCAAAGTTTTCGCGGTATAATTTCTGCTCTCTGCCTCTCTCAATATTATGAACAATTATTTCTGAAAAACTATCCAAGAAATAAAGCATATGCTTAATGAAAATTTGAGGATAATACTTGTTTAGCTGCCTTACCATCACTGATTCATTCGTTCCGGAAATCTGTTCAATTTCCTCATCTCTTGCGAACATCCGCTCTACGGCATTATCAATTTTTTCATCAAGATCTCTCATTTTCCGAAGTATTTTATCCACACTATAGCTTAATACCTCTTCCAGCAAATCTTCTTTGCTTTTGTACTGCTTGTATAAGGTTTTTTTCGACTTACCAAATTCTTTAGAAATATCATCCATTGTAACTGTCTTCGCACCGTTTTGAATAAAAAGAGCAGTTATTTGTTCCAGCATCTCTATGTCTTTTTCCATATCATTCTATTATGGTATTAAATATGCTTCTTCATTAAATGTAAGAAAAAACGAAAATAAGGTTTTGCATGATGTAGTTCCTATTTTTTAAAATTCCAGTTCATGTGCAGGGTCTATATGTTTGTAATCGGCCGTCATCAATTTATCGTAGTCCTTCTCTTCCTTTTTGAAATATTTCTCTTCCAGGCGTACTACTAAGAAATATACCACCGGCACTATGACAAGCGTAAGAAATAGGGAAGAAAGCAATCCGCCTATAATTACAATTGCCAAACCGTTATTCATCTCGGCAGCCGCTCCGGAAGCCAGGGCAATTGGTAACATTCCAAAGACCATCGCGATGGTGGTCATTAAAATTGGACGTAATCTCGCATGATTGGCCTGTACTAATGCCGTTCTGATATTTTCGCCACTATTCATTCTATGATTTGCAAAGTCCACAAGAAGAATGGCATTTTTAGCTACCAGTCCTATAAGCATGATGATCCCCAGGATGGTAAAAATGTTCAAACTCTGGTTTGTTAATCCCAGTGCCCATATAGCTCCAATAAATGATAGCGGTATGGAGAATAATACAATGAACGGCTTCACAAAATCATCGTAAAGAACTACCATAATCATATAGACGAGCATGATCGCAGCGATAAGAGCTACTCCCAGAGTTCCAAAACCCTCACTCTGATTTTCCATATCTCCTCCCCAGGCCCATTCGATTCCCTGCGGTTTATCTATATCTGCCAATTTTCCCTCCCATTCCTGGGCCGCGGCACCAGTGGTCACACCCACGGTTTGCGCTTTAACGGTTACCGAAGGCGAGCGGTCATAACGTTCCAGTAAGGATGGTCCGGATTCGTAGCTTATTTCAGCGAATTGAGAAAGGTTGATTCTTTCTCCACTATTGTTGATGAATTGAATATTCTTAACATCTTCAATATTATTTCGGGCCGCCTCATCAAAAATGATATTAATGTCGTATTCGTTATTTCCGGTACGGAATTTATTATCATCATTCCCGCTGAAAGCAGTTCTCAAGGTTTGCCCTACCGTGGCAACGTTTAAACCTACAGAAGTCATTTTGTCCCTGTCTACATTAACTGAAATTTCAGGGTTTCCTTCTTCCACACTTAGTTCTACCTCAGTTGCACCGTTCACAGTTTTCAACAATCTTTCGGCTTCTTTCGCGTAAGCTAAAGCATCCTCCAAAGTAGTCCCGGTTATCGTCATTTGCAGCGGAGCTTCCTGCGCCCCGATAAGCCCAACGGGCACCGTTTTAACTTTAGCTCTAACGAGCTCCTGCTCAAGCCTGCGCGCAAGTTTGGCAGCAAAAACTTCTGTTTTATCCTCTCTTTCAGATTTATCTACGAGTGTAACGCTAATTTCAGACATATAGCTCGTTGATCGCGAAGCACCCGTTCCACCACTAGTTTGGCCGACAGTAGTAATCAATCTTTCCACTTCAGGAAGCTGGCTTATGTAATTTTCTGCCTTTTGAGTAAGAAAGTTCGTTTCTTCAATAGATGCGTCTTTTTCAATCTCTAACTGCACCAAAAACTCACCCCTGTCTATACCCGGAAAAAAATCAGAGCCAATATAACCCATAGCAACCAGGGCAACAGAGCTGGCAAAAAGCGCAAAAACTATTAAAAAGGTCTTCAGGATATTATCAAGAGACCAATTCAGTATTTTGGTAACTTCATTAGTAAACCAGGTGATTCCCTGTTCAAATTTGTGAATGGCCTTACCAAAATAAGATTCCTTACTGATGAGTTCTAATTTTCCGAATCTTGAAAATAGCCATGGAACTACCGTAAAGGACACTAATAAAGAAAGCAAAGTGGCGATAATTACCGTGACACAAAACTGTGAAATAATATCAGAAACCAGTCCTGAACTTAAGGCAATTGGTAAAAACACCACGACGATCACAAAGGTAATTGCCGTAACGGTAAAACCTATTTCTTTCGCCCCGTCATAAGCGGCACGAACCTTATTTTTTCCCATTTCCATATGGCGGTGAATATTTTCTATCACCACGATCGCATCATCCACCAGAATACCTACCACCAGCGAAAGTGCCAGCAAACTCATTAGGTTGAGGCTATATCCAAAAAGATACATCCCTATAAACGTTCCAATAAGCGAAGTAGGGATCGCTACCATTACAATTAGTGCGTTACGATAACTGTGAAGAAAGAATAGCATCACGAAAGCTACCAGTCCAACAGCGATTAAAAGGTCTTTTATTACCGAATTCGCCGCAGCAAGCGTGAAAACTGAGGTGTCATTTGCAATTTGTATTTTCACTCCTTCTTCGGAATATTGCTGTTCAATATTTTTTATCTCTTCCTGAACGAGCTCACTAACACTCACTGCGTTTGCATCAGTTTGTTTTTGAACCTGAAGTAGAATTGTATTTTTCTGATCAATCCGTGCGATCTTTTCTACTTCTTTCTGGGTATCCTGAACTTCAGCAACGTCTGAGAGTTTAATATTCTGTCCGTCATTAGAAGCGATGGTTAAATTTCTTAATTCATCTACAGACTGTAGTTTTCCAGAAAGACGAATAAGCGTTGTATTTTCCCTTGTGGTAAGGTTTCCAGTGGGAAAATCGAGATTTGATGCCGTAATAATTTGCTGAACCTGTGGAACTGTTAGGCCATATCCCTGAAGTTTATCCGGCTTAATATTTACCCTTATTTCACGTTCCTGGCCTCCCACAAGACTTACCTGTGCAACCCCTGGAAGACGTGAGAAAGCAGGCTGAAGTTTCTGATCAATCAAATCATACAAATCGTTTTCAGAAAGATTTGCAGTTATTCCCATATTTACAATTGGTAAATCCGAAAGGGAGAATTGTGCCAGGGAAGGCTCGTTGATATCCTCGGGTAAATCAGACCGAATGGCATTAATTTGCCGCTGTGCTTCATTTAGGGAAAAATCCACATCGGCATCATTATTCAACTGAATCATAACCACTGAAAGGCTTTCGTAAGAACTCGTCTGAATTTTTTTTATACCTTCAAGAGAAGATATTGCATCTTCTACTTTCCGGGATACCGTATTCTCTACTTCCGCA
The DNA here is from genome assembly GCF_023718305.1 of Gramella sp. AN32. GTDB lineage: Bacteria > Bacteroidota > Bacteroidia > Flavobacteriales > Flavobacteriaceae > Christiangramia > Christiangramia antarctica. Next base: position 71,687 of record NZ_QEYO01000021.1, read on the forward strand.
GGAGATGCACCGGGGTAAACCGTGCTTACGGTAACTACCTTAACTTCAAATTTTGGTATCAGCTCATAATTAAGCTGGGTGTAGCTAAAAAGACCGCCTGCAACCAGTAATACGAGCATTACGATGACGATACTTGGCCTTTTTATAGATATTTCTGCTATTTTCATGCTTTCTTTTTATCTAATTATTTCTACAGCGGTACTATCTATAAGATTAATTTGTCCGCTGGTCACTACTATATCACCTTCATTAAGCCCTTCAGTTATCGCAACCTTATCCCCGTAATTTTCTCCGATTCTGACTTTTTTTAAATAAGCTTTTCCGTTTTTAACAATGAAAACCTGATTATCGCTAACACTTCCCACAAAAGCGTTGCGGGGAATGGTAAGAACACTATCTGAGCCACCTCTGTTGAATACAGCTGTAGCATACATCCCGGCTCTCAGGTTTTCTTTGGAATTATCTATGGTGATCTCTACCGGAAATTTAAGAGCTCCGTTAGACGCAGGAGCAATAAAAGCAATTTTTCCGCGCAGGGTATCTTTATTGACGCTGGGCACTACATCTACCGAATCCTGAACGTTTAACCGGCTAACGAGCGCTTCATCAACTTCTACTTTTAGCTGAAGTGAAGAAATATCTACCACTTCAATGATTGGAGTTCCGGCACCTACAACAGTTCCTACCTCAACCATTTTATCGTTTACAGTTCCGCCAATTTTAGCGCGTACATCGGTATCACCTGAATTAAGCTGAGAAGATCGGTATTGCGATCTGGCATTTTCAACCTGTAAGTGTGCCTGATCAAGCTGTACGGCAGTTACCCCTCCGGTTTCGTAGGCTGCTTCATATCTTTTTAGCGTGGAAACTGCATTATCCAGATTTGCTTTTGCATTGCTGAGGTTCACATTAATTTTGTCTCCTGCAATTTTTGCAACTACCTGGCCCGCTTTAACCTCATCTCCTTCTTTCACATAGATTGCTTCAACCTGGCCGCCTAATTCTGCGGAAATCTGCACTCGCGTATCAGGTTGAAAAGTACCATTTACGGTAAATGTTTTAGCGATACTCTCCTTTTGAGCGCTGGCGGTACTAACAGCTACTTGCGTATTCTCCTCTGCAACAATGCTTAATTCCCGTTCGTTTTCACTTTTATTATTCTGAAGAATCAGAAAAAATGCGACGGCAACACCAACTAAGGCGGCTATAGTTATGATTGTCTTTTTTTTCATCTTATTAAAGGTTGTTTTCGTTTAATGTTTTTAGTTTTCCCTGCGATTTGAGCAATTCTATCTCTGCCAGTTTATAATCAAGCCGGGCATTGGTAAGGTTATTTTTAGAATTGGAAAGCTCTCGCTCGGCATCCAAAAGATCGGTAAGACTGGCAAGCCCCAGGCTATAATTATTCTGGGTATCCTCCATAACTTCCTGAGCGAGCTCGACATTTTCCTCCTGATTTCTTATAGTAATCAAGCTGTTTTCCAGCTGGGAAATGGCATTTCGATAAGACAATTCCATAGCCAGTTGAGTTTCCTCAAAGTCTGCCCTGGCTTTGTCTATTTCTGCCTGATTTTGTCTTGCTCTGGCCCGAGTGGCACCACCGTTAAAAATGGGAATTTGAATATTGACCCCAACTGCGGCAAGATCTGACCAGAATACACCCTGATCTTCACCGTTCCAGACCGGTATCTTTTCTCCTTGTCCCAGCCAGCCATAATTGGCCACCAGGGATGCCGAAGGATAGTATTCTGCCTGTGTAGCCTTCTTTTGCCATTGTAACAATTCAATTTGTTTATTAAGCAACTGGAGTTCCGTACGTTCTCCTATTTCTAAATTTCTACTGGGAAGAATAGTAGGTTCAAAATTCTGTTCAGGTAATGATATATCCTGATTGATAGCCATTCCAATCATAAACTTCAATGCATTCTTTGTTAGCTGAATGGAATTAATCGCTTGTTGTTTATTGGATTGCAGGTTGTTTAGCGCAACACGGCTGCGGTCATAATCAATTTTTTTCGCCAAACCGTTATCATAAAGACCCTTCACGATTTCCACAGTCTCTGCGGTTAGTTCTAAATTACTATCAACATTTTCCAAGCTTTGCTGAGCCTGAAACACCTGAAAATAAGCCGTGGCTACCTTTTCTATAACCTCCTCTTCGGTAAGCTCGGCGTTTAGCTCATAAAATTCTTTGGTAGATTTCGCTGCTTTTAAGCCTGTAAAAACCGCATGGTTAAAAATCGTCTGGCTAAGCTGAACGTTTGCATTAGATGTCCATTCTTGGCCAAAGGCTACAGAAACGGTTTCTCCCGGCATTCCAAAAATATCACCTGGCAAAACGTTCTCCTGCAGCAATGGATTATAGGTAGTACTTGCGCTTCCGGATATATTCGGTAAAGCATTGGCTCTTACTTCCGCTATTTGCGCATCGGCATTCTCCAAATCAAGACGGGCTTTTTCGACTGCCGCCTTATACTGCAACGCATGATTGATAGCATCCTGAAGATTTAACTCCACCGACTCCTGCGCAAAGCCCAGGCTACTAATCAGCATCAAACATATTGAGAGTCTTTTCATTTAATCAAGTTTTTGTTGAATTAAAAATTCACGGCAAATATATTTTAAGAAACTGAAAAACCAAAGTAGTTTCCTAGTTTATTTAGATTTTTTTTGAAAAACCAATAAAATGAGTGCAGAGTTAAAACAGTTTATTTTTTCGTATTGTATACGATCTAAAAGAGCACGACAGTTTTTGCTTATTGGTATAATAAGAATTTATAAAACAGCTGCTATAGCGATCGGGGGGGCGTGAGAGACAGGAAAATATTGATGGTATAATCGATGTAGGCAGGCATCAAGAACTTGGCGGAAAGAGTGGCCAAGACACTAATCCGAGACATTTATTACTAGTAGAGTATGCAGCTTGCTACAATACATATTATTAAAGCGATGAAGCAGCAAGTGTGATCTAAAACTACAGTTAGTGTCTCAATTATAAATACCAAAAATGGAATAAGTTTTTCTGTAAAAATTGATGCTAAAATTTAGTGTGTTGATAGGCAAATTGCCCAAAGGCTCATGAAAAAGCTTATTATACCTATCCTTATTCAAAAGCAATTCGCGGCAAAATCAAGTAGGAAATTTATTTGATATAATCTTGAATATTTAGTGATTGAATGCGAAGGATAAAAGGACAGATTTTAATGATAAATAATTATCGCAGCTAGGTTGTTCTTGTTCGAAGTACTACTAGTAAATAGTACCTAATTCCGAAATATGAAGAGCTGGAAGCTGAATACAAAAAATTAGATGGGGTTTCATTGATTTTTGGATCTCCGTTAAACAATCTAGCAATCAGAAGTAGGCATCTCTCAAATTGCCTTATTAAATTTAAGTACCACTACAATTTTATTTAAAGTAAATTTCTATGGTGGTCACATACGCTCTGTATTAAATTTTCAAAAGATCAATTTGAGATTAATTGGAAAAAAATTAATTGGAATGTAAGTAAATTCATGAATGAAGTCAATGGTCGACAGGTAAAATACTTCGCATCTGGCATAACTTCAAATAAAACTGAAAACCACATTAATGAAGTGGTTTCTAATCAATGAAATTGGAGGGTATATCTCGTTTCATTTTAACTATATCTTTATATGATGGAAAAGGAAACTTACTCAAGTGGATTGAGGAACAAAATTTAGTTATTCGAGGAAGATCTAAAAGTGATGAGAGATTTTGTGAAACCTACCACAAAAGGTTTTCACTTGAAGGAGGAGACCCAGATCATACCGGACGGAATTGCTCAACATATGCAAGGAATAGGTTTGGATTTAGAGAATTACAAGCAACTGAAGGAGAGTTTAAATTTAATTAAATCAGTTTATAAAAAAATAAATTTTACCATTTTTAATACAATAATTGTATCAAGATGATGCAGTCCTAAAATTCGATTACCATTTCATTTAGTAATCCGTACGGGTGATTTATTTGATCTTCTTTCATAATTCACATATTGCTCATCTCTTTTTTAATCTGCAAAAGAACAACATCCGTGCTTGACCGCGGCATAAAGCCGATTTGGCTTTGCCTTCACTATTTATACGCTTTATCAATCCCGGATGTTGTAGAACCAAGGCAACAAAAAAGGTAATGCGAGGGCTCTATGGGAAGTAAATCTGTAATAGATAAGACTATTCGATACTTGAACAAAAAGTTTTAAGGTGTTCAAAAGACAAAAAAGGAAAACGCTCAGGATATAATAAGTAAATCATTTTTTATCAAGAATGCCATTTTTAAATGTGAACATGATCTTTGTTCAAATTAAAATCCTGTTCAATTTTTTAAACCTCCATTCTTAAATCTGACGTCCGGTATTTTTTCAAATTCCTTGTATGGTACCATTTGATAGTAAATAACCCTATTTGATACCGGATTGCCTATGCAATTCATAATATTCATATTCTTTTAAATACTACCTTAAAGAGGGGTCGTACCTATTTGAAATATAGGTATGAATTTTCCCGATTTGACTTTCGCCAAGCTTTAAACTCAATAGAAATAAACGAGAGATTTTTTTAATCTCTCTATAAACGCAGTTGTTAAAATACCAATGCGTATGAAAATTTTGTCCCGCCTGCGGGACGAAATCGAATAGCAAGAGGATAACACGTTTCACGGTGTTATTCGATTTCGGCGAGTGTTAAAAGGTTGCTTTCTAAGGATTCTGTTGAAGGGCAGCATGGTAAACTAGCCACCTCTGTGGATACCACCCTTTGAAAGAGCTTATAAACTAAAGATCGCTGTAGCCAGCAAATTATAAAATAGTAACCATGAGTACAACATCAAGGCTTCAGGTAAAGTCCACCGCGGCAAACCGGTTTCGGGAGTTTTCTAAAAAGAACAGCTCGCATCCTTCCGAAACATTAGCCCTCATGCTGGACTTTTTTGAGACAAACAATCTCTCGCCTTTCGAAACATTGGTTCCTTCTAAAGTCAGCCTGGAACAGCTGATCAAAAAAAGGATCGATGCGGTGATCGCTATCCTTAAGAATATTGAGAAAACTCAGACCAAACCAGGTTTTCTTCTGCTCCAACTTCTGATGGAAGAACGAGGTATAAATAAACCTCAGTTTTTGGAAAAGAAAAAAATAACGAAAGACTCCTCTGGGAAAACTCCAGAGCAAATGACATTGGAAATATCCCGGCTGAATGATGAGGTACTGGCCGCCCGAAAAGATCTGGAGTATTTGCTGAGTCATGTAGAAGTGAAGGAAAGCACCTTTGGAGCTGATTACCTGAAACTCAATATCCCCAGAACCGAATTTGAACAGTTTAAAATAATCCTAAAAAGAAAGACTTAAATGTATATCACCATATCCCCACAGAAATTAGGTGGTGCATATTCCCAAAGTGCAGGGGATTTTGTGAGCTACCTGGAAAAGGAAAATGAAGGAAAAGATCTGATGGATAAGGAATATTTCTTTAATCAGTATGAAGACCAGATAAAGCCATACCAGGTGATCAAAGAAATAGATGGGAATACAGCCAAGCTAAAGCTGAAAGAACCAAAATATTATTCCCTTACCATCAGTCCCAGCCAGTATGAACTTAAACATATTCAGAATAACCCTGAGAAACTCAAAGCTTTTGTTCGGGAAGCCATGAAAGAATATGCCGGCTCCTTTAACCGGGAAATTAACGGCAGACCGGTAAACATAGACGATATTAAATACTTCGCCAAGATTGAACAGGAAAGAACCTATAAAGGATATGATCTGGCCGTGCGGGAAAACAAACCCTTCAGTAACCAGATTGCCCACTTAAAAAACGAAATCCGGAAAGTGGAACGTGGGGAAGTCTCCGGAAACATCCGGCAATTGGAAGCGGAGATCCAAAAACTGGTTCGCGAGGCTCCCTACAAAATTCAGGGAAAGCTAATAGAACCGGGAATGAAAAAGGAAGGCCTTCAAACTCACATTCATATCATTGTCAGTCGGAAAGATGCCTCGAATACCTACAGTCTGTCTCCGGGAAGCAAGTACAAAGCCTCGGAAGTGGAGATGCATGGTAAAATAGTCAAGCGGGGATTTGAGCGGGATGGCTTCTTTCAAAAATCGGAACAGGCTTTTGATAAAATGTTCCAGTATAACCGGAATTATGTGGAAAGCTACGCCGCACGAAAAACCCTCAGCAAAGACCCTAAACAGTATTTTCTATCCTTAAAAAGCCTGGGTATCAATGAGAAAAAGATCGCTTTCCAACTAATCCGTCAGACAGGGATGCAATTACCTGTATTACATCTGCCTCAAAGTAAAGTGGGGTTTGCCGTAAAACAACTCAAAAAAATCATCGAAACCGGGATCAAATCCAGTTCCATCGGTTATTAATAAAAATAGTATGCTATCAGATATCCCGTTAATCCTGTTTTTCCACCTGGCCGTTAGTGGAATGTTTTGGTTCTCCATTCGAAATTCCTCCTGGGGCTTCCACATCAACTGGGGATTTATATTCCTGTTATTTGTACTGAGTTTTCCTTCCCGTTTTGATTTTGATTTATTTGGGATGCTCTCCTTGCGGGTTTTTATTCCGCTAATAACCATCAACTTCCTGCTACAGGAATGGCTTCTGAAATCTCATGGAGATCAATTAAGTTATAAGTACCGTTTTAGCATGCCTTTATCTAACGGCTATATCAAGTTAAAAGATATCCGGCGTGGGGTATCCATTATCGGTAGTGCCGGAAGCGGAAAGACCGAAAGTGTGGTCGGACAATTTCTGCGACATTTTAGCAAACACTCTTTCTGTGGAATCATCCATGACTATAAAAACTTTGAACTCTCCAAAATCGCTTATCCCTTATTTAAAGAAAGTAAAATCCCTTTCTATCTTATTTCCTTTGATACGATTTATCATAAAGTAAATCCCATTGCTCCAAGGTATATGCAGGATGAAGAGAGCGTAAATGAGATTTCCAGGGTACTGCTGGAGAACCTTTTGGAAAAGAAAGAAAATGAGTATTCCGGGAGCTCCAAGTTTTTTAATGATGCCGCAGAGGGAATCATCGGAGGATTGATCTGGAAACTAAAAACCGATCATCCGAAATATTGCACCCTGCCCCATATGATCGCAATATTTCAGCAGTTATCCACCTATGAATTGGTCAACTTTTTAAGCTCTAATGTGACATCTATGGTTATGGCCAATGCTTTTATCAATGGAGTAGATTCGGAACGGCAAACGGCAGCAGTAAAAAGTACACTCTCGAATGCTTTTAAGAAAATAAGTACCCAGCGGATTTTTATGGTGCTATCTGAAGACGAAATTCCATTAGACGTGAACCATCCCGATAACCCGGGAGTGATTTCTGTGGTGAACAACCCGAAGTTCGAAACAGCTTATTCACCCATTATTGCCACCATTATTCATAGTATTACCAAACAGATGAGCGTCCATGACCGGATGGGATCATTTATTCTAATGGAGGAAGCTTCGACCATTCGCCTGCTTAATATGCACCGTATCCCGGCCACGCTTCGCAGTTATAACATCTCCACGGTATATGTCATTCAGGATAAAATCCAGAATGATATTCTTTACGGCAGGGAAGCCGGTAAGGCAATTCTTAGTAACCTTTCTTACCAGTTCTTCGGAAAAGTGAATGATCCGGAAACTGCCAAATATTACGAAAGTTTTTTTGAAATAGTCAAGCGTCAAAGCATCAGTGTAAGTAAAAGTGATAATCTGGATTTTGATACCCGTACCACTAAAAGTGAACGGGAAGTATCCAAAATAAGGGCTGACTTATTCTTTCGCCTGAAGCCTGGAGAATTCGTCACCTTCGCTGATGGGAAAGACCGGAAGGTGAAATTTGGAACTGCAAAATGGGCTAAGGAGCTTCCCATTCCAAAACATGATTTTACAGCGGAAGAGCTAGAAAGGAATTTTGAGAAAATTTACCGGGAGGCAAAGGCTATTTATAAATCTGAAAGCAGTAGAAAATGAACGAGGTCAATTATATACTTCACCTGAATGCAGTGCTGCGAAAGTTTGCGAATGATAGCCGAATCAATGCTTCCCATCGCAGTTTATATCTTGCTTTCTTTGAGCTTTGGAACCAAAAACATTTTCCGAAAACAATCATGGTTAATAGAATACAAGTGATGGATCTGGCTAAAATACGTTCCAGGACGACCTATCATAAATTGCTAAAGGATCTTAGATTGTCGGGATATCTTCAATACTACCCCTCAACCAGTCCCAAAAATGGTTCACTTGTGTACATGTTCAGATTTGATACACTATCTGATCAAAAAATGGGCAATACTTGTTCAACTACTGAACAGGTACCTGACCAAAAAATGGTCTCTTTTAATAAACGTAATAATAAACCTATTATAAACTCTTTTAAACCAACATGTCCAGAAAATGAACAAATAGTTATTGCTTATTTCAAATCTGAAAAAAGAGGTTCTCTGGAAGCTAGAAAATTCTATAATTTTTACGAGTCCATAGGTTGGAAACTAAATGGAAAGCATCCAATCACGAATTGGAAGGCTTGTGCGCGAAACTGGATGATAAAAGCTGATGAAATAAAAAATGCTCAAAATTTTGCTTCAGAATCTCATTTAAAAATAAATCCAGGTGGTATAAAAAATATAAATTACGAAGAACCTTTATAAGAAGATTTTCGATATTTTTTGTAGTAAAATGATTCATTTAATTGTTAATAACTTTTCAAATTCATAAAAATTTGAAATTAGGGACTAAATTCGGTGCTGTATTTTTTGGAAATAGTTTGTAAAGGCCTGAAAACGCTGGTAATCAAGAAATTTGGATAGTTCCTCTTTCTCCGCTAAGAATTTACTAAATTCTACTAAAAGCCCGTAAACACTATGTTTTTCGGGCTTTTTTAATTTTCCTTCATATCAAATAAAAGCATCTAAAATCAGTTAAAAAGTGAGGCATTCGGTGCGTGGTTTTATCCATGAAAATTACGCACCGAATGAGCTGTAAGGTGTTTCCCTGAGCGTAGTCGAGGGTTAAAAAAGCATCTCGACTGTGCTCGATGTGACATTTTAAACCCAAATTATGTATTTACGGACAAGCAGTAAAGGCATTTTGAAAAATTCCCGAAATAATAAATTTCAATATATTAGAAAATTTCTAAAACTCTTTTTCCCCAAATTCACTTTTAATAAACCTGGATTTGTTTTTATTTTTATTGAAAGTATAGGATAGGTTAAGAATGACCATATCTACTTCGTATACATAATTGGTAGTGGTATAAAATTCTCCCGGGCGGTAGGTGGTTATTCGTTGTTCATTCGTATTAAGTAATCCCATATCAATATTTTGCCACTGTAGGGTCAAAGCAAGGCGATCTGCTAAAAAAGTTTTACGTAAAGTAAGGTTGGGCGAATAAAACCGGGAGTCTTCTCCCTGGGCCGTATTTCTTTCAGATAAATAATTTTGAGTTAGTCATTTAAGTTCTGTAACTTAGTATCAACAAAACGGCTATTATGGAAGATTTTAAAGGGCAGAGTATACTAAACTTTATAAAAGAACTGCCAAATGATGATGCTTGCAAGGCATA
>NZ_QEYO01000022.1 GCF_023718305.1 Gramella sp. AN32
ATCAGTTATCAGTTATCAGTTATCAGTTATCAGTTATCAGTTATCAGTTATCAGTTATCAGTTATCAGTTATCAGTTATCAGTTATCAGTTATCAGTTATCAGTTATCAGTTATCAGTTATCAGAAAATAAAAATTTAAAAAATACCCTACAAAGATTTTTGAATACTTTTCAACTTAAAACTTTCAACTCTGAATTTGGAATTTTGAACCTTGAATCCAGTACGTCATTGTGAGCGAAGCGAAGCAATCTCTTCTTCCCTTCAATCATGAGACTGCTTCAGTCGCTATGCTCCTTCGCAGTGACGTATGATTTAACTTTTTCACTCCAGCCTCCAGCCTCCAGCCTCCAGCAACTTCCAACTTCCAACTTCCAACTTCCAACTTCAACTTCTCATGAGTTTAAAGAATATCTGAATTCTCCTTCAGTTTTTCAGTGTTTTCAGCTAATTGGAGTTCATCGATAATCTTCTGAATATCCCCATTGATAATATTGGAAAGATCGTAAAGGGTCAAATTGATTCGGTGATCTGTCACCCGGCTCTGCGCATAATTGTAGGTTCTAATCTTCGCGCTACGGTCTCCACTGGAAACCATGGAATTTCGCTTGGCGGCATCTGCTTCCATCTTTTTGGCAAGTTCCTGTTCGTACAATCTTGAACGTAACACGCGAAACGCTTTTTCTTTATTCTTATGCTGCGATTTTTGATCCTGACACTGAGCTACCAAACCCGTAGGCACATGCGTTAAACGTACAGCAGAATAGGTGGTATTCACCGACTGGCCTCCAGGACCCGACGAACAGAAATAATCGATACGTACGTCTTTTGGATCGATTTCCACATCAAACTCTTCCGCTTCCGGTAAAACCATCACCGTTGCTGCGGAAGTATGCACCCGTCCCTGAGTTTCTGTTTGGGGTACCCGCTGCACACGGTGAACTCCTGCTTCAAATTTCATTGTGCCATAAACATCTTCTCCGGAAACTTCAAAAATCATCTCTTTGAAACCTCCACTGGTTCCCTCACTAAAATCTACGATGTTATGCTTCCAACCTCTGCCTTCCACATATTTAGTATACATTCGATAAAGGTCCCCGGCAAATATACTGGCTTCATCGCCACCGGTTCCCGCACGAATTTCCATCACCACGTTTTTAGCATCTTCAGGATCTTTTGGAATAAGCATCACCCTAATTTTTTCTTCCAGTTCAGGAATTTGTGACTTAGCTTCGTCCAGTTGCATCTTGGCCATTTCGGTCATTTCAGGATCACTTCCATCTGCAATAATTTCTTCAGCTTCATGCATATTTTCCGTAAGCTGAATATATTTCTCGCGCTCATTCATTAAAGCCCGTAAATCTTTGTATTCTTTATTTAACTCAATATATCTTTTCTGATCTGAAATCACATCCGGCTGGATGATCAAATCGTTCACCTCATCAAAACGCTGTTTAATGATATTAAGCCTGTCTATCATATATAATTGCTGAATTTAGGATAGCAAATTTACGATAATTTGTTAGAAATTCAGGAGAAACCTTTAAAGCGACTCCATTTCTGGGACAGCTTGATGGTCCCTGGTTGAGGAAGCAAATACTACCAAGGCGGAAAGGGCTAAAATATAGAAAACCTAGCAGTATAATAAAACTCGATGAAATTAAGGTAATAGGCAATAAAGGAGGTGATATAAGAAAAAACCAGAAAGAGTACAGTATATATAGGATTATTTTATAAAGGCGAAAGTTTGATTTTCAGTATGTTCATTTCCTTTTTTGATAGATAAAAATAAAACCAGGCACATCATCCCGATAATATTAAAAAATCTATCAGCATAACTGAAAAATTCGAATTGCAGGTAGTATGAAATGTAGTAGAGCAAATCTGAGAATATCAATCCTAAGCTCGCACATAAATAATAAAATGATTTAAGATTTAAATATCTGCTGTGATAAGAAAGAGCAACTATCGCCAGGATAAAAATCATCAATACGTAGGCATAGAATAAAATAGTAAAGAAAAGATATTCCGTGGCCTCCGGAACCATTTCCACAAGATGGGCAACCATATAAAGATTTATTGCAATTACCAGGGTGGTGGTGATCACCTGGAATTTTCCAAATTTTATCTTTTTAAGTTCACTTCCAACATGCCTCATCAAGACTCCATAGGCGAAAATCCTTGAAATATAAGCCAGGGTTTTAAATAATGGATCTTCGTAAAATATGAGCGCAAGGTCACAAATAAGCAATAACGAAAAGACCAGCACCGGTCTAGTTTTCGGTTTAATATTAATTGTATAAATTAGGAAGAATATTAAAGTAGATGCAAATCTGGCGAACCTGCTCATAGATTCGTCAAAAAAATACATCAGGACAAAATTGAGCAGCACCAGAAATATTCCTAAAACCAGTAAGGAATTTTTCATGTAAGTAGGTAATAATTAGATTTAAGGGATCGAAATATATGTACTTCTTTTGAGATTTATACGAATTAACAGCAGACTCGGATTTCTTTTCTATAGAAAATTAGGGCTCACTTCCGTGCTCCTCTCCATTTTTCTTTCATTTTTACATTATCCCCTCGAAGCTATAGTGTTCATTAAACTCATTCTGCTAGCGCTGTATTTTGCCTATTTATTATTTATGGTAAAAGATGATTACTTTCTTTTCTATAGAAATTTCCGCCTAAGCCCGCGTAAACTATTTTTTCTGGTTTTTTTTATAGATCTACTCGTTAGCATTATAATTTTTAAACTATTCAAACAGTTTATATGAAATTTGAACTGGACAACGTAGAACTTTACTTTGGGCAAAAACAGGTTCTTTACAGCATTTATTTTAAAGCTGAAACAGGTAAAATCACCGGGTTACTAGGACCGAATGGTAGCGGGAAATCCAGTTTAATGCGTGTTTTTTTCGGAAATTTAAACTGTCATAATAAATTGGTAAGAATTAATGATCAGGGTACACTGAAGCCATTGTACAAGAAACATCGGGTTAAGCTATTACCTCAACATGACTTTCTTCCCAATAATATCAATTTCAAGAAAATATTTAATTTTTTCGAGGTGGAGTGGAGTTATTTTGTTCAGACTTTTCCAAGTTTCGAAAAATACAGTTCAGAAAAAATCGGGAAACTTTCAGGAGGAGAAAAAAGGTTAATTTCGGTATGGCTCATTTTAAAATCACCTGCGGAATTGGTCCTTCTTGACGAACCTTTTACGCACCTTTCCCCACTTTATATTGAAATTATTAAAAAAGAAATGACTGCGGAAAAAGAAAATAAAGGGATCGTTATCTCAGATCATATGTATCACGATATTGTTGAAATCTCAGATGATCTCTATTTTCTAAAAAACGGAAATATCAAAAAGATTGCCGATAAAGAAGCATTAAAGGGTTTAGGTTATTGCTAATACTCGAAGATACCGTACTCGCTCTTGATGGTGAGTTTCTTTTCTTCTGAAGCCTCAACTTTGCCAACAATTTGGGCATCAATATTAAAATCTTTCGCAATAACAATAATCTTTTCGGCTATTTCTGGGGCGACATAAAACTCCATACGATGGCCCATATTAAAAACCTGGTACATTTCTTTCCAATCTGTTTTACTTTCCTCCTGAATTAATTTAAAGAGTGGCGGAGTTTCAAATAAATTATCCTTTATAATATGAAGGTTATCAATGAAATGGAGAATTTTAGTTTGGGCACCACCGCTGCAGTGCACCATACCATTTATATTTTTATTCCCAATTTCATCCAACACCTTTTTCACGACTGGCGCATAGGTTCTGGTGGGAGATAACACCAGTTTTCCTGCGTCCAGCGGGCTGCCTTCGACTTTATCAGTTAATTTTTTGGTCCCTGAATAAACAAGAGCATCAGGTATGGAAGCATCGAAGCTTTCCGGAAATTTATCCGCTAAAATTTTTGAAAAAACATCGTGACGAGCAGAGGTCAACCCATTACTCCCCATCCCTCCGTTATACTCTTTTTCATAAGTAGCCTGGCCGAAAGAAGCCAAACCCACGATTACATTTCCAGGTTGGATATTGGCATTATCAATCACTTTGGCTTTTTCCATCCGGGCAGTAACCGTGGAATCCACAATAATCGTCCTTACAAGGTCTCCAACATCTGCGGTTTCTCCACCGGTAGAATGGATTTCTACACCAAAATCTTTCAGCTCTGCAATTAATTCTTCGGTTCCATTAATAATTGCTGAAATTACTTCTCCCGGGATTAGATTTTTATTCCTGCCAATGGTGGAAGAAAGTAAAATAGTATCGGTCGCGCCCACACAAAGCAGGTCATCGATATTCATGATCAAAGCATCCTGGGCAATTCCTTTCCAAACTGAAATATCCCCGGTTTCTTTCCAGTACATATAGGCAAGGGAAGATTTGGTGCCCGCCCCATCAGCATGCATGACCAGGCAATGATCTTCACTCCCGGTTAAATGATCAGGAACTATTTTGCAAAATGCTTTCGGGAACAAACCTTTGTCCACATTTTTGATCGCTTTGTGAACGTCTTCTTTCCCGGCAGATACTCCGCGACCGGCATATCTTTTACTTATTTCCTGGCTCATCTGAATTATTTAGAATTTTCAAAGATAAATAGTTTAAATAGTTCTATTCAATTATTGCTGGATTTTAAACAAAAAAGCCGCGCTTTTGGGCGCGGCTTTCCTTCAGAGTTTAGAAAATTATTTCGTAAACAATAACTCTCTATATTTTGTTAAAGGCCAAAGTTCATCATCTACTAATAATTCCAGTTTATCACAGTGATAACGTATTTCTTCAAAATAAGGTTTTACCTCATCACAGTACGAAATCGCATGCTTCTCTACATCTTCTATCTTATTGGCTTTTTTACGGGCCTCGATCATAGCATTCACTTTGCTATTAATGGTAGCGATATGTTCAGAAATACTTTCAATAATTTCCATTTGTTCTTTCGCCTGTTTCTTGAAATCCTTTCCGTAGATCTCTTTAAGTCCGGTGACGTTCCTTATAAGAATGTTCTGGTACCTAACCGCTGTTGGGATTACATGATTCCTGGCAATATCCCCCAGGATCCTACCTTCTATCTGAATTCTTTTAGAATATTCTTCCAGTTCAATTTCATGACGGGCTTCAATCTCCACTTTATTCATCACATCCAATTCCTCAAAAAGTGCAATTGTTCTTTTGGACACTCTATCCCTTAAAGCCAGCGGGGTAGTTTTATTATTGCTTAAACCACGTTTTTTTGCTTCTTTTTCCCAGGCTTCACCATAACCGTCACCTTCAAAACGAACTTTCTTGGATTTCTTGATGTATTCCCTCAGGACATTAAAGATGGCATCATCTTTCTTCATTTTCTTGTCCTTGATAAGCTTATCTACCTCAACTTTGAAATCTTTCAGTTGTTTTGCGACAATACTGTTTAGTACGGTCATGGCATTGGCACAATTCGCAATAGATCCAACCGCACGGAACTCAAATTTGTTTCCGGTAAAGGCAAAGGGAGAAGTCCTGTTCCTATCTGTATTATCCAATAGGATTTCAGGAATTTTTCCCACTACGTTCAGTTTAAGGTCTGTTTTTTCCTGTGGCGAAAGTTTGCCATTGGTCACTTTTTCAAGCTCGTCCAGTACGGCAGTGAGTTGTGTACCTATAAATACTGAAATAATTGCCGGAGGCGCTTCATTGGCACCAAGACGGTGGTCATTGGAAGCACTGGCAATAGAAGCTCGCATTAATTCCTCATAATCATAAACCGCCTTTATCGTATTGATAAAAAAGGTTAAGAACTGAAGGTTCTTCATTGGTGTAGAACCTGGAGAAAGTAAATTTACTCCCGTATCTGTCGCCAAAGACCAGTTATTATGTTTTCCACTACCGTTAATTCCGGCAAATGGTTTTTCATGCATTAATACTGAAAGATGATGTCTCTCCCCCACTTTTTTCATCACATCCATAATTAGGGAGTTGTGATCTACTGCCAGGTTTGCCTCTTCGAAAATAGGGGCAAGTTCAAACTGGTTTGGAGCTACCTCATTATGTCGTGTTTTAACCGGAATACCCAGTCTCATACATTCTATTTCCAAATCCATCATAAAAGCGATGGCCCTTGAAGGAATAGAACCAAAATAATGATCATCCAATTGCTGGCCTTTTGGCGGGGAATGGCCAAGTAAGGTTCTTCCAGTCAATAAAATATCAGGCCTTGATGCCACTAAAGACGAATCGATAAGGAAATATTCCTGTTCCCATCCCAGGGTAGCATTTACCTTTTTTACATTTTTATCAAAATATTTTACTACCGCAGTGGCCGACTGATCTATAGCCTGCAATGCCCGTAATAAAGGGGTTTTGTTATCTAGTGCTTCACCTGTATATGAAACAAATACCGTAGGGATACAAAGGGTAGTCCCCCATATAAAAGCGGGGGATGTTGGATCCCATGCCGTATAGCCCCTTGCTTCAAATGTATTTCTTATCCCTCCATTTGGAAAACTGGAAGCATCTGGTTCTTGTTGTACCAGGGCTCCCCCCCCAAACTTTTCAATAGCATTTCCCTGGCTTGTAGGCTCAAAAAAAGCATCATGCTTTTCGGCAGTAGCACCAGTCAAAGGCTGAAACCAGTGGGTATAGTGTGTCGCCCCTTTAGAGATTGCCCATTCTTTCATTCCAGATGAAATATGTTCAGCTACATTGCGATCTATTTTCTTTCCCGTAAGCATGGCCTCCATAACACTTTTTTGCGCCTCTTTGGTAAGGAACTGTTGCATTATAGATTCGTTGAAAACATGTGAAGAGAAAATTTCAGATCTTCTTCCAGGCTCAATCACCTTTACAGGTTCCCTGTTTAAAGCTTCTTTTAAGGCTTGAAATCTAAGTGTTGACATTTTTTGTTTCTATTGGTTATTAAAAATGAACTTCAAAATTATATATTTTTTATTAGACGCCTAATATATAATGTTAAATGTTTTATGCCCATTAAATTTAGGGGTGTATTATTTAAAATTTTGATGGAATTTTATTTAGACCCCTTATTCTGAAAGGGGATGCTTGAAATATTCATTTTTTGAAAATTATATAATTTAATACGGTTTTATTTAAAATATGAAAATAAAAAGCCCGGAAGAATCTATTATATGTAATTAGAAGTTTCCCTTCTCCATAAAAAAATTAAAAGGAATTAAAATAAACGTATTAAAAAAAAAATTGTTTAAAATTCACGTTTTTCGGCGTAATGAAGGATATTATTAGATTTTTTTTACTAAAATTAGTGGAATGCAGGGCGGAATAAATGAAATGTAGGAGAAATCAGGCATTTTTTTAGTTCATAAAGGCAAGACTTACAAAAATACAATACCCTGCAACCAGTATAAAACCTTTATATCTGCTAATTTCATATCGCTTCGGAATAAAAGCCAGGGGCAGGATTATAAATGACACACCCAGCATCCATAGAATATCATTGGTTAAGAGCTTTTCTGAATCTACAATAATTGGTTGGATTAAAGAGGTGAGTCCTAAAACTGAAGCGATATTGAAGATATTTGAACCTATCAAATTCCCAAGTGAAATTGCCTTTTCTTTTTTAATGGCAGCGATCAAAGAGGCGGCTAATTCGGGTACGCTTGTTCCCACAGCGATCATCGTTACTGAAATTACCCTTTCACTTACACCCATTTGTGTCGCAAGATTTACGGCACCGGTCACCAGTAATTCTGAGCCAAAATAAAGTGCCAACATTCCTATAATCAACCAGACGATCATTTTAAAATTCGATACGACGGCCAGCGAATCATCGACTTCTTCAGTTGAAATGATATTATCTCTTCTGGATCGTCTAATTAAAAAGAATAGATATAAGCCCAGGCCCACCAATAAAATAATACCTTCAAGCCGGGTTAGAACTCTGTCATTATTTAAAAAGTAATAGAGCAATATGGAAAAAACCATCATTACCGGCCAGTTGATCTTATAAAAATCACGATCTATTAACAGCGGACTTACCATTGCCGTTATTCCTAATACTAAGGCGATATTAGCAATATTTGAACCTATGACATTTCCCAAAGAGATATCTGAAAATCCTGTAAGCGCCGCCTGTAGACTTACCAAAAGTTCCGGAGCCGAAGTAGCAAAAGAAACCACAGTTAACCCGATTACCATTTTGGAAATATTTAATTTGAGTGATAAGGCCACCGATGATCTAACTAGAAACTCTCCTCCTACTACCAATAAAATAAATCCTAAAATCAGGTAAACAACACTCATAGTCTAAATTTTCACGAAGATAAATTAATAGATTTGGAAAGAAGAAAAAAGAAAATAACTATAATTATAGTTTTACAACTATTTTCTTCGTTATATTTGAAATAATTAATTGCTTATAAATTCAAGATGGAAAAACTAACAAATAAAGAAGAAGAGATCTTACGGGTTTTATGGGATCTAAAAAAAGCTTTTGTAAAGGAAATCCTTGAAAAAGTGAAAGATCAAAACCTGCATTATAATACAGTTTCCACCATGGTGCGAAATCTTGAAGAAAAGGGGTATGTTGCCTATAAGGCCTTTGGAAAAACCCACCAATACTATCCACTAGTTTCTAAGGAAGAATACAGGAAACAATTTATGAATCTGGCGACCAAAAAATTCTTTGATAATTCATTTAAAAGTGTTGTTTCCTATTTTGCAAAGGAGGAAAAGGTAAGTGCTAAAGAGCTTCGGGAAATTTTGGAAATCATTGAAAAAAAGAAAAAATGATGGAAAGTTTTTTGATCTATATCGCGAAAAGCGCCGCTGTGATTCCGCTTTTTTATATTGGGTATATCGTATTACTCAGGCGGGATAATAACTTTTATCTAAACCGAAAATTTCTCTTATCCGGAATTTTCACATCAGCCATACTTCCGGCTATATACTTTACCAGAAAAGTGATCGTGGAAATTCCTGTAATCATTTCTCCTTCTGCTCCATTAAATATGACCGAAACACCTGTTCATACTGAAGATCCAGTCAACTGGTTAACAATTTTTGGATATGCTTTTTTGGTGGTTTCAGCAGTATTTCTATTTAGATTCTTACTGCAGCTTCAATCGGTATTTAAAATGATCTTGCGGAATAAAGTGGAGAAAACCGATGGTCTCTCCTACATTAATTTAAAAGGGGATAATTTACCCTTTTCATTCTTTAAGTTTATTGCTTTCAATCCTGAAAATCATTCAGAAAAAGATCTTCAACTTATCATTCAGCATGAGAAAATTCACGCCCGGCAATACCATTCCGTAGATATTTTACTGGCCAATTTCGCTACTTGTCTGCTCTGGTGGAACCCTTTTATATGGCTTTATAAAAAGGAAATAGAACACAATCTGGAATTTATCGCCGATAGTGAAGCGGTAAAAGATATTTCTAAAATTGAAGATTATCAGCGAGCGCTGGTAAAAGTTTCCGTCGCCGATCTAAGGCCCGCACTTACCAATCATTTTTATCAATCATTTATTAAAAAACGAATCATTATGCTGAACACAAAAAACAAAAGAAAAAACACATCCTGGAAGATCATACTACTGGCACCCTGTATTTTAGCTTTTATGCTGATGTTTAATGTAAAAACAGAAGCACAGGTAAAAAGTCAAACTTTAGAAAATTCGCCGGAAGTTACTGGTCAGGTCCCCACCACTTCTATCACTGTCACCTCGCAAACTTCTGAAAAATCTTTAAAAAGGTTATCAAAACTCATTCTTAATGATGGGGTGGATTTGAATTTTAAAGATGTTGTTTATGAAAATGGTAAAATTATAGCAATCAAATCGAATTTCGCAGATCCAGTAAGGGGTGTTACCGGTAGCTATAACCAGGCAAACGATAACGGCATACAATCTTTTAAATTTTACAAAGATGAAAATGGACAAATGGGATATAAAACTTTAGATGAGGCTAAATTAAAAACCACGGGCACTGGGCACACTTCCACGAAACAGGGCGATCAAAACTCGAAAAGTTCCACGACCCAAGAAAACAGTGTTACCACAAGTAGCATGACTTTTTCCACAAATGAAAAGGACGAAATACAGAAAACCCTTTCCGAAGAAAAGATTTTTGAAAATCTGGGGAATATCAATGCCAGCCAAAATGATTCTTTGGTAAGAGTAGGACCACATAAGGACAATCCAGAACCTTTATTTGTGATTGATGGTGAAATCCAGAAAGATAAACCAGATATGGATAAAATAAATGAAGATAATATTGCGCGAATCAATGTTAAAAAAGGAGAAGAAGCGCTGGAAAAATATGGAGAAAAAGGCAGAAATGGCGTGGTAGAAATTTACACCAAAGAATATAGCGGCGAACTGGAACCCTTGGGCAAACCTCAGTTTATTGTATGGAGCCTGCGTACGGCGAAATCTGAAAAAGATCTGCATGAGTTTAAAACAAAAGTTGAAAATGAGCTGGGAGTAAAATTGCAATTTTCCGAAATTAAAAATAATGCGGCGGGCAATATTTCACAGATCAAAGTTACCGCTTCTAAAGGCAAGACCAGTGCGACCTCAACCTTTAGCAATGACCAAGGCTTAAGTACCATTGGAGTTAGTGTGGACGCTGAAGGAAAAATCTCTATTATGAACAAAAGCTAACCAGCAAAACTTCTGGTCCAACACAGCCGAATATGAAATTCCATGTTCGGCTGTATTTTTTTATATTTGAGGTATAAGGAGCTATCATGAAAAAGAAGTTTTTTAAAACCCTGGCCAGTCTCAACAAGAAAATACTGCCCAGTTATTCTAAGCAAGAAGATTTCGATCTGGCAAAAGCAAATAAACTTCAAATGGCGCTTATTGGGTGGAAGATTTGGGTGACCAAAAATTCTTTGGATTAATAATGTAATAAAGAATTAACCTGATAATTTTTTAAATTCTCTTCTCCCTTCAGAAAATCCAGCCCCACCAGGAAATTACACTGGACTATTATTCCGCCGCACTTTTCGATAAGTTTACAGGTCGCTGCAGCAGTTCCCCCGGTTGCCAGGACATCATCGTGCAGAAGCACCCGCTCTCCTTCCCTAATTGCATC
This sequence comes from Gramella sp. AN32, assembly GCF_023718305.1. Taxonomy (GTDB): domain Bacteria; phylum Bacteroidota; class Bacteroidia; order Flavobacteriales; family Flavobacteriaceae; genus Christiangramia; species Christiangramia antarctica. Next base: position 11,075 of record NZ_QEYO01000022.1, read on the forward strand.
TTCATGAATTTCCAGTTCATCTTCTCCATATTCCAAACTGTAAATTTCATTAAAAGTTCTATAAGGAAGTTTTCCTTTTTTTCTAACCGGAACAAAACCGGCATTGAGTTTTTGAGCCAAAAGGGTTGCAAAGAAAAAACCTCTGGATTCGATACCAACAACTTTTTGAATATTTTGGTCTGGCAACTGTTTCAGAAATAAATTTACTGCGGTTTGCATTGCTTCTGCATTGGCCAATAAAGGCGTTATGTCTTTGTACATTATTCCTTTGCTGGGAAAATCTGGAATATCCCGGATAAAATCTTTCAGCTCCATATTTATACGCTTACGGCGTTATTTAAATACCTTCTAAAAGGTAACATTTCCCTGTAGACTCTCAGGACAGTATCATCAAATTCGCTACTTACGACTTCTTTTTGGGCTAGCTTATGTGATACCGCAAAACTCTTATTTACTAAAAGGTCTATATGTTTATGATCTATAGAATAGCCTTTGGGCGAAGTTTTTAATTTTTCATCTTCCATAAGTGCACCAAACATTTCTTTAAAAGAAGGCTTATCAACGATCTTTTTAAATTCTTCACCATTATAATCTATAGCCGCGCGAATGCTATCCAGGTATTTTTTTTGTGGTTTATAAAATCCTCCGGCAAGAAAACACTCATTGATTCCCAGATGTACATAAAAATCTCCTGTAGCTTTTTCGATATCCAATCCGGCGCCAAAATGATCTTTATAAATGGGTTTATTAGGGTGATAGAGTAGATTATTATTTATCCTGTTGATAGATTTACGTCCCGGGTTGGGCGAATATTCCGAATCAATCTGGGAAAGCCTGATGTTCATTTCATCCAGCCAGGCGATAAAATTATCCCTAACCGAGAAATACCATTTCCGGTTCTCATCCATCCATTCCTTATGATTATTCTTATTTAATTCGGTGAGAAAATCGAACAGCTCCCTAAAATTCATTTTTTGTTTTAAAGTTAGGAACTATGCATCAGGTAGAAAATTTTTAGTGGGATTTTCCGTTTTATCATCATAGAATGGAAATTTTCTGAATAATACAATTTATTATGCTTGCTGATAATCAATTATTTAAGTTCAAAATAAATCGAAAAACATTATAATTTTAATTTTCAATCGTCTATATTTAAAGTCCTACCAAACATTTCATTTAAGATGAATTATCAAAAGATCGGGGAAATTATCCATTTTCCCAAAAGCAAAGGAAAGCCTTTGCAAGGGAAAAGAGGGATTCGGTTTAATTACTACTTGTCCAGTAAAAACCTGGGTAGCTTTGTAGATCTGGATGTGACCACGAAGTTATTCTATCAGGAGAAAATTTATGTTCGCAATGCGGTTTACCGCGTACGCTTAGGTGAAATTGAAAAGTGTGTAAGGGAAAATATCCTGAAACATATGAAATCTTTGGGAATGGATGAAAATAATATTCCGGCGTCACTTCTCCACTTTTCAATGTCCAGTGATCATATTAGTTATTCGCCTTCAAGGAAGCTGCAGGCATAAAATATTTATTAATCTCTATTATCAACCAGTCCGGAATTTTCGTGGTTAATTATTCTGGATTGGTTTTTTGTATTGTAGATTTCAATAGATATAAATTCCTGCGGCAAAATCATTTTTCTGAAATCCTGGGTTAGATACCCGGAACCATAATAGAATTCCACTTTATAGGATTTTTCCGAAGTAGTAATAATCGCATAATTTTCATCATCAAAAATTTCAATATAATCTTCTTCTTTTTCTAAACTAAATTTTTGCATTCGCCCATCGTTGTTCGCTGCTAAAATATTTAGTTTATTGCCTATCTTAATTTTAGCAATCCCCCGCGCATCACCGGGAATTGAAATTCCAGATTTAATCATATCAGCACAATTAAACCTGCCTGCTCCATCCCCAATTAAGGTCACCCCAAAAGAACCATCCATAAAACCTCCCAACACCTCAGAATCCCTTCTGTTTCCGGCTAATACAACATCCAGGATATCGTCACCATTCACATCTAAAGTAGTAATTCCATAAACCGGCGCCACCTGAGTGCAAACCGGGAATGCATGAAATTTAAATTTGCCTTTCCCCTGATTTTCAATCCAGCCAGAACTTAATTCGGTTACATTTAATTTTAAGGCTCCTTTTTTTTCTTCAGGAGTTAGTACATCTTTAAATTCAGCTTTTGCATAATCTTTATACAAATAAAAACGCTTTTTCATATTCGGAATCTGATTTATCAGCGCGTCTCTGGTCGCTAAAGGATAACTTTTTCCGTTGAGGTAATACCCAATAAGCGGATCTATTTGACCGTTATCATCAAAATCTTTAGCCATCATCGTTAAAGGCTCTTGAGCTGAAACATCAAAAGAAACATTCCTACCCATATTGCCGGCGAGATAATCTATATCCCCGTCGCGGTCCACATCCATTCCCTGCAAACTATTCCAAAATCCGGTGATCTTTTGCATTCCCGAAGTAGCCGTGATATTTTCGAATTTCCCTCCGGTATTCTTCAGGAAATTTATTTCCATCCATTCCCCGGTCACTATAAGATCCATTTTTTGATCATTATCAAAATCTGTCCATAATGCTGAAGTTATCATCCCGCTTTGCAATAAGAATGGCGCTACTTTTTGGGTAACATCGGTGAAAATTCCGTTAGTGTTCTGAAGGATGTAACTTCTCTCACTTAGCGGATAGGTGTTCGGTTTGATCCTCGTTCCCACAAAAAGATCAAGGTCACCGTCATTATCATAATCGGCAGCGGTGACGGCAGCTGTACTGGTTAGTACGGGCGGTTGATTTTCAGCTAATTCAAAATCCCCATTTTCGGTTTGAAAATAAAGGAGGTCCCGGTAAACCTCCTGCCCTAAAAATTTATTATTTCCACCGGTAGCAATATAGATATCCTTCTTACCGTCCCCATTAAAATCTGCAATTAGGGCACCCAGATTTTCAGTATTAAATGAAGAAGGCAAAGCTTTGCTTTTTTTAAAGCTTCCATTTCTATTTTGATAATAAATATAAGTGGAGTCGGCAATTGCTGAAGTCATTAAAAAATCATCAAGACCATCACCATCAACATCTGAAACTGCGATCGCCGGGCCTTCCCTTGAAAGCATTTTCAGTAAAAGGGGTTCTCCGCGATAATCAACAAAAAGGTCTTCTTTATGCTGAATCCCCTTTAGATCTACTGTGGTTTCAGTAAAAAAAGTAGCTTCAGCTTTTAATGAATTTTCAGAATATTCCAGGGCATTTTTATAATCGAAGCTAATCTTCTGGTTGGCAGCAACTTTAGTTTTAAAATCTACTTTCCCATCAGGCCATTCAATTGAAATACTATCAATTGTTTTCGTTTTTCCAAGTCCTGCATGTAACACATAATCTACGGAAGAAATATATCCTCTCACCGGGAATTGTTCCAGTCTTTGAAACTGATCCTTGGTGAAAATGCTAATTTTCGAACCAATTCCATTCTTATTTTTTTCGGGTCCGGATAATTCAATTTTTATATAATTAGCGTTGTCTGGAAATTTATCTGAAGTTAGGTTTTGGTACAGAAAGGCTACGCCATTCGTATTATTTGTGACCAAATCCAAATCTCCATCATTATCCAGATCACTATAAATAGCACCGTTTGAAATACTCGCGGGCTCATTGTTCCAGATTTTAGTAGCATCAGAAAAAATGAGGCCCCCTTCATTCTTGTAGAAGTAATTAGGCAGTTTAATTTCGGGAAGATCAGACATTAGTTCAAAAGCCTGTTTTTCCCTGTTTTTGTTGTCTCCGGGAGCTGCACTGGTAATATTTGTATTTACGGTATAATCCAGATCTGTGATATCGCGGCCATAACCATTGGTGATAAAGAGGTCTTTCAAGCCATCATTATCAAAATCGGCCATTAAAGGGGCCCAGCTCCAATCGGTTTTTTCAATTCCAGCCAAACGGCCAACCTCAGCAAAACTCCCTTGCCCCGTTCTCACCTGTAAACTATTTCGAACATATTGAGGAAAATAATCGAGCTGAAAACGCATTAACTGATTGTTGTAATTCGCCGCTGGAGTCATTTTTTTGTTATGCTCGTTATCTTCCGGCAACATATCCATTTCTACAAGGTCCAATAGCCCGTCATTATTAAAGTCGGCAATATCAATCCCCATCCCGTTGTGTGAAGTTTGGGTGAAATATGTGGCAAGGCTTTCTGTAAATGTCCCGTCACCATTATTCACCCAAAGCAAATCATTGGTAATAAAATCGTTGGAGCAATAAATATCTGGCCAGCCATCATTATTTACATCCATAATCCCAATTCCCAATCCGTAACCTTCAATAGTAATCCCGGCTTCTTCAGAAACATTGGTAAAACCTTTGTCCCCATCATTTCGGTAAAGTTTATCGGTACTTATCCCGTTCCCTTTTAATTTTCGCTTGCGTATCGAATTATGGGTGAAATTTTCAATCCCATTCGTGAGCACATAAAGATCAAGGTCCCCATCTTTGTCATAATCGAAAAATTCACCCTGAGTGGAATAACCTGTATCGGCAATGCCAAATTCCTTTGCCTTCTCCACAAACGTATTATCTCCCTGATTGATAAATAAGAGATTTGCCCCTTTTTCCGTATAATTTTTATCGGCTACGGAAACATAAATATCCAGGTATCCATCATTATTAATATCTACCATACTCACGCCTGTGGCCCATCTGGAAGTGGTAACCCCCGCACTTTCAGTGATATTTTCAAACTTAAGATCGCCTTTATTTAAATATAATTGCGAGGAAACATTATTACCGGCAAAGAAAAGGTCGGGAAGCCCGTCATTATTGATGTCACCAACCCCAACCCCGGCGCCGTTATACATATAAATACTATTGACGGGATTAAATTCCATCGTTTCCTCCAGTTTGTTATTAAAACTAATCCCGGTAGAATCTGGGGGTAAAATTTGGAACCTGTAATCCTGCGCTTGCTTTTCTGAAATTTTAGTATCCTCCTTTTGCTTACAAGAAGAAACTGCAAACAAAAACAATAGGGCAATTATATTGAGGCGGAAATAATTAGGAAAGGATGGAATTTCGCAACCAAATTGGAAATTTAGCATGTTCAATTAATTAAATCTTTAAGTGATAAATCTGCATTGAAATGTACAAAAATTAATGAATTTTTAACAATTGAATCAGTGAAGGTTTTTATGAATTTTATTTGGAAGTAGCAGTGTACAATATTCTGTCCTTCACTCTACGTGACATTCAATTTTAGAAGAGACCTTCTCAGATTGCTGTTTTGGTGATATATAAGGAATACCCAGCCCCAAGCCGCGTAGAATAAACAATACCGCTATGATGCCTAAAAATACAGGTATCGTTTTTCTTATATGCTGCCTGATTTTCCCGGATAAAAAATTCCCGAACCAGATGGCAGCGGTCATTAAAGGAATGGTGCCCAGACCAAAAATAAGCATATATAAACCTCCGTAAAGAGTCGCACCCCCTGCGATTGCCCCCATTATCGCCATATAAACCAGGCCACAAGGCAAGAAACCATTGAGGAACCCAACGGTTAAAAAGACATCTGGGCTTTTCTTTTTCAGCTCATTTCCAAGACCTCTTTTTACCTTTGAAATAATTTTAAAAACCGGTTTTGAGAAATTATATTTATTGAAAGTTTTCACGGGCAGAAATAGGATCAACAACATCAAAATTCCTATAAAAATGGAGAGTTGTTGCTGAAAACCAAAAAGAGAAAAACTTTTTCCCAACAATCCGAACGCAAGGCCTATAATACTATATGCGGAAAGCCTTCCGAAGTGATAAAGAAAAATTTGAAGGCTTTTCCTGAAATTATTCTCCCGATCCACCGGTAATAAAAATGCGATTGGCCCGCACATTCCCACACAATGAAAACTACCCAAAAGTCCGAATATGAAGGCTGATAATAACATTTTTTAGTGTAGGATCTCTTTTTTGAATAAGTATTCCTTCCCTCTAATTTTCCAGTTCACACTCAAATTCCAACGGCCATCAATCATTTTTTCATTGGGAAGTATAATTTCGTGCGAGGTTAAATCCTTCAGCGGGATTTCAAAATCCAGCATTTTGTTGGAAGGCCGGTATAAATTAATGTTACCCACAATCTCCGCTAGATTGATAGATTCTGGCAGCACTACGATCCAGTTTCCACGTTGGTTCAAAACCGAAACATTCTCTTTCATAGCAAGCGCATTTTCTTCCGCATCTATATCCTGCTGGTAGTGCAACTCGGCTTTGTAATAATCTTCCACTACGAGGTCGTGGTCGTACTCTTTTGAGGTCATCATCGTCACTACAAAATACATGATGAAGCTGATGAAAGCTGCCATTCCTATTACAATTCCTGTTCCCCAGTTAATTTTCATGTTTTTTCAAGTTTAAAAGGTTAAAGGTTAGAAAGTGGAGAGTTAATTTTATAGTTCTCTGTTTTTCCTATTTTCCTATTCTCTGTTTTCTGTTTTCTGTTTTCTGTTTTCTAATTTCACTTCCCACTTTGAACTTTGAACCTGGAACTTTCCAACCTCGATCCTCTCACTTCAATTATAGCTATGCGGTCCTATGAAATTGGTATGGACAGTTTCAATTAATACATCACCACTGTAGACCTCAATTTCAAGTTTATCTTTTTCATCTTTGAGGGCACTGCCGTTAATTTCTACAAATAGGGTTCCTTCGGCCAGGCCGCGTGCGGGAACTTTAATATCTCCTTTAACCGTTTCAATACTTCCTTTATGGGAAACTAATTCAAAATGCACATTTTCATAATCTTTAGAAGTTTTATTGAGCAATTTATAGGTGTATACATTGCTAATAATATTTCCATCCTTATGTTCGTACAACTGCCCCGGCAATCTCAATATATTGGCTTCAATATCACTTCTTAAAAACAACATCCCAGTTAGTATTCCGGTTAAAATAAAAAGCACGGCTGTATAGCCTTTTAGACGTGCGGTAAATTTGAACCTGGTCTTTTTCTCTATATTTTCCTCACTTGCATAGCGAATCAATCCTTTGGGCAGATCTACTGCCTCCATGATATCGTTGCAAGCATCAATACATGCTGTACAGTTGACGCACTCCAACTGGGTTCCATTCCTAATATCTATTCCGGTAGGACAAACATTTACGCACTGAAAACAATCAATACAATCACCTTTCCCGCTAGCTGCGCGATCTTCGTTTTTTTTAAATTTTCCACGACCCTTTTCTTTTTCCCCCCGCTTATAATCATAAGCCACCACAATAGATTTATTATCCAGCAATACACCCTGCAGCCTTCCGTAAGGACATGCTATAATGCACACCTGTTCCCGGAACCAGGCGAATACAAAGTAAAAAACTCCGGTAAAAATCAGTAAGGAGATGAGCGTGCTAAAATGGGCCATGGGACCGTCCTGTATATAAAGAACTAAGCGGTCGCTACCAATAAGGTAAGCCAGGAATACATTGGCGATTAAAAAGGAAACAACAAAGAAAATAGCCCATTTCGTGCCCTTTTTCCTGATTTTTTCTGCGTTCCATGCCTGTTTGCTTAACCTGATCTGTTTTCCCCGGTCTCCTTCAATCCAATATTCTATCCTTCTAAAAACCATTTCCATAAAAATAGTCTGAGGGCAAATCCAACCGCAGAAAATCCGACCAAAAGCCACCGTAAAAAGGGCGATAAAAATAACCCCGATCAGCATAATAATCACGAAAAGGTAGAAATCCTGTGGCCAGAACGGAAAACTAAAAATATTAAAACGGCGCTCCAGCACGTTAAACATTAAAAACTGGTTACCGTTAATTTTAATAAATGGCGCGAACACCAGAAAGGCAAGTAACAGATAACTTACATATTTTCGGTATTTATATAAGGGTCCTGAAGGTTTCTTGGGATACACCCAGGAACGTTTTCCCTCCTCGGTTACCGTACCAATACTGTCCCTAAACCTTTCGTTCCCCTGCTTTTCCAAACTAAATAATTTCTAACTAATATTATTTTAAAATTTCTTTCCCTTACCTCCCCTCCGGGGAGGTCGGAACTGCTTTTCAGCAGTTCCGGGTGGGGCTTCAGTTCTGGGGGGCTTATTATTCCTCTTCATACCCCATATTAATTTCCACGGAAGTGGAATCTTTCATTTCCACCTCTACATTCTCCACCTTTGCATCAGGATCTACATACAGCTCGCCTTCAGGATCTTTAGGATCTGCTGGTGTTGTGCCATGAAGGCTCAACACATAACTTGCCACCTGAGCGATTTCATCTGGTTTCAGATCGGTTTTCCAGGCGACCATCCCTTTGCCGGGACGTCCCCCTTCCGTAATAGTATTAAACACATTCTTGATGCCGCCTCCCAAAATCCAGTACGAATCGGTAAGGTTGGGGCCAATCCCCCCACCGGCATCGGCTTTATGGCAGGCCACGCAATTCGCTGTAAAAACTGCTTTCCCTGCTTCAATATCGGCCTCCCCTGTTAGAAGTTCTACCGTATTTGCAGTAAGCAGGCCTTTAGCGTTCTTTTTGTATTCTTCCACAGCTTCTTTAGCTTCAGCAACTTCCATCAAATATTCTTCCTTCTGGCTGGTACCATCAAATACATGGTATTTTAGCATATACCCAAAAGCGAAAATTATACTGGCATAAAAACCGTACAGCCACCATGGCGGAAGGTTATTGTCCAATTCCCTAATCCCGTCATAATTATGATCCAGGATAATTTCATCTTCAGCTTCAATGGGTTTTTTATCCAGTAATTTTTTATACTTCTTTTTCCACCAGTGAAATTGTTTTTGCTTTTTAATCGCTACCGCATTGTCATAACGTGCCTGGGCATCGGGAGTGAGCGATTTATAAAGAACACGCTGAAGGGAGTGTACCGAAACTTCTATCGCCACCGCAATTACTAAAATGATAGCAATAATAAGCCAAAGAACAGGGTAAGCTAAAAATGCCGATTCTTCTCCTGTTTCCAAAGTTACTTCTGCCAGGATCACCGCCAGGGCAACTAGTCCTAATATTCTTAATATGGAAAATACCTTTTTCATGATTCGCTGGTTTTTTGGTCTGAAAAATTATCTTCACCTTCTTCAATTTCCAGCGGAAGATTGCTCACTTTATTGATATAATCTTTTTTCGCGGTAAATACCCACCAAAATAAGGCGGTAAAAAAAATGAAAAATATTAGCAGCGAGATAATTGGATAAATAGATACCCCCTCGATACTTTCCAATGGTCCTTTTACAAATTTCAACATGGTTTTTTATTTAATTGGTGGATACTTCCTGTAAATCTTTCGCTTTAATATCAGTACCTAGACGTTGCAGGTAAGCGATGAGGGCAACAATTTCACGTTCGCGCATTTGAGTGAATTCGAGATTGTTTTCTTCTGCGTATTTTTTATCGGCTTCATAAGTGGTAGCGAAATCTGGATCGGCATATAGGTTTTTCTCAATTTTTATCCCCTGTTCCAGCATTAATTTTTCGGCATTGGAGATTTCCTCATCGGTATATGGCACCCCCAGTGTTTGCATCGCCCTCATTTTATCTTTGGTGTCGCTTTTGTCCAGTTCATCCTGAATCAGCCATTTATAAGATGGCATGATAGAACCTGAAGAGGTGCTTTGCGGATCATACATATGGTTTAAATGCCAGTTATCTGAATATTTCTGCCCAACCCTATGTAGATCTGGACCGGTACGCTTACTTCCCCAGAGGAATGGATAATCGTATACATATTCACCTGCTTTGGAATATTCGCCGTAACGTTCTACCTCGCTCCTAAAAGGCCTAACCATCTGCGAATGACAGGAAACACAACCTTCACGTATATAAATATCCCGACCTTCCAATTCCAGCGGGGTATAAGGCTTTACACTGGAAATTACAGGAATATATTCATCTACCATTAAAGAAGGGATAATTTGAACCGCACCTCCAATTAAAATGGCTATGGTGGCGAAAATGGTCAATTTTACAGGCCTTCTTTCTAACCAACTGTGATAAGCTTCCCCACGGGTGCGTTTTTTGGTAAGGGGGGCAAGTGCTGCCGCTTCTGCCAGTTCATCTTCTACCTTGCTGCCCTGCCTGGCGGTTTTAACGATATTATATAACATTACAATTGCACCGGCGATATAAATACTACCCCCAATAGCCCGCATCCAGTACATGGGAATAATTTCAGTAACCGTTTCCAGGAAGTTTCCGTAAGTAAGGGTGCCATCGGGATTGAATTGTTTCCACATGGATGCCTGCACAAAACCAGCCACATACATAGGTAAAGCATACATAATAATCCCTAAAGTGCCCATCCAAAAATGCACATTCGCGAGCTTCACAGACCATAATTGTGTTTTAAACAATCTCGGCACCAGCCAGTACACCATTCCGAAGGTTAGAAACCCGTTCCAGGCGAGGGCTCCCACATGAACATGGGCAATGATCCAGTCACTGAAGTGCGCGATGGCGTTGACATTTTTTAGTGAAAGCATAGGGCCTTCGAAGGTTGCCATACCATATCCGGTGATCGCAACCACCATAAATTTTAACACAGGATCTACACGCACTTTGTCCCAGGCGCCACGAAGCGTCAACAATCCGTTGATCATCCCACCCCAGGATGGAAACAACAGCATTACCGAAAAGGCTACCCCAAGGTTTTGTGCCCAGTCTGGCAAGGAAGTATATAATAAATGATGGGGACCTGCCCAGATATAGATAAAAATAAGCGACCAAAAATGTACAATGGAAAGCCGGTAAGAATACACCGGTCTGTTCGCGGCTTTGGGCACAAAATAATACATTAGGCCCAGGAACGGAGTAGTAAGGAAAAATGCTACCGCATTGTGGCCGTACCACCATTGTACCAGTGCATCCTGAACCCCTGAATACACCGAGTAGCTTTTAAATGCACTCACCGGAATTTCAATATTATTGAAAATATGTAACACGGCTACCGTAACAAAAGTGGCCAGATAAAACCAGATTGCCACATACAAATGACGTTGCCGCCTTTTGATCATCGTGCCAATTAAATTTACCCCGAAGGCGACCCATACCAGCGCGATAGCAATATCTATAGGCCATTCCAGTTCGGCGTATTCTTTAGAAGAAGTAAAACCAAGAGGTAATGTAATGGCCGCAGCTACAATAATTACCTGCCAGCCCCAAAAGTTGAAATTACTAAGTGCATCGCTCCACATCCTCGCTTTCAGCAGCCGCTGTGTAGAATAATAAACCCCGGCGAAAATCGCATTCCCTACAAATGCAAAAATCACCGCATTGGTATGCAATGGCCTGAGTCTTCCGAAACTAAGCCACGATATACCTTCGGTTAAGCCGGGGAATATAAATAGTAAGGCGAGCAGTAACCCAACGCTCATGCCTATAATGCCCCAAAACATTGTAGCGTTAATAAACTTCTTTACGATCTTGTTATCGTAATAAAATTGCTGTACTTCCATAGTCAGTGAGATTTCTCTTTAGAATCAGATTTTTCTTTTGAATCGGGTTTTACAAGTTCATCATCAAACAGCATTCTTACCGAAGGTGTGTACATATCATCATATTGGCCCTTTTTTACTGAAATTATAAAAGCGATAAAAAAGATGATCGCTACAACAACACTAATAGCCAGTAACATGTAGATAATGCTCATTTTCTTTTAAATATGGGTGTAAAAATATTCCGAGAGCCTCTGCTAAAAAATGACAATTATCAGGTTTGGGAGCTTCTTTTAATTTTTGAGTTTTTTTGAGAGTAATTGTGTGGCAAATGTGGTAAAGAGCACAATGCTAATAGAACTTAAAGGCATAAGGATCGCTGCCACTACAGGCATTAGATTTCCCGAAACGGCAAAAGCAAGTCCTATTACATTATAGCATAGGGATAATAGAAAACTGAGTTTAATAATTTTAATGGCCCCTCGTGAAAGATCAAAAAACTTTCCAAGATCCTTAAATCTTTTGGCGTCCAGAATACCATCACAGGCAGGGGAAAAAACATTGATATCTTCAGAAATTACAATGCCTACATCACTTTGTGCCAGGGCTCCGGCATCATTCAAGCCATCACCAACCATCATTACTTTATGCTTCTGCTTTTGCAGATCTTTAATAAACTGAAGCTTGTTCCCCGGTTTTTGATTAAAATACATTTTTGTCCCTTCGGGAATTATTCGACTTAACCTTGATCGTTCCCCGTCATTGTCACCTGAAAGTATGATCAATTGCTTATCTTTTGAAAGTTCCCGGAATAATTCAGAAAGCCCCTCCCTATAAGAATTATGAAAACTGAAACATCCTTTATACTGGTTATTGGAACTAATATGTACTGAGGTTTTTTCAGCTTTTTTATCTGATTGAATTTCCTGAACTAAATTTTCAGATTGATTTACAAAGGTTGCAGACCCAATCATGAGTTTAAGTTCCTTATAGGCGGTTTCTAACCCAAGCCCGGTACGCTCGGTAAAATGATCGGGAGTTGAAATATTGTTTTTATCAAGAATATTATAAAGCGACCTGCTTAACGGATGGTTAGAGGCGCGAAGGCTCCCGCCTAACAATTGCTTCTCATTTTCGTTAAGCTCCACACCTTCATATTCAATACGGCTTCGATCATTTGCGGTAATGGTCCCGGTTTTATCGAAAACTACCGTATCTATGTGAGCGGTTTGTTCTATAATATTGACATTCTTTAGATAAAGTTGATTTTTACCAAATATCCGTAGCATGTTTCCCAGGGTAAACGGTGCCGCGAGGGCAATTGCACAGGGGCACGCGATGATAAGAACAGCGGTAAACACATTCCCGGCCCTCGAAGGATCATAGAACATCCAGAATATTGCGGAAAGGATTGCGATACTTAAAACAGCATACGTAAAACGTCTACTTATTTGATTGGTAAGCGTCTGAAAAACCGAGTTTTTATCTTTACTAAAAACCTCATCACTCCACAATTGGGTGAGGTAACTTTGCTTTACAGGTTTTAAAGCCTCGATTTCAATAATCCCACCCTGCTGTCTCCCCCCGGCGAAAAGCTTATCACCACTAATTTTAGAAACAGGTTCTGCTTCCCCGGTAACAAAACTGTAATCGATGCTGGCATTTCCTTTAATAAGGATGGCATCCATCGGAATTAATTCTTCATTCCTAATGATGATCCTCTCCCCTTTTTGGATCTTATATACCTGGATTTGTTCTTCCCTGGGCTTTCCTTCTTCGGGAAAAATTCGGGTTACAGCTATGGGAAAATAGGATTTATAATCCCTTTCAAACGAAAGGAACGAATAGGTTTTCTGCTGAAAAAATTTACCCAGTAACAGGAAAAAAATGAGCCCGCTAAGGCTGTCAAAAAATCCTGTGCCCAGATCCAGGACAATTTCCGCAGTACTTCTTAAAAAAAGTACAGTTATTCCCAGCGCAATAGGCACATCGATATTTAGGATTCCGGAACGCAGCCCTTTATAGGCAGAAATGAAATAATCTTTACCCGAATAAAATACCACGGGCAGCGAAAAACTGAACATTAGCCAGCGGAATACATGTTTGAATTGCTCCAGCCAGAATTCATTGATCTCGAAATATTCAGGAAAAGAAAGGAACATGATATTGCCAAACGCGAATCCGGCCACCCCGAGTTTGTAAATAAGGCTCCGGTCTTCATGAACTTCTTTTTCCTCATAGTTATCCAGGGAAATATTTGGCTCATAACCAATCCGTGCTAATAGCAGCACCAGGTTCTTTAGGTTTATTTCTTCCGAAGAAAAACTTAATCTGATCTTTTTTTTCGGAAAATCTACCTGGGAACTTTTTATTCCTTTATGAATTTTATGAAGGTTTTCAAGGATCCAAATACAGGAACTACAATGGATAGAAGGAATGGTAAAAGATACAATTTGAGTATTCCCATGATCAAACTCGAGCAGTTTCCCTAAGATCTCGGTATTTTCTAAATAATCATATTTCCCTTCATTAATCTTAGGTGAAATCCCGGGTGCTTTCTCCAGGTCGTAATAATAAGAAAGATCATTACTATCTAATATTTCAAAAACGGTTTTACAACCTGTACAGCAAAAGGTCTTTTCTTTATATTGTATGATCTCGTCCAGACAATCTTCGCCGCAATGATAGCAATGTTCCATTTCTTATAATAAATGTTCAGGTTGCAAAACTGGAAAATTGATGGGTCTGGAAATATGACGGTAGTCAGGGAATGCTTTTTTTCTAAACTAGCAAGTTTTTCGATACTTCAGAAATTTTGAAAATTTTCTAAATCTTGATTTTATTATTACTTGTTCGTAAAGTGTCCTAAAGGAATAAAAGACGTCATCCCGAGCGAAGCGGGATCACATACTAGTAAGACCTTAAACTATGATGTTTTATGATTCTGAATAAAATTACGATCATTGTTAAGTCCTAACTCCATTTCTTGATGTGATTTCTCCTACCGTCGAAATGACCTAAAAACATCAACCAGCTATCTTCTTCGCTGCTTGAAGTCCCCGAATTGGAACCTAATGCTATCCCGAAGAACCACGAATCATTTTGAAAGTACAGGTGAAGAAAACGAACGTCGATCAGGTTAAAATGACTAATCATCTTATTTTTCTGAATTACGAAGGGGACTAGCCATGGTATACAAAGATGGGGATCTCTATGTTCATATGGGCAGTAAAGCCATATTCGGTATGGAGCAGCCGGTCGCAGATACTAAGGTTTTTCCCGATTATGAAAATAATATCAAATTGCTTCTGGATGTCCCGAAACAAGGCTTTGGTAAATAAGACAGGGGTTTTAGAAGGCTTGTTATCACTTGTTAAATTTGGATATTCCACCGCGCCATTCTTTATTTCTAAAAGGGTGAAATCTGAAGAATTTAAGTAATTCAAATTATCAAGTACCCGCTCCTTTTCCTCCGTAGACAAGATCGCGTGATCTATAGGAAAAATTACTTTTTGAAGATTTTTATAAGTACACCCGCCGGGAACCGCGATAATATTGCATTTTATCTTTCTTACCACATCATAAGCATGGTCACCTAAAATTGGGTGCGAACGCGTATCCTGGCTTACAGCTCCAATAAATATCAGGTCTATTTTTTTCTCTACCAGCGTATTCCTCACAGCCCTGATAAGACTTTCAGAAGAAAGTATCGTACGGAATATATGCTGTTTATTGCCTGTGTAGTCACGAAGTGTTTTTACGGCCGTTTGAAGTTCATCTAATGTAGCTACCAATTCATTTTCAAGAAGATTGCTGGCTGATTTATGAAAATTGAAATTATGGATATTTAGTAAATAGAAATTTACTGCATTTTCCTGAAGAAAATCAATTGCATATTTTCCTGCATTCACAGAAGTTTCTGAAAAATCGGTCAGAATTAAAACATTCATGGATTATCACTTAATACAGCGAAATTAGATGAAGTCTCCAACCCAAAAAATGATCAATATCAGTTCTGCCTAATTAATCGAACTTCAATGTTACTTAATTTGCTTCAATGCTTGAGAATCGAGCAATTTTATATTACGCCCTTCAATTTCTATAAGTCCCTCTTTTTTAAAATCTGACAATGTTCTTATAAGACTTTCAGGTGCCATTCCGGCCACGCCCGCAAGATCTGCCCGTGATATCCTTATGCTTTTTAACGGATGCTTTTTGATCCTTTCCGCAAATAACAAGATGGTATTGGCTGTTTTCTTTCTTACCGATCCATAAGCCATATCCATTAACTGCTGTTTCAATTCTGAAAGGTTATTATCAAGGACCTCTACCAGCTGCATGGTGATCTTCGGGTTTCCGTTAAGGATCTTATGAAATTCTTCCCTGGAAACCGCAAATAACTGGGTGTCTTCCAATGCGGTAGCATAATCTTCATAAGCCGATTGCGGATCATGGGCGTGATTGCCAAAAAAATCATCCTCCTTATATAGCTCGGTAATAAGTTCCTTGCCCTGGTTATCTATTCTATGAACCTTTACCACGCCCCTTTTTATGAGATAAAAATAATTGGCGTGCTTATCTTTTTCATAAATCGTATCCCCCTTTTTAAAAAGCTGAAGCTCCTGTTTGCCAAATATCGCTCTAAGATCTTCGAGGTCTTTTAACTTTTCTTCTTCTGGTAAGGAAGGTTCTTCTTTTTTATAGGAATTAAGAATTGCCACCCGGGCCAGCCTGCTTTCAATGGCACTTAATAACTCGTCTTCTTCAAAAGGTTTGGTTAAATAATCATCGGCTCCAAGATCCATTCCTTTACGAATGTCCTTATGTTCAGTCTTTGCTGAAAGAAAAATAAAAGGGATATTAAGGGTCTCCGGATTTTTACTCAAGGCTTCCAAAACACCATAGCCGTCAACTTCAGGCATCATGATATCGCAAACAATGATATCAGGAACCTCCTGTTTGGCCTTTTCTATGCCCAATTTACCGTTAGAAGCGGTGAGCACCTCATAATTGGAAAGTTCAAGTAATTCTGCAGTATTCTCTCTTACTGTTACATCATCTTCAATGAGCAATAATTTCTTCATAAGGCTGCTTAAAATACGTTTTCTATTTATGATTTCTTTGTAGGGATCCTTATCTTAAAGGTGGTTCCTTTATTTTCTATACTTTCAAATTCAATCGTTCCGCCAAGATTTTCAAGGTGTGTTTTCGCGATATTTAATCCAATGCCGGTTCCCTGATCCAGCAAGGCATTTTCTGCCCTAAAATATCTTTCGAAAATATGTTTCTGATCATTTTCAGGAATTCCCCTTCCCTGGTCCCGTACTTCAAATGCCATAAAATCTTCTTCAAAATCAATCTCGAAATTGATCAAGGTATTTTCAGGAGAATATTTTATGGCATTCCCAAGTAAATTGGAAAGGATCAATTCAAGGATCTTTTCATCCATATAAAGCTCAACGTCCTCAATATCCCTAGGGTAAGATATTTCCTGACCATCTTTAAGGGTGATATTCGCGTTATAAATAACTTCATTTATTAGCCGCTTCAAACTGAAATTTGAAAATTTATACTGTCCTTTTCCACTATCAAGACGTTCTATAGAAAGGAAATCATTTAAAATATTGTTCAGGTAATGAACCTTGTTCCTTATGGTTATAAGGTGTTTTTCCCTTTTCTCCTGCTGCGCTTCTTTAGTATATTTTTCAGCCAAGGTCGCTGAAGTTAATATACCGCTTAAAGGGGTTTTAAATTCATGGGAAACAAGGGATAAAAACTTTGTTTTTAGGTCGCTGAGCTCTTTCTCTTTCTGCAGCGCATCTTTTATTTTCTTCTCTGCTTCTTTTCTCTTTTTTATTTCCTCTTCAAGGTCCAGGTTGAGGTTCTGTAATTTTTCCACACTCTCCTGCAACTCCTGCGTCCTTACCTCTATCTTACCTTCCAGCTGGGTATTGAGTTCTTTGATTTGCCTTTGGGTCTCTTTCCTAACGCTAATATCTATCACCAGGGACATCACGTAATCCTCCCCATTCATCTGAAACGGATTTAAACCTGCCTCGACTGGAAATAGTATACCGTCCTTTTTAACGCCATAAAGGTCCCGGCCATGACCCATTTGCCTTTTTTCACTGGTATCGAGAAAGTTATTGAAATGACGGTGGTGACGGTGGTGGTAATCCTTTGGAATGAGAATATCCAGGTGCTTATTTACGAGTTGTCCCTGTTGGTAACCAAACATTTCTTCGGCTGCAGCATTCGCCATTACAATGATCTGTTTGGAATTTACCACGATAATCCCTTCAGAAGCCGCCTGAAATAATAGGTTAAAAACATCTTTATTATCAAGAAAAGTGTCCTGCAAACTTAGTTTTTGTTTATAATCAATAAAGGTAAAATCTTTTTTACAAACTGCCTTATTATAACAGGATTTTACTCTTCAGAACCAATTGAATGATCCTCATAAAAATCATTAAAGGTTTTAGTTGTGGTGTAATTATCGGTAAGAATTTTATAGACCGTAAAAATCAGAAGTAGCTGCCCAATACACATAAGATAAAACAGAAAACCAAATGGAAATCCAAGTGCTGATAAAACAGTTAACAGTACCAAAATCAAGGTTGTTAATGCCAGAAGAATAAAACCTAAGCTTTTCATTTTTACTTTTAAAATACTGTTTTTCAAATAGATTACCTCATAAATAATCGCCAAATAAAACTTTCTGAAAATTAATATTTCTGACTCTAGTCATGTTTTTTGACCTAAAGAATAGATAAATTTGATTATAAATATCTATATCATGAAAACTATTCTTGTTCCCGTAGATTTTTCAAACCATTCGGAATATGCCCTGGAAGTTGCTGCCAGCATTGCAAAAAAACAGAATGCTGAAATCGTGGTAGTTCATATGATGGGTTTACCGGACTCTTTTCTAACCAAGAATGAGAAGCAGGAAGTGTTTAATGCCATCTATTTTATGAAACTTACCCAACAGCGCTTTGAAAAATTCCTGAAAAAGGATTATCTGGAAGGGATAGACGTACTCCAGGCGGTGAAAACCCACAAAGTTTTTTCCGAAATAAACGAGGTTGCAAGTGAATATGGAGCTGATCTTATTGTAATGGGATCACACGGGACCACTGGAGTAGAAGAAGTTTTTTTGGGCTCGAATACTGAAAAAGTAATTCGCACAGCAGATATTCCGGTATTGGTTATTAAAAAAAGAACTAAAAATTTTAATATTACTAAAGCAGTTTTTGTGACCGATTTCAGCCTGGAAACGCTCCATCCCTATAAAAGTGCAAGAAATTTCTTTCGCCTTTTTAATATTCAACCACAGATACTGTTCATCAATATCCCCGAAAAATTCATGAGTACTCAGGAAATGACAATGAAAGCCAGCAATTTCCTCATCGATATAGGAATGGGTGATAAAAAAATTAAAGATAATATTGTTTTCTATACAGATTATACTGCTGAAAATGGAATATTAAATTATTGTAAGGAAGCTCAAATTGATGCCATTGCAATTCCCACTCATGGACGAAAAGGTTTTAATCATTTCTTTTACGGAAGCATGGGAGAAGATATCGCGAACCACGCGCATATTCCTGTGGTAACTTTTAAAATCTAAACCGACTATTTCAAATCAAAAGAAACTTTATTCCCCTTTCCCAGTGAACCTGAGATGGGAAGTATAGACTATCAAATTAATGGTAGCCTGGCTAAATTGTCATGGAGAATAATTGAGTTTCAGGCTTATTTCTCTGTAAGCGCATGTCAAAAGCCATGCATATATTTCGCACGAAAGGTCTTCCTTTTTCAGTAATCTTAAGAAAATTAGTGTTTATTTCCACAAGGCCGTCATTCTGCATTTCTTTTAAACTGATGAGAACATCCGGTAAATTCTTGAAAAATTGATTGCCGGTGTACCAGGAAGTTTTCAAACTGCACATTAGGTTGAGGATATGTTTTCGAATGACAAGATCTTCTTCATTTAAAATATGGCCGCGATATACCGGCAAAATTTCATTTTGGATTAAATTCTGATATTCTTCCACATTCTTCACATTCTGGGCAAAACCATACCAGCTATCACTGATGGCCGAAACACCCAACCCAATCATGGCTTGAGTTTTTGAAGCGGTGTAGCCCATGAAATTACGATGTAATGTCCTGTCTTCAAGGGCTTCGTAAAGGCTATCTGTTTTAAGGGCGAAATGGTCCATCCCAATTTCCACATAACCGGCCTCCAACAACATTTTTTTTCCAGTTTCATATTGCACGTGTTTTTCATCAGCGGTGGGAAGATCTCCCTCTTTAAAGCCCCGCTGGCCATTCCCTTTGATCCAGGGCACATGGGCATAACTGTAAAAAGCAATACGATCTGGCATCAATTCTTTGGTACGCTCAATAGTATGCATAATATGCTCTTTGGTTTGAAATGGTAAGCCGAAAATAATATCGTGCCCCACAGAAGTGAATCCATTTTCCCGGGCGCCTTCGGTAACATTTTTCACATTCTCAAAAGGCTGTACACGATGTATAGCTTTCTGTACTTTTTCGTTATAATCCTGAACCCCATAGCTCACCCTGGTAAATCCAAATGAAGAAAAGAGGCGTAAGTGTTCCAAACTGGTATTATTGGGATGGCCTTCGAAACTTAATTCCGCGTTTTCAGCTTTAATGGCATTTTTAAAAATACCATTAAGCAATAATTTTAAATTTTCAGCGGAAAAAAATGTGGGTGTACCTCCTCCTAAATGGAGCTCCTTTATTACAGGTTTTTCTTCAAAAAGCCTACAATATATTTCCCATTCCTTTAGAACAGAATTAAGGTAGGGAACCTCCACTGAATGGTTTTTAGTGATACGCTTATTACAACCGCAAAAAGTACACAAACTCTCACAAAAAGGCAGGTGAATATAAATACTGATCCCTTCGGAATGATTGCTTTCCTTAAAACTTCTTTGCAGGCTGCTTTTCCATTCATCCCCAGTAAATCTGGCTTCGTCCCAGTAAGGCACGGTAGGATAACTGGTATAGCGCGGCCCGGCCACATTATATTTAGAAATTAAATTTTGTTCCATCCTTAATGACTTTTTGAACATCAAAAATAAAGGCTTGAATAAGTTCAAAATATGATGCCGGTCAGTTTAATTGAATTTTCAATTAAGACCGTCAGGGAATTATATGAAACCAGGCCCACGCCTCCCCTTTTTAAAATTTAAATACTTTCTATAAAAAATAAGAGGTTCAATAAATTCCCTGATTTGTATGAAGTGTTTTAGAAATATAAAAATTCTACCTATTCAAAAAGGACAATTTTATCCGCAATATGATTATCGTCATATTTTGTCCGCTTGTTTACTTCTAATTTTGAGTCATAACTAATCTTTATTACTATGAAATATATATTTAAAAGTCTCTTTTTCCTCGGATTGGCTCTATTGGTGAGTTGTGGCGGGAAAGAAGACAAAAAGGAAAAAGAAGAAATCCAATTGGGCAATTACCAAAAAAATGAGGTAAAAGAGCCAGACGCCAGTCCTCCCCAAGCCAGCCTTATTGATATGTCCAATAAAGGTATTGGCCCTGTTAAGAATTTGGAACTTCCTGAAAATATAGACCAGGGAATGGTAACCAAAGGAAAAGCAATTTTTGATTCCAAATGCCTTGCCTGTCATAAACCCCATAAAAAATTTATTGGTCCAGCTCCAGCCGGTGTTTTGGATAGAAGATCTCCGGAGTGGGTGATGAATATGATGTTAAATCCCAATGAAATGATCCTTAAAGATCCTATAGCCCAACAATTGCTCATTGAGCATAACGGTTCGCCCATGGCCAACCAAAATTTAAGCGAGGAAGAAGCACGCCAAATTTTGGAATACTTCAGGACACTAAAATAATGTTCAACTAAACGTAACCAATTATGAAAACTACATTCCAAACATTATTTCTTCTGGCCGCGATCATAATCGTTGCCGGTTGTCGGGAAACTCGGGAAAACAATGTGGATGACGATGTTTCAAATTCTGAAGTATCTCCTTCCAATTCCTCAGATAGGCAGGGCCAGGCTTTTATTAAAGATGATGAAGCCAAGCCTACGGCGTTGGACATAGCCATTAACAGCGAAGATCATACTACCCTGGTAGCCGCTGTAAAAGCCGCCCAATTGGAAAACGTATTGGTAAATCCCGGCCCGCTCACGGTATTTGCACCCACAAACGCCGCTTTTAACGAACTTCCCGAGGGTACAGTAGAAGATTTGCTCAAGCCTGAAAACAAACAGAAACTCGCATTTATCCTTAAGCACCATGTAACCCCGGGCAATTATGATAAAGAATTCCTGAAAAAGTTTAAAAAACTGGGCCAGGCCAGTGACCAAAGTATTCCTGTGGAAGTAAAAGACGATGAAGTATACGTGGGCGGTGCAAAAATACTGGCAAGTGTGCCCGCGGGAAATGGGATTGTACACGTAGTAGATAAAGTAATCCTACCCGAAAATTAAAAATCAACCAAACTTTAATATCATGAAAAAATCAATAAAAATTATAGCATCGCTGCTGCTGGCAACTGGTTTGTTTAGTTGTAACAACAGCGAACAAAAAAATGAAGGCAATCGAGGGGCTTTGGCTTCCAACGCAGCTGAGAAAGTCTATGTGGCACCCGGCGAACATGATGAATTTTACGCCTTTCTTTCGGGCGGGTACAGCGGTAACCTTACGGTATATGGCTTGCCTTCGGGAAGGATGTTCAAAGAAATCCCTGTTTTTTCACAATTTCCAACCAGTGGATATGGCTATTCTGAAGAAACAAAACCCATGCTCAATACTTCCCACGGGTTTATCCCCTGGGATGACCTCCACCATCCGGATATTTCCCAAACCAATGGGAAACTGGATGGAAGATGGATTTTTGTAAACGGGAACAATACCCCACGAATTGCAAAAATTGACCTTAAAACTTTTGAAACCACCGAAATTATTGAAGTGCCAAATTCAGCGGGAAACCATAGTTCCTCCTTTGTCACCGAAAATACCGAATATGTAGTGGCGGGAACAAGGTTCTCTGTACCCATCCCACAGGAAGACATTGCAATTAAGGAATACAAAGGAAAATTTAAAGGCAGTTTATCTTTTATAAGTGTAGATCCTGAAGAAGGGCATATGGAGATTAAATTCCAGTTAATAATGCCAGGTTTCGATTATGACCTCTCCCACCCCGGCCGCGGAAAATCCCATGGGTGGTTCTTTTTTACTACTTATAATACCGAAGAGGCCAATAGTCTTTTGGAAGTAAACGCTTCCCAAAATGACAAGGACTTTATTGCCGCGGTAAACTGGAAAAAGATTGAAGAATATGTGAACAACGGCGGTGGAAAAAAAATGCCTGCCAACTATGCGCACAATATATATGACGATAAAACCCATACCGCGACTTCTACCATGAAAAAAGAAGTGCTCGTGGTAGATCCACTCGAAGTTCCGGGAGCGGTATTTTTCCTTCCAACCCCAAAATCACCTCATGGTGTAGATGTGAACCCCAGCGGGGATTATATTATTGGGAATGGAAAACTTTCCGCCGACCTCACCGTACATTCTTTTGATAAAATGATCGATGCGATTGAAAATAAAAAGTATGATGGTGAAGCCTACGGAATACCCATTCTAAATTTTGAGGATATTCTCGCCGGCACGGTGAAACAAGCCGGTTTAGGGCCATTACACACAGAATTTGATGATAATGGAAATGGGTACACCACCTTCTTTATTTCTTCGGAACTGGTAAAATGGAATGTAGAAACCCGCGAAGTAATAGACCGTCAACCCAACTATTATTCTGTAGGCCATGTGATGATCCCTGGTGGAAACTCAAGGGAACCTTTTGGAAAATATGCCATTGCCCTGAACAAGATCACCAAAGACCGTTATTTACCCACCGGACCGGAATTGGAACACTCGGCACAGCTATTTGACATTTCAGGAGAAAAGATGGAGCTTTTACTGGATTTCCCTACCCACGGTGAACCTCACTATGCCGCCGGGATCCCCGCGGAAATTATCAAAGAAAACTCCCAAAAGATCTATAAGCTGGCAGAGAACGAGAATGAGTACGCGACCCTTTCCCCTGCTGACGCCAGGGTAGAGCGCGATGGCAACAAAGTACATATTTACATGACCACGATCCGTAGCCACTTTACCCCAGATAATATCGAAGGGATTAAAGTAGGTGATAAAGTCTATTTCCACGTGACCAACCACGAGCAGGATTTTGATGTACCACACGGTTTCGCCATGATTGGCGCTAACAATGCGGAACTGCTTATTATGCCCGGGCAGACCAAAACCTTGCTCTGGGAACCCAAACAAGTGGGGGTATGGCCATTTTACTGTACAGATTTCTGTTCGGCATTGCACCAGGAAATGCAGGGATATATAAGGGTATCCCCACAAAGCTCCAATATTGAGCTTAGCTGGTCGCTGGGTGAAGATTGATTTTAGTTAGTTGAAAGACATATTTCTGTTATGCAGAAGTGTCTATTAAGAGACGGGAGTTGGTTTGTCTCTCCCGTCTTTTCTATACCTACACCAATATTAAATTATTGTAACCATGAAAAAAGCTGGATTAATAATGATCATTGGTTCTTTACTGTTATTGGGCCTCTTTAAATTTCCCCTTTGGAATATTATGCTGGGAGCCCCCCAGTACCCCGATCCTATGGGAATGAATATTTACATCACCGGAATCCAGGGTGTACAGGAATTTGATATTCAAAATATCGACGGGCTCAACCATTATATCGGGATGCAGAAAATCCCAAAACCTGAAGCCATGTGGGAATTTGAAGTTTTTCCACTTGTAATTGGCGGCATGGCTGCACTAGGGGTTCTTTTAGGAATTTTAGGTTTCTTCGGAAAATTAAATTACTGGTGGTTCCTTAGCTGGGTACTATTGATGACACTGCTTGGTATTATGGGAATGTACGATTTTAATGCCTGGCTCACCGATTATGGCACCAATCTGGATCCCAAGGCGATCATGAAAATGACCAATCTCGATGGTTCGCCCATGACCTATAAACCGCCATTGTTTGGCCACCAGAAAATGCTGAATTTTGATGTGGATTCTTATCCGGCTTTAGGCGCCTATCTTATGTTTGCGGGAATGCTGCTTACCCTATTGGCATTTTTTGTTGGAAAAAACGAATGGATAAAAAAATACAAATACTTATGAAAGCCCTGATTTTTTCCGCAATTATCACGCTACTTTTTATTTCGTGTGAAGTAAGCCCGCAGCCCATAAATTATGGAAAGGAAGCCTGTGAATATTGTAAAATGACCGTTGTTGATAAACATCATGCAAGCCAACTGGTAAATACAAAGGGTAAGGCTTATAATTTTGACGCGATAGAATGCATGATAAATTATTCTGAAGAAAATAAAGAAACAGTTTATCAACTCTATATGATCAATGATTTTAAAAAACCGGGCACCCTAATAAACGCTAAAACCGCTACCTATTTAATCAGTCCTGAAATATCAAGCCCCATGGGGGCAAACCTATCAGCTTTTAAAAGCTTGAAAACTGCTGAAAATGCTCAAAAGGAATTTCAGGGAGCACTATTTTCCTGGGAGAGCCTTTTAAACTATATGTTGGTCACGGAAATTAACAGTGGAATTAATTAAGCTTTTCTGTAATACCATGACTAGCGTTTGCAATCGTGGCTTGGAGATAGGGCTTGATGGCAATTAATAATTTAAGGTTTGTAAATCGTAAATAATTAAAATTATGGAAGCAAAAAAAAATTCATCCATCATAAAAGATCTGGCACATAAGGAATGTATGGATCTTCTTAGTAGCAATTATATTGGTCATTTGGCATTTATTTCAGGGCAAAACCCTTATACGGTCCCCATTACCTATTACTATGATCAGGCTGCAAAAAGCATTATTAGTTATTCAGACGAAGGACATAAAATAGAAGCTCTCAGACAAAACCCCACGGTTTCATTAGGTGTGTATAAAATAAAATCGATAGAAAATTGGAATTCAGTATTGGTACATGGCACCTTTCAGGAGCTTCATGCTAGTACGGCCAAACAAGCCCTGCACCAGTTCACTGAAGGGGTCAGAAAAGTGATTGGGCACAAAGCCCGCAACTTTATTGAAAATTTTTCAAGTAAAAATTACTCAGGGGGGATGGCTATAGTTTATAAAATCAACATTCTAAGCATCCAAGGAAAACACAGAGGCCACTAATTGGTCCAACGCTTCAAAAGAAACTATACTATTCAAGCATTTTTAAAACACATCGGGCATGTACAAAGTTGAAAACCTCATTAAGGATCAATCATTCAATAAACTAAAAGTTGAAAAAATTAAAACTAGCGAAGCTTTAGATATTTTATCCATCAGTCTGGAAAAAGGTATGGTTTTTCCCGAACACAATGCCCCCAGGGACGCTCACTTAATCATGTTGGAAGGAAAAATACGCTTTCATATCATGCACGAAGTATATACCTTATCCAGATACCAGCATTTTAATTTCGAAAAAGATCAACCGCATTGGGTAGAGGCTATTGAAAATTCCAAGTTTTTGATCGTCCGGTAACTTTATCGTTTCATAGACCTCACAGGTCTTTGAGACCTGTGAGGTCTTAAAAATCCTTCCAATTTATAAAGTATCAAAACCTGTCGGTCGTCATAGGTTGAAAATATAGCAGCTTGTAATTTCGTCCTGTATAATGAAAAACCTGTTTTACATAGCATTTATTTTTCTGCAGCTTTCGCTTTCGCCATCCTTCGCACAAAACCTGGAGGTATGCGCCTCCTGTGAATTTACTTCCATCACAGGAGCCGTAGAAATAGCAAAGGATTTTGATACTATTTTGGTAAAAAAAGGCACTTATAAGGAATATAATATCGGGATCACCAAACCCATAACTATTATTGCCGAGGGCAATCCAGTGATAGACGGAGAAAATAAAGGGGAGATCATCACCATCCAGGCTGATAATGTGACTATAGATGGGCTACACATTATAAACGTAGGAACTAGCTATACCACAGATTTTGCCGCGGTACGCGTGGTTAAAAGTGAAAATTTCCTGCTTCAGAATTTAACACTGGAGCGGCTCTTCTTCGGGATTTATTTGGAAAAAGCCAATAACGGCAAAATCCTAAACAATACAATAATTGGGGATGCGGTGGAAGAATTCAGTTCTGGAAATGGGATTCAGCTTTGGCACTGCAAGAATGTGGAAGTTCGGGGAAATAAAGTTAAAAAAGTAAGGGACGGGATATATTTAGAATTTTCAGATGAAATCACTATCAGCAATAATATTAGTTCAAACAACCTCCGCTATGGCCTGCATTTTATGTTTTCAAACCATGACACCTATGTAAACAACCTTTTTGAAAACAATGGTGCGGGCGTGGCAGTGATGTTTTCTAAGTTCATTAAAATGGAAGGCAATACTTTCAGAAAAAACTGGGGAACTGCTTCTTTTGGCTTGTTGCTGAAGGAAATAAACGATTCTGAAATAATTAATAACGTCTTTGAAGAAAATACCGTGGGCATCAATGTTGAAGGTTCCAATCGGGTAAATTATTTCCACAACGATTTTAAAAATAATGGTTGGGCGCTAAAAGTGCGCGGGGCCTGTTATAATAACATTTTTAAGGAGAACAATTTTCTCTATAATTCCTTTGATGTTTCATACAATAGCAGGCTCAACGATAATAAATTTGAAGGCAATTACTGGAGCAACTATACCGGTTACGATTTAAACCGAAATGGGATTGGTGATGTACCCTACCGGCCGGTGAAACTATTTTCATATATCGTGAACCGCACCCCGGAAACCATCATTTTATTACGCAGTCTATTTATCGATATTATTGATTTTTCTGAAAAGGTCTCCCCCATTTTCACACCAGATAATCTTGTAGACAAAAATCCAATGCTAAAACCTATACACCATGGTACAAATTGAATATTTACATAAAAAATTCGGCACCAATCACGTGCTAAGCGGCATTGACCTGGAAATCGAACAAGGTGGAATATTTGCCGTTTTAGGACCCAATGGTTCAGGAAAAACAACTTTAATAAAAAGCATTTTAGGGATGGTTATCCCTGATTCCGGAAATATCAAAATATCGGGGGAAATAGTTAGGAACCAGTGGAAATATCGTAATGAAATCAATTACCTGCCGCAAATTGCCAATTTTCCGGGGAATTTAAAGGTAAAGGAACTCATTAATATGATTAAGGACCTGCGCGCAGGAAAAAAAGCTGAAGACCAGCATTTAATCGAGCTCTTCCGTTTAGCGCCTTTTATGAACAAGAAATTAAGCAACCTTTCCGGCGGCACCAAACAAAAAGTGAATTTGGTGCTTACATTTATGTTCGATAGTCCGTTGATTATCCTGGACGAACCTACATCGGGATTAGATCCCATCTCTTACCTCCGCTTAAAAGAGCTCATAAAAGCTGAAAAAGTCAAAGAAAAAACCATCCTTATCACTTCCCATATTATGGGTTTTGTGGAAGAAATCGCTGATGAGATTGTATTTCTCCTGGAAGGGAAAATTTATTTTAAAGGCAGTATTCGTGAGTTAAAGGCCAAAACCGAACAGCCCGACTTTGAACATGCCATTGCCTCCATTTTAACTACAAGTGATGTTTAAAATATTAAAATACAGTTTTTTTGACCTGGTGCGTAGCCGCTGGAGCTACGTATATTTTCTCTTTTACCTGTTATTGGGGATCGTACTCTTGTTTCTAAACAACGACCTTTCCAAAGCCGTAATAACATTAATGAATGTGATCATTATCCTGGTACCATTAATCGGGACTATTTTTGGGGTTATGTATTATTATAATTCCCGGGAATTTACCGAACTCTTGCTCGCCCAACCGGTAAAACGGAGTTCCATCTTTTTAGGGCAGTATTTTGGGGTGGCCTTTTCACTGGCTATGAGTTTGGTAATTGGCCTGGGGCTGCCCTTTGTTTTCTACGGAATTTTTAACAGCAGCGCGATTTGGGACTTTTCGTTATTATTGATTACCGGGGCACTCCTTACTTTTATTTTTACCGCGCTGGCATTTGTGATTGCTTTGGCCAATGAAAACAAGATCAAAGGTTTTGGTTATGCAATTTTGCTATGGCTCTTTATGGCGGTGATCTATGACGGACTGTTCCTTATGTCCTTGATTTATTTTGAAGATTACCCCCTGGATAAATTTTCCCTCGCCGCCACTATGTTAAACCCCGTGGACCTTTCGCGGGTACTCATTTTATTGAAACTGGATATTTCGGCACTTTTGGGATATACCGGCGCTGTTTTTCAAAAGTTCTTTGGTACAAACCTTGGCTTGATACTTTCTACTGGCATGTTGGTACTGTGGGTATTGATCCCGACCGGAATAATTTACAGGATGGCCAAACGCAAGGACTTTTAAAATTGAGGGCATTTTTCCTGTCTTCGGCCTTCAACTTTAAAACCTTGAACCTTGAATCTTGAACTCTAGAAAATCATTTGCGAGCGAAGCGAAGCAATCTCTACTTTTCCTTCAATCATGGGACTGCTTCAGTCGCTATGCTCCTTCGCAGTGACCGTATCTTCTTACTTTGAACTTTTCTACTTCCAACAACCAGCCTCCAGTCTCCAGTCTCCAACTTTCAACTTTCAACCTAGAATTTTGAATCTTGAACTTTAAACTCTGCAAAGTCATTGCGAGCAAAGTGAAGCAATCTCCACTTTTCCTTGAATCATGAGACTGCTTCAGTCGCTATGCTCCTTCGCAGTGACGGTATCTTTTTACTTTGAAATTTTCACTTTTAGCTTTTAGCTTTTAGCTAATTAATTCAACAAAGCCTTCGCATGTGCACGAGCCGATTCACTTTTAGCATTTCCACCAAGCATTAAAGCCAGCTCCTCAATTCTTGCATCTTCATGAAGTTCCACGATCTTAGTTTGCGTAGCCACATCACTATCTTCCTTGAAAATTTTGAAGTGAGTGGCGCCTTTTCCGGCAATCTGCGGTAGATGCGTAATGGCAATAACCTGCATACTGGCACCCATTTTTTGCAATATTTCGCCCATTTTTTGCGCAATTTCGCCACTTACCCCGGTATCGATCTCATCAAAAATAATGGTAGGCAAGTTGCTTTGAGCGGCCAGGATACTTTTTACCGCCAGCATGATCCTGGAAAGTTCCCCGCCAGATGCCGCCTTTTTAATTTCTTTAAAACTTCCGCCTTTGTTCGCGGCAAGCAACCATTCGAGTTTATCTTTTCCATTGCTAAGAAATTCTTTTTCTGAATTTAAAACAATATCCAGCCTGGCATTCGGCATTCCAAGATCTTTAAGGATTAATTCCGTTTGCTCTATAAAAGTGGGAATGATTTTTTTTCTGTTTTCATGCAAAAGTTTTGAAACATCTTCCAAAACTAAAACCTGTTTCGTAATCTCTTTTTCCGCTTCTTTTAGTTCCGCTTCAGCATTTTCGGTCACTGAAATTTTTTGCTGAAGTTCATTCAGAATAATAAGAAGTTCTTCTACATTTTCAGCATTATGTTTTTTCTGAAGGTTATAAAGAACTTTTAATCTTTGATTGATGAATTCCAATTCTTCAGGATTGGCTTCCACTTTTTCCAGAGCCATAGTCAGTTCATCTTCAAGATCACCCAACTCAATAATAACGCTTTCCAGACGCGCATTTAAATTTTCATAATTTGAAGAGAATTTGACCAGTCGCTGTAAGTGTACTTTCGTATTTTTCAGGCTTTCTAAACTCCCAATTTCTTCCTGCTGTAATAAATTTATAGCCTCACTAAGATTCTCAGTAAGTTCTTCTACATTGTTCAAAGCCTCAAAACGTTCCTCCAAATCCTCCTGCATTCCTGGAGTTAATTTTGCATCTTCCAGTTCCTTCAGTAAAAATAAATTATAATCATATTCCCTTGCCGCGTTGGCCTGTTGATCCTTCAAAATATCCAACCTCTTCAACAGGTTACGATAAGTTTTTAATTCATTTTTGTATTCCAGGATAACCGACTCGTTTTTTGCGATCGTATCAATCACATTAAACTGATAATCGATATTTCCTAAACTTAGGGTTTCATGCTGACTATGGATATCAATCAAAGAGCTTCCCAATTTTTGCAATGCTGAAATCTTGACCGGAGTATCATTGATAAAAGCCCGGGATTTTCCTGATGGCAATATTTCCCGACGAATGATACTCTGGTTTTCATAATCCAGATTTTCCTTCCCAAAAAAGGATTGCAGGTTATAATTAGAAATTTGAAAGCTGCCCTCGATCACACATTTTTTACTGGTATCACGAATGGAACTAAAGTCGGCACGATCTCCTAACAAAAGTCCTAAAGCGCCAAGCATAATAGATTTTCCCGCTCCGGTCTCCCCGGTAATAATGGTAAACCCATTAGAAAGACCAATATTGATGTCTTCAATTAAAGCGTAATTCTTAATAGTAAGGGAAGTAAGCAAATGCTAAAAAATTTGCCCTAAATATAAGGGAGAAAAAATTCGTAATCAACCAAAAATCTACTGAATAGCCCGCCAATTTTTAGAATACCGTGGCGCAATATTATTCAGCGTCTCAATAAGTTCATTTTTATTGATGGGGGGCCCCGATGAATAAATTTGCCCAACCTCATCAGCTTTAGCATCAAAAAACACCCTCAACAATAAACTATTGTTCCTGCGACGGTTCATGACCTCCAGTTTTTCCATAGTTTCAGCAATCGCTGTTTTGCCGGCTACGATATCTTCATGCATCACATCCAGACCTAGACGATGATAATCATATAACGCTTCACGATATTCAGCATAGGTGTTGGCCAGAAGATCTGTATTTAAGCGATATCGGGATCGCTGTCCATCAGAACCTTTCCAACCCTGACTATTTCCCTGCTGCGCGGTGGTAACGATCCTGTTTGCTTCTTCAAAATAGGGTGTACCGCCCATGGGTGAAAAGGTATCGGCATCCATTCCCAAAATCGTATAGATATAAAAAGAAATTACCGAGACGAGGTTATTGGTATATGTATTCTGACTATAATTTAACGGCTGATATTCCCGGTAACTAAATGCTAACTGCTCATCGCTGAAGTTGAAAACCGGAGTGATCAAAGAGGTTCCATAAACAGGTCTGGAAGATTGAATCTGGATGGAACCATTGAAATTCTCACCTTCAAATTTTGAAATAGTGATAAACATGCTGCATTGTATGCGCTCGTGATCTTTCACCGGTGTACCTGTCCAGCTGGTTTGGTTTACAAATTCGTTAAGTGCCCGCTGCAGGGTTTTAAAAACCGAAAGATTGGCCTGCCCGGTTTGTTCAGCGTTGAGAATAATCTCACAATTGATTTGTTGCGCTGTAGAAACCTGGATACAAAATGCAAACAATAAAACGCTAAGTATTTTACGCATTTAGCAAAGGAATTAATTCATTTATAATATCGGCGGCAACTTCAGTTTTAGATTTTAGATCAAATTCTTTAATGGAACCTGGATAAATAATGGAGATCTTATTCGTATCCTTTTTAAATCCTGCACCTTTATCCTTCAGGGAATTTAATACAATAAAATCAAGGTTTTTAGCTTCTAATTTTTTTCGTGCGTTCTCTACCCCATTTTCGGTTTCAAGGGCAAAGCCAATCACTATCTGATCTTTTTTTCTTTTACCCAAAGTAGCCAAAATATCCGGATTCTTAACCAGTTCAATCGTTAGATGAGTATCAGCTTTTTTAATTTTTTCTGAAGCAACTGAAGCAGGACGATAATCGGCTACCGCTGCTGCAGCAATAAATACATCAACCTCATCGAAATAATTTTCAGCTTCCCGCAACATTTCCTGAGCTGTATTTACCTGAATAATTTTCAGGTTTTCATGTTCCAGTGCCATAGAAGTAGGACCTGAAATTAGAACTACTTCAGCCCCTAATTGAAGTGCAGTTTTAGCAATTTCATAACCCATTTTTCCACTGGAATGATTCCCAATAAAACGAACAGGATCAATGGCCTCGTATGTGGGACCTGCGGTAATCAGGAATTTCTTATGCTTTAGAGGAAGTTTAGCGAAAAGATCATCTTCGATAAACTTTACTATTTCTTCCGGCTCTGCCATTCTACCTTCTCCATGCAATCCACTGGCCAGTTCACCTGTTCCCGCGGGTATTATTATATTTCCGTAGGATTTAAGGGTAGCAAAACTGTTTTTTGTGGATGGATGCTGAAACATATCCAGATCCATCGCCGGAGCAAAATATACGGGACATTTTGCCGAAAGATAGGTCGCCAATAATAAATTATCGCTGGTACCCGCTGCCATTTTGGAAAGTGTATTGGCCGTCGCGGGGGCTATTAACATAAAATCGGCCCAAAGGCCGAATTCTACGTGGTTGTTCCAGGTCGCATTCTCATCTTCTTCATTAGTAAAAGAAGAATACACTTCATTTTTAGAAAGTGTTGAAAGCGTAAGTGGTGTTATAAAATCTTTTGCCGCAGGTGTCATAATTACCTTGACCTCTGCGCCAGATTTTATAAAAAGACGTACCAGACCAGCAGTTTTATATGCAGCAATACCGGCGGTAATGCCCAATAAAACTTTTTTGCCTTTTAGTACAGACATATTATTTTCTAATCTTCAGAATCTATGGTGTTGCGATAATAGATCTTATCCTCCAGCCATTCCTGAGTAGCCAGAGCTTGTGGCTTGGGTAATCTCTCGTAAAATTTTGAAACTTCGATTTGCTCTTTATTTTCAAATATCTCATCTAAAGAATCGTTGTAAGTAGCAAATTCATCAAGCTTTTCTAATAATTCTTTTTTTATTTCAGAATTAATTTGAGTCGCTCTTTTTGAAATAATTGAAATCGCCTCGTAAATATTCCCGGTGGGTTCATCAATTTCGTTCTTGTTGATCGTAGTGGTGTTAACCGGTGCATCAATTTTTTTAAAATCCATCATACCTAGTATTAAAAATTCTGTAACCTTGTGTCTATATCTGCAGAATAATCTGCGGTTTGGGCTGAATATTCTCCTTCCGGATAATATTTGTTATATGTACTGTATAATTCCTTTGCTTCGTTCAATCGTGTTTCCATTAAATACGGAACGCTATTGATGGCAAGCAAATAAGCTGATTCTGCACGATAATAATAAGCTGCCTCTCTAAAGGGCGAGCCGGGATAATCTGCCAGGAAATTATTAAATGCAGCAATTGCCGCTTTATAATATTCCGTATGGTGATATTGCTTGGCAATCTCGTAGGCTTTTTTCTCCAGTTTTATACGGAGTTCTGTCGCCATGGTATTGGCCAGTTCCGCATTTTCACCTTCAGGATAGGTATTCAAATAAGTTTGCAATTCTTCAATTGCCTTGTCGGTATCCGTTTGATCCAAATTGAATCTTGGAGAACGGTAATAGTAACTGGCGGCTTCTTTAAACTTGGCTTCTTCAGCCTTATCACTATCAGGATATAATTGGTTAAATCTTTCAAACTCAAAAGGAGAAAGAAAATAATCGCCTAATAGAAAATAGGTATCAGCAAGCAGGAATACCACTCTCTGTCCCTGCGGTTTTCCACGAAATTCAGGTATTATCTGCTCAAATAACCTAAGTGCTTTACGCAGTTTAGATTTGTCTTCTTCAGCTTTTCCTTCCGTATAAAGCTTTTCGGCCATTTGATATTTGACCGCAGAATCTTTACTTTTAAGTACATCCTGATATTCGCCGCAAGACAGCATCATCAGGGCCACACTCAAAATTAAAATACCTTTTTTCATGATTCGTAAAAACATCTGGCAAAAATACATTTTTTGTTACTATAAAAAAAACTTTCCTATTCCCATCCAATAACCCATATTTAAAGGATTTATTGCTGAAAAGAGCAAAGTTTAATTTTAAAAGTTTTGCTGAAAATTAAAATAGGGAAACGAAATCGGAAATTTTTTGTTGTAAATCTTCAGTTGCTTCCACTAAAGGAAGCCTTACGTAGTTTTCTGAAATTTCCTTTTTTGCCAGTAAAGATTTTATGCCTGCAGGATTTCCTTCAGCAAAGATCAAATCTATAGAAGGTGCAATTTTGTAGTGAAGTTTGTAGGCTTTTTCCACATTTCCATGCAAACCTTCCTGCACCATTTCTGAAAATTCTTTGGGAAATCCCTGGCCAATCACTGAGATCACTCCTTTCCCGCCCGCAAGGATCATAGGCAAAGTCACCATATCATCTCCGGAAATTACCAGGAAATCTTTTGGAACCATACTTATAAGTCGCATGGCCTGCACCACATCTCCGGCTGCTTCTTTCACCCCAATTACATTTTTGCAATGCCTGGCAATTCTATTGATCGTATCTGGCAAAATATTAGACGAAGTTCTCCCGGGGACATTATACACAATGACCGGAAGTGGCGAGGCTTTGGAAATCTCTACAAAATGCCTGAAAATCCCTTCCTGGGTGGGTTTATTATAATATGGGGAAACTGAAAGGATCGCTTGAAAACCCTCAACATTTGAATTTTTTAATTCTTCAACCAACGCGCCGGTGTTATTCCCTCCAATACCCAAAACCAATGGTAACCTGCCGCGATTGGCCTTTACTACCTCCGCTTTTACCAGTTCCTTCTCTTTTTGAGACAGTGTGGCACTCTCCGCAGTGGTCCCTAAAGCCACTAAATAATTTATTCCGTTCTCCACCTGATAATCAACCAGCCTGTGAAGTGCTTCCACATCTACCGAAAGATCTTTTTTAAAAGGTGTAATTAGCGCGACTCCTGTACCAACAAAGGATTTCATTCAATATAATTTTTAAATTTTTCGGAAAACAAATTCCGGATATGCCCAAAATCTTAGAACTCATAGAATTTAGGGTTCCAGATTGATGGGCAAATGTAAATATTTCCATGAAAATTGAAAGCGAATCTATCTAGCTTACAGTTAGACCTTATCTTAATTTAACAGGTTTATTTTATTTGTGAAATACTGCACGGCGGAATTATAGTCTGAATAAATCAGGAATTATTTTTAGATGCGGTTTATATTTGAAAATATAATTCCTCTCCATGACCTATTATAGAATAATTTTCTGCTTCCTCCTGTTTCTGGGAACAGTTTCATGTAAACAAACCAAACTTGCTAACCTAAGTTCAAAAACGGAAAGGATTGCGATAGACGCATCGCTTGAAGAAGATACTGAAATCAAGGCATTTATTGAACCTTATAAGAATCATTTAGATGCCATGCTGGATAGCGTAGTCGCTTACAATCCTTCAACTTTAGATAAAAATGACGGAGATTTGAATACAGCTTTGGGAAATTTAATGGCTGATGCGGTTTTGGAACTTGCCAATCCTGTTTTTAAATCCAGAACCGGGGAAAATATCGATTTTGTATTGCTGAATCATGGCGGGATCCGCTCGCAGTTACCAAAAGGAAATATTTCTGCGCGATCTGCTTACAATTTAATGCCCTTTGAAAATGAGGTCGTGGTGGTGGAACTAACCGGAAAAAAGGTCAGGGCAATGATTCAATATCTGGGGAAAGCAAAAAGGGCGCATCCGGTTAGCGGGATCAATTTAAAAGCCGATTCAAAATTTAAGATTTACAGTGCCACCGTGGCGGGGAAAAGTATCGATGAAAACCGAAATTATTTTGTAGCTACTTCAGATTATTTGCAACAGGGTGGAGATAATATGAACTTTTTCAGCAATCCGGTGAATAGCTACCAGATCGATTATAAAATTAGAAAGGTGTTGATCGATTATTTTAATAAAATCGACACCATAAAGGCCAAAATTGATAACCGGTATACAAAAGACTAAACGATGAAAAGAAGGGATTTTATTCAAAATACGGCGGCTGCTACAGCTTTTGTGGGATTGGGCGGTTTATCCAGTTTATCTTTTAAACCGACATACGAAAAGCACATTACCATCCTGCACACCAACGATGTACACAGCCATATCGAAGCTTTTGGCCCTGAAGATGGACGTAATGCGAATATGGGAGGTGTGGCCAGAAGGGCAACTTTGATCGAAAAAATTAGGAAAGAGAATCCAAATACACTGCTTCTCGATGCGGGAGATATTTTTCAGGGAACGCCTTATTTCAACTTTTATGGCGGTGAAGTGGAATT
The DNA here is from genome assembly GCF_023718305.1 of Gramella sp. AN32. GTDB lineage: Bacteria > Bacteroidota > Bacteroidia > Flavobacteriales > Flavobacteriaceae > Christiangramia > Christiangramia antarctica. The sequence goes on from NZ_QEYO01000022.1 coordinate 47,711, forward strand.
TAAATTGATGAGCAAACTGAAATATGATGCCTCTACCCTGGGCAACCATGATTTCGATAATGGCCTTGACGGACTACATGCCCAGTTACCGCATGCTAACTTCGATTTTATTTGTTCTAATTATGATTTTTCCAATACGATCATGGAGGGCAAAACCAAAGCCTATCGAATTATCCAAAAAGACGGGGTGAAAATTGGAATTTTCGGGCTGGGGGTTGAATTGCAGGGCCTGGTGAATAAGCAGCTCTATAAAGAAACTAAATATCTGGATCCGATAGAGATTGCTACAGATATGAGTTCTACCCTTAAAAATGATGAAAAGTGTGACCTGGTGATCTGCCTTTCACATCTGGGTTATAAATATGATAATCTCAAGATTTCGGATATCAAGATTGCTGAAAGCACACAAAATATCGATTTGATCATTGGTGGTCACACGCATACTTTTTTAGAAAAACCCACTACAGTTAAAAATAAAGCAGGGAAAAATGTATTGGTGAATCAGGTGGGTTGTTATGGCTTGTATTTGGGTAGGATTGATTTCTTTTTGGATTCTAATAAAAATGTAACTTCGAAAAGCAACAAGCTTGCTATTCGATAATTCTATTTAAAAGCTAACGGTCATGCTGAGCGCAGTCGAAGCATGGCAATTAAACTATAATCTCTACTCCGCGAAGCTTACAAACTTCGCAACACGGAATTACTAAATAAGTTAAATTAAATTATAAAAAATTTCATATTTTTAAAAATTACTAACCAAGATACGTTAAAATATGAAAATCTATCAATTTCTAATTCTCTTACTATTTATAAGTTGTGCAGTTGATGAAATAGAGGAACAGGAGAAAGAGCAATCAATTGTTGTTGAAACTATTAAATTTGAAAATTTTCAGAATAGGAAAGAATTAAAATTAATATCAAATGAGCTGAAAAGCCTTAATGATGACTTATTAAATAAAAATTTTGAAAATAAGAATCAAGAGTTAGCCAACCTTTCATTGGATCTTGATAACATTAAATATGTTAAAACAATTCTAACCCATACTTATAATATTCCTGTTTCATCTAATAATAAGAATGTTATATATAATATAGGAATAAGATTTAATAGTGAAAATTCTGAATACAACTCCTATTTTATTAAATATAAGTTTTCAAGAGCGGATTTAAAGAACAATAATACTGAAAAAATCAATACCAGAAATCCAACCTTTAAATTTAAATCTTGAAGAAATTCTATATCATATAGTTGAAAAGCAATCAAAAGACATGGAACTAGTTTGCTTTCCTGATTGGGACTATATATGCGAAGAACTAGGTTGGGGAAGTACGGGTTGGGACATTAATATGGAATCAACACCGACTGATTATGAAAGGGATTGTAATTTTGTTTACCAAGGTCAAGAGTGTTACTTAAGAGATAGTGGAGGTGGAGGTGAAACGACCACATCTACAGGTACTAATACTGATACTGGTGGAAGTACAACCACGAATACGGGGGGATTCACAGCTGCAACATCCGACGATGATGTAATAGAATTTAAAGAATTTACCTCGCAGCTTCCATACGATTTAAGAAGTTATTATATGGACTCAAATAATTCTAGATTGAAGAATAGTATTTATCAGTATTTGATAAGTAAAAAAGAAGGTTATGATTTTACTATTGGATCGAAAAATTTTGCAGAAGAAGCTATCCGTACCCATAAAGATGGAGGACAAATAGATCTTATTAGGGAAATATTGAAAGATAGTAGTTTTATAAATACCAAAGCAGATTGTGTCTTAAAAGAATTGATTTCATCTGGCAACAATTGATTCCGTAAAACAACCGAAGCTTTTACTGGCTCAAAAAGTAACTACAGATTAAAGTTTACTACAAGTAATGATATAAATACGGCAATTGCTAGAACTCCAGTACCAAATAATAGTGAAGATGTTATAACGATTAGATTTTATTCCAGAAATTCTTCTACAGAAAATTCAATTTTACTTGCGAAGACTATTTTACACGAAGCAATTCATGCAGAACTACACAGAATAATACTTACTGGGAATGCTTCGCCTAATTCTTTACCACCAGACTTATATTCGTGGTTCAAGAAATTATGGAATCAGTATGAAAGTTATGGTGGTACAAATTATGCTGCAACCAATTCTGAACACTATTTCATGGCAAATAGATTTATTAATCCTATTTCAATTGGATTATGGGAATATGATAAAAAATCTCAAAACTCTATAAATTATAAAGGTTTTGCATGGCAAGGTTTAGAAGATTGGGGTGTACCTGCTTATATATCTCAAACCGAATTAGATGAATTGAAGGCATTAACCAATATAGTTACACATGATAGTTACTCGAGCGATTGCAATGGCAGGTTTTAAAAAACTCTCAATTGGATTAATTTTTCTATTAGGTATTTGTAGTCCAAATGAAAAAAAAACAAATAAAATTTTTCAGGATACTTTTGAAGATATTATTGAGCAGACAACGTTTGATCAAAGATTACACAAAATCCCTACACCAGAAGAATATCAAAAGGGAAAAAAATTTGAATTTTTAGACAAGAGACCTGATAGTCTTCCCAAACTAAGAGTTCTGGTAAATCCGAATGCAGTTTCTTTCGATTTTAATAATCTAGATTTAATTCCCGATAGTCATTCCTTTGTTTTTGAAATTGAAAATTTTAAAGAGAAGCTTTATATTAATTTGCGAGAGATGCCTGCTGAATCTGAAAAATATATTATTTCAGTTTCAGAAAACTTCGATCAAACTATAAATGATTACTCCAATCATCCGGAAATTGATCGTTATGTAAGTTTTAGTAAAATTTTAATGAACAAAACCTCTGATAAGGCTCTACTTTACGTGAGTAATGATCATTCTCGTTATGCTGGTATGACCTTCTATGTAGTATTAGACAAAAACGGAAAAAAGTGGACCATATCTGATGTTATCGGAGTCGCAGGATCTTAATGGCATTAGAATTTATACGTTTAAAAAAAATTCTAATTGTTTGTTCGTAGTGTATCCTAAACTAAAAAAAGACGTCATTCTGAACTTGTTTCAGAATCTCATTTCAAATCTAGGTCATATTGAGACCGTGAAATAAATTCAGCGTGACAAAAAGATTTTAGGATAGAAAACGGATATACACAAATCTATTTATTGAAATCATGCTTAATTTAAAAATAGTGATTTTCGGGTATTTTATTTTATGTATGACTACGAATTGTTCCGCTCAGAATAAAGTAGAAAAAGAGATACATGAAGTACTTTCAATAGCAATTCAGGATGTTCTGGCTAGTGAAACAGATACCACAAACATTCTCTATCCGCCACCGTTTCCCGGAATCACTCAAAAAGATAGTATCAAAGCACGTAATACGTTTCTTAAAATAAAGAATCCAAAGAATTATGTGTTAGCCATAGATCCTATTTTAAGACCTCTGAAAATCAAATATTCTACGAAATTTCAAGAACACTCTCAAATTTTAAAAGACCTTGAAAGCTTTGAAAATACCCAGAAAATTAATTTTAATGCATTAGAATTAAGTAAAACATATAATATAATTGAATATCCTGTAGATTACGAAAATCTCACCTATTCATTTGGGGAAGATTTTAGTTTATTACTATCCTTTTCAAGAGTAGCTTTTGATAAAAATCTATCAAAGGCCGCGTTACTTGTTTCTGGTATAGTAGAAAAAAATTCAGGAGAAACCATTTTAATGCTTTTTGAAAAGCGTGATGGAAAATGGAAAATAATATTTAGTCAAAGTCTTGGAATATCTTAAAATTCTCTGCTCTGCGAAGTTTGCAACTTCGCAGCTTTATACGCTAAGTACAGTCGAAGCATGGCAATTTAACTATATCACATCACCGGGAAATCAAAATACTGGTAAGGAAAAGGTTCCGCATTAAAAGTATAGTGCCACCATTCTTCAGAATAGGATCTAAAACCATATTTCCGCATAATATCCTTTAAAAACTGCCGGTTCTTTTTTTGTTCTTCGGAAATTTTCGCGGTATCATGATGGGAAATTTCACCGAAGAAATCGTAGGGACTTCCCATATCCACTTCGGTACAATCAGATACTTTTACAAGCGTGAGATCTACCGTTCCCCCGCGTGAATGTCCGGACTTTGAGGCGATATATCCCAATTCAAACAACCTGCTCTTAGGAACTTCAGGGTAGAATTGCTGCTTCGTCAAGGTATCTCCTGGTTTTCGTGCCCATTGTACAAAATCATTCACCGCCCGTTGTGGCCGGTACGCATCAAATATTTTCAGCATTAGATCCTGCCGGATCAATTCCTGCTGTACTTTCGCCAGGGCTTCCGCAGCAGGCCTGGCTAAAATGGCAGTTTTCGCTTCGTAACCTTCAATAGGCCTGCCTATAAAATTATGTGTTCCGGCGTAGCGAATTTCATAAATGATATCCGGTATTTTTTCATTTATATGCACAAATTCTGAAGGCATTTCCTGGCCAAAAGAATTTCCCACTCCGAAAAAGCTTATAATAAACAGAAAGAATATTTTCATTTTGCCAGCATCTCTAAAAATTCATCCTCGCTTAAAATGCTAGTGCCAAGTTTTTCCGCTTTGGCCAGTTTACTGGGTCCCATATTCTCGCCGGCAACGAGGTAATTGGTTTTGGAAGAAATGGAACTGGAAACTTTCCCGCCATTATCCTCGATCATTTTTTTAAGGTCATTCCTGGATATTTTCTCAAAAACCCCGGAAATAACGAAAGAATTTCCTGAAAGAAGATCGGTTTGGTTGGCCATTTTTTCCGCGGAAATTTCCATTTGTACGCCCTGCTCCTTCAGTTTTTGCACATTCTCACAATTGGCTTCCACCTGAAAAAATTCTTTGACGCTCCAGGCAATGCGTTCCCCTATTTCATCTAAATTCACCAGCTCTTCTTCCGAAGCCTGCATTAGAGCATCGATACTTTTAAAATGTTTGGCCAGTTTTTTCGCCACCGTTTCACCAACATAGCGAATCCCCAAAGCAAACAAAACCCGTTCAAAAGGAATTTCTTTAGACTTCTGAATTCCATTGATCAAATTATCTGCAGATTTTTCGGCCATTCTTTCCAAAGGCAAGATATCTTCTTTTTTAAGCTGATAAAGATCAGCGTAATTTTCTATAAGTCCGGCGTTTACCAGTAAAGCAACCGTCTCACCGCCCAAACCTTCGATATCCATCGCTTTTCGCGAAATAAAATGCTGGATCCTACCCACAATTTGCGGGGGGCAGCCGTTTGTATTCAAACAATAATGCTGGGCTTCCCCTTCTTTTCTCACCAGTTGTGTCCCGCATTCAGGACATTCAGTGGCATATGCGGTGGGTTGGGAATCCTGTGCCCGTTTGGTAAAATCTACCCCCACGATTTTCGGAATAATTTCCCCTCCTTTTTCAACAAAAACGGTATCTTTTTCCCGAATATCCAGTTTTGCGATCTGGTCTGCATTATGCAAGGAGGCACGTTTTACCACCGTTCCGGCCAGTTGAACGGGTTCCAGATTGGCCACAGGCGTGATCGCGCCGGTCCTGCCTACCTGATAGGTGATCTTATGTAAAACCGTACTTTCCTGTTCCGCTTTAAATTTATAAGCCATGGCCCAACGTGGAGATTTGGCGGTATGCCCTAATTCCTCCTGTTGCCGGATGCTGTTTACTTTCACCACTACCCCATCAGTTTCGTAAGGCAAATCATGGCGATGTTTGTCCCAGTAATTTACATAATCCAGAACCTCATCTGTAGACTTTTTCAGTTCAGATTCCGCAGGTACTTTAAAGCCCCATTTTCGAGCTTTTTGTAAGGCTTCAAACTGAGTTTCAATTCCAAGGTGGTTCCCCGCCAGATTGTATAAAAAACATTCCAAAGGTCTTTTTGCCACTTCCGCGCTATCCTGAAGTTTTAAACTTCCGGAAGCCGTATTCCTGGGGTTGGCATATGGTTCTTCTCCAATTTCCACCCTTTCCGCATTCATTTGGGTAAAGCCTTCCAAAGGCAAAATAATCTCTCCCCGTATATAAAACTTCTCCGGAAAATCACCCTTCAGCTTTAAGGGGATACTGCGAATGGTTTTAATATTATGGGTCACATCATCTCCCTGAAAACCATCTCCACGGGTCACCGCATTTTTTAAAACGCCATTTTCATAAAAAAGGCTTATAGAAGCCCCGTCATACTTAAGTTCGCAAACATATTCCACCTTCCCGTCAACAATTTTTTGAATGCGTTTTTCCCACTCTTCCAGTTCTTCTTTTGAGTAAGAATTGGAAAGTGAATACATTCTGAATTCATGCGGAACGGTTTTAAAATTTTTCGTGATTTCACCACCAACGCGTTTACTTGGTGAATTTTCATCATCAAATTCCGGATGTTTCGCCTCCAGTGCCTGAAGTTCCTTCAGCTTCATATCAAAATCATAATCGCTGATCTCAGATGTATCCAACACATAATAATTGTAGTTATGCTGCTGTAATTCTTCCCGAAGCTCTTTTATCTTTTCTTCTATACTCATTAAACTTTATGCTTTGGTAATTGAAAGCTCATCATTTTTATAGCTTATGCTGAAATTTTCATTTTTATGCTCCATTTCCATTTCAAAATCTGAAGTATAGGCTTTGTCTTCATTGGGAAACCAGTCTTTCTTATTTTTATCAATGCAAATGATGAGTCCTGAAGCATCTCCAATGGCGCAGAACCGCTCCATATCCCCATCAAATAAATTCAGGAAACATTCAGATCTTAAATCCTTGAATTTTGCTGAAATATCACTGGTGGCCATTCCAATTTCGGCGATTCCCACAATAGACTGGGCATTAAAAACCCCGGAATCTGAGCTGTTCAAATCGATTCTCGAAATTAGCTCCACAATATTTTCATCTTTATCATAAAAGTAAACGGACTTTGCTTTCCAGTTATCAAAATCGATAATTTCCTTTCCATGATGTTTAATAGGCGCCAGGTGACTTTTTAACCATTCCGAAGCCCAGTCTTCCTGACCATCCGGGATATGAAAAGCAAAATGATAGGGTCGGGCTTTGGTACTTTTTTCAAACCTGAGCACAGAATAGCCCAGCTGTAATTCAAAACTGGTCTCATCGTAAGAGGTGAGTTCGAAATCTAATTCATCTTTATAAAACCTAAGCTGTTCCTTTATATTCTGACTGAAAATTTTAAGCTGAGTGATTTTCATCCTTAAGTCTGGTTTTTATTCATCCATTGCGGAACCGGTTTCGCTTCATAATTTTCCATTTGCTGAAGTAATTCTTCAAAAGTTGGGGCCACCAGTAAAATTTCCAGATTATCCTGTTTCAGAAAACCATCTGAAGCCATTTTATTCAGCATGGCGAGAAGATGATCATAAAAACCATCGATATTTAAAATCCCGATAGGTTTTCTATGCAAACCCAATTGTGCCCAGGTAAGGATCTCAAAAAGTTCTTCAAAAGTTCCGAATCCTCCCGGCAGTGCCACAAAGCCATCACTCAATTCATGCATTTTTATTTTGCGCTCATGCATGTTTATGGTGGTGATCAATTCATCAAGGCCGGTATGTACCACTTCTTTCGTCTTTAGAAAATCTGGAATGACGCCGGTTACCTCACCTACATTTTCCAGCACCCCGCGCGCAACTTCACCCATCAAACCCAATTTACTCCCGCCATAAATGAGCCTGATATTTCTTTGGGCCATCATTTTTCCCAGGTTATAGGCTACTTTCCCTATTTTTGGATCATTTCCCGGACTGCTCGCACAAAAAACGGCTAAACTTTCAATATGATTCATCTTTTAAAGTGGCTTTTATCATTCGGTGATTCCCAAAAATATCCTTTTTAAGTTGCGTTTCAAAACCAAATTCCTGAATTAAATTTTCCGTTTCAGTTCCCAGATATTGATTGACCTCAAAATATAAAACCCCATTCTTCTTCAAAGCATTTTTCGCGAGCTTAGTTATTTTACGATAGAAGATCAATGCATCATCATCACCAACATACAAAGCCGACTTTGGTTCATATTTTAAAACATTTTCGCTCATCTCATTTTTTTCCAGTTCCCGTACATAAGGAGGATTCGAAACGATAATGTCGAATTTTTCGGCTAAAGTTTCGGTTTCCAAAATATTTTGAAGTTTAAAAGCTACATCAACTGCATTTAAACGGGCATTTTCACGGGCAACTTCCAGGGCGTTTTCAGAAATATCCATCGCGCTTAGTTCAGCTGAAGCTAATTTTTTTGCCAGGGCGATTGGGATACAGCCGCTCCCCGTACCTATATCTAAAACTGAAAGTTTTTTTTCTGAATTTTTAAAATCCTGAAGGATCCACTCCACGAGTTCTTCCGTTTCGGGGCGTGGAATTAAAACCGCGTCATTCACTTTAAACTTTAATCCGAAGAATTCAGTTTCGCCTAGAATATATTGAATAGGAACGGACTTCTTTAATTGATTTAAAGCGTTTTCAAACAGTGCATTTTCAGCTTCAGAAATTTTAAAATTTGGATTTAATGCGATATCTAACCTTGATTTTTTCAGGTAACTTTCAGTAAGTAGAAAGAAAAAAGAATCGATTTCCGTAGTTGGAAAAATTAGTTCAAGATTAGATTGAAATTTTTGGCGAAAATCCCTTAACATAAATGTATATCTGTTTTTTGCCATAATATTTATCTCGTCACCCTGAATTTATTTGACTCCGTCGAATCTTCGATTTCAGGGGGTATATTCTGGTAATGATTTACAGTATTATAAGATTCTGAAACAAGTTCAGAATGACGTCACTTATCCCTTTATAAAACTTTACGGACAATCAATAACATAACTATTAAAGGTTTTTGATCATAAAAACCGTGCAGTTGTAGTGTCCCGTTTTCCCCATTTGTTTTTCTATCGTTTCAAAACCGTTCTTCGCATACAATTTTCGGGCATTTTCCATATATGGAAGGGTTTCGATATAGCATTTTTTAAAGCCTTCTTTTTTAGCGAATTTAAGGCAATCACTAATCATTTTCGCTCCTATTCCCCTACCCCGTGCCTGGGGTAAAAAATACATTTTCTGCAACTCGCAAATTTCCTCTTCCAGACCGGTTAATGGAGCAATCCCGGAGCCACCAATAATTTCGTTATTTTCCTCTACGATATAATAGATTTTGCGGTCGTTTTTATATTCTGAAGTCATATCGTCCAGCGATTTATCTTCATAGGCGGTACCTATTTTTGGAACCCCCATTTCCACTAAAACCGCTCTAATTAGTGTTTTGACCTGTGCATTATCTTTTGGTTGAATTGGCCTAATTGTCCATGTGTTCATTCTAAGTAATAAATTCTATTTTTGTGCTGTGAAGATACACGAAAAATACATTAAACGCTGTATTCAGCTGGCTGAAGGCGGACTGGGAACCACCTATCCAAACCCTCTGGTGGGCAGCGTCATAGTTCATAATAATAAAATAATTGGGGAAGGCTGGCATCGAAAAGCCGGGGAAACACATGCAGAAGTAAACGCTATCAATTCTGTGAAAGATTTTCAACTTCTTCCAGAATCTACTATTTATGTGAGCCTGGAACCCTGCAGTCATTTTGGTAAAACCCCGCCCTGTAGTGATCTCATTGTTGAAAGGGGCATAAAAAGGGTAGTTATTGGCACCATGGATCCTTTTGCAAAAGTCGCAGGGAAAGGCATCAAAAAGCTGATGGAAGCCGGGTGCGAAGTAATGGTGGGTGTATTAGAAGAGGAATGCAAAGCCTTAAACAAACGTTTTTTTACGTTTCATAAAAAGCAGCGCCCCTATATCATCCTAAAATGGGCCGAGACAGCAAACGGGTTCATTGCTCCTCAATACCAAGACCAACGCCGGCCGGTTTGGATCACCAACCCATATTCCAAACAACTGGTACATAAATGGCGAACTGAAGAACAGGCGATTCTTGTGGGGACAAATACCGCCATCCAGGATAATCCAAAATTAAATTCCAGGAATTACTCCGGGAATGATCCCATTCGAATTGTGTTGGATCAATATTTAAAAATTCCGGCTGATTCTGCATTATATGATCAATCCCAAAAAACCATCATAGTATGCGGGAAAAATCTAAACCAAGAAAACACTGAAAACCTTGAATTCCTCGAGATGGATTTTTCTGAAAATATAGCGCAGACTATTTGCAATCAGATATATCAGAAGGAAATTCAGTCGGTCATTATTGAAGGCGGAAGAAATACACTCCAACAATTTATTGATGCCGGTTTGTGGGATGAAGCGCGGATTTTCATAGGAAATTCGGTATTTAAGAAGGGTATAAAAGCTCCGGAAATTACGGGAACGCTCTATGCTGAGGAAAAAATAATAAGCGATGAACTAAAAATGTACAGGAATGATTAAAACGATAATTTTTGATTTTGGGGATATTTTTATCAATCTCGATAAGCTGGCAACCGGCCGAAAATTGAAGGAAATGAATATCGAAGATCTTCCCGAACATATCTTGGCTAAAAACCAGGAATATGAACAGGGCTTTGTCACTTCAGATGAGATTTCTGAAATCTACCGCACGGAATTCCCGGCGCTTGATCCTGAAGTTTTCACCACTTCCTGGAACGCCATCCTGATGGATTTCCCGGAATACCGGTATCGTTTTATTCAAAAACTGGCTGCAGAAAAAAAATATCAATTAATCCTGCTGAGCAATACCAACGAAAAGCATATAGATTTTATAAAAAATGAGGTTTCATTCTTTGAAAATTTCAAAGATTGTTTTGATGCTTTTTATCTTTCCCATGAAATAGGTTTTAGAAAGCCTAATCCTGAAATTTTTGAATTTGTCTTGAAGCAACAGAATTTAAAAGCCGAAGAGTGCCTGTTTATTGATGACACTAAGGAAAATACTGATTCAGCCAAAAAACTGGGATTTCAGGTTTGGAATTTGGAACCCACCCGGGAAGACGTGATCGATCTTTTCACGACAAAAGCTGAATTGTTTTGATCTACCTTCTTTTAAGCGTTCTTTCCTCCACATTTATATTTATTGTTTTTAGGTTATTCAAACGTTTTAAGGTTGATACCCTACAGGCAATTATCATCAATTATTTTATCGCCTGTCTTGTTGGAGTCCTCGGTGGATACTTCAACATAAATGACATTTCAAAAATTCCTTCTGAAGACTGGTTTCTTGGGGTATTGATCCTTGGGGTATTATTTATTGTGGTTTTTAACCTGGCAGCTATTACCACCCAAAGGGGCGGAATGTCTGTAGTTGCTATTGCCACAAAAATGTCGGTCGCCATTCCCGTGGTTTTCGGGATCATTTATTACCATGAAAGCACGGGGATTTTTAAGATTATCGGGGTCGTATTAGCTTTGATTGCAGTTTACCTTGCTTCCATAAAATCCAAAAGCGAAGTTTTTAAATGGAATGACCTTTTATTTCCTACGTTAGTATTTCTTGGAAGCGGGATTATAGACACTACTATCAAATATCTTGAATATGAATTTGTGGGGAAAGATGATGTAGGCTTATTTTCAGCCAGTATTTTTGCAAGCGCCGCGCTCATTGGAACCTTTATAATCATTGTTTTAGCAATTTTGGGTAAGTTAAAATTTGAATTCAGGAATATACTAGGTGGTATCGTTCTGGGAGTTCCTAATTTTTATTCTATCTATTTTTTGATCCTGGCTTTGCGCAGTGATGGGATGGAAAGTTCAAGCATCTTCACTATAAATAATGTGGCCATAGTTGTGCTATCTACCGTTTTGGGAATTATGCTTTTTAAAGAAAAACTATCCCGAAAAAACCAGGTAGGATTATTGTTGGCCCTTATTGGAATTTTTCTGGTGGCAAAAAGCATATGATGAAAGACACTTATAAAATGCTCACAAAACCTTCGGAAGAAGTGCTTTTTAAAGATCGGAATTCTAAATTTTTCGGTCTTGCTTTTCCGGTTAAAACAGAAGGTGAGATTGAGAGCATTCTGGAAAAAGTGAAGAACAACCACTATAAAGCGCGGCATTGGTGCTATGCCTGGCAGTTAGGCAAGGAGGAATTCCAATATCGCGTAAATGATGACGGGGAACCTTCAAATTCGGCGGGAATGCCTATTTACGGTCAAATCCAGTCTTTTGAAGTTACCAATATCCTTATTGTAGTAGTAAGGTATTTTGGCGGGGTTAAACTAGGTGTGGGAGGATTGATCAATGCCTATAGAACGGCAGCACAAATGGCGCTGGAAAATTCAGAAATCCTTAAACGCACCATCGATGAAGTCTTCATTATAAAATTTGATTATCCTGAAATGAATAAGGTAATGACAATGATTAAACAAAACAACCTAAATGTGATCGATCAAAAGTTGGAGCTAAATTGTAAAATTTTTATTTCCGTTAGAAAAAAGGATACAGCTTCTATCTTTGAGAAATTTAATACTACTTACAAAATTGAAATTTCAAAATTGTAGTCTTATTCTTACAATTTGTCTAAAATAAACTGGGGACATTTAATTGGCTTTCTTGTCATCGAGTTCATAAAGACTAAAATAGTGCTTGCTTCGCAACATTTTTTTCCCTGTTCATTGTATATCGTGTAATCGAAGATTATTTTAACATTTGGGGCCTCTCGCAACCTAACTTCTATATTTATTTCATTTCCAAAATATAAGGGTGCATTATATTTTATATTCATGCTGTAAACTGGCAACATAACCCCATCTTTTTCCATGGATGCATAAGAGATACCTAAACGTTCAAGCCAGTCAATACGAGCGATTTCAAAGTATTGGGGATAATTTCCATGGTGTACCACACCCATTTGATCAGTCTCTGCATATCTAATTTTAACTATCGAATTTGAGTTTTCCATGGAAATTCATTGAAATTTACGGGGTTATATTGAAAAGGTTTTTTATCTTCATGCCTGCGATCAAGTATGCATAAATTATTCTTAAAATTCAACCCCAAAATCGTTTTTTTTTTACATTTTTTGTTCACATATTTGCTCCGCTCGAGTTAGGGAATTTTAATTTTCTAACCTCCAATAGAACTAACTACTAATCTAGAAATAAGTTTAACTAAGAATGTCAAAAACTGCGCAATCGGTTTGGAATAATTGTCTCTCTTTTATTCAGGATAACATTACACCTCAAGCATATAAAACATGGTTTGAACCTATCCAAGCAGTTAAACTAACAGATTGTGCCCTGAGTATCCAGGTGCCCTCCAAATTTTTTTATGAATGGCTTGAAGAGCATTACGTGAAACTTTTAAAGGTATCACTAACCAAGGAACTGGGGGATAAAGCAAAGCTGGTATACGTAATTAGAATGGAAAATACATATGGGAATAAGTTGCCTTTTACCGAAAAAATTCCCAGTACACAAAGGTCAAATGTCGCTTCCCAAGAAGTTGATGTCCCTATTAAAAATAAAAGTCCGGAGCTTAAAAATCCGTTTATCATCCCGGGAATTCGTAATGTCAAAATTGAATCCCAACTTAACCCAAATTACAACTTTGAAAATTTTCTTGAAGGGGAATCTAACCGTTTGGCAAGATCTGCGGGCTTAGCAGTTGCCAATAAACCCGGTGGAACGTCTTTTAATCCATTATTGATTTTTGGTGGTGTTGGTTTGGGAAAAACCCATTTGGCCCATGCTATTGGAGTTGAGATCAAGGATAAATACCCGGAGAAAACAGTATTATATATATCTGCGGAAAAGTTTACCCAACAGTATATTGAATCCGTAAAAAAGAATAATAGAAATGATTTCATACATTTCTACCAGATTATAGATGTTCTTGTAGTGGATGATATTCAACTACTTTCAGGTAAAGCTGGTACACAGGACGTCTTTTTTCATATTTTCAACCACCTGCATCAAAATGGAAAACAGGTAATTCTTACAAGTGACAAGGCTCCTGTAGATATGCAGGACATAGAACAACGATTGCTTTCAAGGTTCAAATGGGGACTTTCAGCGGAATTACTGCATCCAGATTTTGAAACACGTGTTTCTATCATCAAAAATAAATTATATCGGGATGGTGTTGAAATGCCTGAAGATATCGTTGAATTTCTGGCAAATAATATCAAAACCAATATTCGGGAATTAGAAGGTGCCATTATTTCGTTGATCGCACATTCTTCTTTCAACAAAAAGGATATCACCCTTGAACTGGCGAAAAAGATCGTTGATAACTACGTGAAGAATACTAAACGTGAGGTTTCTATCGATTATATCCAGAAAGTGGTAAGTGACTATTTCCAAATGGATGTGGATACCCTTCAGTCTAAAACAAGAAAAAGGCATATTGTCCAGGCGAGACAATTGGCTATGTTCTTTGCGAAAAAGTTCACCAAAGCTTCTTTGGCAAGTATAGGCTCTCAAATTGGAAGCCGTGATCATGCCACTGTGCTACATGCCTGTAAAACCGTAGATAATCTTGCTTCTACAGACAAGCAATTCAAGAAATTTGTTGAAGATCTTAACAAAAAGCTCACCCTATAAAATTTCCTTTATGAAAACCAGAATTTTGATGGTGTGTCTCGGCAATATCTGTAGATCACCATTGGCAGAAGGTCTTCTAAAATCAAAAGTAAACCCTTCAGAAGTTTTTGTAGATTCTGCCGGAACGGGAGATTATCATATTGGTGATGAACCAGACAGACGTTCCATCGCGATTGCAAAAAAGAATCAGCTTGATATTTCACAGCAACGTGGCCGCCAGTTTTCCGCCCAAGATTTTGAAGATTTTGACCATATTTATGTAATGGACAATTCTAATTTTAGCAATGTAATTTCATTGGCAAGGACAGAAGAAGACAGGAAGAAAGTTCATCTAATTTTGGATGAGATCTTCCCTTCAGAAAAAGTTGATGTACCCGATCCTTATTTTGGTGGGGAGATGGGTTTTGAAAATGTTTACAAGATGCTGAATGAGGCCTGCGATAGCATTGCGGAAAAGATCAAAAACAAAACCCTGTAATGATCGATAAAAATTCAGGAAGTCTTTATCTTATTCCTGTAAATCTGGGGGAAAACGAACCGTCCAAAATTTTTCCTACCTATAATATCAAAGTTGTAGAGCGACTGAATCATTTCATCGTTGAAAATGAGAAATCTGCCCGAAGGTTCATCAAGCAAATTCTTCCCGACAAGCCCCAGCAGGAATTAAAGCTGAATAGTCTTAATAAATTTACCGATCCCCTGGAGATTCCCTCATTCCTGGATCCCATAAAAGATGGGATGGATATAGGATTGCTGAGCGAAGCAGGTTGTCCCGGAGTGGCCGATCCCGGTGCGGAAATTGTAAAACTGGCACATCAGAATAACATTAAGGTAATTCCTTTGGTTGGCCCATCCTCCATACTGCTTGCCATGATGGCCAGCGGTATGAACGGTCAGAGTTTTTCCTTCAACGGATATTTACCTATCGATAAAAAGGAAAGAAAACAACAGATAAAATTTTTAGAAAGAATTTCTTCAGAACAAAATCAGGCGCAATTATTTATAGAAACACCCTATAGGAACAACAAATTTCTGGAAGACCTTATCGAAAATTTACATCCCTCCACCCAATTATGCGTGGCATGTGATCTCACTTTGACTTCAGAATTTATAAAAACTGCCCCGGTGGAAGCCTGGAAAAAAATAAAAACCGACCTCCATAAGAGACCGGCTATTTTTATATTTCAGAAGGATGTTTAGATATTAGATTCTGTCAAAATCCACACGAGCATTCTTTACAGTTTGCACGTAAGACACATCATATCCTCCAAAACGTCTCATATAATTTCTAACTGACGTTCCAAAAGCATCACTAAAAGCCTGAGCTCCCCAACTGCGAAGATATTTTTTCACGCTTCCGGGACCAGCCAGGTGAGCGGCAGCAAGAATTCCAGATTCTGTAACCTCTACCCCGTTGATTGTTTTCCCTACAAACCTTTTAATATCCCTTTGTAAAATCCACTTATTTCGGGATGCATTCGCATAAAAGGCAGCTTCCTGAAGTGATGGAGAGTCTAGAAAACCATAAGTATCATAAATACCTACAAGTTTTAAGGTTCCTTTTCCAAATTGATATTTTCCCAGATAACCATATTCATTGATCGTTTTATAATCACCTCTTGATTCTTTAAAACCGAGGGCTTCTTTAAAACCGATATACGATTTTCCGGTAAAGGGGGTTGTTTTAGAAATTTGAAAAGGAGCAGTAATTTCGTCTCTAACGTCTTCTACCGTATAATCTAAACTTAATTCGTTGGTAGAATATGCCTCATAATTGAGGGAGGCCTCCTTTGTAGAGAAACTATAAAAGATAGTTCCGGTAGCCAAAGGTAAGATTGAAAATTTTGCAAGCTTCTTACGTTTTCCCATAAAATCTATTTCGAAAGGTGAAGGTAAAAATCATAGATTTTCGCCTAATTATACCTTTCATATTAGCGGCGCAAATGTACAACAATTTTTAATAAATTGATATACAGCTTGTTAAAGAATTTTTAAAGTTTGATAGACTATAATCGGTTTATAGCATACTCATAGTCAATAAACTATAGAAACAT
The DNA here is from genome assembly GCF_023718305.1 of Gramella sp. AN32. GTDB lineage: Bacteria > Bacteroidota > Bacteroidia > Flavobacteriales > Flavobacteriaceae > Christiangramia > Christiangramia antarctica. The sequence continues at coordinate 64,281 of NZ_QEYO01000022.1, forward strand.
TCATTTGAGCAAGGATTATCGACGAATTCCTTGCGAATTGATCCAGCGTACATATTCCTGCTTATTTCGGTTATGCTGGGCCAGGGTCTTAGCAAATTTATGGTAACCAAAATTTTCAACATTCGCCACGAAATAAAAGAAATCATGATTTTCATGATTAAGCACGGCATCGATGGAGGTGATATCGGGCATGGTGATGGGGCCCGGAGGTAGGTTTTTATATTTATACGTATTGTATGGAGATTCTATCGTAAGATCTTTATATAACACCCGCTTGATTATAGTGTCAAAATTATTAAGTTCTTGTTTAATCGCATAGATCACGGTGGGATCGGCATCCAGTTTCCAACCATTTTTGTACCGGTTCATATATACACCGGCAACCCGCGGTCGTTCGTCAACCTTTACAGTTTCTTTCTGAACAATCGATGCAATAGTAGTTACCTGCTGTGGAGTAAGGCCAATTTCCTTTGCCTTTTGCTTTCTTGCATCATTCCAAAACCTATCGTATTCGGTTTTCATCCTATGCTGAAATTCTTCAGCACTGGTATTCCAATAAAATTCATACTGGTTGGGGATGTACATCCCCAAAGCATTCTTCTCGTTAAAATTTAAAGAATCCAGAAATTGCTTATCCCGAAAAACCTTTAATAAACTGGCGCTATCTGCTTCAATTTGCCCTGAAATCCTTCCGGCGAGATTTTCTAAACGCTCCTGATTATTGAAGCGAACTTTTATAGGGTTATTCCCACTCCGCAAGACATTTACCAGATCGTTATTATTCATTCCCTTTTTCAGAACATACCTTCCAGGCCGCACATTAGAGGCATAGCCTTTTTTATCGGCAACCAATTGAAATGATTCGAAATCTTTTAGAATAGGTTTTAGGGAATCTTTTACAGTAGCAAAATTTGCTTCACTGGGAATATAAACGATGTGTTCATCGCTATCAAAACGGGTATTTGAAGAGAAGATACTGTTGTAAATAGTATATCCGAAATAGGCAAAGGCCACAGATCCAAGAATGGCGATTACGACGATTATTTTCTTAATGTACATTATTAATTAGTTGATAGAGCCATTCATTTTTATATTCTCCATGGTAAAGTGTCCAGTCTTTTTTTAAACCTACTTTTTGAAATCCGTTGTTTTCAAAAACCTTTATACTCTCTTCGTTATTTTCAGAAACATTGGCATATAATTGGTGTAAACCCAGGTGTGTGAAACAATATTTACAAAGCAATTTTAAACTTTCATTTCCAAACCCCTTTTTTCGGTTCTTGGCATCTGCGATCAAAATCCCAATAGCCGCCCTATTATCCTTTGGCTCCAGATCAAACACGTCAATTAAGCCTACTGCATCATCATTCTTATCACAAATTACCAGCCTGAGCTGTTTAATATCATAAATGTCCCTGTGGGCATTTTCAAGATATTGTCTAATTAAAAATTTTGAATAAGGTGTCTGCGTGGCACTAATTTCCCAGAAATCCTCATTATTTTCGATTTCATGAACAAAATCAAGATCCTCAGGCTCAAGCGCCCGAAGGTAGACGAGATCACCTTTTAAAGTTAACATAATATTTCACCTTTAAAAACCTGAATTGCAGGGCCAATTAACCATACATTTTTAAAACCTTGCCCATCTTTCTGAAACCTTACCCGAAGTTCACCGCCCGGAGTTTTCAATTGGACTTCATTGCTACTAGTTTTTGAAATTGCGGCCATGGCCAGCGCAACCGCAGTAACACCGGTCCCACAGCTTAAAGTCTCATCCTCAACCCCTCTTTCATAAGTCCTTACCTTGAAGGTGTCTTCCCCAATTTTCTCAACAAAATTTATATTGGAACCTGTCTTTCCATATAGATCTGAATATCTAATCTCGGCTCCTATTCTTTTCACTTCCAGATCATCAATTTTTCCTGTTATCTGAACATGATGTGGAGAACCGGAATCTAAAAAGATGTGGTTTTCATTAACCTGAATGTTTTCTACATTCTGCATTTTCAATTCCACCGTATTTTTTTTGATTTTCGCTTCGTGCAGTCCATCTACGGCGAGAAAAGTTGCATGCTCCTGAATTATGTTCAAAAATTTCGCGAACGCAACCAGGCATCTGCCCCCATTCCCGCACATACTACTTTCATTTCCATCAGCATTGAAATACACCATTTTAAAATCGATATTTTCGTCAGCATCATTTTCCAGACAAATCAACCCATCGCCACCTATGCCAAATTTGCGATCACACAAGCTATTGATGAGATTGGTATCGTTTTTGGGGAATAATTCATTGCGATTATCCACCATTACGAAATCGTTCCCCGTACCCTGATATTTATAGAAATTGATGGTCATAGTTTTTTTTGGAAGTGGGGCAAATATACGATAATGCTAGAAAAATCCCGGGTGTTAAATGGTGGTTAAAATCGACGGAGAGTATACTAAAGAATAAATTAAAAAGTTTAATAACCAAAATATCCGAAAATGAAGAAAATAGGAAACTTACTATTAGCTTCTGTTCTGGGTGGGGCGATAACTCTAGGAAGTTATCAACTTATCTTTGATAAAGAAGCAATTCCGGCAACATTTACTGCAAGCCCTAACGAAAATTCTTTCCTGCCGGTGAGCAATTCAAACCTTTATGGCACTAATGTAGACTTTACTGAAGCTGCTGAAAAAACTGTTCATGCCGTTGTGCACGTTAAAAATGTCGCGGTATTTAAAGGGCCGCGAAGTATCTGGGAATATTACCAGTATGGAAATAGCGGTGGCAGGGCCTTACAGGGCTCAGGTTCTGGAGTGATTATTACACCAGATGGATATATTGTCACCAATAATCATGTGATAGACGGTGCGAACGAACTTGAGGTTACCTTAAATAACAACCAGACGTATAAAGCTGAAGTTATTGGGACAGACAAAATTTCAGACATCGCGCTGATTAAAGTGGATGCGGAAAATCTGGAATATATACCTTTTGGAGATTCAGATAATACAAAACTTGGCGAATGGGTTTTAGCAGTTGGGAATCCTTTCAATTTAAAATCTACGGTTACTGCCGGAATTATTAGTGCCAAAGCCAGAGACCTAAATGTACAGGATAATTCACCACAATCTTTCATTCAAACAGATGCTGCTATAAATCCCGGCAACAGCGGGGGTGCACTGGTAAACATCAATGGAGAGTTAATTGGTATAAATACGGCAATTACCTCCCCCAGTGGCAGCTATATTGGCTATGCCTTTGCCGTGCCTTCTAATAATGCCCGCAAAATCGTGGAAGATATTATAGAGTTTGGAGATGTGCAGCAGGGAATTCTGGGAATTCGTGGTGGAAGTACCATAAATATCTCCCCAGATATTAAAGCAGAATACAACGTAAATACGGCTCAAGGCGTTTTTGTTTCCGAAGTTACTTTAGGTAGCGGAGCTCAAAAAGCAGGAATTAAAACCGGCGATGTTATTAGAAAAATTGATAATATCGATATTAAAAGTTTTTCAGAATTAACCGGCTATATTAACTCTAAGCGCCCTGGGGATAAGGTTTTAGTGAAGGTTCTAAGGGATGGTGATGAAAAGGAAATCAACGTAGAACTTACAAAAAATGAGATCTATGTCGCAAGTATGTTAGGACTTGAATTTAAGAACGCGACGAAGGAAGAACTGAAAAAATTCAAGACAGATAATGGGGTATTCATTAATGGCACTACTATGAAAAACCTACCGGAAAATGAATTGGTTGGTAGCTTGGTAACCCAAGTCAACAGTAAAAAAGTAGGCAGTATCGACGATATTAAAAATGCATTGGCAAATCGTGATACCGGCGATCCAATCTATATTAAGTATCTCGATAAAACCGGAAAAGAACAAAGCATGTTGTGGCAATAATTTGAACAATTTCAAATGATCTAACTCCCCAAAATCCGGGGAGTTTTTTTATGCGGAAAACTTTTACGAAAACGTTTGAAATATATACTTTTGCGCAAAATTTAAAACAACACCGCTACACATGAACTTTAATAAAGTTTACGAAAAAGAATTATCCTTCCAGGCAAATCGTCGAAAAGCTTCTGTAGAATTTATCAATATCGTAAGTCATTTATGGTATGATAAATCTATTGAGCTAGTGATTTTCAGAAATCAACTTATCAATCTTAATGTGAGCGATATTCTTGATCTTCATGAGTATGCCGGGGAATTTGTGGAAAAACCCATTTCAATCTTTGATTCCGTAGAAATTGCCAAAGCGATCCAGGGCCTTAATTTACCGCCGGCAAAACTTGATATTGGTAAATTAACTTATGAATATCATTTGGATGGACAACCACATGCCAACGCGATGGCATTCGTTTCAGATAAATTGAGAGATGCCAAGGAAACTGAAGTGGTTAAACCTAAAGATGTGGTGCTTTATGGCTTCGGAAGAATTGGCAGGTTGGTTGCCAGGGAATTGATGACCAGAACCGGAAAAGGGAATCAGTTACGATTAAGGGCTGTGGTTACCCGGGGGAAAGTTGATCGCATGGTTCTTGAAAAAAGGGCTTCCTTACTGAAAAGTGATTCGGTTCACGGATCTTTCAGTGGAACTGTAGGCATTGATGAAAAGAATTCAGCTTTGATTATTAATGGTACTACGGTCCATATGATTTCAGCGAATCAACCCGAAGATATCGATTACACAAAATTCGGTATTAAAGACGCGCTAATTATTGATAATACCGGTGCCTTTCGAGATAAGGAAGCTTTAAGCCGTCATCTTTCATCCAAAGGAGCCGCAAAGGTTTTATTGACTGCACCGGGAAAAGAAGTTCCAAATATTGTTCATGGGGTAAACCATAAAGAGTATCATCCTGATACAACGAATATTTTTTCAGCAGCGTCCTGTACCACCAATGCGATAACGCCTGTATTAAAAGCTATACAGGATTCCCTGGGAGTGACTCATGGGCATTTGGAAACAATTCACGCATATACTAATGACCAGAATCTGGTAGATAATATGCACAGCAAATACCGTCGTGGCCGTGCCGCTGCACTAAATATGGTCATTACTGAAACCGGAGCAGGTCAGGCAGTTGCCAAGGCTCTACCTGTTTTTGAAGGAAAACTCACTTCCAATGCAATTAGAGTTCCTGTCCCCAATGGTTCTTTAGCAATCCTTAACCTTGAAGTGGAAAAAAAGACCAACCTTAAGAAGGTAAATCATCTTATGAAACAGGCTGCCCTGCAGGGAGAGCTGGTAGAACAAATTCAATATTCCATGGACAATGAGTTGGTATCTACAGATATTATTGGATCTTCGGCTCCAGCAATATATGACTCCAACGCAACGATTGTATCAGCAAATGGTAAAAATGTGATCCTATATATATGGTATGATAATGAATATGGATACAGCCACCAGGTAATTAGGCTGGCAAAATACATTGCTAAAGTTAGGCGTTATACTTACTATTAGAAAAATCTTTTAATAAAAAAGACCTGCCTATTAAGGCAGGTTTTTTTATTTTTGCCACACTAAAATAATTTTAAAAAACTGATCTAAACCTTATTAAATTTAATCCTGGCGAATTTTCACTTCCGATCATCTGAAATACTAACCATAAAATTCGCTCGTTGATTATCAAACTAAACCAAAGAATCCCCAGGAAATGAAAAACAAAATTTACTATGTAGCTGTTTTTGTTTTTGTAAGTGTATTTCAGATGAATGCTCAGGAAGACAGCCTTGCAACCAAAACCCCTATTCAGGATGAATTTACCACCCTTATTGAAAGCTCAAATAATTATCAGGGCTATAAGGTGGTTGATTATGACAAACTTATTCGGCTTAAAAACACCACGAATACTTACATTAACGATCTAAAAGCCGAAATTAGCACTCAAAAAAGCACTGTTGATCAGCAAAATTCTGAAATACAAAATCTTAAGAATGAGCTAAAAACTACGCAACAAAATCTTCAGGATGTATCTGAGGAGAAAGATGCTTTAATGTTTTTGGGGATGCCATTTTCAAAAGGTGGCTATAAAGCAATGATGTGGGGAATCGTTTTGATCCTGGTGGTCATTCTGGTTATTTTATTTTTCAGATATAGAAGTTCTCATTCTGCCATCCGCGAATCCCGACAAAAATTAGACGAAACCGAAAAAGAATTTGACGTTTATAGAACAAAGGCGCTGGAAAAAGAACAACGCCTGGGAAGGATGCTTCAGGACGAACGCAATAAACAAGGCGGGGTTTCCTAAGATATATTTAATTTTTCAAATATGAGAATAGATATCATTACGGTTGTTCCAGATATACTGAAGAGTCCGTTTGAAGCTTCTATTCTACAAAGGGCCATTGAAAAAGGATTGGTTGAAATTTATCTCCACAATCTTCGGGATTACGTAACCGATAATTATAAACAGGTAGACGATTACCAGTTTGGCGGTGGTGCAGGAATGGTGTTGATGATCGAACCTATAGATAAGTGTATTTCCCAATTAAAAAAGGAAAGAGATTACAACGAAGTGATTTACATGACACCTGATGGCAAAACACTAAACCAGAAAATGGCCAACCGACTTTCCCTACATGAGAACATCATTATTCTTTGCGGACACTATAAAGGTGTAGATCAGCGAGTAAGAGACCAGTTCATTACCAGGGAAATTTCGATAGGCGACTATGTGCTTTCGGGTGGGGAGCTTGGGGCTGCAGTGCTCTGCGATTCCATAATTCGATTAATTCCAGGTGTATTAGGCAATGAGACATCAGCTTTGACCGATAGTTTTCAGGACAACTTACTGGCTCCCCCGGTTTATACCAGACCACAGGAATATAAAGGCTGGGCGGTTCCACAGGTATTAACTTCAGGCAATTTCGGAAAAATTGAAACATGGAGAGAGGAACAGGCTTATAAAAGAACAAAACAACTGAGGCCTGATCTTTTAGAAGAAGATTAAAAAATTCAATATCAACTTGTACAATACGATAAATTAGTTAATTTTGCACTCTCTAAAATAACCTCTGGCGATACACGTGGATGTTGTTTTGGATTTACTTTAAAATAAGAGATATGGAATCTTTAATAAAATTTGTTCAGGACGAGTTCGTTGGAAAAAAGGATTTACCTGAATTTTCAGCTGGTGATACCATCACTGTTTATTATGAAATTACAGAGGGCGCAAAAACAAGAACCCAGTTTTTTAGAGGTGTTGTAATCCAGTTAAGAGGAACAGGAGCTTCTCAAACTTTCACTATTAGAAAGATGAGTGGAACTGTGGGTGTGGAAAGAATTTTTCCTATTAACCTTCCTGCAATCCAAAAAATTGAAGTAAATAAAAGAGGTAAGGTTCGTAGAGCCAGAATTTTCTACTTTAGAGAACTAACCGGTAAGAAAGCCAGGATTAAAGAAGTTAAAAGATAATCCTAACTTATTCAATAATATTAGCTCCCTGTTAGGGGGCTTTTTTTATAAACAATTGTTGATAATTGATGTTCGTAGCCTGTTGAAAACTAAAAGGTTAAAATTTTAGCAGATCTTTTTATTTTTTCTTATCTTAGATATAGAAATTTGAGATAAGAGGACAAAAGGATTCTTATTTCAGAATTTCGTAAAGCCAAGTTCTTTACATACGATTTTTATCTTCTATATAACATTATAGGCCTGCGTTTGTAGGATACGTTTGAAAGTTAAAAATCATTGTGAATTTATTGCTGGATTTTTTCAGGATAAAATCACGGGAAACAATGCACACTGCAAGGTTTAAAATGCTTTGATAATTGTGAGAACGTATTGTTTCTGTAGAAGCCATTTCATTTTATTATTAAGATGAAATGGCTTTTTTTATGCACCTGTTTAAGAAATTTTTACAAGATCCAAACCTCGAAACCATAGGAAAAAAGCCCCAATAATAGTATATTGCAACCTTATTACCTCCCTGATTTATTAGGGTATTTTTTAATTATCTGCAATCAAAAAAAATTGAATGTCACAAAAAGAAAAAATCATTTATACAAAAACAGACGAGGCGCCAATGTTGGCGACTTATTCTTTTCTTCCAATCATTGAGGCTTTTACCAAGGCCGCAGGTGTTAGTCTTGAGACCAGGGATATTTCGCTTGCAGCGAGAATATTATCTCAATTTCCAGATTATCTTGAAAACGATCAAAAAGTTACTGATGATTTAGCGGAATTGGGAGAGCTGGCTAAAAAGCCTGAAGCTAACATTATAAAACTTCCCAATATTAGTGCTTCTGAACCACAGTTGAAAACTGCCATTTCAGAATTACAGGCTAAAGGTTACAACATTCCTGATTATCCCGATAGTCCTTCAGATGATAAGGAAAAACAGATAAAATCAAGATATGACCGAATTAAAGGAAGTGCTGTAAATCCGGTGCTCCGAGAAGGAAATTCCGATCGCAGGGCCCCAAAGGCCGTGAAAAATTTTGCGAAAAAGAACCCACATAGTATGGGAGCCTGGAGTTCAGATTCTAAAACCCACGTTTCCACCATGGAACATGGGGATTTTAGAGCTAATGAAAAATCTTTAACTCTGGAAGGCAGTGATCACCTTATGATCGTTTTTAAAAATGAAAACGGTGACGAAAAAATTCTGAAGAATAATCTTCAGGTTCTGGAAGGCGAAATCATAGACGCGACTACAATGAGCAAGAAGGCGCTTTTAGCATTCCTAAAAGAACAGGTGAAAGATGCCAAACAAAAAAACGTTCTTTTTTCCCTTCATATGAAAGCAACCATGATGAAGGTTTCCGACCCTATTATTTTTGGACATGCAGTTAAAGTATTCTTTGATGATGTCTTTGAAAAATACGGAACGGAATTGAGGGAAGCCGGAGCCGATCCTAATAGTGGTTTGGGAGATGTACTTGCCTCGCTCGATAATCTATCTGAAGCTAAGAAAAAGGAGATTACGACAGCTATAGAAAAAGATATCCTGGATGGCCCTGATTTAGCCATGGTAAATTCAGACAAAGGAATTACCAATCTTCACGTCCCTTCAGATATAATTATCGATGCTTCTATGCCCGCCATGATAAGGACTTCAGGACAAATGTGGAATGCCGAAGGAAAACAACAGGATACTAAAGCAGTGATTCCTGACAGTAGTTATGCAGGATTATACCAGGCTACCATAGATTTTTGCCAGGAACATGGAGCTTTTGACCCAACGACTATGGGAACTGTTCCTAATGTGGGATTGATGGCCCAAAAAGCTGAAGAATATGGCTCTCATGATAAGACTTTTGAGATACCTGGAAATGGTGTGGTAAAGGTTTTAAGTTCTGATGGAGATACGTTGTTAGAGCATTCAGTTGAGCAAGGAGATATTTGGAGAATGTGTCAGGTAAAAGATGCGCCGGTTCAGGATTGGGTAAAGCTGGCTGTAAGCAGGGCGAAAGCAACAGGAACCCCAGCGGTTTTCTGGCTTGATAAGGAAAGGGCCCATGATGCGGAACTGATCAAAAAGGTAAATGAATATTTAACCGAATATGATACCGATGGTCTTGAAATAAAAATTATGTCACCCACAGAAGCGACCAAATATACTCTGGAGCGAGTTAAAGATGGCAAAGACACCATTTCTGTAACAGGGAATGTTCTACGTGATTACCTTACAGATCTTTTTCCCATTCTTGAACTGGGTACAAGCGCAAAAATGCTTTCCATAGTTCCCTTGATGAATGGCGGTGGACTTTTCGAAACTGGTGCGGGGGGATCTGCTCCTAAACATGTGCAGCAATTTATGGAAGAAGGTCATCTAAGATGGGATTCTTTAGGTGAATTTTTAGCACTTGCCGTTTCTTTGGAACATCTTGGAAATAAATATGAGAATGAGAAAGCTTTAACGCTGGCCACAGCTTTGGATAGCGCCACCGAGAAATTTCTGAATGAAGGAAGATCTCCTTCCAGAAAAGTTAATGAACTCGACAACCGGGGAAGTCATTTTTATCTAGCATTATATTGGGCACAAGAGCTGGCAACCCAAAAAACGAATACAGACTTAAATATTTATTTTGAGGGCGTAGCCAAAGCTATGACAGAGAACAAAGAACAAATCCTGCAGGATTTAATAGATGCGCAGGGCTCTCCTGTTGATATTGGAGGTTATTACCTGCCAGATGACCAACTCACTCGTGAAGCGATGAGGCCAAGTGAAAAATTTAATACAATTTTGAAATAATTTATATAGCCGGAATTAATTTCCGGCTTTATTCTTTATGTATGGAAAGTGAATTAGTTTCTATTATTATTCCTACGTACAATCGTGGTGAAATCTTACCTTTCACTTTACAAAGTGTTTTAAAGCAAACCTCTTCTTCATGGGAATGCTTGATAGTTGATGATGGCTCTACAGATGGGACAAAACATCTCATTCAACAATATTTAAAAGATCCCAGATTCATATATATTCAACGACCTACTACCAGAAAAAAAGGTGCTGCCACCTGCCGGAATATTGGCCTTGAAAATGCTAAAGGAAACTTTATACAATATTTAGATTCTGACGATACTATTGCCCAAAACAAAATTGAAGTCCATAGTGAGCTTTTAAAAAATGAAAGTCCGCTGTGTCTTGCCACCTGTAAATGGGGACGGTTTTATGTGAAAAGCAAGAAAGTGGTGGTCCACGAAAAAATGCCCACCTATTTTTCCACGAATAAACCCATGGAGCTTCTCAATATCTTCGGTAATATGTCTAGTTACCTCCCTATACATAATTATTTTATTCCAATTCAATTATCAAATATTGCAGGAAAATGGAATGAAAATCTTTCGAATAATGATGATGGCGAATATTTTACCAGGATATTTCTAAATTGCGATAAAGTAAAATTTACCCGTAGAACCCATGTTCTTTATCGCGCAGGCACTTCAGAAAGGATCAGTAATCTCGAAAATAGAAAAAATATTCAAAGCTATATTTTAGGATGGAAATTAATTGATGAACATTTAGAAATAAGGGGGTATCCTAAACATACTACCGTAAAATATGCTGCCCGTAACTTATTTACCAAATTGAAAGAAACTGTATTCAAAGACCTACTAACAGAACATCAACTCTTTTTTAATAAAAAAAGATCACTTTCTGAACACCTCATTTTAAAATTTTTTGGGAAAGCCAAAATCTGGAAACCATTTCGAAAATTTTCTGCCTAAATCGAATAAAAGTTAAAATTAGCGAAACTCCATAAGTTAGGTAATGGAAATTCTGGCGTTTCCGAAATTTGGACATTCTGGATTGATTTACCCGAAGAATTAAATACATAATTGTACGGGAGTGATAGAAGCCTAATCCTTTTATGGCCTTTTTCGATCCTATCTATGATTGTTCCTTATTTTTAAGCACCCAATTTCACACATCCAGCACTTTGCCCCTTTTGGTTTCCCTAACAATAAGTTCAGGATTATTGTACCGGTTTTCTGAACAGGAAAAAAGAAATTTTGCGGTTTATCACACTTAACAATTTCATATCTTGAACATTTTAAAACTTAAAAAAATATCTCCTGAAATCCTTCAGAATTTTCCTTTTCCTGTACCTACTAAATGCTTCCGCAATGTTTGCGCAGGAAGTATTTACCCTCAGCGGAACTATCAGCGATGCCGCCAGTAATGAAACGTTAATTGGTGTAAATATTCTAATCCCCGAAGAATCTACCGGTGTGGTTACCAACCAGTACGGTTATTTTTCCATCAAACTTCCGCAAGGTAATTATAGGGTTTTGGTATCATATTTAGGTTATCAGTCACAAAGTTTTGAGATCGAATTGACTAAAAATATAAGCAGGGATTTCCAATTGGCTGAAGCTTCTGAAACTCTGGAAGAAGTGGTTATTACAGAAAATATCGAAAAATTGAATATTCGAAAACCTGAAATGAGTATTAACCGGCTCACCGCAGGAACAATAAAAAAACTTCCTGTTGTATTTGGTGAAGCCGATGTGATTAGATCTTTGCTCCTTTTGCCCGGAGTTTCCAATGCTGGTGAAGGTGCTTCCGGATTTAACGTAAGAGGCGGCGCAGTAGACCAAAACCTTATTTTGCTGGATGAAGCGACTATTTTTAACTCCTCGCATTTATTCGGGTTATTCTCTGTTTTTAATCCTGATGCCATCAAAGACCTAACACTGTATAAAGGCGGAATTCCCGCTAAATACGGGGGTAGGGTTTCTTCTGTTTTGGATATTTATCAGAAAGACGGCAATAGTAAAAAATATGAAATAGAAGGTGGAATAGGAGTTATTTCAAGCCGTTTATTAGCTGAAGGCCCTATTAAAAAAGATAATTCTAGTTTTTTAATTGGTGGGCGTAGTTCATATGCCCATTTATTTTTAAAATTTACCGATAACCCCAACCGGGCCTATTTTTACGATCTCAACACAAAGCTGAATTTTAAATTAGATAAGAGCAACAAGTTGCTTTTTTCCGGATACTTTGGTAGAGATGTTTTTAACATCAGTGAAAATTTCGAAAATACTTATGGAAATGCAGTTTTCAACCTACGTTGGAATCATCTGTTTTCAGATAATATTTTCACCAATCTATCTGCGATTTACAGCGATTACTATTATGGGTTGAATCTAAATTTCGTAGGTTTCAATTGGGACAGCGGCATTAAGAATTTGAATTTGAAATATGATTTCAACCATTATTTAAATGATAAAATTCAGTTGAAATACGGCATTCATAATACTTTATATGAATTTAATCCCGGAGAAATAAGACCTATCGATGAAACTTCCGGAATAAATTTTTTCAAATTAACCAACAAATATGCTTTTGAAAATGCTTTTTATCTTTCAGCAGAACAGAAATTTTCTGAGAAATTTTCCGCAGAATATGGCCTGAGGTATAGTACATTTTTAAGATTAGGTCAGGATGGGTTCAATTATTACGAGAACGATCAGCCTGTTTTTTATGACCGCCAACGGGATATTTATCAGGAAGCTGATATTTTAGAAACCAGGAAATTCAAACGAGGTGAAGTTTTAAAAAATTTCAATAATCTTGAACCAAGGGTTTCTTTGGCATATTCCTTAGATGATTCAAAATCGATTAAATTGAGTTATAATCGAATGGCGCAATACCTGCATTTAATTTCCAATACCAGTTCCCCCACGCCTTTAGATGTTTGGACACCTAGCGGAAAATACGTGAAACCCCAATTATTAGATCAATATGCGGTTGGTTATTTTCAGTATTTTAATAATAGTGAGTATAGTATGGAAATTGAAAGTTTTTATAAGAACATTAAAAACCGAATCGATTATATAGATGGCGCAAATTTAATTGCGAATAATGCGATTGAAAGAGTTATTTTAAATGGAGAATCGAGAGCTTACGGCCTTGAGTTTTTATTGAAGAAAAATGAAGGACGATGGAATGGGTGGCTTTCCTATACATTAAGTAAATCTGAACAAAGAACACCCGGTAGAAATTTAGAAGAATCTGGGATTAATAACGGGAATTGGTATAACACTAATTTTGATCGCACGCATGACGTGAGTATTACAGGAAGTTATGACCTGAATAAAAAATGGGAGTTTAATGCTAATTTTATTTTTCAAAGTGGTATTGCTACTACTTTTCCCAATGCTCAATATAAATATGAATATATTACCGTTCCGGTTTATAGTGCGAGAAATAGCGACAGATTGCCTGCTTACCATAGATTAGATATTTCAGCGACCCTCACACCCAAAAATCAGGCAGATAAAAAAATTAAATCTTATTGGAATTTTGGGCTTTACAATGTATACAACCGTAAAAATGCATATTCCATCAGTTTTAGGGAGAATCAGGATACAAATAAAAATGAAGCGGTTAGATTATCCTTATTCGGAATTATTCCTTCGGTAACCTATAATTTTAAATTCTGATGAAAAGATTCGTCCTTATAATAGTTGTTTTCCTGAACTTTTCCTGCGAAGATGTGGTGGAAGTCGACCTTGATGAAACTCAGGGCAGATTGGTAGTTGAAGCTTCAATTCTTTGGAAAAAAGGCACAGCGGGGAATATGCAGGAAATTATTTTAAGTACCACTACCCCATTTTATAAAGATGAAATCCCCTTTGTAAATGATGCTGAAGTTACCATTATAAATACTGATGGGACTGAATTTAAATTCAACTTTGAGGGCAATGGGCGCTACATTTCCGAAAATTTTATTCCTGAATTAAATGAAACTTACTTTCTTGAAATTTATTATAATGCTGAAATTTATAAGGCTGCTGAAGTTTTTAAATCTGTTTCAGAAATTGACAAAATCGAACAAGCAGAAGGCGGGGGTTTTGCTGGCGATGAATATGAATTGAAATTTTATTATACAGACCCTGTAGATACAGAAGATTATTATCTATTTAAATTTTCATTTGAAGACCGGTTAACTTTTGAAATTTATGAAGATGAATTCACCAACGGAAACCAAATTTTTGGCTATTATTCCAATGAAGATTTAGAAAAAGGTTCACTGGTCACAGCAAGTATCCAGGGAATTTCTAAAAATTACTATGAATATTTGTTTATTTTACGATCTCAAGTAGGATCTAACCAGGGAGGCCCATTTGAAACCATGCCTGCTACCGTAAAAGGAAATATAATTAATGAAACCAATCCCGAAAATTATCCCTTAGGGTATTTTAGGTTATCTGAAACTGAAAGATCCAGTTATACAATTGAATAAAATGAAGCATACAAATAAAGAAGTTCTTTATAAAGGTTTAAAATATTTGGCTGCAGCCTTACCATTATCATTAATAGGTCCAACAGTTCTGTATAGCGCATTTAAAAATCAGGACCATCCCCTTTTCTGGGTTGTAATTAGTATTGGATTTTTAGTCTTACTTAGCGCAATTTTCCTGATGTTTAAGGGAATCCTAACCATCGTGAAATCGATGTTCGATTAAAGTTTTATTTCATTTTACGTCATAAAAAAACCCCATCAGGATTAACTGAAGGGGTTTTGATTATAAAAAGAAGGCGGCGACCTACTCTCCCACGAGGTGCAGTACCATCGGCGCTAACGGGCTTAACTTCTCTGTTCGGGATGGGAAGAGGTGAGCCCCGTTGCTATAGCC
>NZ_QEYO01000023.1 GCF_023718305.1 Gramella sp. AN32
GGATTATGGTGATATGGATAAAGTAGCAGTTGACGAATTGAAATAAAGAAATTATGGACTTATTTAAATTAGAAGGAAAAACAGCTTTAGTAACCGGTTGTAAACGCGGAATTGGTTTTGCCATGGCCGAAGCTTTGGCCGAAGCCGGTGCCGATATCCTTGGCGTTTCAGCCAGCCTGGAGCCTAAAGGTTCAAAAATTGAAAAAGCCGTTCAGGCTAAAGGCAGGAAATTTAAAGGCTATCAATGTGATTTTTCAGATAGAAAGTCCCTGTATGCATTTATTGAAAAGCTAAAATCAGAGAATCCACAGATTGATATCCTGGTTAATAATGCAGGTACAATTATGCGGAAACCTGCAGCAGAACATCCCGATGAATACTGGGACAAAGTGATTGAGGTAAACCAAAATGCCCAATTTATCCTTTCAAGAGAGCTCGGCAAGGAAATGATAAAAAGAGGGAGTGGGAAAGTGATTTTTACGGCTTCACTTTTAACTTTTCAGGGAGGAATTACCGTACCAGGCTATGCGGCTTCAAAAGGAGCGATAGGTCAATTAACAATGGCTTTGTCCAACGAGTGGGCTTCTCATGGCGTACAGGTAAATGCCATCGCACCCGGCTATATAGCAACCGATAATACCCAGGCCTTAAGAGACAATGAAGAGCGAAGTGAGGCTATACTTGCAAGGATCCCTGCGGACCGGTGGGGTGAGCCCAAAGATTTTAAAGGTCCCATTATTTTTCTGGCTTCCAAGGCCAGTGATTATATGAGCGGTGCAATTCTTACCATTGACGGGGGTTGGATGGGTAGATAATCTTATTCATTATCATTGAATAATAGATTATATTCTACATATCAAACAAGAGTAAGTAATAATCATAGTATGCTGGTTTTTTCTAAATCTGGCATACTATTGATTTCTCAGAACTATAACGAATACCAAACCATATAAAACCAAAATTATGTCAATACCCACGGAATTTCAAATATCAGAAGGCTTGCACCAGGAAACTTATCTTTCCAATGGTGAACTTCTCCAATGGAAAGGAAAACAAGATGAGGTCTATTCAACAATTTCCTCAACAGAGGACTATAAACCAACCTTGTTAGGAACCGTGCCACATATGGATGAGAGTTCCGCTCTGGAAGTTTTAGAAGCTGCCACCAAGGCTTTCGCCAAAGGACAAGGAGATTGGCCAACTATGAAAGTGGCCGATAGGATAGCCTGTATGGAAAATTTTGTTGAACAGATGAAAACCAAAAGGGAAAAGGTTGTAAAATATTTGATGTGGGAAATTGGAAAATCCCTGCCAGATTCCCGAAAAGAATTTGATCGTACTGTTGATTATATAATAGATACCATTGCAGATTATAAGCAACTGGATCGAGATAGCGCTAAATTTCATGAAAAAGATGGGGTCTATGCCCATATTCGACGCGGGCCTCTAGGAGTAGTTTTATGTTTAGGACCTTATAATTATCCTCTAAATGAAACATTTGCGTTATTGATCCCGGCTTTGATCATGGGTAACACAGTGGTATTTAAACCTGCAAAACATGGGGTTTTATTATTGTCCCCATTATTGGAGGCTTTTCGAAGTGCTTTTCCGAAGGGAGTAGTTAATGTCATTTACGGAAGGGGAAGGGAAGTTGCCGCTCCAATAATGAAAACCGGGAAGATTGATGTTTTAGCTTTAATTGGAAATAGTAAATCGGCTATTGTATTACAGGATCAACATCCCCATAAAAACAGGCTTAGACTCGTTTTGGGATTAGAAGCAAAAAATCCAGGAATTATTTTACCTGATGCAGACCTTGATCTTGCTGTTGAAGAATGTATTTCCGGTACCCTTTCCTTTAACGGACAACGTTGTACCGCTTTAAAAATTCTTCACGTTCACGAAGATATTCAGGAGGAGTTCAATAAACGTTATGCAAAACGGGTAGATGAGTTAAAATTCGGAAATCCCTGGGATGAAAATGTGATGCTTACGCCACTACCGGAACCCGATAAACCGGCATATATTCAAGAATTGATAGATGATGCTAAAAAGCATGGCGCCAAAATCCTTAATAAAAGGGGAGGAGAGACAACCGATAATTATATTTTTCCGGCAGTTCTTTATCCTGTGACTGAAGAAATGCGGGTTTATAAGGAAGAACAGTTTGGACCGGTAGTTCCTATAAAACCTTTTAATTCTATTGAAAAATTGCTCGATGAAATTTCCGATTCCAATTATGGCCAGCAAGTGAGTTTATTCGGAACCGGAATTGAAAAGATCGCTCCACTTATTGATACTTTGGTGAATCTCGTATGCCGTGTAAACCTTAATAGTTCCTGCCAGCGGGGGCCAGACGTTTTTCCATTTACCGGTAGAAAAGATTCCGCGGTTGGTACTTTAAGTGTCCATGATGCTTTGCGTTCATTTTCAATTAGAACTTTCGTGGCGAGTAAAGACAAAGCTTATAACAATCAAATCTTGAAAAAATTATTGGATAGTAAAAGTTCCAATTTTGTAAGTACAGATTATTTATTATAAACCCTATTATGAGTAAAGTAGTCACATTTGGAGAAGTTCTTATGCGTTTGTCCCCTTCGGAAAACCGAAAGTTGCGACAATCTCATCAATTGGAATTCTTCTTTGGCGGAACCGAGATGAATGTGGCGGCATCTTTGGTCAATTTTGAAATGAGGGTGCAGCAAGTAACCGCAGTTTCAAAAGATTTTGTCGGAGATTCTGCAATTGCTGCGATGAGACATCTTGGAATAGAAGTATCTACGGTGACCAAAGTAGATCACCCATTAGGACTTTATTTTCTGGAAATTGGGGCGGGAATGCGCCCCAGCCAGATTTCCTATAACCGACTTAATGCGGCCTTTGCCAATATAGATCCAGATACCATTAACTGGGAAGAAATATTGGAAGATGGCAGTTATTTTCATTGGACGGGTATTACTCCGGGAATTTCAGAAGCAGCTTATCGAACTTTAAGAAATGGACTGGAGATTGCCCAGAAAAAAGGCATAACAGTTACCGCAGACCCTTCTTATCGCAGCAATCTTTGGAAGTATGGAAAAGATGGTCAGCAGGTATTAGCCGAGCTTACGGGGCTTTCAAATATTTTTATTGGTGGTGTTAACGAGATCAATGAGATCTTAAAAACCGATTTTGAATTTACCGAAAACGGGTTTGTTGAGGCCAGTAAAAGGCTTATTAATACTTATCCTTCAATAGAAAAAGTTTTCGATAAGGTGAGGACGGGCGTTAGTGCTTCCTGGCAAAAAATCTATGCACAGGCCTGGACCGGAACTGAGTATATCACTACTGTAGAGCTGGAAATATCTAATGTAATAGATCGTATTGGCACCGGAGATGCTTATGCTGCCGGAATTATTTATGGTCTTAAAAATTATGAAGACCAAAAAACTCTGGAATTTGCGAATGCAGCTTGTGCTTTAAAACATACTATTTTGGGAGATAACAATTTGGTGAAGGTGAATGACGTATTGGAAATACTGGAAGGAAATACCCGAGGAAGGATAAAACGATAAGGAAAGATCTCGCAGGATTTTAAATCTATGAGGTTTAAAGATTTTTAAACTTAAGAATAATACAGATGGCAATATTTACAAGAATAGAAGTGGCTCAGACCACTAAAGAAACGGGAATTGTTCCAGTATTCTATCATAAAGATTTAGAAACCTGTAAAAAAGTAGTTAAAGCCTGCTACGATGGCGGAGCACGTGTTTTTGAATTTACTAATCGTGGTGATTATGCCCATGAGGTTTTTGGAGAACTCAATAAATATGTGAAGGAAAATTTTAAAGAAATGATTTTGGGTGTGGGATCGGTAATCGATTCTGGAACAACTTCCTTATATCTCCAATTGGGAGCAAATTTCATTGTATCACCAATTATAAATGCTGAGATGGCCAAAACCTGTAATCGAAGAAAAGTTGCCTGGATGCCGGGATGTGGTTCGGTTACAGAAATTTCTTATGCCGAAGAACTTGGGGCTGAAGTGGTGAAAATATTCCCCGGTAGCCAGGTAGGAGGTCCTTCTTTTGTAAAAGCCGTAAAAGGACCATTGCCATGGTCAAGTATAATGCCTACCGGAGGCGTTAGCCCAACCAAAGAAAACCTTACTGAATGGTTTGAAGCCGGGGTGCATTGTGTAGGAATAGGATCTAAGCTTTTTATAAAAAAAGAGGATAATTTTTTTGATTATGAAGCGATTACCCAAAAAGTTGCATCGGCCATAACTATAACAGAAAGTCTCAAAAAATGAATTATATAAAAATACTTTGTGTTTTATTAGTAGGTTCTTTTATCCTGTTGTTTGCGAGTTGTGAAGCAGAAAAAAAGACTACAATTATTAAGCTGGGACACGGGCTGGATATAACTCATCCAGTTCATAAAGGCATGATGTTTATGGCCAAACGCTTAAAGGAGAAATCTGCTGGAAGCATGCAAATTGATATCTACCCGAATCAGCAACTTGGCTCAGAACGGGAATGTCTTGAATTGTTACAAATAGGTAGTCTGGGAATGACTAAAGTTTCTACTGCAATTATGGGAAATTTTGCTTCTGAATTAAAGGTATTCGGCCTTCCTTTCTTATTCAGGGACCGTGATCATCGTTTTGCAGTTATTGGAGGAAAAATAGGAGAGAAACTACTAAATGCCAGCCTCGATAAAAGATTAAAAGGACTCACTTTTTATGATGCAGGAAGTAGGAGCTTTTATAGCAAGACGCCAATTAAAGGACCGGAGGATCTTGAAGGGTTAAAATTACGAGTAATGGAGAGCCAAACAGCCATTCAAATGGTAAAATTATTGGGTGGTTCGCCTACTCCAATTTCTTCGGGGGAGCTATACACAGCTCTACAACAGGGAATTGTGGATGGTGCCGAGAATAACCCACCAACTTTTTACCTTACCAGGGATTATGAAGTTTGTAAATACTACATTTTAGATGAACATACGGCTATACCAGATGAACTGGTGATAGGCACACCTTTATGGAACAAACTAACTAAACAAGAACAAGAATGGCTCAAAGAGGCTGCTGTGGAATCAACCGAATATCAAAAGGAAATTTGGAGGAAAGCTGAGCTTCATGCACTTGAAGAAGTAAAAAAAGCCGGAGTAACTGTATTTGAAGCTAAAAAGGATGAATTCAAAGAATTGGTAAAACCTATGTATGTTGAATTCGCTTTAGATCCTAAAATGGAAATTCTCATAGAAGAGATACAAAATACAGAGCAATAATTATGAAGAAAAGTTTAGATAAAATATTGGGTGGGTTCTTAGTATTTCTCATGAGTATTATGGTGCTGGCAGTTTTATGGCAGGTGTTTTCAAGATATGTAATGCAATCTCCAAGTTCTGTAACTGAAGAGTTGGCCAGGTTTCTACTTATTTGGATTGGTATTCTCGGTGCAGCTTACACAGCCGGTCAGCAAGATCATCTGGCCATCAATCTGCTCGAAGAAAAATTGAATAAGCGAAACAGAAAGAGTTTGCGAATTGGAATAGATTTGCTTATTATTTTTTTCTGTATAGCCGCTTTAATTTTAGGGGGAGGAAATCTGGTATATGTAAATTATGATTTAGGACAAATTTCTGCAGCTTTGGAAATTCCCTTATATATGGTTTATATGGTACTTCCTTTAAGTGGACTTATAATTCTAGCATATAAAATAAATGAAATTTTAAACCCTGAAAAGTATTTCGCATGATTTCAGAAATTTTGATACTCGTTATTTCATTTATTGTTCTATTAGCTATTGGGGTACCCGTAGCTTGGTCTATTGGGCTGTCCTGTTTGTTTACCATGTTGGCGTCGTTAGATTCTTTAATCGCATTCACTACGGTGGCACAGCGAATGGCTACAGGTTTGGACAGTTTTTCTTTGTTGGCTATTCCATTCTTTATTCTGGCGGGCCAAATAATGAATCAGGGTGGGATTGCCCAACGTCTTATTAATTTTGCCAAAGCCTTAATTGGTTCTCTGCCGGGGGGGTTGGTGTATGTAAACGTTATTGCAGCTATGTTGTTTGGGGCAATTTCCGGTTCAGCTGTAGCTGCGGCTTCTGCAATTGGTGGCATTTTGGGACCACCTATGGAAAAGGAAAACTACTCTAGAGAATTTGGGGCTGCTGTAAATGTTACAGCTTCAACCACGGGGTTGGTTATTCCGCCCTCTAATGTTCTTATTGTTTATTCTCTGGCTAGCGGAGGGGTTTCTATCGCTTCTCTTTTCCTGGCAGGTTATTTACCGGGTATTTTAATGGGATTGGCGCTTATGTTGGTAGCGGCAATTTGGATTAAGAAAAAGAAGTATCCTGCCGGTAACTCCAGTAGTTTTGGGAAGATTTTATCTACATTTTTAAAAGCGCTGCCTAGTCTCTTATTATTATTAGTAGTAATTGGAGGTATTGTTTCAGGAATATTTACGGCTACCGAAGCATCTGGAATTGCAGTATTATATTGTCTTATACTCTCTCTTATTTATAGAGAACTGGACAGAAAGATGCTATACAATGTATTTCTGAGTTCTGTAGGGACAACAGCCATCGTAATGTTACTAATCGCGACTTCTATGAGTATGTCGTGGGTAATGTCTTATGAAAATATACCACAATCTGTAAGTGAAGCGCTGCTCGCACTGAGTGATAATAAATATGTGATATTATTAATAATCAACTTATTACTATTGTTTGTAGGAACTTTCATGGATATGACTCCTGCAGTGCTCATTTTCACTCCTATTTTTTTACCAGTGATGGAAAATTTTGGGGTAGATCCAGTACATTTCGGAATTATTATGGTGATGAATTTATGTGTAGGCCTTTGTACTCCTCCTGTAGGATCTGTACTCTTTATTGGGGTTGGAGTCGCAAAAACTACAATACAAAAAGTGATAAAACCTTTATTGCCACTCTATTTGGTTATGGCAATAGTTTTGTTGTTAGTCACTTTTATACCCGCGATTAGTTTATGGCTACCAGGTTTATTTGAATAATATAAAAAACGTAAGTAAAGTAGTTCTTGGATTTTTTAACCATTACATCATCTCTTTAAAATTTTATAGAGGGATTAAATTTCACAAAATGGAAAGACATATCACCTTAGGGGAATTTATCATTGAAAATCAAAAAGATTTTCCATACGCGAAAGGGGAATTAAGCGCTCTTTTAAGCTCTATTCGTCTAGCTGGAAAGGTTGTGAACCAGCAAATAAATAAAGCTGGTTTAGCAGAAATTCTTGGGAAAGCTGGTAAAGAAAATGTGCAGGGAGAATCCCAAGCAAAGCTAGATGTTATGGCCAACGATGTTTTTGTAGATACTCTCCGAAATCGGGGTGAGATCTGTGGTTTAGCTTCAGAGGAACTTGAAGATTTTTTGGTTTTTGATGATGAAATCCATAAAAAAGCCAAATATGTAGTACTCATAGATCCTTTGGATGGCTCCAGTAATATTGATGCCAATATCACAGTAGGAACTATATTCAGTATTTACCGTAGAGTTTCTAAAGAGGGATCACCTGCGACCTTGGAAGACTTTTTACAGCCTGGAACAAAACAAGTGGCTGCAGGTTATCTAATATATGGGACTTCTACAATTTTGGTTTATACAACCGGCAAAGGAGTAAATGGTTTTACTTTTGATCCCGGCATTGGTTCTTTTTTCTTATCTCATCCTGCCATCATTTTTCCGCCAAAAGGAATTACATATTCTATAAATGAAGGGAATTATGTGCATTTTCCTGATGGTATAAAAAAATATATTAAATGGGTACAACAATTTGATGAAAAAGAAAATAGACCTTTTACTTCCAGATATACAGGTTCACTTGTGGCCGATTTCCATAGAAATATGCTTTTTGGGGGAATATTTCTCTATCCCGAAGGAACCACCGCGCCAAAAGGCAAATTACGTCTATTATATGAAGGCAATCCAATGGCTTTTTTAGCCGAACAGGCTGGTGGTAAAGCTACAGATGGTTTTAATCGGATTATGGAAATTGAACCAGAAGAACTGCACCAACGAGTACCTTTTATTTGCGGAAGTAAAGAAATGGTAGAAAAAGCTGAAGAGTTTTTATAAGATTTTAGATGGAAACAAGAATTACACTTAAAGAACTAGCAGCATCTCTAAATTTGTCAGTGAGTACTGTTTCTAAATCTCTTAATGATAGTACGGAAATTAGTCCCATTACAAAGCGACGAGTAACAGAATTGGCAACTCTAAAACGTTATGTCCCTAATAACATGGCGCAAAATTTAAGAGGAAAAAAAACAAAAACTTTAGGGATAATTATACCTAATATCTTTTCAGATTTTTTTGCTGAAGCTTTGAGTTCTATGGAAGAGCAATCTGATAAAAGAGGCTATAACATTATAATTTCTTTTACCAATGATTCGTTGGAAAAAGAAATAGAATGTATTAACAAGCTTATCCATAGGCGTGTAGATGGAATTATTATTTCTCCTACTCTTACAGAATCCCAGTTCGGAAGCTCCACACATCTAAATAAACTTTCTGAATATAATATTCCATTGGTTCTATTTGATCGTATTTTGGACAATGTTGCTTGTGATAAAGTTGGTTTAAACGAAAGCCTTTTGGCTGAAGAAGCCACCCTAGATTTATGTAAATTAGGATGTAAAAAAATTGCTTATTTTTCCAATATATCTAACACCAGCATCGGTAACCAGCGCATAAGTGGCTATAGCGACGCCATCAAAAAAATCAAAGGAAAAAAGCAGATTATCAATTTTCATAAAATAGATTTAAAAATTAGCTTAAAGCATCTTATTGGAACTAACAGCATAGACTCTATATTGGCAGATGATGGGTTATCATCCATTTTAATTGTAAAAAGCATTTTGGAATTGGGTTATAGAATTCCGGAAGATATATCTATGTTAAATTTTTCCAATGGAATTTTTAGCCACTATCTTAGTCCGTCTTTAACCGCAATTGATTCCAAGCCCATAGAACAGGGTAAAATAGCTGTAGATATATTAATTGATAGGATAGAGGACAGGCTCTCGCCTGAACTCCTTGATTTCAGATTAGAAGTTTCCCTAGTCCACAGGGAATCTACCCGCAGGTTAGTGCCAAGTATCTAATATCAAATATATCTTTGAGCCAAAGATTTTTATTTCAAATTCCTTTTGAGCATTTGTGGGGTGGCTATAGTTCTAAATCCTAAGTGCTCCTGGGACGAATCCGTGCTGTTTGCCATTCTAGCAGAAATTCGATAACTGGCGCAATAGGAAGCACTACATAAAAAAGATCCTCCTTTAATTACTTTTTCAGAGGTTTGGGAAGCATTAGGATTAAATGCCTGAGATGCTCCCTCAGGATTTTTAACCACTCCATCATTTTTTTGATTCTCGTAATAATTGACATTATACCAATCCCGGGTAAATTCCCATACGTTTCCAGCCATATCATATAATCCATAGGGGTTGGATGGATAAGATTTTACAGGTGCTTTATTTTCAAATCCATCTTCCTTGGTATTTGCGGTAGGAAACTCACCTTGCCAGGAATTTGCCATTTCAGAAAGATTTTCCATGTCTTTTCCCCAGGTAAAAATTGCATCTGGCTGGCCAGCCCTGGCGGCATATTCCCATTCTGTTTCAGTTGGCAAACGTTTTCCAGCCCATTTGGCATATGCCTGAGCGTCCTCAAAAGCAATATGAACCACGGGATAATTTTCCTTCCTATCAATAGAGCTTTCTGGCCCTTCCGGGTGTTTCCAGCTGGCACCAATAGTCCAGGCCCACCATTGTGAATAATCGTAAAGATTTGGAACGCTGCTTTTTGTCTTTTTAAAAGTAAGAGAACCTGGTTGTAGTATGGAATCATGAGGCTTAGAAGTACCTGGTGGCAGTTGTTTTTTCATTTCTTCCCAATCTATTTCCCTTTCAGCTACGGTAACATAACCTGTTTCATCTACAAATTTTTGAAATTCGGCATTGGTGACTTCTGTTTCATCCATAAAAAATCCGTCTACAACAACCTTGTGAGCAGGCTTTTCATGAGCCATAGCCATATCATCATTTGCCACCGCACCTTGTATAAATGTGCCCCCCGGTATCCAAACCATACCTTCGGGCGTAGCTATATCTGCTGGTTTTTCTACAATAAGGTTTAAAGCAATTTCATTTTTGGATGAACCATTGTTCATTAGTCCAGAATTTTCCTATTTTTTTTTGCAGGAAAATAAGAGCAAACAGCTAAATATGGCAATCATTAATCTTTGATAAAACATTCGGTTTTTTTAAATCAGAAATATGCTGAAAAGTAAGAATATTTATCCTTTTTCCAAGCATGCGAGCAGGACTTCAAATGATAAAGATACATAGACTTTTTCCTGACTATCTTTCAAACTTTGGAAGGGAAGAATGGTTAACCTATATATTTTTTCAAATAGTTTTATTTAAAAAATTAAGTCTTTTTAAAATAGGCTTAAGCATCAGGTTATGATATTAAATGAGTTTTTTTATTTTATTGATAAATAAGTTTTATCCAATTCTTCTTTTATAATTTTTAATTTTGTTACATCTTTCTCAGAAGACTACGAAGATACTATACCCTCTAATAATTAATTTGCTATAGCAGGAATGTAGTAATTTTGAAAGTAAGGGGCATAAAACAAAGTGTACATTATATTTTTGTCGAATTTATACCGTGAGTATTAGTGTTTTCAATACTTCAAAGCGATTTATCGTAAAGATAAATAAAAAACCAATTGTGCATTCTCTTTAATTAGCCTTTAATCGGCCTTTAATTAATTTGTCGATTACTGTCTCTAACCGGACATTACCTTTAAACCATCTAATAGCTTATAACCAATAAGTGCTTATTTGGCTATTTTTAGGCATTTAAGCACTTTTCTTGATTTATGCCGGCACTATATTGCTCAACCAGTCTAAAGGACAGCTTCCCCGCTTCTTTTATAAATTACTTTTATCTAAAATGTGCAAATTTAACAACTGGGTATAGGTTAGGGCATAGGATTTACGTAAAAAACAGTTGTTTTCGAGGATACTTAATGCCGGTTGCAGTTTGTTTTTTGCAGTTCCGTTGGACTTTATTTTTGTTTCCATGATTAAAGATTTTAGATTAAACAATATTTGAGTATAGACCAAACGGAAGAAAAATTTGAAAGTAAACATTTTGCGGGTTTACCTTTCGGTAATATTGTATGAATACCATATAATCCCTATTTCAAAAAATATCTATTAAAAACATCAAACTTAGTTGATCTCTAGAATAATGGTATTTGGAATCATTTTGTTAGATTTGTTGTACAGAAAGCCTAAATGGCTCTCGTTGATGTCTTAATTGATGTCCTATTTTGGAAATTAAGATATAAAGTACTGGTTTTTAAGGGAATGTAAATAGGGTTTTAACCCTGTCATCCCGACAACTTTGGTGTTAAGCAACACCATAAAATAGCTAATCTTATGAAAATCAGTGATTTTCATTTTTTCTGAAATCATAATATTAGCTTTAATATCAATTCATAGGTTACCTATTCGGTTACCTAAATAAGTATCAATTTTTTCACTAAATTGGTAATTCAATAGACTTGACTTTCGCAACGATTTGACTTTCGTAAAACAAATCGATTATTCACCTAAAGCGAGAGGACATGAAGACTTCAAAGACTTTTAGTATTCATTTTTGGCTAAGTACGGCCAAGAAAAAAGATGATTCAGCACCCATTTATGCCCGGATTACGGTTGATGGAAAACGCGCGGAAATCAGTTTAAAACGATCTATATCGGTTACCTATTGGGATACCCGTTCCAAACGTGCAAATTGGAGGGTTCCAGCTGGGAAAGCCCTGAATGTCTACTTAGACCAGGTTTATGCCGATTTGCTGGCTTGCCACAAACAACTTTTGGGAGAATCCAAATACGGGACAGCCCAGGCTATTAAAGCAAAGTATCTCGGGGAAGACGACCGCATCCCTTCTCGCAGCTTGCATAAACATTGATAATCAATAACAAAATTTGACGATAGTCAGAATTTGACGCAACCATATAAATGAATTCCCATCTACTAGATAAAATATAAAAGGGGACTTATGAAAAACAAAATTTATTTTATCACATTATTGTTAATCACTAGCTTAATATCTTCTTGCTCGTCTGATGATGATTTGAACTACCAAAATGATCTCGAAAATAGCCAAAAAGCTTGGTCGAATTTTAAAGAAACATCAAACAATTCGTATAAGTATGTGGTATCTGGGGGTTCTGTTTTTGCCACTTATGGATGGGAAACAACTGTAACAGTATTAAATGGAATAATAATTCAACGTGATTTTGCATATATGGGTAATCCAGAAAATATTCCGGAGGACCAATTAGAATGGACAGAAAATGAAAATGAAATAAATAGTCATGAATATTCAGGTGCTGCAGACGCTTTAACATTGGACGAAATCTATATTAAAGCCGAACAAGAATGGTTAATTAAAAGGCAGGATGCAACGACATATTTTGAATCAGAAAATAATGGATTAATCTCCACTTGTGGTTATGTTGAAAAAGGATGTATGGACGACTGCTTTATCGGAATTACAATTAAAAGTATAACGGCTTTAAAAAACTAACTTGAGCAACATATAAAATAGACCCCCCAACCGAATCGATTACCCCAGAAATGTGCATCTCTACCGATACAATTACTATTTTCAATAAAGGTAAATCGGATAACCATTTCCAGCAATGGAAGGTCAATAATTATGAAATTAATCATGACACCTATAAAACTTACTATACTTACAATACTCATTTGATTCTGAATGGCGAAGGACATACCTCCGCGGCAATCTTTAGAGTAAATGAAAATATTTTTTTAGTCACTTTTTATAATACTAAGGCCTTAAAAAATTATATTTTTATAGGAAACAGTAAGGTTATTTTCTCGCGTTTATCCCGGAAAATTCGGACAAACATTTATATTTGGGTGGATATAATACGTTGTGCAAAATTGTAACAGAAAGATTTGTAATAGAAACTGAAAAGTAAAGTTTATATATACCTCATGACTTAATAAACTTCCAATAAATGTAAATAAAAGATCAATAATTTTTTGAATTGTACTTCAGCATAACCATTTCATAACATTTCACTCAATCAACTTAAATTCTATTAATGAAAAAATCAATTTTAATTTTTGCAATTTTAATTTGTTTAAGCTGAATAAGAGCAAGAATTAAATAAGCCTCATTTTTTATCATTTGTTAAATTTTTCCTCATACCAAATTCAGACCTTTGTCTAAAATTTAGAAATAATGAATTGGGTATTGTTAATTATTGCAGGTTTGTTTGAAGTCGCCTTTGCCTTTTGTTTAGGAAAGGCTAAAGAAGCGTCGGGAAGTGAAATGTACTTTTGGTATGCAGGCTTTTTGGTTACGCTTTTTATCAGTATGGGACTTTTAATCAAAGCCACCCAAACTTTGCCAATTGGAACAGCTTATGCAATTTGGACGGGTATTGGAGCAGTCGGAACTGTTATAGTCGGTATAATGGTATTTAAAGAACCTGCAACATTTATGCGAATACTTTTTCTTACAACTTTAATAGGCTCAATCGTTGGACTTAAAGCCGTTTCAACTCATTAAACAAATACATTCAATATGAAAATGTCAATCAGAAAAATTTCAATAAAGGATATAAATGAATTACAATAGATTACTCACATTTTCCGAAACTTTTTATTCCGAAAACAGTGAAGAAAATATAAAAAAATATTTGGAAAATGGTTTTTCCATAGAGAAGATGGAATATGAATTAACTGACAAAAATGCTGAATTTTATTTTGCCGAACTTGATAGAAAGGTTATCGGATATTTAAAAGTAAATGTTGAAGAATCTCAAACCGTAATTAAAGTAAGAACGCACTTGAGATTGAACGGATTTACGTGCTAAAAGAATTTCACGGAAAAAAAGTTGGAAAAATGCTTTACGACAAAGCGATTGAATTGGCGAAAGAGAAAAATATTGACAATGTTTGGTTAGGAGTTTGGGAAGAAAACTTGAGAGCAATCCGATTTTATGAAAAAAATGGATTTGTAGCATTTGACAAACATATTTTTAAACTCGGAAATGACGAGCAAACCGACATAATGATGAAACTAAAACTGAATTAAAAAAAGGCTACAGCTAACAATGTATCGCAAATGGTGGGTTTCCTAGAAAAGAACTAAATTAATTTCGTTAAAAACAAAATCGTTAAGTCGACAGCCGCATCCAAAATTCCGCACCACTTGTGTTATGCAAGACCGTAAGACTGTCTAAAAAGTTTTCCTTCTAGGGAAAGTCATGATGGCGGCATCGGAATCTCCTGAATAGCCATGAACTCTCCTGTATCAATCGAATTAGAAAATAATATTTTAAATCTGGCTTATCACTTTTTCTAACTTATCTCCAATTTCTATGGCGATCTCTTCTAAATCTTTGTTTTGCACAGCCTGCATGGATGCCATAGGATTTACCGCGGCAACTTCTATTTTCCCATTATCCAATTCCTGGACAATTACATTACACGGTAACATAGTTCCTATTTTATCTTCCGCTTTTAAAGCTTTATGTGCATAAGGAGCGTTGCAGGCGCCCAAAATTTGATATTTCTTAAAATCGATATCTAGTTTCTTTTTCAAGGTTGCTGTAACATCAATTTCTGTTAAAACTCCAAAGCCTTCTTTTTCCAGTTCATCGGTAACTTTTTTAATTACTTTCTCAAATTCTCCAGTGATCGTTTTATTAAAATAATATTTCATAACTCTTCTTTTTTATGATTTCTTATAAAGATAAGGTTATATGAAGAGACCCTCGGTAACAAAGGTTACATGGAGTAGAAATGAAAACTTATATATTGGAAAAATTCTATGCTAGGAAAGCAATTCATAGCGATATTTCTGGTGATGGTTTTTTCAGGAAAACTTATCACTGTGGATACTGATATACTTAGTTTTATACTGGATGCTGATCAGGTAGTGCTGCTAAATCCTTTCTGTGAAAAGAAAAGTAATAATATTAAGGAAACAGACAGCTATTTTAAAACCTCCTCTCCGGTTCAAATACTGAAACTGGCCAGGACCTGTTCCAATAATTATCAGCTGGTTACCGAAAAAGAAATCCCTACAGTCTTCCCTTCCGATTATAAGTGATTTTTATACAGAAAACATCTGGTCATTAGTATCCATCCCGAAAAATTATATCCTCCTCCTAAATATTTAGGATATAGTTTCCCAAGGTCCTGTAATCGCCAGGGTTTCTCCGTTTTCCTGAATATTCACAAAGAGCGTATTGCCAGATGGCGAAAAAACAATTCCTGCAAATTCAGAGTTGGAACTTTCATTTATAGCAAAAATATTTAAACTCCCATCCTGTTTGATTTGTAGTATTCTATTTCGGTGTCCATTATCTTCACAAACCATTAAATCTCCCCAAGGTGTGATGGTTAGATTGTCACACATATTAAGTACATCCTTATCGTTTGATTCCTTGAAGAGTTCGAGCGTTGCTGGACATGAGTTTTCTCCCTCCCTTCCTTCATCTGGAGATAATCTGTACCTGAAAATTTGCCCGCGTTTTTTATTTCCACCATTAGTGCAGGTAAAATAGAGTTCACCTTCCCCAAACCATATTCCTTCGCCCCTTGCAAATCGGGTTGCTCCATTTTCATAGCCCCTGTATCTTAAATCATCATCTGGTGCCAGCGGATTATCAATGTCTAACCACTCAACTTTCGTTTCTAAATTAATTTCAAATTCTACCTGTTCCCAGTTTCGCGTATCCACTTTAGGTTTACCCTTAATAGAGAGAACCTGAAGTCTGCCACCTTGTGCCAACGCTTCCGGTGTGTTTGGAATAAATCTGTAGAACAGGCCATCTGATCGATCCTCGGTCATATAGACAATACTCGACTTAGGATCTACAGCAACTGCTTCATGATGAAACCTTCCCATTTCCAAAATAGGTGCAGGTTCTGTTAAGCCCATATTATAGGCAGGAACCTCAAAAATAAAACCATGATCTTTTTCTGTTTTATCGCTCATTTTTGTTACATCTTCTTCACAGGTGAGCCAACTACCCCACGGTGTGACTCCACCAGCACAATTGCGGTAAGTTCCCGCCAGGCTCAAATATTGAGATTCTACTTCTTGAGTAGATTCATTATATATAAGGGTGGTCGTGCCACCTAATCCCGGGTTTGTCCTTCTACCTGCGTCGTACAACATGTTCTCATCGATACTATCAAGTAATTCATTATAAGGCCCAAAAGGACTATTTTTATGAGGACGGGGACTGTTTTCGTGATTTCTAACGATCACTACCTTGTTGATGACATCACCCTGAAAAGTTCCCATTCCGTCAGCTCGCCCCGGTACAAAGAAGCCATCGTCCATAATATCACCAGATTTGGAAATTATCTTATAGGAGAAGCCAGGGGGGAGGCCTAAGTAGTTATTAGGATCTGGAGGAATACTATCAAAAGATATATTTTTCTCATTAAGTAAATCCAAACAAGAGCAGCGTGTAAAAATAGCAAAACCGAAAGATGTCAATGTGATATTCTTAATAAAGCTTCTTCGGTTGGGTTTGAAGTCTAATTTTTTAAGTTCTTCCATGATTTTAATTTAGAACTCGTATTTAAATCCGATTAAATGATTCCCTTCAAAGTTAGTATAAGTAAAGATAATCTCCAGAGAGCAACATTTCACGGCTAATTTCAGCATAACGGGCTTCACTGGTTTTGGCGAGGCCATAGGGATCCCAAATCCTAGAGCAATATTATAAATACCAAACAGATAAAAAATAGGAAATACCGATCGGTAGAATTCTTTAGGGTCAAAATGGGAATCTTAGAAAGCAAAGATTAAAACAGAATCTAAAGAAATTCTAAAGGCTTCAGAAATCCTTTTTTAGGATAAATATATTTCTAATATACAGAAAAGTACCTAATGAATGCCCCAATAGCAGGACAGGATCCCCGCGGAAATGGTATAAATCAGGATAAGCATGGATCCACAAAGGCTCAATGCCCCAAAAGCCCATAGGAAGCGAGGATTTTTTCCGCCGTTCTGAATAAAACCACTGGTTAAAACTACTATTAAGATTACTGACAGTCCTGCTCGCAGTGGCGATCGGGTAAGGACTAAAGCAGTTATTGACAAAGCAAGAACATTACTTAACTACAATCCCTCTGTAAACCTTAAAAATGCTGTACAGGAGCAAATT
Organism: Gramella sp. AN32; assembly: GCF_023718305.1. Classification (GTDB taxonomy): domain Bacteria; phylum Bacteroidota; class Bacteroidia; order Flavobacteriales; family Flavobacteriaceae; genus Christiangramia; species Christiangramia antarctica. Next base: position 17,285 of record NZ_QEYO01000023.1, read on the forward strand.
GACTGGACTAGGTCATGGGATAATATTCAATAAAAACACCCGAAAAAGGGCAATTTTCCGGGCGTTCTCAACCTAACTATCCAATATAAAAAACTAACACTTAATCCTTATCTTCATCTTCTTCCAATTCTTTATTCAATACTTTACCATTGGAGTCTATTGTTATCTCCATTTCTTTTTTACCCTTTTCCATTTCAAATTCATATACTTTTCCTTCAGGGGTTTCGGCCATTTCTGCTTCTTCGATTTCATAACCTGGGAAGTTTGTCTTCAATGAAGAAAGAATATTTTGAGGAACATCAGAGATTTTAATTTCGTGTTCGGTTTCCTGCCAGATACCATCTTCCAGAAAATTGGCTGAATACGCTACTTTATTCATTTTAAACTCGGCTTCCCATTCGATATCATTTTCTTTTTCCCAATCTACTTTTTGAACGGTTGGAAATTTTTTTGCGAAAGCGTCCTTGACGGCTTGAGGTACTTGATCCTTGTTTTCGGTTGTAAATGCGACTGTGGTAATAGCAGCAAGTACAAGAGCAATACCCAAAATTGCTTTTTTCATCATTTTATTTTTTAAGATTATAAAGTAAATGTAACCCACCATTCTAAAGATATGTTTAAGTAAATCTTAAGGGAATTTATACAAGAAGGTTAGATCGTGACATTTATGTTTTCTTCCGAAAAAACTGTAAAATAACCGGGATGAGCGACAGGGCCACGATGCCCAGAATAACGTATTCAAAATTGTTTTTTACGAAAGGAAGGTTTCCGAAAAAGTAACCGGTAAGGGTTAAAACCAGTACCCATACACCGCCACCAATGATATTAAACCGAATAAACTTGCCATAATGCATATCACCAATACCTGCTACAAATGGGGCGAAGGTCCTAACAATGGGAACAAACCTTGCAATAATAATGGTTTTGGAACCGTGCTTCTCAAAAAAAGATTTTGTACGATCAATATGCTTTTGACTTACTAGATTTTTTCCACCTATTTTCCAGGCCAATACCTTTAAGCCAATAGTTTTTCCCAAATAATAATTCAAGCTATCGCCTAAAATGGCCGCAGCGGTTAAAGACAAAATAATGATCCAGAGGTTGAGTTGTGCTAAATCGCCAGCCTCGTTTTGTACCCCGGCACAAAAAGTACCCGCGGCAAATAATAAGGAATCACCAGGTAAAAATGGCAAAACCACCAGTCCGGTTTCAACAAAAATGATCAAAAACAAGATGGCATATACCCAGGTCCCATAATCGAGGATCATGGTAAACAAATGGCTGTCCAGATTTAGGAAATAATCTAAAATATTTTGCATTTTTTATTCTTTTATAGTCTTTAATAAAGTCGGCAACACCACGAGCAATAACGGCAGGGCAAAAACTAACCCACCTATAACAGCGATCGCAAGCGGCTGATGCAATTGAGCTCCGGCACCTATTCCCAAAGCAAGTGGGGTAAGGGCCATAATCGCCGCAAATGCGGTCATTAGCTTAGGCCTTAAACGAGCGGCAATAGCATATTCAATTTTTTCTAGATGGCTTAAAGACCCCTCGGTATCCTGATATTGCCTATAGGTAAAAATGGCGTTTTCACCTATAATACCTACAATCATTATTATTCCGGTATAACTGCCCACATTCAGGGCAGTCCCGGTAAGAAACAAGCTCAATAAGCTTCCTGCTACGCCCAATATGGCAATCATAATAATAGCAAAGGCGACTTTAATTTTTCTGAAAAGGAACAGGATCACAATGAATACCAATAAAATGGCTGAAACCAGGATCATCATTAATTCTTTAAAGGCTTGCTGCTGTTCTTGATAAGCTCCTCCATATGCTATGGTATAACCCGCAGGAAGGCTTAAGTTTTTACCTAAAGTGGATTGGATTTCCTTTAACGTTGATCCTAAATCCCGATTATCCAGTCTCGCCGTAATCACCCCCATGGACTTCTGGTTCTCCCTATTGATTTCAGCGACCCCTTTTTCGGTATTAATAGTTGCTACGTTATTGATAGGAACCGAGTTGCCATTAGGTAATAGGATGGAAGTATTCTTCAAATTTTCAATTGATGTCTGGTATGCATCTGGATAAATTAGACGGATGTCAATGATTTGCTCCCTATCTATCACCCTGCTTAAAACAGTCCCTTCAATTTGTGTTTGTAATTGCAATTGAAAGTCAGCCACGGTGAGTCCCAACTGCGCTAATTTTGCTGCATTGGGCTGAATGTTTAAAACAGGGCCGGGCACAATGATCCCGTCATTAACGTCTGCGGTTCCTTTTACATTTTCGATTTGGGAGGCAATTTCCCGGGACAAAGTTTCCAGTTTGTTGACATCATCGCCAAAAACTTTTACTTCAATGGGTTGTACCGAGCTCATCAAATCGCCCAGCATATCGCCTATAACCTGCCCAAAATCAATGGTCAACTGAGGCAGTTTTGCTTCTATTTGGCTCCGAATTTCATCGGAAACTTCGGACGTGGTCGTGTTGCGTTTGTCCTTCAGTTTTATCAAATAATCACCCCGGTTAGGTTCAGTAATAAAAAAGCCAAGTTGTGTACCCAATCTCGCAGAATAGGCTTCTACTTCAGGCTGATTGTCCAGCACATTGTTTACAATTTGCAACATCCTATCGGTCTCTTCAAGTGTAGTGCCCGCCGGACTGTTATAATCCAGAATAATGCTCCCTTCATCCATTTCTGGTAAGAAACCTGAAGGCAGTTTAGAAGGGATTATCACAATGATAACCACACAAATAGCCAGGAAAGCAAACCCGATAATGGGTTTTTCCAAAACCTGATGGATCCATTTGGTTTTAGGTTCCTTCTTCTTCTTCTGTTTTGAGTGCGAATTTTTTCGGCTAAATAAAATGGAAAGTACGGGCACTACAAGCCAGGTCACAAGAAATGAAGCCGCCAGGGCAATCATCATGGTATAAGCCATTACCTGGAAGTACGCCCCGGCCACCCCTGTCATCAGAACAAATGGAATAAATATTACCAGCGTGCTCAATGAGGAGCCTACCATCGCGGGAAATAGATGCTGAATCGCTTCGTGGGCAACCCAACCTTTGTCTTCTTCGGGATGCTCTTCTTTTATTTTATGTATCTGTTCTATGATAATGACCACATCATCTATCATTAAGCCTATAGCGGCGGCAACAGCGCCCAAAGTCATAATGTTGAACGTATAACTGAAGGCTTCCAGAATAATGAGCGTGAGCGAAAGCGAGACCGGAATGGTAAATAGTACGACCAGACTTGCGGAAAAAGAACGGAGAAAAATAATGACCACAACCAATGCGAGCGCCAGCCCAATCCAAAGCACGTCTTTGATGCTGGAAATGCTCGTGTTTACAAAATTAGCCTGTTTATAATAGGGCTTTATAACCACCCCTTTCGGAAGGATATCTGCCAGCTCTTTTACTTTCTGCTCAATGGTATTATTTACATCAATGAGGTTGGCTTCAGGTTGCTTGATTACGGCAATTGTGGGAACATTTTTCCCATTCGCCCGAATTTTCACATATTCTTTTACTTCTGAGACTTTAATAGTTGCCACATCCTTTAATCGAATTAACCGGGTGGGGCTGTTGATAATCGTTAGATCCTCCAATTCTGAAATGTCATCAACCGCATTGTCGGTAAGGGTCAGGTACATCCGGTCATAATCGGTTATATAGCCATTGGATTGTAACAGATTGGCATTGGTCACCGCATTTTGAATAGTGTTGAGGGAAATCCCCAGCGATTTTACAGCGACCGGATTGAGTTCTATTCGATATTCCTTGTCCTTTCCTCCAATAACCACGATATCCGAAACCCCTTGCGTAGCAGCCAGATAAGGCTTAATAGTATATTTTGCGATTTTTTTCAACGCTACCTGCGAAAGCCCATCGCCTTCTACGGAGTAGCCCATAACAGGAAGAATGGACGGGTTCATTTTTTCTACTGAAAAAACGGTATTTGGTAAAATACTTCCCTGCGCCTGGTTGATAAAAGATTCTATCTGTGATTTGGCGGTATTGATATCCATATTCCAATCTAGGAATACCGAAATCTCACAACTGCCCCGGGAGGTTGTACTTCGTATGTATTGCAGCCCTTCGGTACGACGAATGATGTTTTCCAGTGGGATGGTTACCGTGGTCATCATTTTGTCCACAGGTTGCTGCCCGGCATCTGCAATCACTTTTATTTTGGGGAAAGTGATATCAGGAAAAAGCCCGGTTTTTAAATTTTGGTAAGAAAAAAAACCACCTGCCAGCAATAAAATGGCAATGGCCAGAATAGGGTATTTGTATTTAAAGTGCAGGTTCCTCATCGTTGTTGCACTTTTACAAGGGTGGAATCCTGCATCTGGTAAGCTCCTGTGCTAATGACCAGTTCCTTCAGCTTTATATTACCTGATTCAATCTGTACCAGGGAATCGTTTTTTAATCCAGGGGTTACTTTGGTTTTTAATGCCAGGGAATCGTTTACGACCTTCATCACCCAATATTCGGTAAGGAGTTCGTTGGTCTGTAAGGCTTTTTTGGGAATGCTAAGTGAATTAGAACTTTCCTTTTGCACTAATTTTACCTGCACGTTCAGGTTTTCGGGCAGGTCTTCTGCATCGGGCAAATTGATTAGAAATGTTTGCGCCTGGGATACCGCATCTACAGTGGGCAAGATATCGGTTATTTTCGCCTTCAAGGTTTCGCCATTGGGCAATAATACTTCACAGTTGGCGCCCATTTGCACATCGTCTTCGTATTCATAGGGCACATTTACCTGTACTACCAGGGATTTTGGCTGTACCACTGAGGCGATGATATCGCCTTCTGCCACATAATCATTGGTATTAACATTCAGGGATTTTATAACCCCCGTAGCATTACTTCTAATGCTGATTGGGCTGATAAATTTAGCCAGCGAACTGTCAATCTCTACCGCATCGCGCAGGGCATCCTGTTCTTTGGTGCGCACATAGGCGAACACCTGACCTGAATTGATTTTATCCCCAATTTTAAAGCGCATATTTGAAATAAAGCCCGTGACATTCGAACGTATGTCTTCTTTGCGCTGATACACTGTAACCCCATTAAAAGTGAGATATTCTTTAATTCCCTGCCGTGTAACCGGAACAGCCGTTACTTCTATAGCCGCTTTTTTGGTGGATGCAGACGTGGTGGTTTTTTTGCAACCGGACAGCATTACCATAATAAGCAATGTGACGGGAATTAAAATGGAATTTACTTTCATAGGTTACCAGTTTATAAAGTTGTACTGGCTCTGTAAAAGCCACATATTGGTCTGCATTTGCAACTGGGTATAAACATTCTGTTTATAATTCTGGATGACGTTCAGATAATCTACGATAGACACCTGACCCTGTACCAGTTTGCCTTTATAAATTTCAAGAATTTTCTCTTGTTTTTTGAGCTGTTTGTCCAGCAAGATCCTGTTTTCTTTTAATGCCGAAATTTGATTTTGGATACTTTCAAGATTGTTTTCCAGTTGAATTTTTGCATTGTTCCTGTAGAACTGAAGATTTTCCTCCTTGAACTTACTTTGTTGGGCATTGTATTGACGTTGTTTGCCGTTATAAATAGGGATGGTTAAGCGAAAACCCGCGCTCAAGCCTATTCTATGTTCAATATTGGGGATTTCAACGGCATTCAACCCAGTATTGCCATAAGCCGTAAGTTGCGGTTTATAGGCATTTTCAAAAACATCTTCATCAGCTGCGATTTGCAGACTGTCGTTGATAAATTTACGTTCAAAGAAACGTGTGAGTTCTTCCGAAGCTATTTCAGTAAAAATTTTTGGTTCCTCCAGTTTTCCTGTTTCCTGGGCTCTCGTTCCGCTAAGGCTGTGGAGCTGACTAATAGCAATCTGTAAATTGTTTTGGATTTGCTGTAGTTCCAGCTTTTTGCTTTCAATATCAAGTTGCAATAATAAATAATCACTTTCCTGAAGGATCCCCCGTTTTACCAGGAGTTCCAGTACTTCAAGCCGTTTTTCAAGATTCTTTAAAATTTCTTGCGTGAATCCCTCCTGTAATTGAAGCTGATAAGCCATCACATAGGCATCGGTAATATTCTTTGTGAGATTATGAGAAATTTCTTCGGAAGAAAGAATGATAGCATCATTTTTCACCTGGTTCTGAAACAGCAGATTGTCAAGAATGGCTTGATTGAATAAATTTTTGGTAACATTAATTTGAGCAGAATAAAGTCCGCCATTGGTAATGCCCACATCATACCCATAGGCGGTAGGCGAAGGTGTGGTGGTAATATCTATAATACGACCATCGTTGTTAAAGTAAGGAGCAAAAAGAACCTCTGAGGTGGCATTGACCTGAAAAGCATTCTTCTGAGCACGAATGATATCGTCCTGGATTTTACCAATCTGTTTTAAGTTGCCATTTTCCCGCAAATTAGGTGCATTCTGCCTCGCATTTTTCAGAAAAATATCCAGGCCTGGATTGTTCTGAGAAAATGAAAATTGGCAAAAAGAAAATAAACAAATAAGAAATAATCGATTCCTAAACATTGCTTTACGCTAAAATGTATACAAAAGTAGAAGGTAATTCTAAAGAAGGTCTAAAGGATAAATGATATTCAGTTGTGCCTGATAAAGGAAGGATAATGTTCAATACGCTATATGTAAGGATGATCCTTCCTTTCCAGGGCTTATTATCTAGGTTTGCAACCAATCAGTGAAGGCTAACCCACCGGCCGGACAGGCAGGTTCAAATAAAGATTTCTTGCCTAAAAAGTAGTTGTTGCCTATAAGCCCTGAATATTAAAAATGATGATTACTTAAATTTAAAAAAATGTGCTTATCCGTTTAGACACCTGACATAAGTTTTTGTCAACTTAGCGCAGTCGAAAGGTCAAACAAAAACGTCTCGACTTGAGCCTGTATTGAGCGAAGTCGAAATGCTGGACGTGGCAATTTTAGCCATGATTTGCCTATTAGGTACTTTAACGTACAAGCATATAAAAAAAATTACTATTTATAAAGTAAATGTAGGATGCTGTTCTTAAGAAAATCTAAAGTTATCCTAGGCATTTATAAAAGGGCAATGTTTTTTTTACAAAGCATTCACACCAAATAAATATCCAATTAAGGCAGTCATTCCCATGGCAATGGTTCCCCAAACTGTGATTCTTACAACTGCTTTCGCTACACTCGATCCACCGGTTTTTGCAGCTAATGCACCTAGTAAAACAAGAAAAATGATTGCCGAGAAATATTGTAAATATTCCATCTTTTCAAGAGGGGCAAATAGCAGCATCAGTATAGGTAAAAACCCGCCTACTGTAAAGGCACCGCCAGAAGAAAGTGCGGCTTGTAATGGTTTTGCCGTTGTTATCTCGTTGATGCCCAATTCATCCCTTGCGTGTGCTCCCAGAGCATCGTGGGCCGTAAGTTGTACAGCTACTTGTAAAGCCAGATCTTTGCCCACGCCACGATTTTCATATATTTCTGCAAGTTCCTTTAATTCTTTTCCAGGAGTTTCTTCTAGTTCTTTGCGTTCCCTCTCCAAATCGCCTGTTTCAATATCGCTTTGAGAACTTACGGAAACATACTCCCCAGCAGCCATGGAGAATGCTCCGGCTACCAGGGCAGCAACACCTGCAATCACAACAGGTTCTCTTGTAGTGCTAGCCGTAGCGACGCCTATAATTACACTTGCCGTAGAGAGGATACCATCATTTGCACCCAGGACCGCAGCTCTTAACCAGCCACTTCTGCTGCCGTAATGTTGTTCATGTTGCATAATTTTTTAACTTTTATCTTTTCGCCATTAGAATTATAATAGGATAAACTTCAATTTCGTATTTCTAACGAAAACTAAATTATCTATAAACTTAAAATTTATAATTAAAGCCAAGCCTTATAATCTGAGTTTCATAATAATTCTCATAGAGTGCCGTAAAATTTTCTCCAGTTATCCTTTGGCGCATACCAAAACGATTGAACACATCTGTTGCAGATAAGGTAATTTCCCCTTTCTTCTTCCAAATATATTTTTTGAAACCAATATCTATGGAAGATCTGGCAAGTTCTTCCCCTTGTGGGATATTACGTTTCGAATAATAAAGTCCTGTTATCTGTGTTTCCAATTCCCATGGCAGCTGAAATGTATTTGTCATCTTGAAATCCCCAGCAATATCTGTCGATTGTTGTATAACAAAGGGGCGCTCATATGGAAACAATAGAGTTCCCTGATAATCATCAATGCTATTGCGATAGATGTTGAAACTTGACGTAAGTTTCCAATAATCTGCAATATCCTGACTGAACAATACTTCCAGACCGGTATTGGTACTACTCCCGGTATTTTGATAAATCCGGTTTACAATATCATAATCGGAATTGCTGTTATCTATACTGAAAATACGCTGATAGGCACCTTTGATCTCCCGATGGTAAATTGCAGAAAACAGCGAACCCGCACCCCAGGAGTACCGGTGCGCCACTTCCACCGAATTTGTGAACTGTGGCCTCAAATAAGGATTCCCCACCTTCAACAGTTCGGGGTCGTCATATTTGGGGAAAATACGCAATTCCGGTTCTCCCGGCCTATCCACACGGCGGTTGTAGAAAGCTGAAAGTTTGTTTTTGCTATTCAGTTTATAGGTAAACCGGATGCTGGGGAACAATTCAAAATAATTATAGCGATCATTGGTATCGTAATAGGTGTTTTCCGGGTCCAATTCATAGGAAACATCGGTGTGTTCAGCCCTTAAGCCAGCTTCTATATCAAAAAGGTCTTTTTCCAACAGGTAATTTGCATAGGCGGCATACAAATTTTCAGACCATTTTGAAAAATCACCCAAATTGGGATAGATGATGGATTCATTACCCCGCACAACCCTATAATCTACCGGCAGTCTGCGGAAGCGTGTCTTTGCCCCTAATTCAATTCTTCCATTGCTCAAGGCACGGGCATAATCTGTGGAAATACTGGTGGTATGTTCAACAGCCCTAATATTGGTCATGTCACGACCAATGCGCACAGCGGAACTATCATTTAAGAAATAACTTTCATCTTCCAGCCCACGTGTGTATTGAGCATTGGCAGATAGTGAATGTCCTGCCTGTACGAAATTATGCTTATAGGCCACGGCCGCATTTATGTAGCTGGTCACTTCTTCTTCCTTCCATGTGTATAGGCGCTCACGAACTTTATTAATGAAATCAATGAAAGCCACCTGCGAGGTATCAATATGTTTTTCCCTATCAAACATTCCAGAAAAAGTTATAGCGTCATTTTCGCTAATTTCATAATCTATTCCTCCGGTTATTATCGAGCGGAATTGCTTTCGGTTTTCAGGAACCTGGGAGATGATGGTACGACCATCGTTGTAGAAACGGGTGGTAAATTCATTATTGGGCAAAGCTTCCTGAAGGATAAATTCCGTCTGTAAAAAATAATTTAGTTTTCCGGTTCGATAATTAAGGTTTAAACTGGGAATGAGTTTTGGATTGACCGAAAAACTGCCAAAATCGGTTGGGGTATCTTTTTTTCTTTTGGATAAGGCACCCAGGCCAAAAGACAATCCCAGGTCGCCATTAAGTCCTGTTTGTTTTTCTTTTTTGTAGATAATGTTAACGATACCTGCAAAGCCATTGGCATCATATTTTGCCGAGGGATTGTTGATGATTTCAATACGCTCGATATTTGCAGCGGGAATATTGGACAGCCCTTTTTGATTACCAAATCCGGTTAAACTGGATTGCTTTCCATCAATGAGAACTACTACTTTATCGCTACCGCGCAATACTATTTTCCCTTCTTGGTCAAAAGCCACCCCTGGCATTGTTTTCATCGCATCCAATACAGAACCTCCAGACTGAGCTAGATTATCATCAAGACTAAAAGATTTCTTGTCAAGATGAGACGAGATTGTTGCTCGTTCTGCAAGAATGGCCACTTCATCCAATGCTTCTGAGGATGCTTTAAGTTCTATCTTTCCTAAATCAAATATAGGATTGAGGCCACCAGCGGTAATTTTCTTCTCCACTGTTTCGAAACCAATGTAAGATATGATCACCACATAAGTACCCGTAGGCAATTCAATAGTAAAGTGACCGATATCATTAGTTACTGTTCCCGTAACTATTGCCTGTGTAGCAATATCTTTAATCGCTACCGTTACGAATGGCAATGCTTCTTGTGTGGTTTGCTCTATTACCTGGCCTGTAATTATTATTTCCTGGGCCAGGGTAATTTTAAAAAACAATAAAAAGAGAAGAATAAAAGATCTTCTTAGCGTGATTCCCAACATCTAATAAATTTTTCGGGAAAATAGTTGATGGTTCTTAAGGAAATTTAAAGTTTTTGAGCCATCATACAATCTTATTTATTAAAGTCAACGCTGAATATATGTTGTCCTTGGGAAGTAAGCTCGCGCTGGGTTTTGATAGCGGTATCAGTTTCTGTTGAAGTCCTAAAACTATAAGATGGTCCAAACCTGTAATAATCACAAATTTTCTTTACAATAGAAAGACCTAAACCTGTGGAGTCGGCTTTTTTGCTTTCCTTATAGAAACGTTCAAAAATACTTTCCGGTTGTTTTAGCGCTACGTTTCCATCGTTGATTATGCTACAATTATTCCCTTCAATAATGACTTCAACAGCATGGTTGTCTACGTTGTGTTTTACCGCATTAGCTAGAAGGTTATTAAACAGTATGACCGCTAAAGTCTTATCCATTACTACACTTATCTTACTATTTTCAACGAATATAATCCGGGTCTGGATCAATTCCCTAAAATTTTCAATGACCTGTTGAATGATTTCATTGATCGATATCGTTTCTTTTGCGGTAAATTGGTTGTTATCGATTTTGGCCAGCAATATTAACCTTTTGTTGAGTTGTTTCAGCCTTTGGATGTCGCCCTGTAAGGAACTCAATTGTTCATATTGGCTTTCGTTAATCTTTTGGTCATTGATGAGCGTTTCAATTTTCGCCTGCATGATCGCCAGTGGCGTTTGCATTTCATGAGAGACATCTTCTGTAAACTGTCTCAGGTTACGGTAATCTGTTTGGATTTTGGCAGTGAGTGATTCCATCTCGCGGTTGAGTTCGTGGAATTCCAATATTTCAGATTCTTCAAAGTTTAGTGGTTTATCAGCCTTTACAGAAAATTCTTTTAGTTTATTTAAATTGATAAAGAATGGTCGCCACAATTTTTCGTTCCGGGATTTATTCAGATAAAATAGAAAGATAAAACCCAGAAAAATGATGACCATAAAAGTAAAAACGATAGCAAAAAGAATATCTTCAGATTCAATTACCATTGCCCGTACCGTAATTTTATATTGCTGTCCGTTAATGTTTTTGGTTCCGGAGAGTTGCTTAAAAAGTTCTATTTCATCCTGGAGGGGATCATATATGAGGGTGTCAATTAGTTCATTGTCCTGTGGGATTTCTGTTTTTTCAGCCATCATAATGGGAGGGATGCCCACCAGGTCTGGATTCTTTTCCAATAAACGCTCTACGCGATCTTTATTTGAATAAAGTTCTTCTTCTATCTCGTTCTCTAAAAGCGATCTTGTATATAAATAAAGTGCTATACCAGAGAGTATCATGATGATGATACTGGTAATCAAAAAGGTTTTAGAAGCCTTTCTGAGAAGTCTTGTTTTATTTTTAGTTGAATTTTTAATCGGCTATAAATTTATAACCGCTCCCATAAGCAGTCTGTATATATTTTGCACCTTCATTAGTAAGCTTCTTTCTCAGGTTATTGATGTGTACATAAATAAAATCAAAATTATCCAGCAGGTCACTATCATCGCCCCAGAGGTGTTCTGCAATAATGGCCTTTGAAAGCACACGTCCCTGATTGGTTATAAAAAATAATAGTAAATCGTATTCCTTTCGGGTAAGCGCGATAGGCATATCATTTACGTAAGCACTACGTGCTAAAGTATCCAGTTTAATTTCGTGGAAGTAGATACTATCATCGCCTCCAAACTGCCCACGCCTTAGTACAGCTTTAATTCGTGAATTCAATTCTGCCAGATGAAAAGGCTTGGTAATATAATCATCGGCACCCAAATCGAGGCCTTGCAGTTTATCCTCTAAAGAATTGTTTGCAGAAATTATGATAACCCCTGCTTTTTTATGTTGTTGTTTGAGTTTTTTAAGTAAATCAAGCCCGCTACCGGTAATTAAATTTATATCAAGGATCACGATTTCGTAATCATATAGTTCCAGCTTTTCAGAAGCTTCGTGATAATCAGATGCCGTTTCGCATATGTTTGCGTCCTGACTTAAATAGGTCGCGATGGATTTTTGCAAATCCTTTTCATCTTCGGCAATTAGATATTTCATCTTTATAAAGTTAATCCAATAAATCTAGTGTTGGATTCTTAAGTTATTCTAAAGTATAGCTAAAGTAAAAATGAACTTCAATTTGTCTTTAGATTATATTTTTATCGATGCACCTAATTCTATGCTTATGGGTAAAATTACTTTTTTACTCTTTTTAATCATTTCAATTCCAAAAAGTTACAGTCAGTGTACAACTACTCCGACAGTAAATATCAGTGCAAATACGGAAACTATTTGTGAAGGAGAAGAAGTGTTGTTTCAATCCAGCATTACCGGTGGAAATGAATGGGAAGCTTCTTACCAGAAATTTTCAATCTTCATGAATAATTTCAATTTTATCAATCTCCTGCATCAATCTATGAGTTTCAGTTAGGGCGACAATAATTTTCTGGTAATGCAGAATATCTTCAAAACTTAGTTTTCGCCCTTTACGATCTTTTAACCATTTTTGAGCAGGCTGGTAACCGCCTATATAGAATTCCCAGGCTGTTTTGGGAACGTTTTCAAAATATTGGGTATCGTTGATCCAGACCTTGCCGGTTTCTGCAGTAACAGACTGCTTCGTCACTTCACTCCTCGCAGAGACGTTTTGATTGCTGGTCTTGTTCTCCTCGTCAATGGTAACTTGTTTCAGTATCTCTTGCTTTGGTTCATAACCCGGACTTGTCCTGGTGATCTTGCGAGTGATCACATTATCCCCATCTATAGGATAAGAAGTTATAAAATCTTCTACCAGCGGACTTTCCAATAAATGTATACTCCTTAATTCGCCGCCCAGTTTTACCAGTTTCCAGAATTTTTCTGCATCCTCAGGATAAGGCACTCGGGGAAAATCAATTTTTAAAAATTCTTTATAGGTTTCACGATAGGTGGGTGAATGCAGCACCGCGTAGATATAATCCAGCAGGTTGAGAGGCGTAAACCAGGTTTTATACTCCTCCCGTAATTCACGACTTTCTGAAAAACAAACTTCGCCTTCTCACGGTTCTTCAGCTAAAAATTCCAGGTCCAGCCTTTTTTCTAGTTGTTCAACAATTTTCTTATTAAGATTCGGCTTACGATCTGGAGAATCATCAATTTTAGTCTGATCTGTTTTTTCGGGATATATATAGAGGGAAAACCTGATTTTGCTCTTTAGTTTTATTAGAAATTAGACAAGCATCCGCAATATTATTACAAAGAAAAACATGAGTGTATCCAATTTTTGACAATTGCTTTGGTAATAATAATGTTATATTTCTATTCTTCATTTGTTCTAAAACCTGTATTCTTGGCCTATAGGAAGCGGGCAGTGTTATTTCATTAGGAATCTGGTTAGCGTTAAAAACTGCAATACTAACCAGTAGGGTAGGAGTAAGTAGATTTTAGGAAGGTAAAGCTAATAAATAATCTTAAAAATTTTAAGAGTTCAATAGATTAATCTGATTCCGATCAATCAATCGCTTATTTTTAGGACGCGGTATTGTCAACTTAGACCTGGTTTGTTGGGAAAGTTAATTATTTCTTTAAAATTTCACCGCTTATTTGGATACGTGGTTGGCAATTGGCTTTTTTCCTAGAATTTAGTTAGGACTATTCCATTCTGCTCGTTATTGTAATAAATCGTCAATTTGTTGGAATCAATTTTATATTCTTCTGCCAGTCTTATTGAATGAAATAACCTGCCCCATTCAGGTTCATTTATTTCTGTCCAATTGGTATTATCAATGGATAAATTTTTTTTCGAGTCAATCGTAAAATCACCATAAAAAGTGTTCGTAACATTTTTACCCGAAATATTTCCTTTTGAATTATCGGAAAAGATGAAACTTATTGTAATATCACCATTATTAAAGTCAGGCCAAGTATTATCTTCTGTTTTGGTTATTGATGTTGAGTCTTGATAATTTTCAAATGAAATTACTTTCCATTCACCTTCTAATTCATTGTCAATATTTTCTTCTTTTGAACAAGAAATAGATATAAATGTTAGAAAAATTACTCCGATATATTTTAGTACTTTCATATTATTTCTTTCTTACTAGATACGAAAATTTAAAATAAGTTGCGTGAACTTCGTTAAAAGCTTGTTGCCAACGATTATGATCCTCAAATTGCGGAGGTAAGGACGCGGACCTTCTAGGCAATGTGTCTTTTTTTTTCGGTTTATGTAATTTTGTATTGACTATATAAATCAATTGGATTTTATAAAATCAGTAGAGCGAGGATGAAAGTCATTAAGCCTCGTTTTTTTGTGAAATTTCCCCCAATAAAACTCGATTGTACCTACTAAATTCAACTTAAAATAGCCAAAAGCTTTTGTCCACATTGTTTTGTTTTGATTGAAACCTGTAAGCTTGACCACTATTAAAAATTATACTTAACCCCCAAAAACTTTTTGAAAAATATTAGAATATTTTTCTATTTTTAACATAGGAAAACACATTATTTCCTGCTCTGTCAAAGGTTAGATAGGAATCAAACTCGTTCAGGGATACACTGTAGTTATAGACTGTTTAAAATTTAATCAAGAGTTGTATATGATCAAAAGGATCTTATTGGCCTTTACCGCTATCCTTATTCTGGTAGGCTGCTCAAAAGATGATTGTACAAAAACAATCATGACTCCTGAATTCCAGGTTGGAGGGGGGTACTATCCTTCACAAAAGTTAGAGATCCCATGCGACGATCCGGGACCCATTGGAAAAGCTCATGATGATGTTATCTTTTGGCTAATAGATTCTGGACAATTGGCCAATTTGAAGACTTATTAACAGGAAACTGCATACCTGATTGCAAAACATAATGGCTCAATTAAACATTTCTGGTACCACTTCCATTCTAGCCGGCATACTACACAGTTAGATATTCTTAGAGTGACATTTCTCACTTATTTCAACGCATGTCACTTGTTAATTCATGTAAAACACCGGGATCTGCCGTCAATGATATTAAGAATATTTAAATGCATGAAAAGCTCTATCCCGTTGAAAAAGCTTTTGGTGTTGATTTTGTCCACAGCTTAAAGGCACGGCGAAAAGAGGACATTTCCGAGTAACCTAATATTTGAGCTACCTCTGACAGTTTCGTTTTTGGATTTTTCATCAGTTGCAACGCTAATCCCTTCGAACCCCGTTTGCTATTGTTCTGAAATTTGTGTCTTCCTCAAGCAGCTTACGTTGCAAGGTACGTGGTGTAAGGTTTAAAGCTTCTGCTGCTTCTTTGATAGTCGGAACCTGTCCTTTAAACTGGTTAAACAATGCTCCTTTCAGCGCAATATCAATACGTTCTGATTCAAGTATCGCTTTTTTCCCCGCCAACACTGAATTGAATAATTGGAACAATGAAAGGTCACCCATTAACACAAGAAGTTCAACGTCTTCTTTCCGAAAAATTATCTTAGTCATTTCAGCACCAAAAAACACTTCACACCCGCAAAGTCTGTGGTACTCGGATATGTTCCGTCTTTCATAAATTGACTCAATACGAACAGGAATAATTTTTTTACCGGACAATGCTCTTGCTGATCTGATGGTCGCAGCGATGCTTAATCCATTGCTTGACGGGCGGGCTCAGGGTAACGATGTATCCACATTTTGTTTTGCCCCAGTTCTACCGTTGCATTACTAGTCTTGTACTATCTAAAGTCAGCCATAGGTGCGACCATCTTACTGTAAGTACAAAATGATTGAAAAGCGTCGTCAATATTTTTACTGCTTTCCATTAAAAATCCTACCATACCTGTTTGCCTGTCATTCAGTTCCATCCCTAAATGCAGCTCTATGACGGGATCACCGGTAAGTTTCATTAATGGCTCCCAAATAAGAGCTGCTTTTTCCCATTCTAACATTACTTCGGAATCGCTCATTTCCTCAGCTGTGACGCCTGTTAGCTTACACAACTCATCGTATGCAACTCCCATTGAAGCAAAATGAAAAGAACATCAACAGGAGACTAATAATAACACCACCTAAAATACTGCTTCGTATTTTTTTGTAATTTTTGGTTGTTTCTGCCAACTAAAATATTTCTATGTCTGTGTTAATGTAGAAGAATTGGCCCGAGATGATCATCAAAATATAATTGCTAATAAAATATTTGGAATGAAGAATTATGAAAAAATAAAAGGAAATATAGAAAAAAAGATCACCTCCCAACAACCAATTAATCTAGATGAAACAAACCTGAAATTACATATGCAGGGAACCCTGCCTTATTTGTTGATTTACAGATACAGGAACGATCCTCATAAGGGAGTTAGAAAATTAATTCAATCCTTTTCCTCCGGCCTCATGGCTAATAATGAATATAAGCAACTGGAAAAGTTGGTTGAAGTGATCTCGCATTCCATTTCGAAAATCTTCAATTCTTTCCTAATTATAGAACTCATTCCTCTTACTAATAACGGAAATATTGAAATATCTAGTTTTTATGATGAAACCCATATCACCATTGCCACCCTTAAGAAGGCTCTTGAGCATTCCGGGTTGAATGAGGTAGCGGTAAAAATAAAGAAAGTGAAGGAATCTATGGCAGACCCTCTACTGAGTAAGGAAACTAGAAAGGATAAGGGAGTATTTTGGATAGGACTTAGTTTTCCGGTATCATTGCTTGAAGGCCCTAAATCTGATACCTGGGTTGAACACTTCACCGATGTATTTAAAAAAGTAGGATTCAATTTTATGAGAATTCAAACATCAAACCATTTTTCTCCTTATTTGATGCATGAGCACGATAAATTGGATAAAAAGGTGGAAGAAATAGACCAGGAACTGGCCGATATTTCTGATGAAATGAGCTTTTTATTAAATACAACACCCGTGAATGACAGTCTTGCCTGGGAAGAATTTAAATCTTCCAATTATGAGGAAAAACCACAATTCACTTACAGAACGATAAAATTCGACCCCGAGAAATTAAAAGAAAGGCTCTTTCGTCTTGATATGGATGGTGTAAAAGGTACAACTGTAGATTATATCCTTAGACAAAAGCGTATCCAGCTGGAAATAGAATTAACCTTGCTGCAAAGCAGAGAAGCGGTGGGTGCTCAATATTTGGGGCATTATCTCTATGGGGCGCCAAATAATAAAGAACTTAAGCAGGCAAAGGAAATCCTTAAGAAAGTAAAGGTCCTCTCTAATGATGATGAAGAGAGCGTAAACTGTCATGAATTTGCCGAAATAGCCCAATCTGAAATAGACTATTTGAAAAAGGAATTCCAAAATGAAAATATTGCGGCTGAAGTAAGAAATGATATCGTCGGAATTATGGTCGACAAAACAAAGGTTTATATAAGTGAAGGTATGTCAATCAAACGTTCACGTGTAGAAGCTCTGATTCAACATGAAATAGGCACCCATATCCTAACTTATTGCAATGGTTTAAGACAACCTCTTAAACAATTATATGCGGGTTTTGCCGGTTATAACCAATTGCAGGAGGGACTGGCAGTTTTATCGGAATATTTTGTGGACGGCTTATCAGGCTCACGACTTCGAACACTTGCGGCAAGGGTAATAGCAGCCGACTGTTTGGTGAAAGGGAATTCATTTAATGAAACTTATAATTTGTTAGTGGATACATATAATTTTCCCAAAAGGATTTCCTTTAACATTACATTGCGTATATTCCGGGGAGGAGGACTAATTAAAGACGTGGTTTATCTTCGAGGAGTTATTCTTCTTTTAGATTATTTGCAAGATGGAGGGAACATAGAATTATTATATACAGGAAAATTCGCCCTGCATTATGTTCCACTCATTTCAAAACTTCTGGAACAGGGAGTATTGAAACAACCAATATTACCTAATCACTTCAAAGAGGAAGACTTTCAAAACCGAATTGAAGCTCTTAGAAATAAAAAATTTGAATTAATAGATCTGATAGACTAAAACCCGGTAAGTCCAAATTATGAATCTACCGAAGGGCATCCATATTTCAAAATTTAAAAAATTAATTTTGTTGTCCGTAAAGCATGCTAAACTGAAAAATGATGTCATTCTGAACTTGTTTCAGAATCTCATTTCAATGTAAATCAATGTATATGGAGACCCTGAAATAAACCCGCCTGAATGACGAAGTCGGGCAGGTTCAGGGTGACGAAAGAACTTTAGGGCAGAAAACGGATATACATTAAATTTATCTATAGAATCAAATGGAAACAAGAAAGCTTCCCCCAGAAAGAAAGGCCTTTTATTTTATTCCGGATATTAGTGGATTTTCTCAATTTGTGGAAAATACTGCTATAGAACATAGTATTCACATAATTTCTGAATTACTTGAAATTCTATTGGACAATAATGTTTTAAACATGAAACTTGCAGAAATAGAAGGGGACGCGCTTTTTATGTATACAGGTCAGGATTTATCCTTTTCTCAAATGGAGAGCCAGGTAACTTCCATGTTAAATAGTTTTCGGAAACATCTCCTAAAATATGAACATCAAAGAATTTGCAATTGTGGAGCTTGTGCCACGGCAATCAATCTTAAAATTAAATTTCTTTTTCATAGAGGTAGGTTAGATTTTATAAGGGTAAAAGACATACAGAAACCTTATGGACAGGACGTTAACCGTATTCATCGTTTATTAAAAAATGACGTGCCCTGTGATGAGTATTTGCTCCTGTCCCATCCCACAATGGAATATTTAAACATACCTGCAGGTGACTTAGGTTTTAATAGGATAGAAAGTAACTATGACATTCAAATTCTACCCTATTATTACAAAAATTTAGAAAAGTATAAAACAAAATTTGATAAAGAATCCAATAGGGGCGCTATTTCACTAGATGAAGATCCGGATTTTATCGTGGAACAAATTATCCATGTTCCTATTGATAAAGCATTTGAGCTTATAAGTAATTTTAAATACAGGAAACTTTGGGATACTTCCTTAACTGAAATTGATTTTAATGAAGCTCAGGTAAACAGGCCGGGATCAAAGCACACCTGCATCATTGGAAGCCGTAAAATTAAATTTGAGACCGTTGGGTTAGATAGTAAGGCCGACCTTTCTTATGGAGAAAGGACCTCCAATTTACCTATGGCCAATAATTACAGGTTTTATATCCTTTTAGATAAGTCAGGTCCCGGTACAACAAAGGTCAAAATTCTTAATTATTTGAATTTAAATTGGATTGGGAAAATGATGAGAAAATCTATGCACAAGAAGCTTGAAACAAAATGGAAAAAAAAGTTGAAAAAGCTGGAGGAAATTGCTTTGAATAGGTTTGAGATAACATGACAATTTTTTTCCCTTAAATGGATACGTCTTTTGGAAGAAATGCATAATTTGATAAGATCAAATCACAAATTCTCCCAATTCATTATCTAAGGAATTAGCAACAAATGCTTCCATGATAAAATTGCTAAGCATGATCTTTATAAAATCGTTTTAATGTGCGGGGAGCTACCCTGAAATTATACAGAAAAATTAAAAACACATCAAGGAGTAGTTGATATTTGATACCATTTTTTTCAAATCTACGTCCCGAAGTTAAGACATAACTTTTTAGCTTTTTGAATTTCCCTTTTTTTCGAAGCCTTTTTTGAATTTCAATATCCTCCATAAAAGGAATAGACTTAAAGCCCCCAATTAAATTGTAAATTTCCTTTTTTACAAAAATAGCGTGATCGCCATACGTGAAATATTCCAGGTTAAAACGGCTACACCAGCTATATAAATTGAGAAAGGGATGGTATTTGTCAAACCTTAACCTAAAGCTTCCGCCAATATGTCCAGGTTTTCGTAGCTGTCCGGTAATTTCCTGATAAACGTTTTGGGGCAATACCGTATCGGCGTGCAAAAACAAGAAGATTTCCCCCTTTGCATGCAAGGCGCCGTGATTCATCTGGTTTGCCCTGCCTTTCCCCGCCACCAATGTTTGGACCGGGTTAAAACCTTCTGCTATTGCTTGGGTATGATCGGTGCTTCCACCATCTACGACAATAATTTCAAAGTTCCCTTTCAGTTTCAGGGTATGGGATAAAGTTTTTTCCAGATAGCCTTCTTCATTTAGTGCTGGTATAATAATGCTTATTTTCATTCTTTAAGACGGTACCATTTTTTAATGATTTCCTTCATCCACGGCTTTAGCTGACTCACCATTTTTTCCCGTAGCAGGCTTTTGTGGATATTGGCCGCCGTAGGATAGGCGTAAATTTTATTCATAAAGGTACTTATTATTATCCCTGCCACCCCGGCAAGCACCAGTTCCTGGGTAATTTCCCCCGCATTTGGGGCAATCATACTGCCGCCCAGTATTTTCGCATTGCCGGGATTAAATCGTTTTTTTTCGATAAAAACAATTAAATTTCCGTACTCGAAATTATCGGTAACGGCGCGGTCATCTTCTCTAAAATTGGTTTCCAGGCGTTCATAATTTATACCTTTCTCCTTCAGTTGAGCTTCATTTTGTCCAAACGTAGCCACTTCAGGGTCGGTAAAAGTAACCCAGGGAAAATGGTCAAAATCGAGCTTCTTTTTAAAGGGCGATAAAAAGTTGTTGATCAGCAACATATTATGCATCTCGGCTGCATGTGAAAATTTTAAATTATCTGCTGCATCCCCGCTTACATACACCTGTTTGTTAGTGGTTTGAAGTTTTTCATTAAGTATAATTTTACCTTTTTCTGTTTTTATTCCTGCTTTTTCAAGTGCGAGGGAATCAAAATTCAAAGTGCGTCCTAGTCCCATAAAAATGGCATCAACAGGAATGCTTTCTTCTTCGCCGGAGTTCTTTTTTAGAATTGCACATTTTCCTTTTACCTTAGAAACTTCGGTATTGAAAAAGCACTGAATATTTTCCTTTTCAAGTCTATCTTGTAGAATGGTTGAAATTTTAGGGTCTTCCTTTTTCAAAATACGGTCTCCACGGTCTATGATGCTTACTTTAGATCCTAATCTTGAAAAAGCCTGGCCTAATTCTAAACTTACCGGGCCGGCACCTATAAAAACAAAATTCTTCGGAATAAAATCGATTTCAAAAATAGATTCATTGGTGAATTTGGGAAGGCTCTCTGCACCGGGAATGGTAATTATTCTGGGAGAAGAGCCTGTGGCAATAACAATATTTCTTCCTTGAAAGATTTTCCCGTCAATTTTTATAGAATCCTTTGAATAAAATGAAGCTTCACCCAGTTCAATATCCAAACCTTTTTTTCTTAGGTAAGTTATATTTTCGTGATCTTTTATGGATTCTTGTTTTACCTTGATATACTCCTTTATTTTCTCAATATCCACTTGCCCAGAAACTTCCAGCCCCAGCGATTTTGCAAGTTTTGCCTGATGCAATTGTTTTCCTAAATGAATTAAGGCCTTACTGGGTACACAGCCGGTATTTAAACATTCCCCACCAATATTTTCTGGATTTCTATCAATGAGCAATACATCCATACCCATTTGCTGCATTCCCAGGGAAGCACCAAGACCGCCGGAACCAGCGCCTATTACAATGAGATCATATTTTTTATTAATCATAGCTTTTGATTTTTACTAGCGATATACTACCGAATGATTAATTTCATTTTCCATCGTAATCAATACTTCAAACGATTCAGCAAGCAAATTTTTACGTTTTTCTAAAGCTATAGTTAGGGGTAATTGGGCCAATCCCAGGATGCGCCTGAATATTTCAACCGCGGTAAATTGTTGCTGCAATTCTTCGTTAAGTGGAGCCCTCTCTTTGTAAAACCTTATTGCTTTAGTAATGATTTCTTCTGGTTGATTAGCCATTTTTAAGTGGGCGATAGTAACCCCTATTTCAAATTCCGGTTCGCCAAAAAAGCAAAATTCAGGATCTATTATTTTAATACCATTTTTAGATTTTAACCAGCTCCCCGGGAAATAATCGCCATGCAAAAGGCTATTCCCGTCCTGTAAATAGCGTTTCCCTAATTTTTCAATATTGCCCTTAAGACGCTCATTGGTTTTGTAAGGCTCGGCAATTCCTTGTAAACCGGGCAAGATGGCATCTAAATCCAGGCCGTTTTCTTTTAAATAAGGATATATGAAAATATGTTTGTGGTTTAACTCCCGCATTTGGCAGTTAGGAAGGGTGATTTCAGTTTTTTGACGGGTGAGATCAGAATGCAAATCGGCAGCAAAAGTTATGATTTTAGATAATTCTTCATCTTTTAAAACCCGCCCTTTTTCATATAAAAAAGTATAGTCGGTCCCGTTACCAAGATCTTCAAGATATAAAACATAGTTCTGGTTATCTACCCCCAAAAGATTTGGCATTTGATTTTTTAAACTACTGTAGTGAGATATGAACTCGTAAAATTTCGCTTCTCCTAAAGCCCGCTCAATCGGTGCTTCAACTTGCGGATATTTTTCTACATATTCCCGACTTTGCTTTATAATAAAACTTCTTTTGTTAGTTTTTACCCGAAGGGTGAAATTCATATTTCCATCACCGGGTACTTCTATTGCAGTGACTTTTTCATCTGTTTTCAGCCAGGATTGAGAATCCAGGTATTTTTCTATTGTTTTTATATTGGCTGTTAAATGGATTATATTATTCAAAATCGTAGGTTTTTCTAGTTATTAATCAGGCTTTCCATCATCTTTTCGTGATAGTCTTTTACAATATCATAACAGTAAGTTACCGGATATCCGTTGTCTGAATCGCTAATTAGATATTGTTTGAAATTGTTTTCTGAAGAGTCCAGAAGCATATCGTTGGGATGAATTTCCAAACGGACATTTAGCTGCTCTGAAACTATATCTTCCGGAGCCATAAGATAATGGCTTGCCAATAAATCGAAAGGGTTAAATCCAATTTCGCCAACTTCTTCCCACTGTTTGAGCCAGGGCTTAGATTTTCTGGCCAGCCAGCTAGTAGCTGAATCCCCTGTTTTCATCTTTTCCAAATCTTCAGTCGTAATCCAAACTTTATTTGAGATTTCAAACGGACAAAGAACAACTTTAACCTCGTTCTCAAACAGAATTCTGAATGCGTCATTATCAAGGTCAAAATTAAGATCTGGTGCATGATGCGCTGTTAGTTTACCTATTTCAAAATAAGAGGTAGCTGTACGCCTTCCCGCAACCAGGACCACTTCTTTAATTTGTGATTTGAGTTCTGGATAGAGTAATAACAAGGTTCCAACATTGGTCGCGGGGCCTATAGCCAGGATGCTCATAGATTCTTTTCTTAAGGCCTGCGCTAAAGCTTCAATGGCTTCGTTACTTTCTACTTTTTCCAGGTTGATTTTTGCCCCAGCTCCTTTATAAACCGGAATTTCATAGGGGGCAAATTCGCTTACCATTTCCTGACTTAGACGGAAGGCATCTTCAATTTTAGTATTGCCAAAAACAGCGCTTATCCCTTTAATATTTATATTTTCTGCTTTAAAAAGTTGTAAAAGTGCGTAGGCATCATCTACATCGCTATAGCCTTCCCGATGGTATCTTTTCATGCCAACAGCAAGGTCTGCATCCACCCAAATATTTTTTTTAGAGTTTTTTATTCCAGTACGTTCTAAAAGTTCTCTACTCTCCAGATCAATACCAGAACTTTCCTGCATCAGCACAGGCCTATCTGTCTTGCCGAAACTTTCTGTTGATATAGTTCCCAATTTAGCAAGTTTTGGAGAGTCGCTGTTCTTTTTTAAATCAGAACCACAAGCGGCCAGTAATCCAATGAGTGTTATACTTAAGAATATCTTTGTTGTTTTAATCATACTTTGAACCATTAATTTAAATTTTAGCTGTTTTAAGAACTTCTTACTACGTAGTTGAGATTTGGCCCCGATAACCATCGAGACTCAGCGGTTTGTCTCGAAATCGAATAAATAATTTCATTTAGTGCCTCGTTGGCCTGCTCCGTTCTAGTGTCTTTATCTAAAAAATTCTGGAGCATTCTATCTGCTACTTTAACTACATTTCCCACCAGCCTTCGCTGTTGATATTATCTCCGCCAATACGTGCTGCGGCCTCTTCATAATTTTTCCTATTGGTCGCCTGCTCAGATTCCGGATAAAGATATCGCACAGGATAACGCCCGTCATTTAAATTATCCGGTCCCGGTTTAAGGTTTGGAATTCCCGTTCTACGCACATTGAACCAGGCTTCATGGCCGTTATTAATCAGGCTTAGCCATTTTTGCGTCAGAATTTTGGTAAGATTATCCTCACCAAGGGCGATCGCCTCCCTACTCAAATAATCTTCCGGAAATTCTACATCCAAATAGTCGAAATTAGCTTTAATTCCTTCTTTATAATAAGGCCCAGGATCCTGAGAAATATAACCGCGTTCAGCAGCTTCGGCCAGGGCAAACTGAACTTCAGCGTATTGCATATACTGCCCGTTTACGGCATCGGGCACATCCCGGAACATGGCTCCAAAAAGGGAAATATCGTTTAGGTTAATGCCTTTTGAACTAATGGTCTCGCGACTCTGTCCATTAAGCAAACCTTTGTAGTGCGGATTTCCCTCATTTACACTTTTTTGCGTTGGTTTGTAAAGTACTTCTACGCGAGGATCATTCCACAGCCTAAGTAGCGAGTCTACGGTTTTCGTCATACGATGTTCCTGGTACAATCCAAGCCCTGCCAAAAACATAGGCCACTGGTTTGGTGCTGTGCTAAGGTAAGGCACCACCGCATTCTGTGCGTTGGATTCAATTAATTTACATGAATCTGCCAATTCCTGAATTTCTGAATAATTGCTGAGTCGTTTACTAATTCGCATGAGATAACGCAAACGCAATGAATTGGCGAATCTCACCCATTTGTCCAGATCATTCTGAAACATCACATCGCCTTTGATCGTTGCATTGGTATTCTCCAGGGTAGTGGCAGATCTTTCCAGTACTTTCAGAATTCCGGTTTCAGGATGGGTGTAAATACTTTCCTGGGTGTCATATTTCGGGGTGAAATTTCCGTCTAGTGCCTGGATAGCTTCGGTATATGGCACATCGCCCCATATATCTGTTAACTGGGAGAAGAGGTAACTTCTTAAAATATCGCCCACCGCAACGTAGGCTTCATTGGAACCAGGAAGTTCTTTCATTGATCGAATATCGGTTTGTAACCTAAAAATATTATTCCAGTAACCGCTATTAGATCCCATTTCGTAACGATCTATTCTTTCAAATTCTACGCTGGCCGCAAATTGATCCAGGTAATTTGCCAAACGGAATCCCTGATCATACGTGTTCATATTCGCTTCTACAGAAATGACGTTGGCCAGTAGGAACTGTGGATCTACATTTTCAGGGGAATTGGGATTTTCATTGATCTCTTCAAAATCATTGGTGCAACCTGCCAGCACTAAACTAAATATGCCGCATCCAAGAATGATAAATTTTATATTTTTCATGCTAATGCTTTCTAAAATTGTGTTTTTAAGCTCATCCCGAAACTACGGGTAGAGGGATACGACATGTCTTCTACTCCATAGACTATATTTCGTCCCTGCAGGGCGTTCAATTCCGGGTCAAAATGAGGATTTTCTGTAAAGAGCAATAAATTGCTTCCTACGAAACCTAGTTTCAAACTCTGGAAACCTATAGATTTTACAAATTTGTCTGAAAATGAATAGTAGAGGCTTAGTTGCCTCAGTTTTACGTAGGAAGCACTGTAAAGCGCACTTGCCTCATTGCCACGGTCATAAAAATTATTGTAAAACCGGCTTGCAGGAACCGGGGTCGTATTAGGTTCGTATTGGGGGTTTTCAGGAGTTCCAACATTGGTTACCCCGTCGCCCACCACACCATTTTCACGACCTTCCAGGGTTTCTTCCAATACGCCGGAAGTACTTCCCAGCGCTTTAGTTCTCGAAACAATAGTACCGCCCTTGCGCCAGTCGAATAAAATATTCAGGTTAAAATTTTTAAAGCTGAAACTGTTGTTAAAACCCATAATAAAGTCTGGATTGTAATTCCCCAGCAATTTCAAGGTTCCATCCTGTACCGGGAGCCCATTGGAATTGAAAAGCGTTTCACCGTCAATTTCAACAAAACCAGTACCGTACATATCCCCAACTTTACCTCCTTCACGAGCGATATAGAATACAGAGTTTGAACCGCCTGAACCGCCAAACACATCAGCGGTGCCGGTAACAAATTGGGTAACGCCTTCGGGAAGCTCGGTGACTTCGCTTTCATAAGTAGAATAGTTTAAAGAAGATTTCCAGCTAAAATCCTGTGCCTGGATAATTTCACCACTTATTGCCGCTTCAAAACCCCGGGTGCGCACTTCCCCGCCATTCACGTTATAGTTGAGAAATCCGCTGGTAGGGGAGATAGGCCTGGAAATTATCTGGTCTATACTCACATTTTGGTAGGCTGAAAAATCGGTTTGTAGTCTTCCGTCGAAAAACCATGCTTCCAAACCGGCTTCATAGGCATTGAGCCTTTCCGGTTTTAAATTGATATTCTTGAGAACGGTTTCATTGGTTACCCTGAAGTTGGAACCGTAGTTTTGATTGAAGAGAAAGTTCTGTGCATTTTGATAAGGATCGGTATCGTTACCAACACTGGCTACACTTCCCCTTATTTTCAGAAAAGAAATCGCTTCCGGGATCTCAAGCATATTGGAGATTACATAGCTGAAGCCTGCTGAATAATAAGCAAAAGAATTGTTATCTGCAGGCAAGGTACTACTCCAGTCATTTCTAAAAGTAAGATCCAGGTATACCTGATCTTTATAGGATAAGTTTCCGGTTCCGTAAAGGCTATTGATCCTTTTTTCAAAATTCTGACTGTCACCTTTCAACGGGGTTGCAGAATTCGCGAGGGTATATATTCCGGGAAGTGCCAATTGCGAAGCTTCAGCAAATTGATATTTAATATGCTGATCGAATCTGTTTCCCCCGGCAGTGATCGTATAATTCCAGTTCTCATCAAAACTGTCGGCATAAGAAAGAAGAAAATCGGTGTTTAGTTCCTCAAAATTCACATTGTCTTCCCGATATGTTCCCTGTGGGTTCCGGTTGGTACTCACTGCCCTACGAAACTCGCGATCATCGTTATATGTATCGATTCCAGCTCTTATTTTCAGGCTTAATTTATCGGTAATATCATAGGTAGCCGAAAGGTTTCCCAAAACCCGATTTTTGTCAAAGCTATTGGTATTTTCGTAAAGGCTGAGGTAAGGATTGGTAAGCCACAAATAATTAAAATCGAAATGCTGAACACCTTCCTGCCCGGCCTGCCAGTAATCCCTTAGAGAAGAAATATTGGTTTGTCTTCCTGTCCAGTTAAAACCATACATCACATTTTCATAACCATAACCCAGGTTCGGGCGGTTCCCGCTTCTGGTATTTATATAATTTAAAAATGTATTAATGCGGAAATCTTGAGATAACTCCTGTTCCAGTCTAATGGAAATCCCATCCCTTTTTAGATCGGTATTGGGAAGAATCCCTTCATTTCTTAGGCTGCTGTAAGAAAGCCTGGCGCTTCCTTCTTCCCACCCTGAACTGATCGCAATATTATCCTGATAAGTTACCCCTGTTTCGAAGAAGTCCCTCACATTATCTGGCCTGGAGACCCAGGGCGTAGGGGTGATTTCAGTAAAAGAACCATTTGGGAAGGTACGGGCAATCACATCCCCACCACGAACCGGATTTCCATTGATGTCTACAGAAGGACTGTCAAATTGAGGAATTAAAAGGCCTTGATCCAGTCTGGGGCCATAACTACTAATTCCGCCATCGTTAATACCGGCACCAATCCCGTTTTCAAAGGCATATTCACCATTGGAACCGCCTCCATAAACATTCTGATAATCTGGGAGGGTCAATAAAGTTTCTATAGTAAAGGAACTGTTGGTACTCACCCCGAATCCACGATTGTTTTTTCCGCGTTTAGTGTTGATAAGAATTACCCCGTTAGCGGCCCTTGCGCCGTATAAAGCTGCAGAACCTGCTCCTTTTAAAACTGAAATAGAGGCGATATCATCAGGACTAATTTCTGAAGCACCATTTCCATAATCTACTTCCTGCAAGGCACCATTATTTACCAGGTCGCTGGTAATTTGTTCGTTATTAATGGGCACCCCATCTACTACAAACAGCGGTTGATTGCTGCCTCCCAGCGAATTTTCCCCACGAATAACAATGCGGGAAGAAGAGCCCACGCCAGAAGAACCATTGGTGATCTGTACTCCTGCGACCTGCCCTGCGAGACTATTTACCACATTTGGGGCAGTGACATCGGTTAATTTTTCAGAATCGATTTCGGTAACTGAAGAAACCAGGGATTGTCTTTCCTTTTCGATTCCCAGAGCGGTTACGATCACCTCATCCAGTGCTTCATAGGAGCGTTGCACTATTATTTGTTCCGGGAAATTTCCATTGATAATTTTTATTTCCACAGGTTGTATACCTATAGATGATATTCTGATGGTGAAATTCTTTGAATTGGTATTAAAGCTGAATTTTCCGTTCTTATCAGTAGTAGCATGATTTTCAGTTTCCAGCTCTTGTATTAATGCAAAAGCCACGGGTTCGCCATTTATATCCAGAACAAAAGCTTCATAGCTTTGTATTTGCCCCTCCATGATCATTGTAGAAAGCAGGGCGATTGCCGTCATAAATAATTTCATATTAGTAAGTTAGGTTTTAAGAAAAAGAAAGCTTCAATGTGAAAATATTTTTAAATCACACTCCTATATTCTTTATATATACCATAACCGGAAAAAAATCACCCAATATTTTATTTTTTCTTAAAATTCTTTTCTCTCAAATTTGTCCTGTAATAGTTATTGGAATTTAGAACCGGTTTTCATCAGGTTTTTATGTCTTTAAAACTCTTTTATTTAATTAAAAGATGTGAAGGAAGTCTACTGAATGGGAAAGGGGTTTAAATTAAATTCTAGGACTTTAAAATCAAATATTCACCTCAAATGTCTGTAAAAATGAAATATGTATTGATTTCCGTTTTAGGAATTTTTATTCTAATTCCAGGTTATATTTTACTAAATAAATCTGGTCTGCTTGGTATGGCGGGCCTGGATGATGCAGGTTTGCATTGGGATAAAAAAAGTAGTGATTTTAATGCTACAGAAAATCCTATTTTAGATCATACAGAATGGAATGATTTGTTGAAAAAACATGTAGCAAATGATGGTGACGTCAATTATAAAGGCTTTGTAAAAGAGAAAGAAAAGCTTGAAGGCTATCTGGATTATTTATCCAAAAAACAACCTAAGGAGGCCTGGCCGGTTGCAGAACAGCTCGCCTATTATATTAATCTATATAATGCAGGGACAATATTATTAATTGTAGATAATTATCCAGTGGCCAGCATTAAAGATATTAAGAAGCCATGGCGCCAGGAATTTATTCAGGTAGGAGATAAAATGGTTGCATTGGGAACTATAGAACATAGTATTTTAAGAAAAATGAACGAACCCCGAATTCATTTTGCCATTAATTGTGCTTCATTTTCCTGCCCCAAATTGCTTAATGAAGCTTATGCGGCGGCAAAATTGGAAGCCCAGCTTCAAAAAGTCACTGCTGGGTTTATTAATTCCGATAAAAATAAAATCAGTAAGAATGAGGTGGTTTTATCAAAAATTTTTGATTGGTATAAAAAGGATTTCCCCAGATAGTGACTTAATTTCTTATATTAATAAATACAGCAAAGTAAAGGTAAATGGGGATGCTAAGGTTAATTTTATGGATTATGACTGGCGGCTAAATGAGCAATAGTCAAAAGATACGTAATATAATCCCTGTATTTGAAGAAGCTGATACTATTTAAAATTTACCTACTATGATTTTTTAAGTGCTGATCTGTAAACTTTCTAAAAATAGTATAAAAAACAATTTTGAGCTTACCACATAAAGAACACATTGTAATAATTGGAAACGGGATAGCAGGAATTACCTGCGCACGACATGTCAGGAAAAATTCGGATGCTAAAATCACGGTTATTTCCTCGGAAAACCGGAACCCGAAATCAAAATAATGCCGAAGCTTTAAAGGTTATTATTCCGGACTATAACGAAGAAGATTCCATAGCTAAAGTCATTGCAGAAATTCCTGAAATTGTTAAGGAAGTAATTGTGGTAAACAACAGTTCTATCAATATTACTAAAACAAACGTTAGCAATACGGGCGGCACTGTGCTTCAGGAAAATCGCATGGCTTATGGTTTTGCCTTTTTAAAGGAATGGATTATTCAACACCGCCGAATTTATAAATTTTGAAGTTGCTCAAGATCAAGGATTTTTATTGTTTTTCGGTCATAATCAATTATTTGTTTCTTCCTAAGATCACTAAACACCATTGAGACTTCCTGCCTGTTCGTAGAAGTAAGTTGTGCAATTTTTTGATGTGTAAAACAATCATTTAAAACAATCTCTCCATTAACCGTGGCATTATTGTTTACTATAGGCTCTTTTAAAAAATCAATAATTCTTTGTTTATTATTTTTTAGCGCAAAATCCTTAAGGCGGTTTTTAGTTTCCAAAAGGTTATTTACACACATTTGGCTGAATTTGAAATTTAATTCGGGAGCCATTAACAATAAACTTTTAAAGTCTTCATCCTTCATCACACAATAGGTTAGGTTTTCTTCAACAATGGCTGCTTCCTGCCTCGATGAGTTTTCAGTAATAGAGGCTTCTCCAAAAATTTCTCCCTTTCCCAGGATTGCAACTAAAAATTCATTTCCACTTTTATCAAATTGTGATATTCTCACTTTACCTTCTTTGAGAAAATAAATACTGTTGGCAGGATCATTTTGAAAGTAAACCATTTCATCTTTTTTCAGAGATTTCATTATAGTACGTTCATGTATATAATTTTTGTATTCTTCTTTAAGTTCTTTAACAAGAATGAAATTATTTAAATACCAAAACTTTAAATTTTGATCCATACATTTTGCGTTAAATTATTAGAAAGGTAGCTAAAAGCAACAAGAAATAAATTGATAATAGTTAAAGGTATGTGTCGTAAAGTTGACATTATAATTACTGAAGCTTCTTTATTTTTATTACTTATACTTTAAAGTTATAATTTTTTAAGGTTATTAATAATCTCAAATTAAATGAATAATGAAATTAAAGAAGTTGAGCCTTTAGCGCAACCCATTTCAGTATTTGAATCTGATGTTACTGAAGGTTTAACTGCAAGCCCAAAGTTTTTAAAATCCAAATATTTCTATGATAAAACCGGAGATAAATTATTTCAGCAAATTATGGAATTGCGGGAATATTATCTCACCAATTGTGAGCTGGAAATACTTAATTCTCATAAAGAGCACATAGCTGCTTATTTTAAAGGTTCACAAGAGCCATTTCAGCTTGTTGATCTTGGTGCGGGTAATGCCTATAAAACTAAAATCCTCTTACAACATTTTATAAAGAAGAATGTGAATTTTGAATATGTACCTGTGGATATTTCTGAAAATGCCATAGAGAAATTAACTTTTGATTTAAAAAAACATTTTCCAAAAATTCAAATTTCAGGCTATTCAAAGGAATATCTGGATGCTCTTCGCTTAATTAAAAATGAAACACCAAAACTAATCCTGTTTTTAGGGGCAAGTATTGGTAATTTTTCTCGAACTGAAGCTGAGGATTTCTTTAAACAAATTTCCAGACAAATGAATGCCGAGGATTTACTATGTATAGGTTTTGACCTTAAAAAAGATACTCAAATAATATTAGATGCTTACAACGATGCCCGGGGGATAACGAAAAAATTTAATTTAAACTTATTAACCAAGATTAACAGGGAGTTTAATGCCGATTTTAAAACTGATACGTTTGAGCATGTCCCTTCTTACGATCCACATTCTGGTGAAGCCCGCAGTGCTTTAAGAAGTAAATTTAACCAGAAGATAGCTATACAAAAGCTGGGAGTTGTTATAGAATTAAAGGAAGGGGAGCTAATACATACCGAAATTTCAAAGAAATATGCCCTTTCTGAAATAAAAAGTCTGGCGGAAAATTCAGGTTTCCAAATCGTCGAAAATTTGTTTGACAAACATCATTATTTTACAAATTCGGTATGGCGAAAAAATTAAAAGTAGCGTAGTTTTAATATCACTATATTTCATAAACGACTAATTTTAAACACATTTTTCATGAAAAATGAATTTACCGGCCTAAAAGCCATCTATGTAAACTGTACCTTAAAAAAATCACCTTCCCACAGTCACACCCGTGATTTAATGGATGTATCCATTAACATCATGGAATCTGAAGGGGTAGCGGTAGAAGTGATCCGGTTGGCAGATTATGAGATACCCGTTGGGGTACAGCCCGATATGACAAAAGAAAGGGAACCTAAAGACGATTGGCCCAAACTTTACGAAAAAATAATTGCAGCCGATATTCTGGTAATTGGCACTCCAATTTGGTTGGGTGAGCGTTCTTCCGTTGCTTCAAAATTGATAGAACGCTTGTATGCCATGAGTGGTTACCAAAACGCTAAAGGCCAGTACATTTATTATGGAAGGGCGGGAGGCTGTATTATTACCGGAAACGAAGATGGCGTAAAGCATTGTTCCATGGGCATTCTGTATGCGCTTCAACATCTGGGTTACAGCATTCCCCCACAGGCAGATGCCGGTTGGATTGGCGAAGTAGGCCCGGGTCCGAGTTATGGAGATAAGGAATGGAACGGAGAGAAAATAGACCCGCCAACAGGTTATGATTCAGGTTTTACCAATAAGAACACCACTTTTATGACTTATAATTTACTTCATCTTGCCAAAATGTTAAAGGCGAATGGAGGTTATCCCGCTTATGGGAATTCCCGAAAAGAATGGGACGACGGTACGCGATGGAATTTTGAAAATCCGGAATATAGATAAAATGAAACTTTAATTTAATTCTTTAAAACTATGATACTGGAAACTTCTTCTTTCACAGATTATTCCTTACTGTTACTTAGGATTATAGTAGCTATTATATTGTTTTCCAGCGGGAAGGGCCATATCCAAAACCCTAAAGAACGGGCTCAAAGTTTAGGACTCTCTAAAGAAATAACAATCTTTCTGGGTATTGCTGAAATTTTAGGCGCTATTTCTATCGCATTTGGGATTTTCACCCAAATAGGTGCAGTACTTGTAATGGGGGCTATGATAGGGGCCATTTATAAGAAAATCTTTAAATGGAAAACAGGATTTTATGCAGAAAAAGGATTTGGATGGCATTATGATGTACTGATCTTACTGGCCACTCTGGTAATTTTTACTACAGCCGGAGGTGCTTTTGTTCTCCTTTAATTATAAAACTTTATAAAAAAATTAGAAATGGCTAAAAACGTTTCAGAACAATTATTGGATATTTTAGTAAGTGTAGGTGTAGAGCAGGTATATGGAGTAACCGGAGATGCCCTTAATTTTTTTGTAAAAGCAATTGAAGAACGGGAGGATGTTCAATGGATTGGGATGAAGCACGAGGGCAATGCTTCGTATGCTGCCTTTGGTCACAGTCAGACCACCGGAAAACTCGGGGTTTGCGCCGGCACTGTTGGGCCTGGCGCACTTCATTTAATAAACGGACTTTACAATGCCAAAAAAGAACGGACACCGGTAATCGCCATAACAGGGCAGGTGCCCCAAAGGCAGCAGGGGACCAATTTTTTTCAGGAAGTAGACTTAAAAAAAGTGTTCGATGACGTTTGCGACTATCAGACCATTATTGAAACTCCGGAGCAGGCTCCTATGTTAATTCAGCGTGCCATAAAAATAGCACTTGCCAATAACTCCGTTTGTCGAATAGAATTACCCGCAAATGTAGCCGAAATGGAGGCCGAAAACGAGGTGTTTGTGCATCCTATTAAAAAGTATGTTTCTTCCCTGGTTCCAGACAGGTCTGTAGTAAGCGAAACGGCCGCACTTTTAAATAACGCAAAAACCGTGGGTATTCTAGCCGGTGATGGATGCCGTGCAAGCAGGGAACAGGTGCTTGAGCTGGCAAAACGTCTGAAGGCGCCCATTACCCATAGCTTGCGCGCCAGTGATATTTTTGACCACGATGCGACAAATGTGGTAGGCCTAACAGGACTTATAGGAAATCCTTCGGGCTATAATGCGGTGATGAAATGTGACCTGTTGTTAATGTTGGGGACTGATTTTCCTTATATCGATTATCTTCCGCATAAGACTAAAACCATCCAGGTAGATATACGGCAGGAAAATATTGGTAACAGAACGGCTGTAGATTTGGGGGTATGGAGTGACATAAATTCATTTTTGGAACTTCTTCTTCCTCAAATTGAAGAAAAAACAAATACGGCTTTTCTCGATAAGTTGGTAGATAGTTTTAAATCCTGGAGAAAAAATATGTTGAAACAGGCTTCGGCTGAAAGGGACAATGAACCTTTACATCCGCAGATTTTTGCCGGTTTTGTAGATAAGCATGCTGCCAACAATGCTATTTTTACCGTAGAGACCGGTACTTCGGCAATCTGGGCGGCACACCATATCTCTTTTCACTCCCAAAGGCGAATGATCGGCTCTTTTAACCACGGCTCTATGGCCGTAGGCCTCCCTTCTGCGCTGGGGGCACAAATGGGAAATCCCGGCAAGGAAGTATGGAGCCTTAGCGGCGACGGGGCCTTTAATATGGCCATGCAGGATTTTATAAGCGCTGTAAAATATAAATTACCGGTTAAAATCCTCATTTTTAACAATTCTGAACTCAGTTTCGTAAAATTGGAAATGGAAGAGGTGGGATTGGCCCCTTCCCTGAAAGCTTTAAAACAGGACAATGTCAATTTTGCCGAATATGCAAAATGATGCGGTGGCGATGGAGTGAGGGTTACACGCGCTGAAGATATAGAAGCGGCCATTCTTAAGGCCAAAAACAGCAGGAAACCCTTTATCATCGATGCGGTGGTAAACAGCGGCGAGCTTTCATTGCCCCCACATATTGGCTGGAAAGAGGTGATAGGTTTTGGAACTTCAAAACTTAAAGAAGTAGGGCAGGTCATTAACGGGGATAAGAAACAGTGGGAAAATCTCAAAAAGGAACTTGAATCCTATTTCGATTAAATCAAGGGATATGGAAAATAGATTTCTCGATGTACATCTGGTAGTGAAAGAAATGAGCAGGCAAACCTGGTATCATTTAAAAGAGCTCACCCTGCTCAAATCGTTTATCCTGTCGGTTATGGCCGGCGCTTTTATAACCTTTGGGGCATTGTTTTCGGTACTGATCTCTGCGGGTGTGGAAACTACCGGTCTCGCACTCTTGTTACAGGGTTTTGGTTTTTCGGTAGGGTTTTTTATGGTAATCCTTTCGGGTGCCTTGCTTTTTTCTGAAACCAACGTGGTTTTGCCCGCATCTTTGTTGAATTGTAGTACTAAAGAACTCTTGCTCGGTGCTTTAAAATTTTGGGGGATTACTATTGTGGGAAATGTTATCGGTGCTTTTTTAGTGGGCTGGTGGATCAATTATGCGCACGAATACCCTCAGGATGTGGCAGATATCCTCGCGCATATCATTCATAAAAAAATGCATTATTATAGGGGAGGTGATCTACAATACTGGATGCAGGCGGTAGTTTCAGGAATGTTCGGGAACTGGCTGGTGGGAATGGCCGCAATTTTTGCCATTATGGGAAAAACGATTATAGGAAAATATATCCCCATTTTTCTCGCGGTAAGCCTTTTTGTTGCGGCAAATTTTCAACATAGTCCGGCCAATATGGGTTATTTTTCCCTGATGATGCCTGCCGGGAATGGCCCTGGATGGGAAAATGCTATTTTATGGAACCTTCTTCCTGCCGCCCTCGGCAATATTTTGGGAGGCATTATATTGGTTGCCCTCCCTTTTTGGTATGCCTTGAGCCCTTCAGAAAAAGAAAAAATCAAGAACCTCGGTTCAGGTTCAACGAAATGAGTTTGTCCCGATAACCATCGGTAAATAGAAATATACTTTTAATCAGGATCAGAATAAAAAGGATCTGGGGCATCGATCATTATAAAATGGAATAATTGTATTTAAAATTTATATAATACAAATATCATGTCAAAAACAAAAGAATATAACATAAGGGATTTAGGGGTAATCGGCGACCGGAAAACCTGTGCCCTGGTAACAAAAGATGGTGAATTTGTATGGTATTGCCCGCAACGTTTCGATAAACCCGCTTTTATAAATTCCCTGATAGATCCTGAAAAAGGGGCGTATTGGTCTTTTCAATTCAAGGACAAGAAATATAAAAACAGGGAATATACACAAAGAAGTGCCGTGCTATCTACCCAATTTGAAGGTTTAAGTCTTACAGACTTTATGCCAT
Source organism: Gramella sp. AN32 (assembly GCF_023718305.1). Classification (GTDB taxonomy): domain Bacteria; phylum Bacteroidota; class Bacteroidia; order Flavobacteriales; family Flavobacteriaceae; genus Christiangramia; species Christiangramia antarctica. The sequence continues at coordinate 53,827 of NZ_QEYO01000023.1, forward strand.
TGAACGATAGGATCAATGGTATTTGCAGGATGTTTTCAGAAGGACCCGAAGACGTGGAAAATGATATTTTTTTAAAACCCTATTACGGCCTGGGCTTACCTGAATATGAAATATTGCAAAATAATGTCATTAGTATTTCAAGAAGCCTTTATTTAACGGCATCGCACGGGCTCAGCATTGATAAAGGACATATAAAATTTACAATCCCGAAAGGGAGCAAAGGCTGGGCAATACTTTCTGATACTGCTTTTGAAAAAGGAATAACCGAAGCAAATCTAAATTCGTTAAAGCTTAAAACATTGAAAGGATGGGAAAAAATTGCCAGCCAGATAGAATATACCGGTCCTTACGAAAAACAAGTACAGGATTCTTTGCGGGCGATACAGTTGGTTACCTATCAGGAAAATGGAGGGATCATGGCAGCAGCCACTACCTCGTTGCCAGAGGTGGTTGGCGGCTCAAGGAATTACGATTATCGCTACGTCTGGCTCAGGGATTCCGCCATGATTATAAGTGCTTTGATAAGGGCGGAGAGCACAGGGGAAGAAGAAAGCAAATTTCTGAGTTTTTTATGCGATGCCAAATACCGCAACAGCCAAAAAATACTTTTACCCTTTTATTCATTGGATAAGCTGGTGGCGCAACCTGAAACTGTACTGCCTTTAGCTGGATATAAAAATAGCAGGCCGGTACATATTGGCAATAATGCCATGGATCAGTTACAGCTGGATGCCAATGCCAATGTGCTTTTGGTCGCGAAGATGATATACGGCAGGACCAAAGAAAAATATCACTGGGATACTGTTGTGGGTATTGCCAATTTTTTGGCCGAAAACTGGCACAGGGAAGATCATGGCATTTGGGAAGAACACCTTCAGAAGCATTTTACCTCCAGTAAGGTAATTGTGGCGAAATCCCTGGAATTTATAGCTGAACATGCCGAAACCGAAAAACAAAAAAACAAATGGCTGAAAGCTGCCGAAAAAATACGTGATTTTATAAAAACCAACTGCCTTACCAAAGATGGCGCCTATGCCAGCTATGCGGGAAGCGATGAGGTGGATGTGACGGCAGCGCTATTTCCGGTATGGCTTTTTACCAAACCCGATTCCCCTGAAATGTTAAAAACCATGGAACTGCTGGAGAAAAACCACAGAAAAGGAAAACTTTATCACAGGACGCTCGAAATGTTCAATGCATTTGAAGAAGGTGTTTTTCTGGCGGGTTGTTTTTGGGTGGCACAGTATTATATTATGCTGGACAATTTTGAAAAAGCGCGGGAAATTATCGATACTTCCCTGGAATATAGCAATGACCTTGGGTTTTTTGCCGAAGAGGCCGATACCGATAAAAATACCATGCTGGGGAATTTCCCCCAAACCTTTGTACATGCATCTTTTATTGGCGCAGTCATAGACCTGAGACAAAAAATGACTACACGATGAGTAGAATAAAAGTAATACAACCTAGGGAGGCAACAGGAAGGTTAAAAGAAATCTATTCGGCCCTGGAAAAGCAGCGCGGGTAAATTGCCGAGGTCCATAAGATACAGAGCTTAAGGCCAGAAAGCATTGTAAAGCATATGGAATTGTATATGGAAATTATGTTTTCCAAATCTGAATTAACCAGGGCGCAAAGGGAAATGATGGCCGTGGTAACTTCTACCACCAATAATTGTAGTTATTGTATAGAGCATCATGCCACTGCCCTAAATAAGTATTGGAAGGATGCGGGTAAAATTGAGGATCTAAAGAGAAATTTTTTAAGGATTAACCTTAACCCGGAAGATTTGGCTTTATGTATTTATTCCAAAACCCTGACCAAAAATGAAAATGGCCAAAATTATGGAACTGTAACGCAAGAATTAAGAGAAGTGGGTTTTAGTGATAAGGCTATTTTAGATGCCGCCCTGGTAGTCTCCTATTTCAATTTTGTGAACCGGATGGTCCTCTCGTTAGGGGTTGAACTGGAAAAAGATGGAGGTAGAAATTATAAATATTAATAAAATTATATAAAATGAAATTTGATGCGATTATAATTGGTACGGGCCAGGCAGGGCCTTCACTTGCGGCAAGCCTTGCCAAAAACGGATATAAAGTAGCCATTATTGAAAAAGGACATTTGGGCGGCACCTGTGTGAATGTAGGTTGCACGCCAACCAAAGCATACGTAGCCAGTGCCAGGCGTGCTTTTATTGCTAAAAACAGCACTGCTTTAGGGGTTGAGGTGAATGGAAGTATTGCCGTAAACCTTAAAACCATTAAAGCGCGTAAAGATAAAATCATCGCAGATTCCAGAACGGGATTGAACAAAATGTTCACTAGCAATGAAAATATTACACTTGTTAAAGGAAAAGCCCGTTTTCTGGATAACCACAGTGTAGAGGTAAACGGGAAAACCTATGAAGCTGATAAATTTTATATCAATGTTGGCGGTAAGCCAAGGATTCCTGAAGGTTTTGAAGGCGTAAACTATCTTACCAACGAGAGCATTCTGGAACTTGAGGAAATCCCTGATCATTTAATTATTGTGGGAGGTGGCTATATTGGTTTGGAGTTCGGACAAATGTTCCGTCGTTTTGGAAGCAAAGTAAGCATCCTGGATCGTGGAGATCACTTGTTGAAAAAGGAAGATCCCGAATTTGGGAAGGCCATTGCGGATATTTTTAAAGACGAAGGCATTGAGGTTCGGTTAAACTCCGATTGCATCAGCGCAAAAAAATCGGGAGACGAAATTGAAGTGAGTATTAATTGCAAAGAAGGAAGCCCCACAATTAAAGGCTCACATCTGTTGCTTGCGACAGGTCGCATTCCCAATACCAGGGATCTGGGGCTTGAGAACACCGATGTAAGCCTGGATGAGAAAGGGTATATTTGGGTAACTAACGAATTACAAACTAGTGCACCCAATATTTGGGCATTAGGTGATTGTAACGGGGAAGGGGCTTTTACCCATACCGCATACAACGATTTTCAAATTGTGAATTCTCATTTGTTTGAAGATAAAAAACGAAAATTATCAGATAGGTTTACCTGCTACGCAGCATTTATTGATCCTCCGCTGGCCAGGGTAGGTATGAACGCTTCCGACATTGAAAAGGCGGGAATCAAAGCCAGGGTTGCCACCAGGCCCATGGCTAAAATTGCGCGTGCTAAAGAAATGGGGGAAACCCAGGGAATGCTTAAAATCTACATTGAAGCCAAAACCGAAAAGATATTGGGGGCTACTTTTTTAGGTACAGGCGCCGATGAATATATACATACGATAATAGATCAAATGTATGCAAGGCAGCCTTATACCGTAATTCGTGATGCGGTGCATATTCATCCCACCGTAAGTGAATTGATCCCTACGATGCTGGAAAATATAAAATCCTTAGAATAAGTATACTTATTCTTTATGCGTAGGTTAGATTATAATCTCAATTTGAGATCTTATCACTATTCTTATTAAGAAGCGGGAAGAGGATGAGTTTGTATTTGTTTTATCCCTCATTATCGAACTAATGTGAGTATTTTATCAAGCATTTGTATTTATTCCAAATGCTTGAACCCATTATTTTAAGAATGTTCGGGAAATCGGTTTTATACAGCCCCAAGTACCACAAACTTCCCTAGGTGTAAAGTTTTGTTAACTGTCAGAAAGCTGACAATAATCCATGGCTTCGTTACCTAAATTTGGTTGAATGAGAATATAAACCAAAATAAATAAAGTTATGAAAAGTACAGACTGGGAAGTAATAAAAGCGGCAAAAGAAGCTGGAATTCCCGATCCGGGATTTGAAATTGATAAAAACACCGCAATTGTTATAACAGATCCTCAGAACGATTTTTTAAGAGATGACGGGGTAGCCTGGCCGGTGGTAAAAGCAAGTGTAAAAGAGAATGATACCATAAACAATATGAGCAAGGTCTTTAAACTGGCCAGGGAAAACAAAATAAAAGTTTTTATTTCCCCTCATTATTTTTTTCCTACGGATCACGGATGGAAATTTGAAGGTGCTTTGGAAAAATTTATGCACGTAAAAGAAATGTACCTTAGAAAAGGAAGATTGGATATGACAGATTTTGAAAGTTCAGGAGCCGATTTTCTGGATGAATTTAAGTCATATCTGGACGATGATAATATTATATTGTGCAATCCGCATAAAATCTATGGTCCTCAAACCACAGATCTCAATTTGCAACTTAGGAAGTATAAAATAGAGAAAGTATTGATGGCCGGAATGTCAACTAATCTCTGTTTAGAATCCCATACCCGGGATTTATTGGAAGAAGGATTTGAGGTAGGGGTCATTGCTGATGCCAGTGCGAGTGCAAAACTTCCTGGTATGGACACCTTTCAGGCTGCTCTCATGAATTTGAGACTTATTACAAGCCACATCTTTACTACTGAAGAATTTGAGGAAGCTTTGAAATCTTTTAAGTCGTCCTAAATATCTAAATATTTATAAGATTTAAGGGGCAGAGACTACGGCTTGTGAGTTTATTATGAATGTGAACACTCCAAGAAAGTACTTATGCCGAATAAAAGGTTTTGTATTGTAGTTATGGTACCACTGCCAGCCCGTCAATTCAGGAGAAAAATACCTGCTGCTGCGAAAAATAGAAAGTAGAAATAATAATATTCAGCAGAAAAACTAAGAGGCGGGTCAGAAGTAGTTTTTAGATGCCCCGTATTAGGATTTTTAACACTCCGAAGCCTAATTCTGAAAAGGTGAAAATATAGTTCTTATAAATTCTCCGAGGCTAGCTCCGGAGAATTTACTCATTTTGGATATTTATAAACTTCGGTCTCAGGATTAAATGCATACCATGCAAACCAAAAATTAGTTACTGCAGGCATCAGATTACCCTGTGCATCCACAATTTCTGCACTTTTGGCTTTTGAATTATAGGTGATTTTCAATTTTTGACCGGCAAAAGTATCCTCTAAGATTTTCCCTTTCAACTTCATTAATTCGGAAAAAGGATACGCCTTTGTTTTTCCTTTTATTTCTATACCTATTATCTTTTCTTTTGGCTTCAAAACATCATTCATTTTGCTTACCGGAAAATACAATTGTTGGTTTTTTTCATAATCAGGGTATGGATTTCTGGAATAATCCCTGGTAAATCCTGTCTCTTGAGATAGGACGAGGCTCTTTGGATGTTTGTCTTGCCAGGCTTTCCAGGTGGTATTTGCCGTATTTAAAATTTTAAGCTTTTCACCTTTTAATTCTCCGGTTATCGCTTCATATTTCAATTGTGACCAGAGGGATTCTGTTTGCCTGTCGTACAATAAAACATCACTATTATATAATAACCCAGATACACCAAATGTAAGGATGCTGGTACCGATTTTAGACTCAAAAGCAATACCGCTGCCACACAAGGGGCAGAAGGTAACTACTACCGGAAGATCTTTAAATGAATCATTTACAATTTCATGATAATTAAGAATATTAATAGGGTATGCTTTTGCAATTCCATTTTCATAAACTCCTAAAATTCTGGCATCATTTGCTAAAGAAGCTTCAGAAGATTTCAAAAATTTTGGATTATCTATGGCCGGAATTCCGTCTTTAGGAGGACCTCCACCTTTTATTTCGGAAACAGGAATGTTGGCAGAAGAGATATCAAAACCATTTTTTTCCTGAGAGAAAAAAGGTTGGTAAATCATACCTGCAATTAGTAATACCAGAATGGGTTTCATAATTCATCTATTTTAGGTTCAATGCTGGTGCAATGCGGATTGTTTTTTTGGGCAAATTCATAGTCCTTTTGCCACCAGTCTTTCATCAAATCAGGGTCAAAAATGAGGGAGTTTTTGGTAAGTAGTTCTGGCGGATAATAAAAATTGAGATTGACTTTGGTATGTTTACTTTGTAAGTTACCAATTGTAACATCATCTACTATGATCTGGTTGATCATAAAGTCAAAAGCACGCGTGGTCAATTCCAAAGCGTTTTTAACCGGTTTTTTTTTAATGCTTGGTTGTTCCGTTTTCAAGACAATTACATCAATATCACAAGCGCCCCGATTTATTGCCTCGGATATGGGCACAATATTGCCCATTCCACCATCAGCATATTCATTGCCATCTTTGGTTAACAGACTCATAAAAGGCACCATATTGGAGGAGGCCCAAACCCAATCGCAAAAATCGTGGTATTTCCAATCTTTAAGCCGTTTGTATTCTACCCGGTTATAGCTCAAGTTGGCCACGGTTACGACTACCTCTGACTTGTTCTGTTTCATTTTATGAAAGTCTTCTTTTGTTATTATATCGCAAATTAATTTTCTAAGACTCTTACTTTCCCCAAAAGATTTTGATCCTTTCAGAAACATTTTTAAAATGCTGAAATGATTTATTCTCATTACAAACTCACCATCCTTTTTTGTAATTATAAATGGATTGCTGCTAAATATATCCTTTTGACTAACGGAAGTATAAATTGCTTTTAGCCTGCTTATTTCTCCAATCGATAACAGCGGAATTAGAAGACTTCCTGTAGAAGTCCCCAAGAAAATATCGTAGTGTTTTTGACAATCATTAATTAGAAATTCTGCGATACCACCGGCAAATGCACCTTTACTGCCACCACCAGAAATAACCAAGGCTCTCATAATGATTTAAATGGCTTTGGGTTTTACTATATAGGCAACCACAATACCAAATATTATATGACCTATAAGGCCGGCACTGGCAATAACTATCATATTACCTTGTGGCATTGGCATTTCTGGCATCATTGCACCCATAAGCAGCATTCCAATTTCTCCAATAACGAACGCTATTATCCCGAATATAATTCCTTTTACAAAAGTGCTGGAAACCTTGGTTAATAATTTAAATATTAAATAAGCATATATCAGGGCAAAAATGATCCCAATCATTAAATGGATAATCCAGCCTACAATAATGCTTGTTTCCATTGTAGAAGCCATCATTTGAGGTGGGTTCATTTTGGGCAGTCCCATACTGCTCCTAAAAGCATTACTGCTGTCATTACAATGGTGGCCACAATGCCTGCAATAATAGCTTGTAAAAATGTATTTTTCATAATTCAAAAATTTCGTTTATAATTTTGTTTGAAAAAGGAAAAGCCAATTCTGGACTTTTCCTTTTATAAATTCTAAGCTTTTTCCAGTTTACTTCCCGCAAAAGCTTCATCAACTTCTGTATGGAAAATATGGTTTGAATAATTACTGATAGTTTTTACAGCCTGTGCAAGGATGATAGCCAGGATCTGTTTTTCAGAATATCCCGAATCCAGAAATTTCTCAGCTTCTTCGGGTGTTGGATTACCCCGGCTTTCATTCATCACTTTGGCGAATTCGTATAAAGCTTTTAATTTCTCATCCTGAATTTCTTTTCCTTCTCTAATGGCTTCAATAACATCTTTTGGGGTTTTTGAAACATTTTCAGCTAAATAGCTATGGGCTGCGGTACAGTAGCCGCAGGAATTTTCGATGCTAATGGTAAGTAAAACTACCTCTTGTTCAGCAGGAGTAAATCCGCTATCCCGTCTAAACTGATGATATCCCGTATCATATGTATTCTGCAAAGCCGGTAAATTCACCATGTTCTTATACATATTAGGAATCATCCCATTAGCCTTTTTGGCCTTTTCCAGGATTTCCTTTTGTTGTTCGTTTGCATCTTCTAATTCTACCGGTTCTAAACCGATTTTGTAAGTTTGATTTGACATAAATTAAATTTTAAAATTAAACATTGATTTAAAAAGCGCTATAGATTGGCCTAAGCCTTAAAATCCAAATAGCGCCATTTGATAATAGATTACATATACTCCGGCGAAAATGAGCAGGATAGCAGTAATCTTTTCCATATATGGAAGTATCTTTCTCAGGTTTTTTAAGAGAAAATCTTTGGCGAAAATGGCCAAAAGGATAGTTAGTACCATCATGCCGAACAAAAACATTCCAGTCAGAATGTTTTTGACTTGGGTTTAACAATAAAGTGCCGCAATGGGATTCGCGGCACTTAACCAACAACCAATAAAAACCAACAAAGTAAACCTGGTTAAATTCTGAGAAGTTTATTCCTTACGGTTTAGTTCCATATTAATGGTAACTTCAGCGGTGTCACCTACAACCATATCTGAAGCCCAGTCTCCCACGCCAACATTATAATTAGAGCGATCAATGTCAGTTTTAAACTGAAGCCCTAAAATTTTAGTCCCTTTCATCATTGGGTGATCCATTTCTCCTTTATATTCAAATGGGACACTTATATTCTTTGTGGTTTCTTTTATGGTAAGTTTCCCCTTTACCACATAATTTTTACCGGATTTTTTCTCAAACCCCGTAGATTCAAATTTGATGTTGGGGTATTTTGAACTATTAAAAAAATCTTCCGATTTTAAGTGATTATCCCTTTTCTCATTATTAGTATAGATACTTTTGACCGGAATCGTAAAGGTGAATTTGCTTTCATCCAGATTATTTGGATCAAAATAAAAAGTCCCATCAAATTCATTAAAACTTCCATTTACAGTGGAGAAGAAGTGAGAGATATCAAAATTTACCGAAGTATGGGCTTTATCTACCATCCATTGTTTGGCGTTCTGAGCTTTTGTCAGATTCGGCACTAAAAGGGCAACTGCCATAATAATTGTTAAGGTTGAGATTTTTGTTTTCATAAGTTATAATTTAAAGTATTTAACTATTTATACCCTAATTCCAGAAAAATCACCCGTAAACTTTAATTTTTTTATTTTTTATTTGTTTGATGCACTTATGTTTTTGATTTTGGGCATTATGTTTACTGGTGTAACCATAATTTTGCTGAATTTCTTCTATAGAAATCGTCTTAAAAAAAATATCGTTAATGATTTGGTTGCAATGCTTTGAAACCTTCCCCATTAGGAATAATAATTTTTCAAAATTAGATTTCTCCTTTTCTATATACAGATCTATATCTTCATAAAAATCATGGGTATAATCTTCCAGGCCGGCAAATTCCTTTTTATCTCTAATTTTCTTATACCATAGATTTTTAGCAATCGCCATAAGATATGTTTTCAATCTTGCAGTAAGTTTAAAATTATCATCCTCCAGTTTTTTAAATAAAATGATAGTGGTTTCCTGAAAAATATCTTTAGCATCAAATGTATTACCGCTATTTATCAATACAAATTTCTCTACCATAGGAAAGTATTCATTGTAAATTCTTGAAAAAACCTTTTCATAATTCGTGCTACCAAATTCTTCGTGGACAGATTTTTTAAGCTCAGCATTCATAATAATATAAGTTAAACCAGGGTTGGTTCGATTTTAGACGAGGAAACCCGGTAAAACTTTCTTCTCATCAAGTGTAGTGTACTGAGTCTCGTTGATGATTTAAGAGTTATACCTAAAATGTTTTAAACAAATAATTCATTGTCCTGCTTCCAGTTAGTGTTTCATTTTCCCGTGCTTCATTTACTTCTCACCCGTTGCTGTTTTTATCCTTTTTATAAATGCAAAATACCAGCATATAAAAGTTAGCCGGACAGCAGAAGCCGGTTGACTTCGTCTGCAATTTTATAAGTCCCCCTAGTTCTATATACGGAAAATGTATCAGCATTAAAAAGAATAGGGAAGTAAATCAAAATTCATATGTTCTAGGGTATCAGAGTGGGAACGAGAACCTTTTTGATGGGAAGGACAAGAAGGTACAGTTTAAATTGGAACGAAATCAACGAGAGCTTCCTAAAAAATCATAGAGTTTTTTTCCGGTTGATTAGAAGCTAATTTTGAAAGGATTTAACAGGAAGCGAGGTCTATATTTACCCAGTAAATTGTGAAGGTCTCGAGTGAAAATCAAAATATGTTTGTAATACCTAAATAGTAGGATATTCGTATATTTAAAGACGTTATAAATTAATTATAGATAATCCAAAAGAACCCTCCGAACCAAAATGCAAAGTTCACATCTCAAAGCTTATTTGACTTCAAACCTGGATATTGAAGAAAAAGAAATTTCTTCAATAATTGGAAGCTGTACGATCAAAAAAATCAGAAAGGATGAGTTCTTATTAAGAAAAAATGAATATTGCAAGCATACATTTTTTGTAGAAAATGGACTTTTACGACAATATTCTATAGATGAAAAGGGTAAAGAACACACGATTTCCTTTGCACCTGAAAATTGGTTTGTAACCGATAGGGAAAGTGCATATTTCAATCAGCCATCAGCATATTATATTCAAGCATTGGAGGATAGCGAAGTGGTTGCAATTGATGAAAATTTCATACATCAGCTTTCAGAAAAAATTCCTGATTTTGCAGGTTTTAATAATAAATTGCTGCACAACCATATTCGTCATTTGCAGAAGCGCATTAACCTGTTGTTAAGCGCTAGTGCGAAGGAACGTTACCTTCAGTTTATCGATATGTACCCCGATATTCTTTTACGTGTTCCTCAAACGATGGTCGCTTCCTACCTAGGAATTACTCCAGAAAGTTTAAGCAGGGTAAGAAAAGAACTGGCTCATAAACACTTCAAAAAATAGCTTCTTATCATACATCAATGCACAGATTTACTTTCAACAGTAAATTTGGGATATAAAATTTGAAAGATATGAGAACTAAAACAGTTGAGTTAGTAGCAAGCCCAAGAGCGCCTCATTTTGTGGGTGATGGGTTTCGGGTACATAATTTTATACCAAGCGGTTTTCGATTGGATATGCAGCGTATGAGCCCTTTTATTATGTTGGACTATAATTCAACCTATAAATTTCCGCCTTCTGATAAACCAAAAGGGGTGGGCGTCCATCCGCATAAAGGTTTTGAGACCGTAACCATTGCCTATAAAGGCAAGGTGGCCCATCATGACAGTAGTGGCGGTGGAGGTATAATTGGCGAAGGCGATGTTCAGTGGATGACTGCCGCCAACGGAGTATTGCACAAAGAATACCATGAAGAAGAATGGAGCAAAAAAGGTGGTGATTTTCAGATGGTACAACTATGGGTAAATCTGCGTGCCAGGGACAAAAAAGGCGATCCCAAGTACCAGGCTATAAAATATGAGGATATCAACCGCTATAAACTGCAGGATGACGCTGGAATTGTTGAAGTTATCGCAGGTGAATACAATGGCACTAAAGGAGCTGCTTCAACCTTTACACCCGTACATATGTTCAATGCTAAATTAAACAAAGGGGGAAAGGCAGATTTTCAATTTCCGGCAACATATAATACGGTACTTCTGGTACTCGAAGGAAACATTATTGTGAACGGCAAAGAAGAAACGCCAACAGATCATCTGGCACTGATGGCCAATGATGGCGAAACCTTTGAAATCGAAGCAACAGATGATGCCGTGGTTCTGGTACTTAGTGGTGAGCCCATAAATGAACCTATTGCGGCCCAAGGCCCTTTTGTAATGAACACCAGGGAAGAATTGATAGAAGCCTTCAATGATTTTAATACCGGGAAATTTGGTTATTTAGAAGATTAAATAGTTGAATATTTACGATAGCATTAGAAAGAAACTTGCGAAATTACCTAGAAAAGGAATGATACAACACAAGTAATCATTCCTTTTTTCACTTAATTTATTCATTAAAAACGAAATTTTGAAACCCATGAAATTTTGGAAAATTCGGCTAAACTACTTTTGAATAAATTGGGAGATTATTAAATGCTTAAAATAGTATTGAAAAATATGGTAGCTTGAATAAGCTTTTGAAATCACATATTAAATCAAAAAAAAATATGGTGGAAATAAAAAAAGAAGATAACGGTAAAAAAGGGAAATTTATCATTTATGAAGAGGATGAAATTGCCGGGGAAATGACGTATACCTGGGCAGGAAAAACAAAATTAATAATTGATCATACCGAAGTAGAAGAAAAGTTTGAAGGGAAAGGATTTGCCAAACAATTGGTAATGGAAGGTGTTGATTTTGCGAAGAAAAACAACTTAAAAATCATTCCGCTTTGTCCTTATGCAAAAAGAAGGTTTGATAAGGATAAAAGCATAGGAGATGTTTTGGCGTAAGGATCACTTGAAAGCTTAGGAATTATATGATTTGTAAATTAAAAATAGTATCATCTGAAAGTGTCAACATTCCAACAATATGAGAATTATAATTATTCAGAAGATCACTGTTTTGTCAAACTCTCTTCAAATAATACCAATGGAGAATTATGCCTTGTTGAGGACAGAATAAAACCTGATTTTTATTTACCTAGACATCATCATAAAATCATGACTGAGGTATTTTATATTCTAGAAGGTGAAGTGGAGCTAATCTTTGATAAGGAAAGTATAATCTGCCGACCTGGAGACACTATTACCATACCTCCGAATATATGGCACGCGGCAAGATGTGAAAAAGGTGGAAAAATGTTAACAATATTTAAAAACGGGCAGTTTGACCTATACTTAAAGAAAATGTCAAAGATGTCTAACAGCGAATTTAAAGATAAAGATTTGATGAAATCAGTTTCCGCTGAATTTGACATATATGAAGAATAAACGCTATACAAATTAAATCAATTACCAGCAAATAGCGGACATTCGGTTGAAAAGTGATATTTTGGAAACAACTAAGCCGACAAGAATGCACTACTCCACGCTACTTGCCTTAAACAAGTCCGTTAGGAGCAAGTATAGAGGAGATTCGAGAAAAGAGCAAATGATGAATTGGATTAAAGAAATAGATGATATAACCGAAAAATTTATTCAAAAGTTCAAAGATTTGAATAAGGATGAATTGAATTGGAAACTGAATTCAGAAACGTGGAGTATTGCTCAAAATATCAATCACTTAATTGTTTTGAATAGAACATATTTCTCAATTTTTGACAACCTTAAAAGGGGAAAAAATGAATTACCTTTTATTTCAAAAATTGGTTTTATTTCATCTTTTATGGGAAAAGCAATTCTAAAAGCTGTTTCACCGGAAAATAAATCTAAAACAAAAACATTTCCGATCTGGGAACCTGAAAAAAGTGAAATATCTGACAACATACTTGCAGAATTTCAAGTACACCAAAATAAGCTTAAAGAATACATTGAAAATTCTAACAATTATTTAAAAAATAAAACTCTGATTTCATCTCCTGCAAATAAGAATATTGTTTACAAACTAGAAACAGCATTCGATATTATAGTTACTCATGAAAAAAGGCATTTAGAGCAAGCTATAAAAGTGAAGGATTTAATAACCAAAAGCACCAGCCGCTAACATTGTTTACCCGCAACTAGTGGGTATCCCATTGAAAAGTGATATTTTAGAGACCAAAGAAAAAACAACTAAGCCACAAGAAGGCGTCCCTATTTTAAAACTATTCAAAATCCATTAGATTAGAGGAACAATAAAGAAATATAGGTACCGGTAGTTGTATACAGACGTTGGCAAACATACTAGAAAAGCTTATAATTTGAAAAAACATTAGAATAAAACAATCCTGCGAGTTTGTTGAGGGAATTTTCACTTTATCGGAATAAAAAGGATTAAATAATTAAAAAAGGATTTGAGACAGAGAATAGCACATATAGCATTGGTCGTTGATGATTATGATAAAGCAATTGAGTTTTATACCAAAAAATTAGACTTTTTGTTAATCGAAGATACCAGACTGGGTGAAGAGAAAAGATGGGTGATGGTTGCTCCTAATGGAGCAAAAGAATGTTGTTTGCTACTTGCCAAAGCGGCAAATGAACAACAAGCTTTGAGTGTTGGGAATCAAACAGGTGGCCGTGTTTTTCTCTTTCTTTATACGGATGATTTTTGGAGGGACTATAATAAAATGCAGGAGAAAGAAATAAAATTCGTTAGGCCACCGGAACAAATGGATTATGGAATGGTTGCAGTTTTTGAAGATTTATACGGTAATATGTGGGATTTATTGGAGCCTAACGAAAAGAACAAAGGAGTATTGGATTGAAATAGTTGCGTGCCAATCATAAAGCAGAATGGAGCAAAATGCACGAGATAGAGTAACCGTTAGAGTCTTATAAAATCTTTATTACTCTTCGAGTTATTTATAATCGAGTCTATATTCTTGTCTCTTTCAGTCTCTAATTTTGACCAGAGATGATTAAAAAATAAATATATTTAAGTATTTGCTTAAATAATAAAATTATAATATATTTGTAACTGTAAAATTCAAAAGATGAAATTAGAAATAAGTTGTACCAGGGCTCAGGCAGATCATAAGCAAATTAACCGATGCAAAAATGTATTAAATGCATCTGCAGCGAGCTTCAGCAAAATGAGTCAAATACTGGCATTAGCAGGAAATGAGGTTCGTTTGAAAATTTTATTCCTCCTGGATATGGAAAAAGAACTATGTCCCTGTGATATCGCTGATATTTTGGAAATGAGTGTTCCTGCAATCTCACAACATCTCAGGAAAATAAAAGATGCTGGCATTATTGAATCCAGAAGGGAAGGTCAAACTTTATATTATTCAATTGTTAAAAACGAAAAGAACATTTTAGATAATATTTTCGACTCCATAGAAATCATCAAAAAAACTGCATAACTTCTATACAAATGGAAACAAAGAAAACCTCTAATAAAACTGTATTAGCAGGAGTGCTAACCGCCATAGGAGCCTCGATTTGTTGTATTGTCCCGGTACTGGCCCTTATCGCAGGTTCTACTGGATTTCTATCTACTTTTTCGTGGATAGAACCCTTTAGGCCATATCTCATTGCACTTACCATATTTATAATATCATTTGCCTGGTACCAGAAATTAAAACCTAAACATGAAATAGATTGTGCCTGTGAAGAAAATGAAAAGCCATCCTTCTGGCAGTCTAAAAAGTTTTTGGTATTTGTCACGCTATTTGCCGGACTCATGCTCACATTTCCTTATTACTCCCACATTTTCTATTCCCAGCCTATAAAGGATATCGTTTACGTAGAGCAAGAAAATATAGTTGAAGAAACTTTTGCCATTACCGGAATGACCTGTGCAGGCTGTGCGAGCCATATTCAAAATGAGGTTGGCAAACTGAATGGTATTATTTCAGTAAAGGCAAGCTATGAAATGGCGAGTGCGATTGTAAAATACGATAAGACTAAAGTCGATTTAACCGAAATCCAAAAGGCCATAAACAGCACAGGATATAAAGTAGTAAATCACTAGAACAAAAAAGAAGGGTAGATGAAAAAATATGATGTATTTGTAATTGGTTCCGGGATGTCTGGAATGACCGTTGCTAACAAATGTGCTTCCAAAGGCCTTAAGGTTGGGATAACAGATGAATTACCATATGGCGGAACCTGTGCTTTAAGAGGATGTGATCCTAAAAAAGTGATCATAGGAGCAACAGAGGTTCGCGATTTTTCCCAAAGGCTCAAAGGAAATGGAATAGATACCGTACCCAAAGTGAATTGGGAGGATATTATGGCATTTAAACAGTCTTTTGTGGATGCCATGCCACCCAAAATAGAAAAAGGATACAAAAATAAGGATATAGACACTTACCACTCTTCCGCTAAATTTTTATCCGGCAATACCTTGCAAGTAGGTGATGAGGTTATTGAAGCAGATAAAATTGTAATCGCTTCTGGGGCAAAACCAAGGATACTTGATTTTGAAGGTAGTGAACATGCCCTTTCCAGTACCGATTTTCTTAATCTAAAAGAACTACCTAAATCCCTTCTCTTTATAGGGGGAGGATATATTGCCTTTGAGTTTGCACATATCGCTGCGCGTGCCGGCGCTGAAGTAACCATAGTACATCGTGGTGAAAAGCCTTTAGAAAACTTTGAACAGGATATTGTAAAACATCTGGTAGAAGCAACAAAAAATTTAGGGGTTAATTTAATTCTGGAAACTGAAGTTACCGGCATAGAAAAAACCGAAAAAGGCTATAAGGTGAAAGGAAACAAAAATGGCAAAGCAACCACTTTCACCACAGAGACGGTTTTTAATTCGGCGGGCAGGCCACCTGCTATTTTTGACCTTGATTTGGAAAAAGCAAATATTTCATATTCAAAAAAGGGAATTGAGGTAAACAAGTATTTACAAAGCACTTCTAACCCAAACGTTTATGCAGCAGGAGATTCGGCAAATACACAAGGACTTCCTTTAACTCCCGTTGCAGTTTTAGAAGGTCATGTCCTCGCATCCAACCTTATAAAAGGAAATAAAAAAGAAGTAAGTTATCCGCCAATGCCAACAGTTGTTTTTACCTTACCCACTATGGCTTCCGTTGGCTTAACTGAAAAGCAGGCAAAAGCAGATGGAATAAAATATAAAGTAAACTATAAATCTGCGGAAGAATGGTTCAATGCAAAGCGATTGAATGTTCCGGAATACGCATTTAAAACAATTGTAGATCAGGAGCAGCAAATCCTGTTAGGAGCACATTTAATCGGGCCCAATTCAGAGGAAGTCATTAATATTTTCGCCATGGCGATAAAAACAAAAATGAAATTGCAAGAGATTAGAACCATGATTTTTACCTATCCCACTATGGCTTCTGATATTCCCCATATGCTTTAAATAAAACATCTGAAACTATGAATGTACAATTAAAATCTACGCTCACCTGTCCAAACTGTGGGAATCAAAAAGAAGAAACAATGCCCACTACTGCTTGTCAGTTTTTTTACGAATGTGGGCACTGTAAACAGGTTCTAAAACCAAAAGAAGGGGATTGTTGTGTCTTTTGTTCTTATGGGTCTGTAGCCTGTCCACCTATACAAGAGGGAGCAGGTTGTTGCTAAATTTGTTATAAAAAATTTGGAGACCACCCCTTAGAGGTAATTAACTTGCCTTCCCTAAAGATTTAAGGAAATGATACCAAGAGATTTAAGTAAGGACATCAAAAACAGGTTACAAAGCATTAAAGGGCAATTAGGCGGACTCATTAAAATGCTGGATGAAGAGGTAGATCCCGATAAAATCCTGCTTCAGTTTAAGGCAGCGCAAAAAGGATTGGATAAGGCACATTTTCTTTTACTGGATGAAACCTATCGGAAGGCCCTGGCCATAAAAATTTCTGAAACTGTGGAGGCTTGCCCCGGTGATTGTGGGAATGAAGATCGAATCGAATTTATTCGGAAACGTTTCCCAGATCTTGAGTTGGACACATTAACCTCTCAAATGAAGGAAATTGATGAACTTAGAAAACGCATTAATGCCTCAGACTCTGAAAAATCATAAAAGACAAAACGTATTGTTATCTCCAAAAAAGGCTTAATGAAAATTAGGTCTTTTTTTATTTGGAGACCGCCCGGGGGCGGGTAGTACTTTTGAATTATTGAAATAAATTAAATTTTAAAATGAATTATTATGAAAAGACAAGTTGAAGTATTCACAGCTGGTTGTCCACTATGCGACCCCGTAGTGAAAATGGTCAAAGAATTGGCCTGTGGGAATTGTGATGTCCAAATTTATGACCTGGTAAAACAGTGTGATGATAAAACCTGTATTGCCAAAATGAAGGAGTACAATCTCAAAAAGATTCCTGCCGTGGCGATTAATGGAAAATTGTTGGATTGCTATAAAGATTCAGCTATAACCAAAGAAAAATTAATTGAAGCCGGAATAGGTCAGGCTTAAAAAGAAATGGATACGGCCTTTTAACTTAGGTCAGTCCGTATAAATAGAGATTAACTAAAACCGACATTATTATGAAACCATTAAGTTCAGAATTGCAGCGATGTATTGATGATTGCAACACCTGTATCACTGAGACTTGTAAAACAATGGCAGCTTAATATTTGAAAACCTAACAAACATGAAAATTCCAATTACGTTTATTAGAATTATATTGAGTTCGATTTTAAGTATTTCTGCTATATCGATTTCAAATGCCCAGGGACATGGACCTTTGTATGGATTGCCAACCCCAACCCTTGCAAAGGGTGGCGTGAATTTAAATGTGGCCGGGATGAGTTTAAGTACAGAAGATGAAACTTCCTATATGCTTCGCTACCTTTTTTCTTATGGGATTACTGAGGATTTACAGATCAACCTTACCACGCCTACAATGATTGAACGATTAGATAATTCTCCCAGAACACGCGGGAACAGCAATATGCCTGCAAATAGTGATATTGAAGCCTCCTTGTGGTATCGGTTTTTTTCCAATGCCTTCGGGGTTGGGAAAAGATTTGAATCTACAGTAATCTTTGGAGTATCAGCTCCTACTGATGATGTTCGAGGACAGGTAAATGTAGGGAACTCTGTTCACGGGGCGATTTCTACCGGATATGCCTCCAGGACCTGGTATGCATGGCTGGGTGGCGGATATCAATATTATCTTGAACGGGATAATGAACAACTTGGGGACCTGCCTTATGCAAGTTTAGTAGTGGGTTACCGTCCGGATATTTTTATGGGAGATTACCCAAAACCCGATTGGAGGATCTTTGTGGAATCATTGGCTGAATTCCCGGGAGACAATAAATATATCGCTCAACCAAATTTCACAGAGGAACGAAGCAAAAAAGTATTGATAGGATCTTCCTTTTTGGGACTTTATGGGGCCTGGGGGATTTCCTTTGGAGCATTAGTTCCGATAGTTCAGGATTTAATACCTGGTGCAGTTAAAGAAAATTACAGGGTCTCTTTTAATTTAAGTTATTGGTTATAATAGAAACAAATTTTAAAAAAGAAAGAAATGAAAAAATTAGCAATATTAATTGTAGTGATGGCACTAGGAAGTTTTATTTCCCATGCCCAGATTCAAAAAGTAGATCAGGAAGTTTTCGGGATGGATTGTGCGCCCTGCGCATATGGTCTAGAACGCGGACTTAAAAAAATGGATGGTCTGGAAAAAGTAAAGGTTAGTCTTAATGATGGTAAAGCTTACCTGAAGCTTTCTGAAAATAACAATTTAAGTTTGAAACAAATACAGGATGAAGTTAAGAAGAATGGTTTCTCAGCCAAAAAAGCTGAAGTGGTTATCGAAGGAAAATTAATAAATAAGAATGGTGGTTTTCAACTTCAAACTGATAACGAAACCTATTTAGTGGCTAATGAATCTTCTGATGATTTAATTTCAAAATTGCAATCAGGAACGATAAAGATAAAAGGGATTGTTGAGGATGCTGAAGATGATAATTTATCCGGCACCTGGAAAATTAAACTGACTGAAATCCTATAAGAGTTTCAAAATCCAATTAATAAGTAACCTGCCAAAAAGGCCATTATATATTAGATAGATCAAATGGTAAAAACACAGAAAGTAATGAGTAGATTTGTGATGATTTTGCTTCTATCCCTTATGCTCTTCAGTTGTAATGAAGAAAATAAGAAATGGAGTTTTGAAAAAAAAATAGAACTTCCTGCTAAAGCCAGACCTCTTGCAATTGCCAAAACCGGCAATGATTTATGGTTTTCAGATCCAGATCATTATCGCCTGATTAAAATAGATGCTGCCGGGCGAGTCTTGGATTCTATAGTAGATATTCAACGGCCGATGAATATCGATTTTAATAACGGTAAGCTATATGTTCCTGAATTTTTAACGGATACAATATGGATATTTGAAGATGGGGGAAAATCCCCACTTTCCCTTAATGCTAAACCTGCAGCTCCTGCAGGATTAAATGTATAGAGTTACTACGTTAATTACAGAGTTTTAATTTTCCATAATTCACTGGTGGATGTTCCACCATTCTACCTATCAGGCCATCAAAAATAGTTTCCTTATGAATCGATCTGTTCAGGCGGTACGAAA
>NZ_QEYO01000024.1 GCF_023718305.1 Gramella sp. AN32
GGCTATAGCAACGGGGCTCACCTCTTCCCATCCCGAACAGAGAAGTTAAGCCCGTTAGCGCCGATGGTACTGCACCTCGTGGGAGAGTAGGTCGCCGCCTTCTTTTTATAATCAAAACCCCTTCAGTCTAACTCAAGGGGTTTTTTTATGCCGTGAAATGAAGGGTGATCTATCCTCTTAAATCTATAGACCTTTTTTTATTAAATAAAACAAACTTAAAAGCTGGCGCATATTTCCGAATTCTTTACAGAATAACGTGATTGCAGCATATTTCTACAGTTGTTTGAAAAAAATTCACAGTTCTACAGTCTTTCAGCTATGTTTTTGGTATTTAAGCTTGTTTGTATAAAACTTAAAAGGATTTTAAAGTGTTCAATGTAAGAAAAGTATCTTTTTTAAGAAAATTTTAAGGGATAATGGTGTAGTGCTTGCGTTTATATAACCTGAAACAAAATCTAAATTTTATCCATTACAAACCCCAGATTAAATTAGTGGATATTAACTAACGTTAAAAAAAGACGTTTAAATTAAATTATTTATGCTATTTAAAAATTTAAGTAGACTAGGATTATTATTAGGATTAGCTTTATTCGTTTCATGTTCAGAAGATGATTCTATAGGGAATCCTGACAGTGGAAGCGAAAGTAATCCAACAGCTGTTTACATCACGGATTCCCCTGTAGATGAGGCAAATGTGGAAGCTGTTTTTATAACAGTTTCCGAGGTTAAGGTTAATGGAAAGGCTATTGAAGGATTTAGTAAAACAACACTGGAAATTAGTAGCCTCACCAAAGGACGTACCGAATTATTGGGACAATTAAACCTCCAGTCTGGTACAACTTCAGATATTGTACTGGTTCTTTCAGATACCGATACTTCAGGAAGTGGACCTGGAAACTATGTTAGGACCCGTGGTGGAACAAAACAGAAAATTTCATCTGCCTCAGAAATCAATATTAAAGATCAGGTAGAGATTGTTGAGTCTGCCCAAAATGAGATAGTACTTGACTTTGACCTTAGAAAGAGTCTTAAGCAAGAAGGTGAAAATTATTCTTTTGTATCAGAAGGTCAGTTAGAGAATAATATTAGGGCGGTAAATACCATAAATACCGGTACTGTGAAAGGGAGTGTGGATAATTTGAGCGAATCTAACTCTGAGACTGTAGTTGCATTTGCCTATAAGAAAGATACTTTTAACGAGAGTGAAGATAATGCAAACGGTGAAGGGATTCGTTTTGGTAATGCCGTAAGTAGTTCGGTTGTTTCTGAATCTAATGGGAATTTTGAAATACACTTCCTGGAGGAAGGTGACTATGAGTTGCATTTTGCCTCTTTTTCTGATGATGACCAGGATGGCAAACTTGAATTTTCTGGAATGATCAAGGCAACTACCTTAAGCAATTTGAACTTAAACGGTTTTACGGTAAAATCAAATTCTGAAGTAGACCTTCAAATTTCTTTTACAGGCCTTCTAGGTTTGTAAAAAATTTCAAATAAAAAATTTTTTACAAGGCTGCCACATGGCAGTCTTTTTTTATCGATCATTTTTGAATTTTTAATAGTTTGGTTATGGCTTCCATTAGAAATTATAAGCATTTCTTTTTTCTGAAATAAATCATAACTTATGCTTTAATTTTTTAAATAGTATTTATGAGAATTCTTTTCATTTTTTTAATCCTAGGTTTAAATTCTTTTTCCCAGGAAATTCCCAGTAAATGGGAGGAGTTAACGGCAAGTGATTGGCCACAGGCTTTAGAAAAATCAAAACGTACTATTATATTGCCAATAGGAATTTTAGAGAAACACGGCCCTCAGGGCCCTATTGGTTCCGATTTAATTCGTGCAAAGGAATGGGCTGAAAGAGTTTCTGATTTGGAATATGCCGTAATTTTCCCAGATTACTTTTATGGCCAGGTGAATGAAGCGAGACACATTCAGGGTACCTTTTCTTTACCTAGTGATTTAACGATGAAATTGTTAGAGGCAACCTGTAAAGAGATCGCCAGAAACGGATTTAATAAAATTCTAATCATCAATGGACATGGAGGTAATCCTTCCTTTTTGAGATATTTTGTGCAAAACCAAATGGAAAGCCAAAGGGATTATGTCATTTATTTTTATGATCCAGAGGGAGATCCCGAATATGAAAAGAAGCTAGCAGCCCAAAGAACATCTGATGCTGCTGGAGACATGCATGCTGGAGAAAGAGAGACTTCAGAACTTCTATATCTTCGACCTGAATTAGTGCAAATGGAAAAATCTACTTCTGAATCTGGAAAAGATCAAATGAGATTGAAAAATATTCCTAATATATACAGAGGAATCTGGTGGTATGCTTCTTTTCCCAAGCATTATGCAGGCCGGGGCGAGACTGGTACCGCTGAATTAGGAAAGCTCATTACTGATCATCAGGTGAGTTCTATCGCCAAAGCATTAAAGTCAATTAAAGAAGATACTGAAACTTTGAATTTACAAAATCAGTATTTCGATGACGTGCGGAAATCTTCTACAGAAAATTAATGCCTATGCAACGCAATTATAAAATTGTAGTTCTCATACTTATAACTTTTTTTGTAATATCCTTCCTCACTAATATTCTGGGGGCTTTAAACCCAAGCGCAAGTTTAAGCTTTGAGCTTACAGAAACCATGGCCGGTTTTCTTCCATTCTCATTCTTTATCGCTTATGGGATTATGTCTATTCCGGCAGGATTTTTATTAGAGAAGTACGGAGAAAAACCTTTAATGCTTGCCGGCTTTAGCCTGGCTTTTTCGGGTTCAATTATTTTTGCCATTTTTCCCTTCTTTTGGGTATTTTTATTAAGCCTGTTTACCATTGGTACCGGAATGGCAATTTTACAGGTCGTTATTAATCCTTTATTGCGGGTAGCTGGTGGAGAGGAGCATTATGCGTTTAATTCTGTCTTAGCACAATTGTTCTTTGGATTGGCATCTTTTATAAGTCCCATGGTCTATACTTATCTCGTCATTAATAGCAATACCTTTCATTTTTTTGAAAATATTCAAAATGAGGATATGGCCTGGATTTCCATATACTGGCTTTTTGCCATTTTAGCTTTAGGGATGATTCTTAGCATTTACTTTATGAAACTACCCAGAATTAGATTAAGGGATGAAGAAAAGGTTGGCGATCGAAAAACTTATTTAAAGCTTTTTAAGAATCCTACAGTAAGGTTATACTTCTTAGGTATTTTCATGTATGTAGGCGCAGAACAGGGAATCTCTTTTTGGATGTCTAAATTCCTGCAAATTTACCATGGTTTTAATTTTGAAACAACCGGTGCAATAGCCGTGGGCCGTTTTTGGGGCTTAATGACAATTGGTGGTCTTTTTGGCCTGGTTCTTTTGAAAATTCTTGATAGTAAGTTGGTTTTAAGGATTTTTACAACTATGGCGATAATTTCTTTTGCCTGTGGGATTTTTGCAACAAAAAATATTTCCTATTATTCTTTCCAGGCATGCGGATTTTTCCTCTCTGTCATGTATCCCATTATAATATCACTGGGTTTAAATTCAATAAAAAAGCACCATGGATCTGTAGCAGGAATTTTAATGTCTGGAATAATGGGTGGAGCTATTTTCCAGGTTATTATTGGATTTCTTGGAGATATTTATTCTTTAAAAGCAGGAATGATGTTGATATTTGTTCCGTTGGCTTATATACTTTTCATTAGCTTTTGGGCATCTCCCATTATTCGAAATAAAACGGTGAAAATTTCGAAGTAGGCATAACATTTTTTACTAAGGGACTGCAGCAGTTCACTTTTGATTAACAATCTGATTTGATGGAAGCTTTTAAAAGCTGGAAAAGCATTTCCCCAGGTAAGGATCCAAAATTCCTGGCGAATTTTTTTAGTTCTTTCCCGAATGAAATTTTATATAAAGTAAGCTAAGAGAATACCTAAGATGATCACGCCTAATTTAGTAGCGTTAAAACTATGGTTTTTTGAAGCTTCAAATAAGATAGTTGTGGAAATATGAAGAAATATACCAATTACCACGGCATTGATATAAGAGGAATATTCAGACATTATAGAAATATTATTTTTTAACCAGCTTCCCAGCGGAGTCATCATTGCAAATACGGTTAATATTAAAGCAATTTTCATATTGCTTAATTTTCTCTGAATAAGAAAAATAGACAGGATCGCCGCAACGGGAATTTTGTGCACTACCACACCATTCAATAAATGGTTGTCTTCATTTAGCGGGAATCCTTCTAAAAGGCTGTGTATGCTTAAGCTTATCAAAATGATCCAGGGTAAATTTCGATTAGTTTCGTGGTGGTGAATATGGCCATGTTCCACCCCTTTAGACAAAAACTCCAGAATGATTTGAAGTAGCAATCCTAAGAGAATAAATACGCCAATATCTTTCTGGTTAGACGAATAAACTTCCGGAATGAGATCAAGAACGGTGACAGATAATAAATAGGCGCCACTAAATGCAAGCAATAATTTAAAACCGGAGCTGCTATCTGGCTTTAAAAATTTTGAAATTACAAACCCGATAATTACGGCTAAAATCGGGAGCAAATAAATTATAAAACTTGAATACAATCTAAAATTTTGGTTGGGCTGGCAGTATCAAACCACGCTGAACTTACCGGCAATTATTATTCATTCGCACAAAATTAACCTATTTTTGTGGTTCTTTAAAGTTGAAATATGAGTAACTACAATATGATCGCCAAAACCCTGTATGGTTTTGAATCTATCCTGGCAAAAGAGCTTCTGGACCTTGGTGCAACAAACATCAAAGAAGGAAACCGCATGGTTAGTTTTGTTGGGGACAAGGGTTTTATGTACAAGGCCAATTTGTGTCTGCGCACAGCGATCAAGATTTTAAAACCATATGAAAGTTTTAAAGCAAATTCTGAAGAGGAATTATATGACCAGATAAAAAGATTGCCCTGGGAAGATTTTTTGGATGTAGATGGAAGCCTGGCCATAGACTCCGCGGTGCATTCTGAAATTTTTACACATTCCCAATATGTCGCTTTAAAATGCAAGGATGCAATCGTGGACAGGTTCCGGGAGAAATTTGGAAAAAGGCCAAATGTAGATCTGGATTTTCCCACATTGCGAATAAACATTCATATTGAAAATAATAATTGTAATGTTTCTTTTGATAGTTCAGGGGATTCATTGCACAAAAGAGGTTACCGTACCTCTACCAATATTGCACCTATCAACGAAGTTTTGGCGGCAGGAATGCTGAAAATGTCTGGTTGGGACGGGCAATGCGATTTCCTGGACCCCATGTGCGGTAGCGGAACGATCTTAATTGAAGCGGCGATGATCGCCTGTAATATTCCCCCCAATTTAAACCGAAAAGAATTTGCCTTCGAAAAATGGCAGGATTGGGACGAGGAGCTTTTTGAAAAAATTGAAAGTTCAGCCTTAAAAAAAGTAAGGGATTTTCATTTTTCGATTAAAGGTTACGACAAAGCGCCTTCCGCAGTAATGAAAGCAGAAGAAAATGTTCAAAATGCGAACCTTTCAGAATTTATTAAAATAGAGCAGAAGAATTTTTTCGAAACTTCGAAGGAAACTGAAGGTTATTTGCATATACTTTTCAATCCGCCATACGGAGAAAGACTGGAAGTGGATATTGAAGACTTCTACGGAAAAATTGGCGATACCTTAAAACAGAACTATCCGGGGACACATGCCTGGTTTATTACGACCAATTTCGATGCGATAAAATCTGTAGGGCTTCGCGCTTCCAGAAAAATTAAACTCTTTAACGGGCCAATGGAAGGAAGATTATTAAAATATGTACTGTACGAAGGTTCTAAAAAGAAAAGTAAGCAAGAGAGTGATAGTTAGTCTTTGTCTTTTTTAAAGATAGGCACGAGGTAAGAAATGGCATAGCTGTATCCCGCACCAAATTGTCCCGCGTCATAGGTCCTTCCAAATCCGGGAATGGCGAGATTATCAAAATTTCGCGGCGTACTTTCACCAATCAATCTTTTAAGCTGAACGTTAGCTGAAAGAAAGAAGTTATTGAACAATTCAACCTTGATTCCTGCAATCACTTCAAGCCAGTTTGCGGTAAGTCCTTTTTCCTCCACAGCATCAGTACGATAATCAGGGCCAAAGTAGCTTGATCTGGAATAGATCCTGTAACCTTCAAGGGTTTGGGAAAAGGTAGCAAATCCATAACGGACACCCACAAAAATACTATTCTGCATATTTTCCCAGTTATCGTATGCATTGTAATCGCCACCAAGCTTGATATAGCTTCCGCTGGTAGTAGTGAGGATATTTTCACTGTCGAAAGTGATCTTTTCATTACCCAATTCAGCCGCTAAATAATAATCTTTATAAATTCGGTAATCTCCTAAAAGTTCAATTCCGCTATAATCATCCTCCAGTATGGTTCGCAAAGGTTTGCTTAGGTCTATCCCCACGCGTAGCCCAAATTTTTCCTTATAATTTGTCGTATCTGCAACCTGGGCAGTTTGCGAAAAGCCGGAACCAATTACCGATATGAAAAGAAATAAACTAAAAAAATATCGATACATGGGCCTGGATTTCGTCTTCTACAGTATTTTCTTCTATCTGGATTCTTTGTATCCAGTTTTGCGTAGTATTTACACTAAGTCCATTATAATCTACTTTAAAGGCACATGCCCGGTTTAAATATTCTTCATCACGGGAATAGGTAAATCGAATCGTATCTGTAATACTTAAATCTTCAGCATCCGTATTGGTGCTGTCGGGAGTGTTCAAAGTAAAAATATATTCTGTAGTATTTGCATTGGTTTTCAAAGGAATAGCAATACTATCCTGACTATAGCGATAATATGTAGTTCCATTATTGGTTACGTAATTATCAACATCTATAGCTTTTACACTAAGATTTTGAGGTGCCTGCAAATCAAAAGGATCCACACTCTCATAAAACCGGATAATCAATCGGGGAGTGGTGGCTGTACTTTCAGCGCAAATATCATCACGCTGGCAACCCAAAGTGATGCATATAATGGAAAGTAAGAGGTAAAACTTATTTTTCATTTATCTTCTTTCTAATCGAACCACATTTTCAACGTGATGTGTCTGCGGAAACATATCTACTGCCTTCGTGGCCGTTACTTTGTAATGCTCGTCCAACATGGCTAAATCTCGTGCCTGTGTCGCCGAATTACAGCTAACATATACTATCCTTTCCGGCAAGATACCAATAATTTGAGCCACCACATCCTTATGCATTCCATCACGTGGAGGATCGGTTATAATAACGTCTGGCCTGCCATGTTTATTGATAAAAGATTCGTTAAAAACTTTTCTCATATCGCCCACATAAAATTCTGTGTTTGTAATTCCATTTCGTTCCGCATTTTCTTTGGCATCTTTGATCGCTTCCGGAACAGCTTCAACACCTACCACTTTTTTGGCATTTTTCGCCACGAACTGGGCGATAGTACCGGTTCCGGTATAAAGGTCATAGACTAATTCATCACCTTTTAGATCAGCGAATTCGCGGGTGATTTTATATAAATTGTAAGCCTGTTCTGAATTTGTTTGATAAAAGGACTTGGCATTAATTTTAAAAGTAAGTCCTTCCATCTCTTCAAAAATGTGATCCCTGCCTTTAAAACAAATTACCTGTTGATCATATATGGTATCATTGGGTTTCCCGTTGATCACATATTGAAGCGAAGTAATCTCCGGAAATTTTTCAGCAAGGGCATTCAGCAATAATTCCCTTTTTTCTTTATCTTCTTTGAAAAACTGGATGAGCACCATAATTTCTCCTGTGGAAGAAGTTCTAATCATGAGCGTTCTTAATAATCCTTCCTGATTTCGGGTATTGAAAAAATCAAGATCATTTTCCGTAGCGAAGATTTTTACAAAATTTCGAATGGCATTACTGGGATCTTCCTGAAGGTGACATTTCTCAATATCCAGGATCTTATCCCACATACCCGGAATATGAAAACCTAAAGCATTGCGATTGGATATATCATGACCGCTATCTACTTCATCCTGGGTGAGCCATCTGCTGTCGCTAAAAGAAAATTCCATTTTGTTACGATAAAAATAAATCTTTTCACTGCCCAGAATTGGAGAAACTTCGGGAAGTTCAATTTTACCCAATCGCCGTAAATTGTTTTCAACTTCTTTTTGCTTGTATTCCAGTTGAAACTGATACTCCATATTTTGCCATTTGCAGCCACCGCAGGTTCCAAAGTGTTTACAAACCGGAGTAGTTCGTTTCTCTGACAATTTGTGGAAATGTATGGCAGAACCATAGAAGTAACTTTTTCTTTTTTTGAAGGTCTGCACATCTACAATATCGCCGGGAACCGCGTTGTCGATAAATACAATTTTCCCGTCTTCAGCTTTGGCAACAGCTTTGCCTTTCGCGCCTGCATCGATCACTTCAATTTCCCTGAGAATTACTTTTCGGTTTTTTCTGCCCATGGCGCAAAAATAGGATAATTAACAAGATTTAGGGAAGCACACTTTGAAATTTTACTCAAACATTTAGTATTTTGCGACAATTCAAAAAACGGATGATTTCTCTCCATTTTTATCAATTTTCAGCTAAAAAAAGAAGGAATAGGAAACGATAAATTAAAAAATAACAAATGCCATTACCAAAGATTTCAACTTCACAGGAAGCTATTCAATTAGAAGACCAACATGGAGCTCATAACTATCATCCGTTACCGGTTGTTTTAAGCAGGGGAGAAGGCGTGCATGTTTGGGATGTTGAAGGTAATAAATACTACGATTTTCTGTCGGCTTATTCCGCAGTGAATCAGGGACATTGTCATCCAAAAATAGTGGATGCCTTACATGAGCAGGTGTCAAAACTCGCCCTTACTTCAAGGGCTTTTCATAATGACGTATTGGGTGGGTATGAACAATATGCTACGGAATATTTTGGATTTGATAAGTTGCTACCAATGAATACTGGAGCTGAAGCTGTAGAAACCGCAATCAAGATTGCCAGAAAATGGGCATATGAAAAGAAAGGTGTAAAGGAAGCCGAAGCTCAGATTATCGTATGTGAAAATAATTTTCATGGAAGGACGACCACAATTATCTCATTTTCAAATGATGAAGATGCAAGAAAGAATTTTGGACCTTATACCCCGGGATTTATTAAGATCGCTTATGATGATCCTGAAGCTTTGGAGGCAGCGATTAAAAGCAGTCCAAATATTGCGGGATTTTTAGTAGAACCAATACAGGGTGAAGCCGGGGTTTATACTCCTGCTGATGATTATATGATGAAAGCCAAAGAAATTTGTAATCGTCATAATGTTCTTTTTATGGCAGATGAGATCCAGACCGGGATTGCACGAACGGGATCTTTACTTGCGGTTTGCGGACATTGTACCTGTGAAAATCATTGTGAGAGGCAGGAGACCTATAGCAGGCCTGATATCCTGATTCTGGGAAAAGCGCTTTCAGGAGGGAATTATCCGGTATCAGCAGTATTGGCAGATGATGAAATTATGAATGTGATCCAACCCGGGCAGCATGGTTCTACTTTTGGAGGAAATCCTGTAGCTGCAGCCGTTGCTGTAGCAGCATTAGATGTGGTGAAAGATGAACATTTAATTCAGAATGCGAGAAAATTGGGGAATCTTTTCCGAAGATTGCTTGATGATTATATCAGGGAGTCCAGTATTGTAAACCTGGTGCGGGGTAGAGGTTTGCTGAACGCGATTGTTATAAACGATTCTGCGGAAAGTTCTACCGCCTGGGATATTTGTATGGCATTGAAGGAAAATGGCCTTTTGGCTAAACCAACGCATGGAAATATTATAAGATTCGCTCCGCCTTTGGTGATGACTGAAGAGCAATTGAGGGATTGCGTTAATATTATTACAGATACATTGAAGAAATTTGAAAAGTAACCTCAATATTTCTACAAAATAAAAACTGTCTAGATTTAGAAGTTTCGTCAAGCTGAAACAAGTTCAGCTTCTAATTGTTTAGATCCTGAAATAAATTCAGGATGACGTCTAAATTTAGACAGTTTTTCTTATAAGAAAATTATCCTCCGTAATTCTCCAGGATCTCACGTTGCATTTCTTCCATACCTTCTAATCCACCATAAATAATAAGCATAACGATAGAAGTAATAAGGCTTATAGCACTTAACACAAGTCCTATAATCGCAAGAATACGCCCTGTTTTCACATTCTTGTAGCCAGTATAAAGATCAGGATCAGCATTGTAAAGCTCCATTGCTTTTTTGGCCATTACCAGTGCGATGATACCGAATACAATACCGGCAACACCGTAACAGCAACATCCCACAATAGATAAAATCCCGAAGACCAGGATGAGTGTTGAATTGGGTAACTCTCTTCTTTCCATAATTTTTGATTTAATTGGTTAGTTGATAAAGATGAATCATTTTATAAATATAAGAGCCGGCAATAATGATCGCATTGAAAATTATTAGACCCAGCTTTATGGTATAGTCAAATTTGAATTTTACAAAAATGTTGAAACCTACGAAAAGCAGTAAAAATGCAATGCTGTAAATGGCTGGATACATGTGGAAAGCTTCAGAGAATTCCCCTTTAAATAGAAAAACTACAGCTCTTTGTGCCCCGCAGCCGGTGCAATCTATCCCCAGAACAGTTTTGTTCAGGCAGGGTAACATGTATTCTTCAGGAGAGGTCAATTTTTTACACCAACTTTTTTAGATAATTCATTTTTGTCTTTGGTAAAAACCTTTACGATATAGATACCATTGCTCAGGTTTCCAGTTGGAAGATAATATTCTTTTTCGTTTTTAGTGAATTTTTGATTGAAAAGTCTTTTGCCATTGAGGTCGAACAAACTTATTTCTTTTATATCTGTTTCATATAAAATCCTTATTTCCAGTTGCTCCAAAGCATTATTCTGAAAAATATCAATAGTATTCAATAAAATATTTGGAGGTTTTGCTGATAGAATGCCTGGCTTATCCTTTGACGTATTATCTACAGCTGGAAGATTTTCAATAAAAGTGATGAAGAACCTGTTTTCGTATTTTCCCGCCGACAGATCAAATTTTAAACTTCCTGTTTTGATGCCAAAATATAAATTGTCTCTGGAATCATACAGAAAAATTCGGTCGGGATCAAAATTGGCCATCTCATTAACTTTAAATTCGATAGGTCCGTTTTTTTCCATGCTAATTTTCAGCGGAATTAAATCCTCATCTTTCTTCGGCCGTACATCGATCACATAATGTTCATCTTCGATATTCCAGAATACAAAACTGGGCGTTTCATTATGAGACTTTGCATCCAAAGCCCGATCTGCTTTTTCAGAAGAATTTGGATCAAATGCCAGAGCCAGAAAATGATGATAGGTATCACTGGTTATAATTTCAAATTTTACACTTTGTAGTTCATTTTCAGAAGTTTTAAATTCAGAAATGCCATTTTCCTGTTTTTTATAAATTCGGTGACTATTTTTAAAAGAAACAAGACCATCATTTGAACCTTCGATCATAAAACCCTGCGCTATGGGAGCAAATCTTCTTGGGATTATTTTGCCAGAATTGTTGCCAGTTGCATTCGTCCCGTAATTCACAAAAACCGGTGGAATATAAATGCCGGTTCCGGCAGAATATGCCCCGTAGCCTCCTTCATAATCGGCCAGGTAATGAGAATTCACATTTTCTGCAGAATCCCAGAAATAAGCAATTCCGGTAGTGTTGGTATTTTCCAGTAAGAATTTATTTAGATCTATCGCTGAAGGATAGGGATTTCCCACTAATAGGATTTGCTCTTTTCTAATAGATAACTCAATATTTCCGTCATTGGGTAAACCCCGAAAATCATAGGTTTGGCGATTGCCGGTATTTATCGCCTCTCCTTCAATTTCAGAAAAATTATAGCCGCTAACACCTTTCATACTAAAACCTTCTCCCGGTTGCAGCTGAAAATTATCTCCTAAATAATTCCAATCGGAATACTCTGTTCCTGAAAAACTATATAACCACCGGTCGCTAATACTCAATGGATCGCTTTTTCCATCTAAGGCAGAAATTAATTTGGCAGGTCTTGATTCTGTTTTGCCCATTGGGTCGTAAATAAAATCATTGAGCAGATAATTCTTTCCATCAGGAATTTTAATAGGAAGTCCCCAGAAATTATAATCATATTGGTTAGAGGTGCCTGTTTGAAAAACTGAAATTTTCCCGTCACCTTTATTATAGTTGGAATTTTTTTCTCCCTGAATTAACTGGGCGTCTTTCCGAAGATAAATAGAAGCTTCCACATCTTTATTCTTGTTCGCATACATTTCAATTCCCTTTTCCACATAGACCAGGCGATCTTTGACATATATAAAATGATCAGCATTGTTTGACGGACTAACATATAATTGGGCAAAACCCAGATTTATCGTAAAAAGTGCTAAAAGTCTTAAGAGAAGCTTCATGAATCGTCTAACTTTGCTTAAAATTATTAAATAAAATAATCGGAAAAGATTAATTTATTAATGTAATTCATTGAAAATGAATAATTCACAGTTGATCAACACCATCCTGATCCTTATTGGCGGAGGCTTGCTTATTTACTCAATTTCTGCAGAAGATGTAAGTCCGTATTTTAAAATTATCGGGCTGGTTGTAATAATGATCGGACTTTATAGAGCAACAAATTATTGGGTTGCCACTAAGGATGACCATACCAATAATGACGAAAAATAAGATTTATTATGAAAATTGAAATTGGTGATTTTGTTTCCTTGTTGGACGATGATTTAAGTGGAACCGTAGAAGAGATCAATGGAAGTAATGCCACTATTAAAACCACGGAAGGTTTTTCCATGGAATTTCCTTTGGCAGATATGGTAAAGATCGAGGATGATATTGATGATATGCATATGGAAGATCATGTGATTTCAGAAATTATAAAGGAAAAAACCCAGAAGAAAAATTCAAATTCTACCAAAAATAGCAGGAAAGAAAAAGGCATTCCGCCCATGGAGGTAGACCTGCATATTAATCAGTTAATTCGATCGACCAGATCGATGAACGCGCATGAAATTTTAAATTTGCAATTGGATACGGCCAGGCATAAACTGGAATTTGCCATAAAAAAGCGTATTCAGAAGATTGTTTTCATCCACGGAGTAGGTGAAGGAGTGTTGAAAATGGAACTGGAATACCTTTTAGGTCGCTACGGAAATATAAAATATTACGATGCCGATTATCAAAAATATGGCCTTGGTGCTACTGAAGTCTATATTTTTCAGAATCCTTAAGTATTCTTAATTTTCTGTACCTGTTTCATCGGTAGTATCGGGTTCTTCCGTAGTATCATCAGAACAAGGTAATATAACTCCTTCTATCACCGGGCATTGCGGAAAATCAACATTTGTTTCCTGAAGATTTCCAAAGCGATAATTGGTATACTGAATAGTTTCCATATCACCCTGTTGCTTTTGCAGCAATAAGTTAGTGACATTTATGGTATAGCCATAATTTCTGGTGATATCATGAGATCTGTATAAATCATGTTGAAAACTACTGGTTTGTTCCGGGTTTAAATAATTTGAAACCCCATCTCCGGTACTGGAAAAACTTACAGGGGAATCCTGGGCAGTTTCGGTTACTTCTAATCTTGTAGGGACACCATCATTATCATCATCATTATCCAAATAATTTGGTATCCCGTCTTCATCAGTATCTAAATAACCATCATCTGTTATTGGTTCACCTGTATTGGCTTTGGTTTCAGATTTCGTGATTACATTATCATTATCATCATCAATATCAAGATAATCGGGAATTCCGTCCCCGTCAGTATCTAAATGTCCGGTTCCACTTGAATTCCAGCCTTCATTTATATTTTTGATCCCGTCCCCATCCGCATCGGCATCTGCGGTTTCATCGGTAAAATTACTGGTTATGGTTACAACCGCCCCGGTACCACTTAACCATTCTTCTACAATAGTGACATTACTGGGGGGTACTACCTGGCAGAAATAATTAGCCGGTAAAGCATCTTCATAAATTCGATAGACGATTCTATTGTTACCGGTTAAAGCAAAACTTACCGATTCCTGACCATCTGCTAAAGTAAAATTACCATCTTCGTCAATAGTAATTCCGGAAACGTTAGAAAATTCAAGCGAAATCGATTCATTAGTTTCGTCGCTATTTACAGCATAAATCACATTTTTGTTCGTGCCCTGGCAGAATTTAAAGGTACTATCTTCAAAATCGAAATTAGTAACGGTAATTTCTCCATCATCACATGAAAGCATAAAAGTTATCGCGAAGAAAGCGGCAAGGAAACGTTTCATTTAATAGCATTTTCAACAAAAATAAGGAATCAAACTTATAAGAAAGCCTTATGGAAAATTATTTTATTTCCTTTAATTTTGCTGACTATGAAGAAAGCTTATTTCGATTCTGCGGCAACCACTCAACTTCGTGAAGAAGTGATCGATAAAATGACTGAAGTTCTAAGGAATAATTTTGGAAATCCTTCATCTACACATAGTTATGGAAGGTCTGCTAAATCATTAGTTGAAAATAGCAGAAAGACGGTTGCGGCAATTTTAAATGTAAAACCTTCAGAAATAGTTTTTACTTCCGGAGGTACTGAAGCTGATAATCTTGCGATCAACAGTGCGGTTCGGGATCTTGGAGTGGAAAGGATCATCACTACTAGAATCGAACATCATGCGGTTTTATATACCGTAGATCAAATGCAGGAGTGTTTTAATGTGGAAGTGGAATATGTGGCTCTTGATGACTGCGGAAATATTTTGCTGGATGATCTTGAGGCAAAGTTAAAGGCTTCAGATCAAAAAACACTGGTGAGCCTTATGCATGTGAATAATGAGATTGGGAATATGATCGATCTTGAAAAGGTGGCAAAACTGGTAAAATCTCATAACGCGCTGTTTCATTCCGATACCGTACAGTCCATTGGTCATTATAAACTGGATTTTGATAAAATTCCGGTAGATTTTACCGCGGTAAGCGCACATAAATTTCATGGCCCTAAAGGAGTTGGTTTTGCTTATATCAGAAGAAATTCAGGTTTAAAACCTTTGATTTTTGGAGGTGAGCAGGAGCGGGGTTATCGCGCAGGAACTGAAGGCGTGCACAATATTGTGGGTTTGGAAGAGGCCTTGAAGCTGGCTTACGAGCACCTGGAGGAAGAGAAATCTTATGTCATCGATTTAAAGAATTATTTTAAGGAGCAATTGCAGGCTGAAATTCCCGGTATTAAATTCAATGGTAATTGTTCAGACGATCAAAAAAGCACTTATACACTTTTAAATATTTGTCTTCCATGTAGTCAGGAAAAAGCGCTGATGCTGCTATTTCAATTGGATTTAAAAGGAATTGCCTGTTCTAAAGGAAGTGCCTGCCAAAGCGGAAGTGATAAAGGCTCTCACGTTTTAAACGCTTTTCTTTCCCCGGAAGACCTTCAAAAACCATCTTTGCGTTTTTCTTTCTGTAAGTACAATACAAAGGAAGAGATAGATTATGTGGTTGAAACCTTGAAAGAATTTTTAGAAAATTGAGGTTTAACTTTACAAAAATTCAACTTAGAATCCTAGTTATTGTACTCATCTTAGCCGCCATTTTTATTCGATATTATATAGAGAATACCTTGGCCAGCTTTATTGCAGGTGGATTAATGGGGGCAGGTCTTTTTCTATTATTTTCAGAATTTTTGAAAAAGAAAAAATAAAATCTTATTCTTTATTATCTAGTTAAAGGTTAAAACCCTGCAATTTCATTGCAGTTACTTTAGTTTCTATAAACGTCTTGTCATTTCGACAGAGCGAGGAACGAGTGACGAGAAATCTTATAATAATGAGATTCCTCTTCGTACCTCATTCGGAATGACTTGCTAACTTTAAAAAGTATTTCTTTTTTAATTTTAAAACTATGGACTTCCAGTCCATAGCGGTTTATTTTCTAAAGAACTTAGCCGTATAGGTAGTTGAATTCCCAACATTATCGGTAACAATTACTTTTAAGTCATTTTCTGTATCGGTTACAACTCCATCAGAAAAATCATGGGTAAGGGTAGCATTTTTATATTCATATTCCATCAGGATAAATTTTCCATTCACCGTAGCGCGGAAAGACTCAATTCCTGAAAGATCATCGGTAATCTTCAATTTTAGCGTTTCATTTTCTGAAATCCACTTTCCATCATAAAAATTAACCGGACTTACCTTAGGCGGAGTGATATCAGCAACCAGTTTATATGTGCCAAAAGTTCTCGTTGCTGTCGAGAACCTGTTTCCTTTTTTGTAGGTAGTAGAATAATTGGGGCGTCCATATTGCGATAATCTGGCAATAAAAAATTTCTCGCGATCTTCCGGAGCATATTCCGTAACATCAAAGCCAATCGTCATATTGGACTGCAAGGGGACTTCATCTTTATGTACCACAAAAGATGTAGGATCAAAAGTAAGCTCTAAAAAAGTATCATCATATAGCGCGCCTGCCGGAATATAAACATCAATACCATTTGCATTTGCTGAAAAAGATTGAGTGCTTTTTGCCAAATATGGAGTTTCATTCCCTACTTTTTTATTGATATTTTCACTGAAACTTCCTTTTATGGGAATCCTTACCAGGGTCTCGTTTCCTTTAAAATCGGTTACTTTGATGGTATATTGATAATCCAGGCTATCCTGAATATTCAGTTTTCCCTCATTTTTTAGGTCACCGTAAATACTTAGTGGATTGTTCTGGTTTTTAAATAATTTTTGAATCCGGTTATTATTGGTTTGATAATATTCATAATCGATAAGCTGATTCAGCCTTCTGGTTTCCGCAAAAGAAAATTTATCGAAGGTGACTTCAAAAATAGTATCTCCATTTACTGAAGCCTGCATCTTATAAACGCCATTTCGGTTTGGGGCCATATTTTGCTGATCTACTGTGTTGATCCCAAATCCAATATCACCACAGGCCTGTACTTCCCGTGTTGTATAACTTCCATCCTGTAGGGGAATTAAAGGTAATCTTAGCCTTTCTTGAGAGTTATTTACATGAGCGTCTTCATCAAGGGAGTATGCGAAAAGGCCTTCGATCAAAGGCTTCCGGGTATCAGCAATATCAAAACCAAATAACTGGGCATTCATGGGTCGCTGGCTGCCATCCCTAATTTCGAAATGTAAATGGGGACCGCCGCTTCCTCCGGTGTTTCCACTATAGGCAATTAATTCTCCCTGTTCTACGGCCAGTTCACCCGGTTTTGGAAATAATTCAATCTCATAAGATTCTTTTGCATATTGTTTCTGCTTAAGATATTCTTCAAATTTGGGAGCAAGCTTTTGAAGATGTCCGTAAACTGTAGTGTAACCATTGGCATGTTGAATATATAAAGCTTTTCCGTAGCCATAATGCTGAATATTTATCCTGCTGATGTAGCCTGCGGCGGAAGCTTTTACTTCCAGGCCTTCGCGTTGTTCCGTTTTAATATCAAGACCGCTGTGAAAGTGATTGGAGCGTAATTCCCCAAAACTCCCTGCCAGGACAATGGGAACATTTAAAGGGTTTTCGAAATATTCTTGTGGAAATTTTTGTTGTGCGTTAAGAGTAAAAATACTGCACAGTAACATAACAATTAGGTTGGCTCGCGTCATAGATCTGGGAAAATTCTGGTTTAACCTCGCAGTAAAGTTAGGCAAAACTATGCCAAAATTAAACTGCTTTCGCACAGGCTTTTATTGCTATTGTTGATTATAAAATAAAATCAGATGAAAAACTATTGGGATATTTGAAAGCGTATGTTAACTTTGTAAGGGTTCACATCGTTTTTTGTGCTTATGGGTGAAATTGCAGAAATAGTTGATAATCTTGAGAATAGGATCAGTAAAATGCTTCATAAATATGATATGATGAAGCTGCAAAACGAATCCCTGCAACAGGAATTAGACGCTGCGAAAGAAGAATGTGGAAAAATGGAAGATGATTTACAAAATTCCAAAGACCAGATTCAAACACTTAAAGCTGCAAATGCGATGCTTGGCAGTACCGACCATAAAAGAGAAACAAAGCTCAAAATAAATAGTTTGATACGGGAAATTGATCAGTGTATTGTTCAATTATCTGAATAGAACGAAAATATGAACGACAAACTTAAAATAAAGCTTTCTATCGCAGATCGCGTCTATCCGTTAACCATTCAGCCAAGTCAGGAAGAAGGTTTACGCAAGGCCGCGAAAAAGATTGAAGCGATGATCAAACAGTTTGAGCAAAATTACGCGGTGAGGGATAAGCAGGATGTATTGGCAATGTGCGCTTTACAATGTGCTGCCCAAACTGAGCAAAAAAATATTGATAACAGTAGCGATTTGACTGAAGCTGAAGATAAATTAAGGTCACTTAATGATCTCCTGCAGAATCACTTATCTGCTTAAGTTCTTAAAATATATAAGGTTACTGCCTGTATTAGTGCTTTTTTGATAAACTCAACACGAATTCTTTAAAAAGGATGAGTCTAGATTGTAAAAGCAGGCCGTGTCCCCTCGGGGAAAGCGGATCCTTGATCAATCTGTTAGTCCTAAACTTGTTTTAAAGGAGTTTAATACAAAACCCAACTAATACAGGCTTTTTTTATTAATTAATATCAAAACATGGAAATAACATATATAGTGATTGCGGTGATAATTGGTTTAGCCATTGGTTTCGCAATCGCCAAAATGCTGGAAAGAAACCAGGCATCTTCAACAATTTCAAACGCTAAAAAAGAAGCAGCTTCAATAGTTAAAGAAGCTAAAAGCGAGGGAGAGAGTATTAAAAAAGACAAAATATTACAGGCGAAAGAAAAATTTATCGAATTAAAATCTGAACACGAAAAGGTGATTTTGTCGAGAGACAAAAAAATCAATGAAGCTGATAAAAGGGTTAAGGACAAAGAATCCCAGGTTTCCAATGAACTTGGAAAGAACAAGAAATTAAATAAGGACCTCGAGGATAAAGTTGCCGATTACGATCACCGCGTAGCATATTTAGAGAAAAAGCAGCAGGAAATTGATAAACTTCATAACAGTAAAGTACAGCAACTGGAAGTTATTTCCGGGCTTTCTGCGGAGGATGCCAAATCTCAATTAGTTGAATCCCTGAAAGATGCTGCCAAGACCGATGCCATGTCCCTAATACAGGATACGGTTGAAGAAGCCAAGCTCACAGCACAACAGGAAGCTAAAAAGATCATTATCAATACAATTCAAAGAATTGGCACTGAAGAAGCTATTGAAAATTGCGTTTCAGTTTTTAATCTTGAAAGCGATGATGTAAAAGGAAGGATAATTGGCAGGGAAGGACGTAATATTCGTGCCTTAGAAGCCGCTACAGGAGTTGAGATTATTGTAGATGATACTCCGGAAGCAATCATTTTAAGCTGTTTTGACAGCGTTAGAAGGGAAGTGGCACGTTTGTCCCTGCATAAACTAGTTACTGACGGGAGGATTCATCCTGCACGTATTGAAGAGGTAGTTAAGAAAACAAGGAATCAAATTGAAGAAGAAATAATTGATATAGGAAAACGTACTGTGATCGATCTTGGCATCCACGGACTTCAACCTGAATTGATTAAAATGGTTGGAAGAATGAAATATCGTTCTTCTTATGGACAGAACCTCCTGCAGCATTCCAGGGAAGTTGCCAAACTTTGTGGGGTGATGGCTTCAGAATTAGGATTGAATCCGAAACTGGCCAAAAGGGCCGGTCTCCTGCATGATATTGGTAAAGTACCGGAAACAGAAACCGAAGTGCCCCATGCCATTCTTGGAATGCAATGGGCTGAAAAGCACGGTGAAAAACCTGAAGTTTGTAATGCTATTGGTGCCCATCATGACGAAATAGAGATGAATTCATTGTTATCCCCAATCGTTCAGGTTTGTGATGCCATAAGTGGGGCAAGGCCCGGCGCAAGAAGACAAGTGCTGGATTCATATATTCAAAGGCTTAAAGACCTTGAAGATATCGCCTTCGGGTTTGGTGGGGTTAAGAAAGCTTATGCTATCCAGGCGGGTAGGGAATTGCGGGTGATTGTTGAAAGTGAAAAAGTAAGTGATGAAAAAGCGGCTACGCTTTCTTTTGAAATCTCTCAAAAAATTCAAACGGATATGACGTATCCTGGCCAGGTAAAGATTACGGTTATTCGCGAAACACGTGCTGTAAACGTGGCAAAGTAAAATTAATACTGAAATAGGTTAGGTAAGACAATATTATTAAAAAACCTGCCAGGTTTTTCAAAACCTGGGAGGTTTAATCCCTCATTGAGGGTTTAATTCCCCGAGGCTGCCTCGAATTTTTAAAAGTATTTTCCAGTTCATATCTCGTGGACTTGCCCCAAGGTTCTTGATTTTTTTAGAGCACTTCTTAGAGCACTTCAAAAGAAATAAGTTGCCAGTTATTCATCATAAATGTTAGAATAAGAATTTCCCTCAAGCTCAAAAAACTTCCCGTTCACATATCTAAAATGTTTATCCAGACCTGCAATTTCTCTGAGATCATCTTCATCCAACTGAAAACCTGCACTCATCAAATTTTCTTTGATTCTTCCTTCATTGGTAGATTTTGGTATGACCGCCGTTCCTCGTTGCATACTCCAATTGATCAAAATTTGTCCTTCTGAGGCGCCATGTTTCTTAGCGATCTTTTTAATTACAGGATTTTCAAGCAATGAAGGTTCATCATCAGCTTTCATTCCATCTGGCCTGTCGCCACTTCCCAAGGGTGAATAGGCAGTCAAATGGATCCCATGCTTGCTACAAAATTCCAGTAACTCATTTTGTTGTAAATAAGGATGCAATTCCACCTGGTTCATTTCCGGGATTTCATCGGTTTTCGAAATAAGGTCTTTCAATTTTTCTTTACTGAAGTTGGAAACTCCAATATGTCTAACCAATCCCTGTTTTTTAGCTTCGATCAGGGCTTCCCAGGTTTCAATAATAGGTGCTTCTTCCAGAGAAAGAAAATCATCTGCACCTTTAGGATTTTTTGCATCAGGTTTGAAAGCAACCGGCCAATGAATTAAATATAGATCCAGATAATCAAGTTTTAGATCTTTTAAAGTTTCCTTTAAAGCCGGAATTACATCATCCTTTAAATGGGCATTATTCCAAAGTTTGGAGGTTACCCAAATATCCTCACGTTTTATTTTGCCATTTTTAAAAACTTCTGCAAAGGCTGCTCCAACTTCTGCCTCATTGCCATAAGTAGCCGCACAATCAATATGCTTATAGCCATTATTCAGC
Source organism: Gramella sp. AN32 (assembly GCF_023718305.1). Classification (GTDB taxonomy): domain Bacteria; phylum Bacteroidota; class Bacteroidia; order Flavobacteriales; family Flavobacteriaceae; genus Christiangramia; species Christiangramia antarctica. Next base: position 21,245 of record NZ_QEYO01000024.1, read on the forward strand.
GCAATTTTTACCGCATCGGTAACTTTTCCTTTTTTAGATTTCCAGGTTCCTAAACCTATCGCATCAAGTTGATCGCCGTTCTTAAATTTCAATTTCTTCATAATTCAATTTTTCTGAAAGTTAGGAAGAATGCGAGCTAGCATAAAAAATATGGAAGGGTTTAGCAGAACTTTAATACCTATCTACGCGGATGGAAATCTTCCATTACTTTTTTAAGATGACTGCGATCTACATGTACATAAATTTCAGTAGTAGTAATGCTTTCATGACCAAGCATTTGTTGTATGGCCCTAAGATCGGCTCCGTTTTCCAGAAGGTGGGTGGCAAAGGAGTGTCTAAAAGTGTGCGGACTCACTTTTTTATTAATTCCGGCTGCTTCGGTCAAATCCCGTGTTATGGTAAAGATCATAGCGCGGGTAAGTTTTTTCCCGCGGCGATTAAGAAATAACGTATCGGTAGCTTCAGCAGAGATATTTAGATGAATGCGCACTTCACTTTTATAGATATTGATGAATTTAATGGTATAGTCTGAAATAGGAATAAATCGTTGCTTGTTCCCTTTTCCGGTCACTTTTATATAACCTTCTTCAAAATAAAGGTCAGATATTTTTAAATCGATCAATTCTGAAACTCGTAAGCCACATCCGTAAAGGGTTTCAATAATAGCGCGATTTCGTTCACCTTCAGGTTTGCTAAGGTCAATCGCCTGGATAATTTTATCAATTTCTGCAATAGAGATGGTATCGGGCAATTTCCTGCCAATCTTGGGAGATTCTAAAAGATCAAGGGGATTGCTTTTTCTATAATCTTCAAAAACTAGAAAACTAAAAAAACTGCGTAATCCGGAAATAAGCCTGGATTGAGAACGGGCGTTTAGGGATTTTGAGGCATTATAGACAAACTCCTGAATAGTTTTTTCAGAAATTTTAAGCGGGCTTACTGAAATTTCATTAACACTTAAATATTTCATCAATTTCAACACATCCAGAGAATAATTATCTATGGAATTCTTTGAAAGTCCGCGTTCAAGCTTTAGATAATGCTTATAATCTTTAAGTGCATTGTCCCATTTCATATGTTAAAGATAAAATTTAGAAGTAAGAGTATTGAGAATACTTTAAGCTATCCTAACTTTTTATTAACAGGATGCCGACTACATTTGCTTCACATTTAAAAATCAAAAACAATGAAAAAATCAGTTTTACTTATTGCAATCGCAATTTTAGGTTTGGGAAGTAGTGCCAGTGCACAGGAATATTGGAATTTTGGGATTAAAGGAGGCTTGAACTTCTCTACGATCACTGGTGATTATTTTGAATCTCCAAAAACAAGAACCGGTCTTAATTTTGGTGTACTTGCAGAAATCCCTGTGAGTGATAAATTTTCAATTCAACCAGAGGTCCTATATTCTGCACAAGGATATGATTTCGCTTCTATTGATGAAGATAATATTTTTGATAATGATGATAATATTGAATATCAAGTTGATTATATTTCAGTACCTGTACTTGCGGAATTTTATGTATTGGATGGTTTAAGTATCCAGGCGGGGCCGTCTTTCAACTTTAAGGTAAACGAAGAGTTGGATTATCAACCTAGGAATGATGCCGGCGATATTGATAAGGATCGTTTTGACAGTTTCGGCTTAAATGGAGTTGTTGGCTTAGAGTATAAATTGAATAGTGGGTTATTCTTTGATGGTCGATATAATTATGGATTTACTGAAGTTTATGAAAATTCTGGTGCACATAATTCTATATTCCAGGTTGGATTAGGGTTTATGTTCTAGGGCATTAAAAATCAATAAAGAAAAAAGCAGGCCATTGGCCTGCTTTTTTTATGAATCGAATTTAATATCTTTAAATCATGAAAATAATGATCATAAACGGGCCAAACCTGAATCTTTTAGGAAGCCGTGAACCGGATACCTACGGAAGTAAGAGTTTTGAAGATTACTTTACAGAGTTACAATTCAAATTTAGAAATGTGGAATTGTCTTATTTTCAAAGCAATATTGAAGGTGAGCTTATAGACCAAATTCAGAGCTCTGATAAGGATTTCGACGGAATTATCCTAAATGCTGCGGCGTACACGCACACTTCCGTTGGCATAGGCGATGCAATAAAGGCCATTGCCACGCCGGTAGTTGAAGTACATATTTCCAATACTTTTTCCCGGGAAGATTTTCGGCATAAATCCTTTATTTCTCCAAATGCAAAAGGTGTAATTATTGGTTTTGGATTAAAAAGTTATAATCTTGCCATTCAAAGTTTTATAGAATAATGCGGAAAGCTTTTTTAAACTGGAGCAGTGGTAAAGACTCGGCCCTCGCTTTATATGCGATTCAACAAAGTGAAGAATTTGATATAGCGATGCTGGTGACTTCCATCAATGCAGAAACCAATAAGATTTCCATGCATGGGGTTTCCATTGAACTTCTAAAATCCCAGGCTGCACAAATAGGAATACCGTTGCATACTTTAAATATTCCTACTGAATTTTCTAAAGAGAAATATGACGAATTTATGAGAAAGAGGCTTTTGGGTTTTAAATCTGAAGGCTATACGCATAGTATTTTCGGGGATATTTTTTTGGAAGATTTGAAAGATTATAGGGAAACAAAACTGAAAGAAGTAGGCTTAAAGGGAGTTTTTCCTTTATGGAAAAAGAACACAAAAGATCTAATGGAAACTTTTTTAGATAGTGGTTTTCATGCTATTTGTGTGTGCACCAATTCTAAATATTTAAGCAAAGATTTTTGCGGAAGAAAGATAGACCGGTCATTTCTAAATGATCTACCAGAGAATGTTGATCCCTGTGGCGAAAACGGAGAATTTCATACCTTCGTATATGATGGCCCAATTTTTAAAAATTCGGTAAGCTTTAAAACCGGAGAGGTTTATAAAAAATCTTACGATTCCTTAGAAAAGGAAAAGAACTGGGATACAGAATTTTATTATTGTGAACTTCTCTCCGTTTAATTTTTTCAGCAGTATTAAACTGAATTTATTTCTGATTCTATGAATTTCTAAAGTAAAATATTTAGGAATTTCGGCATTAGGTAGAATTCTAAATATAGGGATTTCTCAGTCATCCCGGTAGTTATCTGTACTTCTTCGGATGACAATTAAACAAAAATTCCGCCTCCATAAAGAAGCGGAATTTTTAACTTTGCTAATTGCTAATTGCTAATTGCTAATTGCTAATTGCTAATTGCTAATTGCTAATTGCTAATTGCTAATTGCTAATTGCTAATTGCTAATTGCTAATTGCTAATTGCTAATTGCTAATTGCTAATTGCTACAAGTGAATTACTTCATCATAAGCAGCTGCTACCGCTTCCATAACCGCCTCGCTCATTGTGGGATGAGGATGGACGGTTTTTAAAACTTCATGTCCTGTAGTTTCCAGTTTTCTACCTAGAACGGCCTCGGCGATCATATCGGTAACGCCGGCGCCAATCATATGGCAACCTAACCATTCCCCGTATTTCGCGTCAAAGATCACCTTAACAAAGCCATCAGATTGTCCTGCAGCTTGTGCTTTCCCTGAAGCTGAAAATGGGAACTTACCCACTTTAAGTTCATAACCGGCTTCTTTGGCCTGTTTTTCAGTCATACCCACAGAAGCAATTTCAGGAGTAGCGTAGGTACAACCCGGGATATTACCGTAATCTAATGGTTCAACGTCCATTCCTTTGATTTTTTCCACACAAATAATTCCTTCAGCAGAAGCAACATGCGCTAAAGCGGGTCCCGGAACTACATCTCCAATCGCGTAAATTCCTTTTACATTGGTTTGATAAAAATCGTTTACAAGGATCTTATCTTTTTCAGTCTTGATGCCCAGATCTTCCAGGCCAATATTTTCAATATTTGTTTTGATACCTACTGCGGAAAGAACGATATCGGCCTCCAGCGTTTCTTCACCTTTCTGAGTCTTTACCTTCGCCTTAACGCTATCCCCAGATTTCTCCACACTTTCTACGGAAGAATTGGTCATTACTTTAATTCCGGCTTTCTTTACGCTTCTTTCGAATTGTTTAGAAACTTCTTCATCTTCAAGTGGTACAAGGTTTGGAAGGAATTCAACGATAGTCACTTCGGTTCCCATCGCATTGTAAAAATGGGCAAACTCAACCCCAATTGCTCCGGAACCAACCACGATCATTTTCTTCGGCTGCTTGTCCAGGCTCATCGCTTCACGATAACCAATCACCGTTTTGCCATCCTGTTTTAAACTTGGCAATTCACGTGACCTGGCACCGGTGGCGATAATAATATGATCTCCTTCAATAGTTGAAGTTTTCTTATCCTTATTGGTTACTTCAATTTTTTTTCCTGATTTTAATTTCCCGAAACCTTCAATGACCTCAATTTTATTCTTTTTCATCAAAAACTGTACGCCCTTGCTCATTCCATCGGCAACATTTCGGCTACGTTTAATAACTGCACCAAAATCCTTGTCTGGATTTTCCAATTTCAATCCATAATCTTCAGCATGTTTTAAATAATTGAAAACATCAGCACTTTTTAGGAGCGCTTTGGTGGGAATACAACCCCAGTTTAAACAAACCCCGCCTAAACTTTCTTTCTCCACGATGGCTACTTTAAAACCTAACTGCGAAGCTCTGATGGCGGTTACATATCCGCCGGGACCACTACCTAAAACTATAATATCATATTTACTCATATCGGAATTTTTTGAATCATTTTCAGAAGTTGCGAATTTAAGGAAATAAACCCTAAACTAAAAGTAGGAGTGAGGCTGTATAAAATAAAAAAGCCCGTTTATAGAAACGGGCGGGTGGGTGGTGTAGTATTGGCTTTCTTAGATTATTGCATTTCAATTCTCTGTGTTCACAATGTCGAAGGCATCGATCACTTCAAAATAATTATTCAAATCTACATTTGGATTGGCAGCAAAAGTCGCAGAAGGCACTACGACAATCCTAAAAGTTTGATTATCTGTAAAGCCGGTGTCAAGGTTACTCAAATCATAATTCCCATCTAAAATGATTTCTACATCATCAATAGTATGATTATACACATATTGAATGGTTCCTTCAGTAGTAAAGAAATTCTGCGGAATTAAACTCCAAGAATCCAAATCACCATTAGTTCCAGAAATAACTTCTAACCTATAAACTAAAACTGCATCTGATTCAGGTTCTGAAGTATTTACAGTGGCAGGGATGGGAATAGTAGGATTAGTAATCCAGTAATTGCGTTCAGCATCATATTCCAGATTAACTGTACTTTCAAATGTATATCCCAGTCCGTCAAGACCATCCAATCCCGGAGGGCCCTGTGGTCCCTGAGGCCCTTCAGATGAGCAGGAAAATAAGACGAAGCAAAAACTTAAAAGTGTTAGTATTTTTTTCATAATTGTAATTTTAGGTTATTTTTTAAATTCAATACTGGCCGAGTTAACACAATATCTCTGGCCGGTTTCTGTAGGGCCATCATCAAAAACGTGGCCAAGATGGCTTCCGCAGTTTGAACAGAGTATTTCCGTACGCATCATTCCAAAGGTTTTATCCTGAACATATTCAACCTTACCTTCAATTGCATCATCAAAACTTGGCCATCCGCAACCACTTTCAAACTTTGAGTTGCTTTCAAATAATTTTTCACCGCAGGCCGCACATTGGTACTCTCCATCTTCGAAGTGAAGGTTATACTTTCCGGTATTTGGTGCTTCTGTTCCTTTTTGTCTCAAAATCCTGTATTGTTCTGGAGATAGTTCTTTCTTCCAGTCTTCTTCAGATTTTTCAAGATTATATTTTTTCATAATAGGTATTATTTGGCTGGTTTAAATTTTAGGGCGACACCATTGATACAATGCCGTTTCCCGGTAGTTTCTTTGGGGCCATCATTAAAAACATGTCCTAAATGCCCTCCACATCGGGCACAATGAACTTCATCCCTCTGGTAACCTAATTTTGAATCACTTCCGTAAGCAACACCGCCATCTATAGCGCGGTCAAAACTTGGCCATCCTGTACCGCTTTCAAATTTATTTTCAGTTTTATAGACTTCTTTTCCGCACGCGGCGCAAACAAAAGTTCCCGGTTCATGGATATCTAATAATTCACTGCTAAAAGGCCTTTCTGTTCCTTCCCTACGCAACACGTCATATTCAGCAGAACTCAGTTCAGCTTTCCATTCGTCTTCGGTCTTGGTGATTTCAAACTCTTCCTGTTCTTCTGAAGTTGCTTTTTTCTGGGCATTGCTGTTACAGCTAAAGAAAAGGGCAATAATGGCAAGAGTGATTAATTGTTTCATTTTTCTAACTTTTCAGCTAAAATTACAAAGACTATGCCGTTATGAAAGTTGAAATTTTGTTAATTACTTTAGGATTACCCAGAATACGGCGATGTCCTAAGCTTTTTGTGATTAGCAACTCGCTGTTTTTTAAGGCAGCATCAATTTCATAAGCATCCTGAACTGATACATCTACATCATTTTCATCGTGCAAGATCAAAGTGGGATAAGTAATGCTTTTTGCGGAAAGCGCCCCGGAATACTGCTCCATTTCTTCCCCGAATTTCTTTTCCAGGTAATTCTGCATCAATTTCGCTACCTTATTGTTCATCTCCATATTCTTTGCAAAATCCCGGGTGATTTTGGATATGCTATTTGCCGTGCCTATAATAACCAGTTTTTTGGTTTTCACTCCTTCCTGTACAGCCCTTAAAGTTGAAATGCCACCGAGGGAATGACCAATAATTGCATCAAAAGGACCAAACTTTTCATTTAAAAAATGAAGGCTTTCAATAAAATAGGGCATCATGCTAAATTTACCTTCCATTTTGCCATGAGCCGGCGCATCAAAACTTATTGTAGCGTAGCCTTCTTGAAGTAAAGCTTTGGCAATTTTAGACATTTGCGTCCCGCTACCGCTCCAACCATGAACCAGCAATATTTTTTTTGAAGAGGAACCATATTTATATACCCGTATCTGCTTTTTACTCTTAGGAAGGATAAGGTTTTCCTGTTCAGAATTTAGATTCATTTCTTTTTCCCTATCCGGAATTTTATATCTAAAAGGAGTTAAAAATAATCTTGCGGCGAACCTGCTCGCAATTTTAGGGGAGAACCAGGTTAAAAACTTAGAAATTTTTAAAATATAGAGGGGGATCAATAATCTTTGCACCGGTACATAGTCTTTTTTCTTCTCCAACTTATCTAATCTAAACGAATTCAAACTTACAAAATTTGACTTTGATGCTGCCTGAAAAGCCTATGAATGTTAGTTTATTAGATATTGGTATTATTTTTGAAACTCTATTTTTTGTTAAATCATACTTAAACTCAAAAGTGTCGAGATGAAGCTTTTGTACTTTTAGGTAACTAAAAACCAATTATCATGAACTTGAAAAAGACTTTTATAGCATTCAGCCTTATAATGATGGTCGTTGCCTGTAAAACAAACCCATTTACCGGTGAACGGAATTTAAATTTTGTTAGTAACGATCAATTGTTTCCTTCATCATTTGCGCAATACGATCAATTTTTAAAAGAAAATGAAGTAGTTAGAGGTACTGCAGAGGCACAAATGGTTCAAAGAACCGGGCAGAAAATTGTTACGGCTGCGGAACGATACTTAAACGCGAATGGATATCAGGGATTTCTGAATGACTTTGAATGGGAATTCAATTTGGTTAAAGATGATGCAATAAATGCATTTGCGATGCCAGGGGGTAAGACCGTGTTCTTTACAGGGATGATGCCAATCGCACAGAATGAAACCGGGGTTGCGGTAGTGATGGCCCATGAGGTAGCGCACGCTCTTGCAGATCATGGCGCACAAAGAATGAGTGCAGCTCAATTGCAACAAATTGGTGGTGTAGTTGGATCTGTAGCCGTGAGTGGTAGAAGCCAAGAAACCCAGCAAATGTTTGCCCAATTTTATGGATTGGGAACTACAGTGGGGGTAATGCTTCCTTTTAGTAGAAGCCATGAAACTGAAGCGGATAGAATTGGATTGACTTTAATGGCAATTGCCGGATATAATCCAGATGAAGCTGCAGATCTTTGGAGAAGGATGCAGGCGCAAAGTGATGGACAGGCTCCACCGGAGTTTTTAAGCACTCACCCTTCCAATGCAACAAGAATTAATAATCTTACGCAATGGGCGCCACAGGCAAAAGCCGAAGCTGCCAAATATGGGGTCACCAGTTTTAAATAATTTTCAAATAAATATAAAAGCTAAAAAGCCGCTGATCTCAGTGGCTTTTTCTATTTTTAGAAAATGAAACATCTGGAAAAGGGTAGCAAAAAATTAATTACTGCCTGGGCATTTTACGATTGGGCAAACTCTGTATATCCTTTAGTAATTTCTTCAGCAATTTTCCCCATATTTTACGGTGCCTTAACAATTGAACGCAATGAGTTAGGTGAAAAAATAAATGATACCGTAAATTTCTTCGGTATCGATTTTAATAATGATACCTTAATAAGTTATGTAACCGCAGCAGCTTTTCTTGTGGTTAGCATATTGAGTCCGCTTCTTTCCGGGATTGCAGATTATGTGGGGAATAAAAAGAACTTTATGAAGTTCTTTTGCTATTTAGGAGCGGTATCATGCATAGGACTTTTTTGGTTTGACCTTGAGGTTCTCTGGTTTGGATTTCTTTGTTACTTTTTTGCTTTAATCGGGTTTTGGAGTAGTATCGTTTTTTATAATTCTTATTTACCTGATATTGCTTTTGAAGATCAACAGGACAAGGCCAGTGCTAAAGGATATTCTCTTGGATATCTTGGAAGTGTGATATTGCTTATTTTTTGCCTTTTAATGATTTTGAAATTTGAATGGTTTGGTTTTGAAGATGAAGGTTTTCCAACCAGATTATCTTTTGTTTTAACTGGTATCTGGTGGATTGTCTTTAGCCAGTATAGCTATTATTATTTACCAAAAGGTAATAAAAAATCCAGGCTCACAAAAAATGTCATTTTTAATGGCTTTCGTGAAATAAAAAAGATCTGGAACTCCCTAAATCAAAATAAGACTTTAAAAAAATACCTGGTTGCATTTTTTGTGTATAGCATGGCGGTACAAACCATTATGTTGATTGCCACCTATTTTGGAATTGAAGAACTCGATTGGGGAGATCAAAATCCAACTACAGGGCTAATTATAAGCATACTTTTAATTCAATTAGTTGCGATTGTAGGGGCGACACTAACTTCAAGACTGGCTTTAAAATTCGGAAATATTAAGGTGCTTATTTTCATTAATTTAATCTGGATTGCGATTTGTGGATACGCTTATTTTATAACCACACCTAACCAGTTTTATATCGCTGCGGCATCTGTGGGGATGGTAATGGGCGGGATACAATCTCTATCAAGATCTACTTATTCCAAAATGCTGCCTGCAAACACCGTAGATACAACAAGTTTTTTCAGCTTTTATGATGTTGCTGAAAAAATAGGAATTGTGATTGGAATGTTTTCTTACGGACTGGTTGCCCAAATAACCGGAAGTGTTAGACAATCAATTTTATTCCTTATAGTTTTTTTTATCGCCGGGGTGATCTTGCTTATGCGGGTGCCAAAACAACTTCCTGCTATAACCTCTTCGGAATAGAAAAAGCCCGAATTAATCGGGCTTTAAAAAAAAGTATTTGAATATTTTATAAAGAAGAAACTCTTCCGGAACCTGCGGTTTTCACTTTCTTATCAGGATTCCCGGAATATTTAATATCTCCAGATCCTGCAATACTTGCCTCCAGTGTTCCGGTTACATTAACAAAAATGTCACCCGAACCCATAATTCTCGCATCCACATTACTGGCCTCCAGTGATCTTGCATCAAAATCCCCGCTGCCGGTAACTGTACAATTTAATCTAGAGGTTTTCCCTTTCAGGTCAATATCCCCAGACCCGGTTACTTTTCCTTCAATTTCCTTTACTTCAAGATTAAGTTTTAAATTACCTGAACCTGTAACTGCAAGTTTCATCTCTTCGCCCCTTATGGTTGATCCTCCATAAATATCTCCAGATCCTGTTACGGAAACTTCTTCTATACTTTCAACTGGAACGGTAATCTTAACCGACCTTGTGGTTTGAAGGCTCACATTTTTTTCAGTACTTATTTCAAGCTTTCCATTCTTTACTTCAGTAGTAATATACTCCTGTAAATTGCTTTCCGCTTCAATCTTTATAGAGCCTTCTTTTCCTTTAACCAGTTCCACATCAAAGGAACCGGTAAGGCTTACCCCATTATAAGAACCCACAGATCTTGTTTTGGTAACCACCTCTCCATTCCCTTTAATTTTGTCATTTCCTCCCCACCATTGCGCGTTTGCAGTTTGACTTATCATAAAGACTGCTGCTAGAATGAACATTACTTTTTTCATAATTTCTGTTTTTTGATTGATTATTCTTTTATAAAATTTACACTACCATAACTGGTATTTATTTTGATCATCCCATTACTGGAAGACGATCCGTAAAATCCCGAAACTGAATGGCTGGTTCCGCTATTATTTTCATTTTTTACAGAGAGTTCATTTAAACCATCAATCCCGCCATACGATGTTCTTACGTCAAATTGAAAATCCATTTCATTGTCGTAACCAAGTTTTACCCCGGCATAATCGGTTTCAATATCGATTCGACGTGTGCCTTTAATTACTTTTTCAATGGAGATCGAACCATAGTCCTGGTTGATTTCAGCAGAAGTAAAAATTCTATTGATCTTAGTGCTTAGGTAATCGCCATTTCCGCGTAATTCTTTAACCTTTCCAATGCTAATGCTTCCGTAGTCGCAATTATATTCCAGCCGGTTTACTTTTTCAATGTTGCTATCAGAATAATCGGCCCTAATGATCAAGGTTCCAACTTCGCCAATTTCATAACTAGAATAATCAGCATTTATTTCAGCATTGGTGATGTATTCTATTTTGCTTTTGCTGGTATAATCAAAATTAAGGTAATTAGAACTCCCGCGTAATTCCCCAATATCAATCTTTCCATAATCACAATTGATCTTGGCATTTCCGGTTGTTTTGTCAATATAGATTCCGCCGTAATCGTTGCTAATATCCAGTTTGTTACCAATGGGAGCACGAACGATATAATTAATTTCCATATTAATATTACTGGAACCATCAAAAATTTGTTTCCACCAGGATCTATTGTCTTTGGAAAATCTTGTTTTCGCACTTACCGAACCGGAAGATTGATTAAAATCTATCTGAATATCCCTTAATTTTTCTTCCACCAGATCTTCATCGTTGCCGTTGGTCTTAATCCTAACCTCGATAGTCACACGATTTTGATCCCAGGTTTTGATATCTACATTGCCGTAACTGTTATCGATGATGAGATTGTCATAAGCGCCAACGCTAAATTCCTTCTGGACTTTTTTCTCCCGGGTATGCTTGCCGTTAAAATCATTCCCGGTGCTTACCGATCCTGAAATTAGGAAGAGGAGGAGGATATTAGATAGTATTGATTTCATAATTCTCTTTTTTAAATTCTTTGATTTGTTCTATTTGGATTAAGGTTTTATTTAAAAGATCGATTCTTTGTTGAAAATTCTGAATCATTGCATGAACCACGCGATTGTCCTTGCCGCTGGTATTGAGATCGCTTCTTAAATCCTGATATTCTTTTTCCAGCTTATCCAGCTGAAGAATTGCATCTTCAATAACCTTGGCAGTTTCCGGAGTTTTATTTTCCTTTAATGAGATCAGTTCTTTGCTGATCACTCCGGTATAAAATTCCTGGGTTTGTTTCATTTCAGAAGAAACACTTGCCAAATCTGCATTTTCGACATTGAGGTTATATCCAAAAAATTGGCCTGCGATCAATAATCCCAAAATGAATACAGCAGCAATGCTGGAAATAATATACCAGCGTTTATAACTATTTTCAGGAGTCTGAAGATTTTTTGCGTCTTTCAGCTTTTCAAAAAAACGTTCTTCGTGATCTGGACGTGGCTCCCTAATATTAAAATCAAGATTCTTAAAAAGTTGTTCTATAGAGTCGTTATTCTTCATTTTGTAATTTTTTTCTTAGACTTTCTTTTGCTCTGGAGATCATTGTTCGGCAATTGGCGTATGAGATATCCATTATCTGGGAAATTTCCTCATAATCATAGCCTTCGATCAAATGGAGGGTTAAGCCTAACCTGTAATTCTTTTTAAGAGATTTTATTTTACTTAAAATAAGCCTCACTTTTTGGTTATTTTCATCTTCATTTTCCAGAATAAGTCCGTCGTTATCTGTTTCATTTTTAAGTTCATCGTTATAATTCACTTCAGCCAGACGTACTTTTTTATTATAAGAGGTAATACTTTCATTCACTACAATTCTTTTTAGCCAGGCTCCAAAGGTTGAATTCCCTTGAAAACTTTCTATCTTGCCAAAAACTTTCAGGAAAGCTTCCTGCATTGCATCCTCGGCTTCAGCCGAATGGCCGGTGATTCGATAAGCGGTATTGTACATTGCTTTATAATACCTATTATAAATCTCCATTTGAGCTCGATTATCGGCACAGCGACAACGATCTACCAGGTCATTGATATGTGTGATGGTTGGTGTCAATTATAACTTGGTTTCACTTATAAAGATGAGGTTGTTTTTCATTTGTTACACTTTTACTGAAATTTATATAAAAAATCCGTGGCACAGGAATTGAATATTTGAAAGAGCGAATAGGGATAGATAGTTTAAACCTTTGTAATTAAAGGGTTTAACTGAATATGAATCCTTCTGAAGGCTGAAAAACTGGTGACAGTTTGACTTAAAATTAATTATGACGAAAACAAAATTTTTAAATATTGACAGTTTGTCATTTCAGGGAATAGAAGAGGATGCTGAATTAATCCCATTAATGACTCCTGAAGATGAAGAAGAAATAAATAAAGAAAATTTACCGGAAACCTTACCTATACTGCCATTACGCAATACAGTTTTATTTCCAGGGGTGGTAATACCAATTACCGCCGGCCGTGATGCCTCGATCAAGCTTATTAATGAAGCTAATAGTGGGAATAAAACAATTGGGGTGGTGTCTCAAAAAGATGAGTCGGTTGAAAATCCTGAATCTAAAGACATCAATAAAGTTGGGGTCGTTGCCCGAATTTTAAGGGTGTTAAAAATGCCTGATGGAAATACAACCGTGATCATCCAGGGTAAAAAGAGGTTCAGAATTACACAGATTGTAACAGAAAAACCTTATTTAAATGCCGTGGTTGCTGAAGTGCCGGAAACCAGACCGGAAAAAGGCAATGCCGAATTTACCGCAATTGCCGACTCTATAAAGGAACTGGCTCTTGAGATTATTAAAGGAAGCCCAAATATTCCTTCTGAAGCGTCTTTTGCTATCAAAAATATTGAAAGCACGTCGTTTTTGATCAATTTCGTTTCCTCGAATATGCAGTTGACTGTGGAAGAGAAGCAGAACCTGCTTGAGGTGAATGATCTGCGGGAAAGGGCATTGGCGACTTTAAAGCATATGAATACCGAGTACCAAAAACTGGAATTGAAGAATGATATCCAGAGCAAGGTACAGAGCGATATGAGCCAGCAGCAACGGGAATATTTTCTGCATCAGCAAATGAAAACCATCCAGGAAGAATTGGGTGGAGTTTCCCATGAAGATGAAATTGTTGAAATGAGGGCGCGGGCTAAAAAGAAAAAATGGGACGAAAGGATCGAAAAGCATTTTGATAAGGAACTTTCAAAAATGCAGCGAATGAATCCGCAGGTTGCGGAGTATTCCATTCAACGCAATTACTTGGATCTTTTTCTGGAGCTTCCCTGGAATGATTTCAGCAAAGATAAATTCGATTTAAAACGTGCTATGAGAATATTGGACCGTGATCATTACGGTCTTGATGATGTGAAGAAACGTATTATTGAGTATTTGGCGGTTTTAAAACTTCGGAATGACATGAAGTCTCCAATCCTTTGTTTGTATGGACCTCCGGGAGTAGGGAAAACCTCTCTGGGAAAATCTGTAGCAGAAGCATTGGGAAGGGAATATGTGAGGGTTTCGTTAGGTGGTTTGCGGGATGAAGCTGAAATACGCGGGCACCGTAAAACCTATATTGGGGCCATGCCGGGAAGAATTATTCAGAGCTTAAAAAAAGCGGGGACAAGTAATCCTGTTTTTGTGCTTGATGAAATTGACAAATTAAGCTCCGGTCATGCGGGGGATCCTTCTTCAGCTTTGCTGGAAGTATTAGATCCTGAGCAAAACAGCGAATTTCACGATAATTTCCTGGAAATGGGATTTGACCTTTCCAAGGTAATGTTTATAGCTACCTGTAACTCTTTAAGTACCATTCAGCCTGCCTTAAGGGACAGGATGGAAATCATCAATGTTACGGGTTATACTATTGAAGAAAAAGTGCAGATCGCGAAAAGACATTTATTGCCCAAACAACTAAAAGAGCATGGCCTTAATTCTGATCATTTAAAAATTGGAAAAAAACAATTAGAAAAAATTGTTGAAGGTTATACTAGGGAATCGGGTGTTCGTGGTTTGGAAAAGCAAATTGCAAAAGTAGTACGATATGCTGCGAAGAATATTGCCATGGAAGATGAGTATAATATTAAAATCTCAAATGAGGATATTATTGAAATTTTGGGAGGCCCTAAAATGGAGAGGAATAAATATGAGAACAATGATGTTGCCGGTGTAGTAACCGGACTGGCCTGGACTCAGGTAGGTGGGGATATTCTTTTTATAGAATCTATTTTATCAAAAGGAAAGGGAAACCTTTCTATAACCGGTAACTTAGGTAAGGTGATGAAAGAATCTGCTACCATTGCTATGGAATATATGAAATCTAATGCCGAAGAATTGGGGATAAATCCTGAAATTTTCGAAAAATATAATGTGCACATTCACGTGCCGGAAGGGGCGACTCCAAAAGATGGGCCCAGTGCCGGGATTACGATGTTAACTTCGTTAGTTTCATTATTCACTCAGAAAAAAGTAAAGAAAAATATTGCCATGACCGGTGAGATTACTTTGAGGGGGAAAGTTTTACCAGTTGGCGGGATTAAGGAAAAGATCCTGGCCGCTAAAAGAGCTCGTATAAAAGAACTTATCCTTTGCGAAGAAAATAAAAGGGATATTGAAGAGATTAAAGCTGATTATCTTGAAGGACTTACGTTCCATTATGTAAAGGATATGAGTGAGGTGATCGATCTTGCCATTACCGATGAAAGTGTGAAAAATGCTAAAAAATTTTAACCCAAAATAATTTAGTTTTGAAGAGCCCCGCTAAAAACGGGGCTTTTTTAGTTTCAGCCTAAAATCCACTTCAATAATACTATCTTTGATATTAGAAATTTTAAAGAGATGGAAACTAAAATCACCATTGCGATTGATGGTTATTCTTCAACGGGGAAAAGTACGGTAGCGAAACAATTGGCTCAAAAATTAGGCTATGTTTATGTGGATACAGGAGCTATGTATCGCGCGGTAACCTTATTTATGATGCGAAAATTATTCGTTTCCGCTACCACTTTAAATTCCGAAGCAATTGTAAGACATTTACCATTTATCTCGGTAAAATTTGTTTTTAACCCAAAAAAAGGTTTTGGTGAAATCTATCTCAATGGTGAAAATGTTGAGAAAGAGATTCGATATATGGAAGTTTCTGAACAGGTGAGTAAAGTTGCCTCAATTCCTGAAGTTCGAAAATTACTGGTACAGCAGCAAAAAGAAATGGGGAAGGATAAAGGCGTGGTTATGGATGGACGGGATATTGGGACTGTAGTCTTTCCAAACGCTGAATTAAAATTATTTATGACCGCTTCTACTGAAACCCGCGCCCAAAGACGTTATGATGAGTTAATACAAAGAGGGGATAAGGTTTCCTTTGAAGAGGTGCTTAAAAATGTAAAGGAACGTGATTATTTGGATACTACCCGGGACGATTCTCCTTTAATCATGGCGAAGGATGCGCTGGAAATCGATAATTCTAACCTCACCTTAGAGGAACAATTTGGCAGGATTCTCAAGATTGCCGAGGATAAGATTACGGAAATTTCTACCTGATATTTTTATTCATTTTTTGATAGATTATTTTCTTTTAGATTTAGTTGTACTATTTTCTTAATTATCGTATTTTTGCACTCCTTTTTGGCAGAAAAACGGAAATCCGAAAAGGGCTGATAATCAAATTTATAAATCACTTCTGTGTTTCTCTTTTGCTTTACAGATTTCCGAAGAACATGGAATACAAAATAATGAGTCAGTAATGGCTGAAGAAACAAAAAATTCACAAGTAGAAGATTCTAATCAGGATCTTGAAGTACAGGAAGTTGCAGGTTTGGACAATGAGTCACAACCTGAAGCTGAAAACCAACAGGATAATCCTGAAAAATTCCTAAAAGATTTCAACTGGCATAATTATGAGGAAGGTATCGACCCGATCGATGATTCCAAGCTGGAAGAATTCGAAAAGTTAGTAGCTGCGAATTTCGTTGACACTCTTGACGACGAAGTTGTAACCGGTAGGGTAATTAATCTTACAGATCGTGATGCAATTATCGACATTAACGCGAAAAGTGAAGGTGTTATTTCTCTTAACGAGTTTCGCTACAATCCAGATTTAAAAGAAGGTGATGAGGTAGAGGTTCTTATAGACGTTCGTGAAGATGCTACAGGACAATTAATTCTATCTCACCGTAAAGCCAGGGTAATTAAAGCATGGGAACGTGTAAATAAAGCTCATGACGACAGTTTAGTGGTAAACGGATTTATTAAATGCCGTACTAAAGGTGGTATGATCGTAGATGTTTTCGGAATTGAAGCTTTCTTACCTGGATCTCAAATCGATGTAAAACCAATCAGGGATTATGATGCTTATGTTGGGAAAAACATGGAATTCAAAGTTGTAAAGATCAACCATGAATTTAAAAATGTTGTAGTTTCACATAAAGCTCTTATTGAAGCTGACATCGAGGAACAGAAGAAAGAGATTATCGGGCAGCTTGAAAAAGGTCAGGTACTGGAAGGTACAGTTAAAAACATTACTTCATACGGGGTATTTGTTGATCTTGGAGGTGTTGACGGTCTTGTTCACATTACAGATCTTAGCTGGTCTAGAATCAACCATCCAAATGAGATTGTTGAACTTGATGAAAAACTGAATGTTGTAATTCTTGATTTTGATGAATCTAAAACAAGAATTCAATTAGGTCTTAAACAATTAAGCCAGCATCCATGGGATGCCCTTGATGGTAAGCTAAAAGTTGGTGATAAAGTAAAAGGTAAAGTAGTTGTGATCGCAGATTACGGTGCATTTATCGAAGTTGCTGAAGGTGTTGAAGGTTTGATCCACGTTTCAGAAATGAGCTGGAGCACTCACTTGAGATCTGCTCAGGATTTCGTAAATGTTGGAGATGAGGTTGAAGCTCAAATCCTTACTTTAGATAGAGAAGACAGAAAAATGTCCCTTGGTATTAAGCAATTAACGCCAGATCCATGGACTGATATTACTTCTAAATATCCTGTAGGTTCTAAACATAAAGGTATCGTTCGTAATTTCACTAACTTCGGTGTATTCGTTGAGTTAGAAGAAGGAATTGACGGACTTATCTATATCTCTGATCTTTCCTGGACTAAGAAGATCAAGCATCCTTCAGAATTCACCAATGTTGGTGATACTCTTGAAGTAGTTGTTCTTGAATTAGATGTGGAAGGTAGAAAGTTAAGTCTTGGTCATAAGCAAATCGAGGATAATCCTTGGGATAAATATGAAAAAGACTTTGGAGTTGGAACTACGCACACTGCAGAGATTACCGAAATTGTAGATAAAGGTGCAACGATAGACTTTAACGAGGATATCACTGCATTTGTTCCACAAAGACATCTTGAAAAAGAAGACGGTAATAAATTGAAAAAAGGTGAAGAAGCCGAATTCCAAATTATTGAATTCAATAAAGAATTTAAAAGGGTAGTTGCTTCCCACATGACAGTTCACAAAGAAGAAGAGCAAAAGATTGTGAAGCAGGCAGCTAAGAAGGCAGCAGCTTCCAGCAGTGACAAAACCACGATTGGTGATGTTAATGCAGATCTTCAGGCTTTGAAAGATAAAATGGAAGGTAAGAAATAATCTAACCTGAAGTTTAATTAAATGAAACCTCTCCGGGAAACCGGGGAGGTTTTTTTATGGAAGAAAATCATATCCAATTAAATAATTTTCTAAGTGTTGAAGGAGGAAATGCTCCCAATTAACATTTTATATGCTGAAGAAAATATAGAGGGTGATTGGATTTTAGTTCAATTAACACTTGGGAAGAAATTTCTGCCTTATTTTTCTAATGGCGGTTTTTTATTTCTTAATAAATAATTTTCAGTTTATGATTTCCTCCAGTTCCAGAAGGATCAAATTTTTGTCTGATCTTAATTCTTTATTTTCTTGATTTAAATCAGTTCCAATATTGGTAGATAAAAGTTTATAATTTTCAGGGACGGTAAATTCAACGATCCAACTGACATTGGTTTTTAAAATTTTCAAGCTCATAATATTGTCGTTTTTCTCATAATAAACTGAAACTTCATTGTCCTTCATCAACACATTTTCAAGGGAAGCCTTATTCCATGCTGAAGGCATTTGCGGTTGAATGCTGACAATTTTCTTCGCGGCATTAGGCTGAATGCCGAAAAACTGCTCGACGATTGGAATAGCAAAACTATAGATATTCCATGCCTGGGTAATCATCCCGTAGTCTGGTGAAACCTCGTAAATACTACCGGGAAGGGCATAGCTAAAGCTGCGCGTCATCCTCTTAAGATATTCCAGGGCCATGTCTGGATTTCCGTAATTATTTTCGGCAATAGCCTGCACGCCGGTAGGTAAAGTCATCACGGCACCGGTATAGGAAAACATTTTGCTTCCTTTAAATCCAGAAAGATCACTTTTAAAAGATTCGTCCCGGTCTATTCCGGTCACGAAAACCCCAAAAGGATTGGTATAGGTTTCAGCGGTTTTTAAAGCGGTTTTTGCTTTTTCGGGATCGGCTACTTTGGTTTCCATGGGCGTATTCACTACCCAGTTGTGGTGCAATACAAACGGGCTCGGTTTATTTGACGGATGTTCCAGGATATATTTTTTAGTTTCTTTTAATTCTTTTACAGACCAGGGTTTGTTTAGCGTATCGGCACGAACAATAGCATCTTCAAGAAGCCGGATCGCCTGCGCATCGGTTCCAATAAAGTCGGCATAGGATCCAAATTCCTGCGACCAAAATTCATTATTGATTTTTTCTTTGAGTTTATTTGCTATGTCCCTGTATTCGGCACTAAGAGAATCTAATTCAAGTTCAGTAGCTATATTTGCTGCATCACGAAAGGCTTTCTGGGTATATACGGCCACATCTATCATTTCGTTGTCCATTCCATGAATTTCCATCATCCCAAAACCATCAGGAAAAAGATTCTTGTTCTCATCATTTTCTAACATCAACCAGCTCAAGCCTTTTTGAATAGTTGGAAAGTACTTCTGTAAAAAATTTCTGTCGCCATCCCATTGATAAATTTCCCAGATGAGCGATGCGAATTGAGGGGTTTCATTGATATTTCCGTCATTAAAAACCGCACCATTAGTGGACATTTCGTGGATTATTTTACCATTTCCATTCACTTTTTGGGAAACGCTGTCCAGCAATGAGATGGTTTGGAAAACCGGCTCGGTTTGGCCAATTGCCATATAGCCCTGAAGGGCATATTCACTGTCTACTCCAAACCACCACGGGTAGTCTGGGATACCGGCAGTAATTCCTGTACCAATTCCCGGTACACTCTGGATAAGCCAGTCACTATTGTATTTTAACCATTCAAAAGCCTGCTCGAGATCCTTATTGGGAATAGATAATTTGGAACGCATCGCCAAATTTTCAAACCGTACTTTCTTGGAAATTAGCATTTCCTTCCAATCGCTCTTCAATAAAGCAATGATATTTTCTGCTTCGGCTTTAGACTGGTTAGAACCGGAAATGTAAAAATTGATTTGGGTACTGCCATTGGCGGGAACCTCCAAACTATAATCTGTAGAAATCGCTCTTCCCTTCCCCTGATAAGGATTCGAAATTGCTTTTGTCCCATTAGAACTGCGATTGGAAGCCACTATGGAAAACCAGGGATTATCGTTGTCTTTGAAGACGAGCAGATTTCCCTTCTCATCTTCTTCAAAAATATCTTCAGAATCTATCATGTTAGTTCTTTCTCCTAACCAGGTTGGTCTTAGATCAGAATATGTTTTTAAAGTGAAGTTGATCTTTTTGGATTTTTCATCTTTATTCTTGAAAACATATTGTACCACCAATCCCGCAAGGTTATCGGGAACAAATTGCCATCTTTCTACCCGGAGGGACGAATTGCCGGTATTATAAATGTGTTTTGCCGCAATGGGATAATTAAAAAAATCATCTGCTTCTAATAGCTTTTCTGAATGGCCCTCATAACTAATTTCTACTTCAAAGCCATCCAAAAGTTTGATGGGATGACTCCAAACTCCTCCCATTTCCCCTTTAATATGCCAGCCTATCTCCGGAAAGCTCCCATCCTGGTGCCCTACAACATACAATCGGTTTCCGGCAGTTACGAAAGGTGAGGCGAGATAGGCATCTTTGCCTTTTATGACCGGACTGTCCAATAATAGTTCTTCGAAGTTTTGCGAATGGCAAGGTCCAAAAAATCCTATACAGATAAATAGGAATAAAAAATTTCGCATGACATTTATATTTATTGATCTACCAACTCCCTAAAATAGGAAAAAAGATAGGATAACTTTGAGAACTCGGCTTTTCCATTAAAAATTACTATTATTGAAAAATGAAAAAACGATACTGGATTCCAGCTTTGATAATTCTTATTTTAGTGATCACCTGGTTTTCCGGGCCTGTGCCTCCAAAACCTACCTATCCCAAAGACCTGCCCGCATTACCTTCTGAATTAAATGCGCTGGCTGAATATATTGTTAAGGCCGAAGATTCCCTGCCCGTACGGACAGATAATGAAGCTCGCATTGTTTTTCATAACGCGGTACCTCAAAAAACTGAATATTCCATCATCTATCTCCACGGATTTGCCGGGAGTTATCGAGATGGTTTTCCCGTAAATAAAAATATCGCAGACACGTTAAAGGCAAACCTTTTTTATGCCAGATGGGCTGGCCACGGACTCAAACCTCCACATTCTCTGGAAAATTTTGGGCCAGATCAGGCCTGGGAATCGGCCAAGCAGGCGCTGGAAATTGGAACTTTAATCGGTGAAAAAGTTATTATTATGAGTACCTCTACCGGAGGCACACTTGCTATCGATCTTGCCGCCGCCTATCCTGAGAAAGTTTTTGCCCTAATTAATTTATCCCCGAACCTTGAAGATGATATGCCGGGAACTTTTGTGCTGAATTCTCCCTGGGGCTATGAGATCGCCAAACTCATCTCTTTCGGAGAAAATAAGAAAATAGAACATGAACAGGCAATCGCCAGAAAATATTGGGACACCATTTATCCTTCAAAAGCATTAGTAGATCTACAGGTTTTAGTTGAAACCACGATGGTCCCGGATACCTATAAAAAAGTAAAATGTCCTGTTCTCACCCTTTTTTATCGTAAAAATTTCATGGAAAAAGATGGACATGTGGAGGTAAGTGTTTATGAAGATGCCTATGCCTTTTTTTCCACTCCAGATAGCTTAAAAGTTTTAAAACCTCTACCCAATCCCGGAACACATTTTATTGGCAGCGATATAAAATCTAGGGATGTTGAGAGTGTAGAGCGGGAGATCGTTCGGTTTTTAAAAGATCAATTGAAAATAAATATTCAGGAATAAAATTTTTTGGAAATAATCGAAATTTGTTTAGGCCTGTTCATAAAAGGATTATTAAAAAAAATCTTACTTTTGCCCTAATCCACAATACCTCTCATGAGCCGAAAAGTACTGCTAGACGCTAACGAACTTCACATTATACTTCATCGTCTGGCTTGTCAATTAGTGGAACGTCATACCGATTTTAAGAATACCGTATTAATTGGAATTCAGCCAAGGGGAGTTTTTGTGGCCAGAAAGATCACTCAAATCCTGAAAGAGGAATATGGGCTTACAGACCTTAAATATGGAGACCTTGATATCACATTTTATCGTGATGATTTCCGCAGGGGGGAAAAGCCTTTAGAAGCCAATAAGACCAATATCGATTTTATAGTGGAAGATAAAAGTGTGGTTTTTATAGATGATGTTCTTTATACCGGCAGAAGTATCAGGGCCGCATTAACTGCAATCCAATCCTTCGGAAGGCCAAAAGAAATTGAATTATTAAGTCTTATAGACAGGAGGTTTAGCAGACATTTACCCATTCAACCAGATTATAACGGGAGACAGGTAGATGCCATCAATGAAGAAAAGGTAATAGTAAGCTGGAAGGAGCAGGATGGGGAAGATGCCGTGTATCTTATTTCAAAATAAAAGAAAATGAACAGCGAATTAAGTGTTGATCACTTACTGGGAATTAAATATCTTACTAAAGGGGATATTGAACTTATCTTCAAAACAGCCGATCATTTTAAGGAAGTTATCAATCGGCCCATCAAGAAAGTTCCCTCGCTTCGGGATATTACTATTGCAAATTTATTCTTCGAAAATAGTACCAGGACCCGTTTATCTTTTGAATTAGCTGAAAAACGATTGAGTGCAGATATTATCAATTTTTCTGCTGCTTCATCTTCAGTAAACAAAGGAGAAACGCTGATAGATACGGTGAATAACATACTTTCCATGAAAGTAGATATGGTAGTAATGCGTCATCCAAATCCGGGAGCTGGTATTTTTCTATCCAAACATGTTAAGGCAAGTATTATTAATGCGGGTGATGGTGCGCATGAACATCCTACACAGGCTTTATTAGATTCTTATTCTATAAGAGAGAAATTAGGGGAGGTGAAAGGTAAAAAAGTGGTGATTGTTGGCGATATCCTACACAGCCGGGTCGCCTTATCCAATATTTTCGCACTTAAACTCCAGGGAGCGACGGTAAAAGTGTGTGGGCCAAAGACTTTATTACCCAAGCATATTGAATCACTGGGAGTTACTATAGAGCCGAATCTTATAAAAGCTTTGGAATGGTGTGATGTGGCCAATATGTTGCGGGTTCAAAATGAACGGATGGAAATAAATTATTTTCCAAGTACCAGGGAATACGTGAAGCAATACGGGTTAACCAGAAAGATTCTGGATAATCTGAATAAGGAAATCGTAATCATGCACCCGGGACCCATAAATAGGGGAGTGGAGATCACCAGTGATGTGGCAGATTCAGAACACGCAATTATTTTAGACCAGGTTCAGAATGGAGTAGCCGTGAGAATGGCAGTTATTTATCTCCTTGCATCAAAAATAAAGCAATAGGTTAAAGAAAAACTTGATTTAAATGAAGCTTACGAGGAAAGACAAATACCTGCTTATTACCAGTGAATCAGAAGAACTTACTGCATTCATTTCGAATATTACCAAAGCTCATAACGAGTTCAAAGAAGAGAATGTAATTTTCGATATTTCTCAATTTGAAAATCTTTCAGAAGAGGATTTTTTAGGTTTTTTAGAAATTTCCAGTATACATCGTGAAGGGAACAAAAGTTTTGTGATTATAAATAATTCCCTTAGTATTGATGAACTACCCGAAGAATTAGTTGTAGTTCCTAGCCTACAGGAAGCTGAAGATATAATTCAAATGGATGATATCCAGCGAGACCTTGGCTTCTGATTTTTTATTTCGGAAATAAACAATTCTCATGAAAATTAATATTCTTGGGTGTTACGCTGCCACGCCCCGCAGTTTCACCAATCCTACATCTCAGGTACTGGAGATTAAGAACCATTTGTTTTTAATTGATTGTGCCGAAGGAACTCAGGTGCAGCTAAGAAGAAATAAGATCAAATTTTCCAGGATCGAACACATCTTTATTTCGCATTTACATGGGGATCATTTTTACGGGCTTATTGGTCTTGTTTCAACCTTTAGATTATTGAACAGGGATAAAGACCTTCATATATACGGGCCCAAAGGAATTAAGGAGATTATTACACTCCAGTTAAAATTGGCCAATTCATGGACCAATTTTCAATTATACTTTCATGAACTTACCTCCAAAAAAAGCGAGGTGATATTTGAAGATGATAAAATAAGTGTTGCTACCATCCCATTAAACCATCGTATTTACACCAATGGATTTCTATTTAAGGAAAAACAGGGAGATCGGAAACTTTTAATTAACGAAGCTGTCGAGCACAATATTGATGTGAGCCTATACCGAAGTTTAAAAAAAGGTAAAGATGTAATTTCTGAAGATGGGAAGCTCATTAAAAATGAAATGGTCACTAAAGAGCCGCCTCCACCAAAATCATATGCTTATTGTAGCGACACTGTTTTTTCAGAAAGCATTGTCCCCATCATAAAGAACGTTACTGCGTTATATCATGAATCCACTTTTTTAGAGGAACAGGCCGAATTAGCTGCACCCACAAAACATTCTACAGCTAAGCAGGCTGCGCTGATTGCTAAATTGGCTGAGGTAAAACTTCTTATTTTAGGGCATTATTCTACGCGCTATCCTAATATTCAATTATTCAGGGAAGAAGCTCAAACTATATTTTCTAATATTGAATTAGCTGATGATGGAAGAGAAATAATCGTTGAATAGTGTAAAGCAATATTTCTCATTCTTACCTTTTAATCGAAATATATAAATCACGTAGAAAGTTATTTCCTACAATTTAAGTTAAATTTATCATAAAATTAATAGTAAATTTAAGCTAATCAGGTTATTAGTCGATGTTTTAGGTATATTTATCCTTTCTGAATCTAATGACCTGACCGATGAAAAACATTACTACAGTAGGATTATTTTTATTAGCATGTACTTTTTTTCTTACATCATGTTCCAAAGAAAGTATAGATGAGCAGGTAACCTCATACGATCAGGTAGCCACCAGAGCAACAGATTATAACTACGATCTTATAGAAGTCCAAATTTTAGAGGAAATCAATATCTATAGAAAAGCAAATGGTTTGGCAGACCTTAAACCATTAAAGGAATTATCGATTGAAGCAGAAGACCACAATTTTTATATGATAGATGAAGGTGTAGTAAGTCATGATAATTTTTCTTTTAGAGCTTCTTATATCATGAATGCTACCGGAGCAAGAGAAGTAAGCGAAAATGTTGCCTATGGCTATAGAACGGCAGACGCTGTTGTAAAAGCCTGGTTAAAAAGTAAAGAACACAAGCAAAATATTGAAGATAGCCATACACACTTCGGAATTTCAGTTAGACAGGATGCCGAAGGTAAAAACTATTTCACCAATATTTTTATAAAAAAATAACCGCAAGTTTTGTTTCCCCCCAAATTGAAAAAAAGGGTTCCAGGCTAGAGGCTGGCCCCTTTTTTTACTATTACAGAATTAGCTGAAAAAGTCCCGTTTTGAATGGGACTTTTCAGTTTGACAAGTGTTGTTATTGCAGTTCGGGAACTTCATCAATATACATTTCCTGAAAATTAAAGCCTTTCATTCCACTCTCACCTAGCAGCATAAATTTATCCCCTTTCCCATTTGAAAGTAGTTCCTGTGATCTTTGCGCTCTTCCCAGAATATCATTAAGAGCTAGCTGCAGTAAAGGTTCATTCTCATCACCTAGCATTCCTAAATTATTCAGGTCTTCGCGATATTCAATATCTGGTGCAAGACCGTTTACATAATCTGTTCTTCCGGCAGAATTGATAGATTTAAATACCAGAGGTTGTACAGCATATTTATGATTTGGATTCACGTTTTGTTTTTTGAAATTTGGGCTATCATATAAGGTAACGGAAGCCTGAAATTTTCCCACGGTATTTGTACCTATCTGAATTATATCTATATAGGGATCCAATCCGTTAATGACCAATTCACTTGCAGAAGCACTGGAAGGGGAAGTAAGCACATAGATTTTATTTAAATTAAGACTATTGATCGTCGCCCCATTTCTAATTTTAGAATCAAAGCGATTAATGATGCTTTCAGGATCCTGTCGTTCCAGATAACTTTGATAATCCTGGTTCCATTGTTCTTTCATAAATACTTTACCTTCAAACTGACCGGTGATCATACTGGCCAAATCTATCGCCGAAACTACCGAACCACCACCATTGTACCTTAAGTCGAGTATGAAATCGGTGATGCCATTAGCTTTAAAATCCCCAAATGCTGTATTTAGCTCATCATCAAAATCTGATATAAAACTCGTATACATTAAATAACCTATTTTTTTTCCTCCCATTTCGAAGGTTTTGGCTAGTAAAATTGGGTTGGAAGTATAAGGATCATCTGTTAATGTCACAGTTTTTTCTGTCATATAAATCCTGTTGTCCTCGATCTTTCCAATATTTATGGTAAAAGAATCTGCATTTAAAAGGTTGTTAAAATTAGAAGAGGTCAATTGAGTTCCATTAACTTCTGTGAAAACTGTACCTCTGGTTAATCCTGCTTCAGCTGCAGAAGTTCCCGGGAGAACGTATCGTAAATAACCAAATACATTATTGGTACCGCTTATTTGCCCTATTCCGTATTTGATGCCGGTACTACCGCTAATTCCCTGAAAACTGTTTTCCAGATCACTATAATTATCAGTTAAAAAACTGAAGCGGTCGTCCTCATATTTAAGGGCATTAAAGAGCTTTTCAGGAGAATTGTGTCCAGCTAAAAAATCATATTTTTCATTGTCATTGGAAAAATAATTATCGGTAAGTTCCGGAACTTCAGCTTTATAAAGGTAGATATCGTTAAGACCACGATATATAAAATCTTCAATTGCTATTGCCGGATCCACACCGCTGGTGTTTTCGTTTTGCTGTTCTTCAGTAAAATTTGAATTCGTGTTTAGGGATTCTTCATCTTTTTCACAGGAAGCAAGTAAAAAACCTAAAATAATTACCGGAATCCATTTCTTTATTAGTTGCATAGCACAATTTTTTAAGAATTCTTTATAACAAAGAGTCATCAATTATGCCAGAAATAGAAATAACAATATACTTAACTAAGACAGAGAATAGTACAAAAGCGAAAAAGGTTCAGGCTAGGGGCTGAACCTTTTTCTTTGCATCGATTGGTTGGGGTCGATTTGCAATTGTTAATATCTTAAGAAAATCCAAGCCTTTAATCTAAATAACTCCCAGACGGCTCTACTTCGGGCCCGCCTGCCGGACGGGCAGGGTTTCCCCTTTACCTCTCCTTGGGAGAGGTCGGAACTGCTTTTTCGCAGTTCCGGGTGAGGTAAAATACAAAATTTCGTTTTTTGAATCAGAGACCAAAATGAAACTGACGAAATACCTCTATGGCTTTGCTTTGAGGATAGTCGGTTTCAAGAAATTTTTTATTTAAAATTAAAAGAGAAGAGTCTTTTTAGCTTTAACCTTCAGCATTTGCTGAAAATAATAGGGGGTGTAAAGCCTTTAAACTCTTCTCCAGTAATTAATTTTTCATTTCTACTACACTAAACATAGACCTTCTGTTTAATTGATGGTCTTTTTCTGAACACCTCTCACAGTCTATGGCCGGTTTGGTTTCACCAAAACCTTTATATTCCTGTATTCTTTCCGCAGAAATTCCTTTAGAGATCAGGTAGTCGTATGTAGATTTCGCCCGTCTTTCGGCAAGTTTTTCATTATAAGCATTGGAACCTCTCCTATCTGTATGAGAACCAATGGCGATTACAAGTTTAGGATAGGTATTTTGCATTAAATTAACCAGTTTGTCTAATTCAGTAGCGGCATCTGGCCGAATATTCGATTTATCGAAGTCGAAATAAATATTGTCAATTTCCGCCAGATATTCCACATCTGCGATTGGATCCAGCTGAATGTCATATATCAATTCTTCGTGATCATCCTGATTTACTGTATTTACGGTTCCATTAAAAGTTTCATACTTAATTTCCTTGGCTTCAATAGGGAGTTGCTTTTCTCTGGCAACTATCGTTTCATAATAGCCATCTTCATTAGTTTCCAGAAATACAATTTGTTCATTATTCTCATCCATCAACCTTAGCGTTGCCGCAGCAATGGGTTCCCCATTCACAGCATCTGTCACTGTACCTTTTAAAGTTAAAGGATTAAGTTTATTGAAGCTCATAATGTTATCGCTCCCGCCTTCGCGGTTGGTAGAAATATATCCTTCTTTGGAATCGCTTACCTGAAAATAGGCAAAATCATCCAGGTTGCTATTCATGGGTTCGCCTAGATTTTCAACGATAGCATCTTCATCTAGATCGATTCTGAAAATATCGAATAACCCAAGTCCCGGATGGCCGTTTGAAGAGAAATATAAAATCCCGTCAGCATCCATAAAAGGGAAAGTCTCGTCAAATTCAGTATTTACAGGTTCACCTAAATTCTCGGGTGCACCAAAAGTTTTATCTTCATTGATGGCGACCTTATAAATATCGGTTCCACCGATTCCGCCTGGCATATCTGAGGTAAAATAAAGTGTTTTACCATCTGCGGAAAGGCTGGGATGACCAATAGAGTAATCGTTGCTGTTGAAAGGAATTTCTTTAACCTCTTTCCATTCCGCTCCCGTTTTCGTGGCTGAATACAATTTTAAGTGGTTGGTCCTTTCTTTATCTTTTTTCCCTTCTTTATTATCAAGGAAATTATTTCTGGTAAAATACATGGTATTCCCATCTGGAGAAATCACTACAGGCCCATCATGTAATTTTGTATTGATATCCCCGGTTACCGGACTAACTGTTCCGGTAGAATCTGTTATATACACATCAAGAAATGGTTCCCCATTCCAGCTATAAATTTTATCTTTTTCAGCAATTCCCTGTGCTCTGGCAGATACAAAGTAAATTTTTCCATCTTTTTCGAATACCCCGAAATCACTCATTTCAGAATTAAAACCACCATTTTTTAACTTGTAAATGATCATGTTCCTGAATTCTGCCCCTTCGATCATTTCTTCGATATCGTTAGATTCCCTGCCGCTATCTAAATACTTCTGAAGGTATTCCCTTGATTCATCATATCTTTTAACTCCACGAAGTGCCTGGGCGTATTTGTAATAATATTCCGGAGAGATTCCTTCTTCTTCAATCACATCGCCATAATAGAAAACAGCGTTTTCCGGACTTCTAAGCATCATGTAAGCATCACCCAGTTTTTTACTATTTTCAGAAACATGATAATCCTTCTCGATTAGTTCCTTGTAAACATCGGTAGCTTCCAGATAAGCAAATTCTTTGAAGAGCTTATCAGCTTTTTTCTGCTTTCCACTCTGGGCCTGAGTTAGCACCGGGAGAGCAAAAAAGATAATAAACAGATAGTAATATTTTCTCATAATAGTCAGGTTAAATTAAAAGAATCGAGGCGATTTGTACCTGGTATTTTTGAATCTGAATTCATAGATCAGCAGGAATTCATGTGATCCCGAAGTATAAGGTTGAATATCTGAAATTGAATATTCATAAGCATATCCCGCTCTAAAACCCGGGAATAACTGAACATCCAGAAACGCACCTACCGCATCTTCCAAACGATAATTCGCCCCAAGATAGAATTTTTCATTAAAGATTGCAGTTCCGGTAAGATCTAGGGATAGCGGTGCTCCACTGGTTGCCTTAACCAAGGCCGAAGGTCGCAGCTTCACATTATTGCTTACATCAAATACATATCCTGAGGTAAGATAATAGTGAACCTGTTCGAGTGCTTTAAATTCTTCAAGACGATTATTGTCTTTGTTGATCATTTTTGGAGCGGAAAATCCTACATACCAGTTTTGAGCTGAAAGGTAGGCACCCGCACCAAAGTTGGGCGTCCATCGATTAAAATCATCAGAAAAGAAGGGATCACTTCCAACCGTTGGATCATCCAGGCCATAATAATAGGCTCCGGCTTTTAAGCCTAATCTCAAACTAATATCGGCGCTAAGATCCACACGATAAGAGAAATCTCCATATACAAAGGTGGTATTCTCATCTCCAATTTTATCGTTGATCACAGATAAGCCTAAACCAATCTTATCATTTCTCAGGGGAGAGTGTATAGATAAGGTTTGAGTTACAGGGGCTCCATCTACACCAACCCATTGGTTCCGGTTTAAAGCGGTGATGGAGAACCCGTCCCTGCTTCCGGCATACGCCGGGTTAATAGAGATAGTATTGTACATATATTGAGTAAACTGAGGGAGCTGTTGCGAAAATGCTGGGGCTGCAACAAATAAAATCAATATGATTAGATAAACTTTTTTCATGGTTTCCCTTTTTTTATTTAGTTCCTAAGTAAATATAACCTTGTATGGGCTGGAAGTCGTTATTTCTGAATTCTACAATGTAGAAGTAGGTTCCAGAAGGAAGCTGGTTAGAGCTAGTAAATGAACTATCTGAATAACCATCCCAGTCGTTTTGATAATCATTGGCTTCGAATACTTTCGCACCCCATCTGTTAAAGATCTTCACATCATAAGTAAAGCCACAACTGTTAACAGGATCTACTTCAAAAGTATCATTGATCCTATCCCCATTTGGCGTTACCGCTTTGGAGATACTATCTCTTATATCTTCAGTGCTACATGCTAACACCACACAATCATTATTAATAGACACGGTAACCAGGGTACTTGACGGACAGTTTCCTTCTACCTGATAGGTAAACTGATATGTTCCAACTTCAAGTAGGGAAGGATCAATAAATCCATCATCCAGAGCACCAGTATTATTGGTATCTACAAACATTCCACTATCATCGTAATCTCCCAATAGCAAATCAAACAGATCATACACTGAATCATCTACACAAAGGTCTATAGTATTTGTCTCAATAGTTGCGGCTACAGGCTCGTTTATAGTAACTTCAGTAGTATCTGAAATTTGTCCCAGACTGTCCATAGCTGTTACCTGATAGGTTCCGGGAGCAAGGGTTTCGAACAATCCGCTTTCCTGGTAGTTCTCCCCATCAATGCTGTAAGTAAGTCCGTCGATCACAGTAACTAAAATTGTTCCTGTTGGCAATGCACATGTTGCCTGGGTTACTTCAACATCTGGTGCTGTTGGAGCTGGTGCAGGATCATTTACATCTACAGTTACAGTAAAGCTACATGTGGTAAAGTTTCCAGATGCGTCGGTTACAGTATAAGTTACAACTGTTTCTCCCACAGGGAATTCTTGACCGGAAGCAATTCCGGAAGTAAGTTCAACCGTTGTTCCTTCACAATTATCTGTAGTGGTGACAGTAGCATAGTTTACAACCATACCAGTTACGCCATTTTCAACATTTACCGTGATACTATCTGGACATTCTATTGATGGAGCATCATTATCGACCACAGTTACGGTGAAAGAAGATGTTGCTATGTTGCCGTTATTATCAGTAGCGGTATAGGTTACTTTGGTAACACCAACCGGGAATACAGTTCCAGGCTCCAGTCCTTCTGTAAGGATTACACTTTCTACTTCGCAATTATCAGTAGCGTTAGGAACAGTAAAGTTTACAATGGCTCCACAAATTCCTGCATCAGTATTAGTAGTGATATTGTTTATATCATCAATTACCGGAGCTTCATCATCAGCAACTGTTACTTTAAAACTACATGTTATACTATTACCTGCTGCGTCTTTTGCCGTGAAAGATATAGTTGTTATTCCTACCGGAAAAACCTGTCCCGATTCTAAACCTGCTGTTTGCTCTACAGTAACATTCCCTGAATTATCCAAACCAGAAGGAGTCTCAAAGTTTACAACTGCTCCACAAACACCTGCATCTACATTTTGATTAATATCAGCAGGGCAGGAGATGGTTGGATCTTCATTGTCCTCCACAGTTATGGTAAAGCTACATTCTGAAGTATTTCCAGATGCATCGGTAGCGGTGAAAGTAATAGTGGTTACCCCAATTTCAAATTGAGATCCTGAAACAGGTCCGCCGGTTTGTTCAACACTAACGGAACAATTATCAGTCGCTGTGGCATTTTCAAAATCGACAGTGGCATAAGAAACCCCGGTTTCAGTGCCCACAATTATAGCTGACGGGCAGCTAATTTCAGGAGTTTCATTATCCACAACTGTTACGGTAAAACTTTCTGTCGAAATATTATCATTAACATCGGTCACGGTGTAAGTTACGGTTGTTTCCCCTACTGGGAATACAGAACCTGATTCAAATCCTTCGGTAATCTCTACTGAATCAAGTTCACAATTATCAGTTGCTCCAACCACCCCGAAGTTTACAACGGCTCCACAAATAGTAGGGTCATTGTTTACGGTAATGTCATTCATTTCTTCCAGAACCGGAGCTTCGTTATCTTTTACAATTACGATTTGCTCACAGGAAGATAAATTTCCAGTAGCATCTTTTACCGTCCATGTTACCACAGTCTTGCCCACTTCGAAAATCTCAGGAGCATCGTTCGTGATAATTAAGTCTTCATTGGCGGTACAATTATCAGAAACTGTTGATATACCAAGATCAACCTGAGTTGCCTGACATATTCCTTTATCTGCAGATACTTCCATTAGATCAGCAGGACATGTAATGGTTGGTATTTCGGTGTCTGTTATATAT
The DNA here is from genome assembly GCF_023718305.1 of Gramella sp. AN32. Lineage (GTDB taxonomy): Bacteria > Bacteroidota > Bacteroidia > Flavobacteriales > Flavobacteriaceae > Christiangramia > Christiangramia antarctica. Next base: position 53,819 of record NZ_QEYO01000024.1, read on the forward strand.
ATTACTTCAAGGGAATCTTCATCAGTACACTGGCTATCCTGATTGGTGATCAGTACGGAATAGTCCCCGGCAGTGGCTACTTCAATAGCAGCAGTAGTGGCCCCGGTGTTCCACAGGTAATCAACATTGCCGGTAGTGGTGGCATCTAAAATGATACTTTTGGTCTCACAGTTTAATTCTTTGTTCCC
>NZ_QEYO01000025.1 GCF_023718305.1 Gramella sp. AN32
TAACTGATAACTGATAACTGATAACTGATAACTGATAACTGATAACTGATAACTGATAACTGATAACTGATAACTGATAACTGATAACTGATAACTGATAACTGATAACTGATAACTGATAACTGATCAATGACTTCACAGGAACTTACCGAACAAATTTTCAAGAAAAAGTCATTTTTATGTATAGGCCTGGATACAGACCTGGAGAAAATTCCAACCTACCTATTAACTGAAGAAAATCCTATCTTCAGTTTTAATAAAGCAATTATTGATGCTACGCATGAATTTTGCGTTGCCTATAAACCCAATATCGCCTTTTACGAAGCGGCTGGGGAAAAAGGCTGGACGGCCCTTCGCAAAACTATCCAGTATTTACATGAGAAACATCCGGATATTTATACGATTGCCGATGCCAAACGCGGCGATATTGGCAATACTTCCCGTATGTATGCGAAAGCGTTTTTTGAAGATCTGGGCTTTGATAGTATAACGGTTGCGCCATATATGGGTAAAGACAGCGTAGAGCCCTTTCTGGAATTTGAAAACAGGCACACGATTTTACTGGCTTTAACATCTAATGAAGGAGCATTTGACTTTCAGACTTTAAAGTCTAACGGAGAGGATATTTATAAAAAAGTAATTAAAACTTCCCGAAAATGGAAAAATTCTGAGAACCTGATGTATGTAATTGGTGCCACTAAGGCAGAATATCTTCAGGAAATTAGAAAAATTATTCCCGATAGTTTTCTTTTGGTGCCTGGAGTAGGTGCGCAGGGAGGAAGTCTTGAAGATGTTTGCAAATACGGAATGACTAAAAATGTTGGTTTGCTGGTGAATTCTTCCAGGAAAATAATCTATGCTTCCCAATCTTCAAATTTTGCTGAAATTGCCGCGGCTAAGGCATCTTCCATACAGGCTTTAATGCAACAGGAACTGGAGAAAATCCAATAAAGAGTATGATTATTCAGGACCAGTTAGGTAGGAAGGTTGAACTGGATAAAGTTCCTGAACGGATTATTTCCCTCGTTCCCAGCCAGACTGAACTCTTAGTGGATCTGGGATTAATAGATCAAATCGTTGGGATTACAAATTTTTGTGTTCATCCTAAAGAGTTGAAAAATATAAAAACTTCAGTAGGGGGTACAAAAAAAGTCAATTTTCGAAAAATACGAGATCTAAAGCCCGATATCTTTTTTTGTAATAAGGAGGAAAACACTCCTGAAATGATTGAGGAATTACAAAAAATCGCCCCGGTTCATATTTCAGATGTATCTAATCTTAAAGAAGCCTATAAAATGATTTCCCAGTATGGACATATATTTTCCAGGGAACTGGCGGCGCAGGAAATTATTGATACAATTGAGAAAAAGGTTCTAAAAATGAAAGAATTGAAAAGGCCAAGAAAACGAGTAGCCTATTTTATCTGGAAAAAGCCTTTTATGGTTGCCGGCAGAAATAATTTTATCGATGCAATGTTGGCATTAAATAATTTGGAAAACGTGATACAGAAATCCAGATATCCGGTGGTAGATCTCAAAGAATTGCCGCAAATAGATCTTTGCCTCCTTTCTACAGAACCATTTCCATTTTCAGAAAAGGACAAAAAAAATTTCAACTCGCTAAATTGTCAAATTGAAATTGTAAATGGGGAATATTTTAGTTGGTACGGCAGTCGTCTAATAAAGGCGATGGATTATTTCAAAAATTTAAATATCCATTAAACTGCACTGCATCCTCTGAAGTTCCTGTTTAATTTTGCAAGCTCTTTCATGCAATTTTTCACTCTCCTCTTTATTCAATAAAGCTGCTTTATATGATCTAAACATCAAACGCGAATATTTTTCGCATAATAACTCCTCGCGGCTTTTATTCTCAAAAATTCTAAACATTTGTGTATTTATTATTCTCACTTCATTTTCCTACAACTACAAATGTATATTGTAATTGTGGAACTAAAGTTTAAAATCAAGTTAACACTTACTTAAAAAACACTGTTTTTTAAGTAAAAACGTTAAAAAAACGGGTTTATTAATATTCGTACTAATTAATCCTGCAATGAAAAGACCCGCTTTAGTAGATCTGTAGTTCGGGCTACTATGTTATTTCGGATCTCCTTTTCCTCTTCAGCGATCATAAAATAAACCCCCTTTAGGGCTTCATTTGTGACATAATCTGGTAAATCTGGATTTACCTTAGAAGTTAAGGGAAGTGTATTATATTTAGCAATAATATTGCTCCAAACCTCGGTGGCTCCCACTTTATTCAATGAATTGGTGATAATGGGATTGAATTTTTGATAAAGTGGTTGTTCCGTTTTTCCGGTTAAGTAAACAGTTGCCGAGTTATCTCCACCCAGTAGAATATTACGGGCATCAGTAAAAGTTATTCCCTTAACCGCATCGGTAAAAATGGGTATAGCTTCCTGCACAGCGTCTTCGGCAGCACGGTTTAAAACTTTTAAACCTTCATCTGCCAGGGAACTTAAACCAACATCCCTTAAAGTTTTATCTACTTTTTGCAGTTCCGGTGGAAGGCCTATTCGAATCAATTCATTTTTAAAAAATCCATCCTGTTCAGCCAGTTTGGTGACTTCTTTTTCTATCCCGAATTGTAAAGCCTGGCGTAATCCACTCCCAATTTCAGCATCGGTCACTCCGTAGGTTTGGGGCAGCTGTCCGGCGATGGTTTGTAATTCGGCACAGGAGGACATGAGTAAAATGAGCCCAAGGGCGATGAACTTTTTCATAATGAGTATTTTTCAAATATAAAGACTGAAAGTCTAAACATCCATTGCTAAAAGTTATATTAATACTAAAACAATCAGTTTTAATCAAAAGAATTCCCGGAGGCTCTGCCTCGGGTGTCGCGTAAAGATATGTAGATTTGTGGATATGAGTGAGCATCTCCATAAGAGTCATAATAAAAGCTTGTTGTTGTACCATTTTGTTTGTCCAATAAAATATAGGCGTAGTGTTCTAACCGAATCGGTTTCAAAAACTTTCAAAGAGGTGTGTTTGGAGATAGAACAACGATATGAGATGAACTTTTTGGAAATAGGTCTTGATGGAAATCACGTACATTTTTTGATTCAAGGCGTTCCAAATGATGCTCCGAAACAAATTATCAGTGCAGTAAAAAGCATCACGGCAAAAGAAATTTTCAGGCTTCACCCTGAGGTAAAACAACAGCTTTGGGGCGGAAAATTTTGGACAAGTGGGTATTATGTCAATACTGTTGGACAATATGCCAATGAGGATGTCATAAAGAAGTATTTACAGAATCAGGGGAAATCGGATTACGAAAAGTTGCATTCAGGTCAACTACGGTTGTTCTGATTGGGATACCCCGATGGCTCTGCCTCGGGGTAGTTCATTTATAGGTTGTTAGTATACTTTCCCCGAACAACCCCCGGGAAATTATATATGCCGATTAGATAAAAACGATCGTTTTATTATTATAAACCAGCGTTTTGCGATCCAGATGAAGTTTAATTCCCCTGGCTAGTACGATCTTTTCCAGATCCCGGCCTTTTAAGATAAGGTCTTTTACTGAATGGCTATGCGAAATTCGGGTAATGTCCTGTTCAATAATAGGTCCGGCATCAAGCTCTTCGGTTACATAATGACAGGTTGCTCCGATAATTTTCACGCCTCTTTTGTAAGCAAAATGATAAGGTTTTGCTCCCGCGAAGGCCGGTAGAAAGGAATGGTGAATATTGATAATTCCGTTAGGAAAGGTTTTGATCAGTCTTTCGGAAATAATTTGCATATAGCGAGCCAGAACAATAACGTCTATTTGATTTTCTTTTAGCAGCTCCAGTTGCTGGGCTTCGGCTTCTTCCTTTTTACCTTTAATAACAGGAATATGATAAAATGGGATATCAAAACTTTTGGCAATTGGTTCTAGATCCGGATGGTTGCTTATGATCAATGGGATTTCTACATTTAACTCACCAGACCTGTACCTTCCCAGAATGTCATAGAGGCAATGCTCATACTTTGAAACGAAAACTGCCATTTTTAGCTTCGCTTTGGCTGGGAATAAATGCCAGGACATGTGATAAGGATCACCAATCCTATTCCTGAATTCATTTTTAAAACTATCAGAATTTATTAGATTTTTGAATTCACATTCCAGCCGCATAAAAAAGATCTTATTTTCTACATCTACATATTGATCGATATAGATTATATTACCTTTATTTTCATAAAAAAAAGAAGTGACTGCAGCTATAATCCCCGAGGTATCCGGGCAATGGATAAGCAATGTAATTTTAGACATGCAATGTGTTTTGCAGCCTAAAATTAAACATTTTCAGGTATTTGTGTAAGCCAGTGATTAATATTATACTATTCCTAAAGAAGACTGCTAACTTTTACAATTTTCGTAAATTGCAGCTCCAAAATTTAGACTCTATTAAAAATGGAACAACAAACTCCCTATAAACCTAAAAATAAAATAAGAATTGTAACTGCAGCTTCCCTTTTTGACGGACATGATGCAGCAATCAATATCATGCGGCGAATCATTCAGGCTACAGGCGTTGAGGTAATTCATTTAGGTCATGACCGCGGCGTGGAAGAAGTGGTGAATTGCGCTATCCAGGAAGATGCCCAGGCGATCGCGATGACTTCCTATCAGGGCGGCCATAATGAGTATTTTAAATATATGTATGACCTGTTACATGAAAAAGGAGCGGGCCACATCAAAATCTTTGGAGGTGGGGGCGGAGTGATCCTTCCTGAAGAGATCCAGAAATTGATGGATTATGGAATTAATCGTATTTATGCTCCAGATGATGGTAGGGAAATGGGGCTGCAGGGCATGATCAATGATATGATTAAAAGAGTGGATACTGAAGTTCCACCTCTTCAGGAACCAGATAAGGTTTCAGAAAATCTCAAAAATAAAAATGTAAATACCATTTCCAGACTTATTTCCCTGGCTGAAAACAGGCATGAAGAATTTTTAGAGTTTTTTCCCAAATTGGAAGAAACGAAAAAGGGGGAAACTCCTGTTCTGGGGATTACCGGAACCGGCGGGTCTGGAAAGTCAAGTCTGGTAGATGAGTTGGTGCGAAGATTTTTGGTAGATTTTCCTGAAAAGCATATTGGGATAGTTTCCGTAGATCCTTCTAAGAAAAAGACCGGTGGGGCCCTGTTAGGTGACAGGATTCGTATGAATTCTATCAATCACGAGCGGGTTTATATGCGTTCTCTGGCTACAAGACAGGCGAATCTGGCCCTGTCTAAATATGTAGCGGAAGCCGTTGATGTTTTAAAAGCTTCAGGATTTGATCTTATTATTTTGGAAACTTCCGGAATTGGTCAAAGCGATACCGAAATTTTAGATCATTCAGATGTATCATTATACGTAATGACCCCGGAATTTGGTGCAGCCACTCAATTGGAAAAGATTGATATGCTTGATTTTGCAGATCTGGTAGCGATCAATAAATTCGACAAACGAGGGGCACAGGACGCATTGCGCGACGTGAAAAAGCAATACCAGCGCAACCACCAGTTATGGCATACCGATGCTAAGACACTTCCGGTTTTTGGGACTATTGCTTCCCAATTCAACGATCCCGGGATGAATACGCTTTATAAGCATTTGATTGATGCGGTTGAAGAAAAAACAAAATCTGGCCTTTCTTCCACTTTCGAGATTTCGAAAGAAATGAGTGAAAAGATCTTTGTGATCCCGCCAAAACGTACGCGTTATCTTTCAGAAATAGCTGAAAATAACCGGAGCTATGATGAAAAAGCGAATACTCAGGTTGAAGTTGCGCAACGACTTTATGGAATTTATAAAACCATACTTTCTGTAGCTAATGTCACGTCAAGCGCAGTCGAGACGTCCCATCTTGAAAAAAATGGCCTGAATGCAGATGAAATTCTGAAACAGGTTCAGAATGATGAGAATGATGATTTTTTAAAGCTTCTTTTTGCTGAATTTGATAAAACCAAAATGGATCTTGACCCCTATAACTGGGAAATAATTATTGGCTGGCAGGAAAAAGTGACTAAATACAGGGAGCCAGTCTATAGTTTTAAAGTACGCGATAAAGAGATCAAAATAAAAACGCATACCGAGTCTCTTTCCCATTCACAAATTCCCAAGGTAGCGCTGCCAAAATATAAAGCCTGGGGAGATATTCTTTTATGGTGCCTTCAGGAAAATGTACCGGGAGAATTTCCATATACCGCCGGTCTTTATCCTTTTAAAAGAACCGGCGAAGATCCCACCAGGATGTTTGCCGGCGAAGGCGGACCCGAACGTACGAACAGGCGCTTTCATTATGTAAGCCAGGGATTGCCTGCAAAACGTTTGTCTACGGCTTTTGATTCGGTGACGCTCTACGGAAACGATCCCGATCACCGCCCGGATATTTATGGTAAAATTGGTAATTCCGGAGTATCTATTTGCTGCCTGGATGATGCCAAGAAATTGTATTCCGGTTTTGACCTTGCCGATACGATGACTTCTGTGAGTATGACCATAAATGGTCCTGCACCCATGTTGCTGGGATTCTTTATGAATGCAGCGATAGACCAGAACTGCGAAAAATATATCAAAGAAAACGGTCTTGAAGATAAAGTTGAAGCAAAGCTGAAGGAACTTTATGATGATAACGATATAGATCGTCCATCTTATAAAGGCGATCTTCCCGAAGGAAATAACGGTCTTGGGCTCATGCTCTTAGGATTGACCGGTGACCAAATCCTGCCGGAAGATGTTTATAAAAATATCAAAACGGAAACCATCAACGTAGTTCGGGGTACGGTTCAGGCTGATATTCTAAAAGAAGATCAGGCGCAAAATACCTGTATTTTCTCTACTGAATTTGCCCTGAGATTAATGGGTGATGTTCAGGAATATTTTATTGAAGAAAAGGTAAGGAACTTTTATTCGGTTTCCATTTCAGGATATCATATTGCGGAAGCAGGGGCGAACCCAATTACCCAGCTGGCGTTTACGCTGGCGAACGGATTCACTTACGTGGAATATTACCTGAGCCGGGGGATGGATATCAATAAATTCGGACCCAATTTATCCTTCTTCTTTTCTAACGGGGTAGATCCCGAATACGCGGTAATTGGTCGTGTGGCCAGACGGATCTGGTCCAAGGCTTTAAAATATAAATATGGGGCGAATTCACGTGCTCAAATGCTGAAATATCATATTCAGACTTCTGGTAGATCGCTCCATGCCCAAGAGATCGATTTTAATGATATTAGAACAACGCTTCAGGCGCTCTACGCGATTTACGACAACTGTAATTCATTGCACACCAATGCGTATGATGAAGCGATCACCACTCCAACAGAAGCTTCCGTAAGAAGGGCTATGGCCATTCAACTGATCATCAATAAAGAATTGGGTCTTACCAAAAATGAAAACCCGATCCAGGGATCATTCATCATTGAAGAGCTTACAGATCTTGTGGAAGATGCTGTACTTACCGAATTTGATAGGATTACGGAAAGAGGCGGGGTTCTTGGGGCGATGGAAACCATGTATCAGCGGGGGAAGATCCAGGAAGAAAGCCTTTATTATGAAACATTGAAACATAATGGTGATTATCCTATTATTGGAGTAAATACGTTCTTAAGTTCTACCGGTTCTCCAACCGTGACGCCCGGAGAAGTAATCAGGGCTACAGAAGAAGAAAAAGAAGCTCAAATTAAAACGCTGGAAACCTTACATAAAGCGAAAGAATCAAAAGCCGAAGCGACTCTTGAGAAGATCAAGAAAGCAGCGGTGAATAATGAAAATCTTTTTGAGCAACTTATGGAAGCCACTAAAGTTTGTTCCCTGGGACAGATAACGCATGCCTTGTTTGAAGTAGGAGGGCAGTACAGAAGAAATATGTAAGCAGAGAGCCAACTTTTTCTGCTTAAGCGGAAAAAGTTGTGCGAATCGCTTATCCCGATAAGCGTAGCGATATCGGGATCTCTTTTTAATCAAGTATATGATAAGAAGTTGTGAGCAAAAAAATCCGCCCTGAACGAAGTCGAAGGGTTTATCTCGATAAGCGCAGTGATATCGAAGTTAATTTATAAGACCTTGCAGGTTTTAAAAACCTGTAAGGTCTTTTTTTAGTTTTATTTATAGTCTTTAATCTTCCGCTTAAGACGTTGCACCGCCCGGAAAACCGTCATGTCTGAAACTTTATAATTCTCTGCGATTTTTGATATAGGAATTCCTTTTCTTTGACTAACTAATGCAGAATAGGTTTGATCTTTGGTAAGTTTACTCAACTTCAAGTCATTTTCGAACTTTCTTTCCGGTGAGATTAGATGCTTTTTGCTCCAATAAAGATTGTTTGGATGGAGGTTTTCTATATTGCCGTCTTTGTAAGTGGCATAGTGCCGTCCTTCCGGAATGGGGCCTCCATAGGTTTCCAGTATTAATTTGGGCACCGAATATTGGGAATGATTGAAATAAACAATCTTCAGTATTTTTCCTGTTTTTCCCCTGTGATCCTTAATATTTAATGATTTTTCGTTGTACTTAACTTCAGATCCGTCTGCCTTGATCTGTAAATCACGGAATTTAGGGTGTCGCTTCCATTGGTTGCTCATTCTTCATCAATTAAAGTAAACTTCAGTTTATTAGGGGGTTGGTAAAACTAAGCAAAGATAAGTAATGAGTTTTAAATATTATTTCACGAATTTTCAAAGGCTAAATCCTCTCGTGCAAAGGATTTCAGTATTCAATCATTTTCTGTATTGAAAGGTTATGTAATCGCTATCATTTCCACTGACCTTTTACTAGATGGGCATTTTTTAGGAGCAAAATTTTTTAATAATCTGAAGTTATTAAGGGCAAAGAAAATAAGAAGCACCAATTATTAAATAGCTACCGATAAATTTGTGCGGAGAATTAGCAGAATGTTATAAGGATTTATAAACTAAGTTTCCAAACATATTGCAATTTTCTAAATTTTTTCAACTCTCTACGCAAAAGTTTTACGAAATCGGTTCCATTGCAACTGGAAAGCTCTAATCTTTCACAGTTCTTGTATAGGATATCTGTAAGCCGACCAACTGTTGCGGCGTAATTCAATTTAGAATCAGATAGATTTGCTTTCTCTGCATTTTCAATATTAGGTATAAGGGAAAGTGACTGGCGAATGATATCGCCGGTAAAATAAATTTTAGAATCTTCGGTTTCCCTTTCATTCAAAACTGCCATTTCAGGAATAAGATAATCAGAAATATTTCGGGTAAGATGAATTATTTCCTTTGCTTTTCTGTACAATGGTGAATAATAAAGCTCCGAACTGGAAAATTTATAGGCCATAGCTTTAATTTTTATTTAAAAGTAATTGTAATTCAATAAACTTGAATTTAAATAATAAGGAAGAATCGAATATTTTATTTTAAATTTAAAGAATAATAGATTTAATACTTTAATATGCAAATTGATTCCATTAATTGGGCGATACTCGAATCACTTCAGAAAAATGCACGGGAGTCTTTTTCAGAAATTGGAAGAAAAGTAGGATTGTCTTCTCCTGCAGTAGCAGAAAGGGTGAAAAAGATGGAAGATGCCGGGGTGATTTTATCCTATCGAACCAAAGTTTCTGCACATAAGACGGGATATCAACTTAGGGCAGTAATTACGTTAAAAGCCTTTACGGGTAGATTAAAGGCTTTTCTGGAAAACATTAAAAACTTTAAAGAGGTAAGAAATTGTTATCGAATCACCGGTAATGAAAATATAATTATGGAAGTAGTACTTCATGACCAACTTCATTTAGAAAGGCTTATTGATAAGCTTATTACCTATGGGGAAACGAGGACTAATATTGTTTTGTCGAATGTCATTGAAGATCAGCCTATTCAGCAAAGAATATTATAAATATGAAAAGTCTCTTTGCTAGTTTTTACATAGTTTTAAGGTTAAACAATTCTTTCAATTTTTAACGAATGCTTACCTACAAATTATTTTTTAGTTAAATCAACTCTAATTGTAATTTTTTTAAGATGTACACGACAATTACTGAAGTACATTTGTACCATAAAAGAATTTAAAAATTATTATGAAAAAGAAAACTCTGTTATTTTTTATTTTAACGTTGATATCAGGATTGATTGGATTTACAGGATTGTCTTTTTCAGGAATCGAAGTTATAAGAGTATTATTCCTTGTTTTTGCTGATTTATTGATTATTTCATTAATCTCAAAATGGTTCTTTCCTGAAAAACCAAAAGTGAAATTGCAAACAATTCAAAAATAAAATATCGAAAAAATTAGAAAAAGAAAAAGATTAAACCCTGTATGCTAGCCATACAGGTTTTTTTTTGGAATAATTAATGATTCAATTCTTATATTTAGAAAACAACTTATTTCCATGAAAAACTTTCTGCTAAGCATTTTTGTGATTTCTTCTTTCCTTGCCAATGCCCAGGACTTTCGATTTATAAAAGGATCGGTTACAGATTCCCTTCCTATAAATCTTGAAAAAAGCGCAACTTTTGCACTATTTGCACCCTCAAATTATACTTCAGAAAAAGAATGGCCGGTACTATTTGTTTTTGATCCTTTGGGAAGAGGTAAGTCAAGTGCTAATCTTTTTAGGAACGTAGCAGAAAATCAGGGTTACCTAATAATTTCTTCAAATATCAACATTAAAGAAAAACCACTAGATAGCGTAGTAAATATGGCTACCACGATGTTTAATACCGTTTTTAAAAGTCTCCCTGTTAATAAGCAAATGGTCTATTCTGCTGGTTTGAGCGAGGGGGCACAAATAGCTTCAAGCCTTCCTATATTCTATCCAGATGTTTCAGGGGTATTAGCGATTGGGAATTCACTTTTAGATAGAAAATCCATAAATAAGAAGAAACCTTTTATGTTTATTGCGATGGGGGGGAAAAGGGATTATATGATCTATGAAATGGAACTTTATCTAAAGTTTTTTGATGATATCGATTTTCCAACCGATGTTTATTATTACGATGGGAAGGAAGATGAATGGCCTGATCCTCAAATTTTGGAGAATGCAGTATCGTCTTTCAGTTTACAGGCGGTGAAAGATGGCCATAGAACAAAAGATGAAAACTTCGTGGCAATCCTTTACAAATCTCAGGTAGACTATGCCGAAAGATTAAGAAGGCAGCTCAATTATTATGATTCTTATGAGGTTTTGGAAAGAATTGAAAAAAGGTTTGAAGATTTTGGCTACGAAGATCAAACTGAAGATATGCTTAAGGAATTAAAGCGGAGTGACGGTTTTAAAAAGCAACGCAACAACTTCAGGCAAATCACCTCTTATGAAAGAACGCAACAGGATGAATACGAATATCTTTTGAAAAATGATATTTATAATGCCGATTTTCAAAATATTGGATGGTGGGCTTATCAAATTGATGAGATTGATAAAATTATAGATAATTCCGATGCCTTAAAGTCGAATATGGCTTCCCGTTTAAAAGGATATTTGGATTTTATAACTAAAAAGAATTTCGACCAGATAATAGCCAGCAATGCAGGCATAGATTATAAGATATATATAAGTGTTCTTAGAACAGCCATCAATAAAAGTGATCCTGAAGCTTACTTAAAAATTATTTCCCTTGCGGGTGCAGATGGCGATGATCAAACTGCTTTATTATATCTGGAGGACCTCTTAAAAACCGGGTTTTCAGATATAGAAGCACTTTACAATATCCCGGGGGCATTGAATCTCACTTTTACAAAAGAATACAATGCACTGATCAAGCAATATTTGGGAGAGTCAAAATACTTTAACGACTAATCTCGATAGTTTCTTTTTCCAACTTCTTCCGAAGAATTAAAAGCAACAATATCCCAATAATTGCTAATCCTAACATGATATACCAGGTGAAGGCAAATCCAAAATTACCTATTAAGTGCATTCCTGAATTATGCCCAAAGATATGGCTTATAGAAAATGCAATACTATATAAAGCCATATAGGAACCTTTCTTCTTCCCATCAGACCTGCTCAGGGCAAAAGTGTTTGAAAAGGGAAATGCGATCATTTCTCCGATAGTCAGGAAGAGCATTCCAACGATTAAAATTCCTATCCAACCGGTTAAATTTAGGAGCAAAAAGCTGATTCCGCAGAGAAGAAAGCCTAAAATCACATTCATTAACGCTGATAATTTTGTGTTTTCCAGATATTTGATCAAAGGCATTTCGAAAAGGAAAATGATAAGACCATTTAAACCCATTAATAATCCAATATGAAATTCATCTAATTGATGGACTTCAGCATAAAATAATGGCATTGTTGAAAAATACTGCACGAAAATAAAACCGAAGAGGATCATCGTGAAAATGAACAATAAATAAGATCTATCTGAAAATGCGGATTGACTGCTGGTAATAGGTGCCTCTACCTCCTCTACAGATTTTTTAGGATGCAAAAGTTTAAGCAATAATAATCCTGCGATAAGACAGGTGATCCCATCTACCCAGAATAATCCCCCATAACCAATATGGGCAATAATCAATCCGCCAACGGCAGGACCTGCGGAAAAACCAAGATTAATGGCAAGTCGAATTAAAGTGACAGATCTTGTCCTATTTTGAGGTTTGCTATATGCGCTAATCGCCACGAATACTGCGGGTCGAAACATATCTGCGACGCACATTACCAGGTATATCCCCAGGCAAATCGTCCAGAAAGTATCCGGAACCTGAAGCAAAACGAAAAAAAGCGACGAACCAATCAAACTTATCGCCATAGTGCGATAATGGCCAATTTTGTCGGTTAGCCACCCGCCAATCCAGGAACCGGTAACCGAGCCAAGTCCAAAAAAGCTTAAAATCCAACCTACCTGTTCCAGGCTAAAATCCAGGCTTTTGGTTAGATAAAGGGATAAAAAAGGAATTACCATAGTTCCTGCCCTGTTGATCAAAGTAATCAAAGAGAGCAGCCAAATTTCCTTGCGGAGTCCTGTGAATGAACCCAGATAGGATTGGTAAAGTTTATTCATGAATGCCGTTATACCCCAAAATTAGATTAATTTTGAACTTTATGATGACTATTTTTAAACACTTTCTAAAAAATTGCCATGAGACATTATAAGCTTCAGGTATTTATCACTTTACTTTTTATGGGAACCTTGGTTTATGCCCAGCATTCTGACTATACTCTTTCTTCGGAAGAATTTCAGAAGCAATTAAATGAATCCTATTATGATGCGGAAGAATCTCCTTTAGAGCCCGAAGACCTGAAGAATTTTGAAGGTCTTGAATTTTTTGAAATCGACGAAAAGTATAAAGTGAAAGCCAAATTTGTAAGAACCCCTGCGGAACCTCCTTTTGTCATGAAAACGAGTACAGATAGACTGCCGATCTATGTGAAATATGGAGAGCTTTATTTCAGCTTAAACGGAAAGGATCTAAAACTAAATGTTTATCAAAGTCAGGATTTGGGCAGAGATCCAGAATATGCCAATTATTTGTTTATTCCCTTCACCGATCTGTCGAATGGGGATCTCACTTATGATAATGGCAGATATCTGGACTTTCAAATTCCGGAAGGAGAAGATATCACTTTAGATTTTAACAAGGCTTATAATCCTTATTGCGCCTATAGCGGCAGGTATTCCTGTCCCGTTCCCCCGAAGGAAAATTTTCTTGAAACAGAAATACTTGCCGGCGTAAAGGCTTATAAAGAGCATTAAAAGGCGTAAATAGCAGCTACCAGAAAGGAAGCAAGATTGCTATCCGGATTTAAATCATTATCCAAAAATGCAGGAAAATCATCAGAAACACTATCAAGTCTTAACTCGGGTTTGATCATCAAACTTCCCACGGTGTAATTTCCGGTTAAGGTAAACGCGGTAATGCTGGTATTAGCGTCATAGATAACCGCGCCATCTTCCAATCCTTTAAAATATTCCGCTCTTAGGCCCAGCCCAAAACTATCTGTAAGGGAAACCTGGGGATATAGGGCAGCTCCATAAAAACCAGTCCCATCTGTGGTTTGGTAGGTTGTATTTAAGCCAAGATAGAAAGCATCAGTTAAATTCCATCCCGTGGTTAGATCTACCTGGAATAACGCATCGTCTGAAAGGCTTTGTTCCCCGTATAATAAATTCAGATAAGCACTACCACCATCATTACTGTATCCCAATTGTCCTCCAAAAGAATATTTTCCAATGGGATTATATTCAGTATAATCTGTTGGGTTCATCACGGCCAGCATCCCCGTCCAGTTATCATCAAAACTGAAATCAGCTTTTAATCCCGTATGGGAAAAAGGTCCGTAAGAGAACATATAAGAAGTAGAATAATTAAAATTCCCCACGGGTGAAATCACTTCGTATCCCAAAAATGTATTCCAGTTTCCCAGGGTAAATTTCAAGGCATCGTTCACTTTATAATATACATACAACTGGTTTACAATATTGGTTGAGGGAGCTGAAAGGAATACGGCATCTTCACCGCGAGGCCCAAAAACAAGGTCGGCCACAAAACCAACTTTATCGTTTTCATAGCCAAGTATAACATTGGCCATTCCAAAGGAGAAGCCGGGATCATTGGCGAATGATGTGGCTGGTGCTTCTGGTGAGGCAACGAGTAAGCTAGGTTCAGCAGGATTATATACATCTTCATTTAAACCATTGAAATTGGTTCGGAAATAAGCATCCACACTACCGTTAATACTAAATTTTGGTGTGTCCTCTTCAGGTGTTTCCTGAGAGAGGGCATTGGTACAAAGGGTAAATAGACCCGAAAAAACGATAAATTTCCCTAATTTTGAAAAGTTAATTGCTTTCATAATTCAATTGGTTAATTGTTATTTATTTGTTTAGAAGCGAATGATTAATTGTAGTTAATCAAATTTGGAAGTAGTTAATAAAACGGAGCGTTCTGCAAAACGCTCCGTTGTCATTTTAAGAATTCCTAAAATTTATTGCTGATTTAAGCCAAAATCAGGATACGCATCCATTCCATGTTCATGAATATCAAGGCCTTCAGTTTCTTCCTTCGCTGAAACCCTGAGGCCAATAGTAATTTTTAATATGTAGAAAATGAGGAAGGAACTTACCACGCATATAGCGGCATAGCATCCAACTCCAATAAGTTGGGTTACAAATTGATCTACTCCTGCAAGATTTCCGAAGATTCCAACGGCGAGGGTTCCCCATATTCCGCAAATAAGGTGAACGGCCACAGCTCCCACAGGATCATCTAATCTTAATCTATCAACAAGGGCAACTCCAAGTACAATAATCACCCCTGCGATCACCCCGATAAGAATGGCATCTGTAGGAGACATTTGATCTGCTCCTGCAGTAATACCAACCAAACCACCAAGAATTCCATTTAAATACATGGTGATATCATAATTTTTATAAAGTAAAGAAGAGAAAATAAAGGAAGAAACACCTCCTGCTGCTGCTGCCAGGCAAGTTGTTACCAGGGTTAATGAGGTTAATCCTGGATCTGCTGAAAGTACAGAACCCCCGTTAAATCCAAACCATCCCAACCAAAGGATGATCACACCTGCAGTGGCCATGGGCATACTATGCCCCGGGAAAGCACCAATTTTACCATCCTTGAATTTTCCAATTCTTGCCCCAAGTAACCAGATTGCAATTAATGCTCCCCAACCTCCAACGGAGTGTACCAGCGTTGAGCCCGCGAAGTCATAGAATCCCATTTCATCCAGGAATCCACCACCCCATTTCCATGATCCCGCAATAGGATAAACTAGTCCTACATAGATGACCACAAAGATCATAAAAGAATTGATCTTGATCCTTTCAGCCACTGCACCAGAAACTATGGTGGCGGCTGTTGCAGCAAACATTCCCTGGAAAAGGAAATCTGTCCAGTAGGTATAACCTTCGCTGTAGGCCAGATCCAAGGCCCCGTCAACTAATGGAGCACTTAGGCCAAAACCGGCAAAGCCCAAATAACCATTAAAATCACCGGGATACATGAGGTTAAAACCAAGCAATCCATAAAGCAATAGCCCCATGGTAATGATAAAAACGTTTTTGAATAAAATATTGATTGTATTTTTTTGTCTGGTCAATCCAATTTCAAGAAATGCAAACCCAAGGTGCATAAAGAATACGAGTGCCGTACAGATCATCATCCATACGTTATTGATAGTTAATAGTCCTTCCATAATTTTTAGTTAATAGTTTTTAATTCTGCTCAACGCTTATTTTAAAGAATCTTCGTCTTCTTCTTTTGTTCTGATACGATAAGCTTTATCAATGCTTGAAACAAAGATTTTTCCGTCCCCAACCTGTCCCGTATAGGCTGCTTTAAACAAGGTGTCTACGGTTTTCTCCGCAAAATCATCAGAAACGATAATAGATAAATATCTGCGCTGAATATCTGTGGTGCTATAGCTTACACCTCTGTATACATGCCCCACTTTTTCATTACCAACCCCGGTAACGTCCCAGTAGCTAAAAAAAGTAACCCCAATGGCATGCAACGCCTCTTTGGTTTCGTCGAATTCCGACTTCCTAATGATTGCTTCAATTTTTTTCATATGTAAATATTTATTGTTTTTTAATGGTCATATGCAATTCGCATATCTTTATTGGTATTTGTATCGTATTCCCGTTATGCTCATTTCATAATATAGTGTTAAGAATTGGACAAATTTATAAATTATTATTAAGTACCCTAAAAAAATAAGGGCTATAGGTTAATTTTTATTATAAAAATAAAAATAACCCCCAAAAATTTAGGGGTTGATATTTATAAAGCATTATAATTTTGAATATGCTATATAAAATACTAAAGCGAACGGGCTAGAAAGATTCCGAAAACGATAGAGAGAATTCCAAGAAAGATGCTTCCGGTAAGATAAAGGACGAAATAGGCGTAATCCCCTGATTTTATGAGATTAAGATTTTCCAGAGAGAATGTGGAAAAGGTGGTAAAGCCACCACAAAATCCAATGATGATCAAATAGCTAACTGGATGGGAAAGTGTATTGTTTTTTAAAGCCCAGCCAATAAAAAATCCCAGGATCAAACTTCCCAGGATATTTACTGTAAAGGTTCCCAGAGGAACCGCATGAAATTGATTAAAATATTTGCTGATGAGGTAGCGGGCACAACTTCCCAGACCACCTCCAAGAAAGATCAACAAGAGATTTTTAATCATTTTCGACTTCTTGTGGTTGTTTGATAGGTATGAAAATTTCAGTCACCCATTCTGAAGGATTGGCATTGTCATTAGGACCGGTGATATAAACTTCGAAAGGTTTTAGGGTTTCATCGGTTTCTAAATTGTTTTCAGCTAAATAGGCAAAAGCTTTATCCCAGGCTTCCTGCAAATTATCATAATTTCCCTTCAAAGTAGTTTTTAGTACTTGCTGGTTGGGAATAAAGGACGTCAAAATTTCACTTTCTGCGGGGGTGATTACTTCACTCGGTGTAAAATAACCCGCTGAAAAAATGGTATTGCCCCGTTCTTCATTCCATTCATTATAGATCACCAGGGGATCACCGGAAATTTGAATATTATTGTTCCTCATGTAATTTCCCACATCAGTGAACATCGTCATCATCTTATCACGTATCTGGCTAATTCTGCTGGAAGTTGCCGTATACATATAAAAGCCTCCACCATGTTGGGTTAAACCATCTACATTTATGGAATAGGTACTCATTTTTTTAGTCAATACGCGATCCAGATTATTCAAACCTTTTTTGAACATGGGGTTCATCATTTCGGTGATACTTTCGTCCTGGAAGGAGAAATACAATTTTTCCATAAAAGATTGATCGCCTTTCATTCCCCAGGTTACCCGAGTGCTGTCTTCAACTTTATCAAATTTCCAATAAACTATGCTTTCTGATTCTCCAAAAGGTGTTTTCATGACCATCTTTTGTTGTAAGCTGTTATGGGGATTGGCTTTTATAGTTTCCATTTCGCCATCACCCATATTCTCGCTTTTCCAGGAATAACTGGCGCCTTCGCCCGAGGTTTTTCTTCCGTAGTTAATAATCATATCATCAGAATCTTCACTCCAGGGCTCCCATTCTTTCCACGTGGTATAATCATTTACTTCATTAAAGACCAGTTCCTGAGGTGCTGCGATCATTTTGGAATCTTCTACCTGAAAATCTCCTTTTTTCGTGGCCACATAAACAGATGCTCCAATGATAAAGATGAGTAGGAGAAAGAAGATGTATTTTAAAATTTTCATAGGTTTTGGGTGTATTGGTAGCGCTAAGATAAATAAAATTGAAAACTGACTTTTCTCAGTCCTAGTTCCTAATTAATCTTTCAACTGGATTTTGATGATAAAAAGAAGGGCAATAAATAATAGAAAGCCTATCAGAATAAATGTACTGCCTTTATAATACTTCTTATGTAGCTTGAGATCTTTGCGATAGCTGTAAATCATTAAGATGATAAAGGCGATCATGAAAAAGCCAGCAAATATCCATTGTGCTTTCGAAAACATTTTCTGTATTTTTA
The DNA here is from genome assembly GCF_023718305.1 of Gramella sp. AN32. Classification (GTDB taxonomy): domain Bacteria; phylum Bacteroidota; class Bacteroidia; order Flavobacteriales; family Flavobacteriaceae; genus Christiangramia; species Christiangramia antarctica. The sequence goes on from NZ_QEYO01000025.1 coordinate 18,451, forward strand.
TGCAAAGGTAAACTTAAAGCTTTAAAAATTATGAAGAAAAGAATAGCTGCTGTTAAAGAATTTCATTCCGCATTTGGATTGGGCAGCAATGAAAAGCCTGTTGCCGATCTGGGGGAAAGAAAAAATTTACTTCGCTTTAATTTGATGAAAGAAGAAAATGAAGAATATCTGGAAGCAGCCAATAATAATGATCTTATTGAAGTTGTCGATGCTCTGGGGGATATGCTTTATATTTTATGCGGAACCATTATTGAACACGGGATGCAATACAAAATTGAACAGGTTTTTGATGAAATTCAGTCCAGTAATATGAGTAAACTGGGAGCAGATGGAAAACCTATTTATCGCGAAGATGGAAAGGTGATGAAGGGGCCAAATTATTTTAAACCTGATTTTTCGAAGATATTGAAATAAAAAAAATCCCGGTTTTTGCCGGGATTTCCTTCTATTCTTTCACTTCATACCGCCATCCAAAGGGATCCTCAGCTTCGTTATATTGAATCTTCATCAGTGTATCCTTAAAAGCATGAGCATAGGAATCTTCTAATTTTGGCAGATCATAATTCTTGCCTTTATTACCGAAACCTGTAATTGGGTTGATTACCGTGGCAGTTCCCGAGCCAAACATTTCTTTTAGATTTCCGCTATCAGCGGCTTCCAGAATTTCCTGAACGGTCACTTTTCTAACTTCCATTGGAATATTCATTCTTTCCGCTAATGCGATCACACTTTTCCGGGTAACTCCATCTAAAATCCTATCACTTATAGGAGCGGTGATTAATTTATCGCCAATTCTGAAGAAAATATTCATAGTGCCCGCTTCTTCCAGGTATTCATGCGAATTTGCATCGGTCCATACGATTTGTTGATAACCTTCCTCTTTCGCAAGGTTGGTAGGATAAAATTGTGCTCCGTAATTTCCTGCAGCTTTGGCAAATCCAACCCCACCATCAGCAGCACGACTGAACTTGTCTGAAAATTTTACACGTACTTCTCCGCTGTAATATGATTGTGCCGGAGAACAAATGATCATAAATTTATATTCTTTTGCCGGGGAGGCAGAAACTCCTGCTTCCGTAGCAATGACAAAAGGCCTAATATATAAACTGTTTCCAAAGCCTTGTTTGATCCAGTCTTTTTCAAGTTTTAATAATGTTTCCAGGCCATTAAAAAAGAAGTCTTTAGGGAATTCAGGAATGGCAAGCCGCTTACTCGAAGCGTTGATCCTTTCAAAATTTTGTTCAGGCCTAAACATCCAGATCTTTTCATCTTTATCTTTATAGGCCTTCATTCCTTCAAATACTGCCTGACCATAGTGAAAAACCCTGGCTGATGGGTCTATTGAAAGTGGGCCATAAGGTTTTATTACAGGTTCGTGCCATTCTCCATCCTTAAAATCGCTAATCATCATATGGTCTGTAAAAACCTGCCCAAAAGTAAGATTATCAAAATCAGTCTTATCAATTTTGGTTTGGGAAGATTTTTCTATTGATATCATATATAGTTGTTTTATTTGCTTAGGTTGCTTCAAATTTACCTATTTAAAAGCAGAATCAAAATCTAAAGTTTTGGTAAATTTGGAAATAGTCAAAATTGAATGTTCATGAAAAGCATCTTATATTTCGCCTTGATCTTTTTTGCCATCTCCTGTAATCAAAATACGGAAAGTGATAAGAAGGATCCCGCTATTGAAGAAAAAGTGCAGGATGGATATGAGTCGTTTGGTGCGAAAATTAGCCCTGAGGGTAGCTTTTCATCGTCTATCATGTTAGAGAAATATGGAAACTTGCGAAGTGGGGATACTATTGATGAGAAGTTCACAACCACGGTGAACAGTGTTTGCCAAATGAAAGGCTGCTGGATGGTTTTGGAGCTGCCTGGGGTAGATGATGCTATGGTGAAATTTCTTGATTACGGTTTTTTTGTTCCGAAAGATATTGTGGGAAAAGAGATCATCGTTCGCGGGAGAGCGTTTGTTGAAGAAGTTTCCGTAGAAGATCAAAGGCATTTTGCTGAAGACGCGGGAAAATCTATAGACGAAATAGTCGCTATAAGAGAGCCTAAGACAAGTTTTGGTTTTATAGCAGACGGCGTGTTAATAAAAAAATAATTGGAACGGAAGATCATAAAAACCGCAGATGGTTCTGTAACCATTCATTTACCGGAGTGGAATGAGCAGTACCACTCAAAACACGGGGCTATTCAGGAAGCGCAGCATGTTTTTATAAAAAGCGGACTTTATTATTATCTCGAGAATTTCCATAAAACTGAAATTTCTGTCCTGGAAATTGGTTTTGGAACCGGTTTAAATGCATTTCTCACCGCTTTGGAAGCAGCTAAACTTGCGATCAAAATTAACTACACGGGTGTTGAAGCTTATCCTGTTAAAAAAGATGAGATTGAAAAACTAAACTATCCTGAAGCTGCTAAGGCTTTAAATCATAAGGAACTTTTTCAAAATTTACATAAAACTTCCTGGGAAAAGGAAGTGGTGATCTCACCAAATTTTGAACTTTTAAAACAGAATAAGACTTTTGATCAAATTGATGATCAGGATAAATTCGACCTTATTTATTTTGATGCTTTTGGTGCGCGTGTACAACCGGAACTTTGGACAGAAGAAATCTTTCATAAAATGTTTTCCGCCTTAAAACAAAATGGAACCCTCGTTACGTATGCTGCAAAAGGCAGTGTAAGAAGGGCAATGATCGCGTGTGGATTTAAAGTTGAGAAGATTCCGGGGCCTCCGGGAAAGCGGGAAATGTTAAGAGCCGTTAAATATGTACCACTTTCACGTTAAACCTATTTCCTGCTATTCCTAGCTGAAATTCCTTGTGTATCTTAAAAGAAAAAATGAGGATATTAATCACAGGAGCCACTGGGCTGATAGGATCGGAACTCTCGAAGTTATGTTTGAAAGAAGATATCCAGGTAAATTACCTTACCACGAGTAAAGAAAAGATCAAAAACAAGAAAAATTATACAGGCTATTTCTGGAACCCCAAAAGTGGGGATTTTGATATGAAATGTCTGGAGGGAGTCACTACCATAGTTCATTTGGCGGGATCTAGTATTGCTGAGCCCTGGTCCCGGGAAAACAAGAAAAAAATAATCGAAAGCCGAACAGAAACTGCGGCATTTCTTCAGGAAAAATTAGAAAAGACTACACACACTGTTCAAAACTTTGTTTCAGCAAGTGCTATAGGGGTATATCCAAGTTCATATAATAAACTTTACCATGAAGACGATGAGGAAGTTGCCGATGATTTTCTTGGAGAAGTAGTAGAGAAATGGGAAGCTGCCGCAGATAATTTTGAAAAAGAAGGATTGGATGTAGCTAAGATAAGGGTAGGGCTAGTTCTGGCAAAAGATGGTGGTATGTTGAGTCAGGTGAAAAAACCGGTAAAACTGAATTTAGGGGCGCCTTTAGGGAATGGAAAGCAGTGGCAGTCATGGATTCATATTAGCGACCTTGCCTGCATTTTCTTATTTGCCATAAAAAAAGAACTTAGTGGGGTATATAATGCGGTCTCACCAAATCCCGTAACAAACAGGGAGCTTACTATGGAAATTGCCAAACAATTAAATAAAAGTATCTGGTTGCCGAATGTTCCAGGATTTGTTTTAAAAGTAATTTTGGGGGAGATGGCTACAATTGTACTGTCGAGTCAGTTGGTTAGTTCTAAAAAAATTGCTTCTGCAGGGTATAATTTTGAGTATGTGAATATGCCTAATGCACTTTCAAATTTATTAAAATAAAAAAAGGCTGCCCATTGGCAGCCTTTGCTATCTTCAAAAGATCAAATTAAGCTTTCTTAGCCTTAAGATCGATTTTCAGGCTAATATCATCATTGATGAATTTATCCCCAAGACCATCAAATACAGATTTTGATCCGTAATTCACATTCCAGTTGGTTCTATCAATAGTAAATTCCTCACTTGTGATCGTATACGTTTCACCGTTCTTAGAAATACTTACCGGGAAAGAAATATTCTTGGTTTCTTCTTTTAAAGTAAGGTTTCCCTGCATCATGGTTTGTCCATCAGCTTCAGTAAACCCGGTTACTTCAAATTTAGCCTGTGGAAATTCATTAACATTAAAGAAATCCCCTTCTTTACCTTCAACAGTACCCATCAAGTGAGCTTCAAGGTTTGCTTTTTCATCACCTTCAAGATCATGAACTTCGATAGATTTCATGTTGATCACGAAAGATCCACTTTCCACTAAGCTATCGTTAGCCATAAAAGAACCTTCAGCTATTTTAATAATACCATTATGGGTTCCCGTAGGTTTTTCACCTTTCCACTCGATAACCGAAGAAGTAGTATCTACCATGAATTCCATAGCAGCATTCTCAGCAGTTGCAGCATCCTTAGCCTCAGCTACTTCCGCCTCATTGCCCTTATTGTCTTTGCATCCAACCATTGCCATTCCAAGACCTGCAATAACAAATGCGTTTAAGATTACTTTTTTCATTTTCAAAAAATTTTTGTGTTTAGGCTGCAAAAGTACTCCGTCCATCAAAGCATGAATCATAAAATTATCTTAAAATAATTCTGTGACATTTTGACATTTGAATTGAATTGGCAACGAATTTGTCTTTAATAGCTGAAAGAAAAAAAAATTAAGTAATGAGTCAGAAAAATCATAAAGCTGAAGACGATAGAGATATAAAGGACCGCGTAGAAGAAATACTTGATGATGCGATCGAAGAAATAGAGGAAATAGACGGTGATGAAGTTGATAGCGAAGAAATTAACGATGAAGATTTAAGCCAGGAAGAACTTTTAAAAGAAGATCTTCAAAAGGAAAAAGATAAATTCTTAAGGCTTTTTGCGGAGTTTGAAAATTATAAGCGCAGAACTTCCAAAGAACGTATAGAATTATTTAAAACTGCCAACCAGGAAGTAATGACCGCCATGTTGCCGGTTATGGACGATTTTGATCGCGCCATGAATGAATTAAGAAAAAGTGACGATGAAAACCTGATCAAAGGTGTTGAGCTTATACATAATAAATTTAAAGAAACGCTTCGATCTAAAGGTTTGGAAAGAATGCAAATTGAAGAAGGAGCCGATTTTGATGCTGAAGTTCATGAGGCCATTACACAAATCCCGGCACCATCAGAAGATTTAAAAGGAAAGATCATAGATGTAGTTGAACCGGGTTATAAACTCGGTGAGCGAATTATCCGTTACCCCAAAGTAGTAACTGGAAGATAATTAGTGCCTTAGCATACCCTAAAAACCAGAGATGAAAGAAGATTATTACGAAATATTAGACGTTAGCAAAAGCGCTTCAGCTGCAGAAATCAAAAAAGCCTACCGGAAAAAAGCTTTAAAATATCATCCCGATAAAAATCCCGGGGATACCAAAGCTGAAGATATGTTTAAAAAATCTGCTGAAGCTTATGAAGTTCTGGGGAACCAGGATAAGAGGGCCAAATATGACCGTTTTGGTCACCAGGCATTTGAAGGCGGTGGCTTTGGAGGAGGCGGGATGAACATGGACGATATTTTCAGCCAGTTCGGTGATATTTTCGGCGGAGGTTTTAGTGGCGGAGGTTTCTCAGGTTTTGGCGGCTTTGGTGGAGGCCAGCGCCGTATGAAGGGAAGTAATCTAAGGATAAGGGTTAGTCTTAATCTTGAGGAGATTGCCAATGGCTGTGAAAAGAAGATCAAGGTTAAAAGGAAAGTTCAGGCTCCGGGAACATCGTATAAAACCTGTTCTACCTGTAATGGTAGCGGGCAGGTAACCAGAATCACCAATACGATATTGGGAAGGATGCAAACTGCTTCTCCATGTACAACCTGCGGAGGAAGCGGACAGATCATTGACAAAAAGTCTGAAGATGCCGATGTAAATGGAATGATTACCAGGGAAGAAACTGTTTCTATAAAAATTCCGGCAGGTGTTGAAGATGGAATGCAATTGAAAGTTACTGGAAAAGGTAATGATGCCCCGGGGAGTGGTATACCCGGTGATCTATTGGTAGCCATAGAAGAAAAGGCACATGAAAGCCTTCAACGGGAAGGGGATAATTTGCATTACGATCTTTACATCAGTTATTCTGAAGCTGCTTTAGGGACTTCAAAAGAGATTGATACGGTAACCGGCAAAGTTCGTATCAAAATTGAAGAAGGAGTACAATCTGGAAAAATATTAAGGTTAAGGGGGAAAGGTATTTCGAGTATTAATGGATATGGAAAAGGAGATCTTTTAGTACATGTGAATGTTTGGACGCCAAAAACTTTGTCCAGAGAACAAAAAGAATTTTTCGAAAAAATGGCAGAAGATGATAACTTCAGACCAAATCCAGAAAAAAGCGATAAATCCTTCTTTGAAAAAGTAAAAGATATGTTTTCATAAAAAGTAAATTTTAAGAAAATTTTTATATATTTGAATATCACTAATTCTTTTAGTGATATTTTTCTTTTTCATAGCAATTTTTTTCCCATCCTTAATTTTTTTAAGGGTGGGTTTTGTTTTTCACATCAATTTTTAGATTATAAATTCTTCTTAATCGCCTTTGGGCTCTTGCCGATTTATATATCTTTAACATTCTATTAAAAACCGTATGGATCATCTTTTGGTTGCCGAAAACGTCTCCAAACAATTCGGAAATTTTACCGCTTTAAATAATATTTCAATTAGTATTCCCAGGCAAAGTATCTTTGGCCTGCTGGGTCCTAATGGAGCCGGTAAAACCACTTTTTTAAGAATTGTCAATCAAATTACTATGCCAGATACTGGCAAAGTATACTTAGATGGTAAACCATTGCATCCAGATGATATAGCGCATATTGGTTATCTTCCGGAAGAACGCGGGCTTTATAAATCGATGAAAGTTGGAGAGCAGGCTTTGTACCTGGCCAGGCTGAAGGGTTTGAGCAAAGCAGAAGCAAAAGAACGTTTAAATTACTGGTTTAAGCGTTTGGAAATTGAAGGTTGGTGGGATAAAAGGATTCAGGAACTTTCTAAGGGAATGGCGCAAAAAGTACAATTTGTAATCACTGTTTTGCACAATCCAAAATTGCTCATTTTTGATGAACCTTTTAGCGGATTCGATCCCGTGAATGCAAATTTAATCAAAGACGAAATATTACATTTAAAAGAAGAAGGGGCAACCATCCTTTTTTCTACGCATCGAATGGAAAGTGTTGAAGAACTATGTGATTATATCGCTTTAATCCACAAGTCGAATAAATTAATTGATGGTAAGCTTACCGATATCAAAAAAGAATATAAATCAAATACTTTCGAGGTGGGTTTGGATGCGATAGATGAAGTGACTTTAAAACGGGAGCTAGAAGATCGATATAGCATTGGAGTCGCAAAATTCAAAAGTATCAATGAAGACCTTAAACTGAGTATCAAGTTAAAAGATGAAGAAACTTCAAATGAACTAATTCAGTTCTTGTTGAGTAGAGGAAAAATCAATCACTTTGTAGAGGTGATCCCCTCCGTAAACGATATATTCATTAAAACGGTGACTCAAAATGCGTAATCTTAGATTAATCATCAACCGGGAATATTCAGCCAGGGTTCGAAATAAAACCTTTATTGTAATGACTTTTTTGAGCCCGATTATCTTTGTGGTAATGGTTTTATTGATCGCCTATTTAAGTATGCTGAATAGTACAGATCAAAAAATTATTGGAATTTTTGATGAAACCGGGATCTTTACTAATGAGTTTAAGGATGGAGAACAGGTTCAATATATCTACTTTAATAATTCAAATCTGGAAAATGCCCGACAAAAGGTGCTGGATAATGAATACTTCGGATTAATTCATATCGCCAAAATTGGAGATGGCCCCAATAGCTCTACCGAAGTTGGATTTTTAGGAAACGACACTCCGGGATTCGGTACGATTGAAAGTATAGAAAAGACGATTTCTGATAAACTTACCCGTCAGCAATTAATAAATAAAGGAATAGATGTTTCTGAAATTGACGCAGCGAGGGCGAAAGTAAATGTTGAAATTCAAAATTTTTCAGGGGAACGCAGTTCTAAAATGTCCAATTACATCAAAATGTTTTTTGGAGGTGCTGCGGGCTATCTTCTCATGATGTTCATTATTATTTATGGAAATATGGTCATGCGTAGTGTGATCGAGGAAAAGACCAACCGTATTATAGAAATTATTGTTTCTTCAGTAAAACCTTTTCAGCTCTTATTGGGCAAAATACTTGGAACTTCTCTTGCGGGAATAACACAATTTACGGTTTGGGTAATTTTAGGGACAGTTCTTTTATGGAGCGTTTCCAGTTTTTTAGGTATTGATCCCCTGGCAGCGCAAACGCCTTCTACAGAAATGATAAATGAGATGGCAAGACCGGAATTAAATCAGCTGGTTGTTGATATTCTGAAATTACCTTATGCAAGTTTACTTGTATTCTTTTTGATCTATTTTATAGGTGGATATTTTCTGTATAGTGCCATTTACGCGGCAATTGGGGCAGCGGTTGATAGTGAAACCGATACCCAACAATTTATGTTTCCTATCATTATCCCTTTGATATTAGGGATTTATGTGGGCTTCTTTTCTGTGGTTGAAAATCCACACGGAACGGTTTCCACCATTTTTTCAATGATTCCCTTAACTTCACCTATTGTGATGCTCATGCGTATTCCATTTGGAGTGCCGTGGTATGAAATTAGCATTTCAATTATTATCTTAATTGCTACAAACTTTGCAATTTTATGGCTTTCAGCAAAAATTTACCGCGTGGGAATTTTGATGTATGGGAAGAAACCGAGTTATAAGGAACTGTATAAATGGTTGAAATATTAATGTTACAGGAAGATCAATCTGCCAAGGAAAAAGTAACCGAAGTTATCGAGCAGGATATCTGGGGAACTATTGTGGATTTTTGGAACCTTGGCTGGAGTTATAAATTAGGTGATGAACCGGTGACCATTACCGTTGGGTTGATCATTCTGGTCGTCCTCTCCTTTGTAATTACCAGTATAGTGCTCAGGATGTTGCGATCTTTTATCACTTCTAAATTATTGGAGGAGGATAAGCTCAAGTTCATCAGCATCTTCAAATTTGTAAAATATATTGTTTACGTAGTGGTGGTGCTTATTACGTTAAGTTCCTTTGGGATTAATGTAACCGTGGTACTGGCTGCTTCCGCAGCACTTTTTGTTGGTCTTGGTTTAGCTTTGCAAGAGTTGTTTCAGGATGTAATTGGCGGCATTTTTATAATTCTGGATAAATCTTTGATGGTTGGAGATGTGATAGAAATGGATGACCGCGTAGCCAGGGTCTTTGAAATTAAGCTAAGAACTACCCGTGCCCTTACCAGGGATGATAAGGTAATGATCATTCCCAACCATAAATTTATTAGTGAAACCGTATATAATTATACCCAAAATCACAAAACCACAAGAGAAGCGGTAAAGGTTGGTGTGGCCTATGGGAGTGATGTGGAACAGGTAAGGGAAGTACTTTTAGACTGTGCCAGTGAACAGAAAGGCATACTTAAAAAACCGGAACCCTTTGTTCTTTTTGAAGATTTTGGGGATTCTGCGCTCATGTTTGGCTTACATTTTTATATTTCCGATAGTTTTGTAGACCCAAAAGTGAAAAGTGAGTTGCGATTTAGGATCAATAATATGTTTAAACTGAACAATATTACCATTCCTTTCCCGCAGCGGGATGTGCATATGTTCTATCCACAAAACATGCCCCCAAAGGAGGGAATAAAGCCTGGTGAAAATGATTAAAATTTAAAGTATTTAAAATGGCAAAAATATTATTGATAGAGGATGAAGCTTCCATTAGAAGAGTCTTAAATAAAATCCTTTCTGAAGAAAATAAAGATTATAAAGTAACTGAAGCTGAAGATGGCCTCGCCGGAATGGAGATCGTGAAAAATGAAGATTTTGATCTTATACTTTGCGATATCAAAATGCCAAAAATGGATGGGGTTGAGGTGCTGGAAGCTGTACAAAAAATTAAACCTGAAATTCCTGTAGTGATGATTTCCGGTCATGGTGATCTTGATACTGCAGTGAACACCATGAAAATGGGGGCTTTTGATTATATCTCAAAACCACCTGATCTCAACAGACTTCTAAACACGGTTCGACATGCCCTGGACCGCAAAGAACTAGTTATCGAGAATACGCGCCTTAAGAAAAAGGTAAGTAAAAACTACCAAATGATTGGGGAAAGTGAGGCTATTGTGAATATCAAAGATATGATCGAAAAAGTAGCGCATACCGATGCCCGGGTTTTGATCACCGGCCCAAATGGTACCGGGAAAGAACTGGTTGCGCACTGGTTACACGAAAAAAGTGATCGTAGCAAAGGGCCCATGATCGAAGTGAATTGTGCCGCAATCCCTTCAGAATTAATTGAAAGTGAATTGTTTGGGCATGTAAAGGGTGCTTTTACATCAGCTAATAAAGATCGTGCCGGTAGATTTGAAGCTGCGAACAAGGGCACAATTTTCCTGGATGAAATTGGTGATATGAGCTTAAGCGCTCAGGCCAAAGTTTTAAGGGCGCTCCAGGAGAATAAAATATCCAGGGTGGGAAGTGATAAGGATATTAAAGTTGATGTTCGGGTGATAGCTGCGACCAATAAAGACCTTAAGAAGGAAATTGAAGAAAATAATTTTCGGGAGGATCTTTATCACCGGCTTGCAGTAATCTTAATTGAAGTTCCTGCTTTAAAAGAAAGAAAAGATGATATCCCATTATTGATAGAGTATTTCAGCGAAAAGATCGCACAGGAGCAGGGAACTAATCAGAAAAATTTCACCAGTGGTGCAATTTCGGCACTAAAGGAAAGCCATTGGAGGGGAAATGTTCGGGAGCTTCGAAACGTGGTGGAACGTTTGATCATTCTTGGTGGTAACGAGATTACCGATGAAGATGTTAAACTCTTTGGTAGCCGATTCTAAGGTCGCTTATTTCTGGGTTTTTTCGGATCGTATTTAAGAAAATACATCGTATCCCCACTGGGATGCGCCCATTCATGAAAAAGATCGAAACCAACTCGTTGATAAACTAGGGCATTGGTACGTCCCCTCGTTTCGGCATATAATTCGAGGCCGGTATCATGAGCCGTCCTGAAAAATACATCCTTCATCTCTTTTCCCACCTGCGTATCAGCTCCACGGGATTCTTTTAAAATTCCCCAAAACCAGCAATAAAGATACTCTCCGGTTTTTGGCCGTTGATCTTTAATATATTTCTGGGTTTTTAAAATTTTGATCGCGTTTTTGACCCCTGTTACATTTATTAAAAGGCCTATTTGTGTCCAGAGATCTTTCCAGATACTGTTATCTTTTGCACTGGTTCTAAAAAGAATGGCAATTCCATCCTTTTTTCTTGAAAGAATAAGCGCATCTTTTTGAAGTGCTTTTTCCACCATATGCCTGGCGAGATAATCAAAACGTTCTTCCAGCTTTCCATCCTTTTTTACAATATCGCGGGAAGTAGGGGTTTCCTTTAAAAGAATAGAAACCTTATTGATGATGTCTTCTTTTTCTGTTTGGTCCAATGCAAAAATCTTTACCGCGAAGATAAAAAAATTAAAAGTCTTAAAGATTGTATATTTAAATCAAAGAATGATGATATGAAATCTATAAATGAAGCAGATTTTCGAGTGAAATCTGAAATAAAACTAAAAAATCTCGACACCAGTTTCGATCTAAAAGAAGATAAAAAGAAAATAGAAAAAGAACTGGAAGATGTTCGGGAAGATCTGGGCGACTGGCAGGATAAATTGTACGCGCACGGGAAATATGCCGTCCTGATTTGTTTACAGGGAATGGATACCGCCGGAAAAGATAGTTTGATTCGCGAAGTTTTTAAGGATTTTAATAGTCGGGGAGTGGTAGTACACAGTTTTAAAACACCTTCTTCTATAGAGCTGAAACATGATTATTTATGGAGGCATTATATCGCCTTACCTGCCCGCGGAAAATTTGGAGTTTTCAATCGCACGCATTATGAAAATGTTCTGGTTACCAGAGTTCATCCTGAATATATTTTGAATGAAAATATTCCTGAAATACAGGGAGTAGAGGATATTAATGAGAATTTCTGGCTGAAGCGTTTTGAACAAATCAGAAATTTTGAGGATCATATTGCAGAAAATGGTACGATCATTTTTAAATTCTTTCTGAACATTTCTAAGGTTGAGCAAAAAGACCGCTTATTAAGAAGACTGGAAAAGCCGAATAAAAACTGGAAATTTTCCCCCGGTGATTTAAAAGAAAGGAAGCTTTGGGACAAATATCAGGAATGCTATGAAGATGCTATCAATAATACATCTTCTGAAAAGGCTCCGTGGTATATAATTCCTTCAGATGATAAACCCACCGCGAGATATTTGGTGGCAAAAATTTTATACGATGTGCTCAAAGAATATCAGGATGTAAAAGAACCGGCATTAGATGCTAAGATTAAAGACAATTTAGAGCAATATAAGGAACAGTTAAGGAAAGAATAATAACAATCAATGCCGCAAAGGTTCTCAGTTTTTAGTTTATTTGATCTTTCAAACTTCAACTATTCAACTTCATGAATATAAAGTTTTGTCTTCTCATCCTTTCTGTGAACAAGCGGGAACTTGAACTTGGAACTGCGACTATGGCAAGTTTGATGTATTTAGCAGGATAAATATGATCTTGAAACCGTTGAAACTTCATCCCAAATAACCGATTAAAAAGATCGCATTTTTTTGGTTTTTTCAGAAAATTAAAGCCGTTACCTTTGCAATCCAAAAAAAGGTTTTTGCAACTTTCAGATTACACAAAAGAATTTAGCCGAAATTTAAACATTGCCTTTCCGGTCATGCTTGGCCAGTTAGGTCATGTGATGGTGGGATTGGTGGATAACCTGATGATTGGTCAATTAGGCGCTGCACCACTGGCGGCAGTATCCTTGGGAAATGCCCTGGTTTTTATCGCCATGTCCCTGGGGATAGGATTTTCCTTTGCAATTACACCCTTAATTGCCGAAGCTGATGGCGCCGGAGATCTCGAAAGCGGAAGAAGTTATTTTCATCATGGTTTGATCATGAGTAGCATTAATGGGATCTTCCTTTTTCTCCTGTTATTGCTTTCCAAACCCATTCTATATTATCTGGATCAGCCGGAAGAAGTGGTCGTGCTGGCGATACCTTATATGAATATCGTGGCGCTGTCTATGGTGCCTTTAATGGCTTTCCAGGCCTTTAAACAATTCGCCGATGGGCTTTCGCAAACCAAATATGCCATGTATGCCACCTTGCTGGCGAATGTCGTGAATGTCATTTTTAATTATCTGCTTATCTACGGTTTCTGGATCTTCCCAAGGCTGGAACTTGAAGGCGCTGCCTGGGGAACGCTTATTTCGAGATTTTTTATGCTTTGGTTTATTTGGGAAATTTTAAAGCGAAAATCAAAATTTGCCGCTTATTTTAAATGGTCGAAAAAAGAAGCAATACACTGGAATATTTTCAAGAAAATATTTTCCCTGGGATTTCCTACGGCCTTACAGATGCTATTTGAAGTAGCGATCTTTACGGCGACTATATTTCTGGCCGGAAACCTGGGCACGAATCCGCAGGCGGCGAATCAAATTGCGCTTAATCTTGCATCTATGACCTTTATGATTGCAGTGGGCCTGGGTGTGACCGCAACCATACGCGTGGGGAATCAGGTAGGTACCAGGAAATACAAAGATTTGAGAAGGATTGCTTTATCTATTTTCCTACTGGTATTTCTTATTGAAGCAGTCTTTGCACTACTCTTTATTTTGCTGAAGGATATCATGCCCACTTTTTATATCGATAATGCTGAAGTGATCATGCTGGCTTCGCAATTGCTTATCGTAGCGGCATTATTTCAGTTGAGCGATGGTGTGCAGGTAGTTATTCTGGGCGCTTTAAGAGGTTTGCAGGATGTGAAGATACCCACGGGAATATGTTTTATTGCTTACTGGATCATTGGTTTTCCCGTAAGCTTTTATTTCGGGCAAAAAGAACAATTTGGAAGTATGGGGATTTGGTTTGGTTTGCTGGCCGGGTTAACATCTTCAGCATTATTATTGTATTTTAGGTTCAATTATTTAAGTAAAAAATTAATCCGCACCAAAGAAAAAGTGGTGCAACAAGTGTAAGATATGGAACTCCCAAAATTTATATTAGGCGATAATACCGATTTTCCCGATTCAATCTTTGTGGTGCATACGGAATATCCCCGTTTTATCATCAATCTTGAAAATGATGAGGTAGAATGGCTGGAAGATTTCGATAAAAGTGATGAAGATGAGCTTTCCAGTGAAGCTGAAAACCTGATCACCGAAGCCAATGAATTCTACGACCGCGAGGTGAGCCGTTACGAAAAAGATTAGATGGAAAAACTGGCAGAATTAGATAAAGAGTTGTTCCTTTTTCTGAATAATCTGGGTTCTGAAAAATGGGATTGGCTCTGGATCGCTATAAGCGATAAATGGATGGCCATTCCGCTTTATGCTATTCTTTTATTTCTCGTTTTTAAAAATTTCGGCTGGAAATCTACTTTGCTGGTCATGGTGGTGGTAAGCTTATTAATTACGGCTACAGATCAACTTGCCAATGTCTTTAAACATTATTTTGAAAGGCCCAGGCCATGCCGCCAGGAAGGCGTTATGGAATTTGCCAGATATGTCGCCGAAAGATGTGGCCGTTTTGGCTATTTTTCTGCGCATGCTGCTAATTCTACAGGTGTAGCGGTATTTTTAAGTTTACTTCTTAAACCGGTCTATAAAAAATTATGGATTTTTCTGATGATCTGGGCTTTGGTTGTTTCTTATAGCCGAATCTATCTGGGCGTGCATTATCCTGGCGACGTGCTTACCGGAATTTTAATAGGAGCTATTTTCGGATCCTTATTTTATATGTTAGCGCAGTGGTTGCTGAAAATGTTTAAACTTCAGCATTAATCCAGTTCCAGTAAATATTTTGCGGCAGCGTATGCCGTGGTTTTATTTTCTTCGATCAGCTTTAATTGTTTCTCTAAAGCAGGTTTTATTTTCTTATTCTGATAAAATCTTGATTTTAAATGATCATTGATGGTTTGATAAAGCCAGAATTTATTTTGCTCAATCCGCTTTTTCTCAAAATGGCCGTTTTCCTTCGTTTGTGTTTCAAATTCAGAAATTAATTCCCATATTTCAGCAATACCTATGTCATACAAAGCACTGCAAAGGCTTACTTTTGGCTTCCAGTTATTTTCTTTGATGGGATATAAATGAAGCGCGCGCTTAAATTCCAGTTTCGCATGTTGTGCCGCTTTCATATTGTCGCCATCGGCTTTATTAATAACAATCGCATCAGCCATTTCAATAATGCCCCTTTTAATTCCCTGTAGTTCATCGCCGGCGCCAGCAAGTTTGAGTAGCAGGAAGAAATCGGTCATGCTATGCACCGTTGTTTCGCTCTGTCCCACTCCCACGGTTTCAATTAAGATCACCTCAAAACCGGCCGCTTCACATAATAAAATACTTTCCCGGGTTTTTTTAGCAACGCCCCCAAGTGAATCTCCGCTGGGTGAAGGCCTTATAAAGGCATTTTTATCTTTTACCAGATCTTCCATGCGGGTTTTGTCCCCCAGGATACTTCCCCGAGTAAGACTGCTACTGGGATCTACGGCAAGAACGGCTACTTTTCTCCCCATCTTGGTAAGATATGTTCCAAAACTTTCTATGAAGGTGCTTTTGCCCACACCCGGTACGCCGGTAATTCCAATGCGAATAGATTTTTTTGTATACGGTAAAGCTCCTTCAATTATTTTCTGAGAAATCTGCTGATGTTTGATCTGGTTACTTTCGATCATGGTGATCGCTTTTCCTAAAGCTGTTTTATTACCTTTCAGAAGATCTTTTAGAAGTTCTTCTACGGATAAATTTTGCTTTCGGAAATTTTTAATTTTTTCCGCAGAAGTGGCGCTGAAATTTTTAGAATCAGGACTGCTATTTGATTCATGCAAGGCAGATTTTTCAGTGTTTTCAGACAATGGACGGAATATTATTTAGCACAAATTTATGAAATGCAACTTTATGCATCCTTAACTTGTTGGTATATTGAATCCAACTTAACTAATAAAATTATTTTTAGCAATGAAAAACTTATATAAAACAAGTGTTACGACAACCGGAGGAAGAACCACCGGTCACACCACAAGTGAGGATGGCGTTCTCGATTTAAAACAAACAATGCCTAAAAGTATGGGCGGCGAAGGAGGTGATTACACAAATCCTGAGCAATTATTTGGTGCGGCATATTCCGCTTGTTTTGGACATGCATTGGTGCAGGTAGCGGAAAAACATAAAATTGACCTGGGCGAATACAGCGTGACCGCAACGGTAAAATTGGGAAAGACAGATGAGGACGATCTACAGTTGGGAGTGATCCTGGATGCATACATGCCAAAAGTAACCGATATTAAGACAGGGGAAAAACTGGTAAATGAAGCCCATGAAGTTTGTCCTTATTCCCGGGCAACAAGAGATAACATCACCGTAACATTAAATATTCTTTTAGACGAATAGAATATTAAAAAATGTTGACAAACCGCAGAATTTTGATCTAATAATTCCCCGACGGCTTTGCCTCGGGGTTTCCGCTTCACTTCTCCCTTGGGAGAGGTCAGGACTGCATTTTCGCAGTTCTGGGTGAGGGGAAAATATAATCCCGAAAGCTTTCGGGACGGTTCTTGGTCCAGAAGCCAATATGAAATCGGTAAAATATCCTTGCGGCTTAGCTTTGGGATAGTCGATTTCAAGAAATTTTTTATTCTTGCGGTTTTTTATTTTTCTGAAGGTGCCACCATAACCTGTGCTTTATTGGTAATGGGCACTACGATACTGGTGCGATCCCACGCAATGACCATATGTACAAATTCCCCGGTATCACCAAATGAAATAGTAAACTGCTCCAGGGGTTCTGAAAGTGGTATCACCGGTAATTCTAAAACCAATGCATCATACTGGGCATCGCGGTAAGCCTGTTTATCCAGATTGATTCCCCAGGGATACATGTGGTCGTTAAAAATAAGTTTCCAGCTCTCTGCATTCGGAATGGTCCATAGGGTATATTTTCCTTTCTTCAGAAGGCTTCCGTCTACAAAAATATCTTCATTGGTTTCAAATGTTGTCGCTTCATTGGCACCGGTTCTCCAAACGGTATCATAGGGTACAAGACCTCCGAATATTTCCCTATCCTTTTTATAAGGTCGGTTATAAACAACTTCTATTTTAAAATCACCTTTGGTAAAAATTGCGGTATCCAGGGGACTGTGCGCTTTGGTATTATATCTCATGACCAAAAGAATGATCACACCTAAACCAAGTATGCCCACGAAGATTTTGAGAAAGATTTTCAAAATAGAAATAGATTAAGTTCAATAAAACTACATTGTAAAAAGCTAAAAACAAGAAATTTGTCCAAAATTTAAAATTTTTATAAGATTTTGCAACGCGGCGGTTTTTAGATCGTCTTTAAAGTGAACTAACCCATCAAACCAAAGTTACATTGACACAACATAGGCTTATAGAGGCTTGTAGAGATAATGATCGTAGGGCACAGTTGCAACTATATAATAAATATTGTGACGGGATGTATTATGTGGCGCTGAGGTTTATGAAAGACACCATGGAAGCCGAAGATGCCATGCAGGAAGCATTCATTAAAGCCTTTAAAAAACTTCACCAGTTTAACGGGGAAGTGACATTTGGGGCGTGGCTTAAAAAAATTGTGGTCAATAAATGCATTGATAAGCTGAAGGCCAAAAAACTGGAATTAGTAGCTATCAACGAGCAAATTTTGGGAACTGCTGATGAGGAGGAAAACTGGCAAATTGAAGATGGGATCACCATTGAGGAGGTGAAAAATGAAATTAATGCTTTACCTGAAAAATATAAATATCCTCTGATGCTTTATCTGGTAGAAGGTTATGATCATGAAGAGATAAGCGAAATTTTGAATATTACGCAGGTTGCTTCAAGAACATTGGTGCACAGAGGAAAGAAAAAATTGCAAAATGAACTTAAAATACTAAGAAATGGGACAGGACATTAGAGAGATGTTCCGCAATCAGGAACCGGATACAAGAGATCAGCTTAGGGCAGGTCATACTAAAAGATTCGAACAGAAATTAAAAAGGGATTTACCTAAAACCTCTACTTCAGGAAATAGGTTTTTCTTCCTCAAAATCGCAGCGATACTAATTGTTGCTTTGGGAGTAGGCTTCTTTTTCCTGAACAATCAGGCTGAAGTTGCCCCACCGGAAATTCAGGTAACCGAAACCCCGGTAGAAGCCAATAATTTCAAGGAGGAGACTGTTGCTGCTACCAATTACAGGCTTAGTAATGTTTCTCCTGAATTTAAAAAAGTAGAGGATTACTATCTGGCAAGTCTTAATATTCAGTTAGCCGGCTTGGAGTTAACGCCAAAAAATAAGGAACTGGTAGATGTTTTTATGTTGAAACTGGAAACCCTGGATAAAGAATATATCGCCCTAAATGCGGAAATAGAACAAAATGGATTAAACGATGAAACATTGACGGCCATGATTTCTAACCTTCAGATTCGTTTGGATTTACTCAAAAAGTTGAAATCAAAATTAAATGAACTTAAACAATCAAATAACAACAGTCATGAAAACTATCAGGCTTAATTACGCGATCTTAATGCTGCTTTTCATCAGTGCAGCAGGATTCGCGCAAACTAAAAAATTCAACAAAACTTATTCTACCAATGCTGAAGTGAACGTCGAAATCGATTCCAAGCATACGAATGTTATTATCGAAAACTGGGATAAAGATGAAGTTTCAGTAGAAGCCTATCTCGAAGGCGATACCGGCAATAAAGAACAAACGAAAGAATTGCTGGATAGCTGGAACCTGGAAACGATCTCTTCTAAAAACAAGATCATTGTAAAATCTGGTGCCGGCGATATGAATCTTAACTTTAATATGGATCTAAGCGGACTTCAGGAACCTTTGGCGCATTTGCCTGCAATAATGGAGCCTTTGATGAATAACCTGGTGGGGCCACTTTTACAAAGTTTCGCTGAAAATCCACTTCCGCCGGAATTTGCTGAAAATATGGACGCATTTGAATTTGATTATCAGGCTTATAAAAAAGACGGGGACAAATACATGGAGAAATGGGAAAAGAACATCGAAAAGAAATTCGGAAAAAATTTCGAAGTGAAGATGGAGAAATGGGCGGAAAACGTTGAGAAGAATTCTGAAAAATTCGAAAAGGAATACGAAGCGAAAATGGAAGTTTGGAGCAAGGATTTCGAAAAGGATATGGAAGCCTGGGGAGAAGAATTTGGTAAAAAAATGGAAGTCTGGGGTGAAAACTTTGGAAAACAAATGGAAGCTCAATTCGAATCTGGAGAAAATTTTGAATATCTTGGAGATAATAGCAAAGTGAGAAGGGTGATCAGGATCAAAGCGCCCAAGAATGCAAAATTAAAACTGAACGTTCGCCACGGCGAAGTGAAACTGGGCAGTGCCATGAAAAACCTAAAAGCCGACTTATCCCATAGTCGGTTTTCTGCCAATAGAATTTACGGAGAAGATACCAATATCAAAGTTGCCTATTCCCCGGTAAAGATTGCAAACTGGGAATATGGGATCCTTTCGACAGATTTTGTGGAGAATTGTAATATAGACAAAGTGGTGAGTATAAAGTTGAATTCAAATTCAAGCGATATCACTATTAATGAACTTCAGAAAACCGGTGTTTTAACCGGTTCTTTTGGAGAGCTTACGATCAAAAACCTGGGGACTTCTTTCAGTAACTTAAATATTACACTCGAGAATAGCGACCTTAAACTGGATATTCCGGAAACCGCTTTCAATTTCACCTATAACGGTACCCAGAGCAACATCAAATATCCAACAGCTATGAAACTGAAAGCCTCAAAATCTTATGATAACGAGACTTTGAACGGGTATTATAAAGCAAATTCAGGCACGGGAAATATAACAATCAAAGCTAATTTTAGCGATGTGTTGGTAAATTAATTTACGACTCTTACATTTGGCAAATAAGCCGAATGCATATGCAATCATTTTCTGAATTTATTATATCCCTTACCCCGGGATTTACCCCCATAATCGGGAACAATTTTACCCATCAGGATTATACCCCAGTAGATCTTTCCGAAAAAAATCCTGAACTGCTCAAACTGGAAGCCGCTTCATCTGAAGCTTTTTCTGTTTTTATAAATGAGTATCTCAAGAATAAGAATAGTCGCGTCGCATTTGGTGGTTATAATGAACTACGCACCCTGTACAATCGCAGCGAACTCTTTAACAACCCCGAAAATAATCGTAATATCCATATTGGCCTGGACATCTGGGCACCTGCGGGCACAGAAATTCTTGCACCCTTAGACGGAGCAGTTTATGGAGTCAAAGACAATTCCAATTTTGGCGATTATGGACCTACAATCATTCTAAAGCACCATTTAAAAAACAGGACTTTCTACTCACTTTATGGGCATCTAAGCCGAAAGTCAATTGAAAATCTTGAGATTGGGAAAGCAATAAAGCAAAATGACAAAATTGCTGAATTAGGTGATTTTTATGAAAATGGCGATTACGCGCCACATTTACATTTTCAGATCATGGAAAGACTGGAACAAAAATGTGACGATTATCCGGGAGTGGTGAAAAAGCAGGATCTGGACCATTATCTTTCCAATTGTCCCGATCCTAATTTACTGCTGAAGATATAACGGAATGTCATTTCAAAGAAGTCCCGATAGCTCTCAGGACGACTGAGAAATTATTTTAAACATAAGATTTCTCCCTTCGGCTGAAGATGACAAAAAATTAAAATATATTCAATAATTGCTTTTCGAAATAAAATCATATCTAAAGTTTTTGCGCAATTCACAAAACCAGCATGGAGTGCACTCTCCTTTTGTGTATGATTTAGTAACTAATTGTTTCTATGATAAAACAAACTATCCCGAATATGATCTTATTCGGAAATATAGGAATGAACTTTTAAGCGATAAAAGTGAAATCACTATTAAGGATTTTGGGGCGGGAAGTAAAGTCTTCAGTTCGAACAAAAGACCAATTTTTTCCATTGCAAAAAATTCCGGGATCACTTATTATCGGGCAAAACTGCTATACAGGCTTGTCAATTTTCTGAATATCGAAAACGCACTTGAATTAGGCACCTCTCTGGGTATCGCTTCCGCAGCAATATCTGTAAACCAAAAAACGAAACTGGTTACTTTGGAAGGTTGCCCCAATATCGCAACTATCGCCGCGAAGCAATTCGAGAAATTTGCTCTTCAGAATATTGATTTGAGAGTAGATACTTTTGCCAATACTATTCCGGAAATTTTGGAAAATCATTTAAATTTTGACCTGATCTATTTTGACGGAAATCATCAAAAACAGGCTACCCTGGATTACTTTGAACAATTATTGCCCTTGGCGCATAATAATTCTGTTTTTATTTTTGATGATATTCATTGGTCTGCTGAAATGGAAGAAGCCTGGGAAATCATCAAATCCCATCCTAAAATTAGCGTAAGTATTGATACATATCAATGGGGGTTGGTTTTCTTCAGAAAAGAACAGCTCAAGCAGCATTTTTCGATACGGGTATAAGTTGATGCTTTTTAGCCATTTCATAGGCCGCTGCACATATTAATAAAAGTTCCAATCCAATTTGTGGCATTCTAAACCTAAAACCGGAGTAAATAGCTATGGCTATTAAAGCCGTAGAACATACAATTGAAAATGCAAAAGAACGCATCAATGCATTTCTACTAAAGGCAATAATATAAATTATTGCGAGCAAACTCAATATTTGGAATAATATCCGTCCAATTTCCAGTATTCCCGGTCTCGGGGTTTCAGGAAAAGGATTAAATGCACTCCTAAGTTTTACCAGGATTATGGGTACGATCATTTGCTGATTGGTTTTAATGAAATGCATCGTAGCATCTTTATATAGATTCATTTGATCTACCTCTGTTTTTATTTCACGTTCAGCAAAATTAAAATCCTGGAGCACTAAAGTTTCATCTGCCAAATCGCCCCTCGTGTTGGTGTGTTTTTGGGGCACATCCTTATTCCATCCCTTGGCAAACGCCGCTCCCGAAGATGTTGTTAGTATAGGCTGTTTAATATCCAATACTATAGCATTTCTTACCAGCCAAACGGAAATTACTGCCATACCAATGAATATGGAATAAATTGAAGACCGATAAGCATTTTGTTTCAGAGTAAAAACCCACAAAATAAATGGAAAGAAAATATAATAGGGATGCGTGAGTACTAATATCCCTCCACATATAGCTTGGGGCCAAAGCAGACTTCTCCCCAAATAATACCTAATAAAAAAGTATAGAAATAACACGAAGAAAAATAATGTCACTGGTTCTGATAGAAAAGTCCTGGTATATAATTGGGCTGCAGGATGGACGGCCATTAAAAAAGTACCCACTAACTTTATCCAAAATGGGAATTCTAATAGGTTTAATATTTTATAGAATACGAATATTGTACTTAGATAAAAAACACATTTTAATAGTACTAATAAACCAAGACTGTAACCCAAAGTTTTAAACATGATTCCAATGATAATGGGCCACACAGGTGGGCGCCACGTGGCATACGAAAGGAACTCATAATCTGTAGAAGCAACATTATGCTCTTTATATTGCTGAATGAGATCTTGGCCATTCAAATCAAGATGTCCAAACTTACCGGTTTTTGCAATACTTGTTCCTAAATGCACAAAATCTGCAGCATCATTATATGACTCAAATTTTAATTGGTTACCTACATAAAAATTGTAACCTATTATAAAAACCGAAAATAATACACAGAAGAATATGCTAAGTTTTTTAAATTTTGACATTCATAATAATTTAAGAACTACTAATTACGAGTAAATACTTTGTAACAAAAAATCTAACTTCACGTCTTACAAAGTGTAAAATCAGTCTTTATGAGCAAAGTTATTGAGATTCGCAATATTACCCGAGATTTTCCATTGGGACAGGAAATTGTAAAAGTTCTCAAAGGCATCGATCTGGATATAGACCGGGGAGAATATGTAGCCTTCATGGGACCTTCGGGATCTGGAAAATCTACACTGATGAATCTGTTAGGTTGCCTGGACACTCCTACTTCGGGTTCTTATATCCTAAACGGTAAAGATGCCAGTAAAATGAGCGATGATGAACTGGCTGAAATTCGGAATAAAGAAATCGGCTTTGTATTTCAAACTTTTAACCTGCTTCCAAGAACTACGGCATTGGAAAATGTGGCCTTGCCCATGATCTATGCCGGCGCTTCAAAAACCCAGCGTACCGAAAGGGCGGAAGAAGTCCTGCGAAGTGTTGGTTTAGGTGATCGTATGGACCACCAGCCCAACCAGCTTTCTGGCGGACAGCGACAAAGGGTGGCCGTGGGTCGCGCCCTCGTGAATAAGCCATCTATCATTTTAGCCGATGAGCCTACCGGAAACCTTGACTCAAAAACTTCCGTGGAGATCATGAACCTTTTTGATGATATACATGCCGCGGGAAATACCGTGATCCTGGTCACCCATGAAGAAGAAATTGCAGAACATGCCCATCGCATTATCAGGCTGAAGGATGGAATGGTTGAAAGTGATGAACGGAAAACAGTTCTCAGTTCGTAGTTATCAGTACAAACAAAAATTTAGTTTGTATTTTTAAAAGGCATTTTGAAACCTGATAACAATTCCGATCTTCGATCTTCGAACTTTGCACCCTGAACTAAAAACTATGAACTCCGAACTATTTAATTTCGACCGGGAAACGTGGATCTATTTTATTCTCATTGCTTTGTTCCTCATTTTCTTCATCTGGAATTCCAGAAGGGCTAAAAAAATAAACCGCGAGCGAAAAAGTAAAAATTTCAGAAGAAGATATTTAGAGCGGAAAAAGGAAAACTTGCCTGATTAGCTATAAATATTACGTCCGGTCACTTAAACCCTTCTTCATAATTTGTAACTTGTGAGCCTAAATCTGGCTTATGAAAATATATACCAAAACCGGAGATAAGGGTAAAACTTCCCTTTTCGGCGGGACCAGAGTGCCCAAACATCATATTAGAATTGAAAGTTATGGTACTGTTGATGAACTTAATTCGCACATTGGTTTATTAAAGGACCAACCCATAGATAATAAAACGAAAGAATTTCTTATAAAAATACAGGATAGACTTTTTACTATTGGAGCCATTCTCGCAACCGATCCCCAAAAAGCCCAGCTAAAAAATGGAAAAGACCGCCTGAATATTCCAAAAATTTCCAGCATGGATATTCAGGATTTAGAAAAAGCCATGGATGAGATGAATGAAATCTTACCCGAGATGACTCATTTTATATTGCCCGGCGGAAATCAAAGCGTGTCATTTTGTCACATAGCACGCTGTGTTTGTCGTAGAGCTGAGCGAATTTCAACGGCCTTATATGACATTGAAGCCTTTGATGACGAGGTTTTGATGTATCTCAACCGCTTATCAGATTATCTCTTTGTGCTGGCACGAAAGTTGTCCAAAGATTTAGCAGCTGAAGAAATAGAATGGATCCCAAAAAAATCCTGATCTCTCCAACCAGAACGAAAATTCATTGCGGATTCCGCATCAATTATTAGCTTTCGTTATGTTCTTAACAATATTGAGTAAATAATAGATTTTTTTCTTGGCTATTAAGGCAAAAAAATTATTTTTGCCAAAATTTAAAAACCGATTAGTCAATGTATTGGACTTTAGAATTAGCATCCTATTTAAGTGATGCCCCTTGGCCAGCCACGAAGGATGAATTAATAGATTATGCAATTAGAACCGGTGCTCCTTTGGAAGTAGTGGAAAATTTGCAGGCGATTGAAGATGAAGGAGATTCATATGATTCAATCGAAGAAATCTGGCCAGATTATCCAACAGATGATGATTACCTCTGGAACGAGGATGAATATTAATAACATCGCACAATAATTAAGGAAAAGTCTCAGTAATGGGGCTTTTTTTTTGTGTAAATTTGAACCCCCTTATTAAACAAAAAAACCAATATGAGTTTTTTAGATTCCGTATTAAAAGTATTCGTTGGCGATAAATCCAAAAAGGATGTAAAAGAAATACAGCCTATCGTGGAAAAGATAAAGGCTTTAGAATCCACTATAGAAAAGCTAAGCCTGGATGAGCTGCGCGAAAAGACTTCAGAATTTAAATTAAAAATTTCTGAAGCGACCAAAGAAGTAAAAGATAAAATCGAAGCACTTAATAAAGAGGCAGACGAAATTGACGATATCACCCGAAAGGAGGATATTTATGCTGAAATCGATGCACTCAAAGATAAGATCTACGAATTATCTGAAGCAGTACTAAATGAAATTTTACCTGAAGCCTTTGCGGTAGTAAAAGAAACGGCTAAACGCTTTTTTCATAACGAGCAGCTTAAGGTTACCGCCTCTGCCTACGACAGGGAAATGTCTGCAGAGAAAGATTATGTAAACCTTGATGGAGATTATGCCATCTGGAACAATTCCTGGGATGCGGCGGGTAAGCCCATCACCTGGGATATGATTCATTACGATGTTCAGCTAATTGGTGGGGTGGCCATGCACCAGGGAAAAATTGCCGAGATGCAAACCGGTGAAGGTAAAACCCTTGTAGCAACCCTTCCCATGTACCTTAATGCCCTTACGGGAAATGGCGTGCATTTGGTTACCGTGAATGATTACCTGGCCAAAAGGGATAGCGCCTGGATGGCACCCCTTTTCCAGTTTCATGGATTGAGTGTAGATTGTATCGATTATCACCGTCCTAATTCCGCAGAAAGAAGAAAAGCTTATAATGCTGATATCACTTACGGGACCAATAACGAATTTGGTTTCGATTATCTGCGGGATAATATGTCACATGCACCTGATGATCTTGTGCAACGCCCGCATAATTATGCGATCGTTGATGAGGTTGATTCCGTATTGGTGGATGATGCACGTACACCTTTAATTATTTCCGGACCTGTTCCTAAAGGAGATGATCACGAATTTTTAGAATTAAAACCGGCGGTTGAAAATATTGTTGATATTCAACGTAAATATTTAGTTAAGGTACTGGCCGATGCTAAAAAACTCATCAAAGAGGGAAATTCTAAAGAAGGTGGTTTTCAATTATTACGGGTATATCGCGGACTCCCAAAAAATAAAGCGCTTATTAAATTCCTTAGTGAGGATGGTGTGAAGCAATTGCTTCAGAAAACTGAAAATCACTATATGCAGGATAATAACCGCGAAATGCCTAAGGTGGATGAGGAGTTGTATTTCACTATTGATGAAAAGACAAACCAGATAGACCTTACCGATAAAGGGATTGAGTTACTTTCCGGGAAAGACAATCCAGACTTTTTTGTAATGCCTGAAATTGGGATGGAAATCGTCAAGATTGAAGACGAAGGCCTTTCCAAAGAAGAAGAAGCTGAGAAGAAAGAAGAACTCTTCCGTGATTACAGCGTTAAAAGTGAAAGGATTCACACAATGCGCCAGTTATTAAAATCTTATACCCTCTTCGAAAAAGACACGGAATATGTGGTGATCGAAAATAAGGTGAAGATTGTTGATGAGCAAACCGGCCGTATCATGGAAGGTAGGCGCTATAGCGATGGCTTACACCAGGCGATAGAAGCGAAGGAAAACGTGAATATTGAAGATGCCACGCAAACTTTTGCCACGGTTACCCTTCAGAATTACTTTAGAATGTACCGTAAACTTTCGGGTATGACGGGTACTGCGGTAACTGAAGCTGGCGAACTTTGGGAAATCTACAAATTGGATGTAGTTGAAATTCCAACGAATCGCCCCATTGCCAGAAATGACAAAGAAGATTTAGTATATAAAACGAAGCGCGAAAAGTACAATGCGGTAATCGATCACGTTTCCGATCTTTCCAATGCCGGAAGACCGGTTCTTATTGGTACCACTTCCGTAGAAATTTCAGAATTATTAAGCAGAATGCTGAAATTAAGGAATGTTCCCCATAATGTACTGAACGCGAAATTGCATAAAAAAGAAGCCGATATTGTTGCAGAAGCGGGTAAATCTGGTATTGTAACCATTGCCACTAACATGGCGGGTCGTGGTACCGATATTAAGCTGAGTAAAGAAGTTAAAGAAGCAGGCGGTCTTGCCATTGTAGGTACAGAGCGTCATGATTCCCGTAGGGTGGACCGCCAGTTAAGAGGTCGTGCAGGCCGCCAGGGGGATCCGGGGAGCTCTCAGTTCTATGTTTCGCTGGAAGACAACCTGATGCGTTTATTTGGTTCTGAACGAATCGCCAAATTAATGGATAGAATGGGTCTGGAAGAAGGCGAAGTGATTCAGCATTCCATGATCTCCAAGTCTATTGAACGGGCTCAGAAAAAAGTGGAGGAAAATAACTTTGGGGTACGTAAACGTCTTCTGGAATATGATGATGTGATGAACGCGCAAAGAGAAGTGATCTATAAGCGTAGATATCACGCCCTATTTGGAGACAGATTGCGTGTGGATCTTGCGAATATGATCTTTGATATTTCTGAATTGATCGTGGAGACAAATCAGGCTGCAGATGATTTTAAAAATTTCGAATTTGAACTAATCAGAAACTTTTCCATGAGTTCTCCTGTTTCTGAAGCCGACTTCAGAAGTATGAATTCACAGAAATTAGCCGGAGAAATCTATAAAGCAGCTTACAAACATTATGACGCGAAAATGGGCCATAATGCGGAACGTGCTTTCCCGGTAATCAAACAGGTTTACGAAGACGATAATAACAATTTTGAGCGGATTGCCGTACCATTTAGCGATGGAACAAAAACCCTTCAGGTAGTTACCAATCTTGAAAAAGCTTATGCAACTGAAGGGAAGCAGCTGGTAAAGGATTTTGAGAAAAATATCACCCTCGCCATTATTGATGATGCCTGGAAAACGCATTTGAGAAAAATGGATGAATTAAAGCAAAGCGTTCAGCTGGCTGTCCACGAACAAAAAGATCCATTACTAATCTACAAATTTGAGGCTTTCGAATTGTTTAAAGCGATGCTGGACAATGTGAACCGCGATGTAATCTCATTCCTTTTTAAAGGCGAGATTCCACAAACTGGCGCGCCAAGTATTCACGAGGCGAGACAAACCAGGAAGCGCGAGAACGTAGAAACCAAGAAAGAGGAAATCCCCAATATGGACGAAAGGGCTGCCCAAAGCAGGGCTGCGGGACAAACCCAGCAACGACGCCCTCAGGTAACCGAAACTATTGTTAGGGATCGCCCCAAAATTGGCCGTAATGATAAAGTGACCCTGAAAAATGTGCTAAGTGGTGAGAATAAAAGTATGAAGTTCAAGCAGGCTATTCCGCTACTTGATAAAGGCGATTGGGTCCTTGTCGATGAATAGATGTTAGATAAAATTAAAAATCCCGGAAGTAATTTTCGGGATTTTTTTTCATAAAATCTTTAATTTTTTTGCTGATTTTCTGCAAGTATCATAAACCGATGAAAGCCGTGATTCTGTCCCGAGTTATCGGGATATTTCAGAATCTTATAACACATTTTATTACCCCACTAAATTGAGATCCTAAAATTGAAGATTCGACAGAGTCACATAAATTTAGGGTGACGAAATAACTAGTAGGACGAAAAAAGGATATCCATAATTTTTTCTATTTTTAAAACCTAACCAAAACCCAACCATTAAATGAAAAATTATTCCATTGAAATCAAATGGGGCGTTATTTTTACTGTGGTCACCCTGCTTTGGATGCTGCTTGAAAAAGCCTTGGGCTGGCATGATGAATTGATTGCAGAACAGGCCATTTATACCAATTTATTTGGCCTCGTTGCCATTGCTCTATACGTTTTCGCCCTTTTAGATAAACGTAAAAACTTTTTTCACGGTGAGATGAGCTGGACACAGGGATTCATTTCCGGAGTGATTCTGAGTATTATTGTAGCCATCCTCTCTCCAATCGCTCAATATATTTCTCTTGAAATAATTTCTCCAGAGTATTTTAATAATATTATTGATTATAGCGTTGAGGAGGGTCGTATGTCCCGTGAAAATGCCGAGGATTATTTTAATCTTACTTCTTATATTATTCAATCCTTCTTCTTCGCGATCGCCGTGGGTATTATTACTTCCGCAATCGTTGCATTGATCCTGAGAAAAAAGTAATTATCATTTTACCTGCCAGTCATTTCGACCGTAGGGAGAAAGATGGAAGTTGAAAGTTGGAAGTTGAAAGTTGGAATGTATATCAATTTGAAAATGTAATAATTTGAAAATTTAAAAAATACCTTTAATGAAAATCTGAAATCCGGAACCTGGTTTCACTGTCACTGCGAAGGAGCATAGCGACTGAAGCAGTCTCATGATTGAAGGGAGGAAGAGATTGCTTCGCTTCGCTCGCAATGACGTACTGGATTCAAGGTTCGAAATTCCAAATTCAAAGTTTTAAGTTGAAAAGTATTCAAAAATCTTTGTAGGGTATTTTTTAAATTTTTATTTTCTGATAACTGATAACTGATAACTGATAACTGATAACTGATAACTGATAACTGATAACTGATAACTG
>NZ_QEYO01000026.1 GCF_023718305.1 Gramella sp. AN32
CAGGTATATCTTTTGCTGCCAATGACAAGCGTTCTTGAACTTGCTGTCGAGCCCAATAGAGATCAGTATCTTCTTCAAATACTATGGTCACAATGGAAAGCCCAAAACGAGAAAAAGATCGCATATCCTTTATCCCAGGTATGCTTACCATTGTTTGTTCAACGGGAAATGTTACAAGTTGTTCTACCTCCTGAGCTGCAAGGGTAGGGGAAACGGTTATGACCATTACCTGATTATCTGTAATATCGGGTACGGCATCTATGGGCAGTTTTGTTAGGGAATAGACTCCCCAGCCTATAAGGAACAAGGTTAATATTCCGACAACAAGTTTGTTGTTAATCGAAAATTGAATGATTTTATCTAACATTATAGTAGAAGAATTTTATGATGGAAAACGAAAATATGAAACACCAGGAGCTGACTTCATAGACATTTTTCAAAAAGACTATGGTTTTTAAACTAAAGATGATTAATGGAAGCTATGACAAAAGAATATTGCATAACTAATTTGTGATATAAGTAGAATCAAGCTCCAATAAGCTTGAGTGTATATATCACTTTGAAATTAACAAGAAGGAGGTCCCCGGAGGGTATGGGAGGATAATGTTGAAAAATATGGAATTATAGGATAATCCCGAAAGCGCTGCTTTTCAAAGTTTGTGTGCCAAATAAATTGATTATCTACTTCAATTATTGAGGCAGCATTTTGGAGAATTTTCGTCTTAACATTTAGGGTTTTAACAGCTCCTGTTACATATTTTAAAGTCCTTTCATTAGAAGAATGCTGGAAGTGCTCGAAAATATGACCTAGTTCTGAATGTTCGTGAGCAATTTGATCAGAGCCTGTTGTTGAAACAGTAGAAATAGAAATATTCTCACCAGTAGTTGCATCAGTATGAGGCACGATATCGTGACCTACCATAATGAAGGCTGCTGTAAAGAACAATATATTTCTAAATAACTTCAAGGTGTACTTAATCCAAAATTAGTTGCGAAAGTAATTAATTAATTCTGTATAACAAAATTCTCAATGGGTATGATCAACAATAAACATATTGCTGTACAAGACTAAAATGAACAATAGAAGTACAAAAATTACAACTGCAACAATAAAGAAAATTTTTAAAGCTTTGTATTTTTTTCTAATTTCTATCTCCGATTCTTTTTTGTTTCTCTCTAGTTTTCTTTTTTCTCTGCGGTTTTGTGACATTGTGTTAGGTATTATTATTTCAGGTAAGCATAAGTCTTAGTATGCTAAAAATGATAAATGGGAATAGTTATGCTAAAAGACTTTTGCATAACCAAATCGTGATATAGTAGTATTAAGGTCAATGAATGCCTTGATAATATCACTTTAATAAACTAACAAGAAGGAGGTCCACGAAGGGTATGGGAGGATAATGTTGAAAAATATGGTATTATGGGATAATCCCGAAAGCGCTGCTTTTCAAAGTTTGTGTGCCAAGTAAATTGGTCGTCTATGTCAACTATTAAGACAGCATCTTGGAGGATTTTGTTCTTAAAATTGAAGTTGTTAATATTTCCAGATATATATTTTAAAGTACTATTACTATAAGAGTGCTGAAAGTGCTCAAATATATGACCTAGCTCTGAATGTTTGTTGGCTATTTGTTCAGAACCTGATGTTGAATTGGAAGAAAATGAAATATTATCACCCTTAGATATGTCAGTATGAGGCACGATATCGTGGCCCAGCATAATGAAGGCTGCTGTAAAAAACAGTATATTCCTAAATGGCTTCAAAAATTTTACCTGAAAAACTTCGTGAAAATAGCTATTTAATCTTACAATGTAAAACTATCTTTAAAAAATTCAATTCTTATGGATATTCCCTTTTAGCGCAAAAAAGTATAGCAGAAATGCGGCCATTACCATAAGGATTATCATAATAATACCCTTGACCTTATCTCTTTTTGTGATTTCGGTATTCGATGATTTTCGAATTTTTTTGTTTTTGCTATGATTACTTTTCTGATACATCCCACTGGATTATTTTCACTATATTTTCTTTGACCCAACTGCCTTGAATATCGCAAGCAATTCCAAACACACATTTTCAAAAAAAAGTCTTCTCACATAGAGTTATATCCTTAATCATATTAGTTTTGCGGCTAGATTTTATCCCCCCTTTAACAGGATATGTGACAATATATTATTTAAGAACAAGCAAAGGAATATTGGAACCAAAAACTAATTTCTTTCTTAGCCCCTTCTCAAACAATCGCTCAAAAAATTTGTGTTCCCTATAGAAAAGTGCCAGTACATCAATCGGCTTTTCACTAAGAAACTTGTTAATCCCTTTTTCAGGGTCTTCGTTTTGAAAAATGTTGAAAGTGAATTCTTTTTGGCCCAAGAAGTTTTTATAATTGGTACGCACCTCATTTTCATTTAAGGCAGCATCATTTTCATTCGTGATTTGGACAAGGTGCAAATTGGCATTGAATGTTTCCAGCAACTTGTCCAAAAGGTCTAAATCAACATCATTCTCCAGACTATCCTCATCCAATGCTAAACCCAAATGACTTATGGTAGTGAATTTTATGCTCTCTGGAACAACTAATACCGAACAAGGGGCATTTCGGGTAACTTTTTCGCTTACCGTACCTACAAAAAACTCTTCAATTGATGAGTCTGCGCCTTTCGTGCCCATTACTATTAGATTTGCATTTTCATCTTTTGCGGTTTGGCAAATGACATCTACGGTAGTGCCAAAACCAACGTAACTTTTGTAATCTATGGATGTGAGTTCAGGAAAACTATCAATAAATTCTTGAAGCTTACTTTCATTTAATTTTTCTTGGGATTCTTGGTTTTCCGAAATTGGAACTGCCATAGTTCCCATTCCTATGGGCGTACTCGATGGATATGCCACTGTATAGGCGTGAACGAAAACAATTTTGGTTCGCAGTTTCTTCGCCAGAGCTAATACATATTTTACAGTGTTTCTTGAAACTTCAGTAAAATCAATCGGTATTATTATTGTTATAGTTTTCATATTACAGTATTTTTTATTGTTATTTAATCTAATTAATACAAGGTGTTTTTCATTTTAGTTACAGACAGATTGAGTGATGTTAGTCCATTTCGTTATCTCCATATTTAATTACCATAAAAAAGAAGATAAAAAAAGTAGAAAATAGTTTCGAAAAAATAAATAATAAGAACTGCAACAAAAATTCCGGCAAGTGCAAGGATTCCATATAACTTATCTCTTTTGGTCACGGTACTTTTTACTGGTTTTTCATTCTTTTTTCTCTGCCTTCTCTTTCTTCGATTTTGAGACATTTTTTCATTTTTCTGCTTCTTCAAATTTTAAATTATTTCCACTTCATCTTCTGTAAGCGTACCGCGTTCAATATTGCCAGCAAAGCAACCCCAACATCGGCAAAAACAGCTTCCCACATGGTGGCCAGGCCACCTGCACCTAAGATAAGGACTATGATTTTTACCCCAAATGCCAAACCGATATTCTGCCAAACGATACGTCTGGTGGAGCGGCCTATTTTAATGGCGCGGGCAATTTTTGAAGGCTGGTCCGTCTGAATAATAACATCTGCGGTCTCAATAGCAACATCGCTGCCCAAACCACCCATGGCAATACCCACATCACTTGCCGCCAACACGGGCGCATCGTTGATACCATCACCAATAAAGGCAACTTTAGTATCGGGCTGCTTTTTGAGTTTTTCAACTTCATCCAGCTTGTCTTCAGGAAGTAAGCCTCCCTTTGCAGTATGAATACCCATTTCTTTTGCAATTTGTTGGGTTATGGAATCCTTGTCGCCTGAAAGCATTATGATTTTAGAAATTCCTGATTCCCGAATTTGTCTGATGGCTTCGTGGGCATCTTCTTTTAATTCATCTGCAATGATGACGTAGCCAGCAAATTTGCTTTCAATGGAAACCATTACAATGGATTCAACAATGTTGTCTGTTTCGGTAGGAACTGTGATATTATTTGAAGTCATCAGCGCTTTGTTACCTACCAAAACCGTTTTGCCATTTACCGTTCCCTTTAATCCTTTTCCTGCAACTTCTGTTACTTCGGTTGCCTGAAAATCTTCGCCATCGGCTTTATATTCCATAATTGCCTTGGCAATGGGATGGGTGGATTGTTCTTCCATCGCCATTAGGTATTTCATAAATTCCGCTTCTTCCCAATCAATGGCTTTTATTTCCTTGATTTTGAAAACACCTTTGGTCACGGTTCCGGTTTTATCCATTACCACTGTGGTTATCTTTGTCATTTCGTCCAAAAAGGAAGCTCCCTTAAAGAGAATTCCATTTTTTGAAGCTGCTCCCAATCCACCGAAATAACCCAACGGAATAGAGATAACCAATGCACAAGGACAGGAAATAACCAAGAATATCAATGCCCTGTAAAGCCAATCACTAAACACATAATCCACAACAAAAAAATAGGGAACGAATGTTAGCGCAATTGCCAAGAACACCACAATAGGCGTATAAATTCTTGCAAACCTTCTGATAAATAATTCAGTTTTTGATTTACGTGCGGTGGCATTCTGAACCATTTCGAGAATTCGAGCAATGGA
Organism: Gramella sp. AN32; assembly: GCF_023718305.1. Lineage (GTDB taxonomy): Bacteria > Bacteroidota > Bacteroidia > Flavobacteriales > Flavobacteriaceae > Christiangramia > Christiangramia antarctica. The sequence continues at coordinate 4,578 of NZ_QEYO01000026.1, forward strand.
ACTGTCCTTAAATTCCTTGGTAGTTTCAATTTCAATAACGCCATCAAGGTTGATACTTCCCGCAAATACTTTTTCGCCTTTTGCAATGGTATCGGGTTTGCTTTCGCCCGTTAAAGCTGCTGTATTGAACGAGCCTTTTTCAGAAAGTAAAATACCATCCAAAGGGATTTTTTCGCCCACACGGACTTGTACTTTTTCGCCAATGGCAACGGTTTCGGGGTTTACAGAAACATAATTGTTGTTCCTATAGACCAAGGCTTCATTAGGTCTTACATCCAGTAATGCCTTGATGCTTCCCTTGGCTCTTTTAACCGCGGCACTTTGGAACAATTCGCCTACCGCATAAAATAACATTACTGCCACACCTTCGGGATATTCGCCAATGGCGAATGCACCTATAGTTGCGATAGACATCAATAAAAACTCGGTAAAAAAATCGCCATTTTTGATGCTTTTCCAACCTTCCTTTATCACAGGAAAACCTACAGGAAGGTATGCCACTGCATACCAGACGATACGTATCCAATTTTTAAAGAATGCTACATCAAAATAATCCATCGCAATGCCAATAATCAGCATTACAAAGCTGAAAATTGCTGGTACATAAACTTTAAATTTCCCTATACTTTCCGGACTGCTATGGTTGTGGCCATCATTGCGCTTGTGAGTATCTGAAGAAGTTTTATTCAAATCTCTTAAATTGACTTTCTTTTTTTTCATTAGTTTGATAATAATTTTATTTTAATTCACAGTTATTCCAATCTCAATACCATTTGGGCAAACTGCACCTCTATGGTGTCATCGATACCCTCTATTAAGGAATCCAAACCAGTATTTGAAACCAATAATTGTCCGGTTGCACTTATCAGGCAGGACATACTTACCCCTTGTTCTATATGGGTAATGGTTGCTTTAAATTGTGATTTAAAGGATTTTCCTTGATAAGTAACATCTATCAGCCAATTAAAGTTGATAGGGTCGTGCCGTTTTGATAAAAAATCCTGTGATGGAATAGTGCCAGTAAACCGAAGCAATAAAGGGGTTCCCCCCTGTTGTATAATGGTATTGATTTCAGAAATATCTGTTGATAAAGTCTTAAGGTCGAGGACACCATTCACCACTTTGGAATCATAATCAAGATATAGTGCCAATTTATGGCTTTCTGCCTTGACGGGTTTATCGTCAACCAAAGTCATCATCATAATATGACCTTCTTCAGTTGTATAAACTTTTTGGGCGTTTACCTTATAATAACTAACCAACAAGATTATTAAAAAACAATGTTTAAAATTCATAATATCCATTTTTAATTGTATAATTAAAAAAAAGCAGCTTCTACTTTTTCTTTTAATGCTATTATTAATCATTTTGCTATAAGAAGCATCATAAAAGCTGCCTGCTATTAATTAAGTTTTCACTTAATTTATTTTAAATAAAAAATTTCACTCCTTCACATAACCACTTACCACTACTTATTATCTATATTCTTTTCTCTTTTACCGAAATAATACATCAGCGCAACAGTGGCACCTAATAATCCGAAAAGAATATTCTCAAAAATTTGATTCCCATTGATATTCAAAATTTCAATGAAATTATTTATTAAATATTCCCACCAATTAATTTCATAATTCTGGCTGCTAAACGTGAAAATTGTTATTCCAAAAGGTTGAAGGATAAAAATACCTATGGCAAAACCAATTAGGATGGTAATAAAAATGTTTTTTTTATTCATAGTCTATCTTTTACGGAAGTTAGCTTACTGGCTCTCAATCCAACTTTTGGCATCTTCCTTTTCGTCTAAATTGAAGTACTTAATTTCGGCGTTCGTAAAAGGCTTCATAAATTGGGCTATCCATTCCTGCCATTTTTTATCTCCTACCATTGCTATTTTTTCATAGTCCTTGGCGTGGGCCGTGTCCATTTTCAGGTCTTTCCATAAACCAGGCAAGTCCCAACCCGTAAAGTTTTCCATCTCAAAATACCAACGAACCTTCATCCCCTTGTCCAGTATGGCGTGGATAAGTGGGTGGATTTTTTCTATATCTTCTTTTCTCAATTTGCCTGAAGCTTTTGTAGCAATGGTATTTTTATTTGTTAATTCGATTATCCGTAACATTTTATATAGTTTTTAATTAATTACCATTAATAAAAGATTCCATCTTATTTTGGGTTTTTCATTCTTTTTATTAGCCAAATTACCAGCCAAATAAATCCAACAATCAGCAAAATTCCGCCAAGCCACATAGCAGCACACATCCAGCAGAAACCATCCGTGTTCATATTATCCATCATAATTTTATAATTTAAGTGATTAACTGATTTTATAATTTCTCATCATTCCCATATCTTCGTGTTCGAGATTATGACAGTGATATAAAAAAAGTCCTTTGAAGTCTTCAAACCGCATAATCAATTTCATCCTCATACCTGGCATTAATAATACCGTATCCTGCCAACCTCCATCAATAAATCCATCTTTGACAGAATTCCAAATTTTGCTGTCAACCGCAGAAACATCCCTTTCTAAAATATTGAACTGTACCTGATGCAAGTGAATGGGATGCGGCATTTGCATCATATTTTTCATCATACCGCCATCTTTCATCATCCCACGTTTTCCCATCATACCGCGATTCCCCATCATTCCTTCATCATCATCTCCATTGCCTCCCATCATTCCTCCACCACTGTTTACCAATTCCCATATTTCCGTAGTATTGAGTTTTACGGATTCCTCATCAGTAACCCCAGTCATTTCCCAGGTTCGTCCATTAATTGTCCATTGCATTCGTCTCATAAAGAAACTGAACTTCCTTGGGTTGCTTCTATTTATGGCGTTGGCAGGGTCAAGTTTATTGAACACGGCCAGTTTTTGTGGAAGCGTAAAACGGTTGCTGCCTTCGTTGTCCAATCTGATTTTTAATATTTGATATTCACTACCTAAAGGAAGGTTGTTTTGACCTCTACCCATCATCCCGCCCATCATTCCCATCATTCCAGGCGAGAAGGACAAACTCTTCATAATCATTTGGGAACCTTGAGGTTTATTGCTCAAATCAAGCCATACATCCATTCGTTCTGCAACACCTAATATTACATAGGGTTTTGATGTGGGGCTGTCCAGCAAGCTTCCATCCTTGCCTATAATAACAAGGGGGCTGCCATCTTCCCACGCCAACTTATAAAAGCGTGAATTGGAACCATTGAGAATACGCAGTCGATAGACGCATCCGCTTTGAAGGGAAAGTTCCCCATCCGGATTTCCATTAATAAGAATACGGTTTCCCAAAAAGCCGTTCATTCTATCCATACGCCCGCGGTTTAGGTAAACCAATTGGTTATTGTCATCGAACTGACGGTCTTGTATGACTATGGGAACATCGTATTCGCCAGATGGTAACTTCAATTGTTGTTCCTCATCGTCCGTAACTATAAAAAGCCCTGCAAGACCGTTATAAACTTGTGGACCAGTACGTCCGTGGGGGTGCGGGTGGAACCAATAAGTACCAGCACGGTTCATTATCTCAAATTCATAGATATAGGTTTCCCCATTTCCTATTACATCTTTAGGATGGCCATCATCTTTTTCGGGCACGTGCATTCCGTGCCAATGCACGATACTTTCCTCGGGCAGTTGATTCTTGAAGCGGATTCTTATTTTCTGCCCTTTCTTTACGCGAATTACAGGGCCCAAATAACTCTCGCCAAATTTTTGCAGTGCGGTTTTATCCCCACTTTTTAAATTTGCATCGAACATCCATACATTAGTCTTGCTCCCTGGGAATAATTGTATTTTAGCCTCTTTTGCCGTTAATTCAATATCGACATCTGCTTGGAAATCGGGGTTTGTTTTATTGTCATTTTTAGAAGCGAAACCATTACAAGAACTTAAAAGTGGCCAAGTAATCATAATAGTAGTACCTAAACTGCCAAGCTTGATGAAGTTCCTTCTGTCCATTTGGCTTTCTTCACCTATAATTTTTGAATTTGTTTTATTTTTTTTCATAATAGTCACAATTTCTTGGTTTTGTTTACGTGTTCAACAGTTGCAATGGAAGTGCAAATAATTATTATCCTTCTAAATCGTAAAACCATTCTTCAGCCATTACAACTGCTTTTTTGATGGCCTTTTCTTTTGAAAAGTCTTCCTTTTCGATTAAGTCTTTCGCAATTTCGATTGCCTTTTTTCTTACCGATGGATTAAGGGCGTCAAGCTCTGTTCTAAATTCTTCAAATGTCCAGTCCATAAAAAATATATTAGTGGTTAAACAATTCCTTTTCCTTTTCGGGGTCTATATCTTTTTTTTCTCTTTTATCCAAAAAATAATCCAGCAAGATACCTACTACAATCGCTCCCACAAACGCGGAATAAACTTTCCATTCAAATTGTATGACCAAAGAGAGGCTAATGATTATAGCCAAAATTGGCAGTATCGGAACTTTCCCAACAGATAAAGGAACTTTAAAGGGCCTGTCTTTATCTGGTTCTTTGAAACGCAATACGATAAGGGCAATGTTCACGGCGACAAAGACGAGCAACGCACCCAATGACGACATTCCCGCTACGATTTTAATATCGCCCAATAGCATAAAACCCGCAACTGCAGCCATAACCACAATGGTAGTAACCCACGGCACTTTTTGTGCATTGGTCTTGGTCATAAATTTTGGAAGTTCGCCCACGCTTGCCATTCCAAACAGCAACCTGCTGATAGAGATAATACCGCTAAAAGCCGCATTGGCAGTAGCAAAAAGTGCTGCGACCGCCAATGTCACGGGCAACCAACTGTTGAGATTTGATGCCGCAAGTGAAAGTGGTGAATCTACTTTTGCCAGTTCGGACGGGTCGGCAATGTTAAGTACCGTAAAAGCTATGAGCAGATAGATAACGGTTGTAAAAACCATTGTCAGTAGAAAGGCACGAGGAATGGTCTTGCCAGGGTTTTTCACTTCAGAACCCAATGCAGCCATATGCTCAAAACCAGTATAGACAAAAAACAAGGTTGCGGTAGCTGCCAAAGTACCAGAAAAAGATTCCACTTTAAAAAATTCTGCCTTCGGCGGTCCTGTTTCGGCAAGCCCGACCGCAATAAGAATGAACAATCCCAAAAGTTGTATGCTAACCATTATAATATTGGCAGTAGATGATTTCTTGATTCCCGTAATGCTTATCAATGAAAGAATTATCAATACGCCATAACTTATCAATAAGGAAGGCACACTAAAAAAAGTGTTGAAATATCCTGAAAAGGCCAGCAATACAGCGGCTATCGTGGCAGAACTGTGAAATGCTATCGTCCAGCCAGTGAGAAAGGACGGTATGTCAATTTTCGGAAATGCCTTGCGTACAAAAATAAACTCCGCACCTGCATTGGGATAGGTAGAGGACAACTCTGCATAGGACATTGCCGAAACGCTGGCCGCAATTGCAGCGAAAATAAAACTCAACCAAAGGTCTGTGCCCGCTTGTCCAGCTGCTGCGCCTATGACAGTATATATTCCAGCACCCACAATAGTGCCAACGCCATAAAAGGTAAGTCGAAGCGTACCCAAAGATTTTTTTAATTCTGCCATAATACTTTTTTAAATATTCTTATTATTTTTTTCATCTATTTAAGTGTCTTCTTTCCTTTTTGGTTTTCATAATTTCATACAGTGCCATGCATTAGCTCAATATCCAATACTACTTTTTAGAGCCAAATAGTAATTTTTTAGTCTACCATTAAATATGCAATGCCCTATCATCGGTAGCGGCCAGACACGCCTCCTTAAAGGTCTCGGAAAATGTGGGATGCCCGTGTGACATCCTTGCAATGTCTTCGGCAGATGCCCTAAATTCCATCGCTACCATCGCTTCGGTATAACTATCTGCAATGCGTGGGCCTATCATATGCACCCCCAATATTTCATCGGTCCGCTTATCTGCGATTACCTTGATAAAACCATCGGTATCCATACTTATCTTTGCCCTTGCATTTGCCTTATAGGGGAAAGAGCCTATTTTTATATTTTTATTGGCCTTTTTCAATTCTTCTTCGGTCAAGCCTACGCCGGCAACCTCGGGCTGGGTGTACACGATATTTGGGATGAGCGAATAATTAATGTGGGGCTTTTGGCCAACAATCGTTTCGGCTACAAAAACGCCTTCTTCACTGGCTTTATGGGCAAGCATTGCCCCGCGGATTACATCACCTATGGCATATACTCCCTTGACATTGGTTTCTAGGTTTTCATCTACCGTTATCTGTCCCTTTTCGTTGGTTTTCACCCCTATATTTTCAAGTCCTAAATTTGCGGTGTACGGTTTTCGGCCAATGGACATAAGGCAATAATCGCCATCTAAACCCATTTCTTCTTTATCGGAAAGGTTTTCCGCTTTCAGTTCCACTTTGTTGTCCGTTGCCGTTGCATCCGTCACCTTATGCTGTAGATAAAACTCAATTCCCTGTTTTCTTAGGGAACGGTGCAATTGATGTCCCAGTGCACCATCCATAGTGGCGATGAGGCTATCAAAATATTCTACTATGGAAACCTTTGAACCCAAGCGGGCGAATACAGAACCTATCTCAACACCGATAACGCCACCGCCAACGACCATTAAATGCTTGGGGATTTCCCGTAGGGCAAGGGCTTCGGTAGAAGAGATGATGCGCTTTTTGTCGATTTTAATATTGGGCAATGAAGCGGGTTTGGACCCTGTGGCAATGATGATTTTATCGGTTGCTATGGTTTCCGTTTTATCTTCGCCCTTAATCTCAATCGTGTTTTTGTCCTTGATGGTCCCGTGGCCTTCATAAACGGCAACCTTGTTTTTTTTCATCAGATAGTCAACGCCATTGATGATTTCCTTTACGACGTCCTGAACCCTTTGGTTCATTTTTAGGATATCGACATTGGCCTCTTTTACATCAATTCCAAATTTTTCGAATTGATGCTTGAGTTTGTAGTAATGCTCCGAGGCTTCCAACCAGGCTTTTGAAGGGATACAGCCCACGTTAAGGCAGGTACCGCCCAACGTGCTGTACCTTTCAATAATGGCCACTTTTAAACCTAATTGGGCACAACGGATGGCACCTACATACCCGCCCGGGCCAGATCCTATAATAGTTACATCAAATTTTTCCATATTCAAATATTTTTTTAAGTTAGAGAAGGTGGAAGATGCCTGAACCTGACCATTGGGCGCAAGGGTTAAGAGTTCTGGAACTCCCACCTGTTATTTTTACCGACATTTTTCACATATTCCTTTTAACACCAGGTTTACATCGTTCACTTCATATTCTTCTGGCAAGCTCTCTTCTGATATTTTATTTGGTAAACAGATTGTTTTCCTACAATCGGTACAATGAAAGTGCAGATGTAAATTTGTACCGTATTTACCTTTGGTATTTTCATCAGAAATTGCATATTTTGCCACTCCGACCCCATCATTAATCTGATGAATTAGTCCTTTATCCTCAAAAATCTTTAGGTTGCGGTAAAAGGTCGTTCTATTTGCTGTTTTATTGGTTTCACTCTTTTGAACAAAGGCCTTTTTCAGATCGGAAAAGGACATGGCACTTTGCTTCCTTTTCAGAAACTTGTATATCTTCGACCGCATTTGAGTAGGGCGAATCCCTTTAGCCAATAATGTTTTTTCCGTCTTTGTCATTTAATATACTTTAAAAAAACCAGGTTCTTCTATGTCCCAATTTTTCTAATCTTTTTTATAAGCCAGAAGGCGCAGAGCATTGGCCACGACTACCAAAGTAGATCCCTCGTGAAATGCCACGGCGACCCCTATGTTTGCCCAGCTCAAAATGGTAGCTGGTATTAGCAGTGCCACAACCCCAAGGCTTACCCAAAGATTCTGCTTGATTATGGCCTTTGCCTTCCTGCTCAAGCCTATGGCAAAGGGCAGGGTTTCCAATTTATCGGCCATTAGGGCAATGTCCGCAGTTTCCAATGCCACATCACTGCCCGCTGCACCCATTGCAATACCTACGGTGCTGTTTGCCATTGCAGGCGCATCGTTCACACCGTCGCCTACCATTGCGACTTTGGATTCCTGTTCTTTTAATTTTTTAATGGCATCTACCTTTTCCTCCGGCAACAGGCTTCCCCAGGCATCGGTCAACCCAATTTCTTTAGCAACGGCATCGGCCACTTTTTGATTATCCCCGGTTAGCATTATCATCCGCTTGATACCGATTTCCTTCAATTTTTTCAGTGTTTCCCTGGCCGCTTCGCGTGGGGTGTCCATCAGGGCGATGATACCGATATATTCTTTGTTCCTTCTTATGAGCATCGTGGTATTTCCGCCGCTTTCAAGCCCCTTTACTTTTGTGGATATGTCTTCGGATGGTTTCGCATCATCGAGGTCTTCGTACAAGTCCAGGTTCCCAATATAGATTTTATCCTTACCCAGGGAAGCTTTGATACCTTTTCCAAGAACAGCTTCTAAATTAGAAGCCTCAGGTATTTCCTTTCCTTTCAGGATCTCCTTCCCATCACGAACCACTGCTTTTGCCAGGGGATGGTCACTCAGGCTTTCCACGGCAACTGCTATTTTTAAAAGATCTTCTTCGTTTAAATTACCTAAAGCAACTACCTGAGTAAGTTTGGGCTTGCCTTCGGTAAGCGTACCTGTTTTGTCAAATGCAAGGGCGGTCAATTCGCCTAAATCTTCAAGCGGACGACCACCTTTTATAAGCACACCACCTCTTGCTGCCCGTGCCACACCACTCAACACAGCACTCGGTGTCGATATTGCCAAAGCACAGGGGCTGGCGGCTACCAATACTGCCATTGCACGGTAAAAACTGGCACTAAAAGGTTCGTCAATGACCAAAAAGGCAAAGAGTAGGATACCAACCAATATCAAGACGGAAGGCACAAAGTATTTTTCAAACTTATCGGTCAAAAGCTGCGTGGGGGATTTCTGGGTCTGCGCCTCGTTGACCAGTTTGACCAGTCGGGACAGGGTCGAATCCTTCGCCTCTTTGATCACCTTTATCTCAAGGGTATTGTTGCCGTTGATCGTACCTGCAAAAACGCGGTTTTCGTCCTTTATATCATCATCCTCCGAATAGTCCTTGGCAGAATCCTCCACGGGAACTTTGTCCACCGGTACACTTTCCCCTGTAATGGGGGCTTGGTTTACACTGCTTTTACCATCGACCACAACGCCATCGGCGGATATTTTACTGTTCGGCTTGACCACGATAATATCGCCTATACCCAATTTTTCGATACCCACCTCTTCGGTCTTGCCATCTTTTTTCAGCAGGGCGGTCTTTGGTGCCAACTCTGCCAGTGCCGCAATGGACTTTCGGGCCTTCTCCATCGCATAATGTTCCAAGGCGTGCCCAAGGCTAAATAAGAACAACAACAGTGCACCTTCTGCCCATTCTCCCAGAACAGCGGCACCGATGGCGGCGACCAACATCAAGAAGTCAATTTCAAAACCTCCTTTTGAAACTGTTTCAATAGCTTCCTTAGCGGTAAAAAATCCCCCAAAGAAATATGCCCCTATATACAAACCAAGGCTGATCCAATCCGGGATGGATTCCACATAGGAAAGCCCGAAACCTATTCCGAGAAGTGCCCCACAGATAACGGAAAAAATAAGCTCCGTATTTTTGCCAAAAACCCCACCGTGGGCGTGGGAGTGCTCTTCCCCGGGACCATGGCTCTCGCCTTCTTTGTGTTTGTGGCCCTCAACGGAAGTTTGCTTCTTAGTATCTTCCTTCTTAGAATGCTCCTGTTTTTTTCTGGATGCTTTGGTGTAATCATTTTCGTTTGAAGCACTGCGTTGAACCTGAAGGTCTTCCTTTTCAATTTGTTTGCTTATTTCATCAAAATTTGTTTGCTTTTTATCAAATTCAAGTCGGACCATTCCAGAGCCTGAAACGGAAGCTTCCAAAACTCCATTGATTGCCAAAAGGCTTTTCTCTATGGAACGAGCCTGCCTTGTGTGTCTGATTCCTTTAACTTCAATGAGCAAATGCCCGTACTTTTCGGTAATCTCGGCACCAGTACTTTTGGCGAGGGATTGAATGCGGTCAATGGAAATGATATCTGGGTCATAATGAAAACAGAGCTGTGGTGTGCCAGCTTCTTTTTCATCGGCGATATGTACTTTTTCAATTCCATTCTTAACCTCCAGCTCTCTAATAAGTCTTTCAACACAAGCATCCTTTTCATTGGGTACTTGAGGAAGGATAATTGGTAATTTAATTTGTAGTTTTTTCATCTTTTACTATATTTTTTTATCCACTCTTTGGCATCGTCTTTTTCTTCGGTCTTATAAAATTTTATATGAGCTTCTGAAAAAGGAAGCAATACCTCGGTAAATTGCTCTTGCCATTTAATGCTACCCACCAAAGCAACACGCTTTAAATGCTTTTCATTCGGAAGGTTTAATTCAATTCCCTTCCAATATGCGTTTGCCGTCCAGCCTTCAAAATTTTGCATTTCAATGTACCAGAAAACTTCCTGATATGTAGTTATATGTTCTGTTAAGACCGGTATCAAGTTTTCATAATCCTTGGCATCCAGCTTATTCTCTGCCACCATATATACAGTAGCCTCTTTTTTATAGATTGTTATCATTGCTCTTTATTTATAAATGATAATTGAATTTAAAAACCAAACCTTTAATCCAAATTGCCGCTGCATTTTTCGCAGATACCCTTTACCACCAAGTTGATATCCTCGGTAATATAGCCATCAGGTAAGTTGATATGAGGGATTTTATGGTCTGTTAAACAGACAGTTTCATTACAATTGTTACAATGAAAGTGTAAATGAAGGTCGTTGCCGACCTCACACTCACAATTTTCTTCGCAAAGGGCGTATTTTATAACTCCTGTCCCATCCTCGATTTGGTGCACAATACCTTTTTCTTCAAACGTTTTCATAGTCCTAAACAGGGTGCTTCTTTCACTGACTTTAAAATCCTTTTCCAAATCGCCAAGACTGATGGCTGCCTCTAATTCCGCCAAACGTTTATAAGTCATCAAGCGCATAGCCGTAGGCCGTATCCCTTTGCTTTCCAGAAGTTGAACTATTTTTTCCATTTGCGACAAAGTGTTCTATAGGTCGTACCGTTTTAAGGATTCCCCTGTTTTTATCTGGAATGCATCTTCAATGTCAGACAAATAAATGATGCCGTCACCGGGATCCGGGGTCTTGCCGTTTTCAAGAATGATATCTATTGCCGATTGGGCCTCCTCGTTCTGGCAGACCAGTTCCAATTTTACCACAGGGCTGTTTGTTACGTGAAAATCGAGTGATGGTCTTGCGCCTTTTGCCTTGAACGCTCCGGTACCTTCAGCCTGTGACAGGGTCATACTTTTAAATCCGTTATCACTGAGAGCTTCGATGACTCTCTGTATCCTGTTCGGTTTAATAAATGCCTTTACTTCTTTCATATTATGAATTTTTAAACTTGTATTAATCGATTTTGAACCGAGCCTGTTTTTTAACTAACTAATTAAGACGATAAACAAACTCGGGATCAAAACCTTTGATTGTTATTGGATTAATGTCCGTGTTCCAGTTCGCCCTTGACCATTTCAGAGGAAAGGGTGTAGGCACCATTGGTAACTATCTTTAGGTCTTTGGCCATTTCTGAAGGAATATTGATTTCCACAAAGCCAAGGTCATTTACGCCTGTGCTTACCGGAATCCTTTTAAATTTCATCGTATTCCCTTCCGTTTCGCCATCCTCTTCCAAGATGAAAATATAAGACTGTTCGCCTTCCTTTACTATCGCTTCTTCAGGTACGGCATATCCGGATTTCTCTCCTTGTACTATTCTGCCCTCCACATACATTCCAGGCAGTAGTTCCTTATCTTTGTTTTCTATATCTGCAAGTACCTCTATAGCTTTTGGGTCTGATTCGAAAGTCTGTCCTACAGATCGTACGGTCGCTTTTAGTAATTCATCTGGTCTCGCGGTAGTCGAAAAAAGGATTTGTTGACCATTCTTGATTTGTTTTATATCTTTTTCATACACCTTGAAGTTTACATAAATCTTGGTATTGTCACTTATTGAAAACATTTTCGACTGTGGGGCCACATAATCACCAAGGCTTATCATAACTTCATCTACATATCCTTTTATAGGGGATGTTATGGGAATAGCGGAGTATATCTGGCCTTCAGCCACTTTGTCCGGGTCAATGCCCAACAACCTCAATTGGGAACGTAAACCATTAACACTGGAAGTGGTGGAGCGGAATTTTGACTGCGCCATCTGGAATTCCTTGCCCGATGAAACACCTTTGTCATAAAGGGTCTGCTTGCGTTCGAAATCCTGTTTCAAAAATACCAGTTCATCGTTTTTTTCCTGATAATCCTGTTGCATTGCAACGATATCCGGGTGTTCTATATAAGCCAAAACCTGGCCTTTGTTGATGTTGTCTCCAGGAATAACCCTAATTGAGCTTACGTTACCGCCAACAAATGGACTAATATTGGCTTTGTCCTGTGGGAAAAGCGCCAGCGTTCCTGTTACTTTAATGTTGTTCCCCAAATTACGTTCCTCCAAAGGTTTCATTTCCAAACCTATGGTCTCGGCCTGTTGCTTTGTGAGTTCCACAACGCCTTCTTCGCCTTCTTCTTCATTATGTTCACCTTCTTCTTCGTGTGCATCACCGTCCTCTTTCATTTTTTCAGAGGTTTCGCTATTTTCGTTATGGCCCAATTCCGAATCGGGCTTGTCGTTGCAGCCTACCATCAAGAAGGCCATTAATGCTACACTTACTATTGCTATATTTTTCATTTCTTATTCTTTTTTTAGATTATAGGTTACCCAGTTGGTATTGCAGCTCAATGAACTGCTGGTTAAATTGATTTATAAACTGTAAATGGGTTTGTTTTATCCTGATGGCGCTGTTGAGTATCGTGATATAGTTTACATAATCAATTTCACCTTCCCTGGAGGCCAGTTCTGCCGTAGTGATTTGTTCCTCGGCCAAAAGCAATGCTCCATCCTGATAGTAGTCAAGTGTTTTTTGGGTCTTTTCCAGCGATTTTATGAGCTGCGACACTGTGCTTTCGGTCCTTGCCTTTTGTTCCAGGAATTGATTTTCAGCTACCACTGCATCGGCCTTGGCGGCCTTTACCCTTGATTTCTGCGGAAAGAACCAAAGCGGTATGCTGACACCGGCCTGATAGGTATAGAATCCTGAGGCATTATCTACCTCTTGACGGCCATAGGTCAAATTGAACTTGGGTAGGAACTGTGCTTTTTCCACACCGATATTGGCTTTGCTTACTTCCGCATTCTGCATAGCATATTGAAGCAAAGGATTATTGGAAGCAGAAGCCGAATCCAAATTGGCCAAAAAATCTATCGGTTCATAGGGCTGACCAACCGTTTCTAATTCTTGGTCTATGCCCAAATACTGTTTCAATGCCCTTTTTGCAATTTCAATGTCATCATAGGCTTGCTGCCTTAAGACTTGGATCTGCTGATATTCTGAAGAGGCGGCAATAAATTCCAGCTTGCCCGTTTCCCCGGTATCATAGCGCAGTTCGGCAGCGGTCCTGAAATTGGCATAAACACTGTCCAACTGTTCCGCAAAACGCAATTGCGCCTTGTTATAATTGATGCGATCATAGGCCTGCATCACATTACGGATCAATTGTTGTTCGTTGACGGCATAGAATTTTTCGCCCAGTTCGACCCGTTCTTTGTAGAACCTGGATTTTGAAAAACCGGAAAGCAAATCAATATTTCCCTGTTGCACACCAATGGTGGTCTGTACACCGGGAAGGTCATTGCCCGCTTCTTCCTTCCCCGTAAAAATCTGGGTATTCCCCAAGTCGAAGCTGGTGCCTCTCATAGCCCGTTCCCGCTCAATGAATGCCTGGCTCTCCTTAAGGGAAGGATAATTTTCCTTGGCCAGGGCAATGGCTTCCTCCAATGTAATGGTCTGCGCGATTTCACTTTCCTGTGCATTCACTGTATTCGAAGTTAAAAACCCTCCCAGGCTTAAGAGCACGACGATAATCGATGTGCTTTTATTGACATAACTTGGGTCGTTTCCGTTGCCCTTACGTTCTTTGCGGGCTTCCAACCAATTATATAAAACAGGAATCACAACTAACGTAAGTAAGGTTGCGGTTAGCAAACCACCAATAACTACCGTTGCCAAAGGTCTTTGTACTTCTGCACCACCAGAGGTGGATACTGCCATAGGGATAAAGCCCATAATAGCAGCAGTTGCCGTTAAAAGGATAGGGCGCAACCTCTCGTGTGTCGCTTCATAGATCCGGTCTCTAATGTTTGTCATTCCACTTTCTTTGAGTTCATTGAATTTATTGATGAGGACGAGGCCATTTAATACGGCAACCCCAAAGAGCACGATAAAACCTACCCCCGCCGAGATACTGAAGGGCATGCCCCTTATCCATAGGGCGAACACACCGCCTATCGCCGCGAGCGGCACGGCCATATAGATCATGGTCGATTGCGAAAAGGAACCAAGGGCGAAGTACAGCAGGATAAAGATGAGTGCCAACGCAATGGGCACTACGATCATCAATCGGTCGGTCGCCCTTTGCAGGTTCTCAAAAGACCCTCCATAAGTCACATAATAACCTGGAGGGAGCTTCACTTGTTCATCCAGCTTAAGTTGGATCTCCTCTACCATAGATTTCACATCGCGTCCCCGTACATTGACACCCACGGAGATACGTCGATAGGTATTGTCCCGCGATATTTGCATAGGCCCTGGTTTGTAGCTAATATCCGCTACCTCTTTCAAAGGAACTTGATTACCGCTGGGCAGATCGATATATAGATTCTTTAGGCTATTAATATCCTGCCTGAATTCTTTGGCTAGACGGATGACCACGTCAAATCTTTTTTCGCCTTCAAAAATCACACTTGCGGTCTCCCCTGCAAAGGCAGCGCTCACATAATCATTAAGTTTGTCAATGGTTACCCCGTACTGTGCCATTTTTGCACGATTGTACACCACCGTCATTTGTGGCAAACCGCTTGTGGCTTCTACATTAAGGTCAGCCGCACCTGGCACGGTTCTGATTACGGCAGCGATCTCCTGTATCTTATCAGCTAGGACTTCAAGATCTTCCCCATATAATTTTATGGCAACATCTTCCCGCACACCTGTCAAAAGTTCGTTAAAGCGAAGTTCTACAGGTTGAGTAAAGACGTAATTAACACCAGGTATGACTCCAATTTTTTCTTGGATTTTTTCGATAAGACCCTCTTTGGTCTCCGCACTTTTCCATTTGCTCTTATCTTTTTCCAGTATGATATAACTATCCGCAATATCCATAGGCATCGGGTCGGTAGGTATTTCTGCAACTCCTATCCTTGAAACCATCGTTTTTACCTCTGGGAATTCTTTGATAATATTTTGAAGCTTCTTGGAAGCTTCGATAGATTCGGTAAGACTACTTCCCGGTTTAATAAGGGCTTGCATTGCAATATCGCCCTCATCGAATTTCGGGATAAATTCGCCACCCATATTGCTAAAAATAAATCCTGCGACTACCAACAATGCCACTGCACCCAAAACAATACCTGCTTTAAAGCGAAGTGCAAAAGACAATACGGGTCTATAGACCTTATTCAGCGCAGCAATGATTTTATCACTAAACCTATCTATTGCATTTTCAAATCTGGCAAACCAATGTTCCTGATTTTTAATCGGTTTTAAGAAAAGAGCTGAAATCATTGGCACATAGGTCAAACAAAGTATGATTGCCCCTAATACCGCAAAACCGAATGTAAATGCCATTGGGCGAAACATTTTTCCCTCAACTCCTGTCAAAAATAATATTGGCGTAAATACAATAAGTATGATCAATTGACCAAAGAATGCCGAATTCATCATCGTGCTTCCGGATTCATAAGCCATCTCATCCATCTCCGCCTGATCAACGACAGCTTTGGATTTTTTCATCCGCTGATGGATATGGAGCACCATACCTTCCACGATAATCACAGCGCCATCCACAATAATCCCAAAATCAATCGCTCCAAGGGACATCAGGTTCGCCCATACGCCAAATTGCTTCATAAGGATAAAGGCGAACAAAAGGGACAATGGAATAACTGATGCCGTAATCAAACCACCTCGTAAACTTCCCAATAGAAGGACCAATACAAATATTACAATCAAGGAGCCTTCGATAAGATTCTTTTCTACGGTACTTGTAGTCCTTCCAATAAGTTCGCTCCGGCTTAAAAAAGATTCAATGTAAAGACCTTCCGGAAGGGACTTTTGAATTTCGTCTATTCTAGTTTGTACATTTTCGATAACGTTGCTTGGACTTTCTCCTTTCAACATTAATATCTGTCCACCTACTGCTTCTTTACCGTCTTGGGTAAAGGCCCCGTAACGGACAGAATTGCCGTACCCTACTTTTTCTGCAACGTCTCGTATGAGAACAGGACTTCCATTTTGTGTGGTTACCACGGTATTCTCAAGATCTTCTATGCTACGTGCGAGTCCTTCCCCTCTAATAAAGTTGGCCTGATGGTTTTTTTCTATATAAGCTCCACCGGTATTTGCATTGTTCATCTTGAGGGCTTCGAAAACCTGCCCCATTGTTATCCCAAAACTTTTAAGCTTGTTGGGATTGATGGCCACCTCGTACTGCTTTACATAACCACCAGCGGCATTGACTTCTACCACCCCTGGCACCAAGGCCATTTGGCGTTTTACCAACCAATCCTGGATAGTACGAAGCTCCATTGGATCATATTGATCCTCATATCCCTCCTTAACTTTAATAGAATATTGATAAATTTCTCCTAAACCCGTTGTTATAGGAGCCATAAAAGGCGTGCCAAAACCTTCAGGTATTTCTGAGCTGACCTCGGTCAGTTTTTCCTGTACCAACTGTCTTGGTAAATAGGTTCCTATTTCATCCTCGAAAACGATGGTTACCACCGAAAGCCCAAATCGAGAAACGGAACGCAGTTCGATTACATCGGGAAGATTCGCCATTGCCAATTCTACGGGATAGGTGACAAATTGTTCTATATCTTCCGTCCCAAGATTAGGAGCAGTAGTTATTACTTGTACTTGATTGTTTGTGATGTCCGGGACTGAGCCCAAATTGATTGTGGCCATAGACCAAATACCGGTACCGATAAGAGCCACCATCAGAAGCCCAACAACAAATTTATTGTTGATGGAAAATGAAATGATTTTATTAATCATAGAAATTTTAGATTTAATTCAGTTAAACTTTTCGGGATAATTTTACGATGGCGTAAAATCATACGAAATGGGATTTAACCCTAGAAATGGGTTAAATACGGATATAGCTATCCGAAATAAACTGAATTAAACTCTTGGGGGCTGTAAAAGGGAATATGTAGTTTCTTGACCTATATTGTCGAAATGACCGAAGATTTCTGAAGAAACGAGTGGAGTTAAAGGTTCAAAACTTGAAGCACCAAAATCTATGGTGTGGACGTGACAGCAGTGACAAGTACAAAAAGGGGGGCATAGATCAAAAGCACTTTGATTATGGTCCGAATCCCCACTATGCGCCACTTCTGTCTGAAAATTATCCGCATATGTATTAATATCATCACAAGGTAGCGCATTGAGCGCTAGAATGTAAAATGACAATATGATAGCTAGAATTTTCACATTGCAAAGATAAGAAAAAAGGAATGCACAGGTTGTGCAAAGATTATTTACCTTTTCAAAAATCAAAAATTAATGACGCTATCCAAGGCATTATCTGCATCTCTATGCATAAAGTTAGATTGATAATTTATTGTGGTAGTAATCGAAGAATGTCTGTATAATTTTTGGAGCATATTAATTGGGATTTTATCTTCCGATATATTCCCAAATGTATGTCTTGCAATGTGCATCGTTACTTTTTTTGAAATTTTTGCTTTCTCAGCTACCGTAACTAAATATTTATTGAATTTCTTATTGGCTGTTTTCGTTTTAGCGTAAACATCTTTAGCATTTTTTAAATCGGCTTTTTTCATTTCAGGAAATATGAAGTCCTCATCGTTCTGCTTGTCATTTATGTAATCTTTCAAAATCGGAAAAACTTTATCTGGGATTTTTAAGGATAACAGTTTTGAATTCTTGTTCATTCGATAATGCAATCTGTTATCAAATATGTCGTTCCAACGAATTTTTAATACATCAGCTACACGGATGCCAGCGAAGTAAAAACTGAAAAGCCAGAGATTTCGGGCGTGAGTTTCGTGGTCGGTCAAATTTTCAACGGATTCAAGTTTTATGACCTCATTTTTGGTAAGGCCTATTTTTTCGGTTTCAGGGAACTTAATCCGTATTTTATCTGAACCGAATGGGTAAAGTTTTCTATCTACGATACCCAATTTAATGGCTCTGTTATAGATAGTTCTAATCACGATAAGATTATTTACTATCGACCTTTCTGTTAGGTTGTGTTTTTTACAGAGGTAGGTTTTAAATTTCTTTAAAAAATTTTCATCAATTTCTTGAAAGGTAAGCTGCTTTGATGTGGTAAATTTTAAAACGTGATTAATTCTTGCTTTATCTGTTGAAAGCCTAGACAGTTTTTCGTTTGCTTCTAAATCATCAAGAAAATCTTGTGCCACTTCGAAAAAAGTAACTGATTCGGAAGAAGCATAAAGTTTCTCTTTTATTTGATTGGCCGATATATCCTTTTTGCTCGACTGCAAATCAATTAGCATCTTATTCGCCTCAGACAGTTTAGTACTTAGCAAACCGTTTAACCTACCTGAGTAAGGGTGTGATTTTCTAACTCTAATATTTTTCCCATCCCAATCATTAGGATCAATATTATGACCTATATAATGATAATTTGAGCGACGGTTTTTTGTAATACGAATACAAAGAGGACAATGCCCTTCTTTATTAGGCTTTTTCCGAAGTACTATTTTTGCATTTGATGACATATCTTAAATATTGAGAATATAAAGATAATCATTTTTGGTACAACATAGGTACAACAAATTATGATTTTAAACGATATCAATTGACATTATATAAAATTATATATGTGTTAATCAGTTGATTATAATATAGGTTATGGGAATTTGGTGGTAAATACGCTGGATTCAAAATCCAGTTTCTTCGGAAGTATGGGTTCGATTCCCATCTCGAGTACTAAAGGGTTTAGATTAATTTCTAAACCCTTTTTTATTTTTTAGAAACAAAATTGGTATAATATTTTAATGTTTTGAAAAAAATATGTTCCTAAAATCAAATTGTTTAGCATACCTATTAATTTGCAATTAAAATAACAAACATCACTAAATCAATACCTTAATTATTCCTTAGAGGACTTCTTATTGAATATTATAAAAGTAGTGTAGAATAGAATTACAAAATTAATTATATAAGTTTAGCCCCAGAAAAATTTTATAACATTCATACTTTAAGCCTTTTATTATTCTTGTAAATTAGACAGAGATATTTAGAAAAAAATCGAAAATATTCTTAGGTATGAAAATCATTTTAACTTTAATTCTTCTTGTTTCACTCCCAAATCTACTCTTATCCCAAAACAAGAAGATTCACGGTTTCGTTTATTTAGATGAAAATAAAAATGAAGTATTTGACAAGGGAGAAACGACTATTCCGAATGTCGCCATTTCGAATGGGCGCGATGTAGTTCAGACGGATGATAAAGGTAGGTATAATCTAAAAGTTGATAATGATGAAACCGTATTTCTAATTAAACCTTCAGGGTATATCTCCAAACTTTCTGAAGATGATGTGCCTTTAAACTACACGTTCAACAAACCAAAAGGCTCCCCAGATTTTAAATTTCCAGGCGTAAAACCACAAGAAATACCTAAACCCTACAATTTTGCTCTATACAGGAACGAAGGTGAAGATACCCTGAAAATTGCTCTTTTGGGAGATACCCAGACCAAAACCATAGATGAAGTTTATTACTTAAGCAAAGTGGTTGCCGAGAAAATGCTTGGTGAAGAATATGATTTTATCGTACCCCTTGGTGATATTACTTATGATAATCTTCGATTATTTGATCCCATAAAGAGAATACTTGGTAAAGTTGGAGCACCAGTTTATTATGTATATGGAAATCACGATAGGAATTATGATGCGAAGGAATTAGAGCATCGTGATGAGACTTATGAATCTAATTTTGGGCCCTCATATTATGCTTTTACATACGGAAATCAAAGTTTCATTACACTCAACAATGTGTTTCCAAAACCTTATTACCGATATGATGCCTTAATTGATGAAGACCAGATGGAATTTGTAAAGGGATTTTTAAAGACTATTCCTTCAGAAAATGCTGTGCATTTACTAATGCATATTCCGTTAGAAGAATTAATCAACCTAAAAGAATTTTCCCTATTATTTAAAGGTCACCCTAATGTTTTTGCATACGCGGGCCATACCCACACCCAATTTTTTAAAACTATCGATAAAGAAGATGGTTGGATTTCAAACGGACCAGTGGAAGAGTTAGTGGCTGGTGCAGTCTGCGGATCATGGTGGCATGGAGAGAAGGATATGTTTGGTGTTCCTCAGGCGATGATGGCAGATGGAACCCCAAAAGGTTTTTGGGTGATGAATTTAGAGAACCATAAAAAGACTTATAAATATGAGGTTTCTGAACCGGACAATCGCCAAATGCATATTTGGACGCCTTTCGATTTTGAAAGAGAACTTATAGAAATTGATAGCCAGGATATTATCGCCAATATTTACGCTGGTAATAAAGATACCAAAGTACAAGTGAAAATAGGTGAGGGGGAATGGCAAGACATGATATATTCTGAAGATCTTGACCCTTATTTTTTAAGATTAAATAAGCTTCAAATAATGGAAATCACTCCTACCGAAAATAGTGTTAAGCTTGGAAAACCAAAGGTAAGTGAACATTTATGGAAATTCCCAATCCCAGAAAATCTGGAGCCGGGAATTTACACAGTAAGTGTTCGGGCTTCAAACAAATATGGTTTGGATGCAACTGCACATACCATGTTATTTCATATAGATAATTCGGAATACTTTATAGATAAATAGAAATTTCCTAGTTGACCTGAAATTTAGCTCCTAATTTAATTTGGGAATCTCCCCCAATACCTAATTGGAAGTTTCCAGGCTCTACATCCCAGATCTTATCTACAGTATAAAATTCTAGCTGATCTTTAGTGATTTCAAAAGAAACGGTTTTTGTCTCTCCTTTTTTAATCATTAACTTTTTAAATCCTTTTAGTTCTTTTACAGGTCTGGTAAGACTACCAATAAGATCTCTAATATAAAGTTGAACAACTTCCTCACCATCTTTATCTCCTATATTAGTAACTTCTATAGACGCGAGGATTTTACCATTCTTGGTCATGGTAGTATCACTTAGCTTAAGCTTGTCGTATTTAAAAGAGGTGTAACTTAAGCCAAATCCAAATGGATATAAGGCGGTTTTCTCAGAATCTGTATAGCCTGAAAATGTTACAGTATTTTGACTATAAGGCCTGCCAGTGTTTTTCTGATTATAAAATAAAGGTTCTTGGCCAACACTCCTTGGAAAAGAAATAGGTAGCTTTCCTGAGGGATTGTATTTCCCAAAAAGAACATCTGCAATAGCATTTCCAGCTTGGGATCCCAAGTGCCATGTTTCCAGAATAGTAGAAATATTTTCTGATTCCCAGCTAAGATCTAAAGGCCTACCATTCATTAAAACCAGCACGGTATTAGGATTCGCTTTACGCACTTTTTTTAGAAAATCTTTCTGAAGCTTATTGATTTGAATATCTACCTGACTTCTTCCTTCCCCTGTCTGATATGCGTTTTCTCCCATTACCACAATTACAACATCGGCGTGTGATGCAATTTTCAGCGCATCTGCCGTTCCGGAAGTGTCGCTTTCGTTGAATTTTAAAGGCCATAAAAATTGTCTCTTCCCTTCCTCTAATTCATCTATAACAAATGCAGGGCCTTGGGCAAACGTTATGTTCTCAGGAGCAATGGCATTTTTAATTCCTTCCAGTAATGAAACAGCCGATTTTCTTTCTGCTTTTGCTCGCCAGTTACCAAGTGGCGTATCTTTATCATCGGCCAGATCACCAATAATCGCAATTTTTTGATTCGGTTTTAAGGGTAATAATGATGAATTGTTGTTCAGGATAGTATCGTTTTTTAATAATACTATAGATTTTCTGCCAGCTTCACGGGCAATTTCCTGATGTGCTGCTGTATAGATTTCCGATTCTTCCCTATCTAGATTAGAATATTTATAAGGATCTTTGAATAAGCCTAATTTCATCTTTAATCGTAGCACTCTCTTCACAGCATCATCAACAAGGTCCATGGAAACTTTATTTTCTTCAACCAGGTTTTTTAGTCCAATTTCATAAGCGCTGGATTCCATATCCATATCACTTCCGCCTTTTATTGCTAATTCCC
Source organism: Gramella sp. AN32 (assembly GCF_023718305.1). GTDB lineage: Bacteria > Bacteroidota > Bacteroidia > Flavobacteriales > Flavobacteriaceae > Christiangramia > Christiangramia antarctica. The sequence goes on from NZ_QEYO01000026.1 coordinate 26,981, forward strand.
CTGCATGTGTCTTATCGCGAGCATAACCGTGGGCGATCATTTCTCCAATAGAACCCCAATCAGAGACCATCAAACCTTCCCAATTCCAACCATCTTTCAAAACATCTCTTTGCAGGTATTTATGGGCGGTTGCAGGAATTCCGTCAATTTCATTAAAAGCATTCATAAAAGTAGCCACATTCGCATCTGCCGCAGCTTTAAAGGGTGGAAGAATGCTATTATGCAGTTCATAAACTCCTATATCTACGCTATTATAATCTTTGCCTGCTTCAGCAAAACCATAGCCTGCAAAATGTTTGGCACAAGCAGCAATCGTGTGGGATGCCGAAAGATCGTCTCCCTGAAAACCTTTTATTCGTGCAACTCCCACTACGCTATTGTAATAAGGATCTTCCCCGGCGCCTTCCATAACTCTTCCCCAACGTGCATCTCTTGATACGTCTATCATAGGAGCAAATGTCCAATGGATTCCTGCCGCAGAAGCTTCTTTTGCAGCAATTGATGCAGATTTCTCCATGAGTTCCAAATCCCAACTGGCACTCTCACCCAAAGGGATAGGGAAAATTGTTTTATAACCGTGAATTACATCATATCCAAAAACAAGTGGAATTTTTAGCCGGGTATGCTCCATCACCGCTTTTTGAGCTTCTCGAGTTGCCTCTGCAGAAGTCACATTAAGCATAGCTCCAATCTTCCCGTTTTTTAATTTTTCAAATTTATCTTTAGCGCTAACAGTACCAGGTGGTCCTGTAAGATCCCAACTACCATTATACATAGTCATTTGTCCTATTTTTTCCTCCAAAGTCATCAACTTTAAAATTGAATCAATTTCCTTTTCAATTTTATGATCATTTTTAGAAGAGTTTTGAGCTTGTATGCTATACCCTATCAGTATAATTAGACAGATGAAAACTGAATTTATTTTATTCATTAGAGGTGTCTTTTAAATTGAATTCAACATAAACCGGCAAATGATCTGATGGATACTTTAAATCTTTAGAATCGCTTAGCACCCCATATTTTTCAACTGAAAGTCCGAAGCCTTTGCCAAACATGATATAGTCTATCCTTCTATCTACAGGTTCTGAAAATTGAAATCCATTGAAAGTTCCATTAGGTCCAAAAACCACTTTCTTACTCATCATTTTAGAGTCTTGAGTGAACTGTTCAAACTTTTGTATAACCTCATCATTTGGCTCTACATTAAAATCACCTGTGATTATGAACGGATACTTTTTAATATTCAATTCTGCGATTTTTTGGGTGATTAGATCGACAGATTGTAGTCTGGCTTCCTGCCCTTTGTTGTCCAAATGAGTATTAAAAACCCAGAATTTTTCTTTTGTTTTAGAATTTTGGAACAATCCATAAGTGCATATTCTGATGTATGCAGAGTTCCAACCTTTCGAAACTTTTTCAGGAGTGTCAGACAGCCAGAAAGTGCCATTTTCCAGAACTTTTAATTTGTCTGAATTATAGAAAATCGCTGAATATTCTCCTTTGTTTCCTCCATCCCTGCCTTCTCCAATAAATTTATAATGATCCAGATTCTCGTTTAGAAAATTAATTTGATGCGGAAGCCCTTCCTGAGTTCCCAAAATATCAGGTTCGTAGAATTTTACCTGGTTTAGTAAAAAGTCTTTTCTGTTAGGCCATGCATTTTCACCATCAGACTTTACATCCAGACGAATATTATAGGTCATCACCGAATATTGTTGAGGTTGCTTTTTATAAACACGAACATAATCTATCAGCATTTTTTGGGGAAATACAGTCTCATCGATACCTTTTCTACCTCCCAGCATTCCGCCAACAGCAATGTTTAGTTTTAAATGAAATTTTTGATCAAATGGCCATTCATCGGTAGTTTTATGACGGTTTTCAAAGGTATTGTACACTTGGCCATCCATTATAAAATCAATCTTATTGGGTGTCCAGTCAATGGCAAAAACATGAAAAGAATCGTATGGATCTTTAATAAATATTTTTTTACCCTGCTGGGTTCCCTTCATGTGGTTAAAGGTCTTGGTGTGTACGGTACCAAATATGGAATCTGCCTGATAGCCCACATGTTCCATGATGTCTATCTCACCAGTTTCTGGCCAGCCAATTTCCTTCCAGTTTTCACCTAACATCCAGATGGCGGGCCACAAGCCCTTTCCTTTAGGTAACTTTGCTTTGATTTCAATTCTGCCATATCTCCATTCCCCTTTATCCTTACTGGTAAGACTGGCAGATGAATAATCTGCGTAACGCCATTTTTCCTGCCACCTTTTAGTGGTATCACTTTCAAAATTTGTATTTGGAACGGAGTCTTTATGAGCTTCCAAAATTAAAAAACCATCTTCCACACGTACATTTTTTTTATTCGCAGTGTAATACTGTTTTTCACGATTGCGTTTAAAACCTTCTTCAGTGCTCCATTTCTCCGCATCAGGTTTACCCGTGTAATCAAATTCATCGTTCCATACTAATTGCATTCCTTCATATGCAGTAGTATTAGACATATTACAGACCTCTTTATTACAACATTTTTTGGTTTTACTGGAAATGGAATCTGTTTTAGAGCTTACAGGTAAATCCTGAGTATATCCAGAGAATGAGAACAATATGATGACAAAAAAAAATATTTTATTCATCTGTTTATATTTATTTGTTTTTAATCGGCCTGATACCTTTGAAGTTTGAGACGCCAATAATCGTTTCCGATGATGCCGAATTTGGTTATAGCTTATTTCAGAAGATATTTTTAAAATTATCAGGGATCCGGTAGTAGGGATGGACCCCCGATAACAACTAAAACTAAAATTAATAACCTGGGTTTTGCGGATAGCTAGGCCCTAATAAATCTAAATCGATTTGAGCAATTGGGAAATTTATATAATGGGGCCTCCAGTTTTCTCTTGGGTCCCTCTCCGCACCAAAATTATTGGGAAAGAATTCCCCATCACCAGCATAATTAGTGATTTGGCGATTTATAACGTCTTGTCCCATCCTTTTTAAAGTAAACCAACGTTGCCCTTCAAAAGCCAGTTCGCGGGCACGTTCATCTAAAATTGCCTGTTCATCCACACTGGTCAATTCAGCTGCTCCAGCTCTGGTTCTTATGGCATTTATATATGGTAAAGGATCTCCCGACGACCTCATAATGGCTTCTGCAGCAATTAAATAAGTTTCTGCCAACCTGTATACCATAATATTGCTTCTTTGCAGATAGGAATCTGGATTATCATCTTTCTGGGCAAATTTTAAATTAGAAGGATGAAGCCTTTGATAATACCTTTCGACCTCAACTCCCTCAGGATTTTCATCTGAAATAGGCTTATAAATATTAATTTTTTTACCAATACTGTCTCCAGACGTATAGAAATATTCTAATCTAAAATAGGTATTATCATCCCTGGTATCCATTGAATCTTCGGCAATCAAATTCAACAAATAACGGTTGGGCAGTATTCTTGAAAAACCTCTCCCGCCTTGCTCCACATTTGCCTCGATGCCCGGTATTTGAAAATATTGGGTAATGTAATTAGCATTTAGCATGGTAAAATCCCCACCTCCCAATAGATCATCCTGGGATTGCACAACAAATAATTGTTCCGCATTATTTCTATCTCCCGCAAATACTTCAGCAGTAGTGGGCATTAAGCTGTGTGGCCCTTCTTCAATAAGCGAAATTGCCTGTGACTTTGCTTCTTCCCAATTGCCCTGCCACATAGCTACTTTTGCTTTTACATGTTTTGCTGTACCCTTGGTCACACGGCCAAATTGGTCGTTCCACTCTAAATTATCTATAGCAAACTGAAGGTCACTATTCAATAGTGCAAATATTTCTTCTTGCGATGAAGGATTATTTATGACATCAAAAGCATTATCCACAGTTACAGATTCTGTGGTGACGTAAATATTATTATACATTCTGTATAAATAGAAGTATGAATTTGCCCTAAAGAATTTAGCCTCAGCTATTACTTTATTTCTTACATCCTCATTAATATCCTGTATAGTTTCCGCTGCATTGATAATATCTGTTGCCCTATTGGCAATGTTATAAAAATGCTTCCAGAATAATGCGGACCCAAAATTGGCTCCCTGGTCCACAGGTGATACAAATCTTTGATATCTCCCAATCAAACCAAGATATCCAGACCTGTTAAATGCCAGATCGCTGCGTGATGGTATCAGCACCCCACCCATAAAATCTTCGATGCGTCTATCATAACGGTCCCTATTGAATTTGTACAGGCTTACTACCCCCGATTTTAGCCCTTCTTCAGTAGTATATATATAATTTGAATCAATTAATGTGCTTGGTTGTTCTTCCAAATAATCTTCGCAAGAGGTTACAAAAAAGAACATAATGACAAGTAATGGGATTGTTTTTAATTTTCTATAAACATTTTTCGTATTCATGATATTTTTCTTTTATAGTTTAACTTTCACTCCAAACGTAAAACTTCCTGCGTCTGGATAACCGGTGTCGGCATTAGAAAAAGTATTCCTAATATTTACTTCGGGGCTGTATCCTATATAATCCGTATTGGTAAATACATTTGTTGCTGTGGCATAGAACCTTATTTGATCGATGCTGAGATTAGAAAATATACCTTCAGGCAGTGTGTATCCAAGGCTTAGTGTTCTTAACCTAACATAAGAGGCATCCTTAATAGCAAGTGAATTTAGGTATTGAGGTGCCGTATCAAAATTAGGCCTTGGAAATGTTGTTGAAGGATTTTCCGGGGTATAATATGGTACCTTCACGCCATTTAATTTACTTGAAAGTGTACCCCCGTTATTAAAATCTGATAGGAAGGGATTTCTTTTGGTTGCTCCCTCCACCGCGTAAAAGTCAACAAACAAGTCAAAACCTTTGTAAGCAATGTTGGTTGAGAGTGATCCAAACCAATCTGGATTAGGATCTATAAAAACCCGATCTTCCGGGGTTATTTTACCATCTGGAACACCCGTAACATTTCCATTCGCGTCCACGCCATTCACATCTTTAATCCTAATATCCCCCGGCCGTAGGTTTTCCTGGCTCAGTGTTGACTCCGGATTTGCCTGAGGCGCATTTTCGAAATCATCGCCTTCCTGGAATATGCCATCAAATTGGTAGTTATAAAGTACACCTATGGGCTGGCCCACATAATAATTAAAGGTATCATCACCAAGAATAGGATCCCCATTCCCATCATTATAAAGCTCTAATAATTCATTTTGATTATTGGACCAATTTGTGGAGACAGACCATCTAAAGTCTTCTGTATCTATTAGGTTAGCTGTCAAACCCAATTCAATACCTGTGTTTTGCAATTCACCAGCATTAAAATAAGTGAATTGGTATCCCGTGATAGACGGAACACCTCTTCTTAATAGTAAATCTGTTGTTCTTGCATCATAATAATTAAAACTACCTACCAACAATCGATTAAACAAAGAGAAGTCCAAACCTAGGTTGAAGGTGGTGATCCTCTCGAATTTTAAATTTGTGTTTGGTAAAATTACTGAAGGAGAATATCCTGAAACAGATTCCCCATCAAAAATATAATTCTGACCATCTGCTGTAAACAGAGATGTATAAGCCCTTCCTAAACTGTTCACCAAAGCACCATAACTGGCCCTTAGTTTTAATTCCCTAACGACATCTACATCTTCCATAAATTTTTCATTATGTATTTTCCATGCGATGGAAGCAGCCGGGTTGAAACTCCATTTATTATCCTCAGAATTAACTGAACCCCCATCTGCTCTCGCAGTTGCAGTAAAAAGATATTTGTCCATTAAATTGTAACGAGCTCTAGCCATAAAAGAAGCTAATCTTACTTTATTTTTATCCCGTTCCACGATTACATTACCAATTGCATTGGTAATTCCGTCATATCCTAAACTCTCATTGGTAAAGCCATCAGCCTGGGTAAAAGTTCTGCTGAACTGCTCTTCCTGGGCAGCTTGTACCAAAGTTAGGTTCAGGTTATGCTTCGGATTGATCTCCTTATCATAGGTTAGAATATTTTCAATTAAGTATGATTCCCGTAATTGATTATCTATTCTGGCAATTCCGTTTACATCGTCACCCGCTGAGCTTAAAGAGGATTGATATTGACCCCTCTCTGAGGTTCTTCTAGTCATGTTTGCTTTCAATTGATATTGCAAATCGTTTGTTATCTGCCAAATAGGGGTAATATTAATAACATAATCATTACCCTTTTCATCATTATCCTGCTCGCGAAGATTGAATATCGGATTTACCGGGGAGGATTCTTCCCCACTAGGAAATCGTGTGATATTTCCATCATCATCGTAAGCCCTACCTAAAGGGGAAAAGGTTATCACATTTACATTTGCAGCCCTTTCCGTATCGTCATTCAATAGGTTTAAATCAAAGTTTACCGAAAATTTATCACTTATTCTTTGATCTACATTTAAACGGAAGGTTTTACGGGTATAGTTTGATGTTGGTATAATGCCTTCTTCCTTAAAGTAATTGATACTTCCAAATACTTTTGTTTGCTCGGTACCCCCGCTCACACTAATGGCCTGGCTGTTTACCGAACCGTTACTTACCAATTCATCTTCCCAATCCACAAATTCGTTGTTGGCAATGGATTGCAATTCAATTTCTGAAAAAATATCCGTATCGGGTGAATACGTATCATCTGCATTGGTTGACCTTACAGCTTCCCTGCGCAATTGTGCAAATTCTTGTCCATTATATACATCGAAATTTCTTTCAATGGATTTGGTGGTTACATAACCATGATAATTTACACTTATCTTTCCAGCTTTTCCTCTCTTAGTAGTAATCAGAACAACCCCATTAGCCCCCCTGGAGCCATAAATAGCCTGAGCCGAGGCATCCTTGAGGAATTCAATGGATTCAATATCATCAGAATCGATATCTTCAATACCTCCGTCTCTAATAATTCCATCTACCACGTATATTGCACTCACACTGCCCTCTATTGAACTACGCCCCCTAAATATAATTTCAGACGTACCACCTGGCCTTAACGTTCCGCCGCCAACATCTACTTGTAAACCTGCAATCCTACCTCTCAGCATTTCATTAACATCTGATGTAGGTGTTAATGTCGCCTTCTCTAAGTCCGCAGTGGCCACGGCATTTACTAAATCACTTTTTCTCTGTGTTCCATATCCCACAACCACTACTTCATCCAACTGACTTTCATCACTGGCCAATGTTATAGTCATAAAATCTGAACTAATTTCTTTTTCCAGGGTCTTAAAACCTAAAAAGGAAATTACTAGGGTTTCGGCATCTTCTGCAACGGTCAAACTAAAATTACCGTCAAAGTCCGTGATTACACCAGTAGAAGTATTCTTCACGGATACTGTTGCTCCGGGCAGCGGAATTCCAGATTCATCTACAACCTTTCCTGTAACTTCAGTCTGGGCATAAATAACACCTGAGACCAGGACCATACATACTATTATAGTATGTCTTAATTTTTCTGTTAATCTCATAAACATCGATTTAGTTGATTTTTTCAAACTTATGTTCAAATGGGTAGACCAAATTGAACTAAAAGTTATAGAATGTTAAACTAAACCTAAATAATGAGGAATACACAAAATTTATAACTACAAAAAACATACAATTCAAAAGAAATATTGGAATTCTAAGAATACTCTAATATTCCAGCGCAATCGATATCGGATTAAATTCTTTTGTAGGGTATGCTTTTTAGAATTGTAGCGGAATTGTAGTGGTTAAATTAACATTAAATCGAGAGGACATAGTCGGTTAAATTCATCTCATGGGACAAATCCAGCTTTTTTCGAAGTCTATATCTTCTAACCTCGACACTTTTAGGTGAAATATTTAGTAGTGGTGCAATCTCCTTAGAAGATAAATTCAATCTAAGATATGCACAAAATTTCAGGTCATTATTATTAAGTTCTGGATGCTTTTCTTTTACTCGGGCAAAAAAGTCATTATCAGCCTGATTAAAAGCATTCTCAAATAATTTCCAGTCTTCTTTACTATTTAAATTATTATTAATTAATTTGAAAACCGCATTATCAGAACTTAAAGAAGTATTCTTCTTTAATTCTTTCTTGATATTCCTAAGAACCTCATTTCTTTTAACAATACTCATTGTTGAAATAGCCAGCTCCCTATTTTTACCTTCAATTTCCTGATTAAGTTTTTCATTCCGAAGTTTGAAAACCTCTTTTTGATTTTGAATATTATTTAATTCAATCTCATTCTGTTTCTTTTGGAGAGCCTTCTCATGCCGGTTTCTATAAAAGCGCCTGTAGGATTTGTTTACAAAATATGCAATAAGTTGGCTATAAGAATATAGCAAAGGAGCGCGAAATTGGAGAGGTAAAAAGGGCGTTTAATAGTGAAGGCAAATTGTTCTGTATTACTAGAAAGTTTTTCACCTATTTTTGATCTAACTTCAAAAGTGTAATCGCCGAATGGAAGCTTTTCAAAAGACACTGATGGGGAATTTTCCCAGGCACTCCAATCGTCTCTCATTCCTTTTAACCTATGTTGGTAGGATGTAATTTCATATTTATGGTAGTTAGGAACGCTATATCTAAATCGCAGCGAGCGTTTATTATAGGGAAATTCCAAATTCCCTTCTTTATTAACCAAATTAAATTTATCATCTGTTCCACCAATTAGAACACTATTTAAAAAAATCTTATGTTCGGCATCGTTAAGTTTTTTTAGATCCAGGAGCAGGTAATTATTAGTACCTCCAATAAAATATTTATCATCTCCTATCCCAAAAATATTTTCAAAACTAACCGTAGTCTTCCTTGATTCTAAATTAAGTGGGATTGATTTAGTATTTATTTCACCATATACAGGGCTTTGCTCAGTAAAAACGATGCTTTCTTTAGAAAAAGTCCATAACCTTTTACTAGAATCTTCAATCATTTTACCTGATAAAAACTGGTTAGAAAGAGCAATTTTGTTGAGAATTGAATCCTTGCTTATTGTTCCGGCTTTAGTATCGATTTTAAAAATTCCATCTTTGGTGTAGTAAAGTAAATCTGAATTGTACTTTAAAATTCCTGAATTCTCTCCTTTTGGTATTTTCGAAGATAATTCTGTTCTAATTATCTTCTGAAAATCAGGATCTACCTCTAATTTAAAGATCCCTTTATATTCGTGATTCACCCAAATTTCATTACCATTCATAATTTCAAAAAACCGGGAGGAATATTTAAATCCTTCGATCTCATTGCGTAATCGCCAGGTATCATTTAGCTTTTCCAGAATACTTAATCCATGATAGTTTCCAGTCAAAATTTTATTTGGATGTTCCGGAATTAGCTTGAAATCCCATGCTCCCTGAACATTGCTTATTAAAGTTGCGGAGTCATCATTTATTAAAAAAGTACCCTCGGTATGCCCACACAGCAAATCACCGTAAAGAGTTTTTAAAGCCCACACCTGACCTTTTGTACCTGCTACCAACCTTGGGTTTGATTCTGCATTTAGTTTCTTTAGAAACAATCCCTGATTAGTTCCAAGATAAAGATTTCCATTTTTAATTGCGGAAGCATAAATGGTTCCCAATTTTCCGGAACTATCAAAATATTCCGTGATGTACGAATTCATATTTAGACAATCAATACCGTTATCAAGCCCCGCCCATACATTGTTATTAGAATCTTCAAAAAGACTGAGGACGGTATTATTTCCGAGGCTGTTGGATTTATCTATTTGATATTTTAGGTTTCCGGTGCTATCCAGAACAATAATGCCATTTGAAATCGTCCCCAAAACCAGACTACCATTTCTCAATTGGATCCCGCCAAAAATCTGATATTGACTTATAATTTCCTTGGCAGGAAAATCCCACTGTTCAACTTTTGAATTTTTTAAAATAAATATTCCCTTTTTTCTGGTTAAAAAAAGAAGATTTTTATTATCGGTTTCAAAAATGCTTAGAACCAGTCTAACGTCAAACTCGTTTCCCAGTTGGGTAATCAATTCTTCTTCCCCGTTTCTCAGCAAATAAACGCTTCTGTCCTTTTTTTGAAGATATAATCGATCGCTAACGTTGAAAATCCTGTAATAATTATCAACATCTGTATTGAAAGTAATTTTTCCTGTATCAGGATTATAGAAATAAATTCTGTTGTAAGATTGAAATATAATCCATTCGTCAATCTGTTTTATATTCCAAATATTTTCATCCTCAAACATTTCCGACGGAAGGCTATCAGACAGAGAAGAATATTTTAAAACTCCCAAATTATTTCTCTTCCAAAAACCAAATTCACGATGATACCCGGCATAGATTAACCCATCAAAAGCTAAAACCGAACGCATTATCGAAAAATTGGGACTTTTGTATAAACTCCATCTGGCTCCATTAAATTCTAAAAGGCCATCATTGTTGGCGATATAGATGAAGCCATTCTCATCCTGAGATATTCCCCAGTTTTGGTTTTCACCATTATACTCAGAAGGCTGGAAATTGATTATTGGAGGATGTTCCTGTGAAAATAATTGATGGCTTAAAATGAAATAAAGCACCATTAATGAATACACAATTATTTTTCTGAATGGACCCATACAATAATCTACATTTTTCGATATGAAATTTGAAATTAAACCAAATAAAAGAATATAAAATTAAGAAGTAATTTTTATAAAGGAAAAATCTATATGTATATCCGTTTTCTGCCCTAAAAGAATGCAATCCTTTAGAAAATTTGGATTGTATAACCGACATTCAATTGATGATCAAATAAGGACAGGTTGTTAGCATTTTGGATAAAAAGCCAGGCGACAGATTCTAAAACGTCCAAAGCAAATCTAGGTTGTGAATTGCTTTCAGAATTGTACTTTGTACTTAGGATTCACAGGCAATGTGCTTAATATCATAACCTCCGTTTTGTTGTGAATTGCTTTCAGAATTGTACTTTGTACTTAGGATTCACAGGGGTTGTTTTGATTTGAAAAGGCCGCTAAAGTTGTGAATTGCTTTCAGAATTGTACTTTGTACTTAGGATTCACAGGGCCGTGAACTTCCTTATATTCGAGGATCTGTTGTGAATTGCTTTCAGAATTGTACTTTGTACTTAGGATTCACAGGATAATCTGATTTGCTCCTGTGGTGGGTGCGGTTGTGAATTGCTTTCAGAATTGTACTTTGTACTTAGGATTCACAGGTGTAACGGTTATGCCGGCTCGTTATTGCCTGTTGTGAATTGCTTTCAGAATTGTACTTTGTACTTAGGATTCACAGGCGCATTAGCTCCATATGAAAGATCATCGTGTTGTGAATTGCTTTCAGAATTGTACTTTGTACTTAGGATTCACAGGATTGAAGATTTTAGGTTATTCACCTTCACCGTTGTGAATTGCTTTCAGAATTGTACTTTGTACTTAGGATTCACAGGGCTATACACATTGTTGAACTAAACCTAAAGGTAGCTTCAAGCAATCATTAGATCACTATTCACTACCTTTAAGTAGGTATTAACATAAGATTGAAAGTTATGAAAAAAAAGTAGTACCCTCATTGAGAGGGCCTGTA
>NZ_QEYO01000027.1 GCF_023718305.1 Gramella sp. AN32
AGGATATCAGTTGCCATTCCGATACTGGCTAAAGGATTACGTAATTCATGGGCGAAAATACGAGCAACTTCGCCCTGAATGGAAAGACGTTCTGCTTTTAATAAAGCTTCTTGGGTATTTTTCTGTTCGGTAATATTCCTCACTAATAACACATATTCATTTACCCAGGAGGCATCCTTACGATCAAAAATTTTGCCACGAATATTAAACCATTCCCAGGCAGTATTCCTTAATTTTAACCGTACTTCGACTTCTAAAATATCATCATCAGAGGCTTTTACTAATTTCTTGTGCAAACTGACAATCTTATCCCGATCTTGTGGGTGAATAAAAGGAAGCACCTCCAAAAGAGATGTGTCTTGAATTCTCTCTTTCGTCATTCCTGCTTCCGGGAAAATATCTTTATTTATATAGCGTACGCAATAACTGTTTAGATTAATAATTAAAATTGTTTCAGGCGATGCTTGTGCCAGATGCTGTTTAAACCTAAAATTTTCTTCTAATTTCTGAGTTTCAATTTTGCGGAGACTAATATCTTCTATCGCCGCTATTAAAAGATTATCTTGCGACCTTGCTGTCATTCGAAACCATCTATTGTTGCCATCCCTGTCAAAATGGAATTCCTTATCTAACTCATCTCCTGTTTCCATCACATTTTTGAAGGCATCAAATATTCCCATTTCAACACCATATTGGGAGGTCTCCAAATAAGTTTTACCTAAAGGGTTGGGTTCCATATACATTTCCAATAGAACTTTATTAACTTTAATGAACTTAAAATCTTTAATAGTACCATCCTCGTTATAAATGCTCTCAAATACTGCTATGGCCTGGTTGGTGGTGTCAAAAACGGTCCGTAATAACTTTCTGCTTTTATTCAGGTCTGATAAATCCTTAGAAGATTCATCTTTGAAAAGCTTTTTACTTTTCCTTATTGTAAAGTTTTTGATACCTTGAAACATTGGAAAATTCTAAAAAATTATAAATTAATGTTAAATTTACTTAAATTATTTCATAATCATTTATAATAAAGCCGTTAAACATACACATAGAATCTTATGTGTTAAAACATTCTTAATGAAACAATAATAAACACTAAAAAGAATTTTGCTTGCCGTTTTTGAAATTTCCATTACTCCATTCGGCAATTAATTATATCAAGTCTATTTGCTCCAAAAAGACCCGTTCAATTAAACTAGTATATTTATTTAGTGGTTAATAAGGAATTTGTAATATCTAACCTTTTCGCTATTTTTAGACTAGGCTAGAATTCCCGTTGGGTCACCCCCTTCGGTGGAATTGAAGGGGAATATACAGGTAACAGCGTATTTCCCCTTCTGATTTAAGAACCTCCTTTTTTTTACAGCAGATATTAATATAATCTATTGAAGCTTATTGGAAAGTTTCAATGAATTTTAAAGCGTTTGAAGATTGGATTTAAGTTGATTAATTTTGTTAATCCGAGCCTTATTTTCCCGTTCTAAAATAGTAAAATCTCAGACCGGTAATAATAGAATTACAGGAACAAATTCGGGAATATGGATACCAACAATTGGGAAAATTCTAAATCAGAGGCAAAAAGTAAATTGAAAGAAAACTTTGCTGAACGAGATAGAAACAAAGACGATTACATTACAGAAGATGAATTGACAAGAAGAAACCGATAAAATCACGCTACAACGATTCATCGAAAACCTGCCCAACTGGGTTATGTGTTGAAAATTGGTATTTTAGAGACCAGGAAAATAATTGGGGTAGTGAACCTAAGCACGATCTGTTACAATCTTAGGAAGAGGAGGCTTATGCCCATCCTTGTTGGGTCAAAACAGCGAAATAACAGGATCGGCTTAGTCTAATAGTGGCCATTTTCCGTCCCATTCTGGAGGGATTACGCTGTGAGTTGTATTTCCCTCTATATAATTTTCTGCAGGGCTCCACAGAATATCTTTGCTTAAAAAACTAAAATTTTATCGGTAATAAAATTTTAAGCTTGAAAACGCCGGGCCAAAAGTAAAACTGTTAGAGAAATGACCTCTCTTGCTATTCAAAAATTATAATGATTTTTCGGAGCGATTATTTGTTATCCGTCAACGTTACGCGCCCCTTTGATGTTGCTCCAATTACTATGGCAGCTGATAATAAAACTATATTTTTAATAATATACTGGCCTAACAAGGTAGGTACGAAAATAGAATCTGAGAAGGTCAATTCGGGAAATAGAATAAGTGGGGACATAGTTCCCAGCAGTTGAATATATAAAAAGATCAAGATGAGGGGAACAAATTTCTTTAAAAGCAGCCCCATACCAATCATACATTCCAAAAGGGCTAAGAGAGGCATTGAAACAGAAGGTACTATATACCCAAATGTTAATTTTAATACAGTTTTTCCGGCTATAGCCTCTGCGGAACTTAATCCGGGGAAAAACTTGAGGACTCCGAACCAGATAAATATAAGCCCTAAAGAAACTCGTAAAAATGAGAGGCTGTTTTTTTCATTCCACCACCCGATGGAATGAGTTTCTATTATCTTTAATTTGTTTAAAACCGTTAAAATCATTGTTTAAGTTTTAAATTGAAAATACTATCCCCTTTATATTTTTATATTAATCCCAAAAATTATCTGCCTAAATCCTCCCGCAAATATTCCTGATGTGGCTCGGTTCAATCTAGAGGCCCTGTAAATATTGTTAGTGATATTTTTCCCGTTCACAAAGGCAGTCATATTTACTCCGTTTCCAACCGTAAAATCATAATTGGCAAAAGCATCCATGGTAAAAAAGGAAGGCAACTGACCAATTGCCCCGTCAGCAGATTCACTTTTGAAATTATGGAATTCAGTGAACTGCTTACCAACATAATCCCCACTTAATCCGATGGATAATCTATTCCAATCATAATTTAATCCAACATTTAAATTTATTTTGGGGGTGTATGGAGCTTCGGCATTCTCTATATTTCCATCTCCAAACCTTATATTACTTTTTATGATATTTTGAAAATCATCCATATCAATGACTTCGTCGCTTAGCAGAATTTCGCCACCTCCACCATCTGAAATGTACACTTCATAAGCATCCCTATTTGCATTCACTTTATTAATATATTCATTTTGTGTAGCTGTACTGTGGATCACCTGAGTAAAAAGGTCGTTGTCTGATAGTTGGCCACTCAGGACTTTGGAATGCATATAGGTCACATTTCCTGAAAGTTGAAGTTGATGTTGATTCCTGTTTAGTAGTTTTGTGCCAAGCGCCAGTTCCAGTCCCTGTACATTGATCTTTCCTAATTCCTGAAATACTTCATTACGCCCGCCCGCATAAAAATTACGACTTGTATTGTTAAAATAGGCCAGTTGTCCATTTAAGTGAGCATTTAAAATATTACCCCGCCAACCTATTTCTTTGTTCCAGCTTAGTTCCGGTTCAATATTTATACTTTGACCGGCAAACGGATTGGTAACTATTCCATTTTGCTCTATTAAAAAGCCAAAAACTTTGGATGGGGCAATCATCCCTTGGTAAAAACTTGCATATAATTCACTTTCTTTAAAACCATAGTCGACCGTAATGCCGGGTAAGAATTGGTTGTAAATATTTGGCTCCCGGCCTTCAGTTGTACTATTTATATTTGGATTCTGGGCAAGGACAATCAAATCCTGACGATACATATTTACATGTTCGAACCGTAAAATAGGTGTAATCCCCCAATTACCGTTATTAAACTCGTTTCTTATAAATCCATTAGCCGACCACAATCGGTACCAAAGGTCTTTTGTTGTAGTTCCGTTTCTTGCCCAACGCGTGCTATCAGCAACCAAGAATCGGTCTTTAAAAGTTTCTCGATGTAGATTGAAACTCGCTTCTAAATGCTGCGGAGTTCCAAATGCCTGCCATTCCATGTTCATGGTTTCCTTAACACCCGAAACTGCATACGTCCAACGACTATCGGTAGTGCTTTCATGTCCGTTCGATATCCTTCCCACAATGACTTGATCTTCCTCCCTAAAGTTTACGTTCTTTAAATAACTATAACGATCATTAAAGATTTCTTCGCCAACATAATCCCTTACTTCAGATGCTTTGACCTTTGCAGTGACCTGGCGCCACCAATCCCGCTCAAAATCTGAGGCATATAGTTTAGAAGTAAAACTTATATTTTCTTTCGGCAGCCATTTATGAATAATATCAACTCCATACCTTCTCATGGTAAACTGGTCGGCATCCAAAGGATTTTGTGTTGGGTCGGTTTCAAAAGTAAAAGGGGTCTGCGAGCTCAACGAGGCTTGGTTGTCCTCAAACTGCCCGCTTATCTTGAAGTACAAAGATTGGTTTTTAGAAAGTTTGGCAAATATTTTTGTATTCAAATTCAATATTTCTACAGAGGAATTATCCGTAAATCCATCAAAATTTTTGTAAACCCCTTCTACCAATGCACCAAGATTGTTCCACGTACCCCCATAAGAAAGCAAGGCTGTTTGATAATTTCGCTCACCGCCAACTAGTTTTACCCGTAATTGGGGCTTTTGCGGTGGCAATGCGGTAATATAATTGACCGCTCCGTACATATTATTGGGGCCATATCGAAGCATATCGGCACCTTTATAAACTTCTATCCCGGTAATGCGATCGCTAACAGGGTTGTAATAGGCACCAGGCGCAATATACGGGGCAGGTGCCGAAGGAGTGCCATCTTCCATAAGTAATACTTTCTTGGACCTTCTTCCCCAAGAACCACGTATACTAATGTTTGGCCGATTAGACAGACCCATATCACCTACTATATTTACACCTGGAACCGTTTTAAGCACTTCTTCTGTACTAAGCGGATTGATATTTTTTAAGGTAAGTGGATTTATTCGAAAATTACTCCCTTTAAAGTTACTCTTAAAATTATTGGGCGATGCACTTACCATAACTTCATCTAAAGTAGTATTGGCTCTTACAAGCTCGATGTTCCCCAGATTGGTACTCGCATTGCTTATTCCAATTTGTTTTTCTTCATATCCTAAAAATTTAAAGGTGAGCGTATCTTTATCTTTTGGCAAGATTACCTCAAAGAATCCTGCTTCGTCGGTAACCGTAACCCTACCACTCGATTTCAATATGATTTGTGTTCCAACGAGAGGTTGTTGTTCATTGGCATCTACCACCTTTCCCCTTACTAAAATTTGGGAAAACGATGAAATAGTGAATAATAATAAAACTGTTAAGGAAAATGGAATTTTTTTACTCACCTTATTTTTATTTTGTTATGGTAGCTAAATATTTTCTTGAGAATGATACCAACTAAAGCCAGGAATTTAGTTAGAACACGCTGGTAAATGTATTCTCAATTACCCGAAGGGCGATTTAACACATGGACAAAAAAAACTAAGAGAGAGTTAATTAGATTAACAAAAGATTAATAAGTATTAAAAATTGGATGTTTTTAAGTTATTTAGTAAAAAATTTGAAAAGAAGAAGTATATATATCGCGTTATTTATAATATCCATTATTGGATTGGCCGTGGTCCAATACCAATATCTGAAAATCGGTCTGACTTTAGCCAAAGTTCAGTTCAACCAACAAATAGGAGTGGTCGCCGAGACGATTAAAAAAGATTTGAGCACCAATAACCAATTGACATTTCTCATAGGGAGTGCTTTGGAAAAAGATGTATCTTTTTTCAAGGTGAGTCAGGATAGCCTAGAAAATGCATCAAATCTTTTTTTAAAGGACTTTATAACTTATAAGTTAGTGTATCAGGGGATAGAGACGGATTTCTCTTATAAATTATATGCAAAGAATACTCCATATTATTTAACATCTCCTGTAGTATTTAATAAGAATGATAAAATTGCTATGTATCCTATTGAACTTTCGGGGTATTTACCAAAACTTATTGATGAAAGGTTAATATTGGAATTAACATTTAAGGATCTGAACCACTATTATCTATCTCAGTTAAATGGTCTTACGCTCCCCAGTCTTTTATTCATCTTAGGCATCATAGTTACAATTATCTGGGTACTTAGAACGTATTATTGGCAACATAACTTAATAGTTATGACAAATGAATTTATAAACAACCTTACACACGAACTAAAAACTCCTGTTTTCTCCATCGGTGTGGCTTCCAAAATTTTAGCAGAAAAAGTGGATGATGATCAAAGGCACATAGTGAGTATTATTAGACAGCAAGTAGAGCGATTAACAGATCATATTGACAAAATACTGGAAATAGGTAGTTTAGAGTCCAATAAAAAGTCCTTTAAACTCCAAGAAGTTAATTTTAGACCATTTTTAGAAAAATTATGTCAGGAATATAAAACCTTGGTTTCCATGGAAGATGTTTCTTTTTCTTATAAACTGGAAACCGGAAGATACTTGATCAATGCAGAAGTTTTCCATTTAGAAAATGCATTGAACAATGTACTGGACAATGCAAAGAAGTACTCTGATAATCCCATAATTACCTTAAAGGCCACCATTGAACATAGTGAATTATGGATTAGAATAAGCGATAATGGTATGGGTATAGACCAAAAAGATAAAAAGAGTATTTTTAAAAAATACTATAGGGTTCCAAGGGGTGATCTATATAAAGTAAAGGGATATGGATTGGGATTAAGCTATGTAAAAAAAGTGGTGGAATATATTAAGGGCAAAATTTTAATAGAAAGCGAAAAAGGTAAGGGAACAACGGTTGCCATTATAATCCCCCTAGTTTAAAATGAAAAATAAATTTAAAATACTTCTTGTGGAAGATGATTCTACTTTAGGATATCTGCTTTCAGAGTACCTTCAGATTAAAGGTTTTGTAGTAACTTGGGTACAGGATGGAAAATTTGCCTTAAATAAAATGGAGTCCAATATCTACGATTTAGTCATATTAGACGTGATGATGCCAGAAATGGACGGTTTTACATTAGCATCCAAAATGCAAAATAAATTCTCCGATTTACCTTTTATTTTTCTTACTGCAAAATCTCTCAAAATTGATGTTTTAAAAGGTTTTTCCCTGGGTGCGATGGACTATTTGAAAAAACCTATAGATGAAGAGGAATTGGTAATAAGGATTCAGAAACTTTTATCCAGACTTCGGCAAACAAATAACCAAGTTTCTTCTGGAATTTATAATTTGGGGCGGTATAGTTTTAATAGCTTAAACCACACGTTATCTTACAATGGGCAAACAATTCATTTGACTTCCAGGGAAAATGAAATTCTGAAGTTTTTGGTACGACACAAAAATCAATTGTGCAGCCATAAAGAGATCTTATTAAGTATATGGGGAGGGAACGATTATTTCAACCAAAAGAGTTTAAACGTATTTATCACTCACTTAAGAAAATACCTTGATAAAGACCCATCCTTAAAAATTAAAAATGTGCACGGCCAAGGATTTATTTTAAAAATTGAAGATAAGATTCCTTGATATTAAGTTTCCTTTTCCAATATATAAAAAACTCCCAATATTTAGAGTACAGGAGACGGATATTATGAAAGTGTGATTTGGGATCCAGAAGGCAATACGATTGAAATAACAAAATAGTAATCCTAATGTATATAATCCCTGTCGCCTGTATTCTATACTTTATTAATAATCACGAGTTTATGATCCCTGTAATCTGTTCCAACATTTCCTCTGTTACAATTGTTACTGTAGGACCGAAAACATAATTCTAATTTCGTCCAGAATTTAAAAGATCTGTGGATGGAATTACTTGAAATATTTGGTTATATAAGCGCTCTTATAATTGGGATCTCCCTGGGATTAATAGGTGGTGGAGGATCTATTCTTGCGGTGCCGGTATTGGCTTATCTTTTCTCCATGGGGGAGAGGGTAGCCACAGCTTATTCTTTATTTATTGTGGGAGCCAGTGCCCTTGTAGGGGGTATTCAACAGCATTATAAAAGTTATGTAGATTGGAAAACCGCGGTAATCTTTGGGATACCGGCTGTTATTGGAGTGTCCATTGTACGGCATTATGTCGTTCCGGCATTACCGGAAACCTTATTCTATATCCAGGATTTTGAATTTACCCGGAGGATGGCCATGTTTGGGTTATTTGCTGTGCTTATGATCCCCGCTGCTTTTTCTATGTTACGAAAAAAGGATATTGATAAGAACGAAAATTCTAATAAAGAGGTCAAATACAACTATCCGCTAATTTTGGCAGAAGGCCTTATTGTTGGTGCAATAACAGGAATGATTGGTGCAGGAGGTGGCTTCCTGATCATCCCGGCACTGGTAATTTTGGCCAATATTGAAATGAAGACCGCAGTTGGAACTTCATTAATTATTATAGCCTTTAAATCCCTATTAGGATTTTTCCTGGGCGATGCCATAACCATGGAGATAGACTGGGCATTCCTGGGAATAGTTACAGCCCTATCTTTTGTGGGCATTTTCTTAGGATCCTATTTAAGCAATTATATCAATGGTGAGCGTTTGAAGAAAGGTTTCGGTTACTTTATATTTCTTATGGCCGGATTTATTTTCTACATGGAATTCTTCGTTAAAAATTAAGTATTAATTACAATTAAAAGCAAAAACAATGGAAAACTTAACTACAAAAGATTTTGCCCATAAAATCAAAAATGATAAAGATGCTGTCATAATTGATGTGCGAACTCCAAGAGAATGGAAAGAAGGTATAATACCAAATGCCAGATTGATCAATCTATTGGAACCCACTGTTTTTCAACAAGAAGTTTCAAAATTAGATACAGGTAAGAACTATTATATATACTGTCGTAGCGGTAACCGCAGTGGTCAGGCTTGTCAGATAATGGATTCCAAGGGGTTTAAAACTTACAATCTTAGTGGTGGTATTATGCAATGGGATGAAAAATTATCTGAACCGGCTTACTAAATTAATTCGTACAAGATGAAAGGTACATCAAAAGATTTTTGGGAAGAAAGATATAGGGAACAGGATTATGTGTATGGGGAATATCCAAATATTTTCTTCCAAAGTGAGCTGGAAAAATTAGGGCCTGCATCAATACTGCTTCCTGCTGATGGGGAAGGGCGAAACTCGGTTTTTGCCGCTAAAAAAGGCTGGCAGGTGACTGCCTTTGATCTCAGTAAAGCCGGAAAGGAAAAAGCAGATAAATTGGCGAAGAGAAATGCGGTGGAAATAAAGTTTGAAGTTACTTCCGCAAAAGAATTTGATAGCGATATTAAATTTGAAGTTATCGCACTTATCTATGCGCATTTTGATGCTGAAAACAGGCCTGCTATCCACAAACATTTATTACAATTTTTGAAACCAGGTGGGATTTTAATTTTTGAAGCATTCTCTCAAAAACAGCTTGATTATAATTCTGGTGGGCCTAAGGACCTAAGAATGCTATTTTCTAAAGAAGAAGTGAGAAGAGAGTTTTCAGGACTTACATTAGAATACCTGGAAGAGCTAAAAATAGAGCAAGTGGAAGGAAAATATCATCAGGGCCAAAGTAGTGTTATTCGTATGGTTGGTAAAAAGATCTAGTCGATATCATTTTAACCAGGTAACAATTGTTACTGTAGGGTTTAATAGTATTTGCCAATTTTACAAAAGAAATTTAAAAAATAAGTTATGAAGATAAAACAGTTTAAAGATGACCCATTATCCCATTTTTCTTATGCTCTGGTAAGTAACGGAGAAATGGCACTGGTAGATCCCAGTAGAAACCCGGTTCAATATTATAAATATGCTGAAGAAGAGAATGCCAAAATTACCGCAGTTTTTGAAACTCACCCGCATGCCGATTTTGTAAGCGGTCACCTTCAAATACATAAAGAAACGGGGGCGACTATTTACATTAGTGAAAAGGTGGGAGTCAGTTATCCGCACCAAAGTTTTGATGAAGGGGATAGTGTTACCATAGGAGATGCTACCATCAAACCAATATTTACCCCAGGACACTCTCCAGATAGTTTGACTTTTCATGCTTTTGAAAATGATGAGCATATTTTGTTTACTGGAGACACTTTGTTTATTGGAGATGTTGGGCGCCCCGATTTAAGGGAAAAAGCGGGGAACACTAAAGCTAAGCGTAAAGAACTTGCTCAAATGATGTATCACTCTATCCAAAATAAATTTAATGACCTGCCAAATGAGGCGATGGTATATCCTGCTCATGGAGCCGGTTCGTTATGTGGTAAAAATATGAGCGACGCCAACAGCAGTACTTTGGGTAATGAACGTATAGGCAACTGGGCTTTTAAAGAGCAAACCGAAGAGAAGTTTGTTTCAGAGATCCTAAAAGATCAACCTTTTATTCCATCTTATTTTGGATTTAATGTGGATCTCAACCGTGATGGGGCAGAAAACGTACAGTTGGCCAAATATAACGTACCACTCAAATTAAATGTATCAAATATAGAGGATGAATTCCTTGTGGTAGATACTCGTGATGAGCAACTTTATAAAAAAGGGCATCTGCCCTATAGTATCAATATAATGGCCCGTAGTGATAGTGATAAGTTTGAAACCTGGCTGGGGGCTATTATTGAACCTGAAGAAAAGTTTTACGTGGTGCTGGAGGGTATCAACAAGCAGGATGAAATCCTTGAAAGGATAGCTAAAATTGGTTACGAAAAGCAATTGCAAGGAATTTTCACTTTATCTGATAAGATTTCAACTTCATCAGAAAAATTTGATGTAGCAACTTTCGATAAAAATAAAGAAGATTATACGATTGTAGATATACGAAATGATGGTGAAGTTGCTGAGGGTAAGATCTTTGAAAATTCATATCATATCCCTTTAAATGAATTACGAGAAAGTATAGAAGCCCTTCCTAAAAATAAACCTCTTGTGGTGCATTGTGCCGGAGGCTATCGTAGTGCTGCAGGAAGTAGTATTTTAGAAAGTGAAATTGAGGAAGTACCTGTTTATGACTTAAGCGAGGATGTGAAAAAATATACATCCTGATGAGCGCAAAACTAGGCTTAAAGAAAAACTGGAAACAGTTTTCTTTACTGGTTTTAATAAATGCTTTTGTAGGCGGAATGGTGGGGCTGGAGAGGAGTATCTTTCCCCAATACGCCCAGGAGATTTTTGGTATAGAATCCAACACTGCGATTTTATCATTTATAACGGCCTTTGGTATTACCAAGGCCGTTACTAATTTAATGACAGGTAGATTTGCCAACAGGTTTGGCAGAAAACGTTTACTGGTTATCGGCTGGCTGTTTGCCCTTCCTATCCCTTTTATTTTAATGTATGCAACCTCCTGGAACTGGGTGATTTTTGCCAATATCCTTTTGGGTATTAACCAGGGGTTAACCTGGAGTAGTACGGTAGTCATGAAAATTGATCTGGTAGGGGAGAAGGATCGTGGATTGGCGATGGGATTAAACGAGTTTTCGGGTTACCTTGCCGTGGGGGTGGTTGCCTTTTTGTCTGGTTATGTCGCTAATGTGTATGGGATAACACCTTATCCTTTTTATATTGGTATTGGGATTTCTATGGTGGGTTTAATAATGAGTTATCTTTTTATAAAAGATACCCGGACTTTTGTAGCCATAGAGAAGGATAGCAATAATATTTCCCCTTTAAAAAATGTCTTTTTAGACACCACTTTTAGAAACAAAACTTTAAGCTCGGTAACCCAGGCAGGACTGGTTAATAATTTAAATGACGGAATGATATGGGGATTGTTGCCCATTATTCTTTTACAGGCAGATTATGATTCCCAATCCATTGGTATAATAACGGCGGTTTATCCTACCGTATGGGGGATAGGTCAATTATTTACGGGGAGGATGTCTGACATTTACTCAAAAAAAGGTTTGCTTTTTTGGGGAATGTTATTGCAGGGAATCGCAATTCTCATCCTACCTTTTACAGAAGATTTCATATTTATGGTGACCATTGCTTTTGTATTAGGGTTAGGTACGGCATTGGTATATCCAACCTTCTTATCTGCTATTGCCTCGGCAACCAATCCCACCCAACGTGCTGAAAGTATTGGTGCTTTTAGATTTTGGCGTGATTCGGGTTATGCCATTGGTGCTTTACTATCTGGAATAATTGCAGACCTGCTCGGCGTTCCATTTGCAATTGTTATCATTGGTGTGATAACCTTATGTTCCGCAGTAATAATTAAATTACGAATGCCTGAGAATGAAAAAATTAAATCCTGGCCAGGCGAAGCATTGTAATTTTACAAATCTTGAAAATATGGAATTTTAGTCAGAAGAATTCTACTGCAGTATGTAACATAGGTTACCGAGCGTGCTTTGACTATTTGATATATTCGCACAAAATTAAAAAAAATGGAATTGATTTATGAACCCTGGCCATGGTATGTTTCGGGGCCTTTAATTGCTGCAACGATGTTCGTGTTGCTATATACGGGAAAACAGTTTGGAATGTCTTCTAACCTTCGCACCATGTGTTCTGCAAGCGGAGCAGGTAAAGCAGCCGATTTTTTCAGGTTTGACTGGAAGAAAGAGAGATGGAACCTTATGGTTGTTTTAGGTGCTGTGCTGGGTGGTTTTTTTGCGTCTACCTATCTATCAAATAATACAGTGGAAATAAATGAAAGGTTAGCTGATAAATTAAGTAATGAGTATGGTATTCATAGTGCCGGGGAAGCTTATATGCCTACCGAAATATTTGCTTTGGAAAATCTTGGAGATCCCCTTGTTTTATTTGTATTAATTGCCGGCGGTTTTATGGTTGGCTTCGGTGCCAGGTATGCCGGTGGCTGTACTTCCGGGCATGCTATTTCCGGATTGAGCAACCTTCAACTTCCATCCCTGATCGCTGTAATTGGCTTTTTTATCGGTGGACTTATAATGATCCATTTGCTTTACCCTTTAATATTTTAAATGATGAAATATATTACATACGTTTTAATTGGTTTCTTTTTTGGTATTATTATGTATAAATCTGAAGCAGCTTCCTGGTTCAGGATTTACGAGATGTTCGAGTTTGGGGCATTTCATATGTATGGGATAATCGGTTCGGCATTATTGTTTGGCGTTCTGGGGGTTCAATACATTAAGAGGAACAATATAAAAGCCATGGGCGGCCAGGAGATGCAATTGAAACCCAAAGATAAAAGTATTGCCCGTTATTTAATTGGCGGTATTATTTTTGGATTAGGTTGGGCCCTTGCCGGGGCTTGCCCGGGGCCTATGTATGTGCTCGCGGGATCTGGTTATATTTCGATATTAGTGGTGATCGCAGCCGCTTTGTTGGGTACCTTTATATATGGCCTGGTACGTACTAAACTTCCTCATTAAATAAATCGTTTCTATCATGAAAAATGAGCTGTATAATGCCTACTCCTTTGTTTTTGAAGAAGAATTATTAAATGAAATTTTTAAAATAGGTACTCTTAAACATATACGTGCAGGAGAAATTATTTTAACTGCAGAAGAGTACATTACTTCCATACCTTTATTACTGGACGGGGCTATTAAAATTTCCCGTGTAGATAATGATGGGGACGAATTATTACTCTATTTCCTTGAAAGAGGGGATACCTGTGCCCTTACACTCACTTGCTGTTTAAATAAAAGTAAGAGTGATATAAAAGCGGTAACTGAAAAGGATACTAAATTAATTATGGTCCCTGTTGAAAAAATGGAGGAATGGATTGTGAAGTATAAATCCTGGAGGACATTTGTTTTTCAAAGTTATAATTTAAGGCTTAAGGAAATGCTGGACGCAATAGATTCAATAGCATTCCTTAAAATGGATAAAAGATTATTGCAATACCTGCAGGATAAGGCAAAGGTAAATCAAAACGAAATCCTGCAAATAACACATCAGGAAATCGCTTACGATCTTCATACTTCCCGGGTTGTTATTTCCAGGTTATTAAAAACCCTGGAATTAGAGGGGAAAATATCTCTTAGAAGAAACAGCATAGTAATCCTGGATTTATAGAAAATCCATTGCTTTACTCAATAATCTGTAACTTCAGCTTTATACTTTTTCAAGTCAACTTCTAATCAAACAAACTATTCTAGTAAAACTACAATTAGTTTGTGTGTTGTATTTAAGCAACAATAATTCACTATAAAATAACAGAAACTTAAGCAAGCATTTAAAATATAACCCAATAACTAAGTCCTGACTTTAGAATTCTGCGATTAAATACATCAGTTTATACCTGGTTTTTCCTTTCTATTTGGCCCCCAGCTTTTTAAGGATCTTTTCCATCAAACACCACTTCGTAAAGGAAGATTGTAATAAATTAGCTCCTACAAATGCGGTGAACCAAAGCCAGTTTAAATTTACATATATGGCTAAAAGTAAGCTGATAAGGATAAAACTTCCTGCTATTCCTCTTACTAGTCTATTTATCATAATTTTTGATTTTATGGGTTAGATAAATTGTTCAATCCCCAAAACCACAATCCTCACGGGATTATTGGTGGGGAGGTTCTTATTATATTCTTTAGTAAGTTCAAGAAGTGGAGTTATAAGTTCCTCTTCCGTAAAAGAAAAGAAGAGCATGGATTCGTTGCCACTTCGCTCCCCGGGAAACCAACTTTGGGCAGCAATAAAGGAATTTGAATTTTTATATCCGTCTATTTCAGAACTACTGAAAGCTTCAATTTTGGCCTCTTTCAATATTCTTAATACATCCTTTTGGAATTCGGCAAGGGCCGTAATTATTAATAATTTCATGATATTTTTGTTTTGCATTTAACCTTAAGAAAATTCTGTTTTTTATAAGCCAGCATCTTATTTATAGTTTTTCCTTTCAATCATATAATAAACAAGAGGCACTACCAGTAAGGTAAGCACGGTAGAGGCAATGGTACCGCCCATAAGCGAGATGGCCAGCCCCTGGAAAATTGGATCGAAAAGGATCACAAAAGCCCCAATTACCACCGTTCCAGCGGTAAGCAAAATAGGGGTGGTCCTTACGGCCCCGGCTTCTATTATCGCCTGCTTTAAGGGGATACCATCTTCAAGCCTTAAATTCACGAAATCTATTAATAGTACCGAATTCCTTACCATGATCCCGGCCAGCGCGATCATTCCAATAAAAGAGGTGGCTGTAAAGAATGCCCCCATGATCCAGTGACCCAGTACAATCCCTACCAATGATAACGGAATGGCTACCATCATTACTATGGGGGCTTTAAAGTTCTGGAACCAGCCTACAATAAGAATGTAAATGATAATGATTACCCCCAGGAAGGCTATTCCCAGGTCCCTAAATACTTCAAGGGTAATTTGCCATTCCCCGTCCCATTTCACGGTATAATCGTCTTCATATTGGGGTTGTTCCAGGTAAAGTTCGTTCATGCTGTACCCCTTCGGAAGTTTGATTTCTTTAAGTTTCTCTTCCATTCCCAGGATGGCATAAACGGGGCTTTCCAGTTCTCCGGCCATATCGGCCATTACATAGACCACGCGTTTCTGGTTTTTACGGTAGATGCTTTTATCAAGCGTTTTTTCTTTCACTTTAACCAAATCGCCCACCGAAACCATTTGGCCATTTTGTGAAGTTATTTGTATCTGGGAAATATCACTTATGGAAGATTTTTCTTTTTCATCCAAGGCCAATACAATTCCTACCGGCTGGGTGGCATCTTCATCATAAAGAAAAGTGATTGCCCTTTCACCCAGGGCACCATTTAAGGTATAAACAATTTGCTGGGGGGCAATGCCATACAGCATTGCCTTTTCTTTGTCTATTTCAAAATCGTACTCGGTTTGATCGGCTTCAACCATCCAGTCCACATCTACCACATCTTCCGTATCGTTTAGGATAGTCTTTACCTTATCTGCTACTTCTATTTGTTTCTCATAATCTGGCCCGTAAATTTCAGCTACAATGGTAGAGAGCACGGGTGGTCCCGGCGGTACTTCCACCACTTTTACATTAGCGCCATACTTTCCTGCTATTTTTTGAATGTCTGGTCTCAATAATTTGGCAATATCATGACTTTGTGCACTCCGCTCCACTTTGTCGGTGAGATTTACCTGAATATCGGCCGTATTACTGGCTCCACGCAAATCGTAATGCCTTACCAGTCCGTTAAAGGTAATTGGCGCCGAAGTACCCACATAACTTTGGTAGTTCACAATTTCAGGACGTTGCGAGAGATACTGGCTAATCTCTTTGGTTACAACGGCTGTTCGTTCTAAGGTAGTACCCTCGGGCATATCTATAATAATCTGAAATTCATTTTTGTTATCAAACGGCAGCATTTTTACGGCGACGGTTTCAGTAAAAAATAGGGCCACAGATCCCAGTAAAAGAACAATGGTAATTCCTAAAAAGGCCCATCGTTTTTTAGAATTTTCAAGCAGGGGCGTTTCAAGCCTGGCATATAGCTTGTATATAAAATTGTCTTTCAGGCGTACCTCTTTTTCTTCTGCTTGTTTTTGACCTTTTTTAGCCTTTTCGCGTAGAAATATATACCCCAAATAGGGAGTAATAGTGAGGGCGACAAATAAGGATAAGATCATTGCGATGGAAGCACCAATGGGCATAGGACTCATATAAGGCCCCATGAGTCCGCTTACAAAGGCCATAGGCAATACCGAAGCAATTACCGTAAAGGTGGCCAGAATAGTTGGGTTTCCTACTTCATTGATAGCATAAATAGCAGCCTGTTTAAAGGGCAGGCGCTTCAACTTGAAATGCCGGTGCATATTTTCGGCTATAATAATGGAATCATCTACTACAATCCCGGTCACGAATACCAGGGCAAACAGGGTAATCCTGTTCAGGGTATAATCCAGCATATAGTAACTAAGCAGGGTAAGGGCAAAGGTAATGGGAACCGAGAGGAATACTACCAGGCCGCCCCGCCATCCCATGGCCAGCATCACCACCAGGGTTACCGCAATTATGGCCCCGATAAGGTGCATTAAGAGTTCCGATACCTTGTGGGATGCGGTTTCCCCATAATTTCGGGTCACCTCAACATGAACATCATCGGGGATCAAAGAGGTTTTTAGATGCTCCACTTTTTCAAGGATCACATCGGAAATTTTCATGGCATCGGCCCCTTTTCTTTTAGCTATAGAAATGGTCACCGCGGGATATTCCGAGGAATAATCTGCAGCCTGTTCTCCGGCCTGGCCATATCCAAAATTCACATATTCCTTGGATGTTTCAGGCCCGTCTGTAACCATTGCAATTTGTTTTAGGTAAACCGGCTGCTTGCCCTGAACCCCCACGATTAGATTCTCAACGTCTTTTGCCGATTCTAAAAAACTACCTGTGGTTACAAGGAATTCTGAATCCCCGGAATCAAAACTTCCCGAGGAAAGTTGTTGATTGTTCGCCTTTATTTTTTCGGTAATGCTTAAAAAATCGACCCCGCTGGAAGCCATTTTATCTTTGTCAAGCACCACCCTCACCTGGCGGTTTCGGCCCCCTATTTTTTTGGTAACCGAGACATCGGGAACCTTTTCTATTTCCTGGGTAAGTTCGTTGGCTATTTGCCTAAGCTGGAAGTCGTTATAGTTCTCACTCCAAAGGGTGAGCCCTAAAACGGGGACATCATCAATGACCCGAGTTTTCACTAGGGGCTGCGTAACATTGGATGGCATTTGAGCCATGTTTTTCATCAGCTCGTTATAGAGCTTCACATAAGAGCGCTCTATATCTTCGCCCACATAAAACTGGACGATAAGCATTCCCTGCTCCTTCAGGGAAGTAGAATACACATATTCTACCCCTTTAATATTTGAAATTATTTTCTCCAAAGGCTTGGTAACCCGTGATTCTACCTCGGTAGGGCTTGCGCCTGGATACCCAACAAATATGTCGGCCATGGGCACGTCTATTTGCGGTTCTTCCTCCCGGGGGATCAAAAACGAACTGTAAACACCTACTACCATGAACACGATCATGAGGAGCACCGTAAGTTTTGAACTTATAAAGCCTTTGGCAATTTTGCCTGCTAATCCTTCTTTCATTTGTTTGTTTTTATCCTTGTTCGTAAGGTGTTCAAACGGGCAAACCTTTTTATTTAAATGTTTTAAATCTTATGTTGGGCGTGTCCCCATACGGGGCGGGGCTTTACGCGCTGCACGGCAGCCCGCTCCAACCTGCCTGCCTATGGCCAGGTCCCTCACGTAAAAAAACCTTACTCCACGGTAATTTCGGCACCGTTATAAAGTTTTCCCTCAGCATCTGTGATGTAATGCTCCTCGGCTTTAAGGCCCGATAATACTTCAATTTTATCGCCGTAACTTCTCCCGGTACGTATCCATCTAAGCATAGCGGTATTTTGATTGCTCACCGTGTAAATACCTTTTAAATCCCCCCGGGTAATAATGGCCGATTCTGGTACTAATACTGCCTGGGAGGTTTCTGTTTTTTCAATGGGAAACTGCACGCTCACGTACATTCCCGAAAGTATATCGGCATTGGTTTCCAGTAAACTTATTTTTACGGGATATTGGCCGCCGGTATTTTTGGCAGAGATACCAACCTCGCTTACTTTTCCGTCGATAGTTTTATCTATGGATTTTACAAGCACTTTCACCGGGGTTCCCAGTTGTATAGAAGAAATTTCCGATTCGGGAACTGTTGTCCTTACTTCAAAAGCTCCGGGAGCTTCCAGAGCCAGTAGGGGCATGCCAGGGTTGGCCATGGTTCCTTCTTCTACAAATTTATTGGTAATTACACCGCTAAATGGAGCCCGAATGTTTACATAGGCAAATTGGGATTCTGTTTCGTTTTTCATTTGCCTGGCGGCTTCCAACCTGGCTTTGGCCATTTCGTAATTGGCGGTAATATCGTCCAGTTCCTTTTGGGAAGCACTGTTTTCTTCAAATAATGCCTTAAAGCGTTCGTAATCTTTTTCGGCACTATTGTAGGCGGCAGAAGCCTCGGTAATTTTGGCATTTACCTGTGCTATTTGGGCCTGTAAATCAGAATTATTTATAGATACCAATAATTGGCCTTTTTTAACCTTATCTCCAATATTCACATGAATTTTATTTATAAAGCCCATCATGCGTGTACTCAAACTCGCGTTGTTTACGGCTTCAATCTTTCCGCTTGCGGTTACAAAGGGGCTGTTAGCTTCACTGGGCGAACTAAGACTCACTTTAATAGGGGCCTTATTATCGGTTTTAGTTTTAACTTCATCCCC
The DNA here is from genome assembly GCF_023718305.1 of Gramella sp. AN32. Lineage (GTDB taxonomy): Bacteria > Bacteroidota > Bacteroidia > Flavobacteriales > Flavobacteriaceae > Christiangramia > Christiangramia antarctica. The sequence continues at coordinate 19,069 of NZ_QEYO01000027.1, forward strand.
TCCGCAACCCATAAGTAGCCCGGCGGTTAAAAGGGTGAGTGTGTATAATTTGAATTTCATAGTTTCTTTATTATTTCTACAGGTCAGGATATTGCTATATTTAATGTTTACTCCGTAATTAAAAATTCCAGGTAGGCCAGGGCGTAATTGTATTCATACACCGTCTGGAAATATTCCAGTTTTTTTTCCGAAGCCTGGGTCTCGGCCATTAGCAGGTCCGTGGTTTTTTCCAGTCCCTGCTCAAAACGATTTGTTCGTATGCGCAGGGATTCTTCAGATTGTTCCAGGGCCAGGCCGGTAAGTTGTAGTTTGTTTTCGGCGTCTGTTAAGGCACGTTTCGCCTTGTTCAGCTCCAGCTGACTTTTAGATACATATTGTTCATATTCAAGCTGTGCTCTTTCAAATTCTGCTTTACTCTTATCGGCTTTTCCAAAACGTTTGGTTCCCTGGAGGATATCCCAGCTTAAGGTAATCCCGGCCATATAACCATTGGCATTGCCGGTGAACAATTCATCATCATACAGTTCGTAGCTTCCAAAAGCATTAAGGCGGGGCAAAAAAGCCATATTATCGGCCTGGTGTATCTTTTTTCGCGCTTCGGCCGCCATTTCCATAGCTTTAATATCAGCCCGCTCCCCAGGAACCTTTAAAAAGGATCCTGCGGGCAGGGATTCCAACTGAAGGGAATCTGATGGTTGGAGAATAACCCCTTGGGGCTCATTCATTAAAAAAGCCAGGTAATCTGAAGCATTCTTTACATTGCTCCTGGCATACTGCAGTTGGTTGTCCACCTCTGTGACACGCACTTCTACGGCAAGTACATCAGACTTTTGCAGATAGCCCTGCTTAAAGCTGTTATCTGCCAGTTTTTTATTGGCGAGGGCGGCCTCTTTTGCCTTTTGCAGAACGGCTACGGCCCTGTGGGCCAGCTGTAACTGCATATAGGCTTTTTCAACTTCCAGCAGCATATATTCCCTGGTGCGCAGGTTTTGAAATTCATTGGCTTCCATTTTACTTTTTGCCGCTTTTCGCTGGTAAATCCCATCCATATTTATCAGGGGTTGTTGCACCTCTATTTTGGTGGCAAAATTTTCAATCCTGTCGGGATTGTTCAGTAAATCGGGATTAAAATCGCTCTGGGAAATAACCTCTTGGTTTAATTTGGATCCAAAAGCCATCAGCGGATTGTTGGTGGTAAAGCCGGTATGGGACAACTTTATATTGGGAAGGAAGACCGCATTGGTTTGCCGGTAATCTGCCCGGGCCTCAAAGAATTCCTGTTCGGATATTTTAAGTGTCCGGTTATTTTCCTTTACCCCGGAAAGAACTTCTTCTTTAGAAATAGATTTTACTTCCTGGGCCTGAAGCAGCAGTCCAAATAAGAAAAGAGGGATAAATAATCGAGTTTTATTAGCTATCATATTTAAAGTTTTATTGCTAGAAATTTTTGAATAACCAATATTTTTCAGACCACCATTTGGAGATATGCCCCCAATGATCGGGTATTTTTAAATCTACTTTTGCTTTTGAAGAAGTATCAAAATGGCCTTTTGCGGGCATCGCTTTTCCTTCGCCAGATTCAATGAAATATTCCCCTTCGGCACTAAAAGTCCTGTCTGACTCCTTATTTTTGATATTCCTGCCAATATTATGCGCTACGATTTTTGCCTGGCTGCGAGCGAAAATTCCTAGTTTTGGTAATGGAATTCCAGATTCAAGGCTTAAATCTACATTATCACCTATGGCATAAACATGGGGATAGGCTGTTTCCATGGTTTGCCCGTTGACCTCAATCCAGCCGGATTTTCCCGCTAAAACACTTTTTCTGATAACAGCCGGGCTCAGATGTTCAGGTGTAAAAGCCAATAAATCAAAATTGTGGTTGTCAGAATTGTCAAACTCCAGGGAATTTGTTGTAGCCGAAGTAATTTGATGGGAAGGAAAATATTTTATTCCCTTTTCCCCCAGTAAAGCCAGCAACTCATTCGAGGAATCCTTCCCTGCAAACTCCATAGGTCGTTTTTCAGGGGTGTAGATTGAAATTTCTGTTTTATCCCTTAATCCATTTTTGGAAATATAATCTTCGATTAACATCGCTGCTTCGTAAGGAGCGGCCGGACTTTTATAGGGGAGCGAGGAAATTAAAACAGCAATTTTTCCGCCGGTAAATTTTTTTAACCCCTCATGAAATCCCTCTGCACCCTTCAACTGAAAAAAATTAAATCCGTATTTATCAAGATTATATTTGACTTTTTGTTCCACCCCCAGGGAAACCACCATATAATCCCCTTTGTAAGCTTTACCTTTAACGGTAACTGAAATATTTTCCGGGTCCACTTTTTCAATTTCCCCGTTCACTACCTCGAGGCCCGAAGCTTCTATTTTTTTAGTTGATTTATAAATTTGATCAGCTTTTCTATTACCTACCATTAACCATGGGAGGGAGGGGGAAAAAACGCTTTTATCTTCTTTCTCGAAGACGATAATTTTAATTAGATGGATATTATCTTCATTACCACTATGTATACTGAGTTTTCGGGCAATATCTACCCCTCCAATGCCAGCACCTAATATTAAGACTGTTTTCATTTTTATGAGTTTTTTAATAATTCCTGTTGTTCCTGTATGTTTTGAAAAAGGACTTCATGCATTAATTGGCACGCTTCTGCAACTTTTTTTGATGAAAGGGAAAAATGCCGACATTGTCCATCCTTTCTAACCTTTAAAATCCCTTTTTTGGTCATTATTTTCAGGTGTTGCGAAAGATTGGATTTCAAGCACCCGGTAGCTTCCAGAATTTTAGCGAAACAGAGTTCTTCCTTCCTTAATAAATGGATGATTTCCATTCTTATGGGATGTGCCAGGGCTTTACATACATCTGCCTGTAATTCAAAAATCTTTTTATTAAGCATAGTTTTATTGTTTATTAGTTTATAAAACATTAAACAATGTTGATAAATAAAATTGAAATGAACCTGTGGTTTATTTTAGACAAAGAAAAGGATAGGGTGTCTTGTAAAATATGACCAAAGTCAGGTTTTAGAAACTTTTAAACTAAGCAGGAATTAAGTACACAACTTTAAAAGTTAATCCATTTCGAATATTGAAACGATAAAATTCAGGTTATAATATTCTTGTAATTATTTTACAAACTCGTACAAAATATATCTATCCTCTCGTCTGGTAAAACCACTTGTTTATGCCAGTAATTTTGAGAATAGTAAAGTCCTAAAATTGTATGTAGCTAGGTTACATGTGCTGATAGCCTCCAATGAATATATTATGGTCTAAACCTAAAGAGGAGTTTTGGAAAAGATGCCCTATAGGTATTCAAATGAATATTAACGTATAATTCAGGCTTGGCCCAGAGTCGTGTAACAAATGTTACTTTGTGAGATAATTTCTTTCATTACTTTTGAGTTTCATGAATTTACGATCATACATAGCTATAATTCTTGCCCTTATAATGTTCGGCAAGTTAATTGCCTTGGATTCCAACATCCTTGGGGAAGTCGTAAATTCCGACCAAGTTAGTTACGTAAAGAAAAAATGTGATTTATCTTCTCATAAAAAGTCTGGAGAGGTTAAATTCAACCAGGCTCATGAGGGTATTCAAATTACCTTTCATTCATTTTGTAATTCGGTTTTTCAACTGGAAAAACAGCCAGATGAAAAAAAGGTTCTTCCGCTGAATTTTAAAAGTAATTTCAAACAAATCTTTGCAGAAACTAAGGCATTTACCTACAAATTTGTTCCCCCTCCTAAATTATCCTGATTTTTTAAAAGGTTCATTTAACTGAACTACAAATTCTTATTTATGAAGCTGGAATAATCAGCTTCTAATCTAATTATATAATCAGGCAATAGACCTTCTGGAATGTGTTTAAAATATTTTAAACATATCGGGTTATTGCATTTAAAAATTTAGTGATGAATAAAAAAGTAAAGAAAAATCTTCTCGAATATGGTATTACAGGAACGCTTATACTCACCTTGTTTCTAACCGGTTTACATACAGAAGTTTTTGGTTTTGTACAAAGGGGGATTCTTAAAACCGGGTTAATGGATCCAGATGTAGAGACCAAAGCAACATCTATGGAGCAATCGAAAAGACCAAAAGCCGATTTTAATATGAGCCTTATCAATTCTAAGGGTGAACGTGTAGAAATGGAAGAATTTAGGGGGAAAGTCATTTTCTTTAATATGTGGGCGACCTGGTGTCCCCCTTGCGTGGCAGAAATGCCTGGTATCAATAATATGTACAATGATATAAAAGGTGGGGAAGTTGCCTTTATTATGCTTTCATTAGATAATGATTTTCAAAAAGCCATAGATTTTAATAAAAGAAAAGGCTATGATTTTGAAGTATATAAATTAGCCGGGAACCTGCCTCCAATGTATACTTCTCAGGCAATCCCGACTACTTACGTCATAGATGCAGATGGGAACCTGGCTTTAACCCATCAGGGAATGGGAGATTATGATAGTGAAGAATTCAAAGAATTTCTGGACGATCTTAATTAAGCTGAAGGTCAATCTATAAAATTCCCCGACGGCTTAGCCTCGGGGTTTCCTCTTCACCTCTCCCTCGGGAGATTTTTTCTAATTCTTTAAAATTCAATTCCCTTATGAGATTTATTAAATCCTTAACGCTCTACCTGATCGTTTTTATCACGTCCCTATCAGGCTATGGACAAGTGATGGATCCACCCAATTGGCAAATTTCTGCAGATAAAGAAAATCCAGTGCCGGGAGATACCATAGTAATTAGTTTTAAAGCAGACATACCTATAGACTGGTATTTATATTCCAGTGACTTTGATCCCGACCTGGGACCTATGATTACTGAAATTAATTTTGGTAAAAATGAAGGTTATGAAGTCATGGGTGATCTCATTCCAGTTGGTTCCAAAGAGAAATATGATGAATTATGGGGAGGTAAGTACACCTATTTTACGGGTACAGCTGAATTTCAACAGCGTATAAAGCTTATAAAAACTGAAGCGGTAGTTGAAGCCGTAGCAACTTATCAAATCTGTTCCGATGTAACTGGACAGTGTATTCCTTTTGAAACAGATGTGTTTTGGAAGAACAATGAAGGATCTCTGGGAGGCCAAAGTACAAATGCAGGTAAAGATGCTGGTGGTGCACCCACCAAAGATTTAAAATCTTTTAAAAATGAGTTTAAAGTTGAAGAGAAGGAGGAAGGCGGGGCTTTCCTTCTTACCTTTTTTCTCCTCTCTTTTGGTGCAGGAATGGCAGCGCTACTCACTCCCTGTGTTTTTCCAATGATTCCCATGACGGTAACGTATTTCACAAAATCAAATGGTAGCCGGGTCAATGGAATAAGCCAGGCCTTACTATATGGTTTTTCGATTATTTTAATTTATACATTAATCGGAACAGTGTTCTCTTTGTTTTTTGGAGCCGACTTTGCTAATTTTCTCAGCACCCATTGGCTACCTAATTTATTCTTCTTTGCCGTTTTCCTGTTATTTGCATTATCTTTTTTTGGTTTATTTGAAATTCGATTACCAAACTCTTTTGTAAATAGAATAGATGCTCAATCCAACAAAGGTGGGATCTTAGGAATATTCTTTATGGCCTTTACGTTGGTATTGGTTGGTTTTAGTTGTACCGGTCCTATTGCCGGCACAATTCTATTACAAGCTGCTAACGGAGAGACGATAAAACCATTAGTGGGAATGTTGGGCTTCTCATTAGCTTTTGCACTTCCCTTTACATTATTAGCCATCTTTCCGCAGTGGTTAAAATCTTTGCCAAAAAGCGGAAGCTGGCTTAATACCGTTAAAGTGGTGCTAGGTTTTGTAGAACTGGCATTGGCTCTTAAATTTTTAAGTATAGTAGATCAGGTTTACCACTGGGAATTTCTAGATCGTGATATTTATTTGGCTCTTTGGATTGTAATTTTTGCGTTTTTAGGATTCTACTTATTGGGTAAAATTCAATTTCCACATGAAAAGAAAACTGAAACCACGTCTGTATATAGGGTGGTTGCTGCTATATTAATTTTTAGCTTTGTGGTTTATTTGATCCCCGGATTATTCGGGGCACCATTAAAACCTCTCGCAGGCTATTTACCACCAATGAGCAGCCAAAATTTTAGCATGCAGGCTTCAATTCCGGGCTTAGAGAATAAAGACGATAGCAATATCACAAATTGTGGAATTCCGAAATATGATAATCTTTTGAAATTACCTCACAATATCCAGGGATATTTTGATTACGACCAGGCCTTGGAATGTGCCCAAAAACAAAATAAACCTTTATTTATTGACTTTACGGGACATGGCTGTGTTAATTGCCGTGAAATGGAAGCCACAGTGTGGAGTGATCCCAAGGTTTTGAAACGTCTAAAAAATGATTATGTGGTAGTGGCATTATATGTAGATGAAAAAACAGAATTACCGGAATCTGAATGGTATGTTTCACGCCATGATCAAAAAGTTAAAAAGACAATAGGTAAACAGAATTTGGACTTTATGATCCAAAAGCTGAATGCCAATGCGCAACCTTATTATACCTTGGTTGACACTAAGGGCTCTTTATTGAGTGCACCAAAAGGTTATGATCTAAATGTTGAAAATTTTGTTGAATTTTTAGACAATGGTTTAAAGGAATTCGATGCAAGACAAGGAAATAATATGGCTTCTACCGGGATAATTCAGAAAAAAAAGGAATAAAAATACAGTATAGCGAGTATACTGATTACTTAAATTTTTTGGGATACACACTATACACCTCAAATGTAGATATTATGAAATTAAATATTTTATTTATAAACGATGTACATGGTTACATCGCCCCACATCCCGAATTATTTTATAATGAAACAGGACAAGTGGTGGAAACTGCTGGTGGCTATGCATATATTGCCGGGTACGTGGAGGAAATTCGTAAAGCAAACCCCAATACGTTGTTCTTTGATGGGGGAGATACCCTGCACGGCACCAAACCCCTGGTAGATTCTGACGGCAAAGCCGTCGTACCCATTTTAAATGCTTTAAAACTTGATGCACTTGTAGGGCATTGGGACTTTGCTTATGGTCCTGATCGATTAAAAGATTTAGATAGGCAATTGGATTTTCCCGTATTGGGCTGTAACGTATATTCAGAAGATGGATCAAATTTTTTACAGCCCACTGCTATGTATGAAAAGGCAGGTCTTAAAATTGGAGTGATAGGGATTTGTGCAATGATTGTAGATAAAGTGATGCCCGAAAAGATGAGTAAAGGCCTAAAGTTTACATCCGGTTTGGATGAGATACCACAACATATAAAAAATCTAAAAGCTAAGGGGTCTGATATAATAATCTTGCTTTCCCATAATGGATTTCCACAGGATGTTGAACTCTTGAAAAAGGTGGAAGGTATTGATATTTGCCTGAGTGCCCATACTCATAATAGAATTTATAAATCCATTGAGATCAATGGTACACGTGTAGTACAATGCGGTTGCCACGGCGCATTTGTGGGTAACTTCACCCTTGAAGTAGAAGATAAAAAGATTAAAGGTTACGATTACGAACTTGTTAAAATGGATGCTACATTACCAAAAAATACTGAAGTGGATGCTATGGTTCAAAACATTTTAAAACCATATCACCAGATGAGGACCGTTACTTTAGGCATTACGACCGAGATTTTACATCGTTACAACACCATAAATTCCACCTTGGACGAATTATTACTTAGTGCAATTGCCCATAGTACAAAAACGGAAATTGCCTTTTCAAACGGCTGGCGCTACGGTTCACCCATTCCAAAGGGAAATATTACTGAGAATGATTTATATAATATCGTCCCAATGAATCCTCCTGTTTCCACAGTAGAGCTTACAGGAGCAGAAATTAAGGAAATGCTGGAAGAAAATCTGGAGCGTACCTTTTGTTGTAATCCCTTAGGCCAAATGGGGGGATATGTAAAACGTTGTTTAGGATTACAAGTGAATTTTCGCATTGAAAATCCTAAAGGGCATCGCATTCAGGAAATATATTTTAAAAGCGAACACATTCATTTTGAAAAAACCTACAAAGTGGGGTTTGTTACAACGCAAGGTGTTGCTGGTAAGTATGGTAAAAATAGAAAAAGACAGGAGCAAAAGGCCGTAGCAGCTATGAAGGATTATTTAAAGAAAAATCCAGTTTTTACACCTAGCAAAATAGGAAGTTATAGGTTGGTTTGAATGAGCGTTTTTAGAAGAAACTCAATTTATACACCGTAAAGATTCCTAAAACTAAGGAATCAGGGTATAACCTTTTAACTGATAATTTGGTAATACCGTTAAAGCCGAAAGGGCCCGTTGAACATATTCATTTATATCTTCTTTCTCAATGTCCCGGGAGGCTGTAGCTTGTCCGCAAACGAAAATTGTTATCCCATTTTCATTTAATAGCTTCAATAATTCTATGTTCGGGTTTTGGGTTTTAAACCGCTCGTGATACTTTTCATTAGTAAGTACTGCATAAGTTGCCTCTCCATGTAAAACCGCAACAATATCTATCTTTTCATTAGCTACGCTTCCTGCTTTCAACAAATTAAGGGTACGGGCAATTTTCCATAACCCCACATTAACACCCTCTTTCTCCTTTTCACTATCAATATTAAAAATCATTTTATAGGTTAGGGAAGTGTCGGGTAATTCGGCTGCATCTTCATAATATTTGATCTTTCCATAGCCTTCTATAGCAGGAGTTTGCCATTCTTGTGCTGTCATTTGTAAACTGCTTATTAATATTATAATAAAACTTATAGTGCTTTTCATATGAAACTTTTTTAAAAAGTAATTATTTATTCACCCTAACTTCTCCCATATTTTCAGGAAAATCAAGTTTAGCCATTTTCCGGAATGTATCTAATATAAATTCAGTAAGCACAATATCGGTCTTTTTAATATTAGTGCCTTTTGCAAATTCTACATAATTATGGATCCCGTTTAACATACCGGAATGTGTGGCCACTTTATATACCTCGTTATCTACGATAGCACTATTTTTAATTTTAACATCCGATACCCTTTTTCCAATCGGTTTTGAAAGATCTAAATGATAATGAATGCCCGAAGACTGGATTAGGCCTCCTACAATATCCATTTTATTTTCCGGCTTTAAATTTGTAGCCGTTTGCTCTAATGTTTTTCTTATTTGCTCTCCGGTCATTTCCAGGGTGACAACCTTGGCGGGATGGGGGAGCAATTTGTAGATATCCTCACTGGTAATATTTTCATTCAAGGAAATTCCATAACCCACCCCGGGTAGAAAAGCCACATCAGTTTTGAAATTGTTCCTCATCAATGTAGTCACTACTTTATCAAAAGGGCTTTCAGATTTGTATTGTCTTCCAATTACCGTATCGGTTTTGGTGATTTTTTCTTCGAGTTGCGATATATATGGTTTACGCAGTTCTTTCACTAGTTTTTCCAGTTCTTCATCTGCTGTATAAGTATCATGCCATAAATAATGATATTTGGTATTGATACCAGACAGTTTTTTATTGGTAATTAGCAGTTCCGTTTCACCCAATACTGCGGCATCAGATAAAGCCTGTACGACATAAGTATGGTTTATTTTAATAGGCGGTTCAATCACATCATGGCTGTGGGCCCCAATGATTAAATCTATCCCATTTATTTTTTCAGCAATAATTTTATCTACAGCCATACCTTCATGAGAAAGCAAAATAATGATATCGGTTTTATCTTTCAATTCAGGAAGATATTTTTGAACTGCTTCTATACCCTTAATAAATTGCAGGCCTTCGATATTTTTTGAGTTTCCGGTTAAAGGGGTATTCCTATATCCTATGGGTAGCACACCAATTTTTAAATCTCCTCTTTCCAATACTAGGTAAGGATCTTTAAATATTGGGTTCCCTGTCTTCTGATCTGTTATGTTGGCTGCACGCATGGGAAAATTAGCTATTTGGTCAAGTTCACGGGTCCTTTCCAGGCTATAATCAAAATCATGATTTCCCAGTACCATCAAAGCATAATTTAACTCGTTCATCATACGAACCATCGCTTCACCTTTAGTTAGGTTCCCCAATTGGTCATCACTAAAAGTATCCCCGCCATCAAACAGGATGACATGATCATTGCCTTTTTCTTTTCTAATTGAATTTACCACGGTTGCTATCCGAGCAATTCCACCTATTTTAGCCTCTTTTTCAAACCTCATTAGATTATCAATAGAATCTCCGGTTTGAGCGGTGGCATTATCTAAAGTAGTTTGAAAAGGCATATAAGAGCCATGCATATCATTGGTGTGCAATACCGAAACTCTTTTAATTTTATCCGTATTTTCAGAATTCATTGTTGATGTGTTTTTGGTTGCTTTACACCCGGTGAGCAACGTTATAAAAGACATTATACCGAAAACTGATAATTTAAGTGGTGACCTCATATTCATTTTGAAAAAATATTTAAAATATTCGAAAATAGGGTCTCTTTGCCTAACCTCTTGTAACATTTGTTACATAGTAATTTAAATGTATGCTTTAGGTTTGAAAATTATTCATGAATATCCTGTAAACTATATATATCTAATACTTTTTAATTTACCCTATGAAAGAATTTAGGTCTCTGATAAAATCAATTGCTTATTTCTTCATTTCCTTAATTGCTCTTATCGTTATACTGTTCACCGGTATCTTTCTATTTGATACGAATCCTTCCTTATTTAGAAAAAATGAAATTTCTGAAAAAAACTGGCAACCCAAAGATATTGAAGCAGAGTTAGCCTCTGGTTTTATACCTGCAGAAGTAAAGTATGGATATCAGCTAATTGCAGAATCCTCAAAATATATGGGGCCTATGGCCGAAGATGCCGATATGCGTTATGCCGGAAACAACCTTGCTTGTATGAATTGCCATTTGCAAGCGGGCACCCAACCGGGTTCAGCTTCCTGGGTAGGTGTTACAAATCGCTTTCCACAATTCCGGGGAAGATCAAATAAAGAAGGAACTATTGAAGACAGGATAAACGGTTGTATGCAACGAAGTATGGATGGGGATAAACTTCCCATAGAATCCCGGGAAATGAAATCTATCGTGGCTTATATGGAGTGGCTGGGTGAAGGTTTACCCGAGGAAAGGGAGAAAGAATTTAAGGGTTTCCCTAAAATCAATATTCCTGATGTTGCAGTTGACCACGAAAAAGGTAAAGCACTTTTTACTAAAGAGTGTGCGGTTTGCCATGGAGAAAACGGACAGGGTCAGCGATTCGCAGATCCCACTAAAGGATATCAATATCCTCCGCTTTGGGGCCAAGACAGTTATAATAATGGTGCAGGAATGCACCGGGTCATTACTGCAGCTCAATTTATTAAAGGAAATATGCCTTTTGGCCAGGCCACCTGGGATAATCCTAAATTGAGTGATGAAGAGGCTTACCACTTAGCCGGCTATATCAATAGCTTTGATCGTCCTCAGAAAAGTAATTTAGAAAAAGATTACCCGGACTTAAAATTGAAACCGGTTTCAACCCCATACGGACCATGGGCAGATAATTTCTCTGAAACCCAACATAAATATGGCCCATTTCCACCCATTATGGAATACTACCAACAGGAGTACGGCCTAACAAAAAATAAATGATAAAATACTATTCTTCTCTAATATTACTGGTTTTATTAACTCCCTCTGCTTTAATTTCTCAAGAAATAATAGAAGAAAAAAAGCGTAGCATTCTTTCCGGCCAGTTGCGTGCCTACTATATGAATACTTTTAATAAAGGATCTTTAAAGGATTTTACAGCATTAGCACTAGGAGGGAAGCTAAAATATCAATATATCCCGAATGAAAACTTAGAGTTTGGGATTGCGGTTTATAATTCTACCAATCTTGGAATACAGGATTTAACAGTTCCTGATATGCAAACGGGAAAATTAAGTAGGTATGAGGAAGGCCTTTTTGACCGCCTAAATTTAGAAAACAAGGCTATATTTTTAATTGGCGAACTCTATGCTAATTATAAATTTCAGCAACACGAATTCAGCTTTGGGAGAATGAAAATTAAATCACCTTTGGTAAATCCGGAAGATGGAAGGATGATCCCAAGTCTTTTTCAAGGCTTACGTTACCAATATGAACCTAATAAAAACACACATTTTCAGGCAGGTATATTTAATGCGGCAGCACCCAGATCTACAGGAGAGTTTTATGGGATTGGAGAAAGTATCGGCACTTATGCGGTTGGCAGGGACTGGATCGGCGATCCTGCCCAATATGCAAATAATACAGATTCGGATTTTCTTTTTATTGCAAATGCGAACTTTAAAATCACAGAGAATTCAAGCATTGAAACCTGGAATTATTTTATAGATAATGTCTCCAATTCCTTTTATCTGAAACCGAAAATAAATATCACCGAAAAAGTTAACCTGGAAATGGAATGGCTGCATCAAAATAAAATTGGGGAAGGGGGAAATTCGATAGATTCTTTGCGTTATTTTAAAGCGAATTCCGCAGATATTTTGGGTGTGAAAGTAAAATATAATTGGAACGATAATTCCTCTATTTCGTTAGGGTATGATAGGATCCTTCCGCATGGGCAGTTTATTTTTCCGCGTGAATGGGGAAGGGAATTCTTATTCAGTTTCCAAAAGAGGGAGCGTAGTGAAGGATCCGCAGATAACCATGCTTTAATAATGTATTATGATGATACATTTACCCTAGGTGATCCTGAATCAAAAATTAACACAGTTCTTAGTATAGGTCATCAATGGAAACCTTCAGTTTTAGATCCCAAATCCAATAAATATGCGGTGCCAGATTATACCCATATAAATCTTGATTTATTTTTCTCCTTTAAGAAATTGAAAAACCTTAAACCGGAGCTCTTGTTTGTGACCAAATTCGCAAATGGGGATTTTCCCAACAACCCCAATTTTTATTTAAATAAAACCGATTTATTTCATGTGGATTTAATCTTGAACTATAATTTTTAAAAAGGGTCAGATTTAAAAAAAAATCTAACCCCTTCTGTTTTCTAAAATTATTCTAAGCTGTAAAGCGTACCTATTTATTTTTTATCAAGAAGAGTTTCTTTTTGATTTTCAAATTCCTCTTTGGTTATTTCACCTTTAGCATATCTTTCTTTTAATATATGTATGGGCCTCTCATCATTTTTCTCCAATGGTCTGTTTTTATTTTTAACAGTATAAAAGAGCATTACCAGAACAACAAGAAGGCCAAAACCTATAATCCACCACCACATCATCATGATTATTCGTGTTTATGATTTTCTGAATTGGATTTTTTCTCTTTCATCTTGGACATAATTTTCTCTTTCATTTCCGGATTATCCATCATTTTGTCCATCATCGCATCCATCATTTCTGGATTCTCTTTCATTCTTTGCATCATCTTTTCTTTCATTTCTTTTTGCATTTCCTGGTTTTCATGCATTTTGTCCATGAGCATTTTTCTGCTTTCAGGAGTTTTCAACATTTTTTCAATCATCATGGATTGCATTTTTTCTTTCATCTCAGGATTTTCTTCCATCATTTTTTGCATATGAGATTTCATTTTCTCCTTCATCTCGGGATTATTTTCCATCATCCCTTTCATTTTTCCTGATTCCATCATTTGCATATGGTTTTGCATCATTATTTTCCTAGCACCTTCATCTTGCTGCGCCAGGTCTATAAATTCTCTGAATTGATCTGGATTTGAAATTATTTCCTGATATACAGCCGCTCGATTGTTTTGAAGTTCCATGGTCTCAGAGGCATTAAAAGTTGATTTACAACTAACAACTGCACCCATTATACCGATAACCATTAAGGTTTTTAAAATTGTTCTCATTTTATTATGTATTTAGTTTAAAATTAGTCTTATGATCTTCTCAATTTTTTAACCTATTGAAAAAGTCTTCATTATAAATAATAATTTCTTCTATTCTATTCAATTTTATAGTTTCTCATCATTCCCATATCCTCATGTTCAAGATTATGACAATGATAAACGAAGAGGCCTTTAAAATCTGAAAAACGCATGATAATTTTAATTTTCATACCAGGCATTAATAGTACTGTATCCTGCCAGCCTTCGTCAATAATACCTTCCCTAATAGAATTCCATACATTGATATCCATTTCGGAAGTATCACGTTCCAAAATATTGAATTGTACCTGATGTATATGAATGGGGTGGGGCATCTGCATCATATTACCCATTCCGCCACCCTTATTTCCACGTCCCATCATTCCACCATTACCCATCATACCGCCACCACCCATCATTTTTCCTCCTCTATTGGAAAGCTGCCATATTTCGGTGGTATTTATTTTTACTATTTCCTCTTCAGCTACATCCGTCGTTTCCCACGTCCTGCCGTTTATGGTCCATTGCATCCCCTGCATAAAGAAATTAAATTCCCTGGGATTATTTTGATTAATTGCAGTTGTTGGATCCAATTTATTGTAGGGAATAAGTTTTTCAGGGAGTAAATACTCATTCGATCCACTCTTGTTCAATTTAATTTTAAAAAGACTGTATTCAGACCCTAATGGCAGATGACTATTGCTTCCACCCATCATTCCGCCATTCATCATTCCTCCCATCATCCCGCTTTCAAATTCCAGGCTTTTTAATTCAAGTTCCTCTCCTTGCTTTTTATTTTTTAAATCCAGCCATATATCTATTCTTTTTGCGGGAGCCAGTATTACATAAGGCATTGTTTTGGTTCGTTCCAGGATACTGCCATCAATACCTATTACTTTTAGGGGTTCTCCGTTATGCCAGGCAAGTTTGTAAATTCGCGAATTCGAACCATTTAGAATCCTTAGCCTGTAATTGCATCCTGCTTTTAGGGATAATTCTTGTTCCGGCCTACCGTTCACAAAGATTCTATCACCCAAAAACCCCATCATGCTGTCCATTCTTCCCCCGTCAAGATAAACCAATTGATTATCGGTATCAATACTACGGTCCTGAATGACCACCGGTAGATCAAATTCATCCTTGGGAAGACCTAAATTCTCTTCTTCTCCATCTGATACCAGCAACATGCCAGCAAGTCCATTGTAAACCTGCTCGCCGGTTTTTCCATGTGGATGGGGATGAAACCAGTAGGTTCCTGCTCGGTTCATTACTTCGTATTCGTAAACATACGTTTGACCCTCCGAGATAATATTTTTTGGATGTCCATCATATTCTTCTGGTACATGCATGCCATGCCAATGCACAATACTTTTCTGGGGCAGTTCATTTTTAAAACGTACCCGTATTTTTTGACCTTTGCGCACTTTTATTATGGGCCCCAGATAACTATTAGGAATTTGCCGAAGGCTGTCAGGGTTCCCCTTTATCAATTCGCTCCCAAAAGCCCAGCATTGTGTTTTTTCCCCTTCAAACAGACCGATTTCAATTTCCCTAGCAATGAGTTTAATATCCAGATCGGGTTGAAAATTAGGATTCATTTTTAATGGGTCGCTATTGTTTTTCTCATTAGCACAGGACTGAAATAATGGCCAGGCGATAAGCATAGATGCTCCAGCACATCCCAGTTTTATAAAATTTCTTCTATCATTTTTTTTAATAACCATATCTAAATGTACTTTACAATTGCATCTGCTGCTGATCAATTTCTGATAGAATCTCCTTTAGGGTTTTTGTTATGTTTACTGCTATTTCAGCTAATTCCTTGTTTTTTGTTGCAGCCCAGGTAACTGTGGCATCCTCAATAGAAACTTCAATGATACCCTGATCTACTTCTTTTACTGTTATGGAGCAGGGCAAAAAAATACCACTTTGAATATCGGCAGAGAGTACGTTGGCAGCGGTTTCAGTATTACAAGTTGATAGAATAACATGCGGGGACATAGTCTTAACATCCTCCTTTAAATATTCATCCAAGTTCAATTCCAGAAGTATATCAAAATTCCTTTTTTTCAATGCTCCTTTTATATTATTCAAAATTTCAGAAAAAGGTTGGGAGCCATATCGCTGGCTAATACAATAGGTTGTTCTACGACTTTCAGTATAATCCTGGTTCTTGATTTCTTTTTTGGCCTGATTTTCTCTTTTCATTTTCCAATAATTAAAAGTTTAGATCTGGCTTATCACTTTTTCTAACTTATCTCCAATTTCTGTGGCGATCTCTTCTAAATTTTTGTTTTGCACAGCCTGCATGGATGCCATAGGATTTACCGCGGCAACTTCAATTTTCCCATTTTCCAATTCCTGAACAATTACATTACACGGTAACATGGTTCCTATTTTATCTTCCGCTTTTAAAGCTTTATGCGCATAAGGAGCGTTGCAGGCGCCCAAAATTTGATATTTCTTAAAATCGATATCTAGTTTCTTTTTTAAGGTTGCCGTCACATCAATTTCTGTTAAAATCCCAAAGCCTTCTTTTTCCAGTTCATCAGTAACTTTTTTAATTACTTCCTCAAATTCTCCAGTGATCGTTTTATTAAAATAATATTTCATAACTCTTCTTTTTTATGTTTATGATTATTTCCATAAATATACGGCTATAGGAAGAGACCTTCAGTAACTATTGTTACACAAATCCAATGCATTATCCTTATGTAACAAAGGTTACATGGAGTAGAAATGAAAAATTATATATTTGAAAAATTCTATGCTGGGAAAGCAATACATAGCGATATTTCTCGTGATGGTTTTTTTAGGAAAACTAATCACTGTGGATACTGATATTCTCAGTGTGGTACTGGATGCTAATCAAGTAGTCCTTATAAATCCTTTCTGTGAAAAGAAAATTAATGATATTGAGGAAACGGGCGACCATTTGAAAACTCCTTCTCCGGTGCAAATACTGAAACTGGCCAGGACCTGTTCCAATAATTATCAGTTGGTTACCGAAAAAGAAATCCCTACAGTCTTCCCTTCCGATTATAAGCGATTTTTATATCGAAAACATCTGGTTATTAGTATCCATCCCAGAAAATTATATCCTCCTCCTAAATATTCAATAGCAATATAATTCAAAACTGGTTTTGGATCTGTATGTTATTTCCAGACCAAATTATTAACGATAACTTATTGAATTTAATGAAAGCAAAAATCTCTGTATCCTATAGATCGGTACAGCTATTTCGCATTTTACTCAGCGGAATTTTTTTAGTAGCGAGTTTTAACCATATTTTAAACCTGGAAAAGACACTAACGCGGATTGACCAGGCGAGATTCAAAGGAATTGCCTATTTCTTTGGTAACCCGGAGTACCTGGTTATTATATCTGGAGTGATAATGATGATCGCAGGCTTTTGTCTCCTAATTGGTTATAAAACCCGATGGGCAGCAATCGCTCTGGCAGCAGTTATTATCCCAATAACCTTAACCGTGCAGGTTGGACAGATTCATACTTTAGGCCCTCTTTTTAAAAACATTGCAATCTTGGGAGGCCTCCTATTTTTTATATTAAATGATATTCAAACGTTTCAAAAACAAGAACTATGAAAAAGCTAATTTTAGGTTTAACTATCCTAGCACTAACATTAACAAATACTCTAAATGCACAAACCTCTAAACAAGACCACCACGCACATAATTATGTGGTACTTACAAAAAAGATTCCCCAACTTCAGCCCATTATTTTAACGGCGGAGGCTTTGGCGAAAGAAGACGGAGAGAGTTTTGGTGATTTTCAGGTCATTATCTGTGGAAAAACTGTTGAAGACCTCACTGATAAGGAAATGATGAAAAGCTTTATTGAAAAAGCTAAAAAAGCCCACGTGAAAATTGTGGTGTGCGGCTTTTCTTTAAAAAAGTTCAAAGTCAATAAAGAAAATATCCCTGAGGAACTTGAAGTTGTGGACAATGGTATATTACACGATTTTCAACTTCAGAAGAAAGGCTATTTGAGTATAGAACTTTAAATATCCCAATACATCAATTTGGAATCCCCCTGTATTAGAAGAGCAGGGGGGATTTTTTTTAGGTTGAATTTTTACACTCTGTATTTGCTAAAAGTGGAAAAAAATATCATAAATTCGCAACCTTAGTAAACAACGCCTTGAAGCTATTTAGAAATATACTTTTTTTTGCAGCAGCCTTCATTATGATAGGTCACGACATCGTACCTCATATTGATGCTGAGTACGTTTCTAATGCTTCTGAAATAGGTCCACAACAAATTGCTCAAGAACATCTAGAGCTTGGCCATATTTTTGAGCACTTTCAGCATTCCTTGAATGAAAGAAGTTTAAAGTATGTAACGGGCACCGTTAAAAATCTAGATGTAAAAATTAAAATTTTTCAAAACTCGCCTTTAAATGTTCACATTGACAATCAAGAAATTTGGTTCGCGAATTTTGAAAAGCAACGTTTTCGGGATTATCCTATAATTCCATATTTTTCAGTATTACCTTCCCATACCCTTCGGGGACCTCCGTCTTGTTAATTTCTTAAGGTGATATATACTATTCAAGCTTCAACTGAACTTGATGATATTTATATCCCTATTTAGTTATGACATAATTCTTTGTTATAACTATTTCCCTAATTCATCTTTAGCATTAAAACTATATGCCTTTTTTTCAAGGGCCTATAAGGTCAGCTCTTGATGTTTTCCATTTTCGTTTTCCATCTTAAAATTCTTCTACTATAATGTTAGATAAAATCATTCAGTTTTCGATCAACAATAAACTTGTTGTCGGAATATTAACCTTATTCTTAATTGGTTGGGGAACCTATTCCTTAACACAATTACCCATAGATGCCGTACCGGATATTACGGATAATCAGGTAATGGTTATAACAGTTTCCCCTACCCTTGCAGCACAAGAAGTGGAGCAACTTGTTACATTTCCCGTTGAACAAACAATGGTAAGCATACCTGGCATAAATGATATGCGATCTTTTTCTCGTTTTGGGCTTTCCATTGTGACCATAGTATTTGAAGAAGATACTGATCTCTATTGGGCTCGACAGCAAGTTCAAGAACGCTTGTCATTGGCAGCAAAAGATATACCTG